>NZ_JBDPMB010000002.1:0-845311 GCF_039871615.1 Nonomuraea sp. B10E15
CTGAAAGCGCCGGTCGCAAGCTGATCGCGGTGAACCCCGCCGGCACCTCCCGCACCTGCGCCCGCTGCGGGCACAGCGCACGGGAGAACCGCGTCACCCAGGCCGGGTTCGCCTGTACGGCGTGCGGGCATGCCGCGCACGCTGACGTGAATGCGGCGGTCAACATCTTGAGGGCAGGGCTTGCCCTTCGCCAGGCTGCGCAAGCGGCTTAGCGAGAAGCCGCTCCCTTCAGGGAGCGGAGGAGTCACGACGGATGCCGTTCGTACTACCTCGGCGGGGTTGGCGCGAGCCGGTATGCCGTGACGGCATGTCGTTGAAGTATTCGGCGAACGCGTTTTCCACGTCCCCGCCGACTGCGGCCAAGGACTTCGCCACCAAGAAGGTGAAGGTGACCGAGGACGGTCAGCCGGTCATGGTGGTGAGGCTGCTGGCGATGGACGGCAGCGACTCCACCATGATCAAGTCAACCTGGCGGGCGAACAGCATCACCTGGTGCTCGCGGCGGTGTCGAAACCCACCTGACCTGCCTGGACCCAGTGGTCTAGTCCATTTGATGAGACCGGTCTACGGTCGTTCGTGGCGACTCGCTACCCTTCGAAACATGATTGACCAGGGGCTCGAACATCGCAGCGCCGCCGTGACCGAGATGCCGGACGAGCTGCGCCACGATGTGCGGCTGCTCGGCAAGCTGCTCGGCCAGGTGCTGGCCGAACAGGGCGGCGAAGACCTGCTGGCCGACGTCGAACGGCTGCGCAAGGCGGTCATCGCCGCGCGCAGGGGCGAGATCTCGGCCGACGAGATCACCGCCATGATCGCGGGATGGGAGATCGAGCGGGCAGTCGAGGTGGCCCGGGCGTTCACCTGCTACTTCCACCTGGCCAACCTGGCCGAGGAGCACTACCGCATCCGCACGCTGCGCGAACGCGACGCCGAGGGCAGGGTGCAGCGCGAGTCGCTCGCCCAGGCCGTGCGCGAGCTGGGCCACGAGCGCGTCACCGAGCTGGTGGAGGGCCTCGAGCTGCACCCGGTGCTCACCGCGCACCCCACCGAGGCGCGCAGGCGCGCGGTCGTCACCGCGATCCAGCGGGTCAGCGGCCAGCTCACCGAGTACAACTCCCCTGGCCGCGGCGCCTCCGAGCGGGCGGAGAGCAAGCGGCGCATGCTGGAGGAGATCGACCTGCTGTGGCGCACGGCCCAGCTCCGCTCCACCAAGCTCGACCCGCTCGACGAGGTGCGCACCGCCATGGCCGCCTTCGACGAGACGCTGTTCCGTACGGTGCCGCAGGTCTACCGCGCCCTCGACGCGGCGCTCGGCGCGGCGGCCGACCCTGCCCACGACGGAGGCACCGGCGCCCGCCCGCCCCGGGCCAGGCCGTTCATCCGCTACGGCAGCTGGATCGGCGGCGACCGCGACGGCAACCCCAACGTCACGGCCAGGGTCACGCGTGAGACCGTCCAGATCCAGTCCGAGCACGTGCTGACGGCCCTCGAGACCGCCTGCTCGCGCATCGGCCGCACGCTGACGGCCTCCGCGCAGTTCGCCCCCTGCTCGCCCGAGCTCAAGACGGCGCTGGCCACGGCCGTGGACGCCTACCCCGAGGTCGTCTCCGAGCTGGCCACCCGCTCGCCGCGCGAGCCGCACCGGCAGTGGCTGCTCTTCGTGGCCGCGCGCATCGCCGCCACCCACCGCCGCGACCTCGACCTGGCCTACCGCTCGCCCGACGAGCTGCTGGCCGACCTGCGCCTGGCGCAGGAGTCGCTGGCTGCGAGCGCGCCGCGGCAGGCGTACGGCGAGTTGCAGCACCTCATCTGGCAGGTCCAGACGTTCGGCTTCCATCTGGCCGAGCTGGAGGTGCGCCAGCACTCCCAGGTGCACGCCGCCGCACTGGAGGAGCTGCGGGCGGGCGGCGAGCCGTCGGAGCGCACCGAGGAGGTCCTGGCCACGATCCGGGTGATCGCCTGGATCCAGGAGCGGTTCGGGGTCAGCGCCTGCTCCCGCTACGTGGTGTCCTTCACCCGCTCGGCCGACGACGTCGCGGCCGTCTACGAGCTGGCCGGGCACGCGCTCGGCGACCGCGCGCCCGTGCTCGACGTCGTGCCGCTGTTCGAGTCGGGCGAAGACCTCGCCAACTCGCCGCGCGTGCTCACCGGGATGCTCGACATCCCGCAGGTGCGGCAGCGCCTGGCCGACACCGGCCGGCGCATGGAGATCATGCTGGGCTACTCCGACTCGGCCAAGGAGCTCGGCCCCGCCGCGGCCACCCTGCGGCTCTACGAGGCGCAGGAGGAGCTGACCCGCTGGGCCGCCGAGCACGACGTGAAGCTGCGCATGTTCCACGGCCGCGGCGGCGCGCTCGGCCGCGGCGGCGGCCCGGCCAACCGCGCCGTGCTGGCCCAGGCCCCCGGCTCGGTGGCGGGCCGGTTCAAGGTCACCGAGCAGGGCGAGGTCATCTTCGCCCGCTACGGCCACATCGCGATCGCCCGCCGCCACCTGGAGCAGGTGGCCAACGCCGTGCTGCTGGCCTCCTCGCCGACGATCGGGTCGCGCACCGCGGCCGCCGCCGAACGGTTCCGCGGCCTGGCCGAGCAGGTCGCCACGGCGTCCGAGCGGGCCTACAGGTCGCTGACCGAGGCGGAGGGCTTCCCCGAGTGGTTCGGCCTGGTCAGCCCGCTCGAGGAGATCGGCACGCTGCGTCTCGGCTCGCGTCCGGCCCGCCGCGGCCTGGGCGCGCCGCGCTCGCTCGACGACCTGCGGGCGATCCCGTGGGTGTTCGCGTGGGCGCAGACCCGGGTCAACCTGCCCGGCTGGTACGGCCTCGGCACCGGCCTGGCGGCCGTCGGCGACATCGAGGAGCTGCGGGCGGCGTACACCGAGTGGCCGCTGTTCAACGCGATGCTCGACAACGCCGAGATGTCGCTGGCCAAGACCGACCGCTCGATCGCCAAGCGCTATCTGGCGCTGGGCGGCAGGGAGGACTTCGCCCGGCAGGTGCTGGAGGAGTACGACAGGACCCGCGAGCTGGTGCTCAGGGTCACGGGGCACAGGCGGCTGCTGGAGAACCGCAAGGTGCTCTCGCGGGCGGTCCAGCTGCGCGACCCGTACGTCGACGCGCTGTCGCACCTGCAGTTGCGGGCCCTGCGCGCGCTGCGCACCGGCAACCCGTCGGAGCGGGAGCGCGACCGGCTGTCCACGCTCCTGCTCCTGTCGGTCAACGGTGTCGCGGCGGGGCTGCAGAACACCGGCTGAGCCGGCGGAGAGCGTCGAAGAAGGCCCGGATGTCGGAGGCGAGCACGTCCGTGGCGCTGTGCGCGGTGTAGTGGCCACGCGCCGGGGCGGGCAGCGTCTTCCAGGAGACGATGTTCGCGTGGTCGCGTTCGGCGAAACGGCGGATCGACAGGAAGTCGCCCTCGGCCATGGCCAGCGCCGTCGGCACGGTCGTGGGCTCCTTCGGCTGCTCCATGCGGGCGTTCTCCCAGTAGAGCCGCAGCGCGGAGCCCGCGGTGCCGGTGAACCAGTGGACGGCGGCGTTGGCCAGCACGAAGTCGTCGTCGAGGTCCTCGTCGAAGAGCTGGGCGAGCCAGCCCACGAGCCCGGCGGGGGAGTCGGCGAGGGCGTGCGCGAGCGTCTGCGGCTGTTGTGACTGCAGCACGTTGAAGGCGCCCTTCTCCTTCCAGAACCAGTCGAGCACGGCCAGCCCCGCCTGGTCGTCCTCGCTCAGGTCGGCGAACTCCGCGGGGTCGCCGGACGGGAACGAGAAGAGCTGCGTGACGTGCACGCCCACGACGTGCTCGGGGTCGATCCTGCCGACCTCGGGCGAGATCATCGACCCGGCGTCGTTGCCCACAGCGCCGTAGCGCTCGTAGCCGAGCTCGGCCATGAGCGCGGCCCACGCCCTGGCGATGCGCTGGTTGTTCCAGCCCGGCCCGCGCGTCGGCCCCGAGAAGCCGTAGCCGGGCAGCGACGGGACGACCAGGTGGAAGTGGCGTGACAGCGGCTCGATGGCGTCGAGATATTCGACGACGGAGCCGGGCCAGCCGTGGGTGAGGATCAGCGGCAGGGCCTCGGGGTTGTCGGAGCGCACGTGGAAGAAGTGCACGTTCTGCCCGTCGATCTCGGTGGTGAACTGCGGGTACGCGTTGAGCCTGGCCTCCAGCGCCCGCCAGTCGAACCCGTCGCGCCAGCGGCCGACCAGGCGCTTGACCCGCTCGACGCTCACTCCCTGGCCGGCGCCGTCGATCTCGTCGGTGAAGCGGGTCAGGGCGAGGCGGTCCCGCAGGTCGTCGAGGTCGGCCTGCGGGACGGCGATGCGGAAGGGGGTGATGCTCATGACGATCCTCTCGGGAACGGTTCGTTCTGTTCCGATAATAGCAGAACGGAATGCTTTATTCCAATAGGTCTCCCGCCGTCAGCGAACCCACCGCCATCGGCCAAGATGGGGAGATGGCCAACTCGCGCTACTCCGACCTCGACCGCCCGCCACTGAACGCGGCGGCGCTCAACCGCGCGCTGGTCCGCCCAGGCTCGTTGTGGACGGGCGTCACGGTCGTCGAGAGCACCGGCTCGACCAACGCCGACCTGGCCGGCGCCGCCAAGGAGGGGGCGCGGGAGGGGTCCGTGCTGGTGGCGGAGGCGCAGGCCGCGGGCCGCGGGCGGCTGGGCCGCTCCTGGTCGGCTCCGCCCCGCTCGGGCCTGACGTTCTCGATCCTGCTCCGGCCGCACGTCCCCCTCGCCTCCCAGGGCTGGCTGACCCTCTTGTACGGCGTCGCCGCCGCATCGGCGGTGCGCCGCCTGGCCGAGGTCGACGTGCGCCTGAAGTGGCCCAACGACCTGCTGGTCGGCGAGCGCAAGCTGGCCGGCGTGCTCGCCGAGCGCGCCGACGACGCCGTCGTCATCGGCATGGGGCTGAACGTGTCGCTCAAACCCGACGAGCTGCCCGTCGAGACCGCCACGTCGCTGGGCATCGAGCAGGCGGCCTGCCTCGACCGCGATCCGCTGCTGCGGGCCGTGTTGCGCGAGGTCGAGAGCCACTACCACGACTGGGTCGACGCCAAGGGCGACGCGGAGGCGTCCGGGCTGCGCTCGGCCTACCTCGCGACCAGCGCCACGGTCGGGAGGCAGGTCAGGGTGGAGCTGCCGGGCGATCAGGCGCTGACCGGCCGGGCGTCCGGCATCGACCAGTGGGGGCACCTCCAGGTGGAGTCCGGCGGCGAGCACTACACGCTGAGCGCGGGCGACGTCGTCCACGTGCGCATGGCCTGAGATGCGGAGGGTGCGCGCCGCACCACCGCGATAGCCGCCGGGGCCGCGAGGATGGCACCATTCTTCGCATGACCCTTCCCGACCATCATCTGACGCAGGGTGAGCGGCGCGTCAGGTCCTTCCACCCGCACTGGAAGCGGCTCGTCGGCCCCTTCGTCGCGCTGGTGCTCATCGCGGCGGCCGCCGGCGCGGCTCTCTACTTCATCCCGGCCGACTGGGAGTTCGCCTTCCACGCCAGGATTGCCACCGGCGTCATCGGCCTCATCCTGCTGACGATCTGGTCGTTCGTCCCCTACCTGCAGTGGAAGAACACCGGCTACGTGCTCACCACCCACCGCTTCACGATCAGCACCGGCGTGCTCAACAAGTCGACCGACGAGATCCCGATCGCCAAGGTCAACACGGTCAGCTCCGACCAGACGTTCCCCGAGCGGCTGCTCGGCTGCGGCACGCTGACGGTCGAGTCCGCCTCCGACAGGGGCGAGATCGTGCTGCGCGACATCCCGAGGATCCAGGACGTCCGCACCGAGCTGTTCAGGCTCGTCGAGGACGCCTCCGACGGGACGATCGACGGCCGCTGACGCCCGCTCCCGCGAGCGGGAGGATCGTTCCGGCCGGACGGCCCGGCGTGGTGCGGCCCTATGTCTTGCGGAGATCATCCTCCTGACACAAGATGGCTGGCATGCCGTACGAAGTGCAGGGCGTGATCGCCAGGGGCAAGGGTCAGGAAGTTTCGCTCGAGACGGTCGTGGTTCCCGATCCGGGGCCGGGCGAGGCGGTCGTCAACGTGCAGGCCTGCGGGGTCTGCCATACCGACCTGCACTATCGGGAGGGCGGGATCGGCGACGACTTCCCCTACCTGCTCGGCCATGAGGCGGCGGGCACCGTCGAGGCGGTGGGCGAGGGGGTCACGGGGCTGGAGCCGGGCGACTTCGTCATCCTCAACTGGCGGGCCGTGTGCGGCCAGTGCCGGGCCTGCCTGCGCGGCCGGCCGTGGTACTGCTTCAACACCCACAACGCCCGCCAGAAGATGACGCTCGCCGACGGCACGGAGCTGTCGCCCGCGCTGGGCATCGGCGCGTTCCAGGCCAGGACGCTCGTCGCCGCCGGCCAGTGCACCAAGGTCTCCGCCGAGGCGCCGGCCCAGGTGGCGGGGCTGCTCGGCTGCGGTGTCATGGCCGGCATCGGCGCGGCGATCAACACCGGCGGGGTGACGCGCGGCGACAGCGTGGCGGTCATCGGCTGCGGCGGCGTCGGCGACGCGGCCGTGCTGGGCTCGTCGCTGGCCGGCGCCGCGAAGATCATCGCGGTCGACGTGGACGACCGCAAACTCGAGTGGGCCCGCGGCTTCGGCGCCACCCACACGGTCAACTCCCGCGACAACGACCCGGTCGAGGCCATCCGCGACCTCACCGGCGGCTTCGGCGCCGACGTGGTCATCGAGGCGGTGGGGCGGCCCGAGACGTACGAGCAGGCGTTCTATGCCCGTGACCTGGCCGGCACGGTCGTGCTGGTCGGCGTGCCGACCCCCGAGATGCGGCTGCAGCTGCCGCTGCTCGACGTGTTCGGGCGCGGCGGCTCGCTCAAGTCCTCCTGGTACGGCGACTGCCTGCCCTCGCGCGACTTCCCCATGCTGATCGACCTGTTCCTGCAGAACCGCCTGCCGCTCGACCGGTTCGTCACGGAGACGATCCAGCTCGGCCAGGTCGAGGAGGCGTTCGGCAAGATGCACCGCGGCGAGGTGCTGCGCTCGGTGGTGGTCCTCTGATGATCGACCGGGTCATCACCTCGGGCACGTTCTCGCTGGACGGCGGCACGTGGGAGGTCGACAACAACGTCTGGCTGGTGGGCGACGCCCGCGAGGTGGTCGTCATCGACGCCGCCCACGACGCCACGCCCATCGCCGAGCGGGTGGGCGGGCGCGCGGTCAGGGCCATCGTCTGCACGCACGCGCACAACGACCACATCAACGCGGCAGGACCTCTCGCCGGCCTGACGGGGGCGCCGATCCGGCTGCACCCCGCCGACCAGGTGTTGTGGGAGCAGCAGTACGCCGACTCGCTGTCGTACGAACCGCTGGCCGACGGCGAGAAGATCGCGGTCGGCGGCATCACGCTGCAGATCATGCACACGCCCGGTCACGCGCCGGGAGCGGTCTGCGTGTACGCCCCCGAGCTGGGCGCGCTGTTCAGCGGCGACACGCTGTTCAAGGGCGGGCCCGGGGCGACCGGGCGTTCCTACAGCTCGTTCGACACGATCATCGACTCGATCAGGGAGCGCCTGCTGGCGCTGCCCGCGGAGACCGTCGTGCACACCGGGCACGGCGACTCGACCTCCATCGGCGCGGAGGCGCCGCACCTTGAGGAGTGGATCGCCCGGGGTCACTGAGAGGAGTGGCTCGCACGCGTACGGTACATCACTGTGGCGTACCTAACGTAGGCAAGCCTTATCAAAGTGGGCTACCTTAGGTGTGCCTTACCTAATGGTGTTCCCCCTTTGGCTCGAGAGGTTTGTCCCCGGATGTACGTGTGCGTGTGCCGTGCGGTGACCGAGAACGAGGTGCACGACTGCATTGCCGCCGGGGCTACCAGCGCGAAGCAGATCCGTGACACCACCGGGGCTGGTGGTGACTGTGCCCGATGTGTGCGGAAAATCTGTGCGATCCTGAAACGGTCTGAAGAACTGACGACCGCGTAGCCGGATAGCAGCAAGGGGCCTGCCATGCAGGGCGACAAGCAGATCATCGAGCTGCTCAACGAGCAGTTGACCGCCGAACTGACCGCGATCAACCAGTATTTCCTGCACGCCAAGATGCAGGAGAACTGGGGATACACCAAGCTTGCCGAGCACACCCGCGCTGAGTCGTTCGACGAGATGCGCCACGCCGAACGCCTGACCGACCGCATCCTGTTCCTCGAAGGGCTGCCCAACTACCAGCGCCTGGGCACACTGCACATCGGCCAGACCGTCGAGGAGCAGCTCAGGGCCGACCTGGAGGTGGAGCTGTCGGTGGTGCAGCGGCTGCGGCCGGCCATCCCGCTCATGCGGGAGAAGGGCGACGTCACCTCCGCCCGCATCTTCGAGGAGATCCTCGAGGACGAGGAGGAGCACATCGACTACCTGGAGACGGAGCTCGACCTGATCCGCAGCCTCGGTGAGCAGCTCTACCTCGCCCGCTACGCCGAGCCGCCCTCGGCCGACTGACCGCTCCCCGTCACGACTACGTACGCCGCCCCCGCGGCGGCGTTCCAGGCCAGGGTGTCGCCGGAGCGGCGCGCGCCCACGTCGTCGCCCCGCCCGTCCAGCACCCGGCTGGCGGCCGTGATGGCCGCCGAACGCAACGTGATCGGGCCGCCGCGCCCCGTGCGCAGCGTGATCCGCTCGGCGGCGCCGTCACGCCAGGAGGCGTCCACCGTCACGTCGCCCCTGGCCCGCAGCCCGCGCACCGACCCCGCAGGCCAGGCGGACGGCAGCGCGGGCAGCACGTGAATCTCGCCGGGCCGGCTCTGCACCAGCATCTCCGCGATGCCCGCGGTGGCCCCGAAGTTGCCGTCGATCTGGAACGGCGGGTGCGTGTCCCACAAATTGTCCAGCGTGGAGTGCCTGAGCTGCTCGCGCAGCATCGTGTGCGCGTGGTCGCCGTCGAGCAGCCGCGCCCAGAAACTGATCTTCCACGCTTTGCTCCAGCCCGTGCCACCGTCAGCCCTTGCCGCCAGCGCGACCCCGGCCGCCCCGCCCTCGCGGCTCTCCGCCGTGATCTGGCGCCCGGGGTGCAGCGCGTACAGGTGGGACACGTGCCGGTGCGTGTTGCCGGGGTCGTCCCAGTCGGCCTTCCACTCCTGGAGCTGCCCCCAGGATCCGATCCTGAGCCCGGGATCGAGCCGGGCCAGCGCCTCCCGCACCCGCGCGCGGAACGCGGCGTCGGCGTCCAGCACGCCGGCGGCCTCGGCCACGTTCGTGAGCAGGTCCCAGACGATCTGCTGCGCCATCGACGCCCCGGCCGAGAAGTCGCCCTGCTCGGGCGAGTAGCTCGGCGAGACGACGAGGCCGCCGTCGCGGGGGTCGGTGTGCAGCGTGTCCAGCCAGAACCGCGCGGCCCCCTTCATCACCGGGTAGGCGGTCTCGCGCAGGTAGCGGATGTCGCCGCTGAACAGGTAGTGCTCGTACATCTGCCGGGTCAGCCAGGCGGCCGCCTCCGGGAACCAGAACGCGGTGGCCCAGTCGTGCACGCCGGTGAACCCAAACGGGTTCGTCTCGTTGTGCACCACCCACCCGCCGGCCCCGAACATCTCCCGCGCCGTCACCTCGCCCGGCGCCACCAGCGCCGTGACGAAGTCGTCGTACGGCCGCGCCGTCTCGGCCAGGTTCGTCACCTCGGCGGGCCAGTAGTTCATCTGCAGATTGATGTTGGTGTGGTAGTCGCCGGACCAGGGCGGGCTGGTGGAGTCGTTCCAGACGCCCTGCAGGTTCGCGGGCAACGACCCGGGCCGCGACGAGGCGATCAGCAGGTAGCGGCCGTAGGCGAAGAACAGCGCCTCCAGCGCGCGGTCGTCCGCCCCCTGGCCGCCGGTGTAGGCGGCCCGCAGCCGGTCCGTGGGGACGGCCGGCGTCCGCTGCCCGAGGTCCAGCACCACCCGGTCGAACAACGCCCGGTGATCGTCCTGGTGGGCCCGCCTCAGCGCGTCGTAACCCAGCGCCACGGCCCGGTCCACGGCGGCGGTGACGGCGGCGTGCGGGTCGTCGCCGCGGTAGGCCGGGTACGTCCCGGCGTAGTCGGTGCCCGCCGACATCACGAAGAACGCGCTGTCGGCTCCGGTGACCGTGATCAGGCCGTCCCCGTCGGTGCGGGTGCCGCCCTCCGCGACCACGTGCACCTGGGCCACGTACCTCAGCCCGTTGTCCGCCAGCGCTCCCCTGAGCGTCAGCCGCCCGTTGGCGACGCCGGCCTGCTCGGGCGGCAGGTGCGGCGAGGTCGCGCGGAGCGTGAACGACACCGCGCCCGCCCGGTCGGCCGAGAGCCGCCCCGCGATCACGTTCGCCGGATGGCAGGCGAAGTATTCGCGCGCGTGGCGTACGCCGCCCGCGGTGTAGCCGACCCTGACCACTGCCTCCCGCAGGCGTAACTCCCGCCGGTAGCCGCCGGCTGTGCCGTGCTCCGCCATCTCCAGCCACAGGTCGCCGAACGCCTGGTACGCCCCGAATCCCGACTTCGGCTGCCCCAGCTCGGCCGCGACCTCCTCGGGCGACATCCGCGGGTCGCGGTCGAGCCGCCGCCTGACCCCCGCCAGGGCGTCCGGCCGGGGCGAGGTCCAGTTGCCGAAGTCGTAGCCCTGTGCCGACCCTGGACCGCCGGTCCACAACGTCTTCTCGTTGAACTGGAGCCGCTCGGTGCGGGTGCCGCCGAAGACCATCGCCCCGAGGGCGCCGTTGCCGATGGGCAGCGCCTGGGTCTCCCAGTCGGTGGCCGGTTCGTCGTACCAGAGCGTCAGGTCATCGGGTGTATCTCCCGGGAGGTCCGCCATGCGGCCCCAGGGTACCAGGGCAGCACGGAGAGACATCCGACCTCTGCTCAGGGAATGAGCCGGTAGAAACGCCAGAAGCCGAAGTCCTTGATGGGCAGGATCTCGACGTCGGAGAAGCCGGCCTCGCGGGCGTAGCGGCGCAGCGTGCCCGGTCGCAGCACGGTGCCGGTGGCGGCCGAGGGCTGCTCGTTCATCGCGTCGGGCAGGCAGATGAGCAGGCTGAAGCCGTACATCAGCCGCTCGACGTCGTCCGCGGGGGCCGTGAAGGAGTCGCCGACGGCCTCGTCCATGATCACGACGGCGCCGTCCGGGCTCGTCGCCCGCCGCGCCGCCGCCAGCGTCTCCACCGGCCGCGGCATGTCGTGCACGCACTCGAAGGCGAAGACGGCGTCGTAGCGGCTCTCGTGCAGCAGGGCAGCGTCGCCGCGGCGGAAGGTCACCCGGTCCCCGAGACCCGCGCCGGCCGCGTTGCGGGTGGCCAGTTCGACGGACGGGCCGTCGATGTCGACGCCCTCCACGGTCGCTCCGGGGTAGGCCCTGGCCAGCGCGATGGCCGACCATCCACCGCCGCAGCCCACGTCGGCGACGCGGGCGCCGGGGCGGCGCAACACGGCGTCCAGCACGGGCACGCCCGCGAGCGCGTCCGGCAGTGCGTGCTCGAACCAGGGCCGGTTCATGTCGGCCTGCGACTCCCGCATGTCGGCCCCGAACGCCGCCCAGGGCACCCCGCCGCCGTCGCGGTAGGCGACCAGGAGCGCGGGCAACTGGACGGACGCGCCGGCCAGCATCCGGGCCAGCGGGGCGAGGTAGGCCAGGCTGGACTCGTCGGTCAGCACCTCCGCCGCGCCGCCGGGCAGGGCGAAGCGGCCGTCCTCCGCGGCCTCCAGGATCCCGGTGGCGGCCTGCTGCTCCAGCCACTCCCTGGCGTACCGCTCGTGGCCGCGGGAACGGGCGACCAGCTCGGCGGCGTCGGCCGGGCCGTGCGCGGCCAGCGCGCGATACCAGCCCATCCGGTCGCCGATGTGCATGGAGAGCAGGTCGATGGTGCCGAGTGCCGATCCCAGCAGGCGGTCGGCGAACGCGTCGGTGCTCGTAGTCATCATGATCATCTCCTTCTTCCGGCCGGGCCCCGATCGAGGATCGGCGCCACGCGGCACCTGGAAAAGGTCTTTCGCCACACGACCGGTTCCGCCGTGGACGCGTCCCCTACCCGGGCGCTCGGCCGGGGAAAGTGATCGGCGGAAAGTGCTGAGCGGAATTTTCACTCTGGCGCGTCGTGCACGGGCCGCCAAGTTTCGCGTCGATAATCACGGTAATTTAATCCTGACTAAGTGATATTTAGCCGAGTTTGCCCAGGTCAATGGATAGGTCAACTACGAGTCAAACCGCGCGCTGTGCCCGGGAAACGATCGCCTAAGGTCCTACGATCGCTTCATGACCTGCGTACTTCTAGCCGAGGATGACACCTCGATTTCCGAGCCGCTCGCGCGTGCGCTACGCCGCGAGGGTTATCAGGTCGAGGTGAGCCCCGATGGCCCGCAGGCCCTGGAAAGGGCCCTGTCGGGCGGCATAGACCTCATCGTTCTCGACCTTGGCCTGCCCGAAATGGACGGTCTGGAGGTGGCCCGCCGGATCCGCGCCGAAGGGCACGGCACTCCGGTTCTGATACTCACCGCACGCGTGGACGAGGTCGACACGGTCGTCGGGCTCGACGCGGGCGCCGACGACTACGTGACGAAACCGTTCCGGCTGGCCGAACTGCTCGCCAGGGTCCGCGCCCTGCTGCGGCGCGGCACCTCGGAGACCCCGGTCGTCCAGGGGGTGCGCATCGACGCCGACTCGCGCCGGGCCTGGATGGGGGAGAAGGAGCTCCACCTGACGACCAAGGAGTTCGACCTGCTGCGCGTGCTCGTGCGCGACGCCGGCAAGGTCGTCACCCGCGAGCAGATCATGCGGGAGGTCTGGGACACGAACTGGTGGGGTTCGACCAAGACCCTCGACATGCACATCTCCTGGCTGCGCCGCAAGCTCGGCGACGATGCCGCCAAGCCCCGCTACATCACGACCGTCCGGGGAGTCGGCTTCCGGTTCGAACGCGAGTAGGCGGATGCGCCGCCGACTGCTCACCTCCACCCTGGTCGTCGCGGTTATCGCGGTCCTGTTGCTGGGGGTCCCCCTGGGCGTCGTGGTGAGTCGCCTGATCGTCGACGAAGCGGCTCAGGAGCTTGGGTCCGAAGCCAAGCGTCTCGTGGGAGAGGTGGAATACGCCCGTGTCCAGGAGACGCCACTCGACCCCCAGCAACTGGAGCAGAAATACCCGGGAAGATACATCCAGATCTGGGAGCACGGAACCCCCCTCCGGGTGACCGTGGTCGGCTCGCCCCCGCCGTCCGGCCACCTCATGACGGAGGACGCCCAGACCAACACCGGCGTCTACGTCCGGATCAGTCGCGACCGCGACCAGGTCGAACAGGACGTGGCCGCCCGCCTGCTGCTCATCGTGGCCCTGGCCGTGGCCGCTCTGGCGGTGGCCGTGAGCCTGGCCGTGGTCCAGTCACGCCGGCTGACGCTCCCCCTGCAGGACCTGGCGAAGATCGCCGACCGGCTCGGCTCGGGCGACGCGCGGCCGAGCAAGCACCGCTACGGCATCCCCGAGCTCGACCGGGTGGCCCAGGTGCTCGACCGCAGCGCCACCCGCATCTCCGACCTGCTCACCCGCGAGCGAGAGTTCGCCACCGACGCCTCCCACCAGCTCCGCACGCCGCTGACCGGCCTGACCATGCGGCTGGAGGAGATCGTCGCCTCCTCCGACGAGCCGGAGGTCGTCCGCGAGGAGGGCGAGGCGGCGATCGTCCAGGCGGAGCGGCTCACCGCCGTGATCGACGAGTTGCTGGCCGCGGCCCGCCGCCAGCGCCACGCCCAGGCACATCCGGTGGCCATCGACGAGATCCTCGGCCAGCAGATCATCGAATGGGAGCCGGTCTTCCGCGACGCGGGCCGCGAGATCCGGCTCGACGGCACCCGCGGGATGAAGGCGATGGCCACCACCGGCGGCTTCGGCCAGGTGATCGCCTCGCTGCTGGAGAACTCCCTGCGCCACGGCGGCGGCGCCGTCACCGTGACGTCCACCTGCGGCGACAACTACGTGGTGATCGAGGTCGCGGACGAGGGCCAGGGCATCGCCGACGAGATCGCCCCGAGGATCTTCGAGCGGAACGTCAGCGGTGGCGGAGGCACCGGACTCGGCCTGACGCTGGCCCGCGCGCTGGCCGCCGCCGACGGCGGCAGGCTGGAGCTGGTGCGCCGGCGCCCGGCCACGTTCGCCGTCTTCCTGCGCCCCGCGGAGGAGAACGGCGGCAACCGCGTGGTCAGCGGTCCTGCTTGACCCCGGCTTCCGGCAGCTCGACGGGGATGGGCTCGGTGGCCTCCAGGAACACCCACTTCTTGTACGACCAGAAGCGGAACAGCGTGCCGAGCCCGACGCCGATGATGTTGGCGATGTTGGCGCTGAGGGCGTCGTCGAGGTGGAGCGTGTAGGTGGTGAAGCCGATCACCAGCAGCCCGAACAGCAGGGCGATGCCGTTGAGCAGGAAGAACAGGAAATATTCGCGCCCGAGCCCGCTCTGCTCCCGGTGCCGGAACGTCCAGTAGCGGTTGCCCAGGTAGGCGAACGTCGCCGAGATCGTGGTCGCGAAAACCTTGGAGGTGAGCGGCCCCAGGCCGACCCCCAGCAGGAAGAGGTTGTAGGCGCCGGTGTCGATCAGGAACGCGATGGCCCCGATGCTGCCGAATTTGGCCAGCTCGTGCAGCAGGGAGGCGAACCGCTCGTAGAGGCGTTTGGCGAAGTCCACGTCTCTGCTCGGTCCCTTCCTTCGTCGAGCCTGACCAACTCAGCGTACCGGCCACCGTGTAGGCCCGGTGTCAGACAGATGAACATACCGCGCAAAGGAACGTTCATCGCGAAAACGTCCTAACCCCTGCCAAGCCCGCTAACCTGCCATGATCTGGAAGGGTCGCCCGTCAGGGAAGTCGTTCCGTCCCGGTAAGCTCACCTGGCGTGAGTTCCTACAGCCCTATCGGACCGGTCGTGGGCATCGTCGGCGCCGGCCAGCTCGCCCGGATGACGCAGCCGCCCGCCATCGCGCTCGGCGTCGAACTGCGGGTGCTGGCCGCGGCCCCCGGCGAGAGCGCCGCGCGGGTGATCCCCGACACGCGGGTCGGAGACTATCGCGCTCTCGGCGACCTCCGCGCGTTCGCCAAGGGCTGCGCCGCGATCACGTTCGACCACGAGCACGTGCCCACCGAGCACATCAGGGCCCTGGTCGCCGACGGCCACACCGTGCACCCGGGGGCCGACGCCCTCGTGCACGCCCAGGACAAAGCGGTCATGCGCGAGCGGCTGACCGCGATCGGCGTGCCCTGCCCGGCCTGGGCCAGGGTCGGCACGGCCGCCGACGCCGAGCGCTTCGCCGGCGAGCACGGCTGGCCGATGGTGCTGAAGGCCGTGCGCGGCGGCTACGACGGACGCGGCGTGTGGGTGTGCAGGTCTGCCGCGGACGTCGCGGAGGCCCTCGCGTCCGGCGTCGAGCTGATGGCCGAGGCGTTCGTGCCGTTCGAGCGGGAGCTGGCGGTGCTGGTGGCCCGCTCGCCGCACGGGCAGGGCGTCAGCTACCCGGTCGTGGAGACCGTGCAGGAGGACGGCATCTGCGTCGAGGTGCTGGCCCCCGCGCCCGGGCTCGACCCCGAAGACGCCGCCCAGGCCCAGCGCATCGGCCTGAAGATCGCCCACGATCTGGGGGTGACGGGGCTGCTGGCGGTGGAGCTGTTCGAGACCGCGCAGGGGCTGGTGGTCAACGAGCTGGCCATGCGGCCGCACAACAGCGGCCACTGGACGATCGAGGGCGCCAGGACCTCGCAGTTCGAGCAGCACCTGAGGGCGGTGCTCGACCTGCCGCTCGGCTCGCCCACCATGACCGCGCCCGTCGTCGTCATGGCCAACCTGCTCGGCGGCGACGACCCCGGCCTGTTCAAGCGCTACGAGCACGTGCTCGCCCACGATCCGGGCATCAAGCTGCACTTCTACGGCAAGGAGGTGCGTCCGGGCCGCAAGATCGGCCACGTGACGGCCCTCGGCTCCAACCTCGATCAGGTGCGCGCCCGCGCCCGCCACGCCGCCGTCTACCTCACCACCGGGGAGTACACATGAGTTCGCCCGCGGCGCGCGTCGGCATCGTCATGGGCAGCGACTCCGACTGGCCCGTCATGAAGGCCGCCGCCGAAGCGGTCGCCGAGTTCGGGGTGACGTTCGAGGCCGACGTGGTGTCGGCCCACCGCATGCCGGTCGAGATGATCGACTACGGCCGCCAGGCCGCCTCCCGCGGCCTCCAGGTGATCATCGCCGGCGCAGGCGGCGCCGCCCACCTGCCCGGCATGCTGGCCTCCGTGACGCCGCTGCCGGTGATCGGGGTGCCGGTGCCGCTCAAACACCTCGACGGGCTCGACTCCCTGCTGTCGATCGTCCAGATGCCGGCCGGGGTGCCGGTGGCCACCGTGGCCGTCGGCGGCGCCCGCAACGCGGGGCTGCTGGCCGTACGCGTTCTCGCCGCCTCCGACGCCGGGCTGCGGACGCGCATGGAGGAGTTCCAGGCGCGGCTGAAGGAGCAGGCGTACGCCAAGGGCGAGCGGTTGCGGGCCGAGGCCGCCGAGCTCTGACCCAGGCGCGGACGCCCCTGGAAAGCGCTCCCACGGGCCTGGCCGTACGGCTAGGGTGCCGTGGATGGACAACGTGATCAGGGGCCATGCCGCCCGGGTGCGGGCGGCCGATCCGCTGGTCGCAGGCCACGACGAGCTGCCCGGCGCGGGCGGGGTGCGGCTCGAGACCCGCGACGCCGCGGGGCTGGCCTCCGTCGACCGCATCAACCCGGACGACCTGCGGGCCTCCTGGTCACCGCTGGTCGTCCACCGGCTCCAGGCCCGCGTCGGCGGCCCCGACCCCGAGGCCGCGCTGGGCGGGCTGCTCGACCGGTGGATGGCGGGGTTACCCGATCCCGGCCCCGGGCAGGCGCTGGCCGTGTCGTGGCCGAGCAGGGACACCGCGCCGGTCAGGGCTCTGGCCGTGCGGGGGTTCGCGCCCATCTCCGTGGCCGCCGTCCGCCGGCTCGGCGAGCGCTCGGCGAACACGCCCGCTGCCAGCCCGCCCGGCGAGCGCTCGGCGAACACGCTCGCCGTCCGCCTGCCCGGCGAGCGCGGGGTGGGCGCGCCTGCCGTCCGCCGGGCCACCGCGGATGACGCGGAGGCCATCGTGCGGATGTACGAGCGGCTGGTGGCCTACGACGCGCAGTTCGGCTGGGTGGCCCTGCGCGGCTCGACGACGGCACGGATCAAGGAACTCGTGGCGGCGGAGGTGCTGCCGCTGGAGTGGTGCTGGGTCGCCGCGACGGGCGGCCGGCCGCTGGGCTGCGTCATCGTCCAGCCGCCGGGCCGCTCCCGCTGGATCGGCAAGGACGTGCGTGACTCGCCCGTGGCCTACCTCGGGGTCATGTACGTCGAGCCGGCCTGGCGGAGTCACGGCGTGGGCGCGGCGCTCGTCGACGTGGCCCACCGCCATGCGTCGGCGCGCGGAGTGGCGTCCATGATGCTCCACCACGCGCTGCCCAACCCGCTGTCCACGCCGTTCTGGGCGCGCCGCGGTTATCGCCCGCTGACCACCCAGTGGGTGCTCCACCTGCGATGACTCACGGGCGGCCCAGGGCGCGGTAGTGCCAGCCGGCCGAGCGCCACGACTCGGGGTTGAGGCAGTTGCGGCCGTCGACGATGCGCCGGGTGGCGACCACCGCCCCCAGCTGCTCGGGGTCGAGCTCCAGGAACTCCTGCCACTCCGTGAGCAGCAGGACCACGTGCGCCCCGCGCACCGCCTCGACGGCGGAATCGCCGTAGTTGAGCTCGGGATGAGCCTTACGAGCGTTGTCGAGCGCGATCGGGTCGTAGATGGTGACCCGTCCGCCCTGCTGGCCGATGGTCACGGCGACGTTGAGCGCGGGGGAGTCGCGGATGTCGTCGGAGTTGGGCTTGAACGCGGCGCCCAGCACGCCCACGGTGCAGCCGTGGAACGAGCCGCCCGCCAGCTCCCTTGCCAGGTCGACCATGCGGGCCCGCCGGCGCATGTTGATGTCGTCCACCTCGCGCAGGAACGTCAGCGCCTGGTCCGCGCCCAGCTCGCCGGCCCGCGCCATGAAGGCCCTGATGTCCTTGGGCAGGCAGCCGCCGCCGAAGCCGAGCCCGGCGTTGAGGTAGCGCCCGCCGATCCTGTCGTCGTACGACAGCGCCTCGGACAACTGCTTGACGTCGGCGTGGGCGGCCTCGCAGACCTCGGCCATGGCGTTGATGAAGGAGATCTTGGTGGCGAGGAAGGCGTTCGCGGCCGTCTTGACCAGCTCGGACGTCGCGTAGTCCGTCACCACGAACGGGATCTCGCCGAGCGGTTCGTACACCTCGCGCAGCACCTTCTCCGCCCGCTCGCTGCGCACGCCGAGCACGATGCGGTCGGGGTGGAGCGTGTCCTTGACCGCGAAACCCTCCCGCAGAAACTCGGGGTTCCAGGCCAGCTCGGCCTCGGTGCCCGCGGGGGCGAGCCGGGTGAGCTTGTCGGCCAGCCGCTCGGCGGTGCCGACGGGCACGGTGGACTTGCCCACCACCAGGCATTCCCGGTCAAGGAGCGGGGCCAGGGACTCGATGGCGCTGTCCGCGTAGGAGACGTCCGCGGCGTACTCGCCACGCTTCTGCGGGGTGCCGACGCAGAGGAAGTGCACGTCGCCGAAGGCGGCGACCTCTTCGAAGGAGGAGGTGAAGCGCAGGCGGCCGGACTCGAGCCCGCGGTGGAGCACCTCTTCGAGCCCGGGTTCGTGGATGGGGAGCTGCCCGTTGCTGAGCCGGTTGATCTTGTCGGCGTCGATGTCGAGGCCCAGGACGTCGTATCCGAGATCGGCCATGCACGCCGCATGGGTGATCCCCAGGTATCCAGTCCCGATCACCGTGAGGCGATATGGCACGAGAGAGCTCCTTTCGATCGCTGAGGCATGTTACCGGCCCGCGCTATCTCCTTCGTGCCACCTCCTCCCTTTTGCAAACCGTACCCGCTGGTAACAAGATGGTCGGACGTCCTAGTATTCGTCGCATGAGCTTCCCTCTTTACGCGCCCGCCGAGGAACACGACATGCTCAGGGAGACCGTCCGCGCCCTGGCCGACGAGAAGATCGCTCCGCACGCCGCCGAGGCCGACGAGACCGAGGAGTTCTCCTGGGACGTCTACAAGGCGCTCGTCGCGGCCGACCTGCACGCCGTTCACGTCCCCGAACAGTACGGCGGCGCGGGGGCGGACGCGCTGGCCACGGTGATCGTCATCGAGGAGGTCGCCCGCGCGTGCGCGTCGTCCTCCCTGATCCCCGCGGTCAACAAGCTGGGCACCGTCCCGCTGCTGCTCTCGGCGTCCGAAGAGCTGAAATCCCGCTACCTGGCGCCCGTCGCCCGGGGGGAGGCCATGTTCTCGTACGCGCTGTCGGAGCCGGAGGCGGGCTCGGACGCGGCCGCCATGAAGACCCGCGCGGTCGCGGACGGCGACACGTACGTGCTCAACGGCACCAAGATGTGGATCACGAACGCCGGCGTCTCCGAGTACTACACGGTCATGGCGGTCACCGACCCGTCCGCAGGGGCGCGCGGCATCTCCGCCTTCGTGGTCGAAAAGTCCGACGAAGGCGTCTCCTTCGGGCCCAAGGAGAAGAAACTCGGCATCAAGGGCTCACCCACCCGCCAGGTGATCCTGGACGACGTACGCATTCCGGCCAGCCGCATGATCGGAGACCCAGGCACCGGCTTCAAAACCGCCCTCGCCACCCTCGACCACACCCGCATCACCATCGCCGCCCAGGCCCTCGGCATCGCCCAGGGAGCCCTCGACTACGCGATCGGCTACGTCAAGGAACGCAAGCAGTTCGGCCGGCCCGTGGCCGACTTCCAGGGCCTGCAGTTCATGATCGCCGACATGGCCATGAAACTTGAGGCGGCCCGGCAGCTCACGTACCACGCGGCGGCGAAGTCGGAGCGGGCCATGCACGGCGAACCCCAGAAAGACCTCACCTTCCTGTCGAGCGCCGCCAAGTGCGCCGCCTCGGACGCCGCCATGGAGATCACGACGGACGCGGTGCAACTGCTGGGCGGGTACGGCTACACGAAGGACTTCCCGGTGGAGCGCATGATGCGCGACGCCAAGATCACCCAGATCTACGAGGGCACCAACCAGATCCAGAGGATGGTCATGGCCAGGCAGTTGCTCAAGTAGGGCTCGACCAGTAGAAACACCGCCTTCCGATTGCCGGGGGCAGGGGTTTCTCGTGTCGTGATCTCGGCTCAAACGATCACTGTTCCGTGGCTGTTCCGTGAGAGTTATCACTGGGCTCGCAGCGCACATGATCCGGACCGTGGTCACATACGTGGGCGTCGGGAGGGGTGTTGGCTCGCCCCTCCCTGAGGTCGCTCGACTGGTGCTCGCATGTGATCAAGGCGACTAGGTTGAAGCCGTGGAAATCAGGAACGAGCGTCAGCTGAACCCAGTGGCTGACGAAGTCTCAGCGATCACTGCGGTCGTTCGACCCATCCTCTACGGCATCCTCTACTCGCTCAAAGCCGAGGTGGTGGAGGAGGCCGGAGGGCGCGAAGGGGTCAAGCTGAGGATGTTGCCGCGGCTCCGCCGGCCCGGAAGCGGCGACACTGGCATCTGCTTCGAGTACGCCGTACATGACGCAGTACGCCGAGGGGAGCCAGACGTCAGCGAGCGTGTCTACGACGCCTTGAGCCATTGCAGGGTTCGAGGCAACAGCGTCGGATCTATCCTCTTCGGCGCGGAGAAAGCTGGTTCACAGCAACTCATCGATACCGCCGAGGTACTTCTAACGGAGGACTCCGTCCTCCTGTCGGGTTCGCGAGGTCGCCCGGTGAAGCTGAAAAGGCATCTTACGAGCGCGGCTGCGGCCTTCAGGAAGAAGGGCGCAGAGTCAGGACTGCCGCAGAGTATTAGTGGGCTGTGGCGCGCTGACCTGTTCCTGGGGCACTCCGACACCGACTCTTGGGTCGGCACCACCGTGAAGATCAACCCATTGGGTCTGAAGGGATATCCGGGGCTTCGCATCGGCGTCGTGCCCGCCAGCCAAGGAAGCTCGGATGGCATTCGGAAAGACGACACCAAGAACCTGGTGATCTGCCCAATGCCATACGACGGGAGCTTCGTCGAGACGTTCTATATGGCATGGGAAGTCGTGACAGCCTTCCTCGAAGCCGACGCGCAGGTCCCTAAGGAGGTTTCATTGCCTCGCCCAGCAGCCCGGACGGTCGCTCGCTATCTGGCTGATCGCCGTGAGTTTCCTGTCGTTGACGTGATCGATGCCCTTGGGGCTCTCTCCCAACCCGAACTGCTCCAGACTCAGACCTTGTCGGCTGGACTGGTCCTGTCGGGAGGCAAGTCGGACATCGTGCAGACTACCTCCGTCCTTGCGCCCCAACCCACGTTCGCGAATAGCTCCATCTGATCGGCCGCTTTTGGAAGGGGAAGGGAAGAAACGGCCCCGGCCATGGAGGAGGACCGGGGTCGTGGGGTGCTGTGTCGGAGCCTAACCGTCGGAGCGTTATGGAACATCCGAAACATTGGGCAGATACGGACGGTCGTCGATCGCGCGGCGGGCGCGGTCGTGGGAGCCTGGCATCATGTGGGCGTAGACGCGGAGGGTGAAGCCCGGGTCGGCGTGGCCGAGATACTCGGCGAGTTCCTTGACCGAGACGCCACCGGCCAGCATGACGCTCGCGTAGTAGTGCCGGAGCTGGTGTAGTCCCTCCTTGCGAGACGTGGCGTAGCGGCTCCGCTGGCGGACGTCCTTGTCCGGCGCCGGGATTACGCCCGCAGTCACGAGGGCGGGCTTCCAGACGGTTTCGCTGTAACTTCTGGCCTTGATAAAGCGGTCGTCCGTCCAACGAAACAGCAAGTTGTGCGTACGGAGCTTGCCGTCCAGTCTCTCCCAGGGCAGAGAGCAGACCAGCGGAGGATAGGCCGAGACGTGCCGCTTGATGGCCTCGGATGCCCAGTCAGGAAGCGGTACGACCCGCTCCCGGTCGTTCTTCGGCAGGGCGAAGACGTGGTCGCTTCCCAGCTTCTTGATCTGCCGCCGTACTCGGAGGACGCGCTCCTCGAAGTCGATGTCTTCAAGAGCCATGCCGAACAGTTCACCCTGCCTCAGTCCACATGCAGTCCCGAGCATCGGGAGCAGGCGGAAGAGGGCGGGGTGAGCGTCGATCAGGGCGTGAACCCGTTCGTCCGACCACGCCGTGATCTCTTCGGTGGCGCGCTTCGGTACCTGGACGATCGGTGACTTGGCGGGACTTCGCTTGATCGCCTCGTCGGCGACGGCCAGGTCGAGAATCCCCTGAAGAACCAGAAAGGCCGTCTGTACGGTTGAGGTCTCGAAGCGGCTGCTCAGGTCGCTGATCCAGGCCTGGATCTGGGATGGCTTGATGCTCTTCACCTGGCGCTTGGCGAAGGTCGGCGCGACATGAAGACGGTGGATGTACTCGTATCGGATCTTGGTCGATGGGTCCACGATGCGCGAGGCGAGCCATCGTTCGGCGAGGTCGGAGAAGAGCACCTTGCCGGCGCTCGGGTCGATGTAATCGCCGCGGGCGATGTCGGCGCCCATGGTGGCGATCTTGCGCTCGGCGTCGGCCTTGCGGTCGTAGGCGGTCGAGCGCTCGTTGCCGTCGGGGTCGACCCAGACGGCGAGCCAGCGCTTGCCCTTGCCGTGGCGTGCGGTCTTGACCTTCTGCGACTTGCCGTCGGGGGTCCGGACTGTCTTGGTCCAGAGGTCCTTGACGAAGGCCATGGGCTACTCCTGGTCCTGGACCCAGGACATGACGTCCTCGGGCACGTAGCGCAGGTGTCGGCCGATTCTGTGGCCTCTGGGGCCGGTGCGGTGGTGGCGCCATTGGTAGAGGGTGGCGATCGGGACACCGAGGAAGGTGGCTACGTCTTCCACGGTCCAGAGCTTGGCGAGGGTGCTCATATGCACCCTCCGGTGATGGCGGCGGCGAGGAGTTGGTCTCCGAGGGAGTGGCCCTTGCCTGCGTACTGCCATTCGCTGATGACGAGGACGGTGTCTTCGTCGAAGAGGGGCAGGCGGCCGGTGGTGATGTCGGTTTCGCGGGCGTGGTGTTCTCTGGCTGCTCGGATGTCGCCGAGGGTGGTGGAGTAGTGGCGGGAACGGGTGGAGAAGTGGCCGCGGAAGCCGAGCATGTGGGCCCAGTTGGTGAGGCGGAGTTCGGCGAGGTCGGGTTCGGTGCCGAGGCGCTGGCAGGTGGTGATGAGGCGGCGGGCGTGATCGCGCAGGTTGTAGGTGTCGAGGTTGTCGAGGGGGTTGATGCGGCGGTCGAGGGTGCCGACGCATTCGGCGGCCTTGGTGGCGTACTTGGCGATGTAGCCGGTGACGGCCTGTTCGGTGAGGTCACCGTCCAGGGTGATGGGACGGATGTCGATCTGGTCGCCCCAGCGCAGGACCCGTTCCGGCTGGTCGGCGTAGGCGGGAGCTTTGGCCGAGACGGCTTTGGCGGCGTGCTCGATGGCCTTGGTCAGCACGTCGGCCGTTGCCCAAGGTGGTGGCGATGCTTCGGGGCCGCCGGGGCCGTCGAGGCGGATGACGGCGTGGAAGTGGACGACGCCGCGTCGCTGATATTCGGCGACCTTGGCGAAGGAGAGGGTGAGGTGGTGGCGAAGTTCCTTGAGGAGGAGGCCGCCGAGTTTGGCGAGGTGACGGCGTACGGAGTCGGCGAAGCGCTTCCACAGCAGTGGGGCCAGGGCGTTGAACAAGACGGAGCCCGTGTAGTCGTAGCAGTCAGGGCACAGCGGTTCGCCGAGACGCGGGTCGTCCTTGCTGTGCCGTTCGGTGCAGGACATGACGCGCCCGTGCGGGCACTTCTGGGCGTCGCGGCGGGCGCGGCAGGGCACGGCCTTGCCGTTCTTCTCACGCCGCGCATGGACCGCTCCAAAGCTGGGGGCGGTGAGGGTGACGAACAGGGTGGGATGGGTCGTGACCGTGTCCGGGACGCCCTTGCCGCCGACGAGGCCGGCGCGGATGAGGTGGTAGGTGTCGGCGCGGTAGGTCTCGGCGCACGCAGGGCAGCGGGAGGCGCGGCGGGTCTTGCACGGGACGCGCAGGACGCCGTCGGGCTCGTGCTTGGTGGTGTAGCGGTGCAGGAGCTGGCCGGTCGCACGGTCGTAGTGGTCGACCTTGCCGCGTAGGTGGATGGGCTGGCGGCAGCCGCCGGTGCTGCGGACCTGAGCGGCCCAGCGGTCGTAGTCGGGATGGTTGAGTCGGGCAATCATGCCCGCTTTGGCGTGCGCGGTGGCGTGGGTTGTGGGCAAGATGGTGTCCTCCTTTCGCTCGTTCGGGTGAAGGGATGGCCCTCGACCTGGCAGTCGTCTTGGCGGATGTGCGGCCAGGCCGGGGGCGCTGCGCGTTCAGGCGCCGTGGTTGTCGATGCCGGTGCCGTCGCAGTCGCGGCAGCGGGTGTCGTCTTGGTCGATGCCGGTGCCGTTGCAGGTACAGCAGTGGTAATGGATCACCTCGTTCATCTGGGTTGCTTCCTGTCGCGGGCTGTGGTGGTGAAGTAGACGCGCCAGTGGTGGGGGTGGGCGCGGTCGGGGTAGGCGCGTGAGACGCCGATGACGGTGAAGTGCAGGCGTAGGCGGAACAGGGCGTCGACGATCTCGGCTCGGGTGCCGTCGATGCGGATGCGCATGATCGGGCTCTCCTGTCAGGCGTCAGGCTGAATGCAGCCGCGGTAACTGGCTTCGGCGTCGTGGAGGGCGCGGGCGGTGGCCAGGACGGCGACGGCGCGGTACTCCACAGGGCCGAACAGGCGCGAAGTGCCGTAGTGGTCGTACGGGGATTCCTCGTAGTCGATCTCCGAGCCGATGAGGGTAGCGAGCTGGTCGATCTCGGCGCACTGGGCGGCGTCGCTGCCTGGGCGCGGGAAGTGGTGGACGGTGACGCTGGGCGGAACGGGTACGTCGGGGTGGGCTTCGAGAAAGACGGCCAGGTCGAGCAGGCCGTTGATGAAGGCGGTGCGGTGCGTGTTGGTCATCGGTCGGTTCTCCTTTCAGGCGGTGCGCAGAGTGCGCAGGAGGTCGGAGGCGAGTTGGCTGGAGACGCCCAGGTGGGCGCGTAGGGCGTCGCCGGTGATGGGCTTGCCGTGTTTGGCGTGGTGTTCGTCGGCGACGCGGCGGGCGTAGTCGACCAGCGCGGGCGCGAGGTTACCGTCCCGTTCGTCCTGGGCGTCCTCTCCGGCTTGGTGCGGGAGGAGTTCCACCGGGGCGGAGGCCGGGACGGTTGTGGCGGTGGATGGTTCTGGGCGGGTGGCGCGGCGTTCGAGCATTGAGATGGCGATGAGGAAGGCGGCGGCCGGGGTGGCGGCGGTGATCCAGCCCCAGACGGTCGGGTCGGCTTGGGCGAGGTTGGCGGCCAGGGACAGGACGATGCCGCCGGTCAGGACGAGGACGGGCCAGGTGAGGCGGCCGGACCGGGTGCGGCCGGTCTTCTTGTCGCGTTGGCGTTCGCGGGCGGCCATGACGCAGGTCAGGTCGATGCAGACGGCGATGGCCCAGGACATCCAGCCGGTCTGGCCGTGCTGGCTGGCGGTGTCGCGGATGTGGGTGAACGATCCGGCACCCGCGATGGCGGCCAGGATGAGGACCGGGCCGGTGTCGAGCAGTCGGCAGGCGAAGCGTCGCATCGTTCCTCCCTTCATGGGTTCAGGCGTTGATGGGCTGAGGTAGGTGGGCGGTGATTTCGTCCCAGGTCGGGGTGAGGTGGGCGTGGGTGCGGGCGGCGTGTTCGGCGGTCTGCTCGGTGACGTAGAAGGAGCGGGCGCGGTACCACTGGCCGTCCTGGCCTGCGACGATGGCCACGCCGGGTGTCTCAGCCGGGATGGCGCGAGCTGAGGCGAGGGCGGCGGGGTCGAGGTCGCCGAGGGTCATGGTGGCGGTCTCGGGGTCGTTGACGCGGTGGCAGATCCGCCCTGAGCACTGGGCCCGAAGCGCGGTGACGCCGGGGCCAAGGTCGGAGCCGATCCTTTGGCCGCAGCAGAACAGGTAGATGCCGAACGCCCGCCCGAGCTGGGCGACCCGCAGCAGCGCCGTCGAGGTTTTGGCGATCTCGTCCTTCTCGGACTTGTCGGCCATCAGGTAGAGCTCGGCCAGCTCATCGACCAGGACCACGATCGGGACCGGGCGGATGGCGGGCGGGAGTTGCCAGATGTTGCGGGCGCCGGCCTGGCGGCACAGGCCCATGCGATCGACCATCAGGCCGACCAGGTCATCCAGTAGCGCCCCGGACTCGGCGCGTGAGGTGGCCAGCGCGGACAGGCGCGGGCTGTAGGGCGTGAACTCCACCCCGCCCTTGAGGTCGAAGCCGACCAGCGCGACCGGTTGCGGCGCGAGGCCGACGATGAGCGCGTTGGCGAGGTTGGACTTGCCGGACTGCGTCGCTCCGGCGTTCAGCCAGTGCGGCACGGTGCGAAAGTCGATGGTCCAGGGTTTGCCGGTCTCCAGGCGTCCCACAGTCACCATGAGCAGTTCGGGCGAGAGCGGGAGTTCGTCGACCTTGACCAGTGGGTCGCGCATGGTGGCCATGAGGACAACGCGGCCGGGGCCGGGTGAGGAGACGCGGATGGCGTGGACGCCCCAGGAGTGGGCGAGGCGTTCGGCGGCGTCGGCGTAGTCGCCGGGTGTCTGGCCTTCCAGGGTGTGCAGGGTGACGCGCCAGCCGTGCCGGGTCGGCATGGGCAGCCACATGAACGGTTTGGTGTCTACGGCGATGCGTTGCCACTTGCGCTTGACGCGGACGATGCCGGTGGAGGCGATCAGGCCGGGGACGGTGGTGAACCAGAAGCGCTGCTGCTTCTTGGTCAGGTTGCAGCCGAGGGCGACCCGCCGCCACGAGGCACGTACCGACAGGGCGACTAGCGGGAAGCCGAGCGCGAGCCAGAAGGATGGGTAGTGGTAGCGGCGCCAGGCCCACAGCCCGGCCGCTACGGCGGCCAGGACTGCGAGCACTACCAGCGCGTCACGCATCGGCGGCCTCCCGCACCGGGAGCAGCGCGTTGGCGCGGTAGGCGATGCCCCATCGGCCGGCGATCTCCCAGACGTAGCCGAGCAGGCCGACGGCGTTGACCTGGTCACCGACGCTGATGGGCGGCTCTCCGATGATGCCGATCTTGACGAGTTCGATCCGGCCGAACTCGTCTTCGACGGAGACGGTGACCTCGTAGACGGTGTTGCCGTTCTTGTCGGTCTTGATCTCGCCGGTGTCGCGGTTGAGCACGCGCGGGCGCGGGCCCTTGACGCAGGTGATGGCGAGCTTGCTGACATCCACAGGGATCGGGACGGAACGCATGGGCGGTGACCTCCTCTTTCGTCGTTCACCAACATAGTTAACCTAGTTGGCTTGGTTGTCAATGTGCTCTCGGTTGGCTTGGTCGTTGTTTCGTGATGTGATGGGACGGCGATGGTCCAGAACACCGGGCGCCCCGGCTACCTCCAGATCGCCGACGATCTCCGCGCGCAGATCCGCGGCGGCTCCCTCGCGCCCGGAACCCCGCTGCCGTCCACCGCCCAGCTCGCCGAGCAGTACGACGCCTCGCTGAGCGTGGTGAAGATGGCCGTCGGCATCCTGCGCAACGAAGGCCTGGTGATCGGCCAGCAGGGCAAAGGCGTGTTCGTACGCGATGCCGAGGAGCCGCCGCCGGCCTCCGGTGACGAGGTGGCCGAGCTGCGCGCCGCCGTGCAGGACTTGTCGGTACGCCTGGCCAAAGTCGAAGAGCAGTTGGCTACGTCCACGACACGCCGTTCCGGACGTAGCAGCCAGTGACCTTCCGCGCCAGCGACGCCGAAGCCCCGTCCGGCGCCTGACGCAGGCTCAGCTGCTTGTCCTCGCGGCGGATGCCGACCAGCACCATCACGTACGCGGCCAGCAGCGCGACGCCGAGCAGTCCGGCGATGATCAGGGGAATCGTGGTCATGACCAGATCACCCCTGCCTCGGCCAGGCCGCGAGGGGCGCGCGGAGGACGCCGGGTCTCCGAGCGCCGGTTGCGCCGGTTCCTGGCCCGCTCCTTGCGCGCCCACCGGTCCCGCGCCAGGCACTTGGAGCAGCGGGTCTGTCCCTCGGTCAGGGCGTTGCCGCACTCGCAGGCGGGCGTCTCGCCCAGGATCGTGATCTCGATGTTCATGAGTGCATCTCCTCCTTCGGTTGCTGCCGTTGTGGCGTTGTGCAACCGAGAATGCGACGCAGCGTTAGGACGAGATCACTACACGACGGGACATGTTCAAGACGTCCGGCCTACGATGGCCAGGTCCCCGGACGTCCTTGGGAGCAGGTGAGATGGCGAACGAACGGCTACGCGCGGCGCTGTTGCAGAAGGGTGTGAGCGTCGTGGACCTGGCCGAGGCGATCGAAGTCGATCCCAAGACCGTGGAGCGGTGGATCACCAAGGGCCGCGAGCCGTACCGTAAGCACCGGTTTGCCACGGCTTCCTACCTGGGCGTGGACGAGACATACCTGTGGCCGCAGGCCCTCTCCCGCGAGCAGGTGGTCGCCGCCTCCGAGAGCGAAGTCCTGTCGATCTACCCGCACCGGTGGGCCGTGCCCCGGGACGCATGGGGACGTCTGTTCACTGCCGCGTCCGAGGAGATCGGTGTCCTGGTCTACAGCGGGTTGTTCCTCGCCGACGATGCCGCGATGGTGCGGTTGCTCGGTGAGAAGGCGCGGGCGGGCGTGCGGGTGCGCATCCTTCTCGGCGACCCTGACTGTGCCGAGGTCGCCCAGCGCGGTGAGGATGAGGGCGTGGGGGACGGCATGGCCTCACAGATCCGTACCGCTCTGGTGCTCTACCGGCCGCTGTTCGGCCTGGACAACTTCGAGCTCCGGCTCCACCAGACGATCCTGTACAACTCGATCTACCGGTCCGATGACGACTACCTGGTCAACATGCATGTGTACGGCACTCGCGCCGGCAACGCGCCCGTCCTTCACCTGCGGAGAGTGGCCGGTGGGGAGATGGTCACCACCTACGTCGACAGCTTCGAAAAGGTCTGGGCCGGGGCCGTCCCGGTGGAGTCCTGATCATGGCCAAGCGCATCGACTTCTACGACGACTCCGACGCGCCCGAGCCGAACAGCCTCGTCCCGTCCGTGAACGTCATCGTCACCAACCCGGTCGGGGACGTCTTGATGATCCGCCGCAGCGACAACGACAACTGGGCCGTCCCAGGCGGGGCCATCGACCTTGGCGAGTCCATCCCGGAGGCGGCCATCCGCGAGACAGTCGAGGAGACCGGGATCACGTGTGAGATCACCGGCCTGGTCGGCACCTACAGCGACCCTCGGCACGTGATCCTCTACACCAGCGACGGCGAGGCCCGCCAAGAGTTCTCCATCGTCCTGACCGGGCGCGCGATCGAGGGGGAGCCGGCTCCGAGCGAGGAGTCCCGAGAGGTCCGCTGGGTGCCGCGGGACGAGGTCATGTCGCTGCCCATGGACCGGTCGATGCGGATGCGGATCGAGCACTACCTAACCGGCGCCGGCCTGCCGTACATCGGATAGCGCGGCCTCCACCGACCGCACCGAGGACACGATGCACGGGGTGGCGTCCGTGATCGACCGGCTGACCACATGCTCGGGCCCGTATCGGGAGTGGATCTCGGCCAGCCGGTCGAGCACGTCCATGCGTCGGCCGTCCGGGCCGGTGGTCATGTCGCAGTAGGTGAGCGCCCTGGCCAGGTCCGGCCGTTCCTGGTCGAACTCCTTGGCCAGGACGTCGAGCAGGTCCCGCTGCCGGGCCTCGTTGTCCGCACACGAGTGGTAGGCCACCAGACGGCACAGCCGCTCGTCCGCCCCGGCCACGTCGCGCAGGTAGTGGGCCCCGTCGAGCTGATGCATGCCGGTGTTGACGAGGTCCGGGGCGTAGCCGATGTCATGCAACAGACAGGCCGTGATCAACGTGTCGGTGTCCGCACCGAGCACCGCCGCCAGGGACTCGGCCCGGTCGGCGACCCCCTGGGTGTGCGCCCACCGTCGGGGCAACGTCGTCTCCAGCAGGTCTTTGGCCAGGCCATATGCCCATTCGGTATGTCCCACGTGCCTCACGATAGGCATGAAATGCGGCGGAAAACGCCGGGGGACGGTTAGACGTCCTGGGACGTCCTTCCTGACGGTGGCTCATGCCGGACGAACCGCCCCCGGCCCTGCTCCGTCACGATCAGACCTTCGCGCTCCAGCATGGCCATCGCCTGCCGCGCGGTGTTGCGCGAGATCGTGAGCTCCCGCCGGAGCTTGGCCTCGCTGGGCAGCGTCGCGCCTGGAGCGAGGTCACCCCGCTCGATCTGCTCGCGCAACCATGCGGCGACCACCTGGTAGCGGTAAGGGGCATCCGTATTCTTCCCGGCGGTCACCCGCCCCTTGGACGGAACCGTTACCAGCAACCCTTCCTCCTCCAGGATCGCCAGCCCGCGCCGAACCGTGTTCCGTGCTACCCCGAAGTCCCGGCACAGCTCCGCCTCAGAGGGCAGCGCCTGCCCAGGGGCGAACTCACCCGACTGGATCCGTTCCCGCATCCGATCGGCGACCTGGATGTAGACCTGACCGCCGGTCAGCCATCGCCCCGTAGCCACAGGCTCAGCCGCGGTAGGCATCGAGCAGCTTGTTCAGATCGACGCTGAGATCCCCCTGCTCCCCGTCGGCCCATCCCTCCTGCGCGGCCTCCTCGATCCGGTCCACCGCGACGGCCATCTGCAGGAACGACACCCGCTCGTCCTGCTGATCACCCCAGTAGAACCAGCAGAACGGCAGGTGCACGAACACCCGCCGCACCCGGCACCGGCTGTCGGTCACATCCAACGCCGGCCGCCCGTCCTGGGTGACGACCAATACGTGCGGGACGCCCCGCGCGCCGAGCTGCTCGCCCAGCGCGACCAGCAGCCGCTCCGCGTACGCTCGCTGCTGCTCCTTGATGGCCTGGCTCTTGCGCACCCTCGTCCTCCCTGACGTCTCGTGCGGTTCCGTGCGTCGAGCTTCGCCCCGCGGCCAGGGGCGGGAACACCGCAACTTGGGGACGTCTAGGGACGTCTGATGCTAACGTCGCAGCACAGGGTCGTTCTGCGAGAGGAGCAGCCCGGTCATGAACAACAACCTCCGCTATGCACTGGCCGCCGCCCGGCTCAACCCCATCGACGTTGCCGCAGCCCTGGCCGTCGACCCCAAAACCGTCAGCCGCTGGCTCAACGGCCGCACCCCCTACCCCCGCCACCGCTGGGCCGTCGCCGACCTCCTCAACGTGGACGAAGCCGACCTATGGCCAGAGGCCGCCCCGAAACGCCGGGCACTCGCCGAGGGCATCCACACGATTTACCCCCATCGCTGGGCCATCCCCCAGACGACCTGGCGCACCCACTTCAACAGCGCCATGAGGCAGATCGACATCCTCGCCTACAGCGCCCTCTTCCTCGCCGAAGACCACGCCACCCTGCGCATCCTCACCGAACGAGCCAAGACCGGCGTCAACGTGTGCATCCTCCTCGGCGACCCCGAAGCCCCGGAAATCGCCACACGCGGAGCCGACGAAGGGATCGGAGCCGAGGTGATGGCAGCCCGGGTCAAGAACGCGCTCACGCTGTACCGACCGCTACTTGTCGTCCCCGGCATCGAAGTTCGGCTTCACCGTACGGTGCTCTATAACTCCCTCTACCGCGCAGACGATCAACTACTGATCAACACCCACGCCTACGGCACCCCAGCAGCCAACGCCCCCGTCATGCACCTCAACCGGACCGACGACCAGGGGCTGGCAAGCACATACCTGACCAGCTTCAACCGCATCTGGATCTCGGCCCAGCGTTGCGCCAAGTAACTCAAGCCCCACCAGACACAGCAACGGCCAGGCCAGAAAGCAACTTCTCTCCACGTCATCAAGCCGACCGCCTTCGGCGGCCGGGCGATCGCTGGCCGCGCTGCGGCTCTTCGGCCGGTCGCGGCCGGCGACCGCCCCACGCACGGCATCGTCGAATGCCTGTACTACAACGATGCATGATCTGGACCAACGGCCACTGGTGGACCAGAGTTGAAGATCGATAGTGTCGCTGGAAAGCGCCCGAGCACCCCACCAGCGGCGGCTAACTAGTGACATGCTGCGCCAACGGCATTGAAGAATGCCCCTTCCGCCAGACAGATAGGGAGATACACTGAGCGCCTATCTAGAGCTGATGACGGATGACTGCTGAGGCTGGCTAAGCAGCGGGAAGGGCTGTCATGGACAGTACGAACGAGCTCGGCGAGCGGATGCTGAGGATAGTCCTAGATGTTGAACGGGCTGTAAGCACTACAGGCAAAAAAGATATATGGCCACCTCATCCGCTGTTTAACATGGAACTCCTAGAGAAACTAGCTAACTGCGATAACTTCGACCCAATTGCTATCACGGAGAGGTTGGTCGCGAATGCAAGTGGTGATTGAGGCCGAATGTCGCAGGGGCCTGAAGATTATCGGCGAGATCCCGTCAACGCCGCTATGCAAGATTGAAGGCTACAATGGCGTTGGCAAAACAAGCGCAATAAAACTTCTTCAATTGTGCACAGGCATGCAGCCGTTCAATGATGTGACATGGCGCACGTTCTGCTCGGAGCTCATTTACGCTCGAGTTGTGGCAAGACAACTCAACGAGGCCCGCGAGATTGAATGGATTCTAGAGCCAAATCACTGGGAGGAAGGAGCGCGCAGCCAAGCTAAGCCTCTCAGCGAGGACATGGTGCGTGTCGCTATTGACGGACGCAGGAAGAAGTTGAGGGATGCAGCATCTTTGCTGCAGGTACACCACCTCAATATCGCTGAGACTCCCGAAACCATTCTGGCTTCGCGTGCACATATAGGCGGACATATCCTATCGGCATGGCACTCAGCAGATGAACGAGCAGATGCCGTCGATGCACCACTTTTCAGATTAGCTAAGTTGCTGGAATCCTGTTCTACTGATCGCGCTCGGCTTGCGCTCAAGTCAGCTGACCGCGCTGAAACTGTGGTACGCGAAATTTCGCAGCGTGCCAGAGGAGCGCGTGAACGAGTTGATCTGCTTACGACTGCCGTTGCAACGGCAGATCGCCTCGATGCTCTGCGGGGGGCCACGCCCCGACACCAGGACCGGTTGTCTCAGTTGGAGAGCGAACTTGCGACAGTGGATATGCGCAAGAACGCCCTGGATGAGGAAATCGAGGCTGCATATGCAAGGCAAGACAGTGATAAGCGAGCAGAGAATGCCTTTGGCCGAGCGCAGAAAGCATTGGAACGCTGCACTAGAAGTCAACACGCAGCTGCCGAAGAGCTAAGGGAAACTGCTGCCCAAGTAGGTGTTTCACCAGCACGGGACAGTATTCAAAGAGAGCTCGCACTCATCGAACAACGACTAACGCAACTCCAGGATGCGCTACCTCATGTGAGCGCAGGCCCAATGCTCGCCACGCTGCTCGAAGATCTGGTGTCTCGCCTGGAGTTGGCTATTGCCGCTGATCTCGGTGATAAGATTTTGTTCGATCAAGAAGCACCAACGTGGACCGTTCACTCGCTTCATAATGCGTGTAAGCAACAACTGGAGAAGTTCTCCGAAAGGCGTCCAACCAGCGACGAGCAGCAGCTTAATGAAAATATCGAGCAGGCGCGTTTGCGACTTGGCGCTCTCAATGATGTCCTGCAAAAACTAGCGGCGTCCGAAGATGCTGAAGGAAAATTGAGGGATGCTGAAGCAAAGCTGGTAAAGGCAGTTTCAGGACTTCCCGGAAAGGGAGGACGCAGCCTCGATGAGATGACCAAGGAGCGCAATACGTGCGTCCAACAAGGCCGCAGCCTCCAGTCCTCTATTGATCGGCTTCGCTCCGAACTCGCCTTGATCGGTGGTGGCCACACCGAGGAGGAGCTGATGCAGGAACTTGACCGCCTCTGCAGGGAGGCAGAAGTAACCCAATCTCGCTTGCGAAATGAATTGAAAAAGTCAGAGGATCATCTAACACAACTTAATAAAGAGGAAACTCAAGCGTCGGTTGAGCTGGCGTCGACCAGCCGAGATGCCAGGAAATACCTTGATGGGGTGCATCGTGTTGTAGCTGAAGTGGCCACCGCCGGCTCTTATGATTGGTTGGGCCGCGTTCTTCCGAACTTTGCTAGACTTCAAGAGCTTCCCATGGAAGAGCAGATGAAGCTGCTGGACGAACTGCTCTCTCACGTAAAGAGCGCCCGCGGAATTATTGATGAAACAAAGCGCGCAATCGAAACCCTTAGTGCACAGCTAAAGGGATTGGCAGAAAGGATTGAGCATCCCGAACGTGTTCCAGCGAATAACGTCTACGATCCCAGCCTGGCGGCGGCATGGCTTGCCGAAGAAGCTCGGGCGTGGCTTGATGACGAGTCGATGAAGGAGGCATTGTTCGGCGGTGGTGATGATGTACGCTTTGATCCTCGTAATCTGACACTATCTTGGTCGCTTGGCGGGGAACGTGTGACTCGCCCGCTGGCAGGATTCTCGAGCGGAGAACAGGCCTTCGCCTATACCCGCGCTCAATTGTTGCAGCTCGAACGGGATAGCGCATCGACGCCAAACCGCCTGATCGCCTTGGATGAGTTCGGGGCATACCTGGATGGAAGACGTATCGCTGACCTCGTTGAGGATTTGAGGAAGCGGAAGAATCGAGCTCCGGATGACCAGGTTGTTCTCATTCTGCCGACAAGTCTTAATGCCCCACCGTCCCCGAATGCTATCGGGACGGATCGAAGGGCTATGCTTGCTCGGCATGGCTACTATGCGGAATCCTTGTAAGTATGAAGAGCGCTGACACGTCTACACGTTCTGTGTTCGGGGTTCCCGCTGTGCTGACCCAGATGGAGCGCTCGGCGCTGCTCTCGGATCTCATAGCGCTTTGGAACACCTGCTATGGCTCCAAAATCTCCGATCTACAGTCAGACCTCGATCGATGCCGCCATTTCTTCGATCCGGTCGCAAGAGGACAGTCCCTGAGAACACGGTTGTCTGCCGTAGAGCCGGCGTCTCCTGACTTGCGTGGAAGAATCACTCAGTATGGCCAACCCCTAGTGACCGAAGCAGGGGAAGACGTGCTACTCGTTGGCGTGGAGGCTAGGCTCATGATGGAGCTTCTTTCCACCTGCCAAAACGAGGGCAACTATATAGCGCTATCTGATTCCACGATCGAGAGTGCAGAGCGCAAGGCTTTGAGTATTTATCGTCAATGGGCGTTGCATCGTTTGACTCAAGTCATTGAACTGCGCAGCGGCCGCGGCAAAGAGCCGTTGCAACCCGTCTCAGTTGGACTGGTACTTGCCCTGCTAGTCAATCGATCTACCACGATGGAACGTGCTGTGATTCAGAGGCACCACGACACGCAGGATGGAAAAGATGTAGATTGGGCGATCCATGCGGGCGCTGAGGCCTTTGCCAGTACTATTGGCATAAGTAGGCGAGGAAGGTCATCGGGTGAGCAGAAACTCAAAGGCGGATGGCCTTTGACGGAAGCGCGACGACGGTTGGCGCATCGCCTATTGGTAGAACCTGGTGAGCCAGGAGAGAAGCTAATCTTTGTTCCTGAAATTGCCGTCAATGATGTTATCGCATTGCTTGGCGCAGAACTTGCTCGTCGGCCTATTAGTGAGAACACACTAAAACAAGCCTACGATGATCTCGTTGCAGCGTTTAAGGCTAGTACACATGCGCTTGCGTATAGATCCATGGTTTTCGATCGCAAGGCGGAAACTAGCGATCTTAAACAGCGCTTGCTTGAAAGCTTCACCCAGGCCCGGCACGCGGCCGACCAATAGGGTAGGCGGATCACGCATGCTGGATGTTTGCCAGCAATGCCATGTCCTCACTGTCGGCGTAGAAGGACTAGACGCTCGGAGAGTTCCACGTCGTGACGCTGGCTGTTGGTGGCCCAGCGAAGCCCTCGTCGCCGCAGCACAATATCCTTTTCGAGATGCAGTCCACACTGCTGAGCAAGCTCGGCGATCAATGCGGGAGTGTCTATATAAATCCCATACGGGGCGCTATCGCCGATCAGTAGTACGGCTGGTGCCCTTGAGGGAAGGGTATTGGCTAGATTTTGAAGCACTTGAGCGATCGCGGCAAAATATGCGGGAACAACGCGGTCATATTCCTTGCCGCGGGCACGGGCTGCGCGCTCCTCACGCAGTTGACCGGTTAGCGTTTCAACCTTTTCTGCGGTGGCCCCAAAGTCTTGTAGTTGGCGTGTGGCAGCAGCAGCTCCTCCGACGCTACTTTGTTGGGTAGTTGCCGTAATCATTCCCGAGCGAACATGGCCACACATCTCAGACCAACTGGTCACGTCTCCCCAGAAGTACAACTCGAGGCGCGTTGCATCAGCGTAGTCAAAGTTGTTGAGATACGGAGGGGACGACACACAGCCGTGTGCACCAGTAGAGGGGAGCTTGGCCCATGACTCAGGGTCGCGCGCGTCTCCGTGAACTAGTTGGCTTGTATAGTGTGTATCAGTTCGTGATGGCGATCGATATTTGGAGAAGCGATCTAGGTCTTCAGCCATCATTAGAACCCGCTGCCGCAGGCGGTTGATGACGTCTTTGTGCTGAGGGTGTCGCTGGTTACCTGGACGTTGATAGGGCCAACCAACTCGAGCTGACGCGACATCACGTAGCGTCGCTAGCAGTCCCCATTTTAGATAAGCACTCCAGATGCCCGCCTCGCCTGCACGAATCAGATTACGCAAAGTGACAAGTTGCACTAACGTATCCCTAGTAAAGCATTGCTGAACCAGGTCGGTCTCGCAGTCGAGGTCGGGGGTTTTTTTTGTGCCGAGAATTTTCTTTCCTGATTCGATTAGCCTTTCGCATGCAGCATTAAGGCCGGCTCCCGCCGCAGGAGGCTCCTGAAGTTTTAGTTGTCCCAGTTCGGCAATGAGGGGGTGGGTCTCAATTCCGTAGAACGACAGCCCCAGACGTTGTGCGGCTGTGCCGGTTACAGCAGATCCAGCAAAGGGGTCTACCACGATCCCTTGCCGGCTCAGGCCGAGGTGTTCCAAGAGCGTTGCAGCATAGTCCGACGCAAAGCCCGCCGGATATCGGAACCATCTATCGAAAGGTTCAGTGCTACTGGTGCCATGGCGGCGCCCACGACCGCTTGATGGCTCTGCAGGAAGCGCCCCAGGAGTATTGTCCATATTTGGGAGCGTTTCAGCCCGTCTGGGGTTAGTTGCTGGCGTCGGCACCTGCCTATTCCACCACGGTGATGGGGTGGAGCACCACGGTGGCGAAGGTGTGAGCTGAGTCACACATTGAAGATCGCCCTCAAGGCCAGGCTGCGGGGCGTCATCCCCGGTCGATAATAGTCGACCAGGTTGAGTTGGCTGGTAAGCGCTCGCGCTATGACGGTGTCGGCAGGCGCGTTGAGATCCAATAGCCACTGCACAGTCCGGTCGCGTTGATGAGCGCACGCCCACAATGCATCTGCGGCAAAGTAACTTGTGGCCACATCCATAGCGTGAGCGAAGTGATGAGCATCGGTAAGGGATTGAAGGATTGTCAAGATGAACATCAACGGGATGGCGACGTACTCGCGATCTCGATCTCCCCACTGACTGGTTCGTACATGCTGAGCCATGTGGATGGCAATTTCAGAGGCAAGCGAAGGATGCTCAACGGACCATTCCCGAAGTTTCCCGGTTGGAACCCGCGCTACGTGATCGATATAGATCTCTGCATCGGAGGAATAGGCTTGCGCAAACTGCATAAGATCTTTGAGGCCAGTGTATCCCTTGATCGTATCGTCGAGTAAGCGCTGTATCCGTAGCGCTGGCGGATCTTCCTGTAGTATGAAGACGTTAGCAAGTGCTTCTCTTATTTCAGGCATGCTCGCGAGTCGATCGCTGAGATCATTTTCAGTGCACGACTTTACGAACATTCGCCAGTGCAATTCAGGACCCTCGGGGAGTAGTGGTTGCCCCGAGGAGGGGAATTTTTTGGTGAGGAACCAAGCAGCAACACGGCCGAGCGAATATACGTCGGCAGCAGCTGAGGCGTTTTGAGCGTCGTTTGCGAGTTCAGGCGCGTCGAACCCAGGAGTTCCAGCGCTAGCGCCAGTGCGAGTCAACCGTGCTGAGTTGGTACCGTATGGGCGCCTCACCATGCCCCAGTCGGCAAGCACCCATTGATATTGACGGGTAGGTCCATTCTCCAATGCAAGGATGTTCATAGGAGAAATATCGCGATGTACTAGTTCTTGCTCATGTGCGGCTTCGAGTGCCCATGAAAGATCAGTAATGATGGATGCGAGGTCGTCTTCATTTAATCCGTCTCGAAGGTCTTTTAATGTGCCTTTGGCGACCGGCATAGTGTACCAGTGAAGACCTGGATCGTAATCGATAATTGGCATTATATGAGGATGCGGTGCGAGCAGAAGTTGGACTTCGATCTCGCGTTGAATTCGTGCTCGGGCGTTCTTGTTCGCTCTCGCCCTCTTAAGTGCCACTTGATCGCCGGTCGTGCGATGTGCTGCGAGAAATACCTGTGAGAACGTCCCCTCCCCTAGAGGGACTCTGCTAAGTTTGTACAGTGCATTTGGTTTAACGGGAGACTTGTCTGGTATACGGCCGAGTCGAGTTTCACGATTCAGCGATGTTTGCATAGGCTGATGCGTAAGCGCTGTTGAGGGGGAAATGGCCTTGAGGGCAGTCACAGCAGGCTGCGATGTAGCGGCGTTCCGAGTGAAGGCAAAACTGTGAGCAGTGTCGGTGCCACGCTGATTTGGATCTGGCAAGCCCCGAGCGCGGAGTCGACGACGCAACTCTATATACAGAGTTCCCAAGGTGAGCGGGTTGCCTTTATCCGGGATGCCGGTCCGAATCAAATTTACTAGCTCATCAGTAAAAGAGGTGCACGCGTCGGCCTGTTCCTCCGGAGGTGGTACGTGAGCGGCTAGGTCGCTTGCTGTTAGGGTGTAAGTGCCAGCGATTTCGGTGGTGTCGGCCACTACAGTAGCCTGATTGATGAGCGTTTTTATTGCGCGGCCAGAGTAGCAGCAGTCCAGGATGACCATTTTGACTCGCGCTGGACTATCCCTGAGTGCTGAGCGAATGCGGTTATACTCCACCCCGGTCAGATCAGGATTATCGGCATCAGTGTCTGTAACCGATAGGCATAGTTCGCCGTGAGGGGTCAGAGTTCCGTGGCCGACGTAATATAGCAGCAGTACATCTCTGGTTTCTTGCGCGAACTGTCGTATCTGCATAGCGACAGTTCGACTGTCGGACGGATCGGATAGAACAGTAACCCGATCTGCTGGCCATCCACATAGATGGGGAGAAGTGATCACGCCGTTCAGTTGTTGGAGGCTGTTAGCTGCAGCGACTATCTTGGGAAGTCGTTCGTCCCGATAGGCTGAAACGCCGATCAGGATTGCCCGTGAATCCTGCCATGCTGCAACCGGATCAAGCCTCATCTTTTTTGCTGTTTTCGTGTTTTAGAACTTCCTGCAGCAGCGGTAGCGCATCATCAACCCGTTTGGCCTCAAGCGTCACGGTTCCAGCCTCGGTAGTAACGGTCACGTTCACGTCGGCTTTTCGGTTCGTTAGCCATACGGTGAGCGCCCGGGTCAGCACCACGCCCACGCCACCCGAACCGAGCGCGACGGTGAGTAGTTCGACAGCTCCGCCCAATTCCCCCGTGGATGGGGGACGGCGTACTGTCCGCACCAATCCTTGCAGTTCGCGTTGACTTTGGAGCCATGTGAGCAGTGAGGATAGGTCGCGGACCGCATCGTCACTAGTGATTCGTAGTTCTGCTTGCACATCCATCTCCGTAACACAGGCGTACACTGGCAGCACGCGAACTCGAAGACCTACGCCGCTCCCTGGCGAGTCCTTCTAGGAGTGTCATCCTTCCTCAAATGTATCGGCAGCGTAAGCATCTGTATCGGTAAATGCATGCGAGAGTGCTACGGGTGACGAGGAGTGTCAGCCACAGCGGGCATCGGTTGTACAGGCTAGGTGGCTCAGGCCGTTACGATCGCCGACTTCGGTCCCCGATGTACAGGCTGGGGCGATCGCCGGCAAAGCCCTCCTTCGTCGGGCCTTGCCACTGGATGCCGCGGCTGAGCGAGGCCGTTCGTTGCTGCCGGATATCCCGGTGCTCCGTGACCTGTGCCGGTCCATGACCGTGCTGGAGGCCATCCTGAGCCCGGAGTGGTCCAACCGGTACCACTCCTTCAACTCGGATTGGGGGCCGGGTGAAGAGATGGCCTCGATGCGCAACGGGTCAGGAGATGAGTACTCCATCATCATCTCCGCAGCGGGTGCGTACATCCGTGGCTTCGCCCACGAGGCGGTGATGAGCCCGTATGGCAATGACGGGCTGTGGCAGGGAGTGCTCGACTCGGTTCCTGAGGTTTTCCACCCCGGCATAGAGAAGCCCGCGTTCTGCAACCAGGACGGCATGCCGATCGTGACCGTCTGTCTGTGGCATGAGGTAGGAGACGATCAGTTGATGGCCGGTGAGATCGATTATCCGGAGTGCCAGAGCGACCCCGATGGAGCTGCGTACCTTTTCGCCCGGCTCGTCGCTCCTTCTCCGGAGGCATTCCAGAGGTTCGCCGAGGACTATTACGAAGTCCCCGTGGACCTCGAAGCGGTGCGGCACGTCTACGCACTTCGCCCGCTGACGCACGCGGTCGTCACCACGCTGAACGCCGACCTCACCCTGGAAGATCTCGTCGAAGATTTGGCGATAGTGCGGTACCCCTCGACTGCCGGTTGAGGACTCTGTTCCGTCGTTGTTCCGTGGGAGCGTCGAGACCAGCGAGAAGCGGTGAGAGCCAGTCGCAGCTGTAATGCCTGCTCAGTGGCTTGATTGACAGGTTCCTCAAGGCCGCTGGCTAGGGCATCGGAGATCACCCAGATCTACGAGGGCACCAACCAGATCCAGCGCATGGTGATGGCCCGCCAACTCCTGAAGTAGGCCTATGGCCTGCAGAAACCCGGTACATCGCACGTGTCGAAGTCCAAGGTCATCAAGCCGGTCTGAAACGGCTGCGAGGCCCGGTCGGCCGAGGTCGGCGCCGGCTCTCACATCGGGCCAGCGCTGTATACCGGCTGACCAGGGCCGCGCCGCACAAACGGTTGACAGATATGACCGGTTTTGGTGAACCTACGTCGGTGTCCGTTCTCGATCATCACGTCGACCTCGGGATCGCGCGGGTCGGCAGGAAGTCAATGCACGCGCTTCGACTGGACGCCTGCTCCATCCCCCTGGCCGGCCAGGAGGTGGTGCAGGTCGTGGTGCCGTTACGCGGAGCCGTACGGGCCGTCTGGCACGACCGGGGCTTCGCGGCGAGCTGTGACGACCTGGTCGCTCACGACCTTTCCCGGGTGCACGAGGTCGAGTTCCAGGCCGCCGACGGCCAGGACACCTTCGAGATGGCCACGGTGGAGATCCCCAGGCCGTTGCTGCCGTTCTCGGATCGGCAACTGGACGACGTCCTGGGAGTCGTCCAGCAGGCGTCGGGCGGGGTGCCGAGCCTGCTGAAGGGGTTCGTCCGCGATCTGACCCTGGAGAAGCAGTCCTTGAGGCCGGCGGACGGGGCACGACTGGGGATGGTCGCGTTGGACCTGATCTCCGCCTCCTTCGCCGCCGCCATCGAGGAGCGCGCGGAGCCGTCTCCGGAGTCCCACAGGAATGTCCTGACCCTGCGTATCCAAACATTCATTCAGCAGAACCTGCGCGATCCCGAGCTCACCCCGCGCAAGATCGCCGCCGCGCACCACATCTCGCTCAGTTACCTGTACCAGCTGTTCCAGGCGCAGGGCGCCACGGTCGCCGGCTGGCTGCGGGTCCACCGCCTGCGCCGCATCCGCCGCGATCTCGCCGATCCCGCGCTGACGAGCAGGCCGATCCATGAGATCGCCTCGCGGTGGGGATTCGTCCGCGCCGCTGACTTCAGCCGCGCCTTTCGTCACGCGTACGGCGTCACGCCGAGCGACTTCAGGAAGGCGATGACCGACCCCGATTAGAGGGCTGGAGACTGCGCCGCGGGCGGGCGTCCTCTCCACGGCTCTGCCGCAGATGGCCGCGCATGCGCCCCGGTGAGCGCGGGCCGGCTCGTGCGGCGTGCGCATGTCGGTGAAGCGTTCAGAGGTGGGGCCGCGCGGGAAGCGGAGCTGCTGGGTGCGGTTCTGGAAACTCTGCGGGCGTCGGGATACGACCGGATGACCGTGGCGGATCCGGCCGGATCGATCGGGGGTTACGGTTACGGCTCGTCGCGGCCCTTGTCGCCGGCTCGGAGAAAGACGATGTCGAGGTCGTGGAGCTGGTCCGGCTCGGTGTCGATGGCGATGCTGGTGATCTTGCCGTCGGCGATGGTGAACGTGAAGACGGCCTTCGGCCGGCCGTGGTGCGACCAGACGGCCGACGGAACGCCGTCGACCAGTGCCGGGCGGGCGGCCTGGGCGCGTCCGGAGAAGAAGGCCGCCACCGCGTGGCCGCCGCGCATCTCGCCGACCACGACGTCCGGATCGAGCAGGTCGAGCAGGGCGCCGAAGTCTCCGTTCCGGGAGGCGGCCAGGAAGGCGTCGACGATCTCCCGCTGCTGGGATCGCGTGGCGTCGGACGCCCCGGCCGCTCCCCGCACCCGGCGCCGGGCCCGGCTGGCGAGCTGCCGGGCGGCCGCCGGGGAGCGGTCGACGATGGCGCCGATCTCGCCGAACGGCACCGCGAAGATGTCGTGCAGGACGAACGCGAGCCGCTCGGCGGGAGTCAGCGTGTCCAGCACCACCATCAGCGCGATACCGACCGAATCGGCCAGCAGCGCCTCGTCCTCGGGGCCGGCCTGGCCGCTCGGGTGGATGCCCGCGGCCGGCTCGGGCGGCAGCGCGCCGGCGGGCTCCTCACGCCGGGACCGGCGGGCCTCGAGCATGGTCAGGCAGACCCGCGCGACGACCGTGGTCAGCCATCCGGCCGGATTCTCCACTTGACCGGTGTCCGCGCGACTGACCCGCAGCCACGCCTCCTGCACCGCGTCCTCGGCCTCGCCGGGTGAGCCGAGCATCCGGTACGCCACCGCCCGCAGGCGGTCCTGATGCTCGGCGAACCGCTCGCTCAGCCAGTCATGGTCAACCATCGGTCACATTCCTCCGTCGCGGCCTGTCATACCGATTGACCGGCGAACCCACGCCGATGTGACATCCGGGCCCGGCCGGCATGTGCCGCCTGCCGTTCCAGGCGGCACATGCACTTCGCTCACAAGGGGGACGGGGTATGAAAGCGCACGTCAGCTCGATCCTCCTCGGCGTCCGGGACCTGGACGCAGCCAAGCGGTTCTACACGGAGGGGCTCGGCTGGAGCATCAAGGACGACTACGGGGTCGTCGTGTTCATGGAATCGGACGGAGGCTCGCGAGTCGGCTTCCACGGCCGCGAAGGCCTGGCCGAGCAGGTGGGGGGGAACGGACCAGCCCTACGCGGAGTGGTCGCCGAGAACGCCTCTGACCAACCTTTCGAAACCATCAGGAGAGAACCGTGTCACCACAGGTGAGTGCCATCATGCTCGGGGTCAAGGACCTGGCCCGCGCCAAGAAGTTCTACGCCGAAGGCCTGGGCTGCGAGATCGACAAGGACACCCGAGGATTCGTTCTGCTCAGCCTGGGCGAGGGATCCCCGCAGCTGGCTCTCTACGAATGGGAGGCGGCGGCACAGGACGCCGGGGTCTCTCCGGAGGGATCCGGATTCCGCGGCGCCTCCTTCCACATCAACCCCGACTCCAGAAAGGTGGTGGACGAGATGATGCGCAACGCGGTGGCGGCGGGCGGGAGCGTGGTCAGGGAGGCGGCTCCCGCCGAGTGGGGCGGATATTTCGGCTACTTCAGCGACCCGGACGGCTATCTGTGGAAGGTCACCACGTACGGTTCCTGACCAGAGCCGGCTCACGTAGGCGGTCGGAGGGACGTGTCCCCGCCCGCGTCCACGGCCACCGGCAGCCGTACGTATCCTCCGGACCAGAAGACCAGCGGCGGCCGGCGCGAGAAGCCGAGGTCGAGCACCGAGCCGATGAAGATGGAGTGGTCTCCGACGGCGTGGGTGCCGATGAGCTCGCACTCCACCCAGGCGGCCGTCCCGTCGAGCACCGGTGCGCCGGTGCTCGGGCCCGCTCGGTGCGGCACACCGGCGAACTGCGCACGGCCGCGCGGCCGTGCGCGGTCCGCGAAGGCGCGCGCGTACCGCTCCTGGTCTCCCGCGAGCACGGAGACCCCGAAGCAGCCGGCCGTCATGAGCCGGGCGTGCATCGACGCGTTGCGACCGACGCATACGAGGATCGTCGGGGGGTGCAGGGACACGGAGGTGATCGAGTTGGCGGTCATGCCGTGGGGTTCCGGGCCGCCGACGGTCACGACGGCGACGCCGGTGGCGAAGCAGCCCATCGTACGGCGGAAGTCGGCGTCCGCGGGCGCGAGGTCGGCGGTCATGTCAAGGCGCCATCAGCTGCGAGGGGTTGGACCATCGCCGGACGCGTCCGGCCAGCCAGACGTGATCGTCGTCGAGGCGCAGCATGAGGCCCGCGTCGTGGAACACCTCGATCTCCTCGCCGGCGTACCACGCCACGTCGGGACGGAACACGCCGCTGCCCGATGCCCGCTCGACGAAGTCGAGATGCACGTGATCGGTGAGGGTCAGCACCACGCCGGCGTCGCACCGCTGGTCGTGGATCTTGATGAAGCCCGGTCCCTTGAACCAGCGCAGCCGGCCGAAGCGATACATGGCGCGCCACTCGGCCTGGGTGCCGGCGTCCAGGCCCGACTCGGGGGCCGGCAGGTGGGTCAGCAGCGTCCAGTCGGGGACCCGGTCGAGCAGCGTCGCCGGCGCGGCCCAGCGGATCCGGAACCCCGCGGACTCGAGGTCGCGGAGCGATGCCAGAAGGCGGCAGAGATCGGCCGCTGCGGCGCCATCGCGGCCGTCGACGAACACCGCGCGGTAGCCCGCCTTCCACAGAGCCGCCACGTCGGGGACGTCCTGCGGGACGGTGTTCGGAGGTGGCAGCCCCAGGTCCTGGCCGTCCGCCGTCAGCTGCTCCGGCCGCACCGCGTAGGTCGCACTGATCATGAGGGCACCTCGACTCGGCTGTTGGCCGGATCGACGCCCGCGGTCGAGAGCCGGACGATCAGACCGCTGTCGTCGGTGAAGCAGAGCCCTCGTTCGGTCCAGTCGGAGAGCAGGCTCTCGACCTCGGTCTCGGACGCTCCGACGCGCCTGGCGATCTCCCGGCGGCGGCGTGGCGCGTCCAGCGCCGCGTACAGCGCCTTCTCCACAGGATCCGTCAGGATGTGCGTGCTCCACGCGAAGTTCGGTCTGCTGTTGGCGATCAGGTAGGAGCCGTCGATCCTCGAATAGTGCACGAGGGAGGATTCGGGGAACACCTTCCGCCAGTACTCGGCGAAGCCGGATACGCGCCCGGCGACATCCGGTTGCGCGGCGATGCCCTGCGCCTGCGATCGGAAGACGTACGCGAGATCGTCGAGCTCTGCGAGCGGCAGGTCATAGGAGATGCGATAGCGGGAGTGCGGCCCGCGATTCGGCAGTCCCAACGCCGGATCGTTGAAGTAAGGGCTGAAGCGTTCCAGCAGGATCCGCCCGACATATCCGGGAGGGGGCAGGTGAACCAGGGACTCGGCCGACTCCAGCACGTCGGTGTAGTCGCGATCCTGCTCCCCGGGGAAGCCGTAGAGATAGTTCCACAGCACCGTCATCCCCAGCTCGTCCGCGTCGCGCAGGAAGCGTACGCACTGCGCGCCCGACACGCCCTTGTCCATCAGGCGCAACACGCGGGAGGAGAGGTTCTCGATGCCGGGTTGCACGCAGACCACGCCGGCGTCCTTGAGCGTCCGCAGGTCATCGCGCCGGAGGTTCGCCTTGACCTCGAACATCACGTGCAGGTCCAGATCGCGAGCGGCCAGATCGGTCATCGCGGTGCCGATGTAGGCCTGGTCGAGGATGTTGTCCACGGCGTAGACATTCAGGCACTGGTGTCGCTCCGCCAGCTCCACCAGTTCGTCGACGAAGGATTCGGGAGACTTGCTGCGGAAGGTCATCATCGAGCCGTTGAGGCCGCAGAAGGTGCAGTGGTGCCGCTCGCCCCACCAGCAGCCCCGGCTGGCCTCGAGCACGAGTTTCGGCGAGTGGTGTTCGGCGACCCGGCTGCCGGCGAAGCGCTCGAAGAAGGCGTCGAAGTCCGGCCTCGGTATCCGCCCCGGCGGCACGAACCCCGATCGCATCGGATTGGCGAACAGCTCGCCGCCGTGCCGGCCGACCAGGCCGGGAACGGCGCTCACCGCGGACGGATCCGAGCGGTGCAGGCCCTCCAGGAGCCGCGGAAGGGCTTCCTCACCCTCGCCCCGGACGACATAGTCCACGAAGTCGAAGTTCCTGGCCACCGCCTCGCCCATGACGCCGTCGCAGTTCGCCCCGCCGAACACGGTGATCAGATCCGGCTTAAGCCGCTTGAGTGCCCTGGCGAGAGCCAGGCTCGCGATGTTCTGCTGGAAGACGCTCGAGACTCCGACCACGTCCGGGCAGGTACGCGCGATCCGCTCGGCGAGCAGGTCGATGAACTCCGGCGCCAGGCGATGCAGCGTGACGCATTCGTCGACGTCGAGACCCCAGCTCTCGGCATAGGCCGCGAAATCCGGCGTGTTCCAGTCCACGCCGTTGAGCGCCGAGGAGAAGATCCAGTCACCCGCGCCCGAGAAGTAGGAGTGCAGCGAATGGACCTCGTACCGGTCCGGGGCGTACTCCAGCCGTTCGGCGAGGAACTCGTACCAGGCGAGGTTCGCGTATTCGACGTCCACTCGCTCGACGCAGGCGGTCCTCTCGCAGACGGACGTGAGGACGCCGAGCGCCAGAGAGGGCAGGTCCAGTTGTGCCCATGGCATGGACACCAGACACACCTTCATCGTGGGGCACCTCCTTCGGGTCGCGCGGTGTTCAGTGACAGGGGGAGCCGGGCCGTCAGGCCGTAGCCGAAGGTCCGCCAGCCGTCGGGCGAGTGGGGGACCTCCGGGGTGGCCGAGGTGCCCGTGGCCATCGCGAACCGAGCCGGCCAGACGTGTTCGTACGGTGCGGTGTAGATGTCGTTGTCGTCGGCGAGCCCGCCGCGCCGGAGCCCCATGCACAGTTCGGCCCCGGCGTCGCGGCAGGAGAGCATCATCCAGCGCTGGTACGGATCGCCCATCGTGAACCACCGCAGCGTCGCGCAGGAGGCCGCCTCCGCCCACACCGCCGGATCTTCCAGGCGCAGGTAGCCGCAGAGCTCCAGCGGCAGTCGCCAGCCGAGGTCCATCCCCTCGGCCAGCGCCGCGTCCAGGAACCTGCCGAAGTCCCGTTCCCACCCCGCGCCACGGACCCGGGGCAGGTTCGGCATCGCGAGTTCGACGTCACGGCGCAGGCTCCGGTGCGTCAGTGCCGCGATCACCCGGGCGCGTCGCCGGTCGGACGGCGTGCCGGTGCCGGGAACGCCGCCCCAGAACGTACGGAACAGGGGATCGGTAACGGATCGGGGCTCAGGCATAGAGCTCACCGACCCAGCGCACGTCCGCCAGCCAGGATGCGGCATCGAGCACGCTCTCCCGCTCGACCACCATCGTGGGCGGCAACCAGCCCTGCTGCCTCATCATTCGCACATGCGAGCGTGAGCGTTCGTCCAGCGGGCAGTCGTGGGTGTCGACCAGCATGGCCGGGTCGAGGTCGGAGGGCCTGAATCCGCTGACATGTCCGGCCGCCACGAACGCGCGCACATCGGGCTCGCCCCAAAGGTCCCAACGGTCACCGCCGTTCTGCTCGGCGATCAACGCGTTGCTCGCGTCGAAGAGGATCCGGATGCCGTGCTGCTCGCAGAGCTCCCGGAAGTACGGCACCTGCCCGTCCCCGCGCGGAGACTCCGAGGCGAAGTTCTCCAGCAGCAGGGTCGTGCCGAGCAGGTCCTGCCAGCGGGCCGCGCGGCCGGCGACGGACGGGTCGGCGTAGTCGATCTCGCGCACGATCGGCAGCCTGCGCCCGTGCTCGTCGGCGGTGACCAGAAGGTGATCGGAGACGTAGAGCACCTCGAAGCTCGCGCACCAGTCCCGGACGCGGGCGGCGAGATCGGCGAGCCCGCGCGGATCGCGGTTGGCCCAGCCTGAGTTCATGATGTGGATGCTGATCGGTATGTCGCCGATCTCGGCCCGGACGTCGCGTGGTTCGAGATGGAGGAAGTTGTCCAGCAGGAGTTCGTAGAATCCGACGGCCGGTCGCAGCGTGAGGCCGGCGCCATGGGCGATCTTCCAGCTCTCCGGGCAGGTCACGTTCATGCCGACGGTCATGGCCGTTCTCCCTTCGGGGTGTCGACGACCTGCAGGACGAACAGCGTCGTCAGAGCCACTGCACAGCTCAGGGTGTAGCCGAAGGTGCCGATGAGGTCGACACCGCGTTCCATGACGAAGGGGGCGATGACCATCGATGCCCCCAGCATGCCGCGGTAGGTCGCCATCACCTGCAACCGGTTCGCCGCGCCGAACTCCTCGGTCATCATCGATTGGCGGGCGACCCGGCCGAAGCCCTGCGGGAGCGAGAAGAGGAAAAGGCACAGCCAGGCCGGATATCCGTCGGCGGCGAACGCGAACAGCAGCAACATGATCGCCCGGAAGAGGGGTTCCAGGCGAAGTGCCGTGGCATAGAGGCGGTGGCTCGGCGCCACGGTGGCGAGAAGCGAACCAGCGATGGTTCCGGACATCAGGGCGGCCATGCCGATCGCGACCCAGGAGGGCGGCCAAGCCTCCTGGACGGCTCGGACCGGCAGGCTGTAGATCACGCCGAAGACGATGAGATTGGTCGAGACCTGAACGAGAACCGGACCGCGGGCCCGTCGCGAGCGCACGATGTCGCGGACACCGCCGAACCTGTCAGGCCGGTCGGCGCCGGTCGTCTCCGGCTGGTCCGCGGGCGAGAGCGCGCCGATCGCGACGGCCATGGCGATGCCCCCGGCCGCGCTGGTCGACGCGTACAGCAGGCACAGGCCGCTCAGATCGAGAAAGCCGAAGGACAGGCCGGCGATGGCCGGACCGGCCGCGGCGCCGGCGGACGTCACGGTCGCGGTGATTCCGATCGTCCTGCGCCGGCGCGTGAGGTCAGGGAGGATCTCCGGCAGGCTGCTCATCCACGTCGCGTTGACGATGATGTTCGCGATGGTCACCACGACGAGTGGGGCGTACACGAGGAACGGGCGAGCGCCGGCGTCGGCGAGCCCGGTGGCCAGTGCCACGCCCGCCAGCGCGCCGAGCGCGGAGCCCAGCAAGATGGCCGCGCGCGGGCTGAGCCGCGCCAGCAGGAGCAGCCGCCCGATCCCGCCGGCGAGCAGGAACGGGATCCCGGCGGCGAGGCCTGTAATGCTCAGGCTGATCGCCGATCCGGGCACCGCCGCCGCCATCAGGACGGCCGCGTCCGTGATCCGCCCGCCCACCGTGATGGCCGCCAGCATCGCCACGCAGGTGCCGATCCGGACCACCCGAGGGCCGGCGACGTGGGTCGGCGTGTCGGTCTCCGTCATGGCAACAGGGCGAGCGCCGCCCGGTCGAGCGTCTCGTCAAAGGAGGGAGGCGTGCTGACGACCGCAGCCGTCGTCTCGCGCAGTCGCCCGGTCAGCCGCTCGATGCCGTGCCCGCCCATCGCGGCGAACAGCAGCGTCACCCGTCCCGCGGCCGCGGTCGCACCGATCAAGATCAACGACTCGCCCACGTGACGCCACGTCATGACATCGAGGGGATCGACTCTGATCAGTTCGGTGGCCCAGTGGTACAGATCGTCCGCATCCCGCAGGATTCCCGCGAGCTTCATCTGCGACTCACAGACGATCTTGTAGTTCTCAGCCGCCAGCAAGCCCGAATAAGACGACATTTCCGCCGACAGCGTGGTCGCGACGTCCGCGGCCCGCACGCAGTCCGCCATGGTCGAAAGGGCCGGCCCCGGCTCACCCACCCGGATCTGCAGCAGCGCCCTGACGCGGTGGAACCGGGACTCCAGCAGCGCGTTGAGGAACGGCGTGTCCGAGCCCAGGCTCGCCAGCGCCTTCTCCGCGCCTTCCAGCGACCAGCGGGCACGGTCGGCATCCCGGGCGACCCGCAGGTAGGTGGAGGTCAGCTGGATGAGCGAGTTGAGGCCGACGTCGGGGGTGGACTCCAGGCCGACCCGGACGAGCCGGTCCTCGACGAACTCGTCGTATCCGCCGAGTTGCCGCAGGCCGCGCGTGGCCTGGTACCACATCATGCCGCCGTCGCGGTCGGTGTGGCCGTCCGGCAGTCGCTCGATGATGTCCGGCAGCAGGCGCTGCTCGGAAAGGCAGTTGAGGGTGGCGATCACGGCCGCGATCCGGGACGGAGGAAGCTCGTCGAGACGGTCGAGGTCGGACTGCAGTGTCCGCAAGGGCGCCGCGTCGAACTCGGCGGCGCAGGCGCCGAAATCCGGGTCGAGGCCGAACGACCGGCAGGCGTTGTAGCGTACGTTCGCCGGATACATGATCGAGGACCAGGGCAACCGGTGTTCACCGAGATCGCCCGAGGCCAGGTGGATCGCATGCTGGAGATGAACAGGCGCGTCCCGGCCCGGCGCAGGCGCTATCAGCGGCAGCCAGCGTCGGAGGGCGTAGGCGCCGCCGACATCGGTCATCGGAAAGTGTCCTTCGGTGCGTTCGGATGAGCACCCGGCGCCGCCGGGAACGCAGGCGCCGGGTGCCCGGGAATCAGTAACTGGTCATGCAACCCGCAATGGCGAGGTTCTTCGCGGCCCCCACCGACTTCTTGGTGAAGATGACCGGCTTAGGCTGAATCGTCTTCGCCTCGGTCGACTTGTTCATGGTGCACCTCCTCTCGGAATTCGCTATGTCGAGCGATGGGTCTCGCTCTTTCCATCGAGCCCCGTCCGCCGTCACCGTCGGGCCGGAACCCAATCCTCATCCGCCCGCAGCAGGAATCGCCGGCGCGCGGTTTCGTAGTCTTCGGTGGCCAGTCGCACCGTACGGTCCTGGAGCCGGACCTCGCCGACGTCGCCCGGTTCGCATTCGTCGATCCAGTCATGGAAATCGTCCAGGGCGTTCATCCGGATCCCGTTGACACTGACCAGGACGTCGCCCTCGCGAATGCCGGCGACATCCGCCGGTGAACCCTTGATCGCCTGCGAAACCAGCAGGCCGATGCCGGTGGCGCCGCCGACGAACTGCAGGCCCGACAGGCAGGAGGGCCTCGGCAAGGGCGGGCGCCCCTCGACGTCCACCGCGAGATCGAGCACACGCTGGCGCCAGTGCCGGTGGTGACCGTCGAACTCGAAAAGGCCCAGTCCCTCGTGCGGAAAACCGGAATGGGTCAACCAGAGATCGCACTCGACCGGATAGTCCTGGTGGAAAACCGGATAGGAGGGCCGGAGCTGGAAGCTCAGGTCCGTCCAGACGCCGCTCGCGGGCAGGGGATACTCAAGGGCCAGCAGCCACCCGGGGACGGCCTCTTTGACCCGGCCCACGATCTCGTGGCTCGCCGCCACGTCAGCCCGCCCTTGGGTGTGCAACGCGAAGCGGAACGCACCGCCTTCTTTCAGTTCGAGCTCGACCTCTGACATCCGTAGCCATGATTTGATGCCGGCTGGGGTCGACAGCCGTTCCCAGATCTCATCCTGGGAAGCGCGTATACTTCTGATGAAGTCGATCGTCCGGCCGCGACGATCCCATGGATGCAGGTCCATGAAGCCCGTCCCTCTCCGTTGCGTACGATGCTTGCCGACAGCGTTGTGGTGGTTCGGTCGCCCGGTGCTCAACCGATATGGCTGGCACGCTAGAAGTCATCGCTTTAATGACGATTTACTTGTTCTTCAGGACCCATTAATTCCGGCGCCGGAAATCACATTCGCGCACGTCGGACGGCACGCTGGTGCGTTGGCAGCGCCTTGACGAAGGCGCCTGGCCGCGACCCCGGCGGTGAGTCTCAGTCGTAGACCGGCCCCTGCCAGACGGTGACGTCGAGGGTCATGTAGTGGGCGTCCTCGTCCGAGTCGCTCCAGCCGGTCACCTTGACGAGCGTGATCAGCCCGCTGTCCGTGTCGGTGACGCAGAGCGCCGCACCCTCCGGCAGCTTCGAGCCGGGAATGCCGGGGATGGTGACGTGCTGGTAGTAACGGGTGTCGTCGCGGCAGGTGCGGTATTCACGTGGTTGCCCGGGTTTCAGGAGGACCACCTGCCGTCCACCGCGCACCGACACGTAACCGTCATGCCTCATGCCCATCGTCCCGTTCTCCTGGTTCGGGCGAATGGGCCTGTCGGAGAAGGAGATCGTGTAGCCCTTCGAAAGGTTGATGCCTTTCTGCCGGTAAATGGGCGGCGGATCGTCGCCTATGGGCGTCTCGGACGGAGGGCTGCTCGGCTGGGCGGTTTCCGCCGGCGGAGCGCTGGGTGATCCTGCTCCGGTAGAGGGAGACGGCTGCTCGTTCCCGAACCAGTCGTAGAGGTTGCCGGTAGGGCCGTTGACGAGTGCGATGATGATCGCCACCGCTACTGGGGCCAAGACGATCCAGAGGAACTTCTGGCTCGGCCGCTCGCGCTCCACCCGCTCAGTATCTTCTCGGACTCCCCTTTTAGCGAGGCATTCCTGGCCGGGCGAGGAGCGGTTCGGTCATGAATGAAGAGAGGCCGGGTCACAGCCCTCAGGAGGGTGCCGCGGTTAGCGTCGGTCCGCGACCGGATCGGCCGTCGCGCAAGGCACTGGTCGAACCCTCCGGGCGGAGGCTTCGACGGCGGGGAAGGATCACATGCGGGCAGAGCAGATCGAGCGGCGGAGCGAGGCCGCGCCGCCGGTCCCTGGCGGACGTCGGTGGCGGTGGGCCTGGCTGGGAGCGGGGACGCTGCTGTGGCTCTTCGCGGTTCACGGCCGTTTCGACATCGCCGTGGCGGCGTGGTTGTCCCCGGTCTTCCTGCTGAGGTTCGTACGGACCGGCCCGGCACTCGGCGGGCTCGCGGCGGTGTGGGCGGCCTCGGCGCTGGCCGGCGTGTTCTGGCTGGTCGAGACCGCCGTGCCGATGACCGTGATCGTGGTGGTGGGCATCATCGGGCTGGGCACCCTGACGGTCGTGCCGTACGTCGTGGACCGGCTCGTCTCCCCGAGGGCGGGTACGGTCACGTCCCTGCTGCTGTTCCCGGCGGCGCTGGCGGCCTGCGAGTTCCTGATGACGCTGCTCAGCCCGTTCGGCACCGCGTTCGGCGTGCCGGCCGCCACCCAGCACGACGACCTGGCGCTGCTGCAGGTCGTGTCGGTGACCGGCCCGTACGGCGTGGGGTTCCTCATCGGCTGGTTCGCGACGACGGCGAACCACCTCTGGGAGCACCGCCTGCGGGCGAACGCCGTCCGTGGCGCGGCCGCGTACGTCGTCGTGCTCCTGATCGCCCTTCTCGCCGGCGGGGCGAGGCTCGCGTTCCTCCCGCCGGACGGCGGCACCGTGCGGGTCGCCGGCATCAGCCCGGACACCTCGGTCACCCGCGAACTGCGCGCCACGCTCAGCGCGGACCTCACCCCGCAGCAGGTGGCGGGACAGGATCAGGCGACCGTACGGACGGCCTTCGGCAAGGTCAACGCCAACCTGCTGGCCAGGACGCGGGAGGCGGGGCAGGCGGGCGCGAAGATCGTGATGTGGTCCGAGCAGGCCGCCGGCGTCCTGGCCGCCGACGAGCGGGCGTTCCTCGGCCAGGTGGCGGCCGTGGCGCGGGAGAGCGGGATCTACCTGCAGGCCGCCGTGTCCGTCGTCCTGCCGCAGGCGCCCTACGCGGCGAACCGCACCTACCTGTACGACCCGGCAGGCACGCGGGTCTGGGTCTACAACAAGGCCCATCCCATTCCCGGCCTGGAGTTCTACCCGCCGGGCGACGGCGTGGTGCCGGTCGCGCGGACGCCGTACGGGCGGCTGGCCACGGTGATCTGCTTCGACGCCGACTTTCCCGAGCTGATGCGCGTGGACGCCGACATCGTGCTCGTGCCCGCACGCGACTGGGCGGAGATCGGGCCGGTGCACAGCCAGAAGGCGAGCCTGCGCTCGATCGAGAACGGGTACGCGATGGTCCGGCAGGCCGAGTTCGGAGTGTCGGGGGCGTTCGACCCGCAGGGCAGGGTGCTGGCCGCGCACGACTACGCGGGCGGCGACCGGCACGTGGTCTTCTCCGACGTGCCCGTGCGCGGCACCACCACCGTCCACCGGGTGATCGGCGACGCCTTCGCCTGGGTGTGCCTGGCCGGGACGGCCGTCGCGATCGGCCTGGCGGTCCGCCGCCGCACCCGACAGCCCCGGGTCAGACGGTGTGCCGGGCGCGGTAGGCGCCCGGCGGGCTGCCGACCCAGCGCGTGAAGGCCCGCCGGAACGCGCTGGGCTCGGAGAAGCCGAGCCGCGAGGAGATCTCCTCGATCGACTCCCTGCCGCGCTCCAGGCTCGCGACGGCCAGGTCCCGCAGCACCTCCTCCCGGATTCGCTGGAACGACGTGCCCTCCTGCCGCAGGAGCCGCCGCATGTGCTGGGGGCTGATCGACAGCCTGGCGGCCACGTCGTCGGCGCGCGTCCATTCGGTGGTGTCGCCGCGTTCGAGGACGTTGCGTACGCGGGCGGCGGTCGTCGTGCCGTAGTCGCGGTGCAGGATCAGGTCGGCCGGCCAGCGGCGGAGGTAGCGCAGCAGGTCGGCTTCCCCGCGCACGACGGGGGCCGTGAGGTGCCGGGCGTCGAAGCTGATCGACACCGCCGGGGCGTCGAAGACCGGCATCCGGCCGAAGACCGGCACGTATGCGTCGCTGTACCCGGGCTCGGGGAAGGGCAGCTCCAGCCGGGACGGCACGATGTGCTTTCCGGCGAGCCAGGCCGGGAAGCGGTGCACGAGGGCGAGCATGATCTCGGCGGCGAGCGGCGGGATGCGGGTGCCGGGCTCGGCGGCGATCTCGATCCGGCAGGTGGCGTCATCGACGACGAGACGGCTGCGGGTGTAGCCCGTGGTGATCGACGCGAACTCGGTCAGGCGCTCGAGCGCGGCCCGCAGGTCGGGCACGTGGATCAGCCCCAGCGAGATCATCCGGAAGGTGCCGGGCGGGATCGGCCGCGGCCCGAGCCTGAGCAGCTCGTCGTCGCTGTGCCGCCACAGGGTCCGCATCGCCTCGACCGTCTGGGCGCAGCTGACGTGGGTGGCGCCGGGCCGCGTCAGCGCGGGCAGGGCGCGCCCGATGTCGAGATCGGGCGTCTCCGCGGAGGCGACGGCCGCGCGTACGAACTGGATCGCCACGCCGCCCGCCGACATGTGCACCACCCTCTCGCTGCACGAATGACGCTAACAGACGACCTGCCGGACATCAGGGGACACATCGGCTCTTCAGGCTCATCGTAACCTTCCGTAACTGTTTGCACTCTTTTAACAACTCAACTACGGTCCTTGACCACTGTCAGTCGTTTGTGTGCACACATGGAGCGATCAAGTGATGAACCGCAGGACAGGGACCGCCGTCGGCCTCACCGTGACCATCGGCGCTCTGTGCTTCACCTCTCTGACTCCGGCTCACGCCTCTCCCTCGACCCCCACGCCCGCCCCGGCTCCCACCTCCACCCCCACCCCGACCGCCAGCACCAAGGGCCTGCTCAGCCCGCTGAAGTACAAGGTCAGCCTCAAAGGGCAGTACCAGCAGACCAACTACTACTGCGTGCCCGCCTCGTCGTCGATGAGCCTGTCGACCTTCGGCGTCAAGGTCAGCCAGAAGACCCTGGCCAAGAAGATGAAGACCACCGCCTCCGGCGGCACCAAGGGCAAGTACGCCATTCCGGTGATCAACACCTACCTCAAGTCGAAGGGGTACAAGGTCACGAGCACGACCGACGCCGACGGCAACGCGCTGGTGCTCATGGACCGGGTCTCCACCCAGGTGGGCGAGCTGCACAAGGCGCCGGTGCTCGCGGTGTGGATGGAGCAGCTGCCCTGGAACAAGGGCAAGGTCAAGGGCTCGAAGGTCGGCCACGCGATCATCGCGTACGGCTACGACAAGCTGGCGAACACCATCACCGTCTACGACCCCTGGAAGCCGACCGGCGGCTCCCACACCATCAAGGCCTCCACCCTGGCCAAGGTCCTGCAGTCGGGCGGCAACATGTACTCCATCTCGAAGAGGTGACCTATATCCCACGGTTTCGGCCCACAGTTCACGGTGGTCCCTGATCATCTTCCGGCGGCGCACTACGGTCCCTGCTCGTCGTCCGTACGAACACCTGGAGCCGTCAAGTGACGAACCGCAGGACAGGGACCGCCGTCGGCCTCACCGTGAGCATCGGCGCCCTGTGCCGACCGGCGGCTCCCACACCGTCAACGCCTCGACACTGGCCAAGACCCTGCAGCCGGGCTGGGACATGTACTTCGTCGAGAAACTCTGATCTACTGCCCGGATGCTGCATCACGTCGAGCTGTGGGTGCCCGACCTGGGGCGCGCCACCGAGAGCTGGCAATGGCTGCTGCGGGCCCTCGGCTACAGCCCCTACCAGGAGTGGAGCGACGGCCGTAGCTGGCGGTCGGGGCTGACGTACGTGGTGCTGGAGCAGTCGCCGGCGCTCATCGCCGACCGGCACGACCGCTGCCGTCCCGGCCTGAACCATCTGGCCTTCCACGTGGACGGGCGGGCCCGGCTGGACGAGCTGGTGGGGGAGGCGCCGGCGTACGGCTGGACGCTGCTGTTCCCCGACCGACACCCCCATGCCGGCGGTGACGAGCACTACGCCGCCTACCTGGAGGACCGCGACGGCTTTGAGGTCGAGCTGGTCGCCTCCCGCCTCGACGGTTAACGGTTTGTCCGGGCTTCACGGCGTGTTGGGGTAAATGTCAGATATTGGCACCATGTCGGTATACCTTCTGGTTTCGGGCTGATCCTTAATCGGAAACGGGTACTGCAACATGCGCAAGGTCCTGACCTTCACCCTCGCCGCCACCGCCACTCTCGGCCTGCTCTCCACCGCGGTCTCCGCCACCCCCGCCGACCGCCCCCGGGACCTCCCGAAGGAGATCTACGGTGGCGCCTGGACCGCCGGCCACGTCCAGGGCATCGCCATCGACCAGCGCAAGGGGTACATGTACTTCTCCTTCACCAACCTGCTCGTCAAAACCGACCTCAAGGGCAACCCGGTCGGCTCGGTGACGGGCTTCACGGGGCATCTCGGCGACCTCGACTTCAACGCCAGGGACGGGCGGGTGTACGGCTCCCTGGAGTACAAGGAGCAGGAGTCGTTCTACATCGCCATCTTCGACGCCGACCGCATCACCAGCATGAACATGGACGCGCAGACCACCGACGTGGTCAGGACCGTGTACCTCAAGGAGGTCGTCGACGACTACGTCGCCGACATGAACGGCGACGGCAAGTTCGACGGCAACATCGCTGACACCCCCGACCACAGGTACGGCTGCAGCGGCATCGACGGCGTGTCGTTCGGGCCGGAGTTCGGCAAGAAGCACGGCAAGGAGCGGCTGACCGTCGCGTACGGCGTCTACTCCCACGTCGGCAGGGAGGACAACGACCACCAGGTCCTCCTCCAGTACGACATCAGCCGGTGGAAGAAGTACGAGAAGCCGCTCACCGAGAGCGACCCGCACACCAGCGGCCCCGAGCAGGTGGACGGGAAATACTTCGTCTACACCGGCAACACCACCTACGGCGTGCAGAACCTGGAGTACGACGACCACACGGGCAACTGGATGATGGCCGTGTACAAGGGGAAGAAGCCGCAGTTCCCCAACTACCCCTTCTTCATGGTGAAGGGCGACGAGCAGCCCAGGAAGGGCGAGATCGTCGGCCAGCCGGAGCCCGAGCAGGGCAACCTGCTCACCCTGGCGCCGGGCGGGCTGGAGCACGAGGAGTCGGGCGTGCGTGGGTGGGAGTTCACCGGCGAGTACGGCCTGATCTCGCTCGGCCGGGGCCGCTACTATGCCTCCAGAGCCGGCACGATCACGGAGGACGGCGAGACCAAGCACACCGGGCACGCCGAGCTCCACCGCTGGACGGGCCAGGTGCCGACGCCCTTCGCGAAGGTCGGTTGACCCTGCGGCTCTCTTGACCGAGGACGAACCGGCGCTTAACCCGGCGTCCACGCTTGTCGCGGCTCACACCACTCGCCAGCGGTCAGCATGTATCCCCTGTTATGGTCTTACCTTGTCTTAAAAACCTGGTAAAAAAATCCTGTCCGGGGAGGGTCATGCAGACCAAGAGGAAGATCGCAGTCGTCGCATCCGTGGTTGCCGGGCTCGCCGCTCCGGCCGTGGCCGTAGCCCCCGCGGCCGGAGCCCAGGCGGCGCCGGCGTGGCAGGCGTACCACAACGCGACCCCGGCGCAGAGCGTGATGCACGTGAAGACGCTCAAGAGCCGCGGCTACCGGCCGATCACGGTGAACATCTCCGACGGAGAGCGCTACGCGGCCGTGTGGATCAAGGGCAGTTCGTCGGGATGGGGCATCTGGCAGGGCATGTCGTCCCGCGAGTTCCAGCACCAGTTCGACGCGGGCATGCGGGAAGGCGCGCAGCCCGTCTCCGTCTCGGCGACCGGGCCGGCCGACGCACCCCTCTTCACCGCCATCTGGGAGCGCAAGAGCACAAAGTTCCTCACCAAGCACGGCCTCACGCCCGCACAGTTCGGCGCCTACAACAAGGAGGCCGCGGCGCAGGGGCTGGCGCTCTCCTCCGTCGACGCCTACGGCACCCCCGGCGACATCCGCTACGTGGGCGTGTGGACCCCCAACCCCGGCGGAACCTGGAAGTACACCTACGGCATGTCGCGCGAGCGCCACAAGGAGGAGTTCTACGCGAAGAAGAGTCAGGGCTACCGGCCGGTCAAGGTGGCGGTGGCGCCCGACGGCACGTACGCGGCCGTGTGGCGCAAGGACGGGCGCAAGTCCTGGGCCCACTACATCGACATGTCCGCGGCCGGCTACCAGAAGCGGTTCAACGCCCTCAAGAAGCGAGGGCTGCACCCCGTCCAGGTGAACGCCGAGAACGGCAGGTACACCGCCATCTGGGAGTAGGGCACGCTCACCTGGCGAGGACGCGGACGTCCCCCGACCCGCTGCGGGCGACGATGGTGCGGGAACTCCCGGCGTCGCGCGTGACCGTGGTGCGTTCGCGGCCCTCCTTGCTCGTGACCGTGACCGCGTACGAGCCGGAAGGCACGTTCGCGGTCACCCTGCCCTCGCGTGAGAGCAGGTCGAGGTCGGCGGGCGGGCGGTCGAACGCCACGTCGATCTGCCCGTCGACCGTCCGGCACCTGACCGCGTCCGACGTCAGGCCCTCAGCCGTGATCGAGCCCTCGCTGCGCAGCCGCAACCGTCCGGAGGCGCCCGACACCTGGATGCGGTCGCGGCTCACCACGTCCACGTCCTGGGCGAGGCCCTTGAGGATGACGCCGTCGGCCGCTTCGACCGACAGCCGTACGCCGGGCGGGACGCGGACGTGGTAGCGGGCGCCGCAGTCGCCCACGATCATGTTGCAGTCGGCGCTCAGGCGGAGCGTGCCGTCGCGCAGCGACCAGGTGGCGTTGCCCTCGTCAGCGGCCTTGCCGCGCACCCACCGCTCCACCTCGACCCGCCCTCCGGCTCCTTGGAGCACGCGCACGCCGCCCAGCGACGACCGGATTCCCAACTCGGGGCCCGTGAAGACGAACGACTCCGTGGCGCGCACCTCCGCGGCGTCGAGCTCCACGCCGCAGCCCGTCGCGGCCAGGGCCATGGCCGCCGCGCAGGCCGCCGCTACTGTGATGTGCCTCATGCGGACGATGGTGGCCGAACGCCGCTCGCCCGCCATCGGCCGGAGGACCGACCGCCTCCTGTAGCCCATCGGCCATTCGGCCGAAGGCGCTCCCCGGCCGCGTCGAACGGCCGGCTGAAGGATCGCGTCAGAGAGCCGACAGCAGCGCGTTGACGTGGCGCAGCGGGTCCGCCCCCAGCGGGCGCACCGCGACCGTGTCGGCGCCCGCCGCCCACATGCTCTTGACCTGCGCCGCCGCCTCGTCGGGTGTCCCGGTCGCCATCACCACGTCCGCGGGCGAGACCCCCAGGAACTCCGCCTGCCCGGCCACCGTCTCCTCCACCGCCTCGGCGGCGCCGGCCCCCGTGTGCAGGTAGGTGAAGACCACGAGCTCGTGATCCGCGCCGCCGCCGATCTGCGACCGCACGCCGGGCAGCTGCGCGGGACCGATGCCTTCGGGCACGATCGTGCCCTGCGCGACCCGTCCCGACAACGCCAGAGAGCGCGGTCCCTTCACCCCGGCGAGCACGGGCGGCGGCTCGGCCGGCGGGTGCACCAGCGACACGCCGTCGAGGTGCACGGACCGGCCGTGCAGGGTGACCGTCTCGCCGCGCAGCAGCGCGCGTACGGACGTGATCGTCTCCTCCAGGAGGGACAGCGGCGAGGCAACGGCGGCGCCGGCCTGGCGCATCCAGGCGGGCACGCCGTGACCGATGCCGGCGGCCAGCCGGCCGGGATGCATGCGGGCCAGATTGGCCAGCTCCATCGCCAGCAGCATCGGATTGCGCAGGGGAGCGGGGGTGATGCCGATGCCGACGCGCAGCCGGGACGTGACGGCGAGTGCGGTGGCCGCCGCCGAGACGCCGCCCGTCCAGCCGAGGTCCTCCACCACCCACAGGTCGTCGACGGCGGTGCCGTCGAGCTCTCCGGCGAACGGGATCAGCTGCTCGGGCGGCAGGTCCCGGTCGAACATGACGCCAAGTCTCATGATGCTCTCCAGTAGTAGCGAAAGAGCCGGCCGACCTCCGCGTATCCGGCGCGCAGGAACGCGCCGGCCGACGGGACGTTGGCGGCGTCGGTGGCCGCGACGATGCGCGGCACGCCGGCCTCGGCGAGCGTGCGGGTGCCCCTGGCCAGCAGGTCGTTGACGTAGCCGTGGCCGCGGTGCTCGGGCAGCACCCCGATGTAGGCGATGGAGTGGTCGTCGGGAACCACCAGCCCGACGGGGGCGTCGCCCAGACAGCCGATGACGAACCAGTCGGGCTTGGCCTTGCGGTTGATCAGGTCGTCGTACATCCACCGGGCCTCGCGCTCGGCTCCCACGGTGGCCACCTCGACCTGGGTGTCGTGGTCGAGCGAGCCCTCGGACACGCGGATGAGGATGTCGAGCACGTATGACGGGTCCATGCGGCGCGCGGGGCGGTAGGTCAGCCGGCCGGGGTCGTCGGGCAGGTCGGTGCCCGCCGCCCATTCGAGCATGAGCCGCTCGACCTCCATGGTGAAGCCGGCCAGGGTCAGGGCCTCGTGCTCGACGGCGCGGTCGACGACAGGGGAGAGCCCGGGTCTGAGGGGGATGTCGTGGATCATCTTGCTCAGCCCCATCTCCGCCAGGCTGCGGCGCACCAGGCCGGCGGCGGCGACGGGGTCGGGCCCGGGGTCGAACTGCCAGGTGATCACTGGTCCGGAGCCGGGAAAGGGCGCCCAGTAGGCGAGGCGGGCCTGCCCTTCCGTGAAGCACCACTCGGGCCGCGTCCTGCCCTCCTCGAAGGCGGACACCAGCTGGGAGCGGGCAGGCTCGGGGAACTGGTCGAACAACGTGAAGGCCTCCATGCGCGCGAAGGGGGGCTCCCGCTGGGCGTGCCCACGATGACATCTTCTCGCACGCCTGCCGCGGATCAAGACCGCCCGCGGGTCAGGCGGCGTCGTCGAGGGCCGTGCGCGCCTCGCCGAGCGATTCGGTGGTCTCGAAATGGTGGTCCAGGTTGGTGATCGTCAGCAGGTGGCGGATCATGCCGGGGCCGACCACGAGGATCAGGCGGCCGTGCCGCTGGTGGACCTGGTTGTACGTGGAAACCAGCACGCCCAGGCCGACGGAGTCGCAGAAGGGGGCCCCGGTCAGGTCGATGACGAGTTGGAGCGGCTCGGCGGCGGCCATCGCCTGCTCCAGCTCGGCCTGCAGCCTCGGAGCCCCTGCCACGTCAAGGTCGCCTGCGATGTGGACGACCGTGCAGCGGTCCTCCCGCCACTGTCTGACCACCATGGGCCTCACCTGTCCCGACCTGCAGAAAGATATGTCTATTTCTTACATATGTTCTGCATTGCCGTTTTGGTGGAGGGTGTAACGCTCGGCTTCGCGGTCGGCATGGATTTCGACCCCTTCTGCCGGACCTTCGGCTGGTCGCTGCCGAGAATCAGCTCGATGCCGTTGATGTCCACCTCGCGCAGCTCGGACCCGGGGATGGCGTCGGCCACCACCCGCGCGGCCTCCTCCTGGCCCTTGCCGTGGCGCACGACGGTCTTCTCGTAGTCGTGCTGCCTGGTGTTGCCCGGCTGCCCGGGCACCTTGAACCCGTACGCGACCAGCGCCTCCTTGGTGCGGGCGCCGAGACCGTTGATCAGCGTGCCGTTCTTGATCCTGAGCGAGACGCTCTCCGGCGGGATGGGCGACGGCTTGGCCGAGGGAGTGGCCGACGGGGTGGGCGCGGCCAGGTCGCGGTCGGCGTCGATCCTGGAGAACATGTCGCGGGCCGCCGCCTTGTCCCACAACACCGCGGACTCTCCTGTGGGCGTCTTGTAGTCGACGTCGGCCAGCGGCACCTCCGCGAACTTCACGTCCTCCAGCGAGACGTCCCTGAGCTGGGTGGCCAGGCCGATCAGCCCGTCGTCGGGGTCGACCTTGACCGTGCTCAGCGTCGAGTTGACGAACGAGGCCAGCGTGCCGGGGTTGGCCAGCGTGCCCGCGCTCAGCGCCCGGTTGAGCAATGCGGAGATGACCTGCTGCTGCCGGTCGATGCGGTCGAGGTCGGAACGGGCGGTGGCGCGGGTGCGGGCGTAGCCGAGCGCCTGGACGCCGTCGAGCTTGTGGGTGCCGGCGGGCAGGTCGAGCGCGATCCGCTGGTCCTTGATCGGCACCGGCGTGCAGACGGTGACCCCGCCGAGGGAGTCGACGACGTCGATGAAGCCGAGGATGTTGACCTCGATGTAGCGGTTGATCTGCAGCCCGGTGACGGACTCGACGGTCTGCCTGGCGAGCTTGGGCCCGCCGAACTGGTAGGCCGAGTTGATCTTGTGGTCGCCCTTGCCGGGGACCGTCGCCCAGGTGTCGCGCGGCAGGCTCACCACCGTGACCGTGCGGTGGTCCTCGGACAGGTGGATGACCATCATGGTGTCGGTGCGCTGCCCGGACTCGCGGCCCAGCTTGAGCCGGTTCTGCTGCTGGCGGGTCAGGTCGTCGCGCTTGTCGACCCCCACCAGCAGGATGTTCTCGGCGCCGCGGGAGGAGGACGCGGTCACGCCCGCGTCGACCGTGCCGATCTGGCGCGGGGTCGCCCACACCACGCCGGTCGTGACCAGCACGCACGTGGACAGGAAACCCGCGATCAGCACGTTGCGACGGCGGGCCCTGGCGCTTTTCAGCGGCCTGCGGGTGCGGCCGGGTGCGAGCTTGACACCGCCATAGGCGTCTCCGCCCACGAGCACACCGGCGTCCTCCTCGCCCGGCTCGCGCATGCACGTCCCCCTCTGTTCACGCCGGAGGATCGGGCTTTCGATTGCCCTCCTCCCCTGCTCGTACAGTAGCGTGAGCCCCGCCATGAAGCAGTTCCCCGACTCGCCGCACGCTCCCGCGGAGACGCGTGCCTGGCCCCCCATCTCCGTCGTCATGCCGGTCCTCAACGAGGAGCGGCATCTCCGCGAGGCCGTCGACCAGGTCCTCGCCCAGAGCTACCCCGGTGAGATCGAGGTCGTCCTCGCCGTGGGTCCCTCCCAAGACCGCACCCAGGAGGTCGCCGAGGCCATCGCGGCGGCCGATCCACGGGTGACCGTCGTGCCCAACCCCACGGGCCGCACTCCCAACGCGCTCAACGCCGCCATCGCCGCGTCACGCAACGGCATCATCGCCAGAGTCGACGGGCACGCCATGCTGCCCTCCGACTACCTGCGCGTGGCGGTCGAGACGCTGGCGGAGACCGGCGCCGACAACGTCGGCGGCGTGATGGCGGCCGAGGGCGTCACGCCGTTCGAGCAGGCCGTGGCCTGCGCCATGACCTCCAAGATCGGCGTGGGCGCCGCCGCCTTCCACGTGGGCGGCACGGCGGGCCCGGCCGACACCGTCTACCTCGGCGTGTTCCGGCGCTCGGCGCTCGACCGGGTGGGCGGCTACGACGAGCACTTCCAGCGCGCCCAGGACTGGGAGATGAACCACCGCATCCGCCAGAGCGGCGGCCTGGTGTGGTTCCAGCCGCGCATGCGGGTCTCCTACCGGCCGCGGCCCAACGTCAAGGCGCTGGCCCGGCAGTATTTCCACTACGGCCGATGGCGGCGCGTGGTCGCGCGCACCCACGAGGGCACGATCAACCTGCGCTACCTCGCGCCGCCCGCCGCGGTGCTGGCCATGCTGCTCGCGCTGGTCGCCTCGCCGGTCCTCCCGCTCGCGCTGGTCGTCCCCGGGGGCTACGCGCTGGCCATCGTGGCCGGCTCGGCGCTGACGGGCAGCGGTCTGCCGGCCGCCGCGAAGCTGCGCCTGCCGATCGTGTACGCCACCATGCACTGCTCCTGGGGCTGGGGTTTCCTCACCAGCCCGAAGAAGCTGGCCAGGCCGCCGCGGTGACGCCACTCAGCCCGCGAGCACCCGCTCGATGGCGGCGTTGAAGCGGGCCAGCGCGTCGGGATATTCCGGCCCGAGCAGATAGCTCCTGAGCTTGACCCTGGCCCGGGCCAGCGTGTCCTTCCCGTTGAGGAAGTCCGCCAGCCCGGCCAGGTCCTGCCCGAGCAGCTCGCCCGCCTCGGTGCTCGGGTAACGCTCGTGGAAGGCCTGCTCCGGCAGGCCCGCCACGTTCGTCACCGCGTACGGCTTCTCGCTGGCCAGGAAGTCGGCCACGACGCTGGAGATGTCGGTGACGAGCATGTCGCACTCGTTGAAGCAGTCATAGAGATGCGGCTCGGAGCCGGTGACGATCAGATGCCTGATCGCCGGCGCCTCGCCGGCCGCCGCCGACGGGTGCCTGGCCTTCGACGTGGCCAGCTCGCTCTCCTCGATCATGGCGACGATTTTTCTGTGCGCCCGGAGGGCGCTCTTGTCGCGGTGACCGGTCAGCGGGTGCGGCTTGTAGATCACGCGCAGGCGCGGACGGTGGTCGAGCAGGGCCCGCACGAGGCGCGGGCCCATGCTGATCAGCGACGTGTGCAGCAGGTCGTCGCTCCAGCCCTCCCAGGTGGGGGCATAGAGCACGGTCCGGTACGGCAGCCCCGGCCCCTCCGTCGAGATGCCCTCGAGTTGCGGCCTGCCGACCTCGTGGATGTTCTCGTCCCTGACCCCGACCCTGGCACGCCGGTAACGGTCGCGGCCCGCCGGCCCGGCCACCCACACCTCGTCGTAGACCCGGGAGAACGGGTTGAACGACGCCTCCTTGTCGCTGTCGCCGTGGTTCAGGAACGCGCTGCGCAGGGTCGGGATGCGCAGCATGTGGACGTTGCGGCCGGCGTTGGAGACGTACAGGCACAGTTTGGCGGCGGTCAGGGCGCGGAAGCTCATCAGGTCGGCCGACGACGGGAAGCACAACATCGGCAGGGTGGTCGGCTCCAGATGGGCGGCCATGCCGCGCTCGCGGAGCACGACGATGGCGCGCCTGTCGATGCGTTCGAGCACGGGCAGCCACATCCTGGCCTGGTAGGCGGCCGCGGGGGCGCCGGAGAAGTACAGGATGACCTCGGGGCGGTACTTCTCGACCTGCCTGCCCACGACCTCCATGACCTTCGCCCTGTCGGTGAGCGGGGCGGCGCGCCGTACGTACGGGATGAGCGCGAGCGTGCCGGCGGCGCCGAGCGCGACGGCCAGGCCCGCGCCCAGGGCCGCCGTCCTGGCGTCGAACGCCGCCCCGAGCACCGGCAGCGCGTCGAGATAGAGGAAGCGCACGCTGCGGTCGTCGCGCAGGAAGCGGGGCGGCAGCTTGGGGATGCGCAGCGCGGAGACGTCGAGGTTGCGGGTCGTCACCGGCATCCGGCTGAGCATCTGCCTGAGCCGCAGGGCCAGCCCGGCGTGCCCGGCCCGTACGACGTGGATCGCGAACACGCTGGCCGCCATCCCCAGGAACCAGGGCGAGTCGGGCCCGGCCGTCCGCGCCACCAGCAGCAGCGCCATGGTCTCCCTGGCCGCGAAGCGCAGCGTGAGCCCGAGGTGCACCTTGCACAGCAGGTCGGGCAGCGGCCTGCCGGCCCGCGGAGCCACCCGCTCCACCAGGTAGGAGGCCGCGGCGACGGCCCCGAACAAGACCGGCGCCGGCCACAGGGCCGACGCCAGCAGGACGGGGTAGCAGCCGAGCAGTGCCGCGATCACGATGAGTCTCCTCATGTGATCGCACGGTAACAAGCTTCAGGTCAAGCGCCGTCCACGCCTGCCTCTATGACTTGCCCTGATAGGTCGGAGATGAGGATGTCCAGCGAGGTCTGCGCGATCAGGTGCGGAGAAGTGCCGGTATTGACGCAGTTGACCCGGATGCCGTCAGTGGCCCATTCGTGGGCCAGTGCCCGGGTGAGCCCGGCCACCGCGGCCCGTGAGGCCGCGTGCAGCGCCCCGGAACCGGGCGGGCTGTGCAGCAGCAGGCTGCCGCGCAGATGCGGGCGGGCGGCTCGGGCCACGGTGAGCGCGCCCAGATGGTTGACGCTGACCGCGTCGGCGACGCTCTCGACGGTGGCCTCGGCGAGCCCGCCCGCGTGGCCGGCGACCGCCGCGTTCACCACGTGGTCGACCTCTCCCACGCCGTCGAGAGCCTTGGCCACCGCACCGGCGTCGTCGACGCGCACCCCGTCAGCCTCGGAGAAGGCGTGCACCCGGGCGCCGCGGGCGGCGGCCAGCTCCGCGATCTCCGCGGAGCCGAAGACCACCACGCTCCGCCCGTCCAGCCCTCCGGGATCGCCCGCCGGCACCCTGGCGGCGAGCTGGAAGAGCCGCTCGGCGATGTGCAGGTCGGCCGGATGGGTGACCTTGATGTTGTGCTCGCTGCCCGGCACCAGGTGGATCGGAACGTCGGGCAGGTAGCGCAGCACCACGCCGCAGTCGTCGGTGGCGGGCCGCTCGCCGAAACCGGGATCGGCCATCGCCCGCTCGTAGGCCTCGCGGATCAGCGAGAGCCGGAAGCACTGAGGCGTCTGGCTGCGCCGCAGCCGCGCCCGGTCCAGCACCTCGCCGATCACCTCGCCGCCGGGCGTCGGCTCGGCCACCAGGACCGTGTCGGAGCTCGGGATCGCCACATTGACGGCGGGATGCTCGCGCAGCGCCCTGACGCACTCGGCGATGATGCGCGGCTCCACCAGCGGGCGCACGGCGTCGTGCAGCAGCACGTTGCACTCCTGCGTGCCCAGCGCCCGCAGCGCCCGCCACGTGCTCTCGGTGCGGCTCGCGCCGCCGTCGACGACCTGGCTGACCTTGCCGTAGCCGCCCCGCGCGACGATCTCGCGCACCCGGTCGGCGTGCCCCGGCGTCATCAGCACCACGATCTCGTCGATCTCGGGGGCGCGCTCGAACGCCGCCAGCGAGTGCTCGATGATCGTCCGCCCGGCCACCTCGACGAGCTGTTTGGGCGTGTCATGCCCGAACCGCTGCCCCACGCCGCCCGCGAGGAGCACCCCAACCGACCGCAGCCGTGACGTCATACCGCGAGCCTAACGGTCCTGGTCCGTGATATCGCGTTGACCTCTCGCTACGCTGTGCCTACGCACTCGCGTGCCCACGCACTCCCGACCCGACCGGGAGGAGACCTGTGCCTTGCCCGACTCAATGACGCGAGGTGGCACGACCAGCCCTCATGCCGCGGCCGTGGTCCTCGCCACGACGCCGGCATGCGGGCTCTCGTGCGCCGACGGCACACTGCTCGACCGGCTCAGCGACCAGCTCGCCACGCTGCCGGTGCGCGAGGTGCAGGTGGTGACCCCCAGCGGCGGCCTCGGCGCCGACCTGCGAGGAGTGGCCAAGATCGCCCGCACCGCCACCGGCGCCGTCGCCGTGCTGCCCGGCGACCTCGTGATCCACACCGAGGCGCTGGCGCTGCTGCTCGAACACCCGGCCCACGACACCGGCGCGCTGGTCTGCCGGGAGACGGCCGCGGCCCCGCTCCGGCCGCCCGTACGCGTCGAAGGCGGCAAGGTCGTCGCCGCGGGCAGCTCGTTCCACCTGGTCCCCGAGGCGAACGCCACGTTCAGGGGAGTGCTCCAGGCGGCCGAGGCCGACCTCGGCGTGCTGGCCGACATCGCCGAAGAGCTGGCCGAGCTGGCCGACACCGGCCGCCTCGGCCCCGTCACCCCGGTCGAGGCCGTCGACCTGCTGCTCGTCGGGCTGGTCCGATCGGGTGTGGCCGTACGCGCGGCGACGCTCGGGCCGCTGCACGCCGACCGGGTGACCGGCCAGATCTCCGCGGACACCGCCCTGGCCAAGCTGGCCGAGGTCGACGAGGCCAAGGTCAAGGTCGAGACCGCCGTCAAGCACGACGACGGCTTCTTCGCCACCTACTTCGTCTCCACCTGGACCCGCCACCTGATCAGGCCGGCCGCCACGCTCAGGCTGACGCCCAACACCGTCACCGGCGTCTCCGTCGGCCTGGCGCTGCTGTCGGCCGTCTGGTTCTCCGCCGGCACCCCGGCCGCGCGGCTGGCCGGGGCGGTGCTGCTCTACCTGTCGTTCGCGCTCGACTGCCTCGACGGGCAGCTCGCCCGCTACACCCGCACGTTCTCCCCGCTCGGCGCGTGGGCCGACGGCATGGCCGACCGGCTCAAGGAATACGTCGTCTACATCGGCCTGGCCGCAGGGTACGCCGGACCCCGCATCTGGTACCTCGCGGTGGCCGCGATGATCCTGCAGATCGTCCGGCACGCCGTCGACTACACGTACGCGGGGGCCGTGGCCGACGCCGCCCGCGTCGGCGCCGCCTGGGGCCGGCCCGCCCGCTCCCTGCTGGAGTCGGAGGACGCCCGCCGCGCCAGGGGCGTGCTCGGCCTCGCCCAGCGGCTCGAACGCGACACCGCGGCGCGCTGGCTCAAGAAGATCATCGTGCTGCCCATCGGCGAGCGCACCGCCCTGATCGCCATCACCGCCGCCGGCTGGAACGCCAAGGTCACGTTCCTGTCGCTGCTGTGCTGGGGCGGCGTGGCGGCCCTCTACCAGCTCTGCGGACGGATCGCGAGGTCGGCACGGTGACATCGGTTCACATGGCACCCGTCCCCAGCAGCACGGTCGTGGCCTACCGCGACGACGGCCCGCTCGCGCGGGCCATGGGCCTGCTCGTGGCCGGGCAGCTCCCGCCGCTGCCCCCGGTGATCGCGGGCACGTTCGTCACCGGGGTGCTGCTGGTGCTCGGCGTGGCCGGGTCCGACGGGCTCGCCGTGTTCGCGCCCGCCGTGACGCTGCTGCTGGCCGGGCCGGGCAGCAGCCACGCGCACGACGGCCGGCTCGACTGGCTCGTGCCGCCGATCCTGCGGGTCATCGAATACACCTTCATCGCGGCGTGCGGGTTCGCCCACGGGGTGCACCCCGTGCTGATCACGTTGCTGCTCGGCGCGCTGGCCTTCCACCACTACGACCTGGTCCACCGGCTGCGCCAGCGCGTCTACGCGCCGGCCTGGCTGTCCACGTTCGGCCTCGGCTGGGACGGGCGGATGATGGTGGTCTCGCTGGTCGCCCTCACGGGCTGGCTGACCGGCGGCTACGTGCTGTTCGCGCTCTACCTGTGGGCGTTGTTCGGCTGGGAGAGCCTCACCTGCTGGCTGGCCGCACCCCAGGCGGGGGCGGAAGCGGCGGAAACGGGAACACAAGACTGATGCCAGATTGCCCACCGTAGGCCGAAAGGGAACTAACCTTTGGGCCTACGGTGGCGCGTCCAACGACCCGCCCCCAAACGCGGGTCGCGTCCAGTGCCCCGCCGCACGTTACGACTGAGGAGTGCACGTTGCTGGGAATGGTTCTGGCCGCCGGGGCCGGACGACGCCTGCGGCCGTACACCGACACGCTGCCCAAGGCGCTCGTGCCGGTCGACGGCGAGACCACGATCATGGACATCTCGCTGCGCAACCTTGCCGAGGTGGACCTGCGGGAGGTCGTGGTCGTCGTCGGTTACGCGGCGCAGGCCGTCCACGACCGCAAGGAGGAGCTGGAGGACAGGCACGGCGTCAAGCTCACCCTCGTGCACAACGACAAGGCCGAGGAGTGGAACAACGCCTACTCCCTGTGGTGCGCGCGCGACTACTTCGCCCAGGGCGCGCTGCTGGTCAACGGCGACACCGTGCACCCGGTCTCGGTCGAGAAGACGCTGCTGTCGGCGCCCGGGACGAGCGACATCCTGCTGGCCGTCGACAACGTGAAAAAGCTCGCCGACGAGGAGATGAAGGTCACCCTCTCGCCGGAGGGCGCGCTGCGCCGCATCACCAAGCTCATGGATCCGGCCGAGGCCTACGGCGAGTACATCGGCGCCACCCTCATCCGGCCGGGCGCGGCCGAGCGGCTGGCCGACGCGCTCAAGGCGACGTTCGAGCGCGACCCGCAGCTCTACTACGAGGACGGTTACCAGGAGATGGTCGGGCGCGGCGAGCTGATCCACGCCGCGCCCATCGGGGAGGTCGACTGGGTCGAGGTGGACAACCACGACGACCTGGCGAAGGCCCGCACCATAGCCGTGCGCTACTGAGGGGGCGCGATGCCGCTTCTAGCGAGAATGCTGCCGACGCCGCTGACCATGCAGGTCAGGCGCGGCGCGGTGGCGGAGCTCGGCGCGCTGCTGGCCGACAGCCGCGTGGCCACCTCCGGCAGGGTCGCCGTGGCCGTCGGGCCGGGCCAGGGCGACCACATCGAAAGCCTGATAGCGCCCACGCTGGGTGAGGCCGAGATCTTCAGGGTGGCCGCCGGCACGGTCGAGGCGGCCGTCTCGCTCGGCGCCGACCTGCGCAAGGGCGCCTACGAAGTCGTGGTCGGCGTCGGGGGCGGCAAGACGATCGACGCGACGAAATACGCCGCGTCGCTCGCCGGCATCCCGATGGTGGCCGTGGCCACCAACCTCGCCCACGACGGCATCTGCTCGCCCACCGCCTCCCTGGTCTACGACGGCGGCAAGGGCACGTTCGGGGTGCCGATGCCGCTGGCGATCCTCGTCGACCTCGACTTCGTGCACAACGCGCCGAAGCAGCTCGTCCGGGCGGGCGTGGGCGACGTGGTGAGCAACCTGTCGGCGATCGAGGACTGGCAGCTGGGCAACGTCGAGCGCGGCGAGCCGATCGACGGGCTGGCCTGCTCCATGGCCCGCACGGCCGCGGAGGCGCTGATCGGGCGGGCCGACTCCATCGAGTCCGACGCGTTCCTCACCGTGCTGGCCGAATCGCTGATCCTGTCCGGCATGTCGATGGTGATCGCGGGCTCGTCCCGGCCCGCGAGCGGTGGCGACCATGAGATCCTTCATGCCGTGGATCAGCTCTTCCCCGGCACCTCCAACCACGGCGAGCTCGCCGGCATCGGTGCCGCCTTCTGCTTCTTCCTCAGGCAGGACGACGCTCGCGTGGCGCAGGTGACCGACTGCCTGCGCCGGCACGAGCTGCCGATCGTCCCCGCCGACATCGGGCTGTCCAGCCAGCAGTTCGCCGAGGCCGTCGCGCTGGCGCCGGCCACCCGTCCCGGCCGCTACACGATCCTGGAGCACCTGCGCATGCAGGACTCCGAGATCCACGATCGGGTGGAGGACTATGTCCGGGCCTTCGGTCGCTGAGCTGCGGCGGGTCGCCCAGCCCGAGGGCCACCTCCAGCGCAAGAACGGCGAGCACTGGGCGGGCGTCCTCTACATGCGCAGGATGTCCATCTACGTCACGTGGCTGATGGCCAAGACGTCGGTCACGCCCAACCAGCTCACGTGGGTGATGACGCTGGCCGGCATCGTGGCCGGCGTCGTGCTGGCCCTGCCAGGGCTCTGGGCGGCCCTGTTCGCCGCGCTGCTCATCCAGGTCTACCTCCTGCTCGACTGCTCCGACGGCGAGCTGGCCCGCTGGACGGGGAAGACCTCGCTGGTCGGCGTCTATCTCGACCGCGTCGGCGCCTACTTCACCGAGGCGGCGCTGCTGGCCGGGCTGGGCTGGCGGGCCTCGGCCGTCCTGCCCGACTGGTACACCGTGCTGGGGGTCGGCGCCGCGCTGGGCGCGATCCTCATCAAGGCCGAGACCGACCTCGTGGACGTGGCGCGGGCCAAGGGCGGGCTGACGGCCGCGACCGAGGCGTCCGTGGGCCAGTTCCGCTCCGGGCTGCTGGGGCTGGGCAGGCGGGTGCTGTCGGCGACGAAGTTCCACCGCATCGTGCAGCCGGTGGAGCTGTCGCTGCTCGCGCTGGCGACCGCGGTGATCGATCTGGCGATCGGCGATCTCACTCCCACCAGGGTGTTGCTCGTCGCCTGTTTCGTCGCCGCCTGCCTACAGGTTGTCCTGCATTTGGTCAGCATCCTGGCATCGAGGCGACTTGCGTGATCTCATGTCGGAACCGGAAGGGCCCCTCGTCCGTCGTATTGATCGGACGTCCGCCGTTCGGTGGGGGTTCACTGACGGTTCCGATACGCTTAGCTCCACCCATATCCCAAACGATGCAGACCAGCAGACTCGGTGATCATGAAAGAATGCTCCGCCCGTGCTCTCAACGCGTCAGGACGATGATTCGTTGAAGATCTCGTGCGTCATCCTCACCATGGGCAACCGGGTCGCGGAGCTGAACCGGGCGGTCGAGTCCGCGCTCAACCAGGTCGACGGCGACGTCGAGGTGGTGATCGTAGGCAATGGCGCCGACGTGCCCGAGGTGTCGGCGACGCCACCCGAGGGGTCGTCCGCGATCGTGAAAGCGATCCGGCTCGACCAGAACACCGGCATTCCCGCAGGGCGAAACCGCGGCGTGGAGGAGTGCTCGGGCGACGTCGTGCTGTTCCTCGACGATGACGGCTGGTATGCCAGCCAGAAAGTGGTCGCCCACGTACGCGACCGTTTCGCCACCGAGCCCGACCTCGCGGTGATCTCCTTCCGGGTGATGGACCCCGACGGCGGCATCGGGCAGCGGCGTCACGTCCCCCGCCTGCGCGCGGGCGATCCGCAGCGCTCGTCGCCCGTCACGACGTTCCTCGGCGGCGCCTCGGCCATCAGGCGCTCGGCCTTCCTGCAGGTGGGCGGCCTGCCCGAGCGGTTCTTCTACGCGCACGAGGAGACCGACCTGGCATGGCGGCTGCTCGGCGAGGGCTACCGCATCGAATATGACGCCGAGACGGTGATGTACCACCCGCAGGTGCCGCCGACGCGGCACACCGAGTTCTACCGGCTCAACGCCCGCAACCGGGTCTGGCTGGCCCGGCGCAACCTGCCGTGGCCGCTGGCGTTCCTCTACCTCACCAACTGGGTCGTCCTCACCATCGTGCGCGAGCGCGGCTCGGGCGGCGCGCTCAAAGCCTGGTTCGCCGGCTTCTTCGAAGGCCTGCGCACCTCCGCCGGCGAGCGCCGTCCCATGGCCTGGCGTACGGCCTGGCGCATGGTCAAGCTGGGCCGCCCGCCGATCGTCTGAGCTCAGGCCTGCTGGGCCGCGCCGAAGACCATCTCGGCACGCGAGACGTTCATGCTGAACAACGCCCGCTTCGGCAGGCCCAGCTCGCTCAGCTCCTTGGCGACGGGATGGTTGCCCAGGCGGATCAGCGCCCCGGCGGGGCGGACCCTGGCGCCGCGCGCCCGCACCGACCAGGGCACGCGCCGCGTCACGCCCTCCCGGTGCGTGTACGCGTCCAGCGGCGCCACGACGGTGGCGCCCGGCACCGGCACGCCCGGCTTGACCAGCATGTCGAGCACGAGCCTGCCGTCCTTGCGCAGCACACACCGCTTGTACGGCGAGCCGAGCCGCAACTCGATGTCGGCCAGCTCCTTCGGGAACCCCCACAGCGTGCGCCCGGCTTCCAGCGTGAAGTGCTGGTCGACCGGCAGCCAGTGCACGAACATCCCGGCCTTCGACAGGTCGGCCGCTCTCATGGGCCCCGACGCGCCCGGCGGGCGCACCAGGAACGCCATGCCGAACTCGTGGTAGGCGTCGAGGTCGCCGTCTCGGTAGTCGACGAACAGCAGCACGCAGAGAGCCTTGCCCGGCAGGACCTCGGCGACGTCGAGCCCGGAGTAGGCGATGACCGCCCTGGCGGCGTCGGCGCGCACCGGGTAGAAGGCGCCGCAGATCTCCGCGTCCCGCACCCGCACCGGCATGCCGACCGTCCGGCCGTGGATCAGATGCGTTGCCATGTCTCCAGTACATCAACCGGCAGGCCGTGTGACCATTCCCGTTCGGGTGCCGTCCGGTGCTGTGACCGGAGACGATCGTCCGGTGGGCGTGATCGCGGGCGGCGGCGGAAGCGCGCGTGGCACTGGCGACGGACCGCGCGTGGGCGTGGCGCCGGTGGTGTCAGAAGCTGCTCGCGGGGCCAGGGCTGCCCAGGTGCCGGGCGAAGAAGCGGATCGAGCTGTCGATCTCGAAGGACGGGACCCGGAAGTGGCCGCCGGGGTTGGCGTGCAGGGTCTTCTCGGCGGAGCCGAGCGCGTCGAACAGCTTCATGACTGAGTCCCGCGGGCTGCCTTCATCGTCCCACTGCAGCACGAACTCGACCGGGATCGTGATCCGCGCCGCGGTGTCGATGAGCCACTCGCTTCCGACGAGGCCGAGGACGGCAGCTGTGATCCGGGGTTCGGCCGCGACGAGGCGGATGCCCATCTCACCGCCCTGGGACAGGCCGTAGTACCCGACGGGCCGGCCGTCGCCGACGGAGTCCAGTTTCCGGAGCGCGTCCAGAGTGGTCTGCCAGTCGGGTACGAGCTGCGCCGCCACGGTTTCGTTGAGGGCGGGCCACTCCGGGCCGGACCGGAAGGGCTCGCCCGCGGCCTCTCGTTCCTGGATGAGCGCGACGAGCCGCCGGATCTCCGGGTGCTCCGGCCTGTCGCCGGTGCCTGGAGCGTCGATCGCGGCGACCGCGAAGCCGCAGGAGGTGACGTAGGGGAAGGCCCGGGAGACGACCTCCCATCCCTTCTTGTGCTGGCCGCCGCCGTGCCCGATCAAGACCAGCGGACGGGGACCGGAGCCCTCGGCGGGCGTCCAGAGCACCCCGGGGATGTCTCCGATGGTGAAGAGCTGTTCGCGGATGCCGTCAGCGACGGTTTCTGAGGCGATGCGCATGGCCGGATTACATCGGCATTCCCGCTGACGATGCGAGTCAATTATCCGGGCGGTCGGGCAGCCGCCGGTTGGTCTCCCGCCGCCCGGCACGTTCGGCCATGCCGCCCGGCTTTCCATGGTCACGCCCGCGGAGCGCCCCACGCGCCAACGCGCTGATCGTTTCGGGTCGCGGCACTAGGTGTGATGTGAGTGTCCCACCGGCACGGGGGCGGGCGCGTGCGCGGTCAGGCCGGCCCACGACTCGGCGCGGCGCACGAAGTCCTGCGCGTGGTCCGGCCAGTGGTGGCGCAGGCGCGCCTCGGCGTGGCCCAGCGCGCCCAGCTTGAGCCGGCGTGCCGGACTCTCCTTGAGGTCCAGGACGGCGTTGAGGACGGCGTCCACGTCGAGGGGCACCACGAGGCCGCAGCCGGCCCGCTCGACCAGCGCGGCGCCCTGCGGGGTGGTGATCACGGGCAGCCCTCGGCCCATGTAGTCCATGATCTTGGTGGGCGGCGCCGGCACCGTGCCGGCGGCCAGCGACAGGCCCGCCAGCGCGCCCCCGGCCATGCGCAGGGCGTGCCGGTTGGGCACGTAGCCGTACCAGTCGAGCAGGCCGACGCGCTGGGCGTCGCGCAGCAGCGGCCGCACGTCGCGGGCCGCCGAGCCGATCAGGTCGAGCCTGATCCCGTGCGGGACGAGGCGTTCGGCCAGCCCGATCAGCTCCGTCACGCCGCGCTCGGCCGACAGGCGGCCGATGTGCACGACCCTGGTGTCGCCGGGTGGAGGCGGTCCGGCCGACACCTGGGTCGCCTCGGGGACCACCGCGGGGGTGATCACCCGGTGCCGGCGTCCCGCCCGGGCGAGCAGCGCCGGGGCCACCTGCTCGCGTACGTCCCAGACGACAGGGGGGCGCCGGTGGGGCAGCGTGCGCAGCAGCCGGTGCTCGTGGACGAGCAGGAGGTCCGCGTCCTGCACGCCGCGCCTGAGCGCCGCGCGGGCCCGGCCCGACGACGCGTGGTACGCCACGTCGACAGCCGCGAGCCCCATGGCCGGCGTCACGTTGAAGTAGGTGAACGGCGCGACGTAGGTCACCTCGTGGCCCGCGTCGAGCAGCGCCCGGATCTGCCGGTGCATGATCCGGGCGTCCTCGGGATGATGGACGGTCGTGGCGACACATGCGCGCATGTGTCGATGCTCGGCGCTAACCAGGTCAAAGGCGTTAATGCGGGCCGAACGGCTGCTTAACTTCGGGATGGCCGCCGGTAGAGCCAGGTCAGGCGGGGCTCAAGCACCCACTTGAAGACCGTGCGGGTCTCCGGCAGGCACAACACGATCGCCAGGGCGAAGGAGCTGAAGGTGATCGCCAGCACGCCGAGCGGCCCGTACAGCCACGGGAAGTCCAGCCAGCCCTGGTCCTTGGCGATGAGGACGGGGATGCCGTGCAGCAGGTAGCAGTAGAGCGTGCGGGTGCCGAGGTCGGTGTACCAGGTCTCCTTCCTGGGCACCAGCGCCAGCACGGCGAAGCACAGGGCCAGCGCGCACACCAGCAGGCCGACGCGCAGGCCGAGCCCCATGTACCAGGACAGGTCGAGGTCCTGGTAGCTGTTCTTGTAGTAGAAGGGGCCGAGCGGGGCCTTGGGCGCGATGTAGATGGCCACCGCCGCCGCGCCGAGCACCGTGACCGCCGAGACGATCTTGATCCAGCGCCGGTTGAGCAGTTCGAAGTGCTCCGGCTGCATCACGAGGCCGATGACGAAGAACGGCAGGAGGCCGAAGAAGCGATCCATGCTGAAGTCGCCCGAGATCTGCGAGAACCCGGCGAACAGGTAGATCGCGATCGACACGGGGACGGGGTATTTCATGCGCTTCCACACCGGCGTGGACAGGCGCCAGAACAGCAGCGCCAGGAGATACCAGTTGAGCCACGCCGGGTCGATGATCGTCAGGCTCCACTTCTGGCCCAGCGCGAAGCGGAGCGCGGCGTAGCCGACCTCGACGATCACGTAGGGGACGAGGAACGTGTCGACCAGCTTGTTGGTCTTCGCGTTGGAGTTCCAGAAATTTCTGGACAGGTAGCCGCTGATCAGCACGAACAGCGGCATGTGGAACGTGTAGATGAAGATGTACAGCGACCTGGAGGAGTCAGCCGACAGGGTCGGAACCAGCGAGTGGCCCAGCGGCACGAGCGCGATCAGGATGAACTTGACGTTGTCGAGAAACGGATCGCGCTTGCGCTTGGGCGGCTGCTCGGCCTGCTGCTTGGGCTGCGGTTGCGCCTGGGGCTGCGCGGCGGGCGCCGTGACCACGGGACGATCGGCCCGCACCGCCGGCTGCGGCGCGGTGCGCTCGCCGGGGGGCACGCCGTGCGGGTCGGTGGCCTCGCTCCAGAAGGTCTCCTCCGGCAGCGGCCATCGGGCTCCCGTGTCGGCGGGCCCGTCCTCGCCGTCGGGGCTCCGCGGGGTCGTGACGGGTGGGGACCATCTGGTGTCAGACACTGGGGGAGTCGCTCAGCTTCGCTCGGGGCCGGGGAACACGACGGCAGCACGACGCGGACGGCCTTGCGGCCCCGTGTCGCGCTGCGTCGCCGACCCGCAACACACTATCCCGCTCTCAAGGGTGCTGTCCCTCACGCGGGAGATATGACCCGATTACACAGGCAACCTGGAGCGTCAGGTGCACACGTTCTTCTGCTCGGACGCGTTGATCGAGCTCTGCTCGACGCTGTCGGGCAGCTTGCTGACCTTGACCGAGTCGAAGTCCTCGCCGATGACGAACTGGATCACCGGCGTGCCCTTGAGCTTGGCCCCGCCGGTGCTGGTCGTCGTCGACGTGTACGGCTGCGCATTCGTCGCCTTGACCTTGCCCGACGCCGGCGAGGGCTTGGGCACGACGGCCTTGGCCAGCACGCCGGCGTAGTCGGGCGCCGTCTCGATCGACTTGGCGTAGTGGACCTCGCTCTTGGGCAGGGTAGCGCCGCCCGGTGCCTCGTAGTTGCCCACCTCGACCACCTTGAAGCCCTGCTCGGCCAGCTGGGCGGCGACCTCGCCGGCCTTGCCCTGGGTTTTGGTGCCGTTGAGCACCTGGACCCGCACCTGCTCCGGCTTGGGCGTGACCTTGGGCTTGGAGCTGGAGCTGGCGCTGGCGGACGGCGACGGCTCGGTGACCTCGGTGTCCGTCTTGATCGCGGTGAACAGCTTCTCGGCGTCGGGCTGCCTCCAGATCACGCGGGCCTCGGGGTTCTCCGGGTCGGGCAACACCGGGACCGTGGTGAGCTCGACACCCTTCGCCGTCAGCTGCTTCGTGCTCATGGCGATGGAGATGAGCTTCTCGGTGTCGTTGGCGAGCGCGGGGTCCATGGTGACCGAGCCGGCGGCGGCCGCGATGAAGTTTCTGAGCTTGCCGACGTCGGTCATGAGCTCGCTGCTGGTGGCCTTGGCGATGACCTTGCTCAGGAAGATCTGCTGCCGCTTGATGCGCTGGAGGTCGCTGCCGTCGCCGTATTTGCGCAGGCGTACGTAGCCCAGGGCCTTCTCGCCGTTGAGCAGGCTCTTGCCGGGCGGCAGCACCAGCTTGGAAGATTTGTCGTTGACGCCGGACTTCAGGCAGATCTCGATGCCGCCCAGGGCGTCGACGATGTTCTTGAAGCCGCTGAAGTCGACCTCGACGAAGTGGTTGACGCGGATGCCGGTGAGGGTCTCGAGCGTGGAGATCGTGCACGCGACGCCGCCCGAGTTGTACGCCGAGTTGATCATGTCACGGCGCGGCGGCATCTCCTGCTTGGTGGTCTCGTTCTTGCACTTCGGGATCTGCACCATCGAGTCGCGCGGGAAGCTGATCAGCCGGGCCTGGTCGCGGTCGGGGGAGATGTGCAGCAGGATGATCGTGTCGGTGCGCTTGCCGCCGCCGTCGGCCTGCCTGGCGGTCTCCTGGCCGTATTTCGCGTTGCCCTCGCCCGCGCGGGTGTCGGAGCCCACGAGCAGCACGTTGAGCGCGCCGGTGTCGACGGGTCGGGGGTTGATGATGTCGTCGTTGATGCTCTTCTGCTTGATGTTGCCGAAGGCGTCGCGGTAGACGACGTAGCCGGTCAGCGCGCCCGCGACCATGAGCGAGGTGACGCCGATGCTGACCCAGGCCAGCACGCGCATCCTGCCGCCCTGACCACCGCCGCCGCCGCGGTGGCCGCGGGGTGGCCGGTCGTCGTCAGGAGGCGGGGGAGGAGGCGGCGCGGAGCCCGCCGCTCTGCGGGCCATCCTGCTGCCCGGCGGGGAGTGAGCGCCTCGACGCTCGTGCGGAAAATCGGCTACTGGCGCGCCCCTGTAGTCGCTCATACGCCCCCTAGCCTCACTTCTTGCGCCTGACGCGCCGGCTTGGTCGCTCCGGGCAACGAGAGTAGGACACGTGCGGCGTGCCCGTGGCCATGATCGTAGGCGACGGTCGTGACCCGGGTGTGACGTTTTCGCGGCAAAGCATACTCAGAGCCGGACATTGGGTGGAATATCATCGCCAAACTCTTTTCACCCTCCGGGTTCTCGTCGCAGCGAATCAGGCTTGAGACTGAGGGCCGCCGCCAGGCAGGCCAGAGGTACGGCCGGCAGAACGTAGCGATAGTCGAACTCGGCGGCCGCGGCCGGTGTGACCAGCAGCACGACGGCCGCCGACCACGGCACCAGCCAGGCCGGAGCCCCCGCGCGAGGCCGGCCCCGCCGCCTGCGCCGGAACCCGGCGACGGCCGCCACCGGCGGCACCAGCAGCACCCCCAGAAGCACCGGGCCGGGCAGCCGCGCTGCGCTCTGGTAGGCCCTCAGCCATCCGGCATAAGGCTCGACGATCTTCGTGCCGATCGCACCCTGCTCGTAGAGCTTGGCATATTCGGCGCCGACCTGTGCGGGATAACGGCCAGGCGGGCCTGGCTCGCTGACCGGAAACTCGTAGTAGCCGTAAATCTCGGCGTCAGGATAGACCGGGCGGCCCCAGACGAACGTGCGGCCCAGCTCGCCCAGCACGGAGGCGGCGTAGTCGAGCGGCTGGGTGGTGATCGCCAGCGCCGCGAACCTGGCCGCGAGCTCGTCGTTCTCCTGGGTGAAGGTGATCCCCGGCTGCAGGACGAGGGGGGCGTCCTTGGCCCAGATGTACTCCTGGGAGGGAGGGCGCCGCTCCGGCGGGCGCGGGTCGCACAGGACCTTCAGATCGGGCGGCGGGTCCATCCTGTCGCAGTCGGCGAACGACATCGTGCGGGCGTAGAGGAAGGCGCCGTTCGCGCCCACCAGGCCGACCCGCTGGTAGGTGGCGTGGAACCAGGCGCCGTACGCGACGAGCGGCACCAGGGCGGCGGCGAGCAGCACCCCGGCAGGACGGATGCGCCCGCGCAACACGAACCAGCCGGCCAGCACGACGATCAGCGGCTGGCCGACCGTCCTGGTGAGCACGGCGGCGGCCAGCAGCAGGCCGATGGCGGCGACCGTGGCGGGCCGCCGCGTCATGCTGAGCGAGACGGCCGCCACGACCAGGAACATGAAGAGGGTGTCGGCGACCAGCAGGTGCTCGAGCTCGATCTGGTACGCGTCCAGCAGCACGGGGACGGTGGCCAGCGTCGCCGCCCACCGGGGCGCCCGGTGGGCGGCGCGGCGCGCCGCAGCCAGGTACACGAGCACGCCGGTGGCCAGCCCGAGCAGGTGTTGCACGGCGGTGACGGCGGCGAAGGAGTGCAGCGGCTCGAGCAGCTTGATGAACATCGAGTAGCCCGCCGGCCGCACCAGGTCGGGGCGCGGGTGGAAGACGGTGACGATGTAGGTGTAGGTGTCGGGGAACCACAGGGCGGGCCGGTAACCCGCCATCGCCAGGACGCGCAGGGCCGTGCCGAGGCCGAGCACGGCCAGGAACCATCCGTGCCGCCGTGTCAACCGCTGGACCCGGCGGCGGGTGTCGCGCGGGAGACGCCGCCTGCCCCGGCGGGCCGGCGCGGGCGCCTCCGCACGAGCCTCCGACATCACCCGTACGTCCTCCCGAATCTCCGGCACGCCGCAGAGGTGCGCGATCCGACACCCGGCCGACACCCGGCCGACACCCGGCCGCCACCCCCGGGCGGTCTGCCACCGTACGGTACCGGCGATCGCGCGGAACCCGTGCCACTGGTGGCGCGCCACACCCCTGTCACCGGCGTGCCCGGTGCCCGCGGTTGGATACGCTCGCTCACCGATGGGACACGATCGACCAGGCCGGTTGCTCGCCGCGCTCACGGTGCTGCCCGCGCTCGCCGTGGCGGGATGGCTGCTGGCCGGGCTGCCGCTGCTGCTGCTCGGCCACTTCGCGCCGCTGCCCGCCGCGCTGCTCGGGCTGCCCGCCGCCGCGCTGCTGTGCCGGGCGGGCACGCGGCGGCTCGGCAAGCTGGTCGAGGCCACGCCCTGGCAGGTCGCGGGGGTCGTGGCGGTGGCCGTGGCCTCGGGCGTGTTCAACACGCTGCTGCACAGCGAGCAGATCGCCGTCAGGCGCGATCCGGCGACCTACGCGCTCTACGCGGCCTGGATCGCGGACCACGGCTCGCTGCCCATCCCCCGGCAGGCCGAGGCGTTCGGCGGGTCCGACCCCTGGTTGATCTTCGCGGGCGTCGGCTTCTTCGACGTGCCCGGCGGGGTGGTGCCGCAGTTCATGCCGGGGGCGCCGCTGCTGTTCGCGGTGGGCAACTGGTTCGGGGCGCCGTTCGCCATGCCCGCCGTGCTGGGCGCGCTGGCCGTGCTCACGCTGGCCGGGCTGGTGGCGCGGCTGGCCGGCGCGCGGTGGGCGGTGGTCGCGGCGGTGGCGCTCGCGGTGAGCCTGCCGATCCTCTACACCTCCCGCACCACGTTCAGCGAGATCCCGTCGTTGATCCTGCTGTTCGGCGGCCTGTCGCTGACCTGCGACGCGCTCGCCAGGCCGGGGTGGTGGCGCGGGGTGCTGGCGGGGCTGGTGTTCGGGCTGGCCGTGCTGGTCAGGATCGACGGGCTGCGCGACGTGCTGCCGGTGCTGGCGTTCGCGGGGCTGCTGATCGCGATGCGGCGTTCGGCAAGGAACAGGGGTGCTCTGGGGCCGGGGCTGCTGGCCGGTCTGGTCGCGGGCGGCGGGCTGGGGATGCTCGCCGGATACGCGCTGGCCCGGCCGTACCTGGGCTATCTGGCGGGCTCGATCCGGCCGCTGCTGCTCATCTGCGCGGGCGTGCTCGTGCTCACCGCGGCCGGCACGGCCGCCGCGCCGCTCCTGGCGCGGTGGCGGCCGCCGGGCTGGCTGCCGGTGGCGGGCGCCGGGCTGACCGTGCTCCTCATGGCCGGCCTCTACGCGCGGCCGTGGGTGCAGACGGTCACCCGGGTGCCCGCGCACGAGAGCGACCAGCGCACGTTCACGATGATCGAGGCGATCCAGCGGGCCAACGGCATGGCCCCCGACGGCACCCGGCTCTACTTCGAATACTCGCTGCACTGGGCGGTCTGGTACGTCGGCCTGCCCGCGGTCGTGCTGGCCACGGTCGCCGCGGCCCTGCTCGTCCGCCGGCTGCTGCGCGACGGCACGCCCTTGGAGTGGCTGCTGCCGCTGGCGGTCGTCGGCTGGACGACCGTCACCACGCTGCTGCGGCCCGAGATCACCCCCGACCATCCGTGGGCCGCCCGCCGCCTGGTCCCCGTCGTCATCCCCGGGCTCGTCCTGCTGGCCGCGTACGCGCTGGCCTGGCTGCGCGACCAGGCGGGCCGGCGCGGCACGCGCGTCCGGCGCTGGGGCACGGCGCTGGCGGTGGTGCTGGTGCTCGTGCCCCCGGCCGTGACCTCGATCGGCACGGCGTTCACGCCGATCGAGCGGGGCGAGGCGGCGGCGGTCGAGGCGATGTGCGGCAAGATCCCGCGGAACGCGTCGGTGTTGTTCGTGGAGCGGGTCACCGGCGACCGGTTCATGCAGGCGGTGCGGGGCACGTGCGGGCGGCCCGCGGCCGCGGTCAGGCGCGTGCTCACCGACGTCGCGCCGGAGGACCAGGTCCGCCGCCTGATCGAACGGGTGCGGGGCACGGGGCGCGTGCCGGTCGTGCTGGCCGCCGACGAGGGTCAGGTCTCGCCGTACGGGCGGGCGACACAGGTCATGGGGCTGGTGGCGCGCCAGGACGAGCGCTCGCTGATCGAGGCCCCGAACGGCACCTGGACCCTGCGGATGAACGTCTGGATGGCCGTGTCGGAATGAGTTGATCTTGTAGGGTAGGCTCTGTGCTCCTCCGGGCAGAGTAACCTCGATCCTCGTGAGCACGCTTGACGCCTCCAAGAGTGGACCTGCCGTGGATGAAGCGCCATACGTCACGATCGTCCTTCCCTGCTACAACGAGCAGGATCACGTCATCGACGAGGTCGAGCGCATCACCAGGGCGATGGACTCGAGCGGCTACACCTACGAGCTCGTGGCCGTCGACGACTGCTCCAGTGACGAGACGCTGGCCAGGCTGAAGGAGGCCGCGCCCGGCTATCCCCACCTGCGCATCCGCGCCTTCCACCGCAACGGCGGCGCCGGCACCGTGCGGCGCATCGGCACGCAGGAGGCCAAGGGCGAGATCGTCGTGTGGACCGACGCCGACATGACCTACCCCAACGAGCGCATCCCCGAGCTGGTGCAGATCCTGGAGAAGGATCCCACGATCGACATGGTGGTCGGCGCGCGCACCAGCGAGGAGGGCTCGCACAAGCTGCTGCGGGTGCCCGCCAAGTGGGTGATCCGCAAGGTGGCCGAGAAGCTGGCCGGGCAGAAGATCCCCGACCTCAACTCCGGGCTGCGGGCCTTCCGCAGGCCGGTGGCCAAGCCCTATCTCCGGCTGCTGCCTCCCGGATTCTCCTGCGTCACGACGATCACGCTGTCGTTCCTGTCCAACCAGCACGACGTCTACTACCTGCCGATCGGCTACGCCAAGCGGGCCGGCAAGTCGAAGTTCAGCTTCGTCTCCGACGCCTACCGCTACATCCTGCAGGTGCTGCGGATGATCATGTACTTCAACCCGCTCAAGGTGCTGATGCCGCCCGCGCTGTGGCTGGTGGGCATCGGGCTCGTGAAGGGCATCTGGGACATGATCGAGCAGCCGTTCTACTTCCCGGCCAACACCGTCATGATCTTCCTGTCCGGGTTGCTGATCGGGTCCGTGGCGCTGCTCGCGGACCTGATCGTGCGCTCGCGCGGGAACTGACCGGTGCGCATCGCGATCGTCGGCCCGACCTACCCGTACAAAGGGGGCGGGGCCCAGCACACCACCGAGCTGGCACACCGGCTCGCGGCGCTGGGGCACGACGTGGTGATCGAGTCGTGGCGGGCCCAATATCCGTCGTTCCTCTATCCCGGCCGGCAGACGATCTCCGCGCCCGAGGGCATCCCCTATCCGAAGACCGCGCGCAGGCTCGACTGGCGCCGGCCCGACGGATGGGTCGCCGCGGGGCGGCGGCTGCGCTCGGCGGACCTGGTCGTGCTGGCGGTGCTTAGCCCGGTGCAGGTCCCGGCCTACCTGGGGATCCTGCTCGGCCTGGGGCGCAGGGCCAAGGCCGTCGCCCTGTGCCACAACGTGCTGCCGCACGAGCGCAAACCCTACGACCGGCCGCTGATGAGGGCGCTGCTCAAGCGGGTCGACGCCGTGCTGACCCACTCCGAGCAGCAGGCCGCGCTGGCCAGAGGGCTGACCGGCACGCCCGTGAGCGTGGCCGGGCTGCCACCGCACCTGCCCTCGACCACCGCCGCGAGATCCACCGCCGTGCACCGCCGGCTGCTCTTCTTCGGCATCGTCCGGCCGTACAAAGGGCTCGACCTGCTGCTGCGGGCGCTGCCCGACGATGTCGCGCTGACGGTGGCGGGCGAGTTCTGGGGCGGGCTCGACGAGACCAGGGCGCTGATCGCCGAGCTGGGCCTCGGCGACCGCGTCGAGCTGCGCCCCGGCTACGTGGCGGCCGAGGACGTGCCGGCGTTGTTCGCCGCCGCCGACGCGCTCGTGCTGCCCTACCGCACCGCGACCGCCAGCCAGAACGTCTGGCTCGGCCACGAGCACGGCGTGCCCGTGATCGCCACCCGCGTCGGGGCGCTGGCCGACCACGTCACCGACGGCGTCGACGGGCTCCTGGTCGAGCCGGGCGACGCCGGCGCGCTCCGCGAGACGATCGAGCGGTTCTACGTCTCCGGCGAGCCCGAGAGGTTGCGGTCGGGGGTCAAGGCGGTCGATCCCGAGCCGTTCTGGTCCGCGTACACGGGGGTGTTGCTCGGCGCCTGACGGCCCAGCAGCCACGACACCCCCGCGGCCGTCGCGTCGGACAGGGTGAACGCCAGCCGCGACACGATCGCGACCGCGAGCGCGGCGGGGGTGCCGACGATCGGCCCGAGCACCAGCACCAGCGCGCCCTCCCTGATGCCGACGCCCGCGGGCACGACGACGGTGAGGATGCCGGTCGCCCACGCGAACGCGTAGGCGCCGGTGGCCACGATGTACAGGTCGGTGACGCCGGCCAGCAGCCAGATGTGCACGCCGTACACGAGCCAGCCGAGCGCCGTCCACGCCACGGCGACGACGACCGTGCGGCCGGGCAGCACGCTCTCCAGCGGTTCCTTGCGGGCGACGCGCAGCGCGAGGTTGAGACCCCAGGTGAGCACCTTGGGGTGCAGGCAGACGATGATCACTGGTACGAGCAGCACGAGATACCAGGCCTGCCGCACCACCTCCTGCGAGCCCAGCGTGGCGGCGGCGATCGAGATCGCGACGCCGATGTTGATCACCAGGCCCAGCGAGATCGTCGCGAACGTGCGCCGCGGCGGGCTGCCGTGGTCACGGCCGAGGTCCATCATCGCGGCGTACGCCCACACCGCGCCCGGGATGTATTTCCCGAGCTGGCCCACGAACATGATCCGCCCGGCCACCCGCAGCGGCACCCGCGTGCCGAGCCCCGCCAGGATCTCGCGCCAGGCCACGAGCATGAAGAACTGGCCGAGCAGCACCGCGGCGAACGCCCCCAGCACCGCCCACGGCGACATGGCGGCCACGGCGGCCGTGGTCTCCTCCCAGTTCGCGGCCAGGCCGTAGCCCAGGAAACCGAGCGCGACCAGGGCGAGGACGACGCGCAGCAGGCGGCGGAGCATTGGGCCAGGCTACGCGTTCCTTCCCCAGACGAGCCAGACCATCGCCGCGAGCACGACCAGCGCGGCGAGCACCGCCAGCGTGATCTTGACCGCGCTGTACGGCCGGTCGCCCTGGACCTCCCCGCTCACCCCGTTGATCATCACCTGGTACGTCTTGCCGCCGAACAGGTAGTTGCCCACCCACACCGGCAGCAGCACCAGCTTGAACGTGACGTTCGCGTAGGCGGTGTTCACGGAGTGCACGCGCTGCGCGTCACCGCCGATGTGCCGGCGGCAGTCGCCCACGATGACCTCGTGCATGACGCCCTTGGCCAGCTCCAGGCCGGCCTGCGGCTCGGTGTCGTACCGGAGGCTGTGGTGCCCTGCCACGTAGCCGGGCTGGAACGCGACCGCCCGCTCCAGGGGCCAGGGCTGCAGCGCGTCGAGCCGGTCCTGGGGAAGCCGTCTCGTGGCGGGGACCAGGACGTCGTCGAAGCCGCGCGCGACCCGTCCGGCGGCCGGATACCAGCGGGTCCTGCGGACCCGCCGGGTCTTTCGCCGGCCGTTGGACGTGTACGACTGGGTGACCCAGTAGTGCTTGCCGCGCTGGCCGGTGTAGTCGGAGACCGTGGCCGCGTCGAACGTCCAGTGCGGCAGGTACGTGCTCTTCATGGTCTCCGCCTCGCTGACCTTCCTGAGGCGGTTGGGGGCGAACCAGCGGGTCCGCACCCAGCCGCGCAGCGAGTTCCTGGCGCCGCCCCGGTCGAGGGCGAACGGCAGCACGGCCTCGGGGGCGATCTGGGCGTCGTTCGCCGTGTCGGCCACGAGGGCGGTGCCGCAGAACTGGCAGGCCCTGGACAGGGCGTCGCTCTCCGTGCGGGCGCCGCAGCCGGGGCAGGTGAACTGGTGCCTGGCCAGGGTGTGGACGCGGGGCTTGGCGAGGAACGCGTCGAAGGAGTGCTCGCGTACCTGCCGCGCGGGCGGGGCGATCTGCTGGTCGAGCCCGCAGTAGGGGCAGCGCAGGACGGTCGTGCCCGGCGCGAAGGCCACGCTCGCGCCGCAGCCCGCGCACGGCTGGGCGGGGGTCTGGGTGGGGGAGCTCACGGGAGGTCCTCTCGGGCCCGGGGCCCCCGGGCCAGGAACGGGGGTCGGGCGGCGGAGCCAGGCGGGTGTCGGGGTCAGGAGGGTGGCAGCGGGGGCGGCGTGTCGCGGAGCAGGGGCGCGAGGTCCGGCACGTCGCGGGCCGGGGTCCACTGCGGCATCCCGGCCCGCCACACCAGCGCGCCGGGGGTGAGCCCGGCGGCGGCCAGGCCGGCCGCGTCGAACGGTCCGCGCTGCTCGCCGTCCACTCCGAGATACCAGGGGCCGGCGCCGGGCAGCGGGGGCGGCCCCTGCCGGGTGTCCGGCCGGCTCTGGGGGGCGAGCGCCGCGGCCATCTGCCGGCCTGCGGCGATGCCCATGCCCAGCCCCATGCCCTCGCCCGCCCCGCCCGCGTTCTCCAGCGCTTCGGCCGCCTGGAACCTCGCGTACTGCCCGAGGTCGCCCACGATCCCCATCTGCGAGCGTTTGTCCATCGCCCGCTCCACCTCGGGCGGCAGCGAGATGTTCTCGATGGTGAAGGTCGGGATGGCGATGCCCACGCCCGCGAGGTCGGCGGTCAGCGCCTCCGCCAGCCGCTGCCCCATCTCGTGCTGCCTGGCGGCCAGGTCGAGCAGCGGCACGCCGGCGGTGGCCAGGGCGTGGGCGAGCCGGCCCACGACCATCTGCCGCAGGTAGCCCTCCACCTCCTCCGTGCGGAACTGTGGGTCCGTCCCCGCCAGCTCGCGCAGGAGGGCGCGGGCGTCGATCACTCTGGCCGCGTACGCGCCGAACGCCCGCAGCCGCACCGGCCCGAACTCCGCGTCCCGCACCATGATCGGGTTCTGCGTGCCCCACTTGAAGTCCGCGAACCGGCGGGTGCTGGCGAAGTAGACCTCGGCCTTGAACGGGGAGTGGAAACCGTACTTCCAGCCCTTGAGCGTGGACAGGATGGGCAGGTTGCGGGTCTCCAGCGTGTACGTCCCCGGCGCGAACGCGTCGGCGATCTGGCCCTCGTTGACGAAGACGGCGACCTGCGACTCGCGGACGACGAGCTGGGCGCCCATCTTGATCTCGTTCTCGTGACGGGGGAATCGCCAGACCAGGGTGTCGCGGCTGTCGTCGAGCCATTCGACGATGTCGATGAACTCGCCCCTGATCTTGTCGAAGAACGTCACTTCGCCCCCGTTCGTCGGTTTTGAGCCAGGTCGGCCACCGTACCAAAGCGGCTTGACATCGGATTGGCGTCGCGGTCGGTACTGTGGCCACCGTGGTGAAGCAACGGGTCGCGCAGCTCGAATACAGCGAGTTCCAGTCCGCCATGCTCGACGAGGAGAAGCGGAGGCGGAAGGCCGCGAAGATCATCGCGGTGCTGGAGCACTTCCACGGCCCGCTGGGCGGGCTGACCGTGGGCGACGTGGGCTGCTCGGCCGGGTTCATCGCCGACGAGCTCGCGCAGGCCGGGGCCAAGCACACCATGGGCATCGACATCGACGTGCCGGGCCTGCGCAGGGCGGCCGACCGGTTCGGCGAGCGGGTGGCGTTCGTGTGCGGCGACGGCACGGCGCTCCCGTTCCCCGACGGGTCGGTCGACGTGCTGGTGTTCAACCACATCTACGAGCACGTGGTCGACCCCGACGCCGTGGTGGCCGAGATGCACCGGGTGTTGTCGGACGACGGGGTGCTCTACCTCGGGCTCGGCAACCGGCTCGGCGTCATGGAGCCCCACTACAAGCTGCCGTTCCTGTCCTACCTCCCGCCGGCGGCCGCCGACCGCTACGTGCGGGCGTTCGGCCGGGCCGACCACTACTACGAACGTTTCCGCACCCGGCGCGGGCTGCGCAGGATGTTGCGCGCCTTCCACGTGTGGGACTACACGTTCCCCGTGCTGGCCACGCCCACCCGGTTCGCCGGGTCCGAGCTGTTCCCGGGGGCGCTGGGCAGGGTGGTGAAGGCGGTGCTGTCCAGGGTGCCGCGCGGGGTGCTGCGGCTGCTGCTGCCGGTCGTGCCGACCTACCTGTGGGTGGCGACCAAGAGCCCGCGGCGGCCCGCGGGCGCCGCGCTGCCGCAGCCGCCCGAGCCGGTCCGCCCGCTGTGAGCAAGGGCGGATCGGGCGCGGGTGGCCCGGGACCGGGCGTGACCGGCGTGAGCGACGGCTCGGCCGGCGCGGGCGAGGAGGCGGCCCGCCCGGGGCGGTCCGTGGCCCGGGCCGCGATCAGGTACGGGTTCCTGCTGATCGCGCTCGGGTTCGGCGGATGGGCCGTGGCCGGGCAGTGGGACGACGTGGTGGCCGGATTTGCCGGCCTGACGTGGCCCGCGCTGGCCGGATCGCTGGTCGCGGTGGTCGCCGCGCTGCTCGGGGCCATGCTCATCTGGCGCACCCTGCTGTCCGACCTCGGCTCCCCGCTGCCGCTCAGAGCGGCAGCCAAGGTCTTCTTCGTCGGCCAGCTCGGCAAATACATCCCCGGCACCATCTGGCCCGTGCTGGCGCAGATGGAGATGGGCCGCGACCTCGGCGTGCCGCGCTCGCGCAGCGCGGCGGCGTTCTTCCTGATGATGCCGATACAGCTGGCCACCGGCCTGCTCGTCACGCTGGTCACGCTCGGCTGGGACCGTTACGGCTGGCTGCTGCTGTTCCTGCCCCTGGTGCTGGTGCTGCTCGAACCCAAGGTCGTCAACGGCGTGATCGGCTACGCCCTGCGCCGGCTCAAGCGGGAGCCGCTCGAACGCTCGCTCACCCGCCGCGGCATGCTCGCCGCGCTCGGCTGGGCGCTGGCCGGCTGGACCGCGTACGGCGTGCACTTCTTCTTCGTCGCACCCGAGAGCGGGCTGCTCTTCGCCATCGGCGCGTTCGCGCTGTCCTGGTGCCTGGGCATCATGACCTTCGTCGTGCCGGCCGGCGCGGGGGTGCGGGAGGCCGCCATGGTCGGGGTGCTGGCCCCTCACCTGGCCGCCGGTCCCGCGATCGCGGTGGCGCTCACCTCCCGTGTCGTCATCATCCTGGGGGACCTGATCTGCGCCGGGCTGGCGGGAATCGCTGCACGTCGCGACAAGGTGTGATTTGGGCCACGATTGAGGGGACGCTGGCCATAGGCTGAAGTCCAGAGGGGGACCTGCCGGGTCCCGCGTGGATCTTGAGGGGAGAAGATCTTCGTATGCCTCGAGTGCTCGTTGACGCGGCGGCGGTCCCCGCGGACCGCGGCGCGTTGATCAGATACGTGGACGGGCTGGTTGCCGGGCTCCACCGGGCCGGCGCGGACGTGGCGGTGGTCTGCCAGCGGTCCGAGGCCGAGCGATACCGGCGCCTCGCGCCCTCGGCGCAGGTCATCGCCGGGCCCGTCGCGATCACCAACAGGGCGGCCAGGCTCGCCTGGGAGCAGACGGGCCTGCCGCTGCTGGCCCGCCAGGCGGGCGCGGACGTGATCCACGCCCCCTACTACTCCATCCCGCTCGCCTCAGGGCTGCCGACGGTCGTGACGGTGCACGACGCCACCTGGTTCACCGAGCCTGACCGGCACCGGCCGCGGGCGTCGTTCTTCCGCTCCGCCACCCGTACGGCCGTGCGACGCGCCCGGCGGATCATCGTGCCCTCGAAGGCGACCAGGGACGAGCTGGTGCGCGTGCTCGCCGCCGACCCCACCCGCATCGACGTCGCCTACCACGGCGTCGACCTGGCGCAGTTCCACCCGCCGTCGGAGGAGGAGATCCGCCGGGCGGCCATGCGTTGCGGGCTGCACGGCCAGCCCTACGTGGCGTTCCTGGGCGCGCTCGACCCCCGCAAGAACGTTCCCAACCTGATCCGCGGCTTCGCCGCCGCCGTCGCGGCGCTGGAGCGGGCCCCCGCGCTGGTGCTCGGCGGCGGCGTGCACGACGACGAGGTGGACGCCGCCTGCCGCGAGGTCGAGGCCACCGTGAAGGTCGTACGGCCCGGCTACCTGGGCGCGTCCGATCTGCCGGGGTTCCTGGGCGGGGCGCTCGTGGTGGCCTTCCCCTCGCGGGGCGAGGGCTTCGGGCTTCCGGTGCTGGAGGCCATGGCCTGCGGCGCGCCCGTGCTGACCACCCAGCGCTCGTCGCTGCCCGAGGTGGGTGGCGACGCGGTCGCCTACACCGAGCCCGACGCCGGCAGCATCGGAACGGCGCTCGGACAGCTGCTCGCCGCGCCCGAGCGCAGGCGGCAGCTGCGGGATGCGGGGCTGGCCCGCGCCCGCGAATTCACCTGGGACGCCTCGGCCGAGGCGCACCTCAGCTCCTATCAACGCGCGATCGAATAGTTCGGTAACCTCTCGGAATGATGACGAGCTCATTGCCAGACCTCGAGGCGATCCTCCTGGTCGGGGGGCAGGGCACGCGCCTGCGCCCGCTGACACTGGGCACGCCGAAGCCGCTGCTCCCGACCGCCGGCGTGCCGTTCCTGGCCCACCAGCTCGCGCGAGCACGATCGTTCGGCGTGCGCCGGATCGTGTTCGCGACGTCCTACAAGGCGGCGATGTTCGAGCCCGCGTTCGGCGACGGGGCGGCGTTCGGGCTCTCACTCGAATACATGACGGAGGAGACGCCCCTCGGCACGGGCGGCGCGATCCGCAACGCCGCGGAGGCGCTCACCTCGGACCCCTCCGACCCCGTGCTCATCCTCAACGGCGACATCCTGTCCGGGCACGACATCGGCGATCAGGTGCGCACACACCTCGCACGGCGGGCCGCTGTAACGCTCCATTTGACAGAAGTGGACGACCCCACCCGATTCGGATGCGTGCCGACCGACGACTCCGGGCGGGTGACCGCGTTCCTGGAGAAGACCCCCAACCCCGTGACCAACCGCATCAACGCCGGCTGCTACGTCTTCACCCGGTCGGTGATCGACTCGATCCCGCGCGACGAGGTCGTGTCGGTGGAGCGGGAGACGTTCCCCGCGCTGATCGAGTCGGGTGAGCTCGTGCTCGGCTACGCCGACCGCAGCTACTGGCTCGACGTCGGCACCCCCGCCGCGTTCGTCCGCGGGTCGCGCGACCTGGTGCTGGGCCGGCTCGCCTCGCCCGCGCTGCCCGGTCCCACAGGCGAATACCTGGCCCTCGACGGGGCGCGGGTCTCGGCCGAGGCCAAGGTGCAGGGCGGCACGGCCGTGGGCGCGCGGGTCGTGGTGGGCGCCGGAGCCTCCGTCGCCGGGTCGGTGCTGCTCGACGACTGCGTCATCGAGCCCGGCGCCGTCGTGACCGACTCCGTGGTGGGCACGGGGGCGCGGGTCTGCGCGGGCGCGGCGGTGCACGACGCGGTGATCGGCGACCGGGCCGTCGTCGGACCGGGCAACGAACTGCAGCACGGCGCGCGGGTCTGGCCCGACATCGCGCTGCCCGAACGCGCGGTGCGCTATTCCAGCGACGTCTGAGACGCCGCACGATCGCGGCACACTGTAAGGGTGAAGGAGCGCAGGTGGGGGCCCCGCGGGCCGCTTGACGTGGGGCTGGCGCTGCAGCCGCACCGGCGGGGTGGCGGCGACCCCACCTGGCGCCGCGGCGGTGACGGCGCCGTGTGGCGCACGTCCAGGACGCCCGACGGGCCCTGCACGCTGCGGGTGAGCGTCGAGGGCGGGTCCGTGCACGGGCGGGCGTGGGGGCCGGGCGCGGAGTGGGCGCTGGAGACGCTGCCGGCGCTGCTGGGGGCCGACGACGATGTTTCGGGCTTCAGCGTCAGGCACGAGGTCCTGGCGGAGGCCGTACGCAGAAATCCGGGGTTGCGGATCGGCAGGACCGGCCGCGTCATGGAGGCGCTCGTCCCCGCCGTGCTGGAGCAGAAGGTCGTCGGGCAGGAGGCGTGGCGGGCCTGGCGCTGGCTGCTCACCCGCTACGGCGAGCCCGCGCCGGGGCCCGCTCCCGAAGGCATGCGGGTCGTTCCCGAGACCGCGGTGTGGCGGCAGATCCCGAGCTGGCACTGGCACCGCGCGGGCGCCGAGGCCGTGCGCGCCAGGACCATCGCGAACGCCGCCTGGCACGCCGCCAAGCTGGAGGCCGCCGCCACCACGGAAGAGCTCGACCGGCTGCTGCGGGCGCTGCCGGGGATCGGGGTGTGGACGTCGGCCGAGGTGCGCCAGCGCGCGTTCGGCGACCCCGACGCGGTGAGCGTGGGCGACTTCCACCTGGCCAAGCTCGTGGGCTACGCGCTGACGGGGGAGAAGACCGACGACCAGGGGATGTTGCGGCTGCTTGAGCCGTACGAAGGGCATCGGCACCGCGCCGCGGTGCTGGTCTGGCTCACCGGGCTGCGCCCGCCCGCCCGCGGGCCGCGGATGCCCGCGCGCGACTACCGGGCGTTCTGAGCCGCCCTGGGTGCGAGCGGCGAACCCAGCTCCACGTACTGTGCCCTTATGAGTCCCGTCAGCGATTCCGCGCTCCGCCGTGCTCTCGCCCGTGCCCGCGACGGCAAGGCCATCGACGTCGCCGAGGCGACCGTCCTGCTGCACGCCCGGGGCGAGCAGCTTGACGCCCTGCTCGACCACGCCTCCCGCGTACGCGACGCCGGGCTGGCGGCCGCCGGCCGCGAGGGCGTCATCACCTACAGCAGGAAGGTGTTCATCCCGCTGACCCGGCTCTGCCGGGACCGGTGTGGCTACTGCACGTTCGCGACCGCGCCGCACAGGCTGGAGTCGCCGTTCCTGAGCCCCGACGAGGTGCTGGAGATCGCCCGGCAGGGGGCGGCGATGGGGTGCAAGGAGGCGCTGTTCACGCTGGGCGACCGGCCGGAGGACCGCTGGCGCCAGGCCCGCGAGTGGCTCGACGCGCACGGCTACGACGACACGCTCTCCTACGTGCGGGCCATGGCGATCAGGGTGCTGGAGGAGACCGGGTTGTTGCCGCATCTCAACCCGGGGGTGCTGAGCTGGCGCGACCTGCAGCGGCTCAAGCCCGTCGCGCCGTCCATGGGGATGATGCTGGAGACGACGTCGCGGCGGTTGTTCGAGGAGAAGGGGCAGCCCCACCACGGATCGCCGGACAAGGACCCGGCCGTGCGGCTGCGGGTGCTGGAGGACGCCGGCCGCAGCGGCGTGCCCTTCACGACCGGGATCCTCATCGGCATCGGCGAGACGGTGGAGGACCGGGCTGAGTCGATCTTCGCGATCCGGCGGGTGGCCCGCGAGTACGGCGGCATCCAGGAGGTCATCGTCCAGAACTTCCGCGCCAAGCCGGACACCGCCATGCGCGGGCTGCCCGACGCCGACCTGCAGGAGCTGGCGGCCACCATCGCCGTCGCCCGCCTCGTCCTCGGCCCCCGCGTCCGCCTCCAGGCGCCGCCGAACCTGGTGGACGCCGAGTACGCGCTCATGATCCGGGCGGGCATCGACGACTGGGGCGGGGTGTCGCCGCTCACGCCCGACCACGTGAACCCGGAGCGGCCCTGGCCGCAGATCGACGACCTCGCGGCCCGTACCGCCGAGGAGGGCTTCCAGCTGCGGGAGCGGCTGACGATCTATCCCGAGTACGTGCTGGCGGGAGAGCCGTGGCTCGACCCGCGGCTGCTCGGGCACGTGGCCGCCCTGGCGGACCCCGCCACGGGCCTGGCCAGGCAGGACGCCGTCCTGCGCGGGCTGCCCTGGCAGGAGCCCGACGGGGGGTTCGCCGCGTCGGGCCGGGTCGACCTGCACGTCGAGGTCGACACGACCGGGCGGACCAGCGACCGGCGCGACGACTTCGACCAGGTCTACGGCGACTGGACCGCACTCCGCGACCGCCTCGCCCCGGATCCCGCCACGCCGGCCGGCGGCGGGGGCGCGACGCCCGGCGAGGTGCGGGCGGCGCTCAGGCGGGCCGAGGCGGATCCCGCGGGCCTGACGGACGCCGAGGCGGTCGCGCTGCTCGGGGCGGAGGGCGAGGCGCTGGACGAGCTGGCGGCGATCGCCGACGGGCTGCGCAGGGAGGCGGCGGGGGATGACGTGACCTACGTCGTCAACAGGAACATCAACTTCACGAACGTCTGTTACACCGGCTGCCGCTTCTGCGCGTTCGCCCAGCGCAGGACCGACGCCGACGCGTACACGCTGAGCCTCGACCAGGTGGCCGACCGGGCGCAGGAGGCGTGGGAGGCGGGGGCGACCGAGGTGTGCATGCAGGGCGGCATCCATCCCGACCTGCCCGGCACGGCGTACTTCGACATCGCGAGGGCGGTGAAGGCCAGGACGCCGGGCATGCACGTGCACGCGTTCTCCCCGATGGAGGTCATCAACGGCGCGAGCCGGACGAACATGTCCGTCCGCGCCTGGCTGGAGGCCGCCAAGGAGGCGGGCGTCGACTCGTTGCCCGGGACGGCGGCCGAGATCCTCGACGACGACGTGCGGTGGGTGCTGACCAAGGGCAAGCTGCCGGCCGCCGAATGGGTCGACGTGATCACCACGGCGCACGACGTGGGCATCCCCACGACGTCCACCATGATGTACGGGCACGTCGACAACCACCTGCACTGGGTCAGGCACATCAAGCTGATCCGGCGGCTCCAGGAGAGGACCGGCGGGTTCTCGGAGTTCGTGCTGCTGCCGTTCGTGCACACCAGCGCCCCCATCTACCTGGCCGGCCTGGCCAGGCCGGGCCCGACGGCGCAGGAGAACAGAGCCGTGCACGCCCTGGCCAGGATCCTCCTGCACGGCGCGATCAGGAACATCCAGTGCTCCTGGGTCAAGCTCCGCGACGACCTGTGCCGCCAGGTGCTCCAGGGCGGCGTGAACGACCTCGGCGGCACGCTCATGGAGGAGACCATCAGCCGGATGGCCGGCTCGGAGAACGGCTCCTACAAGACCATCAGCGAGCTGCGGGAGATGGTCGAGGCCACGGGCCGCCCGGCCAGGCAGCGCACCACCGAGTACGCGACTCCGGCGGCGGAGCGGCTGCGGGCCTCGCAGGCGAGTGACGGGGTGTGCCAGAGCGTCAGGAGGGCCCTCCCGATCGCCTAGTTATAACATGTTCTAACAAGGCGCCCGCCACGGGAGGCGCTGGAAGAATCGTCACTCCCCGGAGAGAGGTTCACCGTGCGGTTGGGTCGGCACCGTGCCGCGCTACCCCCTGAGCGGCGGCGCAGGAAGGCGTTCCGGCGGGGCATGCTGGCGACGCTCGCGGCCGTGGCGATCGTCGCGGCGGGCGCCGTCGCGGTGCTCGGCGGCGGGGGCGTGCTGTGCAGCGCACGAGAGCCTGTTCTCGTGAGCGTGGCGGCGGCCGTCGACGTGGCGCCCGCGGCGATGGAGGCCGCGGGGCGGTTCAACGAGACCAAGACGGCGGTCGGCGGCAGGTGCGTGCTGGTCCAGGTGACCGAGCACCCGCCGGCCACCGTCCTGCGCACGCTGATCGGCGACCGGGCGGGCGTGCTGCGCGAGCGGCCCGACGGCTGGATCGCCGACTCCTCCGCGTGGATCAGGCTGGCCCGCCAGCAAGGGGCGAGCGCGCTGCCCGCGGGCGAGAGCGTGGTGGCCACGTCGCCCCTCGTGTTCGCGACCCGCCAGTCGCTGGCCGAGCGGTTCTCCGTCGGCAAGACCGAGATGAACTGGCGGATGGTCTTCCCCTCGACCGTGCGCGGGCGGCTGACGCCCACCGAGGACGAGCCCGACATCGTCCGCGTGCCCGACCCGTTCCTCGCCGGGGCGGGCATCGCCACGGTGGCCGCCGCCAGGGACGTCGTCGGCACGGGCCCGGAGGCCGACAAGGCGCTGACCGCGTTCGTACGGTGGGCGCAGGCCGGTTCGGCGCCCGACTACCGCAGCATGCTGGACGCGGTCGACGACCGCGCGTTCTGGAAACGACCGGTCGTGATCGTCCCCGAGCAGTCGGTGCGGCAGCACAACCTGCGCCCGTCGGACGACCCGGTGGTGGCGCTGCACCCGCGCGAGGGCACGATCAACCTCGACTACCCGTACGTGGTCACCGCCACCGACCCGGCGGTGGCGGAGGCGTCCGCGGCCTTCGCCGGCTGGCTGGAGGGGCCGCAGGCCCAGGAGATCGTACGGCGGGCCGGGTTCAGGTCGGGAGACGGGCGGCAGGGGCCGATCTCTCCCGGGCCGCAGGTCGCCTCGGCGGCCCCGAAGACGAGGCCGTCGGTGTCGCCGCAGGACATCGACGCGGCGCTGGCCGCCTGGAGCAGGCTGGCACCGCCGACGAACATCCTGGTGCTGACCGACGCCTCCAAGCACATGGCGGAGAAGCTGAACGGCAGGACCAGGATCAGGGTGGCGCTGGACGCGGCCAAGATCGGGCTGCGGTTGTTCCCCGACTCCACGCGCATGGGTTTCTGGGAGTTCGCCGACCGGCTCGGCGGCATCAAGGGCTACCGGGAGCGGGTCACGCTCGGGCCGATCAACGAACCCGAGTCGGGCCAGGTGATCCGGCGCAGCCGGCTGGACGAGCTGACCAGCACGATGACCGCCCACCCGAAGACGGACAGCTCGCTCTACGACTCGATACTCAGCGGCTTCCGCAAGGTCACCGGCGACTACCGCGACGACATGAACAACGCCCTCCTGGTGATCACCGGTGGCCGCGACGACGGCCAGGGCACCGACCTCGCGGGGCTTCTCCAGGCCTTGCGGGACGGGTGGAACCCGGACCGGCCCGTCCAGATCATCATCATCGCGTTCGGCAAGGACGTGGACCGGTCGAGCCTGTCGCAGATCGCGGCCGCCACGAACGGCTCGCTGCACGCGGCGAAGGAGCCGGAGGAGATCATCGACGTCTTCCTCGCCGCGCTGGCCCGCCGGCTCTGCCACCCCACCTGCAAGCCGACGACGTGAGGGCCGCGTGAAGGGGGCGCGGGACGCCCCCTTCAGCGGTGCTAGGCGCGCTGCCAGAGGGCGGGAACGTTGGGCGGTTCCCACCCGGCGATGGCGGTGTGCGCCTGGACGCACCGGTAGGTGGCGCCGTTGTAGGTGACCGTGCTGCCGGTCGTGTACGCCGTGCCGGCCTTCCAGGTGCCCGAGGGAGTCGTCGGGGTGCTGGTCGGGGTCGGGGTGGGCGTCGGCGTGACGGTCGGGTCCGGGTTGCTCCCGCCCCCGATGCGTACGTCGATGCACGAGTAGAAGGCGTTGGCCGTGTCGGCGATGTTCCAGATCGCCAGGATCTTCTGCCGCCCGGAGAACCCGGAGAGGTCGACCGTGTGCGAGACCGTGGGAGGCGGCTGCCTGCCGCCGCCGTCGAAGACGGCCACCCGCGTGCCGCCGATGTAGTACTCGAAGTCGCGCGTGGCGTGCTGGACGGTGAACGTCCAGGTGAAGGTCGTGGTGCCGCCCACCGAGGCGACGGGCCACGGCTTGCTCTCGTCGCTCCCGGTCAACGCGTGACGATGAAGTCGTCAGGATCGCGCGGCGCCCGCTCGCGCGGCGGCGCGGCCGCGTGCCCGACGGCCACGCAGCCCATCGGATCCCACGACCCGGGCAGGCCGAGCACCTCGCGCACGACCGGCCGGCAGAACATCGTGGACGACACCCACGCCGACCCGAGCCCCTCGACGGCGAGCTGGATCAGGAAGTTCTCCACCCCGGCGCCCGTCGCCACGACGAACATCTCCCGCTCGGAGGCGTTGCGCCGCTCGTCGCGGTAGGTGTGGGAGCCCTCCATCACCAGGCACGGCACCACCAGACAGGGCGCGTTGCGAAGCACGTCACCACGCTTGATCCGCTTGGCGATCGACTGCTCGGTGAACCCGTCGCCGCGCAGATCGCGGATCCACGCCTCGCGCATCGCGTCGAGCAGTTTCGTCCTGGTCTCGGGCGACTCGACCAGCACGAACCGCCACGGGGTCGTGTGGTGCGGCGCCGGCGCCGCGATGCCCGCCGCCACCGCCCTGCGCACGGCCGCGGGGTCGACGGGCCGGTCGGCGAACTCCCTGATCGTCCTGCGGGCGAACACCACGTCACGCGACCCGTAGCGGAACAGGTCTTCGTCGGCCGCCCGCACGAGAGGCCTGACGCCCGGCCCGTCGTCGTCGGTGACCAGGTGGGACAGCCCGCGCACGATCGCCACGGGAACCCCGCCGAGCTTGCCCTTGACCAGCTCGGCCGCGCCCGCGATCTCGTCGGCCAGCGCCGTGACCGTCGCGCCCAGCTCGTTGCCGTAGCCGTCGGACGTGCCCCGGAAGTCGTCGAGCGGCCGCACGCCCGCCGCCCCGATGGCCACGTCGGTGAGGCCGTTGCGCCACGGCCGGCCGAACGTGTCGGAGACGATCACTCCGGCGCGCACGCTCAGGCCGGCCCTGATGCGCCTGGCCGACGCGTCGGGATCGGCGGGCAGGAGCAGCACGGTGCCGGGCTCGGTGTTGGAGGCGTCGACGCCGGCGGCGGCCATGACGAAGCCGTGGCGGGTCTGCGAGATCACGGTGTCGCCGCGCCGGGCCACCACGCGCTCGGTCTCGTCCTCGATCGCCTGGGCGCGGTCGGGCGCCTGCCGTACCCTGCCCTCCGCCTTGCTCACGATCTTCGAGGTGACGACCACGACGTCGCCGTCACGCAGCCCCGCGTCCTTGAGCAGGGTCGCCACGTCGTCGCCCGGCCGCACCTCGCCGATGCCCGTGACCGCGATCACCTCGATCCGCCGCGCGGGGCCCGCGGGCTCGGGAGCCCGCGACCGGTGGGAGGCGGTCCCGGGCGACGGGTGGGGCGACGGGTGCTGGGAGGCGGTCATCGGGCGAGCTCCAGGGCGAGGTCGAGTGCGGTGCGGGCGATGCCGGCGGCGGCGTCGGAGTCATGCATGAGGATCGGCCTGGCGACCACCCTGACGCCGTCGAGGGCGACCGCGTGATCCTCCTCCGCCACCAGCCAGCCGTCGACGAGATCGGAGCCGTACAGCTCCAGGACGGCCTGCGCGGTCGTCTCCACCCCGATGGCCGTCAGGCAGGCGTCGGCCATGCCCCTGACGGGCGCGCCGCCGATGATCGGCGAGACGCCGACCACGGTCTTGGGCAGCAGGGCCTCGCGGATGCCCGGGACCTGCAGGATCGTGCCGATGCTCACCACCGGGTTGGACGGGGGCAGGATGACCACGTCGGCCTGCTCGACGGCCTCGAGCACGCCGGGCGCGGGCTTCGCGGTGTCGGCCCCCACCAGCGCGAACGACTGGGCGGGCACCGAGGCGCGCAGGCGTACCCACCACTCCTGGAAGTGCACGGCGCGCTTGCCGCGGTCGTCCTCGATCACGACGTGGGTCTCGCAGCGGTCGTCGGTCATCGGCAGCAGCCGCACGCCGGGTTGCCAGCGCGCGCACAGCGCCTGCGTGATCTGCGAGAGCGGATAGCCCGCCTCCAGCATCTGCGAGCGCACGATGTGGGTGGCGAAGTCGCGGTCGCCCAGCCCGAACCACTGCGGCTCGACGCCGTAGGCGGCCAGCTCCTCCTTGACGACGTGGGTCTCCTTGGCCCGGCCCCAGCCCTGTTCCTCGTCGATGCCGCCGCCCAGGGTGTACATCACGGTGTCGAGGTCGGGGCAGACCCGCAGGCCGAACAGGGTGATGTCGTCACCCGTGTTGCCGATGACGGTGATCGAGGCGTCTGGCTCGGTGGCGCGCAGGCCGCGCAGGAAACGGGCGCCGCCGATGCCGCCGGCGAGGGACACGATGTGCATGCGGCCCAGTCTTCCACCGGGCTCTGGCAGGCCCGCCCCGGGACCGGTTTTGGCCGTGCCGAAACCCCTGTACATGGGGATATTTGTAGAATTGGGATGGAAGAGGTTTCTGGGACTCCCGCGAGCCTCGTCAGTGATGTGGCAAACTCCCTTCGGGCTAAAGGGTCCGATGGGGGTAGTTGTGAGTAGATTTGACGTCGCCCGGCTGAGGGAGCCGGCCGCGTGGGCCATGGTCGTCCTAGGACTGATGTACGTCCTGGTGAGGTTCGGTCGCGTCCTGGTCGGTGACCCCGACACGACCATCATGGAACGTGCTTCCTGGAACACCCTCGACATCACGAGCCCGTACGTGGTGGCGTTGCTCGTGGGGTCCGTGCTGCTCCTCACCAAGGTCGGCGAGCCGTCGCCCAAGGCCAAGCCCGTCGCGTACGCCGCGGTGGCCGGGCTGGCGATGGCCGCGGTGGGCGGCATGCTCTCGCTCGTCCTCGGCGTGTTCACCGGAGACGGCGCCCGGTCCGCGATCGAGCTCGTGCTGCTGGGCGCGCCCGCGCTCGCGCTGACCGCCATCGCGCTCGTCTACCTGCTGCCGCAGGTCGTCCCCGACCGGCCGGCCGCGCAGGTCTACCAGCCCCAGTTCGGCCAGCAGCCCCCCTACTACGGCCAGCAGCAGCCCGCCCCCGGCTACGGCCAGCCCGGACAGCCCGGCCCGGGTCAGCCCGGTCAGCCCGGTTTCGGGCAGCAGGAGCAGCCGGCCGCGTTCGGCCAGCAGCCCGGTTACGGCCAGGAGCAGCCCTCCGGCGCGTACGGCCAGCAGGAGCCCGGTTTCGGCCAGCAGCCTCCGTCCGGCCAGCCCGGTTACGGTCCGCAACCCCCGTCGGGCCAGCAGCCCGGTTTCGGCCAGCAGCCCCCGTCCGGCCAGCCCGGTTACGCCCCGCAACCCCCGTCGGGCCAGCAGCCGGGATACGGCCAGCAGCCTCCGTCCGGCCAGCAGCCCGACTACGGCCAGCAGCCCGGCCACGGCGGACAGCCCGAGCAGTCCGGCTACGCGCCCCCGGCCGACAACCAGCAGTACGGCCATGACCCCCAGCAGGCCGCGCCCCAGCCGCAGATCAGAGGCGCGCTGCCCGCCGCCCCTTCGGACCAGCAGCAGCCGGACCAGGCCTTCGCGCCGCAGAGCTTCGGCCAGTCGGCCTACGCCCCCGCCGACACGGCCCCCGCGGGCCAGGAGTACGCCGCTCCGCCCGCCGAGTACCAGCCGGCTCCGTACGTCCCCGCGGACAGCCAGCCCAACATCCACAACCAGCCCAGCCAGAACCCGTACGCCCCCCCGGCCGACCAGCAGAACCCCTACGCCCCACCCGCTGACCAGCAGAACCCCTACGCTCCCTCCCCGGACCAGCGGAATCCCTACGCGCCGCCGGACGCCGCACCCAGCGCCTTCGCCCCCGCCGAGCAGGCCTACCTCCCGGGTGACACGAGCCCGAACGTCCCGCCCGCCGGGGTGGACGGCCAGCAGCCGTACTTCGGCCAGAGCGCGTTCGACCCGCAGCAGCCGGACCAGCAGCAGGGCGGCCAGCCGTTCACGGGATTCTCCGGCCAGGAGTACGCCACCCCCCAGGCGTACCAGGAGCCGCCCGCCGACCCCCGTTCCCAGCAGCTCATGGACGCCTACCAGCAGGCGGAGACCTACCAGCACTCCTTGCCGGGGACCCAGCCCGAGGTGCGCGTGCCCGATTACACGGGCCAGCCGCCCCAGCAGTACGACGACCCGTTCGGCCACCCCCAGCAGCCTTATCAGCAGCCCCATCAACAGCCCCATCAACAGCAGGGCGGCGGGTACGAGCCGCAGCAGGGTCAGTACCAGCCCTCTCACCAGGTCCCGGCCGGGGACGCGACGATGCGGCTCGACCCGTCGTTGGGGCCGGACGCCTTCGGCGGCGACCAGCGCCGTCCTGGGGACGACCCGATCGACCCGACAGCCATATACACCCCCAATGAGCCACGCAGGTAACGGACCGGCAATGAACGGCTAGAGAGAAGGTGGGCCACGGGCGGCCGTCTATCCCGCCCTGGTACGGTTCGGACCGCTGACAGCGTTGAACAAGCCTGGTTGACGCCGCGCGCACATGGGTGTCGGCCGGGTGCGAACATCACATGCCAAGCACACCGGGGCGAGGTCTGGTCTTTCCCCGGATACCTGCATGCCGCTTGACGCCACGTGCGGCACGCGCGTGTAATTACAACCATGTTGTTACGCCTTCCAGTGGGTGGGTAATAAGGAAGGCGTCCATGGGGGGCTCCATTGCGGGCGGGCGGCAGGGAGGTGTGCAGTGACCGATCCGGTCATCGCACAGGATCAGCTTGACGCTGAAGAACTCGGATGGCAGGAGCGCGCCTTGTGCGCGCAGACTGATCCGGAGGCGTTCTTCCCGGAGAAGGGCGGCTCCACCCGAGAGGCCAAGAAGGTCTGCCGATCGTGCGAGGTCCGTGCAGAGTGCCTGGAATACGCACTCGAGCACGATGAGCGGTTCGGCATCTGGGGTGGGCTGTCCGAGCGGGAGCGCAGACGGATCAAACGCCAGGCCGTTTGAGAGATATGGGCGAGAGGGTCACGCGGCTGCCGTGTGGCCCTTTTTCGCATCTCTTGAAGGGGTTCGCCGGTAAGGTGGGCGCGCCTGATCAACTCCCAGGAGTCACCCGCCCATGGCACGTCCCTGCGTCACCGCGATCGTCGTCGCTCACGACGGCGGGCGCTGGCTTGGGGAGACGCTGCGGGCTCTGGCCGGCCAGAGCCGCAGACCCGACCGCGTGGCGGGCGTCGACAACGGCAGCAGGGACGGCTCCGTCGATCTGCTCGCCCGGACGCTCGGCCGCGGCAACCTGATCTCCCTGCCCCGCTCCACCGGTTTCGGCGAGTCCGTGGCGACGGCGCTGGAGAGGCTGCCCTCCGCCGGTCCCGATGAGTGGATCTGGCTGCTCCACGACGACTGCGCCCCCGACCGGCGGGCGCTCGAGGCGCTGCTCGCCGCCGCGGAGCAGCATCCCAAGGCGGCCGTGCTCGGACCGAAGCTGCGCGACTGGCTCGACCGCAGGCTGCTGCTCGAAGTGGGCGTGAGGGTGGGCCGCACCGGGCGCAGGGACACCGGGCTCGAACCACGGGAGTTCGACCAGGGGCAGCACGACGGGACGCACGACGTGATGGCGGTGTCCACGGCCGGGATGCTGATCCGCCGCGACGTGTGGGAGCAGGTGGGCGGGCTCGACCCGTTCCTCCCGCTGTTCCGCGACGATCTCGATCTGTGCTGGCGGGTGCGCAACGCCGGGCACCGGGTGCTGAACGTCACCTCCGCCGTGGCCTGGCACGCCGAGGCGGCGGCCCGCAGGCGACGGCGCATCACGGTCAGCGGGGACCATCCGCGCAGGCTGGACAGGCGTAACGCCATCTTCGTGGTGATGGCCAACCTGCCGTTCGGCGCGATGCTCTGGGCGCTGCTGCGGAACGTGGTCGGCTCGGCCTTCCGCACGCTGCTGTTCATCGTCAGCAAGCAGCCCGCGAACGCGCTGGACGAGATGGTGGCCATGGGTTCGGTCCTGGTGCACCCGTTCCGGCTGCTCAGGGCGCGCCGTGCCCGCCGTAACGGCCGCAAGAAGGGATATAACCGCACAAAGCGGTTGATGACCCCTCGGGGAGCGGCCTGGCGGCGGCTCACCGACATGATCCAGAGCTTTCTCGCCGGCGAGGCCCCCGTCGACTCCGCCGGCCGCCACCACCACTCGTCCGCCGAGGAGGAGGACGAGCTCCCACCCCCCGACACCGGCGCGGTCAAACGGTTCCTCAGCCGCCCCGGCGTCGTCCTCCTGCTCGCGCTGACCGCCGTCTCGCTGGTCGCCGAGCGTTCCCTGCTCGGCGGGGAGCGGCTCGGAGGCGGCGCGCTGGTCCCCGTCACGGGCGGCGCGAGCGACCTGTGGGCGTTCTACACCGAGGGCTTCCACGACGTCGGGCTCGGCTCGGACGCCTGGGCGCCCCCGTACGTCGCCGTGCTCGCCGTCCTGTCCACGCTCGCGCTCGGCAAGACGTGGCTGGCCGTCTCGGTGCTGCTGCTCGGCTCCGTGCCGCTGGCCGGCGCCTCGGCGTACCTGGCCACCCGGCACATCATCCCGGCGGTGCCCGCACGGGCCTGGGCTGCGGGAACGTACGCGCTGCTGCCCGTCGCGACCGGCGCGATCGCGGCCGGGCGGCTGGGCACGGCCGTGGTGTTCGTGCTCCTGCCCCTCTACACGTCGTTCGGCACGGTGCTGCTGTCCGGCGAGCGCCGCCGGGCCCGCCGCGCCGCCTGGGGACTCGGGCTGCTGCTCGCCGTGGGCACGGCATTCGTCCCGCTGGTCTACCCGCTCTTCGCGGTTCTCGGCGTGCTCGCGGCGGTCGCCTTCGGCGGTGTGCGGCGCGGCGTCGTGACCTCGATGGTCATCGCACTCGCGGTGCCGGTGGCGCTGTTGTTCCCCTGGCTGGCGACCCTGGCGGCCGACCCGGGCAAGATCCTCCTGGAGGCCGGGCTGCACGATCCCGCCCTGACCGACCCCGTGCTCGCTCCCGAGTCGCTGCTCGCGCTCAGCCCGGGCGGACCGGGGCTGCCGCCGTTCTGGGTGACGGCCGGCCTGATCACGGCCGCGCTCGCCGCACTCCTCATGCGCCGCCAGCGCATGATCGTCGCGATCGGCTGGGGCGTCGCCCTGTACGGGATGCTGGCCGCCATCCTGGTCAGCCGCGTCACCGTCGAAGGAGCGCGGGCCTGGCCGGGGGTCCCGCTGGCGTTCGCGGGCACCGGGCTGCTGGTCCTCGTGGGACTGACCGCCCACCGGCTGGCCGAACTGCGCGCCGGAGGCGGGCTGCGCAAGCTGGGCGCGACGGCGGTGGCGGCGGTCGCGTTCAGCACGCCGCTGCTGGCCGCGGGCTTCTGGGTGGCGGGCGGCGTCCGCGGGCCGCTCGTGGGCGACGCGCCCGACGTGCTGCCCGCGCTGGCCACGACCTACTCAAGGAACGGCGAACGCACCCTCGTCATCGAGGGCTCCGCGTTCACGGTGCTGCACGCCCGCACCCCGCTGATCGGCGAGGCGGAGCTGCCCGTCGCGTCCGGCGGCCGCACCCAGGTGCGGGCGGCCGCCGAGGGCCTGGCCGGCGGGCGCGGCGGCGACGCGGCCACGCTCGCCCGGCACGGCATCGCCATGGTCGCGGTGGCGCCCCCCGTCTCCCCTGAACTGGCCAGAAGGCTCGACTCCCAGCCGTCGCTGCAGCGCATGAGCCTGTCGGACGCGGGCGGGCTGTGGCGCCTGACCGAGCCGGTCACCCGCGTGCCCGCCCGGCCGGACAGCGCCCTGCACACGCCGTGGTTGTGGGCACAAGCAGCGCTGGTGCTGGTGGCGGTGGTCATGGCCGCGCCGGGGCGGCGCCCGCCCGAAGGCGTCGAGTCGCCGTCCGTGGCGCTGGCGGGTGCGTGATGAAGGCCTTCGTGGAGAACAGGTTCGGCCTGCTGGCACTGGTCGTCGTCGCCCTCGCCGCCATGTACGGCGTCGCGTACGTCACCAGGCCCGCACCCCTGCCGCCCCCGCCCGAGGGCCCGCGGAAGGTGGCCGTCGAGTCGGTCACCGCCGTCTGCCCCGGCACGAAGGGCGAGCACGTCAACGTCTACCTGCCCGACACGCTCAACCGGGAGAAGATGGACGCCGAGCCGTACGTGACGAAGGGCCCCGGCGCGCTGGAGGCCGGCTACCTCACCCGCGTCACCAAGGGCGGCGGGCGGGGACTGGCCGGAGTGCGCTGCACCGAGCCAGGCCAGGAGACCTGGCTGGTCGGCCCCGGGCCCGCCGACGCCGACGTGCGCCTCCGTCTCGCCAACGCCGACAAGGCGCCCGCGCTCACCGACGTCCAGGTCCATGCCGCGGAAGGGCTCGTCTCCGGCGACAAGGGGATCGGGCTGGAGATCGCGCCCGGCGAGCACAAGGAGATCGACCTCAAGACGCTCGCCCCCTCGGCCGACATCATGGCCGTGAGCGTCACCACCGTCTTCGGCCGCGTCGCCGTCGCCGCCAGGACCACCCTCGACAGCGGCGGCGTCGACTGGCTCCCCGCCGCCGCGCCTCCCGCGACGCGCGTGGTCGTCCCCGGCATCCCCGGCGGCGGCGGGCGCAGGGAGCTCCTCGTCGCCGCCCCCGGCGAGACCGATGCCGTCGTGCGGCTCAAGGCGGTGAGCGAGGACGCGGAGTACGCGATGAAGGGCCGCGAAACCCTCGACGTGCCGGCCGGCGGCGTGGTCGCCCTCGACGTCACCACCGGGCTCGGCGGTTCCTCGGGCGCCCTCGTGCTCACCTCGACCGCGCCGGTCGTGGCCGGGCTCGTCGCCACGGGCACCGGCGGCCGCTCCGACGTCGCCTTCACCGCGGGCACGTCCTCACTGGACCTGGGCAGCGCGGTGGCCGGCAACCGCGCGGGCTCCCGCCTGGTCCTCACGGCGCTCGGCGGGCCCGGCAAGGTGCGGGTGCGGACCGTGCCCGAGGGCAAGGCGTTCGACGTGGAGGTGCCGGCGGGGCGGACGAAGAACGTCAAGCTCAAGGCGGAGGGGAACTTCGCCGTGGTGGTCACGCCCGTGTCGGGGGAGGTCTACGGGGGACGCGTGGTGGAGGAACGCCTGAAGAGCGGGGTGCTGCTCACGGCCCAGCCGCTGTCTCCCGCCCGCATGTGGACGCTCCTTCCGCCCCTCACCGACACCTCCCGCGTGGTGGTGCCCGGGGCCTCGTGAGCCCTTCGGCCCGGAGCCCGCGCCTCAGCCGCGGTCGTCGTAGCCCGGGTCGACGGTCTCGGGGGCCAGGCCGAGCAGGGTGGCCACCTGCTCCACGACCGTGTCGTGCACCATGGCCCCCAGCGTGTCGCGGTCGCGGGCCCGTGCCTCCAGCGGACGCCGGTAGACCACGATCGAGGCGGGGTTGGGGCCGGCGGCCGCGTCGGCGCGGCCGAACGGGATCGGGTCGGAGCTCAGCTGCGGGCCGTCGCCCAGCTCGCTCAGCGGCGGCACCTCCTCCACCGCGAACTCCACCGCCGACAGCTGGCGCTCCCACCGGGGCCTGAGCCGGTCGACCGCGTCGAGCACGAGGTCGTCGAAGCGCTCGCTGCGGGACTTGGCCATGGGGACGTGGGAGGGGGCGAGCGGGCCGCGGAGACCGCGACCGTGGCGATCGCGCCGCCTGGGACCGCGCCTGTGAGTCACGGGATCAAGTGTACGGGGGCGTACGGGCGCTTCCGGGGAGCGGCGTCACCTCTCCACGTCGGACTGTTCTGCCCGGGAACGCGGGAAATATTCGGGCTCGAAGACCGGGTCCCTGGCGGGGAAATCGGTGGAAAGGCTGCGACAGGTGTCCGAATTGTGGCGACACGCTCGTTAAGAGTGCTCAGATAGTGGCGCCTCGCACTCTTACCAGATACGGTCCCTCCGTGAGCCCCGTCCGCCGCTGTTCCCGCACCGCCTGCAGCCAGCCTGCCGTCTTCACGCTCACGTACGTATACGCCGACTCGACCGCTGTTCTCGGCCCTCTGGCGACGTACGCGGAGCCACATTGTTATGACCTGTGCGCCGAACACGCCGAGCGGCTGACCGCCCCCCGCGGCTGGGAGGTGGTGCGGCTGCCGACGGACGGCGCCTCGCCCAGTTCCGACGATCTGGAGGCGCTGGCCAACGCGGTCAGGGAGGCGGCGCGGCCCACGCCGTCCGGCGGGGGCGAGCCGGTCGGCCAGGGAGTCGAGGTCGGCAGGCGCGGGCACCTGCGCGTTCTGCGGTCGGCCCAGCAGCACCGCGACCGGTAGGCTCGTTTCAACGGAGGAAACGACCAAGGGCGGAGCTGCGGAGTGGGCGATTTCGCCAAGATCTTTAAAGCGTACGACGTTCGCGGGGTGTTTCCCGACGAGTTCGACGAGCAGACCGCCGAGGCCGTGGGGGCGGCATTCGTCGAGGTGACGGGCGCCGGGTCGGTCGTGGTCGCCCATGACATGCGCGAGTCGTCCGTGCCGCTGGCCGAGGCCTTCATCCGCGGCGCGCGCTCGCGCCGGGCCGACGTGGTGCACGCCGGGCTCGGCTCCACCGACCTGCTCTACTACGCCAGCGGCAGCCTCGGGCTGCCGGGCGTCATGTTCACCGCCAGCCACAATCCCGCCCGCTACAACGGCATGAAGATGTGCCGGTCCGGCGCGGTGCCGATCGGCGGCGACACGGGGTTGACGGAGATCCGCGACCGCGCGGCGGAGCTGGTCGGCGTGACGGACACGCCGACGGGGTCGCTGATCGAGAAGGACCTGCTTCCCGGCTACGCCCATCACCTGCGCACGCTGGTCGACCTGGCGGGCGTCAGGCCGCTCAAGGTGGTCGTCGACGCGGGCAACGGCATGGGCGGGCACACCGTTCCCGCCGTGTTCGAGGGGCTGCCGATCGAGCTGGTCCCGCTCTACTTCGAGCTGGACGGCGACTTCCCCAACCACGAGGCCAACCCGCTGGAGCCACAGAACCTCGTCGACCTGCAGCGGGCGGTCGTCGAGAGCGGCGCGGACCTCGGGCTGGCCTTCGACGGCGACGCCGACCGGTGCTGGGTGATCGACGAGCGGGGAGAGTCCGTCTCGCCGTCGGCCGTGACCGCGCTGGTCGCGGTGCGCGAGCTGGCCAAGGCTCCGGGCGCGACGATCATCCACAATCTGATCACGTCGCACGGCGTGCCCGAGATCGTCCGCGAACACGGCGGGGTTCCGGTGCGGACGCGGGTGGGGCATTCGTTCATCAAGGCCGAGATGGCCCGCACGGGCGCGGTGTTCGGCGGCGAGCACTCGGCCCACTACTACTTCCGCGACTTCTGGTTCGCCGACTCGGGCATGCTGGCCGCGATGCACGTGCTGGCCGCGCTCGGCGAGCAGGAGCGGGCGCTGTCCGAGCTGGTGACGGCCTACGCGCGCTATCACGCCTCCGGCGAGGTCAACAGCGCGGTCGACGACCAGGGCGAGGCGCTGCGGCGGGTGCGGGAGGCGTTCGCGGGCCGGGGCGAGTTCGACGAGCTCGACGGGCTGACCGTGACGGGATCCGGCTGGTGGTTCAACCTGCGGCCCTCCAACACCGAGCCGCTGCTCCGGCTGAACGCCGAGGCGGCCGACGAGACCGAGATGACGGCGATCAGGGACGAGGTCCTCGCCATTGTGGGAAAGGTGTCAGAGTGAAGATCGACGACTGGTTGCTGGAGATCCTGGCCTGCCCGGCGTGCAAGGCGCCCCTGCGTGCCGAGGCCGAGGCCGAAGAGCTGGCCTGCACCGGTTGCGGCCTCATCTACCCGGTCCGGGATGACATCCCCGTTCTGCTGGTCGACGAGGCCAGGAAGCCGTGACCTGGGAGCCGGGGCGGCTCGACGACCAGGGGCATCTCAGCGACGGTGATCCCGGGGGCATGTTGCCGGCGGTCGCCGCCGCGGCGGCCCACGTACGCACCGGCTACCGCACCGCCGTCGAGTCCCGTGTCGACCGCCTGGCCGAGATGGGGCGCCCGCGCGCCATCGTGGTCGCGGGCATGGGCGGCTCCGGCATCGCGGGTGACATCATGGCGGCGGCCGTCGGCAACGGCGCGCCGCTGCCGATCATCACCCTGCGCTCCTACCAGCTTCCCGGCTGGGTCGGCGCCACCGACCTGGTCATCGCCGTCTCCGGCTCGGGCGACACCGAGGAGACGCTGGCCGTCGCCACCCAGGCCGTGCGGCGCGGGTGCACGCTGCTGGGCGTGGGCGCGCCCGGCTCGCCGCTGGAGGCGATCGCCACCCAGGCGTCGGCGCTCTACGTGCCGGTGCCGGTGAGCGGGCAGTCCAGGGTCAACGTCTGGCTGCTGGCCGTGCCGCTGATCGTGGCGGCCGCCGCGCTGCGGCTGGTTCCGGCCGACGCGGACCTGTTCGAACGGGTGGCCACGGCGCTGGAGGAGATGGCGCACCGGTGCCGGCCGGCCAGCGAGTCGTTCGTCAATCCGGGCAAGTCGCTCGCGCTCGACCTGGCCGAGAGCCTTCCGGTGATCTGGGGTTCGTCGGCCGCGGCGTCGGTGGCGGCGTACCGGCTGGCCTGCCAGCTCAACACCAATGCGAAATATCCCGCCATCTTCGGAGAGCTGCCCGAGGCGGGCCATGGCCAGGTCGCGACCTTCGACGGGCCGATGGCCGAGCGCGACATCTTCGCCGACGCTCCCGCGCACACGCTCAGGCTGGTCGTGCTGCGCGACGTCGAGGAGCATCCCCAGCTGACGCGCCAGCGCGAGGCGTCGCTGCGCCTGGCGCGTGAGCGCGACGTGCCGGTGACCGAGCTGGCGGCGGAGGGCGTGCACCCGCTGGAGCGGATGGCCTCGATGATCCTGCTCGGCGATTACGCGAGCACCTATCTGGCGCTGGGATACGCCGTCGATCCGAGCTCGGTCTCGGCGATCAGTGAGCTGAAGGCCAGGATTTCGCAATAGGATCCCCTTCCAGGCCTTTGTGATTGACCTTATGAGTGGAGAAGACCGGTGAGCGCGAGCGGCGGAACAAAAGCGATCATTGCGGCGTTGGTCGCGAACTTGTCCATTGCCGTAGCCAAGTTCGTGGCGGCGTTCTTCACCGGGTCGTCGTCGATGCTGGCCGAGGGCATCCACTCGGTCGCCGACTCGGGCAACCAGGTGCTTCTCCTGGTCGGCGGCAAGCGTGCGGCCCGCGCCAGCACCAAGGAACACCCGTTCGGCTACGGTCGCGAGCGCTATTTCTACGCGTTCGTGGTGGCCGTGGTGCTGTTCGCGATCGGCGCGCTCTTCTCGCTGTACGAGGGCTACCACAAACTGACCCACGCAGAGGCACTCACGTCCCCCGCCTGGGCGTTCGGCGTGCTGATATTCGCGATCATCGCTGAGATCTTCTCGTTCCGCACGGCCATCAAGGAGGCCAACCTGGTGCGCGGCCGTCAGGGGTGGGTCGCGTTCATCCGCAGGTCCAAGTCGCCGGAGCTGCCGGTCATCCTGCTGGAGGACCTCGGCGCGCTGCTCGGCCTGATCTTCGCGCTGTTCGGCGTGACGATGGCCGTGGTGACGGGCAACCCCGTCTGGGACGCCATCGGAACATTGATGATCGGCACCCTGCTCGCAGTCATCTCGGTCGTGCTGGCCGTGGAGACCAAGTCGCTGCTGGTCGGCGAGGGCGCCTCGCCGGAGGTGGAGGGCCAGATCCGCCGCGCGCTGGAGAGCGCGCCCGAGGTCGACCGGATCATCCACATGCGCACGCTGCACCTCGGCCCGGAGGAACTGCTCGTGGGCGCCAAGATCGCGGTCTCGCACGACGAGACGGCCGGCGAGGTGGCGCGCGGCATCGACGAGGCCGAGCAGCGCATCCGCGCGGCCGTGCCGATCGCCAGGGTCATCTACCTCGAGCCCGACCTCGACCGGTCCCGCACGCCCGCCTCCTGAGCGCCGCCCGGCCGCGACCGGGCCCGCGCGCCCGCCTCCTGAGCGCCGCCGGACGTACGCAGCAGCCGCAGGGCCTTCTCCTTCTCGAAGTCGAGGGCCCTGCGGGGCACCGGGATGCGCCCGATCCGCACCCCGAGGTCGCGCACGGCCGCCGCCACCGACGGCTCGCTCAGCACCCGCAGCGCGAACGCCAGCTCGGCCGGCGACACGTCGAACCGTTTCTCCAGCTCGACGCCCTGTGCCACGGCGGCCAGCTCCTCGGGGCCGAACCGCCGGTGCGCCCCCTGCTCCCGCACGGGGGGCAGCAGGCCGAGTGCCTCCCGGTAGCGGAGCATCCGCGGGGACATGCCGAGCCGCTTGGCGGCTTCCGTGATGCGCATCCTTACATTCTTACGTCAGTTTCACCCCTCCCGGCGTGCGTCGTCGTACGAACGGTGCCTAGACTCGTCGGCGACAACCATCAGTGACGCGAGGGGAAACCCGATGGACTTCAAGGTCGCAGACCTTTCACTTGCCGACTTCGGTCGTAAGGAGATCCGGCTCGCCGAGCACGAGATGCCCGGCCTCATGGCCGTGCGCCGCGACTACTCGGACACGCGACCTTTGGCGGGCGCGAAGATCATGGGCTCCCTGCACATGACGATCCAGACCGCCGTCCTCATCGAGACGCTGGTGGCGCTCGGAGCCGAGGTCCGCTGGGTCAGCTGCAACATCTTCTCCACGCAGGACCACGCCGCCGCCGCCGTGGTCGTCGGGCCCGACGGCACCGTCGACGACCCGAAGGGCGTGCCGGTCTTCGCCTGGAAGGGCGAGACCCTGGAGGAATACTGGTGGTGCACCGAGCAGGCGCTGACCTGGCCTGACGGCGGCGCCCCCAACATGATCCTCGACGACGGCGGCGACGCCACGCTGCTGGTGCACAAGGGCGCCGAATACGAGAAGGCCGGCGCCGTGCCCGCCGCCACCGCCGACGACCCCGAAGAGTGGCACGTCATCATCGACCTGCTCAACCGCACGGTCGGCGCCGACAAGAAGTGGACCAGGATCGCCGAGAGCATCAAGGGCGTCACCGAGGAGACCACCACCGGCGTGCACCGCCTCTACGAGATGCACAAGAACGGCCAGCTCCTCTTCCCGGCCATCAACGTCAACGACTCGGTCACCAAGTCGAAGTTCGACAACAAGTACGGCTGCCGCCACTCCGTCATCGACGGCCTCAACCGCGCCACCGACGTGCTCATCGGCGGCAAGGTGGCCGTGGTCTGCGGCTACGGCGACGTCGGCAAGGGCTGCGCCGACGCGCTGCGCGGCCAGGGCGCCCGCGTGATCGTCACCGAGATCGACCCGATCTGCGCGCTCCAGGCGGCCATGGACGGCTACCAGGTGACCACGCTGGACGAGGTCGTCGGCATCGCCGACATCTTCGTCACCGCCACGGGCAACTTCAACATCATCACCGCCGACCACATGGCGCGGATGAAGCACCAGGCGATCGTCTCCAACATCGGCCACTTCGACAACGAGATCGACATGGCCGGCCTCGCCAAGCTGCCCGGCATCCAGCGCAACACCATCAAGCCCCAGGTCGACGAGTGGGTCTTCGCCGACGGCCACACGATCCTCGTGCTCGCCGAGGGCCGCCTGATGAACCTCGGCTGCGCGACCGGCCACCCGAGCTTCGTCATGTCCAACTCGTTCACCAACCAGGTGATCGCCCAGATCGAGCTGTTCACCAAGACGGCCGACTACCCGATCGGCGTCTACACGCTGCCCAAGCACCTCGACGAGAAGGTCGCCCGCCTGCACCTCGACGCCCTCGGCGTCAAGCTCACCGAGCTCACCAAGGAGCAGGCGGCCTACATCGGCGTCCACGTCGAGGGCCCGTACAAGTCCGACCACTATCGCTACTGATCCTTCGGGGGCTCCTCCGCTGTCGTCGGGGGTTTCTCCGCTTCACCACCGCTCCGAGAGGGCCCTCCCCTCGGAGCGGTGCGCGCTCCTGCGGAGCGCACCAACCCCATCTTTTACGGCAGGCCAAGTCACCCGCACGCGCCGACGCCGCTTCCGTCCGTCATGGCCGGTCGTGAAGGCTCACGGGAATCTCGCCGTTACGAGCGCGTTCTTGGCCGTCTTCTTCGGTTACAGGTGAGCCATGGACGTCTGGGAAAGCGGTGAGCGGCAGATCTCGTGGGCCGCGCGTTCGATGCCGGTGTTGACGGCGATCGGCGAGCGCTTCGGCCTCGAACGGCCGCTGGCCGGGCTGAAGATCGCGGCCTGCCTGCACGTCACCGCCGAGACGGCCGTGCTCATGGGGGCGCTGAAGGCCGGGGGCGCCGAGATCGCGCTCGCCGCCTCCAACCCGCTGTCGACGCGGGACGACGTGGCCGAGGCGTTGCGCGCGTACGGGATCGCGGTGCACGCGAGGGCCGGCGTCGACCGGCCGACCTACTACCGGCACATCCACCAGGCGCTCGATCTCGGGCCCGATCTCGTGCTCGACGACGGGTGCGACCTGGTGAACATCCTGCACACCGAGCGTACCGACCTGCTCGACGGCGTCGGCGGCGGCTGCGAGGAGACCACCACGGGGATCATCAGGCTGCGCCAGATGACCGCGGAGCACGCGCTGAAGTTCCCGGTCGTGGCCGTGAACGACACCCGCACCAAGCGCATGTTCGACAACCGCTACGGCACCGGGCAGTCGACGCTCGACGGGATCATGCGGGCCACCAACATCATGCTCGCGGGGCGCACGGTGGTCGTGGCCGGGTTCGGGTTCTGCGGGCGCGGGGTGGCCGAGCGGGCCAAGGGCTTCGGCGCGCGGGTGATCGTCACCGAGATCGACGCCGTCAAGGCGCTCGACGCGACGCTGCAGGGCTACGAGGTGCGGCCGATGGCGCAGGCGGCGCTGCTCGGCGACCTGTTCATCACCGTGACCGGCAACCGCGACGTGATCAGTGCCGAGCACCTGGCCGCCATGAAGGACGGCGCGATCCTGGCCAACGCGGGGCACTTCGACGTGGAGATCGACGTGCGGGCGCTGGACGAGCTGGCCGTCGAGGTGATCCGTGGCGTGCGGCCCAACACCGACGAGTACGTCATGCCCGACGGGCGCCGGCTGCTGCTGCTCGCGGAGGGCCGGCTGGTCAACCTGACGGCCGCCGAGGGGCACCCGGCCGCGGTCATGGACATGTCGTTCTCGGCGCAGGCCCTGGCCGTGGCCTGGTTGGCCGGCGAGCGGGCACGTCTGGAGCCGGGCGTCTACGACGTGCCGCCGGAGATCGACCACGAGGTGGCCAAGCTCAAGCTGGCCGCCACCGGCATCGGCATCGACGAGCTCACCGCCGAGCAGGAGGACTACCTGCACTCCTGGCGCGTCGGCTCCTGAGCGTCGCGGCGTCTCCGGCACGCGCCTCCTGAGGCAGGCGGCTCCTGAGGTTGCGCGCTCTTGGGAGGCGCGGCTTCTGAGGTCGCGCGGCTACAGCGCCGACTGCATCTCGCGCATGCGGCGGATCTCGGCCATCTGGGTGACGCTCACGTCGCCGGCCAGCTCCTCGATCCTGATGTGGGAGCCGCTGGTCAGCACCTTCTCCGACATCGTGATCGCGCCCTGGTGGTGGTTGATCATGAGCTGCAGGAACATCCGGTCGAAGTTGCTGCCCGTCGCCGCCCGCAGCTCCTCCAGCTGCTCCGGCGTCGCCATGCCCGGCATGCCGTCGTGCGCCGCGTGGTGGTCGGGCACCTTCTGCTCCTGCTCCCGCAACCACGTGGTCATGTACTGGATCTCGGGTGCCTGGGCGGCCTTGATCCGGCCGGCCAGGCTCTTCACCTTGGCCGACTCCGCCCTGTTCGGGGCCAGCAACGCCATGTCCAGGGCCTGCCGGTGATGGACGATCATGTCCTGGACGTAGGTCACGTCGGCGGCGTTGGGGGTGGGGGAGGGCACCGCGGTGGCGGCCTCGGCCGGCGAGAGCGTCCGGTCCTGCTCGCCCGGCCGGCCGGGCGCGATCACGGGGGCGGTCGAGCCGGCCCGTGGCGCCTGAGGTGACGTGCTGGAGCTGCAGCCGGTGAGGGTGACGACCGTGGCCGTGACGACAATGAGCGCGGCTCGCACCCAGCCTCCCTGACAAACGTGGTGGAGAATGCGCACTCTAAGTCATGAACCCGGGTTATGAAAGAGGTCGAACCGGAACAAAAATTGACAGATTGGACGCTGGTCAACGGCGGTGAAGAGAGCGACCATAACGGAGGTTTATGCCCCCTTTATCGGAGGTCCCCGAGTGTTCACCCGCCGCAGGGTCCTCATCCTGGTCGCGGCCCTGGTCGCGCTGGCCGGCGTCACCCTGCCGGTCCAGGCTGCGGACGTCCCGGCTCCTGGCGAGATCGTCATGAGCCCGAACATCAAGCACGTCACGAACGTGCCCAAACCCGAGGCCCTGGCCGACATCCACACGGACATGGCATTCCACGGCAACTACGCGTACGTCGGGAACTACTACGGCTTCTCGATCTACGACATCCGCAACCCCAAGCGGACCTCGCTCGTCAGCTCCGTGGTATGCCCCGGCGGCCAGATGGACGTGAGCGTCCACGGCGACCTGCTGTTCGGCTCGGTCGACTCCTCGCGTAACGACGACTCGTGCAACAGCACCTCGCAGCCCGCCTCGGTCAAGGAGTCGTGGGAGGGCGTACGCATCTTCGACGTCTCCGACAAGTCACACCCGAAGTACATCAAGGCGGTCGAGACGAACTGCGGCTCGCACACGCACACCCTGGTCCCCGACCGGCGGGGGCGCAACGTCTACATCTACGTCTCCTCCTACGGCCCGAGCGACGCGTTCCCCGACTGCCGGACGCCGCACGACCTCATTTCGATCATCAAGGTGCCGCTGCGGAACCCGTCCGCCGCCACCGTCATCGCGACGCCCAACCTGTTCCCCGACGGCGGCTACCCGGGCAAGCAGCTGCCCTATCCCGACGGCAGGTCCGCCACCACGGGCTGCCACGACATCACCGCCTACCCGGAGAAGGGCATCGCGGCGGGCGCCTGCATGGGTGAGGGCATCCTGCTCGACATCCGTGACCCCGAGCGGCCCAAGGTCACCGCGACCGCGCGCGACGAGGAGAACTTCGCCTTCTGGCACTCGGCCACGTTCAACAACGAGGGCACCAAGGTGATCTTCACCGACGAGCTCGGCGGCGGCGGCGCGGCCACCTGCAACGAGGCCATCGGGCCCAACCGGGGCGCCAACGCCTACTTCGACATCAAGCGGGGACAGCTGGTCTTCAGGAGCTACTTCAAGATCTCCCGCCACCAGGACGACAGCGAGAACTGCGTCGCCCACAACGGCTCGCTGATCCCGGTCAAGGGTCGCGACATCATGGTGCAGGCGTGGTACCAGGGCGGCATCTCGGTGGTCGACTTCACCGACTCGGCGCACCCCCAGGAGATCGCCTACTTCGAGCGCGGCCCCGACAACACCGCACCGGCGCTCAGCGGCGGATTCTGGTCGGCCTACTACTACAACGGCCACATCTACGGCTCCGACTTCAACCTGGGCCTCGATGTGCTGAAGATCAACGACTGGCGTACGAACCGGGCGAACGGCGTCAAGATGCGCGAGCTCAACGCGCAGACCCAGACGTCCTACCCCGAGCGTGGCCACGGTCACCACTGACCGGCCGCCGGTCCCCGTACGAAGGAGGCATCCCGCATGTCCAGCCCGCGCCGTGTCCTCGCGATGGCCGGGGCAGCCGTCGCCCTGCTCCTCACCGCGTTACCCGCGACCGCCAGTGACATCCCGCCACCTGACGCCGTCGTCACCAGCCCCAATGTGACCCACGTCAGGAACGTCCCCAAGCCGGACGCCATCGCCTCGTCCATCAACACCGACATCGCCTTCCAGGGCGGCTACGCCTACGTCGGCAACTACGGCGGCTTCTCCATCTACGACATCAGGAACCCCAAGAAGGCCAGGGTCGTGAGCTCCGTCGTCTGCCCCGGCGGGCAGATGGACGTCAGCGTCTACGGCAACCTGCTGTTCGCCGCCGTCGACAGCTCCCGCAGCGACGACTCCTGCGCCAGCACGGACCGGCCCGCCTCCGAGAAGGACGCCTGGGAAGGCGTTCGCATCTTCGACATCTCCCACAAGACCAGGCCGAGGTACGTCAAGGCGGTCGAGACGGCCTGCGGCTCCCACACCCTGACCCTGGTGCCGGGCAAGGGCCGCGACCGGAACAAGAACGTCTACGTCTACGTCTCCTCGTACCTGCCGGCGGCGAACTTCCCCGACTGCCAGCCGCCGCACGACAAGATCTCGATCATCAAGGTGCCGCTGCGCCACCCGGAGGCCGCCCACGTCGCGGCCACCCCGGTCGTCTTCCCCGACGGCGGCAACGAGGACCAGCCCGGCCTGCTCATCCCCACCACCGGCTGCCACGACATCACCGCGTACGCCGAGAAGGACATCGCGGCGGGCGCGTGCATGGGCGACGGCGTGCTGTTCGACATCTCCGACCGGCTCGACCCGAAGGTCACCGCCAGGACCACCGACCCCAACTTCGCCTTCTGGCACTCGGCGACCTTCAGCAACAACGCCGAGAAGGTCGTCTTCACCGACGAACTCGGCGGCGGGGGCGCGGCCACCTGCAACGAGGCCACCGGCCCGAACCGCGGCGCCGACGCGATCTACGACATCGCGCGCGGGCAGCTCGTCTTCAAGAGCTACTTCAAGATCTCCCGCCACCAGGACGACAGCGAGAACTGCGTCGCCCACAACGGCTCGCTGATCCCGGTCAAGGGCCGCGACATCATGGTCCAGGCGTGGTACATGGGCGGGCTGTCGGTCTGGGACTTCACCGACTCCACCAGCCCGAGGGAGATCGGCTACTTCGAGCGCGGCCCCCGCTCGGGCGGCGGTGGCGGCGGCATCTGGTCCGCCTACTACTACAACGGCTACATCTACGCGGCCGACTTCCACGAGGGCTTCGACGTCGTCAAGATCGACGACCGGCTCACGGACAGCGCCAGGCACGTGCGTACCGACCGGTTCAACGCGCAGACGCAGGAGTCGTACCGCAACGGAAGGCACTGAGTTGATGGCCTCGCTCCGCTCGGCGGGTTCGGTCGCTCGATGCCGCCGTCTTCCCCCGCTCTGGTCGCTGCGCTCCCGCCGCTCCTCCAGACGACGGCGCTCCCTCACGTGTTGGGGGCCTCGCTCCGCTCGGCGGGTTGATGGCCTCACCCCGTGAGGCGGGTTCGGTCGTTCGGGACCGTCCCGGTCACTGGGGTGGCGCGAACCCGCCCGGGGTCGCCTGTGGCGGCTCCGGCGCGGGTGCGGGCGGCGGAGCCGGTGGGCCAGGCTGCGAGTACGGGCCGGGCGCCGGGTGGGGAGCCGCCGGAGGAGGCCCCGGCTGGGCGTAGGGGCCGTACGAGCCCGGCGGAGGAGGGCCGGGCTGCGGGTACGGGACCGGCGAGGGCGGCGCGTACGGGCCCTGGGGCGCGCCGCCGTTTCCCGCCCGCTGCGCGAACCGGGCCTGCTCACGGCGGCGGCGCTCGGCCAGGACGGCGCTCAGGTAGGCGTACGGCGGCGTCCCGGCAGGGGCGGCGGGAGAGACGAAGGACGCCACCTGGGTCGCGATGCGCACGCCCATCTCGTGCTGGACCTGCGGCGACAGGTCAACCCAGCGCAGCAGGTACTGCCTGGCCGCCTGCGCCACCTCGTCGGGCAGCTGGGAGAGCTCCAGCGTGGCCGCCCAGCTCGCCAGCGGCGGCGGCATCATGATGGCCTGCCCCGCGTCGCGCGGCGCCCGGTCGGAGATCACGATGGTGCCCGCGAACACGTCGCCCAGCCGCTTGCCCCGCTGCGAGACCAGCGAGGCGATCAGCGCCGGCGCGCCGGCGAGCAGCCAGAACTCCACCACCCCGGCCAGCCCGCGGAACAGCGCCTGCCGGAAGCGCTCGGGGCTGCCGTCGTCGCTGACCACCCGGAGCCCGAGCGCCAGCTTGCCGAGGCTGCGGCCCCTGGTGACGGACTCGAAGATCACGGGGTAGCCGATCATCACCAGCACCAGCAGCACGATCATGACCGCGCTGAACATGGCCAGATCCGTGACGCCGGCGAACGCTCCTAAGAGCGCGTAGGCGCCGAACATCGCCGTGAACTGCACCGCCATGTCAATGACGACCGCCAGCGCCCGCGAGGGCATCTGGGCCACCCGCACTTCGACGACGACGGCGTCGCCGGTCACTACCTCCGACATAAGTGGAGCCTAACGGCTATGTCGCACTGATTGAGCGGCCAGAATGTTCGGGTGGACATCGATGCTTTCGTCGCGGCGCACCGCCCCGTGTGGGACCGGCTCGACTACCTGGTGAAGAATCGTTCGTCGCTGACGGGCGTCGAGGTGGACGAGCTGGTCGACCTGTATCAGCGGGTTTCGACGCATCTGTCCATCGTGCGTTCCTCGTCGAACGACCCGATGCTCGCCGGGCGGCTGTCCGCGCTGGTGGCCAGGGCCAGATCCGCGGTGACCGGCGCGCACACGCCCGCCTGGCGGGAGCTGACGAGGTTCTTCACGGTGACGTTCCCCGTGGTGGCCTACCGGGCCCGGTGGTGGTGGCTGGCGAGCTCGGCCGCGTTCCTGGTGGTCGCCTTCGTGATGGGCGCGTGGGTCGCGAACAACCCCGAGGTCCAGGCCGCCATCGCCAGCCCTGAGGAGATCACCCAGCTGGTCGAGGAGGACTTCGCCGACTACTACTCGGAGAATCCCGCCGCGTCCTTCGCCAGCCGCGTGTGGGTGAACAACGCGTGGGTCTCGGCGTTGATGATCGCCTACTCGGTGTTGCTGGGGCTGCCGATCCCGTACGCGCTCTACGCGAACGCCGAGAACGTGGCCGTCTCCGGCGGCCTCATGGCCTCCAGGGACAAGCTGGATATCTTCTTCGGCCTCATCATGCCGCACGGGCTCCTGGAGCTGACCGCGGTGTTCCTCGCGGCGGCCGTCGGCATGCGCCTGGGCTGGACGGTCGTCGACCCCGGCCCCCGCAAGCGGGTCGAGGCGCTGGCCGAACAGGGCAGGGCGGTGATGAGCGTGGCGCTCGGGCTGGTCGTGGTGCTGTTCGTGTCGGGGCTGATCGAGGCGTTCGTGACCCCGTCGGGACTGCCGACGTGGGCGCGGGTGGGCATCGGGGTGCTCGCCGAGGCGGTCTTCCTGACGTACGTGATCGTCTTCGGCCGCCGGGCGCTGGCGCGGAACGAGACCGGCGACCTCGAACGCGCCCCCGACGTCGCCCCGTCAGCCTGACCACAGGCCGTCAGGGGCGCCCTGCCGCAGCCGGCCTCCGGGGCGGCCTCCGCGGCGTCCTCCGCGGCGTCCTCCGGCGTCAGAGGCGTCCCGCGGCCTTCAACGCCAGGTACGCGTCCGCGAGCGCGGGCGCGATGTCGTCCGGCGCCGCGTCGACCACCTCGACCCCATGCCGGCGCAGCCTGGCGGTGATGCGCCTGCGCCCGAGCCGCGCGTGCTCGGCGGCGGCCGCGTCGTAGACCTCCTCGGTCGAGTCGCGACGGCCGGCCATGGCCGCCACCCGGGGATCGGAAACCCCGGCCACCAGCACCAGGTGCCGCGCGGACAACTGCGGCAGCACCGGCATCAGCCCTTCGTCCAGCGCTGCGGAGTTCAGGTCGGTCAGCAACACGACCAGGCAACGCCGCTTGGCCCTGGACAGGATGGCGGCCACCATGCCCTGCGAGTCGGCCTCGATCAGCTCCGCCTCGATCGGCGCCATCGCGTTGACCAGCGACGACAGCAATTCGGTACGAGACTCGCCGCTCACCCACGCGCGTACCGCGCGGTCGTAGGCCAGGAAGTCCACCTGGTCGCCGGCCCTGGCGGCCAGCGCGGCCAGCAGGAGCGCGGCGTCCATCGACCAGTCGAGCCGCGGCCAGCCGGGCGCCGGCCGCGGATCGGGCCGCACCAGCAGCCCGCCGCCGCCTCCCCCCGCGCCGGCCAGGGGGATCGGCGCGTCCCCCACCCTGCCCGCCGAGGTGCGGCCGGTATCGAGCACGATCAGCACGCGGCGGTCACGCTCGGGACGCCAGGTGCGCACCACGACGTCGTGGCGGCGCGCGGTGGCCCGCCAGTCGATGGAGCGTACGTCGTCGCCCACCACGTATTCGCGCAGCGAGTCGAACTCGGTGCCCTGCCCGCGCACCAGCGCCGGATGTTGCCCGTCCAGCTCGCGCAGCCTGGCCAGCCTGGAGGGCAGATGCTTGCGCGACAGGAACGGCGGCAGCACCCGCACCGACCACGGAGCCTGGTGGTCGCCCTGGCGGGCGGCCAGGCCGAGCGGGCCGACCGAGCGCACCGTGACGGCCACGGACGTCCGGTCGCCGCGCCTGGTCGGATCGAGGGTCACGACGATCTTGCGACGCTCGCCGGCCGGCACGTCCAGCGGGGCGACGCGGGGCGAGGCTCCCGCCGAGGGCTGCCAGGCGTCCCTGAGCACGCCGCGTACGCGCCGGGGACCCGGATTCTCCACCACCAGCTCCACCGTGGCCCGCTGGCCCAGGCGCATCAGGGTCTCGCCGGAGCGATGGAACCTGAGCGGGCGCACCGCGCCGGCGAACACCAGGTCCACGATGATCGCGGCGGCCAGCAGCAGGCACACCCCGGCCAGCGCGGGCCCCGGCAGGGGCGCGAACATCACCACCAGGATCCCGACCGCCGCGAGAAGCCCGGCACGTCCGGTCAGCGCCATAGATCGCTCACCCTCCTCACTCGCTGCGCGGAGTGCCTCCTGCGTCGGCCCTCCACTCCGCTCGCTGCGTCGGGTTCGCTCAGCGCCATAGATCGCTCACCCTCCTCACTCGCTGCGCGGAGTGCCTCCTGCGTCGGCCCTCCACCAGGATCCCGACCGCCGCGAGAAGCCCGGCACGTCCGGTCAGCGCCATAGATCGCTCACCCTCCTCACTAGCCCGGCTTTCCTGTCAGCGGGGGACGGGGACGGAGGCGAGGATGCCGTCGAGCAGGCCGTCCGCGGTCGCCCCTTCCAGCTCGGCCTCGGGCCGGAGCTGGACGCGGTGCCGCAGCGCGGGCCTGGCCAGCGCCTTCACGTCGTCGGGCGTGACGTACTGGCGCCCGGACAACCACGCCCACGCCCGGGAGGCCGCGAGCAGGGCGGTGGCGCCGCGCGGCGAGACGCCGAGCTGCAGCGCCGGCGAGCTCCTGGTGGCGCGGGCGACGTCGACGATGTAGCCGAGCACCTCAGGCGCCACGTGCACGCCGGCCGCCGCCTCCCGGCCCGCGGCCAGGTCGGCGGCCGTGGCGACGGCCTTGACCTCCGACAGGTCGCGGGGGTCGAAGCCGCGGGCGTGCCGGTCGAGCACCGAGATCTCCTGCTCGCGCGGCGGCAGCGGCACGGTCAGCTTGACGAGGAACCGGTCGAGCTGCGCCTCGGGAAGCTGGTAGGTGCCTTCGTACTCGACGGGGTTCTGGGTGGCGCACACCACGAAGGGGTCGGGCAGCGCCCGGGCCGCGCCCTCGACGCTGACCTGCCGCTCCTCCATCGCTTCGAGCAGGGCGGCCTGCGTCTTCGGCGGGGTGCGGTTGATCTCGTCGGCGAGCAGCAGGTTGGTGAACACCGGGCCCTCGCGGAACTCGAACCGCGCGGTCTTCGCGTCGTAGATCAGCGACCCCGTCACGTCGCCCGGCATCAGGTCGGGCGTGAACTGCACCCGCTTGAAGTCGAGCGACAGGGCCGCCGAGATCGTGCGCACCAGCAGCGTCTTGGCCACGCCCGGCACGCCTTCGAGGAGCACGTGGCCCTTGCACAGCAGCGCGATGACCATCCCCGTCACCACCGCGTCCTGACCGACCACGGCCTTGGACACCTCGGTGCGCAACGCCGCCAGCGCCTCTCTCGCCGAGTCGCCCGAACCCGTCACGCGGTAGGTCTCGTCAAAGTTCACTCAACTGCCTTTCGATCAAGTCCAAGTATCCGGCCAGTTCGACGAGCCCGGCGTCGTCCGCCGGCGGCGGCCCGTACAGTGCCGCGCCGAGCTGGTGCGGGTCCTCCACCGTGCGGGCGGCGAGCGCCGCGACGACCTCATGCGGCCCTGCGCCGTGGCCCAGCCCCAGCCTGGCCGTGAGCCGGTCGATCGTGCCCGCGCGCAGCGCGGCGGCCGCGCGTTCCCTGGCGTGCCTGGCCCGGTAGAGCCTGCCACGCCCCTCGACCGTCTCGGCGGCCCTGACGACGACGGGCAGCTTCTCCACCACCACCGGCCCGAGCCGCCTGCCCCGCCAGAACGCCGTGAGCGCCACGGCGATGATCGCCATGAAGACGACCCAGCGGACGTTGCCGGGCATCAGGTCGTACATCGACTGGCCCTGCTCGCCGGCCAGCTTCCTGGGCGGCGGGTTGTCCGGGGGGACGAGCCAGGTCACGGGCTTGCCGGTGCTGAGGAGGTTGAGCGCGAGCGCCGCGTTGCCGTCCTCGGCCAGCCGCTGGTTCGTCATGAAGCCGCCGTCGCCGACGACGGTGGTGACGCCCCCGCCGCTGGCGTAGCTGACCAGCGTGTGCCCGTCGCCCGCCGGGTAGCAGGCGGTCGAGCCGGGCGGGCCGCGGAAGGCGACGCCGCCCATGTAGGCACTGCCGGCGGCCCGGGCCGCGGGCAGCGGGCACTCGGGCTCGCGCGATCGGGGACGCGGGCGTTGGGGCAGCGCGCGCACGTCGGGGGCCAGGGCGGACAGGTTGATGACGTCGCCGACGATCAGCCGGTCGCCGGGGAGACCGGCGAGGCGGCGCTCGTCGACGTACGTCCGGTCGGTGATGAGCAGCAGGCGGTCGCCCGTGGCGGCCTTGTCGACGGCGGCCTGGGCGGAGTCGACCCGGTCGACGGTGACGCCCTTCTCGCGCAGCAGCTCGGCCAGGGCCTTGGAGCCGGCCAGCGAGGTGTCGTCGGGGTCGAGGGGCCGTGCGGGGGCCCCGCCGGAGCCGAGCAGCACGCTCGCCACCGCCGCGAGCACGACGACCAGGCCGAGGAGCACGATGAGCCGGCCGGCGCGCCAGGTGGAGCGGGGGGTCGGGGAGGTCGGCCGGGATCGGGTGGAGGGAGGGGGCGTGGTCACGCTCATGGGGCCCCTCCGCTCCCCGGCCACGGGCTCGCGCCGGGCGCCGCCGCAGCGGGGGACACGATGGGGACCGGGCGGGCCTGGCCGAGGCGGTCGTCGAGGCCGGCCATCCGCGTGTAGGCGTCGCGGGTGCCGGGCACCCCGCCGTACGTGACGTCGTCGAACGAGCGGGCCGCCGCGGCCAGCTCGTCCGCGAAGCCCGGCAGGGAGACGGCGGCCTCTGCGGCCAGCTCGTCGGCCGTGCGCCCGGGCATGCCGTCGACGAGCGCGCGCTCTTCCAGGTCGCGGGCGATGGCACGGAGTCGCTCCTGGACGGCGGGAGTCCACTGCCCTTCGCCGGCCAGCCCTTCCGCCGCCTGCCGGTGCTCGGCCGCGCTCATCGCCCGCTCGCCGAACAGCGCGCCCGTCGCCGTCGCGTTCTTACGCGCGGACCTGCGCAGCTGCCACGAGATCAGCACGATCACCCCCAGGATGATCAGCACGATCACCACGGACGCGATGACCCCGCCGGCCGGGCCGCCGCCCGTGGCCGCGTCGATCAGGTCGCCCAGGAACTGCATGACCCATCGGTAGATCCGGTCGGGCAGCGACTCCGTCTCGTAGGCGGGGTCGAGCAGCTCGCGTGCGGCCTGCCGCGCGGCCTCCTCCCTGTCGATCGGGCTCACGACCTGGCGGAGTTGGACGGGTGCCAGAGCTCGTCGGCGGAGGCGTGCACCCAGCCCTGGCGCTGCTGCTCGATGGCCGCGGTCTGCAGGACGAGGTCGAACGCCTCGCTCCGCATGCGGCGGTCGGCGTAGAGCAGGCCGGAGACCCCGGCTTCGAACGGATAGACGAACATGGCGCTCAGCGTGCCGCCGACGGCGATCAGCACGGCGGACACGACCGCCGTGGCCGCCGAGCCCGCGCCGAGCATGCCGAAGAGCGTGCCCGCGATCGTGAACGGCACCGACAGGATGCCCGCCACGAGCCCGACGAGCAGCGAGGTGAGCAGCAGGATGCCGAACACCCGCCAGAAGTCGCCGGTCACCAGGTGCCATGAGCGGCGCATGGCGTCGAGCGGGCTGCGGCCCTCGAGGACCACGGCGGGCGAGGCGAAGGCGAAGCGGGTCCTCATGAACAGGTAGTAGCCGATGTACACGACGATGAACAGGATGCTCAGCAGGGCCAGCCAGCCGAGGTCGCCGGCGCCGGCGTTGAGCGAGAAGGCCACGATGAGCAGCACGAAGACGAGGGCGGGCACCAGCATGATCGCGGCCATCAGCCCCACCACGCCGAACAACGCCGGCACCCGGCCCTTGACCAGCTGCCAGGCCTCGCCGGCGGTGAGCTTGCCGCCGAAGACGGCCCGGCCGAGGATGCGGGTCAGCACGCCGGTCAGCAGGGTGACCACGACGAACTGGATGGCGTAGGAGAGCAGGGTGCCGCCGTACTGGGCGGCGAAGCCGTACAGGCCGGTGAGCTCGCCCTGCGTGGCGACCAGGCTGTCGGGGTCGGCGAGCGCGCTGCCCACGGAGTTGAGGAGGAACGCCTGCCCCACCGCCAGGGGCACGGACGCGAGCAGGGCGGCGATGGCCGACAGACCGAGCACGGCTTTCGGGTTGGACCTGATGAGCTTGATCGTGCCGTCGAGCAGGTCGCCGAGTTGCAGCGGGCGCAGCGGGATGATGCCCGGCCGCAGCGCGGGCGGCGGCATGGCGCCGTATCCGGGTTGAGGATACGGATGTTGCGGATAAGGTGGCTGCGGCCCGTGGGGCGGCTGCTGCGGTGGTTGTGGCCCGTAGGGAGCTCCGTGAGGGGATTGTTGGTGCGAGCCCGGCGCGGTCCACGGGGACGCCGGCGGGGCGCTGTAGGGCGGGGGCTGTTCGGCCGACCAGCCTGATGGCGTCTCGGGCGTGGGACCGTGACCGTCTGACATATCCCCAATCCTGGCATGCTGGGCGGGACATTGGTGTCGCCCAGTGGAGCTGGGCTGATCCGACGCCCCGGCTTGGCCGCATTCTTCGGCGAATCCGGCCCATGTTCGCGTCCAGGGATGGCAGAAAGTTGCTCTGTTACCGCAGACTGAGATGGCGATCGCGGGGGCGGACCGGAAATTCGCCTTTTGCGGGGCTCCGAGTCACACTCATGAGCTCGCCAAGGGTAACCTTCAGCGATCGTGCGGGTATGTCCCAGAATGCGTAGAACGAATGAGGGGCCATGAAAGGTCGCGTGCTGGTCGTCGATGACGACGCCGCTCTCGCCGAGATGTTGGGGATCGTGTTGCGGGGGGAGGGTTTCGAGCCGTCATTTGTCTCCGACGGCGACAAGGCCCTTGACGCTTTCCGCGATACACGCCCCGACCTGGTGCTGCTCGACCTGATGCTGCCGGGGGCCGACGGCATCGACGTCGCGCGCAGGATCAGGGCGGAGTCGGGCGTTCCGATCGTCATGCTCACGGCCAAGAGCGACACCATCGACGTCGTCCTCGGGCTGGAGTCCGGCGCCGACGACTACATCGTCAAGCCGTTCAAGCCGAAGGAACTCGTCGCCAGGGTGCGGGCGCGCCTGCGCCGCACCGACGAGCCGACCCCCGAGATCCTGCAGATCGGCGACATCACCATCGACGTGGCGGGACACTCGGTCAAGCGCGGCGAGGAGACCATCAACCTCACGCCGCTCGAGTTCGACCTGCTCGTCGCGCTGGCCCGCAAGCCGCGCCAGGTGTTCACCCGCGAGGTCCTGCTCGAGCAGGTGTGGGGCTACCGGCACGCGGCCGACACGCGCCTGGTCAACGTGCACGTCCAGCGGCTCAGGGCCAAGATCGAGAAGGACCCGGAGCACCCCGAGATCGTCGTGACCGTCCGCGGCGTGGGCTACAAAGCCGGACCCGCCTGACCTCCGCCCAGCCCTGCCATGCCCCCGACCACGAAGACGAGAACACGCAGGCGTACGCTCCGCCAGATCCTCGGCGGAGCGCGCCGGCGGGTTCGTCGTGCGGCGGGCAGGACGCGCAGCGTGTGGCGGCGCTCGCTGCAGCTCCAGGTCGTCACCAGCACGCTGGTGATCTCCGTGATCGTGGTGGTGGTGCTCGGCACGTTCCTGTTCGGGCAGATCAGCAAGTCGGTGGTCGACAGCAGCCAGCGGTCCTCCGTCAGCGACGCGTTCGCCGACCGCCTGCAGATCGCCGACGCCCTGGCCCCCGACACGGACGAGCAGACCAAGACCGCCGACACCGTCAAGAGCGGCGCGGTCAACCCGCTGGACGAGGTCATGGACACCGTCACGGGCTCGGGCGAGGACGGCTCCAAGAAGCGCTACGACGTGCTGATCCTCAACCCGGCCACCCCGGGCCAGTCGCGGGCGTCCGGCAGCGTCGTGCGCTCCAGCGTGCCCGCCAACGTCAGGGCGCACCTGCAGCGCTACATGCGCAACCACGAATACGGCAAACCCGTCGGCAACGTCCACCAGATCAAGTTTCCCGGCGAGAGCCAGCCCCGGCTCACCTTCGTGGTCGGCGGCGTGGTGCACGTGCCCACCAGCGGCCAGAACTACGAGGTCTACCACTTCTTCCCGTTCGACGAGGAAGAGGAGCTGCTCACCAACGTCAGGCTCGCCATCACCGTGGTGGGACTCGGCCTCGTGCTGCTGCTCGCCGCGATCGCGTACCTGGTCGCCCGCCAGGTCGTCTCCCCCGTACGGCTCGCGCGCCAGGCCGCCGAGCGCCTCGCCGCCGGCAAGCTGGACGAACGCCTCAAAGTGCGCGGCGAGGACGACCTGGCCCGGCTGGCGAACTCGTTCAACGAGATGGCCGCCAACCTGGCGCTGAAGATCCACCAGCTGGAGGAGCTCTCCCAGGTCCAGCGGCAGTTCGTCTCCGACGTCTCCCACGAGCTGCGCACCCCGCTGACCACCGTGCGCATGGCCGCCGACCTGCTCTACGACGCCCGCGAGGACTTCGACCCGATGGCCTCCCGCTCCGCCGAGCTCATGCAGGCGCAGCTGGAGCGGTTCGAGGCGATGCTGGCCGACCTGCTGGAGATCAGCCGCTACGACGCCGGCGCCGCCACGCTCGACCTCGAGCCGGTGGACGTGCGCGACGTCGTGCTGCGGGCCATCGGCGACTCCGAGGCGCTGGCCGAGCGCCACTCGACCCGCTTCGAGCTGCGGCTGCCCAACGAGCCGTGCATGGCCGAGATCGACAACCGCAGGGTCGAGCGCATCCTGCGCAACCTGCTGTTCAACGCGATCGAGCACGGCGAGGGCAGGGACGTCGTGGTCACCGTGGGCGCCGACAGGGACGCCGTCGCCATCGCCGTGCGCGACCACGGGATCGGCCTGAAGAACGGCGAGGACACGCTGGTGTTCGACCGGTTCTGGCGGGCCGACCCCTCGCGTGCGCGCACCATCGGCGGCACGGGGCTCGGGCTGGCGATCTCCCGCGAGGACGCCGCGCTGCACGGCGGCTGGCTCCAGGCGTGGGGGCAGCCGGGCGAGGGGTCGCAGTTCAGGCTGACGCTGCCCCGGGCGGCAGGGGCCGACCTGAAGGGCTCGCCGCTGTCGCTGGTGCCGCCGGAGATCGAGATGCGGCGTACGTGGCGCGGCGCCATGACTCCCGTACTGCTGCCCGCCTCGGCGGACGGGGGCGGTCATGACGACGATTAGGCGGCTCGGCGCCGCGGTCGCGATCGCTCTCGCCATGGTCGTCGCGGGCACCGGGTGCACCGTGATCCCCGTGACCGGCCCCTACATGGTGGGTGACGACGGCACCGGCGGCGACCCGCTGAACAAGCCGTTCCAGCGCATGATCGCCATGCCGCCCCAGCCGAACTGGGGGCCCGAGGACACCATCAAGGGCCTGCAGGCCGCCATGGCCGCCTACGCCGACGACCCGTCGATCCTGCCCCAGTACCTGACCCCCGAGGCACGGGGCAAGTGGAGCGCCGCCGGCCCGGTGAAGGTGATCGAGGACGCGTTCGAGATCACCTATCCCACGCCGCGCGACGGCACGGAAACCGTGCTGCAGGTGACGCTCAAGGCCCAGTGGGTGGCCAGCATCGGGACCGACGACGCCTATGCCCCCACGGCCGGCACCTGGGACGGCGGGACGTTCGAGCTGGTCAAGACCCAGCAGGGCGGCTACCTCGTCAACAAGCTGCCCGCCGGGCTCCTGCTCACCAACTCCGACGTGGTGCGCGCGTACCGCCCCGCGAACCTCTACTACCTGAACGCCGACATGCCGGACCGGCTCGTCGTCGACCGCGTGCGCCTGCGGATGAAGCCGACGGAGAGCTTCGCGCGGACCATTCTCGAACGCCTGCTCAAAGAGCCCACCACGGCCCTTCGCGACGCGGTGACCACGAGCTTCCCCGAGGACACGACGATCGAGTCCATCAGGTGGAACGAGGAGCGCGTGCTGGTCAACCTCTCCGGCCCGCTCGATCCGCTCGACCTGAGCGCGGAGGCCGCACTCAGGGCGCAGATCAGGCACAGCTTCGCCGACAACGACGTCGCCAAGGGGCGCATCATCGAGATCCAGGTCGACGGCGAGACGTACGCCGTCGACCGGCCGGATCCCGCCGACCCCTGGCTGGACGACGGGGGCGACACCGCCTACTTCGTCGACAACGGCGCCGTGCACTTCATGGGGAAGGAAGGCCCCGCCGGCGCCGTGCCGGGCGCCGCGGGCGAGCAGCGCGCGGGCTACACCGACTTCGCCCTGTCGAAGGAGGAGACGGCCCTCATCGCCGCCAAGACCTCCACCGGCATCTCCATGGCCAAGCTCGCGCAGGACGGGCGCTGGCAGGAGGTCATCCAGGGCACGGAGCTCACGCCGCCGACGTTCCACCGGGACGGGACCCTGTGGACGTACGACAACAAGAACGGCGTGCTGCTCCGGTACGACCCGGGGAGCGGGCGGGGGCCAGAGCGGGTCTCGGCGCCCAAGCTCGCCGGCCTTGACGTCGCCCGCCTGAGGATCGCCAGGGACGGCGTGCGGGTGTCCGTCACCACGGGCGAGAACACCGTGCAGATCGGCGCGCTCACCTCCACTTTCGACGGGCTCGTGCTCGGCAACTTCCGCAGCCTGACCACGACCGAGGTGGGAGACGAGATCGTCGACGTCACCTGGAGCGATGACGAGCACCTGCTGGTCCTGGTGGAGAGCAAGGCCGGGCAGATACTGAACGAGATCAACGTGGGCGACGGGGAGACGGTGGGAGTGCCGTTGAAGGACCGGCTCGCCTCGCTCGCGGCGCTGGACGACCGGGTGCTGGGAGAAGTGCGGACCGACAAGGAGACGAAGATCGTCGAGCTGAACCAGGACCGCCAGACCTGGGTCCCGAAGGTCGAGTCCAACGCCGGCAGCCCTCTCTTCCCCCTGGGCTGACCTGACGCTCCGCCTTACCGGTCCGCCGGGTTCGCCGCTGCGCGGTCGCCGGGAACTGTCGGTGCCGGGCGGCACGCTGGGCCGTGTGGTGACTGCCGTTCTCGATCTGGTTCTCCCCGGCACGTGCGCTGGCTGCGGCGCCAAGGGGGCGCGCTTGTGCGACGGCTGCGTCGCCGAGTTGACCGCGTCACCCGCCCCGCGCAGGCCCGACCCGTCCCCGCCCGGCCTGCCCGACTGCTGGTCGGCGGCGCCCTACACCGGCGTGGTCAGGAAGTCGGTGGTGGCCTACAAGGAGCGCGGCGCGGTGGCGCTGGCCGGGGTGCTGGCGCAGGCGGCGACGTTCACCGCCGTGACGGCGATCGGGCGGACGCGGGCATCGTGGGCGCGTGGCCGGTTCGCGGTGGTTCCCGTGCCCAGCGCGCGGCGGAGCCTGCGCGGCAGGGGGCACGATCCGGTGGGGCGGCTGGCCGTGCTGGTCGCGCGCGACCTGCGGGCGCTGGGGCTGCCGGCGCGGGCGTGGACGGGGCTGGTCCAGGCCCGGGGCTTGGCCGACCAGGCGGGCCTGAGCTCGGCCGAGAGGGCCGCCAACCTCGCGGGGTCACTCCAGGTCGCCTCGCCCGCCGGAGGCCCTCCAGCGCCCGTTGCGCTGCTCCTGGACGACATCGTGACCACCGGCGCCACGCTCGCCGAGGCCGCGCGGGCGCTGCGGTCGGCCGGCGTGAAGACGCCGCTGGCGGTCACCGTCGCCGCGACACGCCGAAGATCTTGTAAGTCGTTACGGTGACGGTGAGTAAAGAAAGATCCAATTCGCCGCTCTAGCCTGAAGGTGACATGTGCCTTGCCCGAGTGACATGCCGGGGCAGCTCAGCAGTCAGGACGTTCGCGCCCGTAAGGGGTGCCGACCGGGTGTGCCGAGCCCGGGAATGCGCTTTCCATACCGTGGAAAATCACGGAAAGTGATCGTTTGATCATCCCTCCGGCTGACATTCTCCCTGGATACGGATAGCGTTCTGACATGGCACCCGTTCGGGTCCGTGGTTGCGCAGGGCCGGTGTTCCCGGCTCTGCTAGCCGATGCCAGCCGCAGGCAAAACGGTCCACGTAAGGCGACTCTTTGTCGACCGATCACGGTGCGGCTTAGGGGTAAGTCCTGCCTTCCCGAGGGGCCAGATGTCCCTCGCCAGAAGAGAAGGGCAGTAGTGGCGACTGAGCTGCGAGACCCTCAGCAGGCGGATGTGGGGTCGAAGACCAGGTCGGCCGGGCGGGTGCCCACTGAGTTCCCGGTGACGGCGAGTCGGAAGAGGGTAACGGTGGCAGAAAGGCAGACAGAAGACCCCGCCCGGCACGCGCATCGTCGGGCGCTCTTGCTCAGTCGTTAGACGAAGGGGGGCTGTTGCATGGACATCATCGTCAAGGGCCGGCACACAGGAGTGAGTGAACGGTTCCGAGACCACGTGACGACCAAGCTGGCCAGGATCGAACGTCTGGACAACCACATCATCCGAGTCGACGTGGAGGTGTCGAAGGAACGCAACCCGCGCCTCGCCGACCGACGCGAGCGCGTCGAGCTCACCATTCACTCGAAAGGACCGGCCATCCGCGCCGAGGCGTCGGCCGACGACCGGTTCGCAGCCCTCGATCTCGCCCTCGACAAGCTGGAAGGCCGCCTCAGGCGCCTGGCCGACCGGCGCAAGGTCCATCACGGCAACCACTGCCCGCCCTCTGTGGCGGAGATCACCGCGACGCTTCCTGACGCCGCCGGGCTTCCCCCGGTCACCCGGCCATCCGTCCCCGAGCAGGCCCAGGAGCCGGACGAGGACGAGCAGGAGAAGAGCGACCGGCTCTACGACGACATCGTCCCGATCGAGATGGACGGCGACGGCCCGCTCATCGTCCGGGAGAAGTTCCACAAGGCGGAGCCCATGACCATCGACCAGGCCCTCCTCGAGATGGAACTGGTCGGACACGATTTCTACCTGTTCCGTGACAAGGAGAGCGGCCAGCCGTGTGTCGTCTACAACAGACGCGGTTACAACTATGGTGTGCTGCGGCTCGTAGAGCCCTGACAGCGCGCTGAAAGATCTTCTCGACCACCCGAGAACCGCGGCACCCGTGCCATCATGGCGGTTCAACGGCTCTGGCCCCCCGACGAGGAGGAGACGTGAGCGAGCTCAGTCAGGTTCAGATGAGCGAGCGAAGCGACGAACACACAGTCGCGAGGCTGCGCAAGGAGGCCTCGTGACCGAGTCCGGCGAGGTCCGCGCGTCCGAGAGCGAGCCGATCCGCGTGCTGATCGTGGACGATCACGAGCTGATCAGGCGCAGCCTGGCGCTGGCGCTGGCCGCTGAGCCCGACATCGAGGTGGTCGGTGAGGCGAGCGACGGGCAGGAGGCGGTCGAACTGGCCGACCGCCTCATGCCCGACGTCGCCCTCATGGACGTGCGCATGCCGCGGCAGGACGGCATCGAGGCGGCTAAGGGCATCAAGGCCTCCGTCCCGAGCACCCGCATCATCATGCTGACGGTGAGCGACGAGGAGGAAGACCTCTTCGAGGCCATCAAGGCGGGCGCCACCGGCTATCTGCTGAAGGACGTCCAGATCAACGACGTCCCCGCAGCGGTGCGCGGCGTGCACGAGGGCCAGTCGTTAATCAACCCGGCGATGGCGGCCAAGCTCATCACCGAGTTCGCCAACATGAGCCGCAAGGAGGCCGAGCGCCCGCCCCAGCTTCCCGTGCCCCGGCTGACCGACCGGGAGATGGAGGTGCTGCGGCTGGTGGCCAAGGGCATGAACAACCGCGAGATCGCCAAGCAGCTGTTCATCTCCGAGAACACCGTGAAGAACCACGTGCGCAACATCCTCGACAAGCTGCAACTGCACTCGCGGATGGAAGCCGTGGTCTACGCGGTGCGCGAACGCATGCTGGAGATCACCTAGGAAGCTCCACGAGCACGGTGATGGGCTCCGGCTGGACCCCCGCCCTGGGCGCCCCGTCGAAGATCTCGGACAGGGCGCCTCTCGAAACGGTGCTCAACCCCTCCTGGCCGTGCTCAGGATCGGTGCGAGTTCAGGAGGGTCGGCGCGGTCGACGCGGACGGAGTCGCAGCCGACCCAGTCGGCCGCCGACCACAGGGCCTCGCGCAGGGCGTCGGCCCACCGGGCGGAGGAGAGGCCGGGCTCCAGGCTGAGCTGCCTGGCCACCAGCGTGGTGCCCTCGCGCGCCGGGTCGACGCGGCCGATCAGCCGGCCGCCGGCCAGCACCGGCATCGTGAAATAGCCGTGGACGCGCTTGTGCTTGGGCACGTAGAGCTCCAGCGTGTAGCGGAAGCCGAAGACGCGCTCGGTGCGGCCGCGGTGCCAGATGAGCGAGTCGAACGGCGACAGCAGCGTCGTGCGGTGGCGGCCGCGCGGCTCGGATGCCAGGGCGGCCGGATCGGCCCAGGCGTTGGCGAGGCCCTTCTTGCCCGGCCAGCCGGTGACGGCGACGGGCACCAGCCCCGAGGCCCCGCTCAGCAGCACCTCGTCGAGTGTCGCCGCGTGACGCCCCTTGAGCCGGAGGAAGTCGATCAGGTCGGTGCGGTTGGCCACGCCCAGCGCACGGCCCGCGATGGCGGCCAGGCGCGTGATGCACTCCTCGTCGGGCAGGTCGTCGCCCAGCAGGTCGGCGGGGACGGCGCGCTCGGCCAGGTCATAGACGCGCCGCCAGCCGACGCGGCGGGTGCAGACCAGCTCGCCGATGTCGAGCAGCCACTCCAGGCCGATCTTGGAGTCGGACCAGTCCCACCACGGGCCGCCGTTCTTGGCGCCGCCCACGTCGGACGTCGTCAACGGCCCCGACTCGCGCACCTTCTCCAGCAGCTTGTCGACGTCGTCGGGGACCTCGTGCCAGCGGAAGCGCCGCTCGCGGTAGGCGCGGCGGCGGAACGAATAGAGCGGCCAGTGCTCGATGGGCAGGATGCAGGCCGCGTGGCACCAGTATTCGAAGCTCTGAGCGGGGTTGTGCCAGTATGCGCGCTCGATCTTGTACCTGCCGACCGCGCCCAGGCGGGCGTAGGCGACCAGCTCGTGGGAGCGGGCGAGGACCGAGATCGTGTCGAGCTGCACGGCGCCCAGCCTGCGCAGCATGGCGTGCACCCCACCCTTGCGCGCGTCGGCCCCGATGAGGCCCTGGGCGCGCAGGATGATGCGTCGTGCCTCGTCGGCGGTCAGATCCGGTAGGGGGGTCATGTCGGCATGTCCGTACGGCGGTGCATGCGAGCAATCTAGCGGCGGCCACCGACAGAACCGCCCGCCCGGCCGCCGGGGTGAGGGGAACAGGGCCTCCAGGCCCTGGCTCACGGACGTGCCGGACGGGCACCCGCAGACCGTTCGGGGTGCGCCGGGGGAGAGCGGGATGGGTAGCGACGTAGGGGGCGCGGGGCGGGACACGCCCGGGGGATCGCTGGAACGAAAAAACGGCGGGCGGCCCACTGGATGGGCGCCCGCCGTGCGAAGCGTACGTCAGCGGTGGTCTTCGGCTCGCATGCCCACGCGCGGAGCGTCGATCACGACGTCGGTGAAGATGTCGAAGACGAGAGCGAGGATGCCGCCCACGACGAACACACCGGCACCGATCCAGACGAGCGTCCAGTTACCGGCGGTCAGCCCGAAGCCGGCCACCACTGTGCCCACCAGCATCACGGTCACCGCCAGCCACGATGATGCGCGCCCGCCGTGGCTGCCAAGATTCTCGGTTTGCTCCGACTTCTTCCCCTCAACCATGACAAATCCTTCCTTTGCCGGTTATCGCGCTATTGGTGCGAGCCGGCTCTCAACCGGCATATCCTCTGCCTTGAGCCCATTCTCCCAGACCAGTCTTGCGCCCTCGTCGGCACGGTGGCTGTGTCTGCTTGCGGAACCACCTACCATGGCAACGGGGAAGTTTGTCTCGGCCTCTCCTCCTGGCGGCGCCGCCGGGGTAGACCTGCGAGGAGCTTTACATAAAGTGGCAGCCATTCTCGACAAGATCCTACGTGCCGGCGAAGGCAAGATCCTACGCAAGCTGAAGCGGTACGCAGACCAGGTCAACTCCATTGAGGACCATTTCACAGGCATGTCCGACGCGGAGTTGCGGGCGATGACGGACGAGTTCCGCAAGCGCCACGCCGAAGGCGAGAGCCTCGACGACCTGCTCCCCGAAGCGTTCGCGACGGTCCGTGAGACGGCCCGCCGGGTGCTCGGCCAGCGACCCTTCGACGTGCAGATCATGGGTGGCGCCAACCTTCACCTGGGCAACATCTCGGAGATGAAGACCGGTGAGGGCAAGACCCTGACCTGCACCCTGCCGAGCTATCTCAACGCGCTGGCCGGTAAGGGCGTGCACGTCGTCACGGTCAACGACTACCTCGCCAAGCGTGACGCCGAGAACATGGGGCGCATCCACCGTTTCCTCGGCCTCGAGGTCGGCTGCATCGTGTCGGGCCAGCAGCCCGACGAGCGCCGCAGGCAGTACGAAGCCGACATCACCTACGGCACCAACAACGAGTTCGGCTTCGACTACCTCCGCGACAACATGGCCTGGTCGCTCGACGAGTGCGTGCAGCGCGGCCACTTCTTCGCGGTCGTCGACGAGGTCGACTCCATCCTGATCGACGAGGCCCGCACGCCGCTGATCATCTCCGGCCCTGGCGAGCAGTCGGGCAAGTGGTACAACGAGTTCGCCAAGATCGTGCCCCGCCTGCGCAGGGGTGTCGAGGCGAAGAACCCCGGCGAGGAGAGCACCGGCGACTACGTCGTCGACGAGAAGAAGCGCACGGTCGGCATCCTGGAGTCCGGCGTCGAGAAGGTCGAGGACTGGCTCGGCATCGACAACCTCTACAAGCCGGAGCACACGCACCTCGTCGGCTTCCTGAACAACGCGCTCAAGGCCAAAGAGCTGTTCAAGAAGGACAAGGACTACATCGTCGCCGACGGCGAGGTGCTGATCGTCGACGAGTTCACCGGCCGCATCCTGCACGGCCGCCGCTACAACGAGGGCATGCACCAGGCCATCGAGGCCAAAGAGAGCGTCAAGATCAAGGACGAGAACCAGACGCTCGCCACGGTCACCCTGCAGAACTACTTCCGCCTCTACGACAAGCTGGCCGGCATGACCGGTACGGCCGTCACCGAGGCCAACGAGTTCAACAAGACCTACAAGCTCAACGTGGTCCCGATCCCGACCAACCGGCCGATGATCCGTAGGGACCAGGCCGACGTGGTCTACAAGACCGAGGACGCCAAGTTCAACGCGGTGGTCGACGACATCAAGGAGCGCTACGAAGCCGGGCAGCCGGTCCTCGTCGGCACGACCTCGGTGGAGAAGTCCGAGCGGTTGTCCAAGGCGCTCAAGCGGCGCGGCGTGCAGCACGAGGTGCTCAACGCGAAGAACCACGCGCGTGAGGCCTCGATCATCGCCGAGGCGGGCCGCAAGGGCGCCGTCACCGTCGCCACCAACATGGCAGGTCGAGGCACCGACATCCAGCTCGGCGGCAACCCCGAGTTCCGCGCCGACCTCGAGCTGCGCCAGCGCGGGCTCGACCCGGTCGAGACGCCGGAGGAATACGAGAAGGCCTACCCCGAGGCGCTGGAGAAGGCCAAGGCGGCGGTCAAGGCCGAGCACGACGAGGTCACCAAGCTCGGCGGCCTCTACGTCCTGGGCACCGAGCGGCACGAGTCGCGGCGCATCGACAACCAGCTGCGCGGACGCTCCGGCCGCCAGGGCGACCCCGGCGAGTCGCGGTTCTACCTGTCGCTCGGCGACGACCTCATGCGCCTGTTCAACTCGGCCAGGGTCGAGATGATCATGACCAGGCTGCAGATCCCCGACGACCAGCCGATCGAGTCCAACATCGTCTCCAAGGCGATCGCCTCCGCCCAGCACCAGGTCGAGCAGCAGAACTTCGAGATCCGCAAGGAAGTTCTGAAGTACGACGAGGTGATGAACCGCCAGCGCAAGGTCATCTACGCCGAGCGCCTCCGCGTGCTGGAGGGCGCCGACCTGCACGAGCAGGTGCGCGGCTTCATCAGCGACGTGATCGACGGCTACGTCCAGGGCGCCACGACCGAGGGTTTCGCGGAGGAGTGGGACCTCGAGAAGTTGTGGAAGGCGTTCGGCGAGCTCTACCCGGTCCAGGTCACGATCGAGGACATCGTCGAGGAGGCCGGCTCCCGCGAGGAGGTGACCGCCGAGCTGATCAGCGAGCGGATGAAGGCCGACGCGCTGGCCGCGTACACCAGGCGCGAGGAGGAGTTCGGTCCCGAGACCACGCGTGACCTCGAGCGCCGCGTGATCCTCTCGGTTCTCGACCGCAAGTGGCGCGAGCACCTCTACGAGATGGACTACCTGCGCGAAGGCATCGGCATGCGGGCCTACGCGCAGAAGGACCCGCAGATCGAATACCAGCGCGAGGGCTACGAGATGTTCTCCGCGATGCTCGAGGGCATCAAGGAGGACTCCGTCGGCTTCCTGTTCAACCTCGAGGTCGAGGTGCAGGAGAATCCGATCGTCGCCGAAGAGGACGACGCCCTGGCGGAGACCCGTTCGATCATCGCGCGCGGGCTGCGGGGCCCCGAGCGGCCGGCCGAGCTCGAATACTCGGCGCCGGGCGAGCAGGGAGAGGTCGAGCACACCCGGGTGCGCACGACCTCTGCCGAGCGGGCCGCCTACGGCAACGTGGAGCGCAACGCGCCCTGCCCGTGCGGGTCGGGCAAGAAGTACAAGCGCTGCCACGGCGACCCGAAGAACGCCGCCTGACGGTTCCTGCGAAGACCCTCACCTCTCCGGGGTGGGGGTCTTCTGCGCTGTACGGACCCGCACCCTCTTCGGACGGCCGGTTGCGCGCGACCTCGTCAGGCGGTCTCGAAGTCGGTGCAGAGCCATTGGTGGCCGCGCCGTTCCAGGCGGGCGGCGAGCACGTGGTCGCGCTCGCCGCAGTGCACGACCACGCACATCTCCAGGGCGCCTTCCCTGGGTTCGGTCACGTGCGGCCTCCCGGCGAACGGGGGGCGGCTGGCCGCGATCATCCGCCCGGCCCTGACGAGGTCCCGGTAGGCCCGCTCGGTGAGCCGGCCGGCCAGCGTCTCGGGCGGGCGGCGGCCGGTGAGCACCTCCGCCAGGGCCTGCCCCAGATGGCGTAGCCTGCGCTCGTCCGGGGCCGCCCCAGGTGCTCCCCACACCAGGGGACGCGCGTCCAGGGCCAGGGCTCCGTGGGTCCGGGACGCCGCGCCGCCCGCCCCGCGCCGCCCGTCGTCGTAGGGCGGCTCGGGGGCGGGGGCGATGCCGACGTGGGGCAGTGCGGACACGCATCCTCCAGGTGCTCGGGCGGAGAAACAAACGTCATAAGGAGTTTTCGGCCCGGCCCAGGAATACAGCGGTCACCAGCTTCCCGAGGCTGGGGTCGCTTCTTGTCCCGCTGTGCGAAGAAGGTCCTCCGGAGCTGGATCCCCCTCGTCGGGGGCTGTGCGCCGTTTCGGGCGCGGAGCGGCGTACGCATCGGCCGTCCTGAACTCAGGCCGGTTCGCGGCCGGGCGTGGGGAGGTTCAGGGAGCGGATCAGTACGGTGAACAGCACGTAGTAGAGCACCAGGTACACCAGCCCGAACCCGACGATCAACCCCAGCTCGTGCGTGTTGGACTTGCCGGCGTTCAGCAGCAGGTCGATGGCGCCGCCGGAGAACGTGAACCCGAGGCGCGCCCCCAGCTCGGCCATCAGCGCCATCGACAGGCCGGTCAGGAGCGCGTGCACGCCGAACAGGATCGGCGCCACGAAGATGAAGGCGAACTCCAGGGGCTCCGTGATGCCGGTGACGAAGGCCGTCAGGCCGGCGGAGAGCATGATGCCGCCGACGGCCTGGCGGCGGGCGGGGTCGGCGGCCCGCCACATGGCCAGGGCGGCGCCCAGGAGGCCGAACATCATGACGGGGAAGAACCCGGTCATGAAGATGCCGGCGCCCTGCTCGCCGGCGAAATAGCAGTTGAGGTCCCCGGCCGCGTCCCTGGTCGCGCCGTTCACGCCCGCGCGGCACTCCGGCAGGGTGAACCAGACGATGGTGTTGAGCACGTGGTGCAGGCCGAGGGGGATGAGCAGGCGGTTGGCCACGCCGTAGATGCCGGTGCCGACGGTGCCGTGGGCGGACAGCCAGTCGCCCGCCTGCGCCAGCCAGTCGCCGATCGGCCGCCACAGCAGGCCGAAGGCGACGCCGAGGAGGAGGGCGACGACCGCGGTGATGATGGGTACGGAGCGGCGCCCGCCGAAGAAGGCCAGCCACGAGGGCGGTTTGAGCCGGTGGAACCGCTGCCAGAGCAGGGCGGCGGTGATGCCGATGAGGATGCCGCCGAGGACCCCGGTCGGGTTCTGCGCTCCGAGGTCGAGTGCGGGGGTGCCGTCGCGCAGCAGCACCGTCACCTTGTCGTGGACGGCGCCCTGGCCGGCGTCGAAGAAGAGGGTCTTGGTCACCCGGTCGAAGACGAGGTAGCCGACGACGGCGGCGAGCGCGGTGCTGCCGTCGGACTTGCGGGCGAAGCCGATGGCCACACCCACGGCGAACAGCAGCGGCAGGTTGTCGAAGAGGGCGCCGCCCGCCGCGGCGAGCACGCCGGCCACCGGGAGGAGCCAGGGCAGGACGCCGCCCAGGCCGCCGGCGCCCAGGAGGTCGTCCTGGCCGAAGCGGAGGAGCAGGCCCGCGGCGGGGAGCACCGCGATGGGCATCATGAGCGAGCGTCCCACGCGCTGCAGCCCGCCGAACACCGACGACCAGCCAGGGCTCATGACGGTGGTCCCCCCACATCGCTCGCGGGGGTCGCGGGGATTACTACCCCGGGGCGGATCGCGGGGAACCGGCGCCGGTCTCGCCGGAGTCGACGTCCGGTTCGGGTTCCCGGCCGGGTGTCAGGATGTTGAGCCTGCGGATCAGGAACGTGAAGACGACGTAGTAGAGCACGCCGTAGACGGCGCCCAGGGCGAGGATGCCGGGTAAGTTCTCGGTGTTGGACTTGCTGGCGTTCAGCAGCAGGTCGAGCAGGCCGGCGGAGAAGCCGAAGCCCAGCTGCCCGCCGATCAGCGTGGTCAGCGCCATGGCCAGGCCGGTCAGGATCGCGTGCACCACCAGGAGCAGCGGCGCCACGAAGATGAAGGCGAACTCGATCGGCTCCGTGATTCCGGTGACGAACGACGCCAGCGCCGCCGACAACATGATGCCGCCCACGCTGGCCCGCCGGTGCGGCGGCGCGGCGCGCCACATGGCCAGGGCGGCGGCGGGCAGGGCGAACATCATGATGGGGAAGAAGCCGGCCATGAACTGGCCCGCGTGCGCCGCGCCGCCGAAATAGCAGTTCCAGTCGCCGCCCAGCAGCTGGCCGCCGACGTCGCACTGCGGCACCACGTGCCAGACGACGGAGTTGGCGAAGTGGTGCAGGCCGAGGGGGATGAGCAGGCGGTTGATCAGCCCGTAGATACCGGTGCCGATGGGGCCGATCGCGGTGAGGGCCTCGCCCGCGTGCCGGATCCACTCGCCGAGCACCGGCCAGAGCCAGCCGAAGAGCACGCCGATGAGCAGCGCCACGATGGCGATGATGATCGGTACGAACCTGCGCCCGCCGAAGAACGCCAGCCACGACGGCAGCTTGATGCGGTGGAACCGCTGCCAGAGCAGGGCCGCGACCAGGCCCATGACGATGCCGCCGAGGACCTGGGTGGGGTTCTGCATGCCGTAGTTGATGATCTCGACGACGCCCTGGTCCTGGACCTCCTTGATCGCGACGGTGTCGCGGATGTCGGAGCCGAAGAACATCACCTTCGTCACCCGGTCGAAGACCAGGTAGCCGACCATGGCGGAGAGCGCGGTGCTGCCGTCGGACTTGCGGGCGAAGCCGATGGCCACGCCCACGGCGAACAGCAGGGGCAGGTTCTCCAGCAGCGCGCCGCCGGCCGCGGCCAGGACCTCGGCCACCTGGCCCACCCAGGCGAATCCCGCCACGTCCGCGAGGCCGCCGGGTTCGGCGCCGTTCGAGCCGAGCATGTCGGGCTGGCCGACGCGGAGCAGCAGGGCCGCCGCGGGCAGGGCGGCGATGGGCAGCATCAGGGAGCGGCCCAGCCGCTGGAGCACGGTCATCACGCGGGCGCCCGGCGAGGGCCGGGCGGCGGTGGTCTCGTTCACCGGGCGTTCCTCCGGGGGTGGGGGCCGACCCTCAGGGCTCGAGTATGGTGCGCAGCTGGTAGCGGTCGGCGCGGTAGGTGGACACGCCCAGCTCCGCGCAGACGCCACCGGCGAACGACCTGCGCTGGAGCAGCAGCACGGCCCCGCCGCGCGGCAGTTTCAGCAGGTCGGCGTCGCTCGGGTCGGCGATGCCGCCGTCGATGGTGAGCTCGCCGGCGTCCATGACGAGACCGTAGCGGCTCTCCAGCAGCTCATACAGTGATTTGTCGGACAAGTCGTGGTCGGCTAGACCGGGGGCGAGCTTGACCGGGATGTGCGCCCGCTCGATGGACAGCGGCTCCCCGTCGGCCGTGCGCAGGCGCTCGATGAAGTGCACCTCCTCGCCCGGCTGGATGCCCAGCTCCTTGGCCAGGTGGGCGCTGGCGCGCACGATCCTCCTGTCGAGGTCGCGCGAGCCGGGGATCATGCCGCGGGCCCTCATGTCGTCGGTGAACGAGGTCAGCTGCAGCGCCAGCTCGATCTTGGGCCGGGCCACGAACGTGCCCTTGCCGGGGACGCGGTGCAGGCGCCCCTCGGAGACGAGGTGGTCGACCGCCTGCCGTACGGTCATTCTGGACAGGCCGAAACGCTGGCAGAGCTCGCGCTCGGAGGGGATGGCGGCGCCGATGCTGAGCTCGTCACTGTCGATGAGGTCCAGCAGGATCTCGCGAAGCTGGAAGTATTTGGGCACCGGGCTGTCCGGATCGATGTGCGCCACGGATCCTCCTCTCGAACCGACCAGGGCAATGAGTTATGGTTCGTACTGGTCTAGTCCGGACTAGACCACATGTCGTAAAAGACGGTCAAGTCTAAGCCCCACGGATTTGAGGGATGAGCCCGAGATGACGACGAAGATGCGCCGCGAGATCGCCCAGCAGCCGGCCGCGCTGCAGGCCACGCTGGACGCCCTGCTCCCGAGGGTCGACGAAGTGCGCGCGGTGGGCGAGCACGCGAAGCAACTGCTGTTCATCGCGCGCGGCACCTCTGACAACGCGGCGGTGTACGGGCGCTACCTCGTCGAGTCGCACGCGGGCCGCCTGTCGGCGCTGGCCGCGCCGTCGATCGCGACGACGTACAAGCGCCGGCTCGACCTTGACGGCGTGCTGGCCGTGGCCATCTCGCAGTCAGGGCGTACGGAGGAGATCGTCGAGACGCTGGCGTGGGCGAAGGACTGCGGGGCGAGGACGGTCGGCGTCACCAACGGCGGCGCGGACAGCCCGCTGGCCCAGGCCGCCGACGTGGCCCTCTGCACGGTGGCCGGCGAGGAGGAGGCCGTGCCGGCGACCAAGACCTACACCACCCAGCTCGCCGCGCTGGCCGTGCTCGCGCTGGGTCTCGGCGCCGACGTGGACGTGGCGGAGCTGCGGCGGGTGCCCGAGGCCGTGGAGAAGCTCATCGCGGCACCTGGCGACCTCGACGCTCTCGTCGAAGGGCTGCTGGACAAGCCGGGCGTCGTGGTGTCGGGTCGCGGGCTGGCGTTCTCCACGGCTCTGGAGACCGCGCTGAAGCTCAAGGAGGCCTGCTACCTGCACGCCATGGGGCTGTCGTACGCCGACCTGCTGCACGGGCCCATCGCCGTGGTCGACGCCGACACCCCCGCGCTGCTGGTCGCCTCCGAGAACAGCCCCACCCTGCCCGGTACGGTCGCCCTGGCCGAGCGGGTGGTGGCCGCGGGGGCGGCGGCGTACACGATCGGGGGCGGCGAGGCGCTCGCGCGGGCGGGCACGGCCGCGCTCAACGGTCCCGACCTGCCCGAGTGGGTCGCGCCCATGGGCCTGATCGTGCCGGGGCAGCTGCTCACCGAGGCGCTCGCCCGCAGGCTCGGCGTCGACCCCGACGCGCCGCGCGGCCTCAACAAGGTCACTCAGACGGACTGATCACAAAGCGTCGTCTAGCCTGGTCGGAGTGTTAGCGCAAGGGAGGACCGGATGGCGGCTGACGTCAACGCGATCATCGCGGCGCTCGGCGGTGCCGGCAACATCATCGAGATAGAGCCCTGCATCACCCGGTTGCGTACGGAGGTGCGCGACGCGTCCATGGTCGACCAGGCGGCGCTCAGGGCGGCGGGCGCGCACGGCGTGATGGCCGCGGGCAACGTGGTCCAGGTCGTCGTCGGGCCGGAGGCGGACACGATCGCCAGCGACATCGAGGACATCATCGGCTGAGGGCGAGGTCATGACGACTGTTCTCGCCCCGGTCGAGGGGGCGGCCGTGGGGTTGGCCGCGGTGCCCGATCCGGTGTTCTCCGCGGGCATGGTGGGGCCGGGAACGGCGATCGATCCGCTCAGAGGGCCGGGCAAGGCCGTTGCTCCCATAGCGGGAAAAATCATGAAACTGCATCCGCATGCGTACGTCATCGTGGGGGACGACGGCAGAGGCGTGCTGGTGCACCTGGGCATCGACACGGTCCAGCTCAAGGGCGAGGGGTTCCGGCTGCTGGCGACCGAGGGCGACAGGGTGCGCGCCGGCCAGGCGGTGGTGGCGTGGGACCCGTCGGCCGTCGAGGCGGGCGGACGCTCGCCGGTCTGCCCGGTGGTCGCGTTGGACGCGCTCTCCGATGCGGTGACCGGGGTCGCACGGGGCAGGGTGCAGGCAGGAGACGAGCTGTTCATATGGGAATAGACCCGCTGCCAAGGCGTCACAATAGGCATGCCGCCGATCCGACCCCGATCGGCAGGCGCCGTACGAACCCGGGTCCGGCTGGTCCGGACCAGCGCAGAAGGAGGAAGAAGCAGATGGGTGAGCGCAAGGTCACCGTAGCGGCGGAGGTGGGGCTGCACGCCCGTCCCGCGGCGACGTTCGTGCAGCGGGCCAAACAGGCTCCGATGGACATCGCGGTGGCGAAGGCCCACGGCGGCGACCCCGTCAACGGCAAGAGCATTCTCGCGATCATGGGGCTCGACGTCCGCCAGGGCGAGACCGTCGTGATCTCCGCGGAGGGCGAGGGCTCGGAAGAGGTGCTCGACGAACTGGCAGAGATCGCCGGTAAGCCATGAATCTGCGGGGGGTGGGGGTCAGCCCGGGCATCGGGCACGGCCCCGCGTACGTACTGACCGCCTCCGTGCCCGAACCCCCCGAGGGCGCCACCTACACCGGTGAGGCGGAGCAGGAGAAGGAGCGCGCGATGGCCGCGCTCACCCGGGTCGCGGGCGAGCTGGAGGCCCGCGGCAACCAGGCGGGCGGCGAGGCGGAGGAGATCCTCAAAGCTCAGGCGCTGATGGCCGAGGACCCCGGCCTGGTCGTGAAGGTGCGCTCCCTGATCGACCGCGGGCTGGCCGCGCCGAGAGCGGTCTACGAAGCTTTCACGAAATATCGGGACGTGCTTGCCGGCTCCGGCGGATACCTGGGCGAGCGGGCCGCCGACCTCAACGACATCAGGGACCGCGTCGTCGCGCTCCTCTACGGGCACGCGATGCCAGGGCTGCCCGCCGCGCCGGCGGAGCCGTACGTGCTGGTCGCCCGGGACCTCGCGCCCGCCGACACCGCGCTGCTGTCCAGGGGCGACGTCGCCGCTTTCGTCACCGAGGAGGGCGGCCCCACCAGCCACACCGCGATCATCGCCAGGGCGATGGGCGTGCCCGCCGTCGTGGCCTGCCCGGGCGCGACCACCATCCGGCAGGGCGTGCGGGTGATGGCCGACGGCGGCTCGGGCGAGGTGCGCCTGGAGCCGGCCGAGTCCGACGTGGCCGAGGCCGTCGGCGCCGCGACGGCCAGGCAGGCCGCGGTGTCCGAGGCGGAGGGCCCCGGCCGGACCGCCGACGGCCACCTCGTTCCGCTTTTCGCGAACATCGGCAGCCCGGCCGACCTGGCCGCCGCCCGGGAGGCGGGGGCCGAGGGCATCGGCCTCTACCGGACCGAGTTCCTCTTCCTCGACCGCGCCGAGGCGCCGTCCGCCGAGGAGCAGCGGCGCGCCTACCAGGCGGCGCTGGAGGCGTTCCCCGGCGGCAAGGTCGTCGTCAGGACGCTCGACAGCGGCGCGGACAAACCGCTGGCGTTCCTGCCCTCCACCACAGAGCCGAACCCGGCGCTGGGCGAGCGGGGCCTGCGCGCGTTCCGCAAGTACCCCGAGGTGCTGGAGGCACAGCTCGGCGCGCTGGCCGAGGTCGCGACCGACGACCTCATGGTGATGGCGCCCATGGTGGCCACGGCCGAGGAGAGCCACTGGTTCGCGCAGCGGTGCCGGGCCAAGGGGCTGCGCGGGGTGGGCGTGATGATCGAGGTCCCGTCCGCCGCGCTGCGGGCCAAGGATCTGCTCGCCCCCGTGGACTTCGTCTCGGTCGGGACCAACGACCTGTCCCAGTACGCCTACGCCGCCGACCGCCAGCTCGGCGCCGTGAGCGCGCTGCAGGACCCGTGGCAGCCCGCGCTGCTCGACCTGGTCGCCATGGCCGCGCACGCCGCCCACGACGTGGGCAAGCCGTGCGGGATCTGCGGGGAGTCGGCCGCCGACCCGGCGCTGGCGTGCGTGCTCGTCGGCCTGGGGGCGACGACGTTGTCGATGGGGGCCGGGGCGCTGCCCGCCGTACGCGCCGGGCTGGCCGCGCACACCCTGCAGCAGTGCACGTTCGCGGCCGAGGCGGCGCGGGAGCAGACGACGGCGGGCGCCGCGCGTGCGGCGGCCCGCGTGCACCTTCCCGAACTCGCCAGGCTGGGGCTCTGACGGGAGGACGGGCCGCGGGCGTGCGGCCAGGCCGGGTCGTCGCACGGATACCTTAGGAGGCATGCCTCACTCCCCTCGACGCATCGCAACGGCAGGCATCCTGACGATCGCGCTCGCCGCGTGCGCCGGTGGCGGCGGTTCGGCGGGCACGACACCGCCGGGGAGTAAGGCGGCGCCGCCCACGCGGTCCACCCCCCAGCGCCCGCCCCAGACGCCGGACAAGCCCGATCCCGTCAAGAGCGCGCTGGCCGGGATGAGCGTCGCGGAGAAGGTGGGCCAGCTGTTCATGCCCGTCCTCTACGGCACCTCCGCCTCCTCGGTGTCAGGGGAGAACCACGCCCGCTACGGCGCCCAGACCCCGGCCAAGGTGATCAGGAAATACCACCTCGGGGGCGTGATCCTCTTCCCGCAGAACGTCAGGAGCTCCCGCCAGGTCGTCGATCTCACCAACGGCATGCAGCGCGCGGCCAAGGGCGTTCCCCTCCTGGTGGCCACCGACCAGGAGAACGGCCCGGTGTCGCGGATGTCCGCGCTCATGACCGACTTCCCCGGCGCGGGCGAGATCGGCGCGAAGAAGGACCCGTCGCTGTCGCGGGCCGTGGCCGCGGCCACCGGCCGGGAGTTGCGGGCGCTCGGCGTCAACCTCGACTTCGCGCCCGTCGCCGACGTCAACGTCAACCCGGGAAACCCCGTGATCGGCAGGCGGGCCTTCGGTGACGACCCGAAGAAGGTGGCCAAGATGGTCTCGGCGGCGGTCAAGGGCTTCGACGACGCGAAGGTCGCCGCCACGGCCAAACACTTCCCCGGCCACGGCGACACGACCGTCGACAGCCACAGCGGGCTGCCCGTGATCAAGCACACCAGGGCCGAGTGGGAGCGGATCGACGCGCCGCCGTTCAAGGCCGCGATCGCCGCGGGCGTGGACGCCGTGATGAGCGCCCACATCGTCTTCCCCAAGCTCGACCCGTCGGGGGACCCGGCGACGCTGTCCAAGCCCATCCTCACCGGCCTGCTGCGGGAGAAGCTGGGCTTCAAGGGCGTGATCTCCACCGACGCGCTCAACATGGGCGGGGCGCGCACGAAGTACGACGACGGCGAGGTGGCGGTCCGTGCCGTGCTGGCCGGCGCCGACCTGCTGCTCATGCCCAACGACCTGCCCGAGGCCCACCGGGCGGTGCTGGCGGCGGTGAAGTCGGGCCGCATCTCCGAGCAGCGGCTCGACCAGTCGGTCACCAGGCTGCTCACGCTCAAGCAGTCGAAGGGCCTGCTGGCCGAGGCCCCCGTCGCCTCCGCCGAGGAGGCGGCCCGCGTGCTGCGCTCCGCCGAGCACCGCAAGCTGGCCGCCCGGGTCTCCGGCGGCTGACGCCCGGCCCCCGATCGGTGAGCGCCCGATGACCCCGTCGCTGGAGCTAGTGCGAGCCGCGTAGCCCGCTGGCGATGAACATCGCGGCCAGGATGGCGAACAGGAATGCCTGCAGAAACTGGATGAACATCTCGAACGCGGTCATCACGATCGTCACCAGCACGCCGACGACGCCGATGCCCGCGCCCAGCGGCGTGAGCCGCTCGAACAGGAACCAGAAGCCCACCGAGCTGAAGAAGGCGACGATGATGTGGCCGGCGAACATGTTCGCGAACAACCGCACGAAATGCGTGAACAGCGACGTGATGAACACCTCTGCCAGGATCATCGGGGTGTAGAGCCCGTACGCCCAGCCGGGCAGGCCCTCCAGGTGCACGATGCCCCTCAGGTAGCCGCGCAGGCCGTGGTGCCTGACGCCGAGGTAGAGCTTGATCCCGTAGACGGTGAGCGCCAGCACCAGGGGGAAGGCGATGTGCGCGGAGACGGGGAACTGAACGAACGGGACGATGCCCATCAGGTTCCAGACGAGCACGGTCAGGAAGATCGTGAGGAGCAGGCCCATCCACCGGTCGGAGTCCTGGCCGAGGTTGGGCTTGGCGATCTGCTCCCGTACGAACATGTAGACGTACTCGCCGAGGTTCTGGCGCCCGCGTGGCACGACTCTCGGCCGGGCGAACGCGGCCCAGCACAGGGCGATGACGATGGCCGAGCTGAGCAGGGCGATCAGCACCGGCTTGGTGAACCAGTGCGGCCCGCCGGGGAGGATCGGCGCGAACTCGAAGAGTTCGAGTCCGGGGGCCTGCCACTGGCCGGGGGAGGGATTCGGGCTGCTGGAGGTGATCAGGATCGTCGTCCGCACGGCGGTCCTTTCCGGGTAGCGTCCTAACGCTGGAAAATCACCCTAGCGATCGAAAATACGGGCATTTATGGGTGGTTCCGTTCGGTCCCGAAACCGCGGTCAGGCGTCGCGCCGGCCCAGCAGCAGCCCGCCGGCCAGCAGCGCGGCCGCCGCCCACGCGGCGAGCACGCCCAGCCCCGCCCACGGGCCGAGCGGCAGGCCGGCGGCGTCGGTGGTGGCCTGGACCGCGAGCCCGGCGCTGGCCGGCGACAGCTGCCAGAGCAACCGCTGCGTCCCCTCGTCGGCGACCATCCGTACGGCGAGCGGGAACAGGTAGAGCAGGCCCAGCACGCTGCCCGTGGCCGCGGCGGAGTCTCGTACGGCGGTGGCGAGGCCCAGGCTGAGCAGGGCGATCAGCGCCAGATAGAGCACGGACCCGGCGGCGGCGCGCAGCGTCGGGCCGTCGGCCGGCGACAACGGCGGGTAGCCGTGGGCCGGGGTGAACCCGCTGCCGGGGAGCAGCAGCCGCCCGGCCAGCACCGACCCCAGCACGCCGGCGGTCCCCGCGGCCAGCGTCAGGCCGGTGAGCACGGTGGCCTTGGCGGCCAGGACGGTGGTGCGGCGCGGCATCGCGACGAGGCTGGTGCGGATCATGCCCGTGCCGTACTCGCCGCACACCATCAGCACGGCCAGCAGCGCCACCGTCGCCTGGCCGAGCTGGACGCCCTGCAGGCCGATCCTGGCGGCGTCGTGCCCGCAGCCCGCCGACGCGCACGTCACGGAGGAGGCCGCCACGGCGCTCAGCGCCACCGTCAGCACCGCCGTCCCGGCCAGCAGCCACCCGGGCCCCGGCGCGGTGCGCAGCTTCGTCCACTCCGCGTACACGGCGTGTCTCATACGTCGCTCCCGCGCAGCCGGTACGCGGCCACGGCGAGGGCGGCGGCGGTGTAGCCGCACAGGACGGCGAAGCCGGCCCACGGCGCCAGCGGGTAGTAGCCGGCCACCGGCGCGTAGTGGGCGATCACCTGCGGATATTCGGGCACGCTCTGCTGGATCGCGAACCCGGCCGCGGGCGTGATCCGCAGCAGCCACTCCGACACGCTCTCCGGCAGGAAGGACAGGATCGCGAGCACGTACGGGACGAGGGTGGCCGCGACGGCCACGATGACCGCCGTCGCGCTGCGCCGGAACAGCGCGCCGAGCGCCAGGCCGAGGACGGCGGCCACGGCCAGCAGCGCGGCGACGCCAGCGATCACGCGCAGCTCGGTGAGCAGGGGGACCGGCTGGGTGAAGACGCCGTTGCCGCTCAGGATGCGCCGCCCGGCCGGCAGCGTGACGCCGGCGGCGGCCAGCCCGGCGAGGAACGTCACCGAGCCGACCACCACGGCCTTGGCCGCCAGCACCCGGCCCCGTCGCGGGCTGGCCAGCATCGTGGTGTGGATCAGCCGCCGCCGGTACTCGGCGGTCACGAACAGCACCCCCACGACGATCACCGCGATCAGCCCCGCCATCGCGCCGGTCAGCGTGCGCTCGACGGTGCTCCCGCCCGTGAGGGGCGCGACGTCCCCGACTCCGGTGACGGCGAACGTGCCGCCGGAGCGCTCCAGCCTGCCCGGGTGATGGGGCGTCACGCCGTCGAGGTCCATCGTGACTCCGATGTCGTCGCTCTTCCACGTGCCGCCGGTGCCGGCGCCGCGCACGCTGACCCGGTCGGCGACGGCGGTGGCCTCCGCGAAGCGGGACGCCGCGATGGACCCGCCGGCGGCGTTCGGCGAGATCGTCAGGTCACCGGGGGAGGCGGCGAACAGCCCGATGCGGACCTGCGCCGGCAACCCCTCCAGGCGGGCGGTGCCGACCCGGGTCCACCGCCTGCCGTCGGGTGACTCCTCGCCGGTGATCGTGTCACCCAACCGGGTGAGCCGCAGCCAGCGCGGGGACCGCGGCGAGACGCCGCCGGGGCGGCCGGCGACGTCCTCGGTGAAGTCGTGCTGCATGCGCACGCCGTGGCCGCCGGTGACCATCACGGCCGCGTAGGAGGCGCCCTGCTCCGTGCTCTCCTTGATCATGAGGCCGGCCTTGGCCCAGGGCACGACACCTTCGACCACGTTCCTGACGCCAGGGGTGGCGTCGGGCTTGCGGATCTGGCCGGTCATGGAGGTGACGCGCGCGGTGATGGCGCCGTCGCCGTCCAGCGGCTGGTGGACGAAGAAGAACCGGTCCTCCACAGCCTGGCCGCCAGGGCCCAGCGGAGGGACGGGACAGGGCACCTCCACCGGCCCCTTGCTGCAGGAGGCGTGGCTGCCCGCGGCGAACGACAACCCGAGGCCCACGACGAGCAGCGCCCCGGTCGCCACGCCGGCCACCCACCCGCGAACGGTGCGGAACTTGGTCCACTCGGCGCGTACGAGCTGCCAGAACCCGTCCCGCCCGGCTCGCAGGTCCGAGCGGTAGGGGGTGACGGCGGTCATCGCGCGGCCCCCCGGTGGTCGACCGCGTCCCTGGTCAGGTCGAGGTACGCCTCCTCCAGCGTCGCCCGGTGGGCGCTCACCTCGGAGAACGGCACGGACCGGTCGCCGAGCAGCCGTACGACGTGCTCGGCGGCCAGCCCTGCGACGGTGAGCGTGTCACGTCCGGTGACGGTCACCGTGGCGCCCGCTCCGGCCAGCGCCGACATCGCGGGCTCCCGTGCCGTCGTGCGGACCGTGACCTGGCCGCCGGACGCGGCCGCGATCAGGTCGGCCACACTGGTGTCCGCGACCACCCGGCCCCGGCCGGCCACCACGAGGTGGCCGGCGGTGTCCTGCAGCTCGCTCATCAGGTGGCTGGACACCAGCACGGCCCGCCCTTCGGCGGCCAGCGACCGCAGCAGCCCGCGGATCCACACGATGCCCTCGGGGTCGAGGCCGTTGAACGGCTCGTCCAGCATGAGCATCGGCGGATCGCCCAGCAGCGCCGCGGCGATCCCCAGCCGCTGGCGCATGCCCAGCGAGAACCCGCCCGCGCGGCGTCTCGCCGCGGCGGCCAGCCCGACCCGCGCCAGCAGCGCGTCGGCCCGGCCGGCGCCCAGCCCCTGGGAGCGGGCCAGCCACAACAGGTGGTCGCGCGCGGTGCGGCTCGGTTGCAGCGCACCGGCGTCGAGCAGCGCGCCGACGTGCAGCAAGGGGGTGCGCAGGCTCCGGTACGGCCGCCCGCCGACCAGCGCCCTGCCCTCGTCGGCGGTGTCCAGGCCGAGCACCACCCGCATGGTGGTGGACTTGCCCGCACCGTTGGGGCCGACGAAACCGGTGACCTGGCCCGGCCGTACGGTGAACGACATCCCGTCCAGAGCCTGGGTCGCGCCGAACCGCTTGCGCAGCCCGGAGACTTCGATGGTTGCTTCCACGCCAGGCAGACTAGGCAGCGGGCCCCGTGCCGGTCGTCACGCGACGGAGCCATCTCCGACCTCCCTGACGCCCGCTACGGCCCGTCCCTCGTACGAGGGATGGCGGCGGGCCGCTCGACGGTGACAATGGCTTGCGTGAAGCGAGCGGGCGGCGGGCGGGTGGCGTGGGTGCGCCGGATCCCGGCCGCGTGCACGGCGTTGGCACCGTATGCGCCCCTGGCGACCGGCGTGCTGACGGCACTGCTCGCCGTGGCCGAGTCGCTGGCGTTCTCGTCGACGCAGCCGGTGATGGGCGACACGGTGAGCGTGCCCGCGGGCACCCCGGACGGGCCTGCGGGCCCCCCTGCCGGCGCCCCTCCGGCCACGGACCCGGCGGGTCCGGGGGTGCCGGATCCGGCCCAGGTCATCGTGCTGCCGCTGCTCGCGCTGGCCACCACGCTCCCGCTGCCGCTGTTGTGGGCGCAGCCGCTCGCGGGGGCCCTGGTCGCCTGCGCGGCGGCGGTGATGTCGATCGCGGCCTTCGACACGTTCACCGTGGCGGGCGCGGTCACGCAGCTGATCGCCGCCCACCGGTCCGGCCGCCACGGGCCGCCGGTCCCCGCCGTGCTGGCCGCGGCGCCGTTCGCGCTGCTGGCGGTGGCGCTGGCGGTGGTGGGTCGTACGGACGGCCAGGCGTGGATGCTCGCCCTGCTGGCGGCGTGCACGGCTCCGGCGGCCGCGCTGGCCGGGATCGCGCGGCGGGCCCGCCGCCGGGCGATGGCCGACACGGCGGCCCGGCAGGTCATGTCGGAGAGCCTGCTGGAGCACGCAGCCAGGGGCGAGCGCGCCCGTATCGCCCGCGAGCTGCACGACGTGGTCGCCCACCACATTTGCATGGTCGCCGTGCAGGCGGAAACGGCCCGGCTCGCCGTCCCCGGGATGCCCGATGCCGGTGCGGAGAGGCTGCTGGCGATCGGCGACACCGCCAGGGCGGCGCTGACCGAGATGCGGCGGTTGCTCGGCGTGCTGCGCGAGGACGCGGAGGCGGAGCCGGCCTGGCGGCCTCAACCGGGCCTGCGCCTGCACGAGCTCAACGAGCTGCTCGACGCGTCGCGCGAGGCGTCGGGCACGGTCACCAGGCTCGTCCTGCGCGGCACTCCGGCAGAGCTCGACCCGGGGGTGGAACTGGCCGCGTACCGGATCATCCAGGAGGCTCTCACGAACGTGCGGCGGCATGCCCCGGGCGCGGCCGTGGACGTGGAGCTCGACTACGGTGACGAGGTCGTGCGGCTGCGCGTCCGCGACAACGGGCCGGGACCGCGCGGTATTGAGCCCGGTGATGAGCCCGGTGATGAGCAGGGTGATGAGCAGGGTGATGAGCAGGGTGACGGGCAGGGTGGTCACGGCCTGGCGGGCATGCGCGAGCGCGCCGCGGCCGTCGGCGCCGACCTGCACACGGGGCCCGCGCCGGGCGGGGGTTTCCTCGTCGAGGCCCGCCTCCCACGCAGTGACGAACGCCTCCCGGGAAAGGAACGACCGAGCGGATGAGTGGCTCCAAGGTCCGTGTCGTCATCGCCGACGATCATCTGGTGGTGCGCACCGGGTTCGCCGAGCTGCTCGACACCCAGCCGGACTTCGAGGTCGCCGGCACCGCCGCCGACGGCGCCGAGGCGGTGCGGGTGTGCCGCGAGCGGTCGCCCGACGTGGTGCTCATGGACGTGCGCATGCCCGGCATGGGCGGCATCGAGGCCACCCGGCTGCTCGTGGGGCCCGGCGGGCCACGGGTGCTCATCCTGACGACGTTCGACCTCGACGAGTACGTCTACGACGCGCTGCGCGCGGGGGCCAGCGGCTTCCTGCTCAAGGACGTCACCGCCGAGCGGCTCTTCGACGCCGTACGCGTCATCGCCGCGGGCGAGGCGCTGCTGGCTCCGGCGGTCACCCGGCGGCTGATCAGCGAGTTCGCCCGGCAGGGCCCGAGGGGCGAGGCTCCCGTGGCGGAGCTGGCCAGGCTCACCCCGCGCGAGACGCAGGTGCTGAGACTGGTCGCGGAGGGGTTGTCCAATCCGGAGATCGCGGGGCGGCTGCTGGTGACGGAGGAGACGGTCAAGACGCACGTCAGCCGCGTGCTGAACAAGCTCGGCCTGCGTGACAGGACCCAGGCGGTCGTCGCCGCGTACGAGACGGGGCTGGTGGTGCCGCGCGGCCGGGCGTGAGCGCGGGCCGCGGGACGCCCTATTCTGGAACGACGTTCGAGCCTGGAGGTGGTCGTGGTCACGGGTGTGCTGATCGACTGGGGCGGGGTGCTCACGACGAGCCTGTCCGACTCCATCGGCAGGTGGATTCGCGAGGACCGGATCGACGCCGACCACTACTACGTCGTGATGCGCGAGATGGTCGATCACGCCTACGGCGACGGCGCGGGGGAGAGCACGGTCCACGCGCTCGAACGCGGCGAGCTCGACGGTCCCGCCTTCGAGCGCGATCTCGCGGCCCGGCTGCTCACGCTCGACGGGGTGCCGCCGGTGCCGGAGGGGCTGCTGGATCGGATGTTCGCGGGGTTCGAGCCGGTCGAGGCAATGTACGACGTGCTCCGCGACGTGCGGAAAAATGGCCTTAAAACGTGTTTGCTCTCCAACTCCTGGGCGAACACGTATGCCCGCGACGGCTGGGACGACCTCTTCGACGCGGTCGTGATCTCAGGCGAGGTCGGCATGCGCAAGCCAGAGCCGCGCATCTTCCACCACGCCCTCGGCCAGATCGGGCTCCCCGGCGAGGAGTGCGTGTTCATCGACGACATCGAGGCCAACATCCTGGCCGCCCGCGCCCTCGGCATCGCCGGCATCCATCACCGCGACGCGGAGTCGACCATCACGGAGCTCGAGTCCCTCCTCCGCCTCACGCTGCGCCGGGCCTGACAGCCTGCCGGGCATCGTGGCGGGCACAGCGCGAAGGAGAACCGCGTCACCCGAGCCGACTTCGCCTGCACGGCGTGCGGGCATGCCGCGCACGCCGACGTCAACACAGCGATCAACATCTTGAGGGCAGGGCTTGCCCTTCGCCAGGCTGCGCAAGCGGCTTGGCGAGAAGCCGCTCCCTCAGGAAGCGGAGGAGTCACCAGTAATGTGTCGGTCTGGTGGCTCGGGTTTCCCGATGGCCGGGCCCTGGCGAAAGCGTGGAAAGGTACGTCATGCGCGTCTATCTGCCGTGCACTCTCCCTGCCCTGGCCGCGGCGGTCGAGGCGGGAGAGGTGGGTCCGGCCCCGTTGACCGGCTACGCGGTGACCCCCGCGCTGACCGAGTGGTACGCCTCGGGCGACACCGAGGAGCTCGAATACGTCGCGCTCACCGAGGCGGCCCGCGCCTCGCTGCGCATGCTGGCCGGCGCCGGCGGGAAGGCCGCGCCCAGGCGCGTCGTGGTGGCGGCCGAGGTGCCGGACCGCGAGGTGTCCGCCGGCGTCGGTCTCGAGGAGCGGGGCAGGGTGCGCCTCGCCGGGCCGGTCCCGCTGGCCAAGGTGGCCGCCGTGCACGTCGACGACCACGACGCGGTGGCCGACATCGAGGCCGCGATCGCCGCGCTGCCAGCCTCCGACGCGGGCGACGACGACGCGAAGTTCACCGTGGACGGCGCGGAGGCCCACGAGCTCATGTGGTACGCGACCCAGGAGATCCCCGAACTTCTCGGTGAGTAACGGCCGCGCGGTGAAGACCGCGAAGATCAAGAGCCGTGCCAACGGCACCATCGGCACCATCAGAGCCTCCTGAGGGGACCGTCGCCTTAAGGCGATGGGGGAATCGGGAGCGGGAGGGCCGCCAAGGCCCGGGCGTTCAGGGGCGGAACCTCGGACACCGTCGCCTCCTGCGGATAGGATTGTGCTTGTGCTTTCGGGCATCGGTCAGGGCTTGGCCGTCGTCTCCCGCGTAAGCGAGGCGAGAAGCCGCTTTTTTCAGGGAGCGGAGGAGTCACCAAGGTCTACGCCAGGGACGGACGCTACGACACCTTCTCCTACAAGGCCGGCAACGGGGGCCGCCACTGGGGCGACATGATCTGGGCGAACAACATGTGCGCCTGGGGCACCGCCACCGTGCGGTGGAACGGCGGCCGGGGCGGCCAGAACGGCTCCGGCATGACCGCCAAGGCCTGCGGCTGAGGCACGCCGGCGTAAGGCCGCGGCCGGCCGGCCGCGGCCTTCGCACGTTCCGTGGAATGTCACGCCGGCCCACTATGCTGGTCATGACATGACAAAGCACATTGTTTGGGATTGGAACGGCACCCTCTTCCACGATCTCGACGCCGTGGTCGAAGCCACCAACGAAGTCTTCAAGCCGTACGACCTGCCTGCGATGACCGCCGACGGATTCCGCGCCGTCTACACGCGCCCGGTCTGGCTCGCCTATGAGCGCCTGCTCGGCCGCCCGCTGACCGAGGGCGAGTGGCAGTTGCTCAACGATGGGTTCCACGAGCACTACTACCGGTTGTGCGACAGCTGCCGGCTGGCCGCCGGCGCCGAGGTCGTGCTCTCCAGCTGGACGGGCACGCAGTCGCTCTGCTCGATGGCGCCGCACGCCCATCTGGTGCCCAAGGTCGACTCGTTCGGCATCACCCGGCACTTCACCAGGATCGACGGGCTGCTCGGGCTGACCGGCGGCGAGAAGGCGGCCCACATGACCGCGCACATCGCGACGCTCGGCATCGACCCCAGCGACATCCTGGTGATCGGCGACAGCGTGGACGACGGGCTCGCCGCCAAGCACGTGGGAGCCAGGGCGGTCCTCTACACCGGCGGCATGACGACCAGGGCCGAGCTCGAAAGCACCGGCCTGCCGGTGGTCGACACCCTGGCCGACGCCCTTGACCACGCCTAGACAGCGCTCGGGCCATGCTCAGGCATGCTCGGGGCATACGAAAATCGCCCGGGCGCGGGCCCTGAGCCCGGTGGCGGCCGTACCCTTGGCAGGGATCACCCCCCTCAGGAGGCCGCCATCAACCGCCTTGTGCTCTGGAACGTCGACCTGACCCTGGTCGACGTCGCCATCGTGACCAGGGACGCCTACGCCGAGGCGTTCCGCCTCGTGACCGGGCGACCGCTGGTCAAGCTCGTTCCCCCGCTGGGCCGCCCCGACTCCGAGATCGTCTTCGAGACGCTGGCCGTCAACGGCGTCCAGGCCGAGGACGCCCACCTGCCCAGGTTCCTGGCGGCGCTGGCCATGGCGTTCGCCGACCGGCGCGGGCGGCTGGCCGAGCAAGGCCGGATGATGCCCGGGGCGAAAGACGCGCTCAAGTCGGTGTCCAAGCTCGACGGCGTGGTCCAGACGGTGCTGACCGGCACGATCAAGAGCAATGCCGCGCACAAGCTCAAGGCGTTCAAGCTGGACAAGTACATCGACTTCGAGCTCGGCGGCTACGGCGAGGAGGTCTATCCCAAGGCGACGCTGCTGCAGGTCGCGCAGTCGCGGGCCAAGCAGCGTCTCGGAGTGCCGTTCACCGCGGCCAACACCGTGGTGATCGGCGACTCCACGCGTGACGTGCAGGCCGCCAAGATCGGCGGCGCGGCCATGATCGGGATCGCCTCCGGGCGGTCGACGGCGGCCGAGCTCAGCGACGCGGGCGCCGACATCGTGCTGCCCGACCTGTCCAACGCCTCGGAGGTGGTGGCCGCGGTCGCCGGCCTCACGTCCCCTCTCGACCGCAAGGCCGGCTGACCTCCCTCCCGGCCGGCCGTAGCTCGGCGGTCAGGGCAGGGCGTCGAGGAAGCGGGCCGCGATCGGAGCCGCCACCGCGCTGCCCGCGCCGCCGCCCTCGACGACCACCGCGAACGCCAGGTCACCCTGGTAGCCGATGAACCAGGAGTGCGCGGGCGGTTCCTCGCCGGAGCCGTACTCCGCGGTGCCGGTCTTGCCCGCCGTGCCGGCCGGGAACCGTACGGCGTGGGCGGTGCCGTCGGTGACGACGGCGGGCATGAGCTTGCGCAGCGCCGCCACCACCTCTCGCTCCAGCGGGCGCGGCCGGGACGGTTGCGCGTCGGGGATGTGCTCGTCCTTGACGAGCCTGGGCGGGATGTACGCGCCGGAGGCGATGGCCGCGGCGACGGACGCCATGTTCAGCGGGCTCGCCAGCACCCTGCCCTGCCCGATGGCGGCGGAGGCGAGGTCGGTGTCGTCCTTCGGGTCGGGGAACTCCGCCCGTACGGCGGGCACGCCGGGCGTGATCGGGAGGCCGAAGCCGAAGCTCCCGGCGACCTCGCCCAGCCGGCCGCCGTTCAGTTCGGCCACGGCGAGCTCGCCGAACGTGGTGTTGCACGAATGCGCGAACGCGTCACGGAACGGCAGCGTGCCGAAGTCCTCGTAGCCCGCGTTGTGGAACGGGAAGCCGCCGATGTTCCGCTCGGCGGGGCAGGCGACCTTCTCGCTCGGCTCGGTCCCGTCGGCGACCAGGGCGGAGGCCGTCACGACCTTGAAGGTCGAGCCCGGCGGATATTTGCCGAGCAGGGCCCGGTTGAACCCGCCGGGCGCGTTGATCGCCGCGAGGATCTCTCCGGTCGAGGCCCGCAGCGCCACCAGCGAGCGGGGCTTGGACACGCCTTCGAGCGCCCGGGCCCCCGCCCGGTGCACCTTCAGGTCGATCGTGGTCCTCAGCGGCCGCTTCCCGGCGGGTTCCACGACCGTCTGGAGGACTTTGTCCCCTTCGTACAGGTCGATTCTGGTGCGTTCCGCTGCCTGGAAGCGGTCGGGAAAGGTCTGCTTGATCCCTTCGACGAGCTGCTGGACGGAGCCGGGCGCGTCCGGGGTGCTGATGGTGGTGCCGTCCGCGGCCACGACCGGAGGCCCGTCGCCCTGCTCCGTGACCGCCCGCAGCGAGCGGCCCTGCTTCAGCAGGGGGTGCAGGGCGGCGGGGGTCCAGGCCACTTTCCAGGTACGGCCGCTCTCGACGAGCTTGAGCGCCCCGCTGTAGCGCCAGTCGTGTTTCCCGGTCACCTGGGCGACGAAGCCGACGACGCCGTCGCCGTCGGCGGCCGAGCGGGCGAAGACGCCTGTCGGCTCGGGACGGTGGAAGCCGGCCCTTGTCGCCTTGAGGTCGGTGAGGAAGCGCCGGTGCCGGCGCTCGAAGTCGGCGGGCGGGTCGACGACCAGCTCCCGCATGGCCGCGTAGTCCTGGCCTGACCAGGCCGCGAGATATTCGTCGGCCGTCCGTTCCGGCGAGCCCTCCGTACGCAGCGCCCAGATGACGCCGCCGGCCGCGACGACCGGGACGAGCAGTCCCGCCACGATCCACGGCCATCGCCGGCTCCGGCGCCGCGGCGGTTGTTCAGGCCGGAGGTAGGCATAGTTTGTCCCCGTTTGTGGTGCCATGACGGAGAGGACACCAGAGCGGGAGTGTTGGTGTCCAATACTGATATGACCGCTCAATGGATATATATCTGGATATAGTTGCTGTTCATGGACCTCGTCCGACACCTTCGCTACTTCACCGTGGTCGCGGAGGAACTCCACTTCGGCAACGCCGCGATCCGGCTCGGCATGGCGCAGCCGCCGCTCAGCCAGCGCATCAAGCGCCTGGAGGAGGAGCTCGGCGTGCGGCTGTTCGACCGCTCGGCCCGCCAGGTCAGGCTCACCGAGGCCGGCCGGCTGCTGCTGGGCGAGGCCCGCGAGATCGTGACCAGGGTGGACCGGCTGCACGAGCTGGCCAGGCAGGGCCAGGGCACGGTGCTGAAGGTCGGTGTCCCGCCCGACCTGGCCGCCGCCGCGATCGCCGCGCTCGTCGCCGGTTTCCGCGAGATCAAGCCGGAAGTACGCCTCGCGCCCGCCGAGATCTGGACCGCCGACCAGGTGACGGCGCTGGCGGAGGGCACGATCGACGTCGGCCTGGTCCGCCATCCGGTCTCCGCGCCCGGCCTGGAGTACGGCCGGATCCTCGTGCAGGCGCAGGGCGTGCTGCTGGCCGAGGGCGACCCGCTGACCGCCGTCGGCGAGGTGCACCTGGCCGACCTGGCGGGACGCGAGCTGGTGATGCCACCCAAGGAGGGCGAGCCGGGGCTGCACGCCGAGGTGCTGTCGGAATGCCGGCGCCACGGCTTCGTCCCCGCGCAGGTGCACCAGGGCGCCGGGCTCGGGCTGGTCCTGGCCGGGGCGGCGGTGGCGTTCGGGCCGAAGGCGGAGCTCTCGGGGCTGGCCTGGCGGCCGCTGCTAGGCTCGCCGATCATGTCCCGGGTCTCCACGGCCTGGCGCATGGCGACGGCGTCCGGCAACGACCTGATCGGCGACTTCTCCGCCGTGGCCGTACGGACATTGAAGGAGAGAGCGGGGATGACGGACGAGGGCGCCGTACCCGCACGGCGGATCAGCCGCAGGCCGGGGATGCTGGCATGAGGCGCGGACGCGACCCGCTGGCGCGGCCGGTGAAGGAGGGCACGTGAGCACGCCCGACTTCGACGCCCTGTTCAGGGCGGCCGGCGTGAACGGCTGGCTGCACGCCGTCGACGTCGACTCGGGCCGGGAGATCGGTCACGGGGCCGACGTGCCGCTGCCCACGGCGTCGATGTTCAAGGTGCCGCTGCTGGTGGAGTTCTGCCGGCAGGCCGACGCCGGGCTGCTCGACCCCGCCGGCCGGATGACCGTGCCGGCGACCGGCCGGTCGTCGGGGCCGACGGGCATCTCGGCGATGCTGGACGAGGTGACGCTCTCGCTGCGCGACATGGCGTACCTGATGATCGCGGTGAGCGACAACGGCTCCGCCGACGTGCTGCTGGCCGAGGTCGGGCGCGAGGCGGTCAACACGATGCTGGCGGCGCTGGGGCTGCGCGGCACGCGTGTCCTGCACAGCTGCCAGGAGTTCAACGACAGCATGCGTGACGACGCAGGCCACCCGTGGCCGTTCGTCGACCCCGACGACATCGCCCGCCTGAGCGCGCTCGACCCCGAGCGGACCAACCGGAGCACCCCGCGCGAGATGGCGGAGCTGTTCGGGCTGATCTGGCGGGACGAGGCGGCCTCGGCCGAGTCGTGCGCCTGGATGCGCGCGGCGCTCAACAAGCAGGTCTGGCCGCACCGGCTGGCCTCCGGCTTCCCGTACGACGACGTGGCCGTCAGCGGCAAGACCGGCACGGCCCCGACATTGCGCACCGAATCGGGCGTCGTCGAATATCCCGACGGCAGGCGCTACGCGGTGGCCGTGTTCACCCGCTCCTTCAGCACCGCGCTGAACCAGCCGCGCGCCGACGCGGTGATCGGCACGGCCGCGCGTATGGCGGTGGACCACCTGAGGAAGTAGCAACTTGTGGGGAAGTCCGGGTATGACTTTCCGTTGATCAAGCGACAGGATGGGACACATGGTTGCTGAGGGCGAGCTTGTCTGGGAGCCGAGCGAAGAGGTCGTCGCATCGGCCAGGCTGACCCGCTACCTGGAGTGGCTGGGGCGGCCCACCGACTACGAGGACGCGTGGCGGTGGTCCGTCGACAACCCCGAACAGTTCTGGACGTCGATCTGGGACTACTTCGACGTGATCGGCGAGCGTGGCGACGGGCCGGTGTTGTCCGGCGCGATGCCCGGCGTCACGTGGTTCGGCGGCAGCACCCTCAACTACGCCGAGAACGCGCTGCGCCCGCGCAGCACTGACGGCACTGAGGGCGCCGCCCTGGTGTTCGTCTCGGAGGACGGCGCCCGCCAGGAGATGAGCCACGCCGAGCTGCGCGAAGAGGTCGCCCGCGTGCGGGCCGGGCTGCGCCGCCTCGGCGTCGGGCGCGGCGACCGGGTGGCCGCCTACGTGCCCAACATCCCGCAGGCCCTCATCGCCTTCCTGGCCACCGCCTCGCTGGGCGCGATCTGGTCGGCGGGCTCGCCCGACTTCGGCGTGCCGAGCGTGGTCGACCGGTTCACCCAGATCGAGCCCAAGGTCCTCATCGCGGTCGACGGCTACCACTACAACGGCAAGAGCTACGACCGTTCCGCGGCCGTCAACGAGATCGCCGCCGCGCTGCCGTCGCTGCGCGCGACCGTGTGGATCCCCTACCTGGCGGCGGCCGGGGAGGGCCACGCGCCGCAGCAGGCCGAGCCTGCCTCCCCGCACGCCGCGGAGCCGCCGCACGGCGAGGTGATCGGCTGGGAGGGGCTGCGCGCCGAGCAGGGCCCGCTGGAGTTCGAGCGGGTGCCCTTCGACCACCCGCTGTGGATCCTCTACTCCAGCGGCACGACCGGGCTGCCCAAGCCGATCGTGCACGGGCACGGCGGCGTCGTGCTGGAGCACCTCAAGTCGCTCACCTTCCACCAGGACATGGGTGAGGGCGAGGTGTTCTTCTGGTACACCACCACGGGCTGGATGATGTGGAACTACCTCATCGGAGCCCTGCTGGTGGGGGCCACGCCGGTGCTGTACGACGGCTCGGCCACCTATCCGTCGGCGGCGGCGCTGTGGCGGATCGCCGACTCCGAGCACGTGACCTACTTCGGGGTCGGGGCGCCCTACATCATGGCCTCGCAGAAGGCGGGCCTCCATCCGGAAGGGCTGGAGAAGCTGCGCGGCGTCGGCTCGACCGGGTCGCCGCTGCCGCCCGAGGGGTTCGCGTGGCTGGCCGCCGAGCTGCCCGGCATCCCGCTCGGGTCGTTCTCCGGCGGCACCGACGTGTGCACGGGCTTCGTCGGGGCCACCGTGCTCCACCCGGTCAGGGCCGGCATCATCCCGTGCCGGTCGCTGGGGGCGAAGGTGGAGTCGTACGACCCCGCGGGCAAGCCGGTCGTCGGCGAGGTGGGCGAGCTGGTGGTGACCCGGCCGATGCCGTCGATGCCGGTGAAGTTCTGGAACGACCCGTCGGGTGAGCGCTATTTCGGCAGTTACTTCGACGTCTACCCCGGCGTGTGGCGGCACGGCGACTGGATCAAGATCAACGAGGACGGCAGCTGCGTGATCTACGGCCGCTCCGACTCGACGCTCAACCGCGGCGGCGTCCGCATGGGCACCAGCGAGTTCTACCGGGTCGTCGAGCGGTTCGAGGAGGTCGCCGACAGCCTCGTGATCGACACCGGGCAGCTCGGCCAGGAGGGGCGGCTGCTGCTGTACGTCACGCTCGCCGAAGGGGCCGAGCTCACCGAGCCGCTCCAGCGGGCCCTCTGCGACGCCCTCCGCGAGGAGTTGTCGCCCCGCCACGTGCCCAACGAGATCCACGCCGTGCCGGGCATCCCGCGCACGCTGTCGGGCAAGAAGCTCGAGGTGCCCGTACGCAAGATCCTGCTGGGCGCGCCCGTCGAGCAGGCGGCCAATCCCGACGCCATGGCCAACCCGGAGGTCCTGCGGCACTTCAGACCGGCGTGATGACGATCTTCCCGCGGGTCCGCCCCGACTCCGCCCTGCGGTGGATCTCCGCCAGCGCCGCCAGCGGGTGGCACTCGGACGGGCCGGCGACCAGATCTCCCCGGTCCACCAGGGCTGCCAGCTGAACGAGCTGGCCGGGGTCGTTGCGGGTCACGAAGTGTGTGCCGCCCTCGATCGGGGTGGCGATCGTGACCACCGTTCGGCCGAGCCCGGCCAGCGCGGCGGCGTCCCGCGGAGGGACGGCGGCCAGGTTCAGCAGCACGTCCATGCCGTCGGGCAGCGGCGTGGCGGTGTAGTCGATCACTTCGTCGGCGCCGTACCCCTTGACCGCCGCCGCGCTGCGCGGGCTCGCCGTGGCCGTCACGACCGCGCCCGCCAGACGGGCGAGCTGGACAGCGAACATGCCGACGCCGCCACCCGCGCCGTTGACCAGCACGCGCTGTCCCCTGGTGATGCGGGCGTGCTCGTGGACCGCCTGCCAGGCGGTGAGCCCGGCCACCGGGATGGTGGCCGCGTGGGCGAGCGGGATGCTCTCCGGGGCTCTGGCCAGCATGTTCGCGGGCGCGGTCACGTACTCGGCCGCGGCGCCGTCCACCTGGCCGAACACGCGGTCGCCCGGGGCCAGGCCGGTGACGTCCGCGCCGGTTTCCAGCACGGTTCCGGAGACGTCCCAGCCGAGGGTGCGCGGCAGGCTCGTCCCGAAGATCTCGGTCAGCAGGCCGGAGCGCAGGCCGATCTCGGCCGGGTTGAAGGACGTGGCCGCCACCTCGATCAGCACCTCTCCCGGGCCGGGCCGCGGCACCGGGATCCGGTCGTGCCGGATCACAGACGGGCCGCCGAACTCGTGGATCCGGGCGGCGCGCATGGTGCCGGCCGGTACGGGGGCGGTGCGGAAGGCCGTAGCGTGCTCCGCGGCCCACTCGCGGAACGTGCGGGCGGCGCTCCGCGTGACCTCCTCGACCGTCCGCGTGACCGGGAGCGGGGCGGTCACCAGGGCGGCCTGAGCCTGGAGGGCCTCGTCCGCCGCGAGCGGGGGCCACCCCTCGGCCAGGAGTTCCGCGCGGGCATGGTGCGGCGGGACCTCCTCCCAGCGCGCCGGGAATCCGGCGATCTCGGCGAGCACGCCCACCTGGCCGGCCTGGGTGATCGGCTCAGGGCCGGTCAGCACGTAGGCGGCGCCGTGGTGGCCGTCCTCCAGCAGCGTCCGTACGGCGACCGCCGCGATGTCCCGCTCGTGCACCGGAGCCATGGCGGCCCGGCCGTACGGCGCGCGCACGACTCCGGCCCTGAGCCGCCTGGCCCACCGCAGCGCGTTGGCCGCGAAGGCGTGCGGGCGCAGGAACGTCCACTCCAGCCCGGACTCCTCGATCAGCCGCTCGACCTCGCGTTCGTGCTCGCGGACCGCGGCGGAGGAGAGGTAGACCACGCGGCGGGCACGCGCGGCGAGCACGTCGACCACCGCCCGCGCACCCTCGGCCGTCGCGAACGGCCACACCAGGAACACCGACTCCACCCCGTCGAGAGGCAACGATCCGGGGTTTTTGAGATCACCCGTACGGCCCCCCGCAGGGGTCCTCGTCAGGGGCGTGACCTCGGCGCCTGCCGCCCGCAACTGCTTCGCCACCTGGCTGCCGACCGTGCCGGTCGCCCCGGTGACCAGAACCGCACCCATAGAGCGCTCCTTTCGTCGCAAAGCAACCGTAGGAGCGCCCATCGAGACATCCAATGCGCCATTAGCGCGTATTTCATACGTCATCGTCTTAAACTCCTGGGTTATGGACGTGCTCAGTGACGTGATCGCGCTCATGCGCACAGGGCGCCCCCGGGCGGCCCGCGTCGCGTGGCACGCACCCTGGGGCCAGCGGTTCCCGGCGGTCCCCGGCTCGGCCGGGTTCCAGGTCGTCCTGGAGGGGACCGGCCGGCTGATCCCACCGGACGGCGAGTCGGTCGCGCTGTCGGCGGGTGACGTGCTCTTCTTCCCGCGCGGGCACGGCTACGCCATGGCCGACTCGGCGTCCACCCCGCTGGCCGAGCCGGCGTGCGACCCGCTGCAGGATGAGCTCGGCCTGTTCGCCGCGGACTCGTTCGGCGGCACGGGCGCGGCGACGGTGCTGCTGTGCGGTGGTTACCGGTTCGACACGAGCCGCGCCCATCCCATCCTGGCCGACGTGCCCGACCTGGTGCACCTGCCGGGGGCGCTCGGCCTGGACGCCGAGCTGAGCGCCGCGATCGGCCTGCTGAGCACGGAGGTCCGGCGGCCGGGCGGGGGCGCCGACACGATCGTGACGTCGCTCCTGGACATGCTCCTGCTCTACATCCTGCGGGCCTGCTTCGCCGCGGAGCCGGGGCGCTGCCAGGTCGGCGGCTGGGCGGCGGCCCTGGCCGATCCGGGGATCAGCGCCGTGCTCGACGCCGTGCACCGGGATCCGGCACATCCGTGGACCGTCCAGGAGATGGGCGAACGGGCGGGCCTGTCGAGGTCGGCCTTCGCCAGGCGGTTCACGGCGCTGGTGGGGCAGCCGCCGCTCACCTACCTGACCTGGTGGCGCCTGGCCATGGCCGCCCGGCTCATGCGGGAGTCGGACGCGGTGCTGGGGGAGATCGCCGCCCAGGTCGGCTACGGTTCGGAGTACGCCTTCGCCAACGCCTTCAAGCGGGAGCACGGCATGTCGCCCGGCCGGTATCGCCGTGAGGCCGGTCTGCTCGCGCCGCCGCCCGGTCGAAGCCGGCGGCGGGCCGTGTTCCGCCAGGTCCCCGACGTGATTAAAACGTAGCAATCACAATGCCGTCATACCTTGGAGCAAGGCATTGACGCTTGCTGGACACAGCGCCTAGATTCCGGACAGCCACCCGTTAAAACGTTTGTTGTCGGGAGGATGGATGGCCGTTCCCCCCACGCTGGCCCTGGCGAACGTCAGCAAGTCGTTCGGCGCCGTGCGCGCGCTGCGTGACGTCTCCATCGAGTTGTTCGCCGGCGAGACGCACGGGCTGGCGGGGGAGAACGGCGCCGGCAAGTCCACCCTGGTCAAGACGCTCGCGGGGGTGCACCGCCCCGACAGCGGCCAGGTGCTGCTCGGGGGCGAGCCGGTCGAGTTCGCCGGACCGGCCGACGCCCAGCAGGCGGGCGTGGCCGTCATCTACCAGGAGCCGACCCTCTTCCCCGACCTGTCCGTGGCCGAGAACATCTTCATGGGCCGCCAGCCCCGGCGCGGCCTCGGCAGGATCGACCGCGGGGCCATGCACGCGCGTACCAGGGAGTTGTTCGGGCGGCTCGGCGTGGCCCTCGACCCCGAGCAGCCCTCGCGCGGGCTGTCCATCGCCGACCAGCAGCTCGTCGAGATCGCCAAGGCGATCTCCAGGGACGCCCGCGTGCTGGTCATGGACGAGCCGACGGCCGCGCTCTCCGGCCACGAGGTGACCCGGCTGTTCTCGGTCGCGCAGGCGCTGCGCGAGCAGGGTTGCGCCCTGCTGTTCATCTCCCACCGGCTGGACGAGATCTTCACCCTGTGCCAGCGGGTCACGACCCTGCGGGACGGCGCCTGGATCGCCAGCGAGCCCGTCGAGGGCCTCACGCACGACGACCTCATCCGCCGCATGGTGGGCCGCGAGGTCGCCACGCTGTTCCCCAAGGAGGAGGCGGCCGTCGGCGAGGTCGCGCTGAGGGTCGAGCGGCTGACCCGCGAGGGCGTGTTCACCGACGTGTCCTTCGAGGTGCGCAGGGGCGAGATCGTCGCCCTGGCGGGGCTGGTCGGCGCCGGCCGCAGCGAGGTGGCCAGGGCCGTCTTCGGCATCGACCGCTGGGACGCCGGGTCCGTCACGGTGGACGGCGTCACCCTGCCCGCGGGCAGCCCCACGGCCGCCATGAACGCGGGGCTGGCCCTGGTGCCCGAGGACCGCCGCCAGCAGGGGCTCGTCATGGACCTGTCGATCGAGCGCAACATCGGGCTGACCGGCCTGCGCGAGCTGCGCCGCGGCCCGACGATCTCCCGCGGGGCCGAGCGCGACCGGGCCGGGGACTGGGCGCTGCGGCTGCAGCTGAAGTTCGCCCGGCTGGCCGACGGGGTGGGCGTGCTGTCCGGCGGCAACCAGCAGAAGGTGGTGCTGGCCAAGTGGCTGGCCACCGAGCCGTCCGTGCTGATCGTGGACGAGCCGACGCGCGGCATCGACGTCGGCACCAAGGCGGAGGTGCACCGGCTGCTGTCGGAGCTGGCCGGCCAGGGCATCGCCGTCCTCATGATCTCCTCCGAGCTGCCGGAGGTGCTCGGCATGGCCGACCGGGTGCTGGTCATGCATGAGGGCCGGCTGGCCGCCGAGATCCCCAGGGCCGAGGCGACCGAGGAGAGCGTGATGAGCGCCGCGACCGGGAGGGCCGCGTGACCGGACCCACCACCACGGTGGCCGCGCCCTCCGAGCAGTCCCCCGGAGGGCGCAGCGCCAGGAGCCTGGTCGACCTGGTGTTCAGGGCCCGCGAGCTGAGCCTGGTCATCGCCCTGGCCCTGCTCATCGGCGTGACCGGCGCGGTCAACCCCAACTTCCTGTCCGGGCAGGGCATCGAGGACATCCTGCTCAACACCGCGATCCTCGCCCTGCTGGCCGTCGGGCAGTCGGTCGTGGTCATCACCCGCAACCTCGACCTGTCCGTCGGCTCCGTGGTGGGGCTGGTCGCGTTCGTCACCGCCGACGTGCTCGCGAGCGGCTGGGGCCTGGTGCCCGGCGTCGTGTTCGGGATCGCCGTCGGCGCGGCCTGCGGCCTGCTCAACGGGCTCCTCGTCAGCTTCTGCCGGGTCCCGGCCCTGGTCGTGACGCTCGGCACGCTCTACGTGATCCAGGGGGTCGACCACTACATCGCGCACGGCCGCCAGATCAACGCCGTCGACCTGCCGCCCGCGCTGCTGTCGCTCGGCAACGGGTCGGTGCTGGGTGTTCCGTACCTGCCGCTCATCACGCTCGTGGTCATGTTGCTGATCGGCTACTACCTGCGCTCCTACCCGAGCGGCCGGGAGTTCTACGCCATCGGCTCCAGCCCCGAGGCGGCCAGGCTGGCCGGCGTGCCGGTGCGCCGCCGTGTCCTGACCGCCTACCTCGTCAGCGGCTGCCTGGCCGGGCTGGCGGGCGTGCTCTGGCTGGCCAGGTTCGGGACGGTCATCGGCGACTCCGCCAACGGCTGGGAGCTCATCGTGATCAGCGCGGTCGTGGTGGGCGGCGTCGCGATCACCGGCGGGGTCGGCAGCGTCTACGGGGCGGCACTCGGCGCGCTGCTGCTCACCACGATCGGCAGCGCCCTGGTGGTGCTCCGCGTCAACCCCTTCTGGCAGCAGGCCATCACCGGCGCGCTGCTCCTGCTCGCCATCAGCGTCGACCGGGTGCTGGCCATGAGGGTGGCCCGCCTGCTCAGGAACAGGAGCCGTCATGGCTGACCAAGCGGGCGGCCGTTCCGTCATGGGCAGGGTCCTGCGGTGGGACGTCCTGGTGGCGTCGCTGCTGGTCGCCGTGTTCGCGGCGGGTTCCTTCACCACCCCCGGCTTCGCGACCACCGGCAACCTGTCGTTCGCGCTGAGCGACCTGGGCGAGATCGCGCTCATCGCGCTGGCCATGACCATGCTGGTGGTGGCCGCCGAGGTGGACCTGTCGGTCGCCTCCGTGCTCGGCCTGTCGAGCGCGCTCGTCGGCGCCATGTGGGAAGGCGGCATGGCGATCGAGACGATCATCCCGCTCGTGGTGCTCGTCGGCGCCGCCTGCGGGCTGGTCAACGGGTTGCTCGTGACCCGGCTCGGCCTTCCCTCGCTGGCCGTCACGATCGGCACGCTCGCCCTCTACCGTGGCCTGGCGTACGTGGTGCTCGGAGACAAGGCCATCGCCCAGTTCCCGCCCGGCTACGTCGCGCTGGCCGTGGACGACGTGCCCGGCACGCCGATCCCGTACCCGATCGCGCTGTTCATCCTGCTCGCCGTCATCGTCGGAGTGGTGCTGCACTCCACCGGCTTCGGCCGCTCGCTCTACGCCATCGGGGCGCAGGAGCAGGTCGCGTTCTTCTCCGGCATCCGCGTCAAGCGCATCAAGCTCCTCCTCTTCGTCGTCTCCGGCACGGTCGCGGCGTTCGCCGGGGTCGTCTTCACCCTCAGGTACGGCTCCGCCCGCGCCGACAACGGCCTGGGCATCGAGCTCGCCGTCATCGCGGCCGTCCTGCTCGGCGGGGTCGACTTCGACGGCGGCAAGGGCACGCTGGGCGGGGTCATCGCCGGCGTGCTGCTCATCGGGTTGCTCCGCAACCTGCTGATGCTCGGCGACGTGTCGACGGAGATCCAGTCGATCGTCACCGGGCTCCTCCTCATCGTGTCGGTGCTCACCCCGCGCCTCGTCTCCCTCATCAGGCCGGCCCTGAAAGGAACACCATGACCCCGATGCGCCTCACCGCCGTCGCCACGCTGCTCGTCCTCGGCGTGGCGGCCTGCGGCGGCACCACGAGATCGTCCGTCACCGCCGCTCCCCAGGAGGCCCCCGCCTCCTCGGCCGCCGCCTCGGCGAACCCCGACGCGCCGCTCAAGGAGGGCATCAAGCTGGCGTTCCTGCCGAAACAGATCAACAACCCGTACGAAGTCATCGTCGACGAGGCCGGGATCGAGGCGGCCAAGGAGTTCAAGGGCGAGGCCAAGGAGGTCGGCCCGTCCGACGCGTCGGCGTCGTCCCAGATCTCCTACATCAACACGCTGACCCAGCAGGGCCACGACGCGATCCTCATCGCCGCCAACGACGCCAACGCCGTCTGCGGCCCGCTCCAGCAGGCCCGCGCCAAGGGCATCAAGATCGTGTCGTACGACTCGGACGCGGCGCCGCAGTGCCGCGACCTGTTCATCAACCAGGCCAGCTCCGAAGAGGTCGGCCGCAGCCAGGTGCAGCTGCTCGCGGAGATGATCGATCACAAGGGCGAGATCGCCATCCTGTCGGCCACGGCCAACGCGACCAACCAGAACACCTGGATCGAGTTCATGAAGGAGGAGCTGGCCAAGCCGGAGTACAAGGACATGAAGCTGGTCAAGGTCGCCTACGGGGACGACGACGACCAGAAGTCCTTCACCGAGACGCAGGGCCTGCTGCAGGCCTATCCCGACCTGAAGGGCATCATCTCGCCCACCACGGTCGGCGTCTCGGCCGCGGCCCGCTACATCTCGGGTTCGAAGTACAAGGGCAAGGTCGTGCTGACCGGCCTGGGCACGCCCAACCAGATGCGGCAGTTCGTCAAGGACAAGACCGTGGAGAAGTTCGCCCTGTGGAACCCGAAGGACCTGGGCTATCTCGCGTCGTACGCGGCGGCGGCGCTGGTGTCGGGGCAGATCACCGGGGCCGAGGGCGAGACGTTCAAGGCGGGCAAGCTGGGGGAGCGCACGATCGGCGAGAACGGTGAGGTCATCCTCGGGCCGCCGTTCACCTTCGACGCCTCCAACATCGACCAGTTCGACTTCTGACGCGTGGTGGCGCGCGGCCCGGAACCCGGGCCGCGCGCCGTCATCCTGGAAGGCCGAGGAGGGGCAGGCAGGCGGGCAGGTTGTGGATCTCGAAACCGGGTGACTCCTGCCAGTCCTCCCTGGCCAGGCGGAAGCGCCGGGTGACGGCCGGCCTGCCCTGGCGGTCGTGGACCGTGATGCCGTCCTCCTGGTAGCCGAGCTTTCTCGTCACCGCCAGCGAGGCGTGGTTGTCCTCGAACGCCTCGGTCGTCGCGTGGCGCGCCCCCAGCCCGGCGAAGGCGAGGTGCAACACCGCGCCGCGCATCTCGGTGCCGATGCCGTCGCCCTGGAAGCGCTGCCCCAGCCACGAGCCGGTGCCGACCTCGCGGGTGACCGCGAAGGACGTGGCCGTGACGCCCTGCGTGCCGACGATCTGACCGTCGTACACGACCACGAAGTCGATCGACCACTTCTCCGGGGCGAGCGAGCCCCACGCGCGGAAGTGGTACTGCAGCGTGCTCCTGGCCCGCTCGGCGGGCTCGGCGTCCGTCCAGGGGAAGAGGAACGGCATGATTCCCGTCTCGTGGACGCCCTCGGCGGCGCGGTCCGCGAGCTCGTCGAGCTCGTCGAGCGTGGGGAGGCGCAGTTCAAGGCGGGGCGTGGTGATGGACAGGTCGAACAGGGGCCAGTTCCGCATACCACCGCATGATGGCAGTCGGCGTGCCCGTTCGCGACCGGTTTTTCGCCGGCAGTGATAGTCGAATAAACGGGGAATGCCCGTTTATAGTGGGATTCGTTAATTCGCCGCCTTTACCGGACAAAACCCATGCATGAGGTGAATTCTCGACGATGTGGGTAGGCATCGAATTATGATCATAAAGCTTCGAAGAATCGGCGCTTTCGCCGTTGGATGCGGGGCGCCCTTGCTGATGGGCATACCTGCGATGGCGGACAAAGACCGTCCGACACCGGTGGAACGGGCCGAGATCAAAACACCCCTCCTGCGGCCGGGCGACCGCGGCAAGGAGATCGAGCTGCTCCAGCGGAGACTGCGCCAGGGCCGCTACTACTTCGGCAAGATCAACGGGCGCTACGACGAGCAGACGAAGTTCGCGGTCTGGGCGCTGCAGAAGAGCCACAAGATGCAGGTGCGGGGCGCGGTGGGGCCGGACGTCTGGCGGGCGCTCGACCGGCCGCTTCGCACCCGTGCGCTGGTGCCCGACGGCCCGGCGAACCGGGTCGAGGTCAGGCTCCGCGAGCAGCTGATGATCGTCTACCGCCGGCACCGTCCCGCGCTGATCTCGCACATCTCCAGCGGCGCCCAGAGGCGCTGGTGCCTCAACGGGCGCTGCGGCGACGCGGTCACTCCCGTGGGCGACTTCCGCGTCAACCGGCGAGCGCCCGGGTGGACGACCGGGCCGCTCGGGTCGATGTACAACTCCCTCTACTTCGTCGGCGGCATCGCGTTGCACGGCTCCACGAAAGTCCCGAACCGGCCGGCGTCCCACGGGTGCGTACGCGTGCCGATGGAAACGTCCAAGCGGCTCTACCAAATGGCGGGCATGGGAGAGCCGGTATATGTCCGACAGAAATGGTAATTACTGAAATAATCAGATATGTCGCGTCACCCCGCCGTACCTCCGACCCTCGAGACGTTCGGGCCGGTGCTCACGCGCGTGAGCCGGGGCATGCTCGCCCCGGCCTTCCTGAGCACGCCGTCCTTGACCAGCCGCAGGGGCGAGCCGGCGGGCGTGGAGCCGTCCCCGGTGGTCCGGGCGAGCCGCAAGGCCAGCGCCGGGCACATGTCGACCGCCCGCCGCGCCTCCTTGGCGAGGTGGCCGGGGACGTTCCTGAACGAGGGGAACCCGTAGTCGTCGAGGTCCACGAACTCCGGCAACAGGTGCGCGCAGAGCCCGTGCCCCTGGCAGCGGGACCAGTCGACCTCCAGCCGGTACTCGGGGTCGGCCTCGCGCTCGGGCATCGGCAGCACGCCGCGGATCGGCCGGCCGCACGAGCCGTGCTCCAGGTGCTGCGCGATCTCGGTCTCGAACGCGTCCAGCGCCGACAACACGAACTTCGCCGTGCCGTCGGGGTGGAAGCACGCCCCGCGCCGCTCGACGCCGCGCACGCATCGGCGTACGGCGTCCACCGAACCCGTGCCCTCGACCAGCGCGTACATGGCCCTGGCGATGTCCGGCAGGCCGAGGCGGCACGGGCCGCACTGGCCGGCCGACTCGGCCGCCAGGTAGGCCGACACCCTGGCGGCCTCGCCGAGCGCGCAGGTGGACTCGCCGAGCGGGACGATGATCCCGGCCCCGAGAGTCGCTCCTGCCTGCTTCATGCCCTCGCGTGAGAGCACGGCCGTCTGGACGACCTCCGCGGACAACCACGCGCCGTGGTAGCCGCCGATGAGCACGCCGTCGCCGATCTCGGATTCGGTCAGCGCGAGCACGTCGGCCAGGTAGGTGCCCGCAGGCGCCTCGATGACCGCACCCTGGGCCGCGCCGCCGCTCACGGTGAGCAGGATCGTGCCGGGCTCCTTGCTGGTGCCGACCTCGGCGTACTTCTCGGGGCCGTACTCCGCCAGCAGGGCGAACTGCGCGTACGTCTCCGTGTTGGACAGCAGGGTCGGCAGGCCGTCCACCCCGCTCGTGGCGGCCCGCTTCTTGCGGCCGGGCGGGATGCCCTCCTCGCCGTTCACGGCCTTGACGAGCGCGCCTCCCTCGCCGGAGATGAACCTCTCCTTGATCCCGACCACCCGGATCGGGACCCGGCTCTCCGCGCCGCCCGACACGTTCGAGGCCCGGCGCTCGGCCACGGCGGCGGCGACGGACGCCTCGGCGACCTCGCCACCGGCCGTGGCGACGACCACCTCGCGGGCGCCCAGCGCCTCGGCGGCCAGCACCGCGCCGTCCAGCACCAGGTGGGGGTTGCGGGTGAGCAGCATGGCGTCCTTGGAACTGGCCGGCTCGCCTTCGGCGCCGTTGACCAGCACCACGCTTTCGCCCGTGCCCGCCGCGTCGGCGACCGCCCGCAGCTTGCGCGCGAACGGGAAGGCCGCGCCGCCCCGCCCGCGCATGTCCACGTCGTTGGCAAGGGAGATGAGCTCGGCCAGCTCGCGCGGCTCCACGACCCCGTGGAGCGTGCGGTGCGCGGGCAGGTCGAGCCGGCGGCAGTGGTCGAGCCCGGCGGTGAGCCGGGCCGGACCCATGCGTAACACCCGGGGAACTCGGGCCGGAATCACGGTCGCTCCTGATCAGTCGTCGCGGGCAGGCTCATCCGGCCTCCCGGTATCTGCGCCTGGCATCGGCCAGGCTCACGGGTGCGTTGACGTTCACCGCGCCAGTCCCGGTGCCGGCCCTGGTGCCGGTCCTGGTCCCGGCCCCGGCGGCGGCCGGGACGGCGACCTTCTGCGGCCGTTGGTTCGGCACGCCCGCGGTGGCCGGCGACGTCACCGCCGGCCCTTCGACCCTCTCGGGCACGATCGACGGCCGGCGCAGCGAGGCCAGCACCCGCACGCAGAGCGCGGAGCCGACCGCCGCCAGGCAGGCCACGTAGGACCAGGCCACCCAGCCGGCCGGCGGACGGCCCGCGGTGAGCCCGTGCATGATGCCGACCGGCCAGGCCACGTACGCGGCGGCGTGGAGGATCCGCCACATCCATGGCCTGGTCCGTACGGCGAAGCGCCCCCTCAACATTCCCGTGACCACGGCCAGGACCATCAGGTCGAAGGCCAGCGCGCCGAACCCCACGTAGAGCCCGGCGACGGGGACGACCGCCGCCCCCAGTGGCACGTGCCCCAGACTGATCATGAGGGTGATGTGCGTGATCAGGTAGGCCAGCCCGATGAACGCGGTGGCTCTGTGCGCGAGCTGGGCCCTGACCCGGTTGGCCGGTGTCAGGAAGACGCGTTCGGTGGTGAGCAGGCCGAGTGCGACCGTCGCGGTCAGCAGCACCAGCGCGAACACGCCGGCGTAGAACTCGAGGAAGCCCACCCCTCGGCCGAGCAGCGCCACGCCACGTTCCGTCCTGGTCAGCGCGAACGCCGACAGCAGGATGGCCATGATCGAGGCGCTCGCCCCCAGCCGGACGCTTCTGGTGTCCAGCTTGGTGGGGGCGTGCCTGGGGGATCGTCTGTGGAGCATCTATTTCCCTCCAAGGTCGGGTGAGGGTGCGACTCGGAAGGCTGGTGCCCGTGAGGGCATGTCAGATCAGCAACGGCGGCCCCGGTTGATGCATGAGACGACGGTCTGCATCAGCCGATCGGGCATCACATTGACGAAGTCGCCGTGGTCGGTGACCGGATTGTGCTTCTGCTCGGGAAAGGCGTCCACGGCGTACGACGGGCCTTGTGGGACGTTGTACGCGAGGGTCATGCGGAGTTGGGGAATCGCCCGAGTGCCCTGAGGGCAGGCACCGTTCTGGTCGGGGAAGACCACGTGCGTCCGGTGATTGGCGCTGTCGGTGTTCTGGCCGTCCCAGCAGCTAGGGAAATCCAGGATACGAAGAACCTGACTGCCACGCGGGCAAAGCGTGTATTTATCGGGACTTATGCGATTTTGGAATCCCGAGCAGCTCCAGCCCGCCTTGGCGTTGGCGCCGCCGTTCGTGCCCGCCTTCGCGTCACCGGTGATGATCCGCATGAACCTCGGCATCGCCACGACGTCGTCGGTGGCGTTGCCGCGGAACTGGAGCGTCGCGGCGCGGGGCAGCAGCAGCCGGCCGACGTTGCCGTCGGGGTCGCCGGCGTTCTCGTTCGACCTGCGGTCCCTGATCACGGGCCAGAAGTACGTGGACTTGTCGCCCAGCCGGCAGGTGGTGCCCGCGGCGGCCAGGCTCTCGTCGGTGGAGAACTCGTCCGTCGACAGGTTGCCCACGTAGTCGTGCAGGTGGTGCGCCCCGTTGGCCACGCCGGGCGCGACGATGAAGTTGGCCGGGTTGTTGTGGCGGTTCTGGTTGGTGCCGCAGCGGGAGACGAAGGAGCCGCGGGAGCCGTTCCTGCCGATCCGCGGCTCGTTGACCCGCTGGACCTGGCGGATGTTGACGAAGTCACCGGTGAACGGGCCGAGGTCGCAGTCGTTCCCGTCGCCGCTCTGGGTGGGGGAGGGGGAGGGCGACGCCGTTCCCTGCGGGGGCGGGCTCTGCGTCGGGTCGTCGGTGGGGTCGTCCGTCGGGTTGCCGGTGGGGTCGTCAGTGGGGTTGCCGGTCGGGTTGCCGGTGGGGTCGTCGGTCGGGTTGCCGGTCGGGTTGCCGGTGGGGTCGTCGTTCGGGTCCTGGGTCCGCGTCGGGCGGGGGTCCGGCCGGCCGCGGCGCGACTGCACCGTGGCGCTGTCCTCGGGCTCGGGGGCGCGTGCCGTGTCGTCCGGCGAGCCGGCGGGGTCGGCCACCGCGGCGCCGCCTCCCTGGGGAGCCTGCTGGTCGGGGTCCTGCTGGTCCTGCCGCTGGTCCTGCCGCTGGTCCTGGTTCGGGTCCTGCTGGTCGGGGGCCTGCTGGTTCGGGTTCTGGCGTCCCTGGTTCCTGTCGGGGAACTGCCCGTCGCCGTTCTGGCCCTGGTTCCGTCCGTTCCTGTTCCGCTGGTCGAAGTCTCGCCGCTGATTCCGATCCCGCTGTTCCTGCTGCGACGGGGACTCGGCCGAGTCGCAGATGTCGGCGCGTGCCGGGCCGACTCCGATGACGGCCGCGGACACCAGCCCGCTCGCCGTCACGGCCAAAGCGGACATGGCCGCGGCCATGCGTCTGGATCTCCTCATGTGTGTCTCCTCGAATCGACCGCCATCGCGACGGGTGGAGCTGGCGCGGGCGTGGGAGGCTCCGGCAGGGCGTTGTGGTCGACCAGGCCGGTGGACTCCAGCAGCGCCATGTGCCTCATGACGAACCTCACGCAGTCCTCGGAGAACTTCCTGATCTCGGAGTTGCGTGTGCCGGACCGCACCGCCGCGATGACGGTGAAGACCTTGCCGTGTGAGTCACGCAGCAGGTTCGCGTAGTCCCTGTCGAAGGCGGGCCCGCTCTCCGCGGCGAGCTGGGCCATCCAGCTCTGCTGCTGCGGGCTGGGCTCGTCCGGCAGTGCCACGCCCAGTTTCTTCGCGACCTGACGGGTCAGCAGGTCCAGCTTCATGTGATCTTCCATGATCAGCCTGCCGACTTCCTTGACACGCTGGGACTCGGCGCGGGTCTTGGCGTACTCGCCTGCGGGCATTTCCCACAGGCCGGCCTGCCGTACCTTGACCAGCAGGTCGCGGTCGGCCGCCGTGAGCGGTCCCGTGGACGTCTGCGCCCACTGGGCGGCAGCGGGATCGATAACCGGTGGCATGACCAGCAGGATCGTCACCGCGGCCGCCACGACGAAGCCGCCGAGCATGAACACCTCGCCGCGCAAAAGCCTGTGCATGGTGGGAGGTACGCGGGCTTCACCCACCTGGTTCATCTATGGCCGGAGATAGTTAGAAATGACTGGAGTTATCGGAGTGGCTACCGCTTGGATAACGAAGGTGTAAAGATGTGCCCCGTGCTAGGTCACCTCGACGGCAGGTTCGAGAGTGCGGATGCCGAGGCGGAGCACCGCATTGCGGTGCTTTACCAGGAGTTCGGCGGCCCTCTGCTGCGACACGTCCGCAAATCCACAGGTAACGACCTTCAGTGGGCCGAAGACGTTGTACAGGAGACGCTCGTCCGGGCCTGGCGGAACTCGGCAAGACTGCAATGGGAACCAAGCCTTATATGGGCGTGGCTGCTTACCGTGGCCCGTCGCATAGTCATTGATGGTCGTCGGCGGAAGAGCGTTCGGCCGCAGGAGGTCGAGCCGCCCGAAGTCGACATGATGGCGGTGCCGGACGGTTCGGATCGGGCTCTGTCGGCGATGGTCGTCGCGGACGCCCTCCGGTCCCTGTCCGCGGAACACCGCGAAGTCATTGAGCAGACCTACCTTCGAGACCGTACGATAAGTGAGGCGGCGGAGATTCTGGGGATCCCACCGGGCACGGTGAAGTCCCGGCTCTACTACGGGATCCGGGCTCTCCGCGAACTGCTGCGGGACAAGGGGGTAGCCGGCTGATGCATGACGGGGTGGCCGCCTACGCTCTCGGCGTCCTCGACGAAGAGGAGCACGAGGCCTTCGAACGCCACCTCGACTCGTGCGAGCGATGCCAGGCGGAGCTGGTGGAGCTCGTCGAGCTGCCGGACCAGCTCGACGAGCTCAAGAACGCCTCCTCGACCTCCGACGACGATCCCCCGATGTCGATGTCACGTTGACGTCTATCCCCTTTTCGGGTGGTATCGGTATCGGCGAGACGTGCGCCCGGCGGCAAGTGCCGGGTGGTCGGGGGGAGGTGTTCGGTGGGCATCGACGACGATGTGCCCCGTCCCCCGCGCCGGCGGTTCGGCGAGGAAGGCGGCCGGCTGTCGTACGGCGGCTACCTCCGCCTGCCCGCGCTGCTCGCCCAGCAGCAGCCGCAGTCGCAGGCTCCTGACGAGCTGCTCTTCATCACCATCCACCAGGTCTACGAGCTCTGGTTCAAGCTGCTGCTCCATGAGCTGGAGTCGGTTCGCGAGGCCATGTCCCGTGGCGAGCTGTGGCGGGCCAGGCACCTGTTCCGGCGGGTGCACGCGGTCGAGCGGGTGCTGGTCGAGCAGGTCGAGGTCCTGGAGACGATGACGCCTCAGGACTTCCTCGAGTTCCGCTCGATGCTGGAGCCCGCCAGCGGGTTCCAGTCCGTGCAGTTCCGGGAGCTGGAGTTCCTGTCCGGGCTGAAGGACGAGCGTTACCTCGGCAGCTTCCGGCACGCCGAGGAGGCCGATCTCGCCAGGCTGCGCGGCAGGCTGTCGGAGCCCACGCTGTGGGACGCCTATCTTGACGCGCTGTCGCTGCGTGGCCTGCCGGTCTCCGATGATGAGATCATGAACTCGCTGCTGGCCGTGGCGAGAGACCGCAGGTCCCACGACGACCTGTGGCAACTGGCCGAAGACCTGCTGACCCACGACGAGACCACAGCGCTGTGGCGAATGCGTCATGTCCAGATGGTCGAACGCCAGATCGGCACCAAGTCGGGCACAGGCGGCTCGACGGGCGCCCCCTATCTGCGCGGTAGAACGCGCCTGCACTACTTCCCGCTGCTGTGGGAACTAAGGGCCTGGCTATGAACAGCCATGGCGAACCCTCACAAAGGAGTGAGAGCGAAATGCCGCTCGACGAGGCCAAGGATGAGCTGCTCCAGCGAGCCGCCGAGATCTGCGCGACGAGCACGGAGCACATGAGCGCCGATGAGGCGCTGTCCTTCCTCCGGCTCTACTACCGGCACGTCGCGCCGGAAGACCTGCTCGACCGCAACCCCGTTGACGTGTACGGTCCCGCGATGTCCCAGAGGCAGCTGGCCGAGGTCCGCCCGCAGGGCAGGCCGGTGGTCCGGGCCTACACCCCGACGGTCGACGAGAACGGGTGGGATCCCGGGCACTCGGTCGTCGAGGTGGTCACCGACGACATGCCGTTCCTGGTCGACTCGGTGACGATGGAGCTCGACCGGCACGGCCTGGGCGTGCACCTGCTGGTCCACCCGCAGATGCGGGTGCGCCGCGACATGACGGGCCGGATGCTCGGCCCCGACCAGCAGGACGTCACCGGCCAGATGCTGGTCGAGTCGTGGATGCACATCGAGATCGACCGGCAGGCCGACCCGCGCGCGCTCAAGACAATCGAGACCGACCTGCTGCGGGTGCTCGCCGACGTGCGGCACGCGGTCGAGGACTTCAGGAAGATGCGGGCGCTGGCCGTCCAGACCGCGGAAGACCTGGGCATGAACCCGCCGCCGCTGGAGCCCGCGGAGGTCGAGGACAGCATCGACCTGCTGCGCTGGCTCGCCGACGGGCACTTCACCTTCCTCGGCTACCGCGAATACCGGCTCGAGCACACCGACGAGGGCGAGACGCTGCGCCCGCTGCCCGGTGCGGCGCTGGGCATCCTGCGTGACGACAAGGTCAGCTCCGACAGCTTCTCCGCGCTGCCCGCCGAGCTGCGGGCCAAGGCCCGCGAGAAGCACCTCATGATCATCACCAAGGCCAACTCCCGGGCCACCGTGCACCGCGCCACCTACCTCGACTACATCGGGGTCAAGGTGTTCTCGCCCGAGGGCGAGGTGATCGGCGAGCGGCGTTTCCTCGGCCTGTTCACGCACGTGGCCTACAACGAGTCGATCTCCCGGATCCCCGTGCTCCGGCGGAAGCTGGCCGACGTCCTCCACCAGGCCGGGCTGGCGCCCGACAGCCACGACGGCAAGGACCTCATCGAGATCCTCGAGACGTTCCCCCGCGACGAGCTGTTCCAGACCTCGATCGACGAGCTCCTTCCGATCGCGCTGGGCGTGCTCCGGCTGCGCGAGCGCAAGCAGGTCAAGTTGTTCCTGCGGCGCGACGACTACGGCCGCTACATCTCCTGCCTGATCTACCTGCCGCGCGACCGCTACACCACCAAGGTCCGGCTGCAGATGCAGGAGGTGCTGCTCAAGGCCCTGGGGGGCACCTCGCTCGACTACAGCGCCATGATCGGCGAGTCGGTGCTGGCCCGCCTGCACGTGGTCGTGCGGGGCGAGCGGGGCAAGCAGCTGCCGCCGCCGAGCGTGGACGTGGAGGAGCTGGAGGCGCGGCTGGCGGCCATCACCCGCTCCTGGGAGGACGACCTGGCCACCGCGCTGGTGGAGCTGACGTCGGAGGAGGAGGCGCCCGGGCTCATCCGCCGGTACGCCTCCGCGTTCCCCGAGGGGTACAAAGCGGACTTCCCGCCCAAGGTCGCCGTGGTCGACCTGCAGCGGCTGGAGCGGCTCGTCGGCGCGGACGACGACGGGCAGGTCGAGCTCAACCTCTACGAGCCGTACGACGCGGCCGAGGGGGAGCGGCGGCTCAAGATCTACAAGGTCGGCTCGCCCATCTCGCTGTCGAAGGTGCTGCCGCTCATCCAGCGGCTCGGCGTCGAGGTGGTCGACGAGCGGCCGTACGAAGTCGACCGCGACAACGACCCCACCACCAAGAACGCCTGGATCTACGACTTCGGGCTGCGCTACACGCCGTCCGACGAGGTCGGCAGGGAGGACTTCAAGCGGCTCTTCCAGGACGGCCTCACCGCCCTGTGGACGGGCCGGGTGCAGGCCGACGACTTCAACTCGCTCATCCTGAGCGCCGGGTTGACCTGGGAGCAGGCCGAGATCCTGCGGGCCTACGCGAAATACCTGCGCCAGGCGGGCAGCACGTTCTCGCAGGCGTACATGGAGCGGGTGCTCCTGGGCAACGTGCGGCTGGCGCGGTTGCTCGTCAGCCTGTTCGAGGCCCGGCACGATCCGCGGCGGCCCGACGACGTGCGAACCGAGCTGGCCGACGCGATCCACGAGGAGATCCTGGGCGCGCTCGACGAGGTGGCCTCGCTGGACGAGGACCGCGTGCTGCGGGCGTACCTGGAGATGATCCAGGCCACGCTGCGTACCAACTATTTCCAGACGGTGAATGGGCGCCGAAAAGAGTACATATCGCTCAAGTTCGACCCGCAGGCCATCAGCGTCCTGCCCCTTCCGCGGCCCAAGTTCGAGATATTCGTGTACTCGCCGCGGGTCGAGGGCGTGCATCTCCGGTTCGGGGCAGTGGCGCGGGGTGGATTGCGGTGGTCTGACCGGATGGAGGACTTCCGTACGGAAATTCTCGGCCTGGTTAAGGCCCAGATGGTGAAAAATACCGTTATTGTGCCGACCGGGTCCAAGGGTGGGTTTGTCGTTAAACGGCCGCCTTTGTCCGGTAAGCGGGAGGACGTGCAGGCCGAAGGCGTGGCCTGCTACCGCATGTTCATCTCCGGCCTGCTCGACGTCACCGACAACCTCGTGGACGGCCAGGTCGTCCCGCCGCCCGACGTGGTCAGGCACGACGGCACCGACACCTACCTCGTCGTGGCCGCCGACAAGGGCACCGCCACGTTCTCCGACATCGCCAACGCCGTGGCCAAGGAGTACGGCTTCTGGCTGGGCGACGCCTTCGCCTCCGGCGGCTCGATCGGCTACGACCACAAGGCCATGGGCATCACCGCCCGCGGTGCGTGGGAGTCGGTCAAGTACCACTTCCGCACCACGGGCGTGGACGTGCAGAGCACCGACTTCACGGTGGCCGGCGTGGGCGACATGTCCGGCGACGTGTTCGGCAACGGCATGCTGCTGTCACAGCACATCCGGCTGGTGGCCGCGTTCGACCACCGGCACATCTTCGTCGACCCCACCCCCGACGCGGCCCGCTCGTTCGGCGAACGGCAGCGCCTGTTCGAGCTGCCACGCAGCTCCTGGGAGGACTACGACGCCACGCTGATCTCGGCGGGAGGCGGCGTCTTCTCGCGCACCGCCAAGTCGATCCCGATCACGCCCCAGATGCGCGAGGCGCTCGGCATCCCCGCCGGCGTCACCTCCATGGCCCCCAACGACCTGATCAGCGCCATCCTGCGGGCCCCCGTCGACCTGCTGTGGAACGGCGGCATCGGCACCTACGTCAAGGCGGGCTCCGAGTCGCACGCCGACGTGGGCGACAAGGCCAACGACGCGCTCAGGATCGACGCCGCCGACCTGCGCTGCAAGGTCGTCGGCGAAGGGGGCAACCTGGGGTTCACCCAGCTGGCCCGCATCGAGTTCGCGCTGAACGGCGGCCTGATCAACACTGACTTCATCGACAACTCGGCCGGCGTCGACACCTCCGACCACGAGGTGAACATCAAGATCCTGCTGGACCAGGTCGTCCGCGACGGCGAACTGACCGACAAGCAGCGCAACGAGGTCTTCACCTCGATGACCGACGAGGTCGCCCGCCTGGTGCTGCGCGACAACCACGCCCAGAACGTGGTCCTGGCCGCGGCCCGCGCCCAGGCCGTCGAGATGCTCCACATCCACGCCCGCTACCTGCGACGGCTGGAACGCGAAGGGCTGATCAACCGGGAGCTGGAGTTCCTGCCTTCCGACAAGCAGCTCGCCGAACGCCGGCAGGCCAGACTCGGCCTGACCGCCCCCGAGTTCGCCGTGCTGCTCGCCTACACCAAGCTGACCGTCGACGCCGAGGTGCTCGCCTCCGACCTGCCCGACGACCCCTACCTCGCCTCGTGGCTGGTGTCGTACTTCCCGTCGGCGCTGCGTGAGCGGTTCCGCACGTACATGGACGCCCACCCGCTGCGCCGGGAGATCATCACCACCTGCGTGGTCAACGAGCTCGTCAACTCCATGGGCACCACGTTCATGTACCGCTTCGGCGAAGAGACGGGCGCCTCGACGCCCGACATCGTGCGGGCCTACCTCGTGGCGCGCGAGGTGTTCGACCTGCCGGGCTTCTACCGGGACGTGGAGTCGCTGGACAAGCAGGTCGACACGGCCACCCAGATCGCCATGCTGCTGGAGGCCCGCAAGCTGGTCGAGCGCGGCACCCGCTGGCTGCTGGTCAACCGCCGGCCGCCGCTGGACCTGGCCGGGTCGGTCGGCTTGTTCATGAAGCCGGTCAACGGCGTGGTCTCCCACATCCCCAAGCTGCTGACCGGCCCCGACCTGGCCGCGTACGAGGAGCGCCGCGACTCGTTCCTCGCCAGGGGCGTGCCGCTGGAGCTGGCCGAGCGGGTGTCCGCCATGGTGCCCGCGTACTCGATGCTGGACATGGTGGAGATCTCCTCCGTGACCGACCGTCCGGTCAGCGAGGCGGCGGAGGTCTACTTCGACCTGGCCGACCGGCTGCAGCTGGCCCGCATCCGGGAGCGCATCATCGCGCTGCCCAGGGACAACCGGTGGAACTCGATGGCCCGCTCGGCCCTGCGCGACGACCTCTACGCGGCGCACGCCTCCCTGACCCGTGACGTGCTGGCCCACAGCACGCCGGGCCTGTCGCCGGAGGAGCGGCTGGCCAGGTGGACGGAGGCCAACACGGCGGCGGTCTCCCGGGCCCGGCAGACGTTGTCGGAGATCTGGGAGAGCGACACCTTCGACCTGGCCACCCTCTCGGTCGCCCTGCGCGCCATCCGCACCCTGGTGTCCGCCAGCAACCTCCCCCACACGGAGTCCTGACGGAAGGGGCGGGCGCCAGAGGGCGCCCGCCCCACCCCTGCCCCGAGGGCATGCCCGCGACGGGCCTCACGCGTCAAGAACTCGGCGAAGAAGACGGCCAAGGAGGCGCTCGTCACGGCGAGCCGCCCGTGAGCCCTCACGACCGGCCATGACGGGCGGAAAGGGGCTACGGCGCGTGCGGGGCCGTCGGCTGTGCCGTAAGAAGAGAAGATCAGGTTCCGGACGCGCGCGTGAGCGCGCCGTCGTGGGCGATCACGGGGGCGGCTTTGGGGGCGGTGAGGGGAGGGACGACCGTCGCGTACTGGTGTGTTTCGACCAGCCGCAGCGTACGGCGCAGCACCGGCGTGCTGATCGCCCACCTGGCCGACCTGGGCACCGGGATGTAGTCGTCCTCGGCCGTGCGCGTCGTCGTGGTCGTGGTGCGCGACAGCGAATACTGGATGAGCGCCCCGCCGTCCTTGGTGCGCAGCGCGTAGACCGGGTAGTTGTCGGCGCTGAAGATCGAGTCGTAGCTGAAGCCCTCGGTCTTGGCGTCCTCGCGGCGCGAGGCGATCTGCTCGGCCACCTCCGTCGTGTACGGCCCCTCCGCGACGAGCCCGGCGGTGACACCGGCGGTGCCCGTCTCGGCCACGCTCGCGTGCACCGGCCCCATGAACTGCGGGCTGATCGTGATGGTCTTGTCGTCGGAGGCGACCGCGTCGGCGTAGCCGTCGGCGTCGAGTTCGATCTCCGGCAGCTCCTGTCCGGGCACGAGCTCGGCCGCGGAGCTGATGCGCCAGCGGTCGGACCTGGTGAACGTCAGGAGCGTCGGATGCCCGTCGCGGGTCGTCAGCGCGCTGAACCACGGTGACTCCTCGCCCTGCTCGAACCGGGGCACGAACAGGGTCGGCGACCCCCACGTGTAGCGGCGCGGCGCGTAGTCGGTGGACAGGTAGTCGGCCACGGTGATGCGGGTCTGTCCGCCGGCCGTGAGATCGACGGCCAGCCCGAGGCGCCCCTGGAGGTCGCTCTTCACCCGCAGCACGTCGTCGGAGACGGTGACCTCGTCGAAGACCTCGGCCGCTTCCGTCCGCGTGACCTCCGGCTCGTCCGGAGACGGCGAGGGAGAGCTGGACGCGGCGGCGGCGGAGCTGGTGGGGGTCGATCGTGGCTGGGCATCGCTCGTGCAGGCGGTCGCCACGGCAAGCAGGCCTGCGGCGAGCGCCAGCGCTGTCCGCCGACCATGTACACGCACCTGGCCCATGGTATTCGCGCCGGCGGCACGGCGAGGACCCCGACACCGATCAGCGGGCCACCAGCGCCGGACAGGGACGCTTGGGAGGTGAACTCCCCGGAGGAGGCTAGTGTAGGGAGGCGTGGCAGGTATGGATCCGGCAGAAGAGATCAACGAGCTCGCGGGCACGCTCCGCAGCATCCAGGACGTGCTCGACCTCGACGCTATGCGCAAGCAGATCGACGAGCTCGAGCAGCAGGTTGCCGCCCCTGACCTGTGGGACGACCCCGACCTGGCACAGAAGGTGACCAGCAAGCTCTCCCATCTCCAGGGCGAGCTCAACCGCGTCGAGGGCCTGGCGCGGCGGCTCGACGACCTGACGGTCCTCTACGAGCTGGCCGCCGAGGAGAGCGACGACGACACGCGTGCCGAGGCCGACAAGGAGCTCGACACGCTGAAGTCCGACGTCGGCGCCATGGAGGTCCGCACGCTGCTGTCGGGCGAGTACGACGCCCGCGAGGCGCTCGTCACGATCAACTCCCAGGCCGGTGGCGTCGACGCCGCCGACTGGGCCGAGATGCTGCTGCGGATGTATCTGCGCTGGGCCGAGCGCAAGGGTTATGCCACGGAGGTCTACGACACCTCCTACGCGGAGGAGGCCGGCATCAAGTCGGCCACGTTCACGGTCAAGGCCCCCTACGCCTACGGCACGCTGCGCGGCGAGCACGGCACCCACCGCCTCGTGCGCATCAGCCCGTTCGACAACCAGGGGCGCAGGCAGACGTCGTTCGCCGGGGTCGACGTCGTGCCGGTGGTCGAGCAGACCGACCACATCGACATCAACGAGGACGAGATCCGCGTCGACGTCTACCGTTCGAGCGGTCCGGGCGGCCAGGGCGTCAACACGACCGACTCGGCGGTGCGCATCACCCACATCCCGACCGGCATCGTCGTCTCCTGCCAGAACGAACGTTCGCAGCTGCAGAACCGCGCCACCGCCATGAACGTGCTCCAGGCCAAGCTGCTGGAGCGCAAGCGGCAGGAGGAGGCGGAGAAGATGTCGGAGCTGCGCGGCGCGTCCACCACGTCATGGGGCACGCAGATCCGCAACTACGTGCTGCACCCTTACCAGATCGTGAAGGACCTGCGCACCAACACCGAGGCGGGCAACCCGTCGGCGGTGCTCGACGGCGATCTCGACACGTTCATCGAGTCGGAGATCCGCTGGATGCGGCGCCAGGAGTCAGACGCCGAATAGGTGGTTGAGCACGAGGCTCACGAAGAGCAGCACGACGAGGAGCACGAGGACGACGGCGGGTGACAGCCCGGCGAAGCCGTGCTGGTGCATACGTTCTCTGCTGGCGCGGCAGACGGGGCAGCGTCCCTCGATCACGGGGTGGGCGCATTGCGCGCATACGAGGTGTTCACAGCTCATGACAGCCCCAAGTCTAGCCGCACAATCGTTTTGTTTCCGTTATGGACGTTCCATGCCAGTCTTCCCTCTAGACTGTCGTCTGGCCAATCGGAACGTCGATCATCGGTAAAGAAGACGCCCCCGGTCGGCCAGTGGCGGGAAGTGGGCATATGCCACCCTCGCTTCCGTCCTGACCCCTAGACTGGCATGCCGTGATGCTCTCGTGATCCATTTCGATAATGTCATCAAGGTCTACGCGAACCAGAACCGGCCCGCTCTCGACCACGTGTCTGTTGACGTGGACAAGGGCGAGTTCGTGTTCCTCGTCGGTCCTTCGGGATCAGGCAAGTCCACGTTCCTGCGTCTGATCCTGAAGGAGGAGCGGCCGAATGGCGGCGCGATCCACGTCGCCGGGAAAGACCTGTCGCGTCTGTCCAACTTCAAGGTGCCGCACCTGCGCCGCCGCATCGGCTGCGTGTTCCAGGACTTCAGACTGCTCCCGAACAAGAACGTCTACGAGAACGTGGCGTTCGCGCTCGAGGTCATCGGCAAACCCCGGCGGTTCATCCGCAAGGTGGTGCCCGAGGTCATCGAGCTGGTCGGCCTGGAAGGCAAGGCCCACCGCATGCCCGACGAGCTGTCCGGCGGCGAGCAGCAGCGCGTCGCCATGGCCCGAGCGTTCGTCAACCGGCCGATGATCCTGCTGGCCGACGAGCCGACGGGCAACATCGACCCCGCGACGAGCATCGGCATCATGAAGGTGCTCGACCGCATCAACAGGACTGGCACCACGGTCGTCATGGCCACGCACGACGCGGCCATCGTCGACTCCATGCGCAAGCGTGTCGTGGAGCTGGAGGACGGCAAGATCGTCCGTGACCAGTCGCGTGGCGTGTACGGCCAGGCGTACTGACAGGGAGCTGCAGACAGAACATGCGGGCGAATTTCATCTTCTCCGAGGTCTGGATCGGCCTCCGTCGCAACTTGACCATGACGATCGCGGTGATCATCACCGTGGCGGTCGGTATGGCGATGCTGGGCGTCGGCTTGATGATCAACGCCCAAGTCGGCCTGATGAAGGGCTACTGGGACGACAAGGTCGAGGTCTCCGTCTTCCTGTGCGGCAAGGGCACGGCCATGCCGGCGTGTAACGGCAAGGAGGCCACCAGCAAGCAGATCACGGCCCTCGAAGCGCACATCAAGGCCATCCCAGGGGTCAAGGAGGTGTACTTCGAGGACCAGACGGCGGCGTACAAGAACTTCAAGGACTCCTACTCCGCCAACAAGGCTCTCGTCGACGCCGCCAAGGTCGAGGACATGCCGCAGTCGTTCCGCATCAAGCTGGTCGACCCGGACAACTACCAGCCGATCGTCCAGGCGGTGAAGGGCCAGCCGGGCGTGGCGCAGGTCCTCGACCAGAAGGAGCTGATCGGACCGTTCTTCGTCATGCTCGACAGGCTCGCCTTCGTCGCGCTGGCGGTGGCGATCATCCTGGTGCTGGCGGCCGCCCTGCTGATCGGCAACACGGTCCGGCTGTCGGCGTTCAACAGACGCAGGGAGACCGGCATCATGCGGCTGGTCGGCGCGTCCAACCTCTACATCCAGCTCCCCTTCGTCATGGAAGGCGTCATCGCCGGCCTGATCGGCGGCGTGTTCTCGGCGATCATTCTGATCCTGGCGAAGGTCTTCCTGTTCGAGGAGCTCGGCAGTTTCTTCGGCGACGCCACCTCCCAGCTCGGCTGGAACGACGTGGCTCAGACGATCACGATCACCATGCTCATCGGCGTCGTGATCTGTGTGCTGGCCTCGTTCGTGACGCTCCGCCGCTACCTCAGGGTCTAGCCGTGCGCGCGCGGATGGGCCGCCGCCGCTCCGGCCGCCGGTAAAGTCGAAGCATGCCACGTGAGACCGGGCGGAAGGTCATCGCCCAGAACAAACGTGCTCGGCACGACTACCACGTCGACGAGACCTTCGAGGCGGGGCTCGTGCTGCAGGGCACCGAGGTGAAGTCGCTCCGCGAGGGCCGCGCCTCGCTCGCCGACGGCTACGCCAGCATCGACGGCGGCGAAGCGTGGCTGCTCAACGTCCACATCCCCGAATACTCGCAGGGCACGTGGACCAACCACACGGCCCGCCGCAAGCGCAAGCTGCTGCTGCACCGCAAGGAGATCGACAAGCTCGCCGCCAAGACCAAGGAGGGCGGGCTCACGATCGTGCCGCTGGTGCTCTACTTCAAGGACGGCCGGGCCAAGGTCGAGATCGGCCTGGCGCGCGGCAAGAAAGACTGGGACAAGCGGCACGCGCTGGCGGAGCAGCAGGCCAAGCGCGAGATGGCCCGGGCGCTGCGGCACCGCACCCGATGAGAGTGGCGGCACCGCACCTATGACACGCGCCCGCCGCACCCTCACCGCACCGATGGGGAGCGCCAGCCGCACCCTCGGCGCACCGATGAGACGCGCCCGCCGCACCGTCACCGCCACCCTCACGCTGGCGGTCGCGAGCACGATGCTGACCGGCTGCTTCGAGGAGCCGTCACCGCACGACGCGGTGCGCGACTTCCTCGTGGGCTGGCAGTCGGGCGACTACGAGCTGGCGGCCGGCCGCGCCGACGGCGACCTGGCGACGGTGCGCAAGGCGCTGGCCGACGCCAAGCTGGAGCTCGACGCGGCCTCCTTCCGCTTCAAGATCACAGACGTCAGCGTGACGGGCGAGGAGTCCAAGGCCGGCTTCCACGCCGAGGTCGATCTCGGGGAGAACAACCCGCTCTGGGAATACGACGGCGTGCTCCCGCTCCACCTGGTCGACGGCGTGTGGAAGGTTCGCTGGTCGCCTTCCGTGCTGCATCCGCAGCTCAAGGAGGGGCAGCGGTTCGCCGTCGACACCCACCCGACGCCCCGCCAGCCGGTTCTCGACAGGTCGGGAGACTCGCTGCAGACCGACACCGTTCTCTACGTCGCGGGCGTCTATCCCGCCAAGCTGGGCGGCAAGGCGGAGGAGGTCGTGGCCAAGCTGTCCGAGGTCACCGGATATGCCCAGGACCGCCTGCTGAGCCGCATCAGGTCGTCACCGCCTGACAAGTTCGTGCAGCTGGTCACGTTCGGGCGCTCGCGCTACCAGACGATGCAACCGAAGCTCGACGCCATCGCCGGGATCGAGATCGAACCGCAGGACCAGCCCGTCAACCCCGACGCACCCCGGCAGATCGTCGGCACCGTCAGCGCGCTCACGCCCGAGAGCGAGCAGAAGCTCGGCGGCCCTCAGCGGGCCGGCGACTCGGTCGGCAAGAGCGGCCTGCAGCAGGCCTACCAGGAATACCTGACGGGCTCCACGCAGACCAAGGTGATCACCCTCGACACCAAGACCGGGGAGCAGGTCGCCCTGCTGAAGGAGTGGCCGGGCCGGCGCAACATCTCGGTGAAGACGACGATCGACCGCGCCGTCCAGGCGGCGGCCGAGCGGGCGGTGGCCCTCACCGGCACCAGCGCGCTGGTGGCGGTCGACCGCAACACCGGCGAGATCCGCGCTGTCGGCACCAAGAACCTGCACCAGGAGAAGCAGGCGCTGGCCGGCAGGTTCCCCGCCGGCACGGCGTTCTCGATCGTGGCCGCGGACGCGCTGCTCAAGGCCGGGGTGAGCCCCAAACAGCGGCTGGCCTGCCCGCAGGAGCGCACCGTCGGGGGCGCGAAGTTCGCGAACTCCGGCGGGAGCGTCGGCCTGACTCAGTCGGCCACGTTCCAGGAACACTTCGCCAAGGGGTGCGTCACCGCGCTGGCCTCGCTCGCCCGCCGGGTTTCGGCCGGCGACCTCGCCAAGAGCGCCAAGGCCTACGGCATCGGGCAGCCGTGGCGGCTGCCGCTCAAGTCGTTCAGCGGCGCCCTGCCCGAACTGGCCGGCGACGCCGACAAGGCCAGGGCCATCGCGGGCCAGAACGTCGAGGTGAGCCCGCTGAGCATGGCGCTCGTGGCCGCGGCCGTCGCCTCGGGCACCTGGCGTCCGCCCGTGCTGGTCACCGACCCCAAGTCGCCCGACCCCGCGGCCGAGATCGTGCCCACCGCCCAGCCCGCGCCGGTGCCCCTCGATCCCAAGGTCCGCGTGGCGCTGACGGCGATGATGCGGGCCGGCGCGGTCGGCACGCCCGCCCAGGCGGGCAGGGGGAAGGTCTACGGCGTGACGACGCCGGCGGCCGACCAGCACACCTGGTTCGTCGGCTGGCAGGGGGACGTGGCGATCGCGGTGCTGGCGAAGAACTACGACGCCGGCGCGGTGGCGGGCAGCTTCTTCGCAGCCCTCCGCAACCCGTGACGGCCGGCCTGGCGACGTCGGTGAGGGCGGCCCGGTGAACCCGCGAAGGCCGGTCGGCGACCGGATGTGAGTTTTTCGTTACGGTGAGCAACCATTCGGGCGGCCGGTTGCGTCTTACTGAATGACTGGGCTCGCTCGGGGGGTTGCGAACCCAGTCGCCGTGATGAGATCAGGACTTCATCTCGGGGGAAGTCCTGCCGTCCGGACCGGCTCGACCCTGCCGGTCGGCCCCCGGGAGCGCGTGCCACCGTGCCACGCTCCCGGGGGTTTCGCCGTTAGGGAATTAAGTTGGCGCGGAGGGTGTTGTCCCATGTACATTCGTGTCGCGCAGCTCTTTCGAGAGATGTGTTGACAACTGCACAGGGGGTGACTGGCTTCGACTTTGGCCTTGCAAGCCAGGTGAAGCGGGCCGAGGACGGCGGACATAACCTCGTTAATCCTGTGACCGCAAACAACAAGTGCCAATTCCAAGAGCACTGTGGCGGCCAGGGACTCCCTGGCCCTCGCTGCCTAAGCAGCGAAACCACTGTCAGCCCGGGAGTGCCTTCGGCCCGGTGTCTGGCATCGCTAGAAGGCTCAACCGGTCGACCCGGCCACGGGGGAGATCGGGAAATCCAACAGTGGCTGAGCCCGTCGGCGACTTGCCTGCGTGATCGCCGGGGCTGAGAAAAGCACAGTAGGCTGCGCCCGGAGAAGCCCTGACTTGGGGTTGAAGGACGCGGGTTCGATTCCCGCCACCTCCACTGTGACACCAGGCCGCCTCTTACCTGTGAAACTCCACGGGTGAGGGGCGGTTTTCTGTTGCTGGGCGTGTCATGCCGACCAGGCAGTGACGGCGGCAATCGCGCCAAGGTCTTCGACGAGTCTCACAGCGACGGCCCGGCATAGACTCGTGAGCATGCGGATCGAGGTACTGGGTCCGGTTCGGCTCAGCACCGACGAGGGCATCGCGGTAGAGGTGGCTGAACGCCACCTGCGCTTGCTGCTGGCCTCAGTGGTCGCCGCCGACGGCCGGCCTGTACCGGCCGATGCCATGATCGATCGCCTGTGGGACGGCGACCTGCCCGCTGATCCGAAGAAGGTCCTGCAAGCCAAGCTCTCCCGACTGCGCGCCACGCTGGACAGAGCGCGTCCTGGGGCCCGCGAACTGCTGACCCACACCCCCGCCGGATATCGACTCGCCATGGAGCCGGATGCCCTCGATGCCGGCCTGTTCAAGAGCAACGTGGAACGCGCGCGTCGGATGTCGTCCTCGCCGGAGAAGGCCGCGTCGCTCGTTGAGACGCTGGCACTGTGGCGCGGCGATCCCTTCGGTGATGTGACCGAGGAGGTCTGGCTGGCGCCGGCTGTCGCCGAGTTGCACGGTGTCCGTGGGGATGCAGTGGAAGCACTTGTCGAGACACTCCTGGAGCAGGGAGATCCGCAGCAGGCACTCAGCCAGGCGAGCGGCGCCGTCGAGGACTACGCCACCCGTGAGGGACTGGTGAGCTCGGTGATGACCGCGCTCTATCAGGTCGGGCGTCAACACGAGGCGTTGGAGATCTTCGAGAGGCTACGCCGTCGCCTGTCCGAGGAACTCGGCGTCGATCCGACCCCTCGAATCCGCGAACTGCACAGCCACATTCTCCGTCAAGACCCGATCCTGGCCTCCAGCTCTGCAGCCAGACCCGCACAGCACTCCCTTACCGGACACTCCAACATCCCGGCCGAGACCGGCCCGCTGATCGGCAGGCGCGAAGAGAGCGAGCAGATCAAGGCTCTCCTGGCCAGGTCCCGCCTGGTCACGCTGAACGGGATCGGCGGCGTGGGCAAGACCCGCCTCGCCCTGCACGTCGCCCGCGAACAGGCATCAGATTTCGAGCGCGGCACCTGGTTTGCCGATCTGACCGAGTTGACGGCGACACCAGAGGATCAACTCGGATCGGGCGAGCGCATCGCTTCCCTGATGGCCATGACCATCGGACTGCCCGAGCACGACACCACGACGAACACCCTCGACCGACTCAGCGAGGCGCTGGGACCCAGACCAGTGCTGCTGGTGCTGGACAACTGCGAGCATGTCATCGCCGAGGCGGCCGTCTTCACCACCGATCTCCTCCGCCAGGCCCGAGGCGTGCGGGTGCTGGCCACCAGCCGCGAACCTCTCGGACTGCCCGAAGAACAGCGCTATCACGTCAGTACCCTGACCACCGAACCATCCGAGGGCGACGGACGGAGTGAGGCGGTATCGTTCTTCCTCACTCGGGCCCAGAGCAGCGACCCCGCCTTCCGGCTCGATGACGGCGACGTGGATGCCGTCGAGCAACTGTGCCGGCGTCTCGACGGCCTGCCCTTGGCGCTGGAACTGGCGGCAGCCCGCATCCGGGGGCTCTCGGTGACCGACCTGCTCGAACGGCTCAGCGACCGGCTCAGCATCCTGCGCCGTCCCGGACATGCGGCGCCGCGTCGGCAACAGACCCTGCGCGGGATGATCGACTGGAGCTGGTCGCTGCTCGACGACACCGAACGAGCAGTGCTGCGTCGGCTGGCGGTCCACCCCGGCAGCATGGGACTGGAAGCAGCCGAGGCGATCTGCTCCGACGAGCCCGACGATCCCGGCACGACGGCAGTGGAGCGCGCAGAAGTCATCGACGTCCTCATCGGCCTGGTCGACCGCAGCTTGGTCACGACGACATCCACCCCGGCCGGCGTGCGCTACGGCCTCCTGGAATCGATCGCCGCCTATGCGGGTGAGAAGCTCGACTCCTCCGCCGAACGACAGGCCACCGCTCGACGACATTTGCGCTACTACGGTGATTTCGCGTGTGAGGCCGACGACGGACTACGCACTCGGCAGCAGCGTCACTGGTTGGCTCGGTTCTCCGCGGAACGTGCCCAGATGCGGCACGCGTTCGACGAGGCCGTACGAACAGGCGACGGCCGCAGCGCCACGGCACTCACGCTTGCCACGTTCTGGCATCAGGTGTGCGTACCCGGTTTTTCGATCAGCCCATGGATCGACGGCTACCACACCCGCTTGGGCCGCGATCTGCAGACGGTGCTCAACCTGCCCGGCGTCGGCGGTGACGACTACGCGGCAGCGGCCACCCTGGCAGCCTGCATGAGCGCCGACACAGAAGAAGGGGCACGACACATCGAGGAAGCGCTGCACGGGTTCGGCGCTGAGACGGTGACCAAGGCCCGCGTGCAATGGTTCGCCGGGGCTTCCCTCCTGTCGGCTGGGCTGCGGGAGGCTGGTGAACGGCACGTCGACCAGGCTCTTGCGAGCCTCGCCGGACACGGCGAGGACTGGGATCTCGCGGTGGCGGCGTGTCGACGTGACTGGTTGATCGTCACCCTGTGGCGTGAAGCCCCCCGCGGGCTTCCGGACGGTCGCGAAGTGTCCGAGGTGCTCCGCGAAGTGGACGACGGCTACGGCAGCATGTATGCGCTGGCGGTCGAGCACCGCTTCGCTGAACTGGTCGGCGACCACCGGCGCTCGGCGGCTGCCGTCACCGCGGCGTTGGCCATGAGCAGAGAGTTGGGCATCGAGTCGGAGACGTCGCTCTGGCTCACCGGATCAGCGATCGCTGCCCTTCGGGACGGAAACTTGGACGATGCCGTCAAGGATCTGACGGATTCACGGGCGATCTCGGCCGAGATCGGTTTCGCCAACGGCCTCGCCTACGCGGACTTCGCCGAGGCGATGATCGCGCGCCACCGCGGCGACCTGACCGGGGCACGCACACTGCTCGACCGGTGGCGAGGATTCACCCAGGCAGCGAACGCCGAGCTGCTGACCGAGTTCGAGCAGGGCTTTCTGGCTGCCCAGGAACACGACCTGGCCGCAGCGATCGCGGCCTTCGAGACGTTCGTCTCCTTGACTCCGCAGCGCGGTGACACTCGTACGACAGCAAGGATGCTCGAACTGGCGGCGGCCATCCGCATGCTGGCCGCAGATCCCCGAGCGGCCGCCGATTCGTTGGGGGCAGCCGAAGCGATCCGCACCCGGGCAGGCGCTGAGCCGTCGGTGCCCGAGCGCCGGGACATCCGACAGGTCAGCGAACGCATCGCCGAGACGCTGTCCGATCGGGAGTTCTCCGCTGCGATGGCCCGAGGTGGCGCCCACGACCCCGTCGACCACCTGCAAGCGGTCGCGTCTTCCAAGGCGGTCATGCCACGGCACGATGACGGTGGCCGGCAGGCCCGCGGGCCAGGACGAGCACGCCGATCGCGCTGAGGGCGATGATGGCCGCACCGACGGCGCTGGCGTGCGCATAGCCGGTCAAGGTGGCGTCCAGCTCACCGGCCCCGGCGAGGTGACGGCGCGTGGTGGCGGTCATGATGGCGGTCAGCAGCGCGGTTCCCAAGGCAGCACCGATCTGCTGGCCGGAGTTGACCAACGCGCTGGCGATGCCGCTGTCGGCGCCGGCTCCACGGGTGGCGGCGTCGGAGCCGGTGACCATCACGATGGTTCCGCCGGCGCCGAGAAGCAGCATGGCGGGCAGGATGCCGGTGACGTAGGTCGAGTCGGTCCCCAGCAGGATGAACGAGGCGATCGCGGCAGCCGAGATGAACAACCCCACGACAAGCATCGCAACGGCCGACACCCGCCCTGAGACAACGGTCAGGAGTTGTGAGGTCGCCATCGCGGACAGGCCGTAGGGCAGGAACGCCAGACCGGTCAACAAGGCGCTGTAGCCGAGCACACCTTGCAGGAACGTGGTCAGGATGTACATGCCGGCGAATATGCCGATCCCCACGACGAAGACCGACGTGAATGCCGCCAGCCGTAGCCGGTCCGCGAGCAGCCGTGGCGGGATCAGCGGGTGTGCCGAACGGCGCAGCACCAGGCCGAACAGGCCGAGCAGGACGACCGCGCCGGCCAGCGACGTCCAGGTGGCCGGATGAGCCCATCCCAGGGTGCTGGCGCGATCGAAGCCGAACACCAGAAGGCCCAGCGCCACGGTCACGAGCAGCGCACTGGGAAGTCCCAGCCGCGCGCGTCCGGCAGTCGGTGTGGGTGGTGCGGTACGGACCAATCCCAGGGCGACGAGCAGCGCCACGGGTGTGGTGATGAGCATCACCCACCGCCAGGAGAAACCGTCGACCAGGGCACCGGCGAGGGTGAACGAGGCGGCGGTGCCCATCCCCATGACCATCCCGAACAGGGCGAAGGCGCGGGCTCGTGCACGCCCGTGGGTGAACATCACCGAGATCATCGCCAGCGCGGTGGCCGCGACCAGCGCACCTGTCATGCCCTGTAAGGCCCGGGCGGCCAGGAGCATCTCGGCACTCGGGGAAACGCCGCCGAGCAGGGAGGCCGCGGCGAAGCCGACGAGACCGGCGGTCAGGCACCGGCGTAGCCCGACAACGTCGGCGAGGCGCCCGCCCAGGAGCATGAACGCGCCGAAACACAGCGAGTACAGCGTCACCACCGCGGCCCGGGAGGCATCGGTCAGGCCGAGTGCCTGCTGGGCCGCGGGCAGGGCGACGTTCATCATGGTCACCGCGGCGAAGACCGCGAGGTTGCCGGTCAGCACGAACCCCAAGGCCCACCACCTGCGTTGCTCGGGGCCGGTGTGTGCTGGAGTGCGCGTGGCATCCGGCGAGGGGGCACCGTCCGGCGACTGGTGCGGTGCCATGCTGCGCCGCTGTTCGGCCTGCATGTGCTTGGCGAAGTGATCGTGAGACGACATGGTCCTCTCCATACGGTGCGGTAACGGCCTCTGAGGGAGATGTCCTTCGGTGATGCGCATCGTGTTGCGCGTCAGTCATGCGCCGGCAACCGCGGCTGTGCGGTGCCTGGCCGCTGAGGGCTCGGCGTCCTGGCCGCCGGGGCCGTTGAGGGCTTCGGCCAGCCGTCCGATGATCGTGCGCAGCTGATTCTCGGCGTCGTCATCGATGAGGCCGGTGTTGCCGGCTGCCCGTTCGTGCACCAGGGGCAGGCCCCAACCGGTGGACAGGACGGTGGCTCCCATCTGGGTGAGGATGTGCTCGGTCGCCTCCCGGGCCCAGGCGGCACCGAACTTGCCGGGACTCGCGCTGATCACGGCGACGGGCAGGTCGGTGAAGACGCACGCGCCGTCCGGTCGGGCGGCCCAGTCCAGCAGGTTCTTCAGCTGGCCGGGAATGCTGCCGCTGTACTCCGGCGTGGCGATCAGCACGGCGTCGGAGTGACGAACCTCGGCTCGCAAATCCTCGACCACGCCGACGGGCCGTTGTTCATGGTCCTCGTTGAACGGCGGGATCTCGCTGACGCGGTCGAATCTGTGCACCTGATGTCCGGCGTCGCGGGCGAGGTCTTCGGCGTGGGTGAGCAGTTGAGTGTTGAAGGAGCCGGTGCGCAGGCTTCCGGAGATGGTCAGGAGCTTCATGGTGGTCTCCTTCGCGTCGTTCTTGCTGGGGTCGATACCGATCGTGTGATGTACCCCCTTCGGGATGGTTTCGGAATCCCTTCGGCCTGCTCTGAGGGGTGCCGGGTGGTCGAGCTAGCGGCTGTTGGCGACGCCGGCGTTCTGCGCGGTCGTGACCGCGAAGAGGCCCACCTTCTCCATGCGGCTGACGACGTCCTCGAAGCCTGCTTCCCGCGCCCAGCCGTGCGCCTGCTGCACCGACCTGCACTCCATGACCCACAGCGCGCCGTCGCGGTTGGGCAGCACGTTGGCGATGAACTCCAGTTGTGGATGGCGGGTCTGGGTGGTGAAGATCAGGACACCGTCGGGCGCGAGCAGGTCACGCAGGCGGGCCACCGACTTGCTGATCTGCTCCTCGGCCAGGATCAGCTCGTACAGCCCGGAGACCACGATGATGTCGGCAGGGCGGTCGAGCGGTGCGGGTTCGAAGGCGTCGCCCTGCTCGTACACGATGTTGGTCAGGCCGCGCGCCGCCGCCTGCTTCTCGCCGAGCGCCAGCCCGTCGGGCGTCAGGTCGCGGCAGACCACCTGGGTCTCCGGCTGTTCCTTGGCCAGGTCCTGCAGGTAGCGGCCGGGGCCTGAGGCCACGTCGAGGATCAGCGCCCGGCCGGCTCGCGCCGAGACCTCCTCCCTGAGCACGTCGTGCAGCAGGGCCCGTCTGGCACGGATGGCACGCCATCCGACGGCGTTCAGGTAGCCGCGGTCGATGAGCTTGCCCAGGCCGAGACGCCCGTGGGGTTCGTCGGCGTAGACGTAGTCGAGCATCGTGCCGCTGTCGAAGCCGTGACGGTAGCCGATGCGGACGCCCTCGCTCAGTTGCCCGACCGTGCGCAGCAGGAGCCGCATGAGGGTCCACTTCATGAAATATCTCCTTCGATGAGGTTGTGTGCTGTTTCCAGGTCGTGCACCAGCCGGCGGAAGCGGACGAGGACCCGGCCCCGCCGCACCCGCCCGTGTACGGGCAGCACCTCGGAGGTGCCGCGGATGGTGACGGGCTGGAGCGGCACGCCCGCCTTGGCGGCGATGCGCGCGGCCCCGGAGCGGAACTCGCCGACGCGGCCGTCCCGCGAGCGCGTGCCTTCGGGGAAGACGACGACGATGCGTCCCTGTTCCAGGAGCTGTACGGCACGCGCGAGGTCGGCCGAGCCGCCTCCGCCCCGCCGTACGGGAAAGCCGGCGACGAGGGAGCGGCAGACGAGTGACCGCAGCGGGCCCGCGAACCAGTAGTCGGCGGCGGCCGCCACCACAGGCCGCCTGCGCGCGGGCAACGCGGCGAGCAGCGCGGCCGTGTCGGCGTGCGAGGAGTGGTTGGCGACGACCACGCACGGCCCGTCGGGAACCGTCCCTTCCACCCGCAGCCCGCCGTTGCAGGTGAAGGCGGTCCGCCACAACCATCTCCGCAGGAGAGCGCCGTTCACGTCAGCACCACCGCCAGGGCCAGGGCGATCAGGAGGGAGTCGACACGATCCAGCAGGCCGCCGAAGCCGGGCAGCCACGCTCCCGCGTCCTTGACGCCCGCGCCGCGCTTGACCATCGACTCCACCAGGTCGCCGAGGGGCGCGCCGACGGCGACGGCGACGGCCAGAGCGGGGGTGAGCGACCCGAGCAGGGCCAGCACGCCGAGCCCGCCCGCCGCGCCGCCCAGCACGCCGCTCCAGGTCTTGCCCGGTGACAGCGGTGACAGCCGCGGGCCGCCGCCGAGCTTGCCGCCGCACCACGCCGCCACGTCGGCGATGGCGACGGCCAGGCAGAGCGCGAACGCCTGGGCGGGGCCGAGCAGTACGAGCCCGGCCAGCGGGGCGAACCACAGCAGCCCGAACATCCCGAAGGCGGCCCTGCGGGATCCGTCCTCCGCGTCGCCGGACAGGACCGGTGCCAGCACCACGGCCAGTAAGCACACGGCCGCCGGCCCGTACACCTCGCCCATCAGGGCGGCGACGGGGAGCAGGGTGGCGTGGGCGAGCAGGATGGCGCGTTCAGGGGCGCGCAGCCGTACCAGGCGGGAGTATTCGAGGACGCAGACGACGCCGAGCACGACCGCGAGCGCGGCGGCGCCCTGAGGGCCGAGCAGGAGGCTGCCTGTCACGAGCGGCGCGGCGACGGCCCAGGTGGTCCAGCGGCGCACCAGCTCCCGCTGCCTCGACCACCACACGGCCAGCCCGCTCACCCCGAGGGCTCCGGCCAGGTAGGGGGCGGTGTCGAGGATCATGACCCGGTCCCCTGAAGGGCGGGGGCGCTACGCAGCTCGCGGTGGACGCGCGCGAGCCGTACGACCGCTGTGATCAGGGAGCCGGCGGCGAGCACCACCAGCCAGGCGGGCCAGCCCGTGAGGGCGAACAACACCAGCAGGACGCAGCGCTCGGTCTTGCCGGCGGGGCCGCCCTGCGGGCGCCGCGCCCCTGCGGCGGCGCCCGCGAGTGCGGCCCACGAGGGGAGGGTGGCGGCCAGCGCGGCCCAGGCCACGAGCGCGGGGTCGGCCAGCGCCAGGCATCCGGCCAGCGCCGCGTACTCGGCGAGCCGGTCACCCAGTTCGTTGGCCACGGCACCGAACCTGGTGCTCCCGCCGCTGTCGCGAGCGACGCCGCCGTCGAGGTTCGCGCAGGCCAGGCGGCCGGCGAGGGCCGCTGCGACGGCCAGCGCCACCCACGGTCCCGTCTCACCCTGAGCGAGTACGGCTCCCGCCACCGCCCCGAACACGATGCCTGACACGGTGATGGCCGAAGGACGGACGCCGCGGGCGACCAGGAAGGCCCGCACTCCGCTGAGCCGGGCGGCGTACCAGGGTTTGAGGGCGTAGAGACCGTTCATGCCGGCCAATGTCTCGCGCTACGGCAGGCCGATACATGGGGAGTTCAGCGCAATTGTCCCTAGGTAGCGCTACTCACGCGTAGGGCAGCAGCATGACCTTGAACGATTCGGCATCACGCTGATCGTATATGTCCGCGGGCCTGTCGGATCAGGGGAGGGCGGGGGATCGGCTTTCAAGTCTGTCTGTCGACCTGAGCATGCCCAGGACGCCCCTCCGCCCGCGCGGGCGGAGGGGCGTCTCGCATGCTCAGGTCGTGCTCAGGTCATGAACCCCAGCACCAGGGACGCGGCGACCGGCGACAGGTAGAGCAGCGGGAACGGTATGTGCGCGTACGAGCGGGCGCGGATCACCGTGATGACGGCCCCGGTGAAGTACGCCACCAGGCCGATCCCGGCCAGGACGCCGATGACGGGTACGAACAGCCCGACGAGCAGGCCCGCGGCGCCCGCGGCCTTGGCGGCGCCGAGCCAGGGCCACCACGTGCGGGGCACCCCGTAGTCCGCCAGGGGACCCACCACCCAGGAGGCGCGGATGAAGACGGAGACGGCCGAAAAGCCCACCCAGGCGGCGGTGAGAATGGCGACGATGACGTACGCAGTGAACATCGGATGGTTCTCGTTTCCTGATCTCGTCAGGCCCAGGACGTGCCGGTGGGCTCTTTGACGGTGACGTTGATGCGGTTGAAGAAGTTGGTCATGGAGATCGTCAGGATGATCGCGGACAGCTGCCGCTCGTCGAAGTGGTCGGCGACCTCGTCCCAGAGGTCGTCGGGCACGGCGTCCGCGGACCGGTCGGCGATCCGGGTGACGGACTCCGTGAGGGCCAGCGCGGCGCGTTCGACGTCGCTGTAGAACGGCGCCTCGCGCCAGGCGGCCACGTTGCCCACGCGCTCGTCGGACTCGCCGGACCTCTTGAGGTTCTGGACGTGGGCGTGGACGCAGGCGCCGCAGCCGTTGATCTGGCTGGTGCGCAGGGCGACGATCTCCAGCAGTTCACCGGGCGCGCCGCCCTGGTTGATGCCCTGGTAGACGGCCTGGATCCCCTTCATGGTCTCGGGGAGCACGAACGCCGGGTTCTTCATACGGGCTTCCATGATCGAAATCTCCTCTCACCTGTGCACTCATCATGGGAAGCCGGGTTGATACATTCGCGATGCGTCCGCTATGGATGGTTATGCGTCGTTGGGGGGAGGCGAGGGTGGGCGTGCGGTTCGGTGTTCTCGGCCCCGTACACGTCATGGCAGGCGACCGGGAGCTGACCGGCCTGGCGCCACGTCACCGTGCGGTGCTGGCGTACCTGCTGCTGCACGCCCGCACCGTGCTCAGCGCCGATCAGCTGAGCGACGCGGTGTGGGGCGTGACGCCGCCGGACACCGCCCGCGCGCAGATCCAGGCCGCCGTCACCGCCATCCGCCGGGTGCTCCGCGAAGCGGGCGCGGCGCGGCTGCTCGTGACCCGCCCGGGCGGGTACGCCATCGAACCGGAACAGCTCGATCTGGAGGACTTCGCCCGCCGGATGGCGGCTGCCCAGAAGGAGGCCGATCCGGACAGCGCCGCCCGCCAGGTACGCGACGCGCTCGCGCTGTGGCGGGGGCAGCCGCTGGCGGACGTGCACGCCGACTACGTCGAGAGCGCGCGAAGCCGGCTGGAGCAGCGGCGACTGGCCGCGATCGAGCGCCTGGCCGACCTCGAGCTGTCGCTGGGCCGGCACGAGGACCTGATCGACGAGCTGTCCGCGCACGTGGCGGCGCACCCGCTGCGCGAGCGGCTGTCGGGTCAGCTGATGCTGGCCCTGCATCGCGCGGGACGGCAGGCCGACGCGCTGTCGGTGGCCAGGGCGTTCCGCGAGTCGCTGGTGGAAGAGCAAGGGCTGGATCCCGGCCGGGCGTTCGTGGCCATCGAGCAGGCCGTGCTGCGGGGCGATGCGGATCAGCAGCTCCCGCCGCGGGACAATGCCGCGGCACGCGAGCCCCGGCGGGCGAACTTCCTGCCGTACGACATTCCCGACTTCGCCGGCCGAACCGTCGAGCTGGAGCGGATCGCCGGGCTCGGGCCCGGTTCGACGATCTTGACCATCGACGGGATGGCGGGCATCGGGAAGACCGCGCTGGCGATTCACGCCGCGCACGCGCTGGCCGGCCGGTACCCCGACGGGCAGCTCTTCGTCGACCTGCAGGCGCACACGGCGGGGCACGAGCCGATCGAGGCGGGCGCCGCGCTGGAGACGCTGTCGCGCCAGCTCGGGGTGCCGGCCGAACGCATCCCCTCCTCGGTCGCCGCTCGGGCCGCGCTGTGGCGGGCCGAGCTCGCCCAGCGCAGGGTCGTGATCGTCCTGGACAACGCCGCCGACACCGACCACGTCAAGCCCCTGCTGCCGGGCGCCTCCGACAGCCTCGTCCTGGTCACCAGCCGCCGCCGGCTGGTCGATCTCGACGGCGCCCGCACGCTGTCCATGGACGTGCTGCCGGCCAAGGACGGCGTGCGGCTGTTCACCTCGATCGTGGGGGTACGGGCGACGGCCGAACCGAGCGCGGTCCTCGACGTGCTGCAGCTGTGCGGGTTCCTGCCGCTGGCCGTGCGGATCGCCGCCGCGCGGCTGCACCATCGCCCTCGCTGGACCGCCGGCTATCTCGCCGGCAGGCTGCGTGACGAGCGCCGCCGGCTGGCCGAGCTGTCCACCCCTGACAGGGGTGTCGCGGCCGCGTTCACGCTGTCGTACCGGCATCTGGATGCCGAGCGGCAGCGCATGTTCCGGATGCTGGGCCTGCATCCCGGGCGCGACGTCGATGTCCACGCCGCCGCCGCGCTGGCCGGCGTCCCCGCCGACCACGCGGAGACGTTGCTGGAGGACCTGCTGGACGCCCATGTCCTGGCGCAGTACGAGCCTGGGAGATACACGTTCCACGACCTGCTCCGCGAACACGCGCGCGCCACCGTCTCCGCCGAGGAGACGGTTGAGGCCCGGCACGACGCCCTGACCCGCCTGCTCGACCACTACCTGCGCACGGCGGCCGCGGCGATCGCCGCTCTCTACCCGTTCGGCGGCCTCCGCAGGCCGTCACTCGCCGCGCCGGAGACCGTGTCGTTCGTGGACGGCGCCGAAGCGAGCGCGTGGCTGGACGGCGAGCGCGCCAACCTCGTCGCCGCCTGCAGCCGGGCGGCCGACGGCGACTGGCCGGTGCACGCGGGCCGGCTGGCGACCGTCGTGCATCCCTACCTCGACGGTCACGCCCACCACGCCGACGCGATCATCGTGCACACGAAGGCGCTGGAGGCCGCCCGCCGCGGGGACGACACGGCGGGCGAGGCGCTGGCCCGGCTCGATCTGGCCTGGGTGCGCTGGCGGCAGGGCCGTTACGAGGAGTCGTACGAGGTCTGCGGGCCGGCCCTGGACCTGTGCCGCGCGGCCGGCGACCGGCTCGGCGAGTCGCGGGCGCACAACACGCTCGGCAACGTGTGCCTGCGACGGCACGCGTACGAGCGGGCGGACCACCATCTGGAGCAGGCTCTCGCCCTGAGCCGCGAGATCGGCAACCCCGTCGGGGAGGCCTACACGCTGAGCAGTCTCGGCGTCAGCCACCAGCGGCAGGGACGCCATCGCGCGGCGCTCGACCACCATCGCCGGGCCCTCGCGCTCCACCGCCGGCTGGGGAACCGGAGCGGTGAGGCCGGCGTGCTCGACCTTCTCGGCCAGGACTACCTGGCGCAGGGGCGGTACGAGCAGGCCCGCGACCAGCACCGGCACGCGCTGGAGCTCTATCGCGAGCTGGGCGGCCGGAGTGACGAGGCCGCGCCGCTCAACGGTCTGGGGGAGGCCGGCCGGTGCCTCGGCGACCACGACCAGGCCGTCGCGCGTCACTGCGACGCCCTCGCCGTCGCGCGCGAGGTGGGCAACCGGGCCGAGGAGGCGCGCGCCCACGAGGGACTGGCGCGCACCCACCATGATCGTGGCCGCGTGGACGCGGCGCGGGACCACGCGGAACGGTCCCGGCGCCTCTACGCCGACCTGGGCGTGCCCGAAGCCGCGGCCGTTGAGGAGTTCCTGGCCGAGCTCGTCTGACCCGCCGATCGGCGCCCGCCTGGAACGGAGCCCGGCGGGCCGTTGATCGGCGCTCTTCCCGAACGGAGCCCGGCTGAGCCGTGGATGCGCCGGGACGAGCGAGAACCGGCGTGGGTGGACGAGGACAGCCATACTGCGGACAATTGTCCGAGGTGACCTTCCGGGTGGGAACAGACCCTTGACAGGCGACCCTGGGCACATCATTCTGAGGCCAGCCCATGGTGACCACTGTACGGACGAATGTCCGCTCAGCGCGCGGCCGCGTGCCCGGCAGTGGTCTCGTGCCCTCCAGCGCATAGGAGCGCCAGATGAGCAGCACCACAGAGCGCCCCCAGGGCGGTGCCTCCCAGCAGGTGACGAAGGCCTCCGTCGCGATCGGGTTCGCGGTCCTGTGCGCGTCGTACATGCTCAACGCGATGGACCGGCAGATCTTCTACCCCCTCCTGCCCGAGATCCGGACCGAGCTCGGCTTCTCCCTGGAGCAGGGCGGGCTGCTGGCCACCGGCTTCACGCTGGGGCTCGCGCTCGCCGGGCCCCCGGCCGGCTACCTGGCCGACCGGCTCTCCCGCAGGACGATCATCGTCATCAGCGTGCTGGTCTACTCCCTCGGCACGCTGGCCATCCCGCTCGCCGTCGGGTTCGTCGACATGAGCATCTACCGCCTCGTCTCGGGCATCGGCGAGGGCGTGCAGGCCACCGCCCTGTACGCGGTGATCGGCGCGTTCTTCTTCCACCGGCGCGCGCTGGCCGCGGGCGTCGTGGGCGTGGCGTTCGGGCTGGGCGTCTTCCTCGGCCCGCTCATCGGCACGGGGCTCGCCGAGAGCTCCGGCACCTGGCGCACGCCGTTCTTCCTGTTCGCCGCCGCCGGTCTCGCCATGAGCCTGCTCATCGCGTTCACGGTGTCGCGCAAGATGACCGAGGCGGTCACCGGAGGGGCCTCGCAGGCCGACGCCACCGCGTACGAGCACGTGCCGGCCTCCCCCTACAACCGCAACACCCTCGGCGTGGGCATCGCCTGCGCCGTGTCCGGCCTGGTCTTCTACGGCTATCTCGGGCTCTACCCGACCTTCCTCCGCGAAGGGCTCGGCTTCACCGCGGACCAGGCGGCCTTCGCGGTGTCCATGGGCGGTCTGGGCGCCATGATGGCCCTGCCGGCGGGCTGGCTGGGCGACCGGTTCAACCAGGCCCGCCTCCTGATGCTCGCCATGGTCGCCACGTCGGTCACCGCCTACCTCATGTACCAGGTCGCGACCGCGGTTCCGGCGCAGTATCTGCTCTCCTTCCTCATGGGCACCTTCGCCAGCGGCTTCCTGTTCACCAACTGCTCCACCGCCATGCAGCGGGCCGTCCGCCCGCACCACGTCGGCCGGGGCGCGGGGCTGTTCATCCTCACGTACTACGTCGCCGCCGCCTTCTCGGGGCTGCTGTTCGCCCGTCTCGTCGGCGCGCTCGGCTGGGAAGGCGCCGGCCTCTGGCAGCTCACCCTCCTGCCCGTGCTCGGCGTCGCGGGCCTCCTGCTGGTGAATCCGGCCAGGATGGTCCTGCGGCGGTAGGCCGGTCGGCTCCAGAACGGCGGTGTCCCCGTGGGCGCCGCCGTTTTGCGTGATAAATCCTGAGCTAAACGTCGAAATTGCATTTGCCTGCTCAAAGAATGGCCAAGGAAATGTTGCCGAGCGGCGCGGTGCTTTCGCCCTTCACGTATTCGATTTTCTCCGGCTGGTGGAGCTACCATCAAATCGCTCGCTGCGGGATTGTTCGCGTATTGCCTAGGAAAGCCCCTGCTCAACGCCCTATGCCGCGGCAGGTTGCCGAAAAGGTGACTATGGGCTTCATGGGTGGATGGATTGGCTGATCGAAGGTCAGACCGGTCGAACGAGCTATGTCCGGAGAAGCAGTGGCTGTTAGCGTTGGGGGCGATCGCCGGGCCGCGCGGCCGGCGGAGCGCCGGAGCTCACGATCATGGCGAGCAGCGCAGCCACTCGTCCTGGTCGGCGTCGACCTTTTGTGCATGGCCTTCACCGCCGCCCAGGCGGGCCGGGGCATTCCGCCCGTCGCCGTCGCGGCCGTCCTGGTCGTCGTGCTCAACGGCCTCGGCCGGGTGTACGCGCCGCAGGTCCTGGCCTCCGGTCTCGACCGTGGCGGCTGGATCGCCGGATCCGGCTTCTTGGCCGCCTGCGTGGCCTTCCGGGAGTCGGCGTCGTTCGTCACGATCGTGCTGTGCGCGGTGCTCTACACCTTCCTCGCCGTGTGCGGCAGGAGCATGCTCGCCTTCGCGGCCCGCAGAGCGCACCGGTACGGACGGTCGGCGCCCACCCTGGTGATCGGCGCGGGACCGTACGGCCGCCGGCTGGCGGAGAGCCTGCTCGACCACCCGGAGCACGGCCTGTATCCCCTGGGCTTCCTGGACGAGGCGGCCGGGGACACCTCCGACCTGCCCGTTCTCGGCCGGCCCAGCGAGGCCGCGCACATCATCCAGGCCTACGAGGTGCGCGCGGTGATCCTCGCGGGGGCAGGGCAGCAGCCGCTCGCGCGGACGGCGAGGGCGCTGGGCTGCGACGTGTACCTCGCGCTCGACCTGAGCGAGCTGATCGTCGACTTCGTCACGCTGCGCGAGCACGTACGCGGCTTCCCGCTGCTCCGCATGCGTCCCGCCGCGCAGCACAGCGCGCTCTGGCCGCTGAAGCGGGCACTCGACATCACGATCGCGCTGATCGGCCTCCTTCTGACCGCGCCGCTTCTCGCGCTCTGCGCGCTGATCATTCGCGCGGAGGTCGGCCAGAGCCCGCTCTTCCGGCAGCGGCGGGTGGGCTGCCAGGGAGAGCCGATCGAGGTGATCAAGCTCAGGACGATGAAACCCGCCGACGCGCACGAGTCGGCGACCCTGTGGAGCATCGCCCACGACAGCCGGGTCGGCCGGGTGGGCAGGCTGCTGCGCAGGACGTCGGTCGACGAGCTCCCGCAGCTCTGGAACGTTCTCAAGGGAGACATGAGCATCGTCGGCCCCCGGCCGGAACGCCCGCACTTCGTCGACGAGTTCTCCCGCACCATTCCCGGATACGGCCTGCGGCACCGGCTGCCGGCCGGGATCACCGGATGGGCCCAGGTCCACGGGCTGCGCGGCGACACCTCGATCGAGGACCGCGCCCGTTTCGACAACCACTACATCGACGGGTGGTCCTTCGGCTCCGACATCAAGATCATGGTACGGACCGTGTGGTCGCTGCTCCGGCTGGGCGGGAGCTGACCCTTGGGCGCCCTTCCCCGACCCAGCCTCGTGGCGGCCGCGACCGTGCTCCTGACCTGCCTGCCCGCGGGGCTCGACGGCCTGACCGCCCAGGTGCGGGTGACGGCCGCCGACATCGCCTCCGTCGCGCTGGCCGCCGTCGCGCTCGCCCTTCTGGTCGCGAGCCAGCGCGCGGCCGAACTGCCCGCCCGCGCGCTGGTGCTCGCACCCGTCGCGGGCGCGGCCGCCATCGCGGTGCTGGCCTCGCCCGACGTGCTGGCGAGCGTGCCGGGCTACCTCAGGTACGTCCAGGTGTTCGTGATCGTCCCGCTGGCCGTCATGGTGACGGTGCGCGACCGTGCCGACAGCCTGATCGTCGGCGGGGCCGTCGTCGGCGCGGCGGCCGTGCAGGGCGTGGTCGGATGCGTTCAGGCGTTCACCGGCACCGGGGCGTCGTACGCAGGGGAGCGGGTGCGGGCCGTCGGCACGTTCGGCGCGCTCGACGTCATGGGCATGGCGAGCGTGGTCAGCTTCGGCGCGATCATCCTGCTGGGCGTGGGCCTCGGCGTACGCGGCCGGCGGCGCGCCGCCGCGCTCGGGGGCGCCGCCCTGCTCTGCGTGCCCCTCGCCCTGTCGCTCAGCAGGGGCGCCTGGCTCGCCCTGCTGTGCGCGGCGCTGGTCATGGTCTTCATGCGCAGCCGGGTGCTCGGCGCACGGGTGCTCCTCGCCGGCGCCGCCGCCGGGACCGTGCTGGTCGCCGGCCTCGGCACGGGATCGGACGTGCTGGGACGGCGGGTCGCCTCGATGGCCTCCGCCGTGACCCAGCCCGACCAGTCGCTGAGCGACCGGTACACCCTGTGGCGCACCGCCGCCGGCATGTGGCTCGACCACCCGCTGACCGGGGTAGGACCGCGCCGGTTCGCGGAGCTGCGCGACACGTACGCGCCCATCGAGCTGTCGTCCGGCAGCGACACCGACGACCCGGTGCACGGATTCCAGCGGCAGCCGCTGCTCTCCCCGCACAACATGTACCTGCTGACCCTCAGCGAACAGGGCCTGCTCGGGCTGGCCGCCCTGGGCCTCTGCCTGGGGGCCATGGCGTGGTGGGCGGTCCGAGGGGGCGCGGTGATCGCGGCCGGGCTGCTGACCTGGCAGCTGGCCGACTTCGTCTACGGTGACATCGGCGGCCCTCCGACGCTGGTCATGTCGGTCGTCCTGGGGCTGGTCCTGGCGCGCGTCACCCGCCGCGCGGGGCCGCCGCCGGTGACCGGAGCCCTGGCCGTGCCCCGGTCAGGGCCGGGCGGGACACGATGACGACGGCCACCTCGCCGGCGGTCAGGGCCGTCAGCGTCACCGCGCTGCTCATCGGCCTCGGCTCGCTGCTCGGCTTCGTCCGCGACCTGCTGCTGGGCACGACGTTCGGGGCCGACGCCGGCACCGACGCGTTCCTCGTCGCCTGGACGATCCCTGAGACCGCGGCCCCCCTGCTCATCGAGGGCGCGATGGCCTTCGTGCTGGTCCCGCTGTTCAGCCGGGCGGTGGAGGCGGGTGACGACCCGCGGGTCCTGGTGTCGTCGACGTTGCCGTACCTGTGTCTCGCGCTCGCGGCGCTGAGCGCGGTCGCCGCCGCGGGCGCGCCGTGGCTGGTCGGCCTGCTCGCCCCCGGCATCCCGAGGGCCGACCTCGCGGCCGACTGCATGCGTGTCGCCTCGGTCACGATCCTGACGTTCGGGCTGGCCGGTTACCTCAGCGCGGCGCTCCGCTCGCACCAGACGTTCGCGCCGCCTGCCGCCATCTACGTCGCCTACAACCTGGGCATCATCGTCTGCCTGTGGTCGCTGCGCGACCAGGGCGCGTACGGCGCCGCGGTGGGCGTGGCCGTGGGCGGCGCGGGCATGGTGCTCGTCCAGGCCCCGGCGTTCGTCCGGCGCTTCGGCCCGCCCCGCCGCCCCACGCGCGGGGTGCCGCTGCCCCTGGCCGCGTTCCTGCCGATCGCGATCTTCACGCTCGCGCGCCAGAGCCAGGTCTTCATCGAGAGGTTCGTCGGTTCGTCGCTGCCCGAGGGATCGATCTCGCACCTCAACTACGCGCAGAAGATCGCGCAGGTGCCGATGGTGTTGTCCCTGATCGTGGCGACGGTGACCTTCCCCGACCTGGCCCGCGCCGTCGCCGCCGGTGACGGCGCGCAGGCGCGCAGGAGGCTGGTCGGCGACCTGGTCGCCGCCTCGGCGATCGTGCTGCCCGCCACGGCGGCGCTGCTGGTCTGCGCTCCCGACGTCGTGGCCGTCCTGCTGCGGTACGGCGCGTTCACCGAGGCGGACACCGCCGCGACCGCGCGGATCATGCAGGTGTACACGCTGGGACTGCTCGGCCAGGCGGTGGTCGGGGTCGTGTGCCGCACGTACTTCTGCGGGCCCCGCGCCTCCTGGTACCCGGCGCTCGCGATGGCCGCGGGGCTGGCCACAACAGCGGTGCTGGCCCGGCCGGCGTGGGGGGTCACAGGGCTGGCCGCGGCCAACGCGGCCGGGATCACGCTGACCGGCGTGGTGCTGCTGGCCGGGCTGCGCAGGCGCGTCATCGCCCTGCCGCTGCGCGACGCCGCCACGCCCGTCGGCGCGCTGCTCCTGGCCGGCGCGGCCGGCGCGGGAGCGGGCTGGGTCACGCGGCCGCTGCTGGCGCACCTGCCGCTGCCGGTCTCCCTGGGTTTGACCTGCGCCGCGATCGCCGCCGCCTTCTGCGCCGTCGCGGCCCTCGCGGGGGCCGCGACCACGCTCACCGAAATCACCCGCTCGATCAGGACGCGAGGTCGCGGATGACCGCCATGCCGTACGTGCTCATGTACCACTCCATCGAGAAATATGACAGCGATCCCTTCCAGATCACCGTCTCGCCCGACCGTTTCGAGCGGCAGCTGCGCTGGCTGGCCCGGTGCGGCCTGACCGGCGTCTCCATGCGCGAGCTGCTGCGCGCCCACGCGGAGGGCAGGGCCGGGCGCCTGGTCGGGCTCACGTTCGACGACGGGTACGCCGACTTCCTCGGCGAGGTCGTCCCCGCGCTGCTCGAACGCGGGTTCACCGCCACGGTCTTCGTGGTGTCCGACCTGATCGGCGAGCACAACGCCTGGGACGCCGAGGGGCCGCGCAAGCCCCTCATGGACGCCGACGGCGTGCGCCGGGCCGCGCGGCAGGGCATGGAGGTCGGCTCGCACTCGGCGGGGCACCGCTCGCTGACCGGCCTGAGCGAGGACGATCTCTGGCACGAGGTGACGGCCGGCAAGGCGGCGCTGGAGAACCTGCTCGGCGAGCCGGTGAGCGGATACTGCTACCCGTACGGGCACGCCGGCGCGCGCGAGGTGGACGCCGTCCGCAGGGCCGGCTACGGCTACGGCTGCGCGATCTGGAAGTCCGAGCTCAGCGGCCGCTACGCGTTGCCGCGGACCTACGTCGGCGAGCGGGACGGCGCGCTGCGGCTGCGCGCCAAGCGGGTGCGTCACCAGGTCCGGTGGGGGTGGTGAAGGTCCTGCATGTCATCACCGGTCTGGCGGCGGGCGGCGCGGAGCAGCAGCTGCGCTTCCTGCTGCCGCACCTGCGGGCCCGGTGCGACGTCGCGGTGCTCACCGGCGCCGGCGTGGTCGCGGACGCCATCGCGCGCACCGGCGTGCGCGTCCACCAGGTCGGGATGCGCGGGAACCGGGACCTGCGGGCCGTCGGGCGGCTGGCCCGGCTCATGCGCAGGCACCGCTACGAAGTGGTCCACACCCACCTCTACCGCGCCTGCGTGTACGGCAGGCTGGCCGCGCGGCTGGCGAACGTCCCCGCGATCGTGGCGACCGAGCACTCGATCGGCCGCGAGCACATCGAGGGGCGCCGCCTCACCCGCTCCGTCAGAGCGCTGTACCTCGCCAGCGAGTTGCTCGGGCACCTGACCGTGGCCGTCTCGCCGACCGTGGCCGACCGGCTGGCCGGCTGGGGCGTGCCGCGCTCGCGCATCGTGGTGATCCCCAACGGCGTGGACGGCGGGGCCTTCGGCTTCGACGCGGCGCTGCGCCGGCGCACCCGTCAGCGGCTGGGCGTGCCGGCGCACGCCTTCCTGATCGGCGGGGTCGGCCGGCTGGAGCCGGGCAAACGTTTCGACGCGCTGATCGAGGCGCTGCCCGCGCTCGAAACCGCCGTTCTGCTCCTGGTCGGCTCGGGTTCGTGCGAGCCGCGCCTGCGGGAGCTGGCCGGCGCGGTGGGCGCGGGAGACCGGGTGATCTTCGCCGGCGAGTCGACGGACGTGCGGGCGATGTTGTCGGCGATGGACGTGCTGGCCGCGCCGTCGGCGGAGGAGACGTTCGGCCTCGCGGTCGTCGAGGCGCTCGCCGCGGGCCTCCCGGTCCTGTACGACACCTGCCCGGCCATCGACGACCTGCCGCCGGGTTCGGCGCCCGGGGCCAGGCGCGTCCCTCCGGACCGGATCGCCGCCGAACTGGCCGCGCTCGCCGGCCGCCCGCCGGGGAGGCTGCCCCCGCCCGACGCCGTCCGCCTCTACGACATCCGCCGCCAGGCCGACCGGCTGGAGTCGCTCTACCTGCGCCTGCTGGGCGCCGCACCCACGGAGGATCAACGATGACATGGACCCGGGCCCGCATCATGGGCGTGCTCGCGCGATGGTGGCTGCCGCTGTCCCTGGCGCTGGGGGCGTCTGCCGGGGCCGCGTACGCCGTGGCCAGGGACGCCGTCTACAGCGCGGACGCCTACGTCGTGGTGGTGGCGGGCGGCGACCCGGCGCAGGCGATCGACTTCGCCTCCGCCTACGCCCGGATCTCCGGTCACCCCGGCCTGCTCACCGGCGACGTGACCGAATGGGGCAGCCTGAGCGTGGCGGCCTCGCCGGACGCCCCTCTGGTGCGTCTGACGTCCGTGGCGCCCACCGGGTGGGAGGCCGCGGACCGCGTCAACCGGGCGGCCACCGCGCTGATCACGTACGCCAACGGGCACGCCACCGACACCCGCGTGCGGCTGGCGCCCTTCGCCAGCGCGTCCATCCCGACCCGCCCCTCGGCCCCGGTGCCGCTGGCCAGCGTGGCCGTCGGTGCTTTCGGGGCGGCCCTGGTCGCGGGCCTGATCCGCCTGGCCGCGCCGCAGGCGCTGCGCCAGGCGCGGCGCGACCCCGCGCCGGTGCTGAGCGGGGCGGAGGCGTGAGCGCCGCGACGCCCGGCGCGTCCACGTCGAACGGCTCGCCCGCCCTGTCGCCGGCCCCGTCACCGGCCCTGTCACCCGCGCACGCTGCGCGGCTCACGCTGCGGGTCGTGCCGCGCAACGCGCTCTCGGGGCTGGCGGAGGACTGGGCCGACCTGCACGAGCGCAGCTCGACCGCCACGCCGTTCCAGTCGTACAGCTGGCTCTGCTCCTGGTGGCGGGCCTACGGAACTCCGGGGCGGCTGCGGGTGTTCCTGGCCTACCGGGGCGGGCGGCTGGTGGCGGCGGCGCCCCTCAGGCTGGAGTACCGGCTGGGCTGCCGGGTGCTGACGCCCGTCGGCGGCGGGCAATCCGACTTCACGGACATCTTGGTGGACGACGCCGAGGGCGACGCGGGCATGCGCGAGTTGCGCGCCGGGCTGCTCGCCCAGCCGGGCTGGGACGTGATCGACCTGCCCGAGGCCCGGCCGGGCGCGGCCGTCCTGCGGCTGGCCGGGCTCTGGGGCGCCCGGGCCTGGACCCTGCCCGCGTCCACCTGCCTGCAGCTGCCGGGGCAGCCGATCGAGCAGGTGGCGGCCGCGCTCAACGGCCGGCGGGCGCGCCGGCTGCGGACGGCGCTGCGCAAGCTCGACGCGATGGACCTGTCGGTGGACGTGGTCGAGCCGGACCGGGTCGAGCAGTCGGTGACGGAGCTGCTGCGGCTGCACACCCTGCAGTGGGAGAGCCGGGGGATCAACGTGCAGCACACGCAGCCGCGGTTCAGGGAGCATCTGACGCGGGCCACGCGGTCGCTGGTGGTGGAGGACCGCGCGGTGCTGAAGGAGTTCAGGGTGCGGGGGCGGCTGCGGGCCTGCGATCTGACCGTGGTCGGCAAGGACTTCGTGGGCGGCTACCTGTACGGCGCCGATCCGGAGCTGCGCGCCGAGGCCGACGTCCTCACGATGTTGCTGCGCGACAACCTGGAGACGACCCACCGGCTCGGCAGGCCGGTGCTGAGCCTGCTGCGCGGCGACGAGCCGCACAAGGCGAAGTTCGGCTGCGAGGCGGTCGTCAACCAGCGGGTGATGCTCGGCCGCGGCGTCCGGTCCGCCGCCTACGCCGCGAGCGCCGGCGCCCGCGCGGCGGGCCAGGAACTGCTGAAGCGGCGCTGCCCGCGCCTGGTGGAGAGGTTCGCGGCATGGCGGTGACCCCGCGCGTCCTGCACGTCACGCAGCCGGTGGACGGCGGGGTCGGCGCCTACGTGGCGACGGCCGCCGCCGACCAGGCGCGGCGGGGCTGGCGGGTCGCGGTCGCCTGCCCGCCGGCCGGCCAGGTCGCCGGAGAGCTGGCCGGCGACCTGGCCGGTCTGGGCGTGCCCTGCCTGGCCTGGGAGGCGACCCGCGCGCCGGGGCTCGCCGACGTGGGGCAGGCGGCCCGGCTGGCGCGGATCGTCAGGGAGTTCGGCCCCGACGTGGTGCACCTGCACTCGTCCAAGGCCGGGCTGGCGGGCAGGGCCGCGCTGCGGGGACGGGTGCCCACGCTCTTCCAGCCGCACGGCTGGTCGTGGCTGGCGGCCCGCGGCGCGCTCGCCGCGGCGGCGCTGGGCTGGGAACGGCTGGCCGCGCGCTGGGCCGACCTGGTGATCTGCGTCGGTACGGGCGAAGCGGAGCTGGCCAGGCGGCACGGCGTGCCCGCCGAGCTCGTGGTGGTGCGCAACGGCGTGGACCTGCGCCGGTTCCGGCCCGCCGGCCCGGGGGAGCGCGCGGCGGCCCGCGCGGCCAGCGGCATCCCGGAAGGGACGCCGCTGGCGGTCTGCGTCGGCAGGGTCACCCGGCAGAAGGGCCAGGACCTGCTGCTGTCGGCGTGGGAGCGGGTGGCCGCGCGCGACGGCGCGGCCCGGCTGGTCGTCGTCGGCGACGGCCCGCTGCTGCCCGCGCTGCGGGCGCGGGCCGTGCCGCGCGTTGACTTCGCCGGCGACGTGGCCGACGCCAGGCCCTGGTATGTCGCGGCCGACGTGGTGGTCCTGCCCTCACGCTGGGAGGGGCTGCCGCTCACGGCGCTGGAGGCGCTGGCCACGGGACGTTCGCTCGTCGCCTACGGCGTGCCGGGGATCTCCGAGCTGGTGTCCGGCGGAGTCGGCGCGGTCGTCGCGCCCGGCGACGTGAGGGAGCTGGCGGAGGCGCTGCTGCGCAGGCTCGGGAGCCCCGCGCTCGCCGCCGCGGAGGGGGCGGCCGCCGTGGAGCTGGCGGGCGGGTTCGACGTGGGCCGGTCGATGGACGCGCTCGCCTCGTCCACGCTCGGGCTGCTCGGGGTCGGCACGGGAAAAGGGCGCCGGTGCAGCCGCTCGCGGAAGACCTCAGCCGAGCGCGGGTTCGACGAGCACTGCCAGATGCCGTGAGGACAGTAATCGGAGATCGAGTGATAGAGCACGTTGTGACTGTCGATCCAGTCGAGCATCCGGCGGACGTAGTCGGGCCGGTCGCCGTTGCGGAACAACCCCCACTCGGGGAACGAGATGGGCTTGCCGTGCCGGGCGGCGAAGTCGGCGTGCGCCTGCAGCCCGTACGGCTGGTTGACGTAGTCGGAGAAGTCCTCGCCCGGCCCTTGGTCGTAGCTGTCCATGCCGATGATGTCGACCACGTCGTCACCCGGGTAACACTCCGTCCAGGGGATCGCGTCGAGCCCGCGGCTGGGCGCGAAGTCGAAGCGGAACCGCTGGCCGGGCGCCGCGCGCATGGCCGCCACGATGCGCCGCCAGTACTGCTTCCACGCCTCCGGGTTCGGCGCGCAGCGGCTGGAGTAGGTCGTGCCGTTCATCTCCCAGCCGAGCACGATGATCGTGTCGCCGGCGCCGGCGGAGACCAGTTTCCTGCCGAGCTCCGCGAAACGGTGGTCGTGGTCGCCGCGGGCGCCCTCGGCCAGCCGCTGCGCCACTTCCGCGTCCGGCATCCCGGACTCGTTCGGAGCGATCATCGGCACGTTCAGCGCCAGGACCCGGTCCGGTTCGGCGGCTCGCCAGCGGGTCCAGGGGCCGAGGACGAACTCGGCTCCCTCGATCGACTGCCAGGTCTCGCCGGGCAGGTACGTGCGTCCCACCGTCACGCTGCTGTTCAACCAGGACTCGAAGCGTTCCAGGTGCATGGGACCGCGCGAGTCGGAGCCCAGGAAGACTCCCAGCGCCGCGCCGTGACCTTGCCGGTCGTCCGGCGGGTCGTCGCCCCAAGCGCCCAGGCCCAGCCACACCGCCGCCGCGATCGTGACGATCGCCAGCGAACAGCGCAGATAGCCCTTTCTCATCACCATCGCATGTCCCCCGTCGAAGTTTTCCCTCATTCCCTACACCCCGAATAACGGCCGATCGGATATTCAACCTGCCACTTGCCGGATCAATAGCTTTTCGTAAGGAGGAGGACGTAAATCATGCTCGATTGCACCGTCCCGGCGCTCGTGCTGCGACTGGACTCCAATGTCTTTCATCACGGGACGCTCGGCGCCATTCGCTCGCTCGGCAGGGCCGGAGTGGAGGTGCACGGGCTCGTCGAGGGCACGCACGCGCCGACGTACCGCTCCCGGTATCTGGCGCGGATGCACACGTGGTCGCGCGGCGGGGACACCGTCCAGGCGCTCACGCGGGCCGCCGACCGCATCGGACGCCCGGCCGTGCTCCTGACGCTGGACGACGCGGGGGCCATCGCCGTCGCCGAGCACGCGGCCGACCTGCGTCCCTTCTACCTCATGCCCGACCAGACGCCCGGCCTGCCGCGCACGCTGGCGGACAAGCGCCTGCTGCACCAGCTCTGCTCCACGCTCGGCGTCGTCCAGCCGGAGACCCGCCTGATCACCGGCGCCGGCGACGCGGCGGCGGCGGTCGCCGACTTCGGGCTGCCGCTGGTCGCCAAGTGGGCCCAGCCGTGGCTCCTGCCCCCGGGCATCGGGCTGCGCAGGACCGGCCTGGTGCGCCGGAGTCAACAGGTGGAACAACTGCTCCAGCACGTGGAAGGGCGCGAGCTGCTGTTCCAGCGCTTCGTGCCTGGAGGGCCGGGCTCGGACTGGTTCTTCCACGGCTATTTCGACGAGAACTCGCGCTGCCTGTACGGCGGCGCGGGACGGAAGGAGCGCGCCTACCCGAGAGGCGCAGGGCTCACCACCTGGGGCCGGTGGCTGCCCAACCCGGTCGTGGAGGGCACGGCGCGCGAGCTGGCCGTGACGCTGGGATACCGCGGGGTCGTCGACATCGACTTCCGCCACGACGCGGCGGCGGGCACCTACCACCTGCTGGACTTCAATCCCCGGCTCGGCGCCCAGTTCCGCCTGTTCACCGACCGCGAGGGACTCGACCTCGTGCGCGCCGCCCACCTGCACCTCTCCGGCCGGTGGACGACGCGGGGGCGGGCCGGTCACGGACGGACGTACGTGGTGGAGAACTACGACCTCTTCACGGCCGGCCCGAAAAGCCTGCGTGCCCTGTGCGCGGCCGATGAATATGCCTGGTTGTCGGCCGACGACCTCCGGCCTTTCGTGGGAATGGCCGGACAGACGATAAAGCGTGGTTTCGCCCGGCTCGCCGGGTCGCGGAAATGACAATGGGGGGAAATTTGCGTACGCCAGTGATTGACGTGGCGATCGTGGGCGCGGGCCCGTACGGGCTTTCGGTGGCGGCTCACGCGCTGGGCGCGGGACTCGACGTCCGGATTTTCGGAAAACCGATGCGGGCGTGGGAATTCCACATGCCCCGCGGAATGCTGCTGAAGTCGGAGGCCGCCGCGTCGCATCTCGGCGACCCGGAGCGGCGCTACGGCCTCGACGCGTTCCACCGCTACGCGTACGGCGAGCCGGTGCCCGTGGAGCGGTTCGTCGCGTACGGCAAGTGGTTCCGCGCGCGGACGGTGGGCCAGGCCCTGGACGAGTCGGAGGTGACGGCCGTCGGCGCGGAGGGGCACCTGTTCGCGCTCTCGTTGTCGTCGGGGGCGTCCGTGCTGGCCAGGACCGCGGTGCTGGCCGTGGGGCATCTGCCGTTCGCCTACCGGCCCGGCGCCCTGGACGGGCTGCCGCCCGAGGCTGCCACGCACGCCTGCGACCATCACGATCTGGACGGCTTCGCGGGCCGCGACGTGACCGTGCTGGGGGCGGGGCAGTCGGCGCTGGAGACCGCGACGCTGCTGGCGGAGGCGGGGGCGAGCGTGCGGATCGTGGCCAGGGCGGACACGCTGGCCTGGAACGACGTCCCCGAGGAGCGGCGCACGCTCCTCGCCCGGGTACGGGCGCCGCGGTCCAGGCTCGGCGGTGGCTGGCCCTCCGTGGTCTGGTCGCGGCTGCCGGGCGCGATCAGGTATCTGCCGGCGGCGACCCGCGACCACATCGTGCGCAACACGCTCGGACCCGCAGGTTCCTGGTGGCTGAGGGACCGCTTCGACGGGGCCGTCAAGGTGATCTCGGGCACGCGGCTGACCGGCGCCGAGTACGGCGACGGCGTCCGCCTGCACCTGAGGGACCTGTCGGGAGCGGCCACCACGCTCGACACCGAGCACGTGATCGCGGCCACCGGCTACCGGGTGGACGTCGAGAGGATCGCGATGCTCCGGGGGGACCTGCGGCGCGCGGTGGCGTCGTCGGGCCCCGCGCCGCGGCTCAGCGCCACCTTCGAGACGTCCGTCCCGGGGCTCCGCCTGGTCGGGCTGGCGGCGGCGGCCACGTTCGGGCCTTCCATGCGGTTCGTGTGCGGGTGCGACTTCGCCGCCCGCCGCGTGACCAGGGGGCTCGTGAGCCACCTGCGCAGATCGCGTCGTACGGCGAAATTGCCGATGTCTTGACCGTGTCCCGCCGCCCGCGGGTCGGGCAGGACGGTAGATCTGGATCACCAGCTTCGGGGGAGCAATTATGGCTTTTCGCGTGATGGTGGCCTGCACGGCCACGGCGTTCGTCGGCGTTTCGGGGGTCGCTCCCGTCGCGCGTGCCGACAGCGCGCCATCGTCGTTCACCAACTCGCCCACGGTGGCCTCGGGCCGCACGCCGTCCGGTGTGACGGTGACGGTGCGCAAGGAGATGATCGGGACGGCGCGGGTGACGTCGGCCGAGTCGTCGTCCGCCAACCCCGCGGCGCCCGACGACGAATACCTGATCCCGGCCAACACCAAGACGTCCGCGGGTTTCGTCGACCTCTACGAGGACTTCGAGGCCGAGGACGGCGAGTGGAGCGACGTCGCCCTGCTGACGTTCACCTTCTCCAGGCCCGTACGCGACCCGCGGCTGCACGTGTTCGGCACGGGCGGCTCCTCGGGGGAGTCCAGGAAGCGCCGCGACGACTACTGGCCCGCCGTCGAGCTGGTCGGCGGCGTACCTGCCAGGCCCACCTTCTCCTGGGCGGCCGGGTTTCCCGGGTACCGGGTCACGAGCGGCGCGATCACCCCGGAAAGGGTCTATCCCGCCCGCTCCACGACCTGCGGGGTGGTCTACACCTGCGGGACGGCCAAGGTGAACGGCACGGTCAGGGCGTTCACGATCAAGCTGAAGGCGCATGACGTGCGCAAGGGGCGTGGCGCGTCCATGTCGCAGTTGTGGGCGGCGTTCAAGCTGTCACTGGCCGAGGACGTCTCGGACGCGCCTGCCTCGTACGGTGTGGCCTCGCACGCGATCACCGACTCCCATCTGGGATGGTCCGTGAGCGACGACCACACCGACGCGGTGAGCATGACCCCGCGCGCCCTGCCTCTGGACACGGGCGACGACGCCATGGAGGCCGGGGAGGAGCGCAGCATGCTCAGCGGCCGGAGGTGCAGGATCTCGGTGCCCGTGACCGCCGGATCGTCGTCGAGGGTCGCCGGCTGGATCGACTTCGACCGTGACGGCCGCTTCGACGCCGACGAGCGGGCCAGCACGCTGGTCGGCGAGGGCGCCGAGGACGCCGAGCTCACCTGGCCCCTTCCGGAGTCGCTGCCCGCCGGCCCCGTCTGGATGCGGCTGCGCATGGTCGCCAGGGCGGAGCCCGTGGACTCGCCGACGGGATGGGCCGACAGCGGCGAGGTCGAGGACCACCAGATCGAGTTCGTCGAGTGAGCCGGGCCGGCAGCATCCGGTTGGTCGAGTGAGCCGCGTGCCGGCCGCCGACAATTAGGCGAGATGTCACCCATGTCACAACTTGCACGCGTAACGTGTCACGCATCCCTTACCTCCCATGTCAAGGAGATGCGATGTTGCGTCGAACCCTCGGCGTGCTGGTCGCGGCAGGAACCATGCTGCTGGCGGCCGCTCCCGCTCAGGCGGACGGCCGGCCGGAGCCGCTGCCACGTGCCCACGCGCACAACGACTACGAGCACGAGCGGCCGCTCCTTGACGCGCTCGACCACGGGTTCACCAGCGTCGAGGCCGACATCTACCTGGTGGACGGCGAGCTGCGGGTCGGGCACGACCCCGAGGACCTGCGGCCCGGCCGCACGCTGCAGTCGCTCTACCTCGACCCGCTGATCCGCCGGGTGCGCCACGGCAGCGTCTTCCCCGGCACCCGGCAGCGGCTCCAGCTGCTCGTGGACATCAAGAACAACGGCGAGGCCACGTACACCGAGCTCGACCGGGTGCTCAAGGCGTACAAGAGGATGCTCACCACCTACCACAAGGGCAAGGTGCGGCCCGGCGCCGTGACCGTGGTCGTCAGCGGCGAACGGCCGCGCGAGCTCATGGCCGGCCAGGAGCGGCGCTACGCCTTCTACGACGGGCGCATGGACGACCTGGGGCAGGGTGACCCGGGCCTGATCCCGCTGATCAGCGACAACTGGACCAACCACTTCAGCTGGCTGGGCGAGGGCGAGATGCCGGCCGCCGAACGGGACAAACTGCGCGAGATCGTGGCGACCGCGCACCGCGACGGGCAGCGCGTGCGGTTCTGGGCCACCCCCGACACGGCCGGTCCCGCGCGGGACGCGCTCTGGCGCGAGCTCGTCGCGGCCGACGTGGACCACGTCAACACCGACGACCTGGCGGGCCTGCGGGACTTCCTGCGCGAACACGACCGCCGGCGCGCCGCGGCATAGCCCTCACGCTCATGACCGCCCGGCGACGGCCTGACCGGCTGCGCCGGGCGGTCGGGCCGGGTGGTCGGGCCGGGTGGTCGGGCCGGGTGGTCGGCTGGGTGGTGAATGCCGGGATCTGGCTACTCTGTCTGCGATGGACGGTGACCGGGTCATAGGCGGGTACGCGCTGCGGCGTGTCCTCGGCCGGGGCGGCATGGGCGAGGTGCACCTCGCGACCACGCCCACCGGCGGCCTGGCCGCGGTCAAGCTCATCCACCCGGCGCTGGCCCGGGATCCGGCCTTCCGCCGGCGGTTCGATCGGGAGGTGGCGGCGGCCCGCCGGGTGGCCAGGTTCTGCACCGCGCCCGTCCTGGACGCCGGCATCGACGGCGAGGTCGCCTACCTCGTCACCGAGTACGTCAAGGGGCCCGACCTCGCGCAGGCCGTACACGACCAGGGACCGCTGTCGGGCGGCAACCTCGAGGCGCTGGCGGTGGGCATCGCGACCGCGCTGAGCGCCATCCACGGGGCCGGGGTGATCCACCGCGACCTCAAACCGTCCAACGTGCTCCTGTCGCCGCTCGGCCCCCGCGTCATCGACTTCGGCATCGCCCAGCTCGTGGACAACGACAGCCTGGCCAGCCAGGCGATCCTCGGAACGCCCGCCTTCATGGCGCCGGAACAGGTGCGCGGGGAGCCGCTCACACCCGCCGCCGACGTGTTCGCCTGGGGCGGGGTGATCGCGTTCGCGGGGACGGGACGGCTGCCGTTCGGGGGCGGGGCTCCGGGGGAGGTCCTCTACCGGATCATGCAGGACGGGCCCCGGCTGGAAGGGCTGGAGGAGGGCATCAGGGGGATCGTCGAGCGTGCCCTCGCCAAGGACCCCCGCCTGCGGCCGGGCGCGCAGGCGCTGCTGTCGGAGCTGGTGGGGGGCACCCGCCTGGCCGCCGCCACCGAAGTCGTCGAACGCACCTGGACGGGCACGGTCCCCACCGGCCCCCGCCCCACCCCCGTGCCGGGCACCCGGGTCCTGGAACCTCCCTCCGGGCCGCAGCCCTCCGACGGCCGATCCCTCCTCCGGCCGGGGAACCACCACGCGGACCAGCCTCCCGCCCGGCTGGGGCACGACCATGGGGGCCCGTTGCCTGCCTGGCCGGGCGATGACCGTGGGGGGCGGTCTCCCGCCCGGTCCGGGGACGGCCGTGAGGGGCAGCCGCCCGTCTGGCCGGGGGACGGCCGCGAGGGCCGCTCTCCTGCCCGGCCGCCGGAAGGGCCGGGAGACGGCCGTGAAGGGCCGCCGCCGGTCCGGCGGGGGAAGCGGCGGTGGCCGTGGGCGGCGGGTGTGGCGGTGCTCGTGGCCGCCGTCACCGCCGCCGTGACCGTGCCCGGCCTCCTGCGGGTGAGCTGGCCGTACGAGGCCGGGTTCGGGGAGTCCTGGGCGGTCGGCCCGTCGGAGGGCGGGAACGCCCGGCTGGCCGGCCCGGCGTACGAGCTGACCGTGAAACCGTCCTGGCGGTTGTGGAAGTCGGCGCCCCGGCGGGAGCCGGAGGGCGGCGTGATCGTCAGCGCGAAGGCGACTCTGGAGGAGGGCGCCGGGGAGTACGGTGTGTGGTGCCATGGCTCGGCCCGATCCGGTGACCGTTACGAGTTCGCGGTGAGCGGTTCGGGCAGGGTCACGATCGTCAAACGCCGCACGGGCACCCGGGGCCAGACCCTGTTCGGCCCGGCGGATGCGGAGAAGGCGGCCGGCAACCGCATCGTGGCGGAGTGCGGCCAGAGCGGGGGCAAGGTGACGCTGCGCATGTGGCTCAACGAACGCCTGGTCGCGCAGGTGTCCGACGCCGACGCCCCCTACGGGCCCGACGAGGCCGGCGTGCACGCGGCCTCCGGCGCCACCGAGCCCGCCCGCGTGCGCTTCGACTCCTTCGCGCTCCGGCCCGTGGGCGAGTGATGCGGAAAGGTACGTGAACGTGCGGTTCGGTGTGCTCGGGCCGCTCCGGGTCGAGGGCGAGCAGGCGCCGGGGCCGGCCAAGCACCGGGCGTTGCTGGCGGCGCTGCTGCTGGCCGCCCGCGAGCAGGTGCCGGTCGAGCGGTTGATGTCCGTGGTATGGGACGACCGGCCGCCCGCGTCGGCGGAGTCGGTGCTCAGGGTGTACGTCAGCGCGCTGCGCAAGCTGGTCGACGGCATCCGTACGGTGCCCGGCGGCTACCTGCTGGACGTGGAGCCCGACGACGTCGACTGCCACCGGTTCGAGCGGCTCGTCGTCGAGGCGAGGCGGCGGCGCGAGGAGGGGCGGATCGCGGAGGCGGCAGACGGGTTCAGGGCGGCCCTGGGGTTGTGGCGAGGCCGGGCGCTGGCCGATGTCGAGTCGTCCGTGCTGCGCAGGTCGTACGCCGTGCCGCTGGAGGAGCTGCGCCTGACGGCGATCGAGGAGCGGGTGCGGCTGGACCTGAGCCTGGGCAGGGGCGCCGAGGTGGTCGGGGAGCTGCGGGCGCTGGTGGGCGCCCATCCGCTGCGCGAGCGGGCGTGGGTACACCTCATCGAGGCGCTGCACCAGGCGGGCCGCCGTTCCGAGGCGCTCGGCGCCTTCCAGGACGCGCGGCGCACGCTCGTCGATGAGCTGGGGCTGGAGCCGGGCGCCGAGCTGGCCGAGGCGCACCGGCGGGTGCTGTCGGACGAGCAGCCCGGCTCCGCCGAACGCCGGAGCCGCGAGGACGCGGCGCCGGTCAACGAGCTGCCGCCGGACGTGTCCGACTTCGCCGGGCGCCGGCAGGTGCTCGACTGGATCGGCGCGGCGGCCCGCGAGGAGGCTGCCGCGCCCGTGCACCTGGTGCTGCACGGCCCTCCCGGCTGCGGGAAGTCGGCCGTCGCCGTGCACGCCGCCGCCGGGATCGAGCGTCCCGGCGGCCGACTCTACGCCGCGCTCGGCGCCCGGCCGCCGGGTGCCGTGCTCGAAGACCTGCTGCGCTCGCTGGGCTGCCCCGACGGCGCGGTCCCGCCCGCGCTGGACGAGCGGGTCCGGCTCTACCGCAGCATGACGGCGGGCAGGCGGCTGCTCGTGCTGCTGGACGACGCCGCCGACGAGGCGCAGGTGCGCCCGCTGCTGCCGACGGGTCCCGGCAGCCTCACGCTGGTGACGAGCCGGTCGCCGCTGGCCGGGCTGGAGGCGGCGCGGGCGTACGAGCTGGGGGTGCTCGACGACGACGAGGCCGTGGCCATGCTCGGCGGGGTGACGGGGCACGACCGGGTGCGTGCGGAGCCGGAGGCGGCCCTGCGCATCGTCCGGCTCTGCGGGGGCTTGCCCCTGGCCCTGCGCATCGCCGGGTCGAGGCTGGCCAGGAAGCCGGGCTGGACGCTCGATCACCTCGCGGGACGGCTGGGCGACGAGCGGCGCAGGCTCGACGAGCTCAGCGCCGGCGACCTGGCCGTACGCGGCAGCCTCGCGCTCGGCTACCGCGGTCTCCCCGATCCGGAGCGGCGGCTGCTGCGCGAGCTGGGCGCCCTGTCCGCGCCGGACTTCGCGCCGTGGGTGCTGGGAGCGGACCTGGAACCGCTGGTGGAGGCGGGCCTGCTGCAGTCGCGCGGCCTGGACGAGGCGGGCCAGGAACGGTACGGCTGGCACGACCTGACCCGGCTCTACGCCGCCGAGCGCCTGATCGAGGAGGACGGCGGCCCCCGTACGGTCCTGGAGGCCAGGGCGGCGACCGTCCTGGAGCGGACGAGGCAGGCCAGGGCCGCCCTCCTGCCCGCGGAGCCCGGTACCGGCCGCACGGAGATCCACCCGCCCGGCCGGACGGGAGCCCCGCCTGAGGCGGCCGACTGGGACACCGGCTTCAGCCGCTGGCGCCTGTCGGGTTCGGCCCTGTCGGGTTCGGCCCTGTCGGGTTCGGCTCTGTCGGGTTCGGCTACCGGCTCGGCACCGACGGGTCCGGCTGGGGCCGGGCTGGAGACCGGGTGGGCACGGCGTGAGGCGCGGTGGCTGGGCGCCGAGCGCCGGTTCCTCGTGGCCACCGTCGACGACTTCTCCCGGGCCGGCCTGTACGAGGCCGCCTGGCGGCTGGCGTTCTACCTGACCCCGCTGTTCGAGCTGGGCGCGCACCACGACGACTGGCACGCCACGACGGCGACCGGCCTCGACGCGGCCAGGGCGGCGGGTCACCGGCAGGGCGAGGCGCTGCTGCTGCGCGGCCTGGCCGATCTGCACAGGGCCGAGGGACGCACCGAGGCGGCCGCGGCGGCGTTGCGGGCGGCGCAGCCGCTGGTCGAAGGGCTGGAGCTGGCCAGGATCACGTTGCGGCTCGGCCTGGTCCAGACGCGCGCGGACGAGGCCGAGCGGGCCTTCACCCGTGCGCTCCAGGTCTTCGACGAGGCGGGCGACCGGCGCGGCAGGGCCGACGCCTTACGTGCTCTCGGCGCGCTGCGCATGGACGCGGGCCCGCTGGAGGCGAGCCTGGCCGCGTACCGGGAGCTGGGTGACCCGCTGGGTGAGGCGGGAGTGCTGCTCGTGCTGGCCGAGCTCTCCAGGAGGGAGGGGGTTCCCGCCGAGGCGGCGGCCTCGGCGCGGGCGGCGCTGAAGACCTTCACCTCGTACGGGGACCGCAGGGGGGCCGCGCAGGCCCTGCTGGCCCTGGCCCGGGCGATGCTCGACCTGGCCGATCTCGATGGGGCACTTGAGGCCCTTGTGAGTGCTATGGGAGAGTTTGACGGCCTCGGTGATGAACCGGGCAAGGCCGAGGCTCAGCGGCTCGCACGGGAAACGCGCAGGCGACGCGGACTATGCACATCCTGAAGGTCGCTTTCCTACGGTGAGGGTCACATCCCCGAAGACGAAGGTGATCACGGTATGCGTAAGACGATCGCGCTGACCCTCGCGGCCGTCGCACTGGCGGGCTGCGGCGTGCTTCCCGGCCAGCCGGGCGGCGGGGGCGAGGAGAGGCAGCCGCAGAGCAGTGCCCCGGAGGCGCCGGCGTCCTCCCCCGCCGCGGAGCAGCAGAGCCCGTCCGCGGGACAGCGGAGCGCGCCCGCGCAGGAGACGGAGGCGATCTCCACCAAGGAGACGAACGTCGGCGCCGGCGACATGCACGGCAGGGCCAAGGTCGACGTCACCGCGCTCAAGCGCCAGGGCAGGACGATCACCCTCAACTGGACGGTCACCGCGCTCGACGGCAAGGTCAACCTGCACAACGGCATGAGCGGGGCTCCGCTCGACTACACGGTGGAGGGCGTCTCCCTGATCGACCCGGTCAACGCCAAGCGTTACCGCGTGGCCCGCAACGGCACGGGCGAGGACGCGGAGTGCGTGTGCTCGGGCACCCAGGGCCAGTTCCTGGAGAAGGGCGACTCGTCCACGTTGTACGCGGTCTTCGCCGCCCCGCCCGCCGACGTCACGAAGATCAACGTCGAGATGCCGATGTTCGGCGTGTTCACCGATGTTCCGATCTCTTAGCCTCGCGGTGTCCCTCGTCCTGTCGCCGGCGCCCAGCACGCCTCCGGACGCGACCGGGGCGGTCGAGGACCTGGTGCTGCCCGTGGAGGACGTCATCGGCGAGGTCGAGTCGCTGGACGGCACGCAGAGCGAGACCAGGCAGGGCCGCGAGGTGACGGTCGCGCTCACCAGCGACGTGCTGTTCGGGCTGGACAAGTGGAAGCTGACCGGCAAGGCCGAGCAGCGGCTCAAGCAGGTGGCCGGGAAGATCGGCGCGGAGGGCGCGGGCGGCGTCGTCAAGATCGAGGGGCACACGGACGACCAGGGGAGCGACTCCTACAACGTCACGCTCTCGCAGCGCCGGGCGCAGGCCGTACAGACGGCCATGCGCCGGTTGCTGACCGGCTCGGGGGTGACGCTCCAGGCGAAGGGGTACGGTGAGAGCCGTCCCAAGCTGCCCAACCTGGTGGACGGCAAGCCCATGGAGAAGAACCGGGCCAAGAACCGCCGCGTCGAGATCGTCTTCACCGCCAAGCAGTGATCCCGGGGTCACTCGCCCGGCAGCTGCCCCAGCGTCACGGTGATCGTCTCCCTCTTCCCGCCCGAGCGGATGACCCCCACGCGCACCTTGTCGCCGGGTTGGAGCGCCGTGATGGCCTCGGAGAGCTCGGCCATGGTCGCCGTCTCCTCGTCGTTGATCGAGACGATCACGTCGCCCGCCCGGATGCCGGCCTTCTCCGCGCCCCCGCCGCGCTCGACCCTGACGACGCCCACGCCGGAGGGCTGCCCGTCCTCGCCGACGACCGTGCTGCCCCTGATGCCCAGCGCCGCCCGGTGGGTGTTGGTGACCTTGCCGTCCTTGACGATCTGCGCGGCGATGTCGGTGGCGGTGTTGCTGGGGATCGCGAAGCCGATGCCGGGAGCGGCGCCCCCGCCGAGGTCGGGGTCCGTGGCGGCGAGGGTCGGGATGCCGATCACCTGACCCGACAGGTCCACGAGCGCGCCGCCGCTGTTGCCGGGGTTGATCGCGGCGGAGGTCTGGATCGCGCCGGCGATCGTGGCGCCGGGCGAGCCGGCGGACTGCGGTTCCGAGACGGTACGGCCGAGCGCCGAGACGATGCCGTTCGTCACGCTGCCCGAGAACCCCAGCGGGTTGCCCATGGCGAGGACGATCTGTCCGACCCGCAGCTTCGACGAGTCGCCGAACTTCGCCGGGCGCAGGCCGTCGGGCCGGTCCACCTTGATCACCGCCAGGTCTCCCGCGGGGAACGACTCGACGAGCCTGGCCGGGCGCGGCGGGCCGCCGCTGGCGAGCGTGACCTCCATCTCCTGGGCCTGGCCGACCACGTGCGCGTTGGTGACGATGTGCCCGGCCGTGTCGAACACGACGCCGGATCCGAGGCCCACCTTCGTGGTGATCTGCACGATGGACGGCAGGACGTTCGTGATGACCTGCTCGTACGCCGCCTCGAGCGGGAGCCGCGACACCGTGGGGGAGGCGGTCGGGGAAGCGGTCTCCGCCGGCGAGGCGGTGCCCGTACCTGTCGGCGTGGCGGCACCCGGCGACGGCGGGGCCGACCCGCAGCCTGCGAGCACCACCGCGGCAGCCGCCAGTCCTGCGACGAACTCCCTCATACAGGGTTCTGTGCCCAGCTCACCTCGAAAGATACGCTTCGCGGACGTCGCGCCTGCTCAGCTTGCCTGTCGGCGTGCGTGGCAACGACTCGCGGTATTCGATCATCCGCGGGTGCTTCATCCGGGCCAGCCGGGGCTCGCAGTGGCGCAGCAGATCGGCGGTGAGCTCCGCGCCACCCGAGACGCCCGCCGCGGGCTGCACGAGCGCCACGACCTTCTGCCCCCACTCGGAGTCGGGCACGCCGATCACCGCGACGTCCGCCACGGACGGGTGCTCCAGCAGCGCCGCCTCGATCTCGGCCGGATAGATGTTGACCCCGCCGGAGATGATCAGGTCGGTCCGGCGGTCGAGCAGGAACAGGTAGCCGTCGCCGTCGAGATAGCCGATGTCCCCCGGCGTGTACGCCCGCCCGCGCATGGCCGCCGCCGTCTTGCCGGGGTCGCGGTGGTACTCGAACCGGTTGATCCCGTCGACGTACACCTGGCCCGGCGAGCCCGGCGGCACCTCCCCGCCGTCCTCGCCGACGATCGTGAACGCCATGCCGTCCAGCGCCCTGCCGACCGTGCCCGGCCTGGCCAGCCACTCCTGCGAGGACACCATGGTCACCACGGCCGCCTCGGTGGAGCCGTAGTACTCCCACAACACCGGCCCCAGCCAGTCGATCATCGCCTTCTTGACGGCCGGCGGGCACGGCGCGGCGCCGTGGTAGAGGTGGGTGAGCGACGACAGGTCGTACGACTCCCGATCGGGCACCCCCAGCAGGCGGTGGAACATCGTGGGCACCATGAAGGCGTTCGTCACCCGGTGCCGCTCGATCAGCCGTAGCGCGCCGGCCGCCTCGAACCGCTCCGGCGCCACGACCGCGTGCCCGAACTGCAGCGCCATCATCGCCTGCCCGTACGGCGCCGAGTGGTAGAGCTGCGAGCACACCAGGTGCACGCCGCCCGCCGGCAGCCCGAAGTGCCGCCAGCTCTTGCGCATGAGGATCGGGTACAGCTCCTCGGGCGTCAGGTCCAGCAGCCGCCGCCGTACCCCCTTGGGCCGGCCCGTGGTGCCCGAGGTGTAGAGCATCATCGATCCGGCCCTGCGGCGCTCGGGGGCGACGGCGGGCGAGCCGGCCACGAGCTCGCCGACCGTGAGCGCGTCCGGGCCGATCACCACGGTGGCGCCGCAGTCGGTCACGATGTAGTCGATCTCCTCGGCCGTGAAGTGCCAGTTGACCGGCACCAGGTACGCGCCGATCTGGTAGGTCGCCAGCATCATGGTGAGGGCGTCGAGCCCGTTCTTCAGCACGGTGACCACGCAGTCGCCAGGGCCGGTTCCGCGCGCGGTCAGTCCGTTGGACGCTCGGTTCACCCGGTCGAGCAGCGCTCCGTAGGTGACCTCCTGGTCGCCGAGCAGGGCGGGGCGTTCAGGGTCGTTGGCCGCGATCTCGTAGAAACCCCTCATGTTCGCCGACCTTACAGAATAAGATTCTGCAAAGGGAATAGAGGATTTATGCCTCGCCGAGGTGACGTAATCTCAAGGCCATGGCGGACGACGGCGACCAGAGACCTGAACATGATCCACCCACCACCCCGTTCCGCAAGATCGTCCTGCCCGCCGAGGAGACGGTCCAGATCGGCCGTCTCGCCGAGGAGACGGTCCAGATCACCCGGCCGTCGGCGCAGGGGTCGTCCACCCCGGTGAAACCCGCCGGCCAGCCCGCGAAGCAGTCCCAGAGCCGCCCCGGCGGCCCGCCGCCCGGCAACCCGCCTCAGGGCCAGCCGTCCGGCCGGCCTGGAAATCAGGCACCAGGCGCCGGAAACAAGCCGCCGGGCCGGGAGGGAAACCAGCCGCCGAACGCCGGTAACCAGCCGCCGAACGCGGGCAACCAGCCGCCGGGTGCCGGGAACCAGTCCCCGGGCGCCGCGAGTCAGCCGCCGGGCGCCGGGAACCAGCCGCCGGGTGGCGGGGGTCGGCCGCCGAGCGCTGGGAACCCGCCTCAGGGTGGCCCAGGCGGCCCAGGTGGCCCAGGTGGCCCAGGTGGCCCGGGGGGCCCGGGCGGCCGGCAGCCGCCGCGCCCCCTGCACCAGCCGCCGCGTCCGCCCGCGAACCAGCCGCCACCCGCGCAGCCGTTCATGCAGCCGCAGGCGCATCCGGTGCCGGAGCGCACGGCCAAGCCGGCGTCCCGCGGTCTCGGCGACATCCCGATCAAGGTCGTCTACCTGGCCGGCGCCAGCCTCGCGACCGTCCTGGCCGTGCTGCTCGTCTTCGTGGTCTTCTCCGGCGACGTGCCCGCCAACCAGGGGCAGCAGGAGGAGGTGGTCGCCGTCGCTCCCGTGCCGAGCTCGGCCACCCCGTCGGCGACGCCCAGCCCGACCGTCAGCGAGAGCCCGATCGTGTTGCCGCCGGTGCCGGAGAGCAAGAAGTTCCCGGCGCTGTCCGGCAAGGCGGCCAAGGTCACCGGCACCATCACCGACAAGAACACCGGGATCAAGTATCCGCGCCTGGGCTCGCCGTGGAAGGCCAGGGACTTCCCGCCGTTCTCGGTCGCGCAGCGGATCGGCGAGGTGGCCATCCCGCACACGCTGGTCGCCTCGGCGAAATACCCGGCTGACGGGCCGGACAAGAAGCCGTCGTCCAACGCCGACTACCGCGCGATCGCCACGGAGGCGGCCCGCTGGACCATCCGTACGCAATATCCGAAGGGCGCCACGCTCGCGTGGACGGCCTCGCAGAAGATCCCGGTCGGCAAGGGGTGGACGCTCGGCTACAAGGTCACCTACACCTTCGACGGCAAGGAGCAGGTCGCCCAGGCCATGGTGACGGTGGTCGAGGTGGGCAGGACGAAGCCGACGCTGCTCATGGCCTCCATCCCCGAGACGAACAAGGAGCGCTGGCGTGACCTGAGCACCATCGTGAAGCGGGTTCGCCCGCTCTAGGCCAGAAGCATCCTCTAGAATATGGTTCTGGGCATGGCGCCGGACCTGGCTGGAGGATGAGCATGGCGATCGGTTTGAGCGAGGAGCACGGGGCGCTCCGCGAGTCGGTGAGCGGCTGGGCGGAGCGCAACATCCCGGCGGAGCTGCTGCGCGCCGAGGTGGACGGCCGCCCGCCGTTCTGGCCGGGCCTCGCCGAGCAGGGGCTGCTCGGCCTGCACCTGCCCGAGGAGTCGGGCGGTTCCGGCTACGGGCTGCTGGAGACCGCCGTGGCCGTGGAGGCGCTGGCCGAGCGGATGGCGCCGGGCCCGTACGTGCCGACCGTGCTGGCGAGCGCGGTGATCCACGCCTCCAAGCGGCACGACCTGCTGGAGGGCCTCGCCGACGGCACGCTCACCGGCGCTGTCGCTCTGGCCGGCTCACTTACCGGCTCGCTTACCGGCATCCGTGACGACGACGGCTCCCTGGTCGTCTCCGGCACGGCCGAGCCCGTGCTCGGCGGCTCCCTGGCGGACGTGCTGGTGCTGCCGGTGACCACGCCGGAGGGCGAGGAGTGGGTCGTGGTCGACGCCTCCGCCGCCACGGTCACCGCGCTCCCCTCCCTCGACCTGACCAGGCCGGTGGCCAGGGTCGAGCTCGCGGGCGCGGCCGTGCCCGCGGAGCGGGTGCTCGACGGTGTCGAGGTCGCCGACGTCCGCAACCTGGCGGCCATCGTGCTCGGCGCGGAGGCGGCGGGACTGGCCTCGTGGTGCGTCACGGCCGCCGCCGAATACGCCAAGGTACGCGTGCAGTTCGGCCGCCCGATCGGCCAGTTCCAGGGCATCAAGCACAAGCTCTCCCGCATGCTGGTCGCGCTGGAGCAGGCCCGCGCCACCGTCTGGGACGCCACCAGGGCGGCGGAGCGGGAAGCCGGTCCCGAGGAGCCGGTGGAGGCTCCGGAGAGCGCGACCGCGGGCGCGGCGAAGGAGCTGGAGCTCGCCGCGGCCGTCGCCGGGGTGATGGCGCCCGACGCGGCCGTCCAGTGCGCGAAGGACGCCATCCAGACGTTCGGCGGCATCGGCTACACCTTCGAGCACGACGCGCACCTCTACTACCGCCGCGCGCTCACCCTGCGGGCCCTGCTCGGCCCGTCGTCCGAGTGGGCCGCCACGGTCGCCGCGCTCGCCCTGCAGGGCGTCTCCCGCTCGATGGAGATCGACCTGCCGGAGGGCGCGGGCGAGCTGCGCGAGTCGATCCGCGCCGAGATCGCGGAGATGGGCGGGCTGGAGGGCAAGGAGCAGAAGCGGGCGCTCGCCTCGCGCGGCTTCGTCATGCCCCATCTGCCCAGGCCGTGGGGGCGCGACGCCAGGCCGCTGGAGCAGGTGCTGATCGCGCAGGAGCTCAGGGCCGCGAAGGTCCGGCTGCCCCAGATGATCATCGGTGCCTGGGTGGTGCCGTCCATCGCCACGTACGGCACCCGGGAGCAGCAGGAACGGTTCCTGCCCAAGACGCTCAGCGGCGAGATGATCTGGTGCCAGCTGTTCTCCGAGCCCGGCGCCGGATCCGACCTGGCCTCGCTGCAGATGAAGGCGGAGCGGGTCGAGGGCGGCTGGAGGCTCAACGGCCAGAAGATCTGGACCTCGGTCGCCCACGTGGCCGAGTGGGGCATCTGCATCGCCCGCAACTCCAGCGAGGGCTCCAAGCACGAGGGCATCACGTACTTCCTGGTCGACATGAAGGCCCCGGGCGTCACGGTCCGGCCGCTGACGGAGATGACCGGCGAGAACCTGTTCAACGAGGTCTTCCTCGACGACGTGTTCGTCCCCGACGACCTGGTCGTGGGCGAGGTCGGCGAGGGCTGGAAGGTCGCCCGCAACACGCTGTCCAACGAGCGGGTCTCGTTGTCGTCCGGCTCGGGCGGCACCGGCTCCTCCGTGCCCGACCTGCTCGGCCTGGCCGGGCGGCTGGGCCGCGAGCTGTCGCCCGTGGAGGCGCAGCGGGTGGCCGGGGTGGTGTGCGAGGGCCACTCCATCAACGCGCTGTCGCTGCGGGTCACGCTCAAGCAACTGGCCGGCTCCGAGCCGGGCGCGGACGCCTCCGTACGCAAGCTGCTGTCGACCTCCCATGCCCAGCACGTCTCCGAGACCGCCGTGGAACTGCTCGGCCCGGCGGCGGTGACGGCCGCCGACATGAAGCTCGGCGACGCCGGCTACTGGAACAGGGCGGTGCTCGCCACCCGCGCGATGACCATCTACGGCGGCACCACCGAGGTGCAGCTCAACATCATCGGCGAGCGCATGCTGGGCCTGCCGAGAGACCCGGAGCCCGGTAAGTGACCGCGCACGCCCCGTGGCACTGGGGTGCTATGGGGTGCGCGCGCGGTCAGCGGCTGCTGCGCTTCTCCACGAACGCGCGGATCGCGTCAGCTGCCTCGGTGGTGGCGAAGAGCCGGTCCAGCGCCGCACGCTCCTCTCGACGTCCGTGCGGTGCCAGGTCGATTGCCCTGCACGCCTCGGCGACCGCGCGCGCGGGGAGTGCGGCGAGCCGCTCCGCGATGGTGGTCGCCACCGCGAGGGCGTCACCGGACGCGCAGACGGTGGTGACCAGACCGAGGTCCGCCGCGGTGGCAGCGTCGAGCCGGTCACCGAGGAGAATGATCGCCTTAGCCCGGCGGGGACCTATCTGGGCGGTGAGCCGTTGGGTGCCGCCCCACCCCGGCAGCAGCCCGAGGCCCACCTCCGGCAGTCCGAAGCGGGCGTCCTCGGCGGCGACGACGAGATCGCAGGCGAGCACGCACTCGAAGCCGCCACCCAGCGCGACGCCCTCGACCGCCGCGACCACCGGCGCCGGGGAATCGGCGATCTCGTCGCACATCGCGTTCGCCTCGTCCATCAACGTGGCGATCGCGGCGGGGTCTCCCTCAGCGTAGGTGCCGATGTCGGCCCCCGCGCTGAACACCGGCGTGCCGGTCAGCACGACCGCACGCACCTCCTCTGCCCGCGACGCCGACCGCAGCGCCGCCCGGACACCTCGCACCGTGGCCAGGTCGATCGCGTTGCGCTTGTGCGGCCGGTCGAAGCTCACGACGAGCACGGCGCCGTCGCGGCGGGTTCGCACCGCGGTCGCGGCCGTGTCCGGGGCGGTCACGCGTCCTCCGCCGTGCGGCTGGCGATCCCGCGGGCGACGAGGTCCTCGACCTCGTCCTCCGTGCAGCCGGCCGCTCGCAGCACCTCGTCGGTGTGCTGGCCGAGCAGCGGTGCCGGGTCGTAGCGACGGTCGGTCGCGGCTGACAACCGGATCGGGTTGTCGATCACCTTCACCTTTCCGAGCCGCGGCTGTTCGAGTGTGCGTACGACATCGTTGTGCACCACCTGCGGATGCGCGAGCACCTCGTCGTAGTCGAGGACGGGGCCGCAGAGGATGCCCGCTTCGCCCAGACGCTCGAGGACCTCGTCGGTGCCGAACCGCTCCAGCTCGCCGTCCATGATCTTCCATAGCGCTGACCGATTCTGCTGCTGCAGCTCGGCCGTCGCGAACTCGCTGCGCAGGGTCAGGTCGTCGATCCCGAGCGCTGTGCACACGTCGCGCAGGGGTTCGGGTCGGAACAGACCCACGATCGTCACCCAGCCGTCGGCTGTTCTGAAGGCTCCAACGAAGTTGTCGCGTTCCCAGTGGATCTCGTGGCGGCGCATCATCCATGCGGTCATCTCCTGCATCTGCTGGAACACCGCGGTGTCGATCAGTGAGACGTCCACCCGCTGGCCCCGACCCGAGGTCGACCGCTCGAGCAGCGCCATCAAGATGCCCTGCACGAGTGCCATGCCGGCGCCGAAGTCGATGAACGGGACAGGATAGATGCTTGGGCGGCCGTCGTCGCCGCGGTTGTGCCAGGCGGCTCCGCCGAACGACTGCAGTGCCATGTCCTGGCCGCCGAGGTCGCGCAATGGGCCGGTGTCGCCGAACCCGGTGCCGTAGGCGTAGACCAGGCGCGGGAATCGCTCGTGCAGGGCCTCCCACCCGAGTCCCATCCGCTCGGCCACGCCGGCGCGGTAGTTGGAGACCAGCACGTCGGTGTCGGCCAGCAGCCGCATCACGACGTCCACTGCCTCCGGTTGCTTCAGGTCAAGCACGATCGAGCGCTTGTTGCGGTTGAGCGAGATGAATGACGCGCTGTCCTCTATGCCGTCGGACCTGGTGTCGATCGACCGGCTGATGTCGCCGGTGCGCGGTCGCTCGACCTTGATCACGTCGGCGCCGAAGTCGGCGAGGATCTGGGTCGCCTGCGGGCCGAACTGGACCTGGCTGAGGTCCAGGACGCGTACTCCGGCCAGGGGCAGGGGTCGTGAGTCACTCACGGTACTCCTCCTGTGGTGGTGGGTTCTGGCTGGCTCAGATCCGGCCGGCGGGGATCACGCCGGTCAAGATCATCAGCGACTCGAGCAGGAAGTAGCTGCCGAAGACGAGCTCGACGTTCGTCGCCGCGTCCTGCTGACGCACGGTGCCGCGACGCGTGAAGCACCCGCCGGTGAGCATGCCGACCGGTCGCCCGTCGGTGTCGCCGGTCGGCGTCAGGTAGCGGTCGACCACGGCGTGAGCCGTGCGCTCTGCGAAGTCGCGGTACGGCGCGCCGCCCTCGCCGAGCGCGTGGGCGAGCCGTAGCGCGGCCGCGATGGCCATCGTGGTCGCTGCGGTATCGCGATCGGTGTCGGGGATCGCGGGGTCGTCGAAGTCCCAGAACGCGATCAGGTCGTCCGGGACGTGCGTGATCCACCAGTCGACGGTGCGACGGGCGAGGCCTTGCCAGCGCGGGTCTCCGGGGCGTACGACGGCTGCGTGCGCGGCGTACAGCATTGCCCAGCCCTGCGCGCGACCCCACGTGCTCTCGTCGTCGTAGCCCTTGTGGGTGTGGGTGCGCAGCACCCGGCCGTTCGTCGGGTCGAGGGTGGAGGACTGGACAACCGAGCCATCCGCCCGCACGTGGATCCCCAGGACCCGCTCCAGATGCCGTGTGGCGATCCGATCGAACGTCTCGTCGCCGGTGTGGTCCGCCGCCCAGAAGAGCAGGGCGACGGCCTGCAGGGAGTCGATGCTGCTCTCGGCCGCGCCGACGGAGGTGGCCTCTTCCGCGTCCTCCCCGAGCGGGATCAGTCCGAGCCGCTCGTCGTACATGTCAACGAGCACCCGTGCGGCCCTCAGCGCGATCTTGTCGGTGCCGGCGTCGTCGGCCAGTCGGGTGGCCGCCGCGGCGCCGAAGTAGAACCCGAAGCCCTTGAAGGCGGTGCGGTGATCCGTCCGCGGCAGCATCAGGGCCAGTGCCGCCCGGGCGTCCGCGGCGCTGACCCGGGCGGGATCGAGCGCGTGGGCGAGCCAGAGCTCACCGACGTAGGCGCCGCCCGTCCAGTCGCCGTCGGGGGTGACCGTCCAGTCGCCGGTCTCGCCCGACGCCCAATGGGGTAGGCCACGCGAGAGCACCGAGCGGCTCTGGACGGCGCGCTCCACCATCCGGTCGCGCGCGAGTGCTAGAGATGTGGTCATAGAAGTCCTCCCGGGCGCAGGTGCCGCGGACCCGACGCGTGGGTTAGTTGCGATATTTTCCGAAATATCAGACGATGTCTGTCATGGTAAACGACCGGTCGACACAGGTGCGAGCGACCTCCCCGAACGGCGGGCGGATGACGGCGCCCGCGCTGCGTCGAGGGCTTGACATCCTCGAGCTGTTCCTCGACTCCTCCAACGGCCTCCGGGTGCCCGAGATCACCGCCCGTCTCGGGCTTCCGCGGGCGAGCGTCCACGAGCTCGTGGGCGCGCTGGTCGACCGTGGCTACCTGACGGCGGCCGGAGACCAGCCGGGCTCCTACACCCTTGGAGTGAAGGTGCTCCAGCTCGGCGGCGCGTACGAGAGGGCTCTCGACATGGCCGCGCTCGGTCGCAAGATCGCCAAGTCGGTCGCCGCGGAAAGCGGCGAGACCGTCCAGGTGGCCGTGCGCGACGGCCGGCTCGCGGTTTACGTCGTCCGCATCGACAGCCGGCACGCCGTCCGCCTGGTCTCGACCGTGGGCAGCCGCCTGGCCGCGCACTGCACCGCGGGCGGCAAGATGTTGCTCTCCGCTCTCGACGACGACGAGCTCGACGCCCTCTACCCGGACGACGAGTCGGTGGAGCCGATGACGAGGCGGAGCATCGACTCCAAGGCCCGGCTCCTCGCCGAGCTGGGCGAGATCCGTCGGCGCGGTTGGTCCGAGGAGTTCTGCGAGTCCAACGACGACGCGGCGTGCGTCGCGGCTCCGGTCTTCGACGCGCACGGCAGCTGTGTCGCCGCCATGAGCATCACTGTGCCGACCATTCGCTGGAACGAGGGCGCGCGCGAGCGGGACCTCGACCTGGTCCGCGAGGGCGCCAGGGCGCTTTCGCGAGAGCTGGGTGCGAGCGGCGAGCACGGCTGAACTCACGCGCCGGGCACGATGACGGAGCGCCCGGTCGCGCCTGCCGTCAGCGCCGAGTAGGCCTCGTTGACCTCGTCGAGGGCGAACCGGCGTCCGACGAGCCTGTCCAGCGGCAGCAGGCCACGCTGGTGAAGGTCCAGGATCTGGGGGATCTGCACGACGGGGTTCGATGAGCCGTAGAGGCTGCCGACCACGCGCCGCTCCTGCTGCACCAGCGTGTTCACCGGCACAGTGAACCCCGCTCCGGCCCGGCCCAAGCCGAGGGCCACCAGCGTGCCGGCCGTGCTCAGGCTGGCGAACGCCTGCTCCATCGTGCCGGGCGCACCGACGGCGTCCACGGCCCAGCGCGCACCGCCTGGAGCGACCTCGTCGAGGACGGCGGCGAGGTCGTCGGTCGTCGCGTTGACCGTGTGCGTGGCGCCGAGATCGCGAGCGAGCCGGAGCCGGGCGTCCACAGTATCGACCGCGACGATCGGGCCGGCGCCGACCAGGGCAAGGCCTATGACCGTGCTCAGCCCGACACCGCCGGCGCCGATCACCACGACCGGGTCGGCCGTGGCCGTGGACATCACGTTGAGAACGGCGCCGACGCCGGTCACGACCGCGCAGCCGACGATCGCCGCGACCTCGGCGGGAACGTCCTTGGGGATGGCGACCACGGACCGGTCGGAGACCACGCAGCGCTCGGCGAAGCACGAGACGCCCATGAGGTGGTGGACGGTTTCGTCACCGGCGCGCAGGCGGGTGGTGCCGTCGGGCAGGCCTCCGGTGGTGCCCTGGACGCGGCCGAGCACGCACAGGGCGGGACGGCCGCTGGTGCAGAACTCGCACTCGCCGCAGCGCGGTCGCCAGGTCATCACCACCCGGTCGCCCGGGGCGACGCGGGTGACTCCCGATCCGACGCCCTCGACGACGCCGACCCCTTCGTGGCCGAGGACGGCGGGCAGCCTCCCCTGGAGGTCGCCGGTCATGTAGTGCAGGTCGCTGTGGCACACGCCCGCGGCCTCCACGCGGACGTGCACCTCGCCGCGCTGCGGCGCGGCCAGGTCAACGTCCTCGATCGTCAGTGGTGAGCCCGGCTTGCGGAGGACGGCTGCTCTCATAGGTTGCTCCCTGCGCGATGGGCGGTCTGGGTCGTGGAGATGTCTGGTGCTGCGAAACGCGGCAGTACGGGTTGGTCGCGCTCGCCGAGCGGTGACATCGGGGGTATGCCGGGGGTGCGCGCGAGCTGGTCGAGCCCGAGCCGCGCCCGGCGTACCCGCTCCCGGGTCGACGCGAGAGTGACCTTGTCCAGCTGGGCGCCGGCCGGGTAGACGTCCGGAGCGTTGCGCAGCCCGAACTTCAGGTAGACAGGGGCCGCGACCCGCACGATGTCCCCGATCTCGCCGTACCGGACGAAGCCGCCGATGTTGTCGGGGGCTTCGACGTAGAAGTCGATCGTGGCGTCGCTGGCGCCGCGCATCTCGGCCAGTTGGGTCAGTGAGAGGTCCGAAGCAAGGTTGATCGTGTCGGCGCCGAGGCCCGCCTGCACGGCGAAGGCGACCGGGTTGGCGGGCGCGGCCATCACCGACACCTTGAGCTGCGTGCCGGCCGGTAGTTTGCCGGTCGCGCGCAGCCGGTGGGCCGCCCACAGCACTCCCTCGTCCGCGACGAGGAACGAGGTGACGCCGAGGTCGCCGGCCCGCATGATCTCCTCGACGGCGGCTCGGAGCTGGTTGACGCCGCGCGCGCGTGTCCCGGGGGAGCCGGCAGGGCTGAGGTGCGAGGCTCCGACGTCCCAGTTCGCCCCGGGCCGGGCGAACAGGCACAGCTCCACCGATCGCTCCCGGCACAGCTGCACCATGTCAGTGATCTCGCGGTCGCTGAGCATCGTCACGCCTGAGCCCTGCGAGATCCGATGAACGGGTACGTCGAGCGACTCCGCCTCCTCCAGCGCGGTTTGTGCCGCGGCCGGCCCCTCCACGCTGGGCAGCTCGACCCGCCACGAACCGCCGTCGGGGAACGCGACAGACGACGCGGGCACCTCGGGCGGCGGGGCGCCGAGGAGGCCGTCCTCCACGAGCGTCCGGACCGCGGACGAGCCGGTGACCGTCCCATCGGCCATGAACCCAACCCTTCTGTTTGAAATTTCGGACAACGTCTGTCCCGTTAAACGCCTACCCCATCCGTGTTCGTGGCGTCAAGGCGCGGCCAGGTTGGAGGTCGAGGGCTTGACCGACCTCGAGGTCGTATGTCAACGTGCTCCAAATATCGGAGACCGTCCAATATTTCAGATGATGTTGAGACGGCTCGCACGAACGGAGAACCGATGCACCCGGAGCAGCAGGCGCCCGCCGAGGCCCCCGCGAACGTGGCCCGGCCCGACCGGCGGATGACGGCGGGTCTCGGTGGCGGGGTCGCGCTGGAGTGGTTCGACTGGAACATGTACGGCCTGATGGCCGCCTTCCTCGCGCCACACTTCTTCCCGTCGGAGGATCCGGCCACCGCCCTGCTGAGCGCGCTGGCCGTCTTCGGGGCCGGCTTCTTCGCGCGGCCGATCGGAGCGGCGCTGCTCGGGCCGGTCGCGGACCTGATCAGCCACAAGCGGGTGATGCTGATCTCGGTCGCGGCGATGTCGGCTACCTCGCTGGCCGTGGCCGTGATGCCCACCTATCAGACGCTGGGCGCCGGGGCCGGCGTGATGCTCCTGGTGCTGCGCCTGGTCCAGGGACTGGTCACCGGGGCCGAGGCCGGCGTGGCCAACGCCATCGGCGCGGAGCTCGCCCCTCGCGGTGAGGAGGGTCGCTATCTCGGTCTGATCAGCGGGACGTTCATCCAGATCGGGATCTTCAGCGCCAGCGCGGTGGCGTTCGTCGTCAGCGCGATCGTCTCGCCTGCCGCGATGGCGGACTGGGCCTGGCGAGTACCGTTCGCGATTGCCGGGCTGGCCGGTATCGCGGTCCTCTACCTGCGCAAGACCCTGCCCGAGACGCTGGTCACCCGTGCGGTCAGCCGCAGTCACGACGCCCCCGAGCGGCGCGGCGTGGCCTCGCTGTGGAAGACGCTGTGGCGGGCCCGTCTCGCGCTGGTGGGGGTCGTGCTCGTCATCGGGTCCATCCAGATCGCGAACTACGCCTGGATCACCGGTCTCCCCAACCTGGCGAACTCGACGTACTCCGAGAACAGCACGTGGGTCTTCGCGCTCACCACGATCATGGGAGTCATCTGGATCGTGTCCGGGCCGATCATCGGTGGCCTGGCAGACCGGATCGGCACCGCGCGTGTGTTCACCGCGATGCGGCTGGCGCTGGTGCCGACGTTCTTCTTCATGCTGCTCTACAGCGAGCGGAACCTTGCGATGTTCGCGCTTGTCATGGTGCTCGGCGGTGTGGTGGTCGGCTTCAACATGAGCCTCTACAACTACGTCGCGGTCACGCTGATGCCGCGCGAGATCCGCACCACCGGCGTCGCGCTCGGCTACGCCCTCGGAGTCTCGATCTTCGGCGGCACCTCGTCCTACTTGCTGGTCTGGTTGCGCTCCAACGGCAACTTCTGGCTGTTCGCGGTGTACGGCGGGGTCGTCGCGCTCGTCAGTGTCGTCTTCTACTACCTAGCCCGCTCCCGCGGGCACGTGCACGTCGGGCGCTGACCGGCCCGAGGAGGTCGCATGAGCACGTCGGAGGAGTGGTGATCACCATGAAAGCCCGGCCGGCCAGAGAGAGCGACGTGGACGCGGCTCGTGCGCCGGTCGACGACCACGTCGCGCCTTGGACGTCGTATCGCGGGCTCCTTCTCGAGCGCCGCGCCGACCACACCACCTACCTGGTCGAGGACCCCTCCCGTGCCGGGTCACGAACCTGGACCGGTGCCGCTTGGACCGCGGACGTGCGGTCCGTCGCCGCCCGGCTCCGCGCCTCGGGAGTGCGCCCCGGCGACGATCTCGCCCTGGTCGCGACCAACCGCCCCGCGACGTTGCTGGTCGCGTTCGCCGCCTGGTGGATCGGCGCCTGCTTCGTCCCGCTCGACCCGCGCGACGGGCGGGAGCGTCACGCGGCCCTGCTCGCCGCCTGCGAGGAGCCGTGGCTGGTCACCGACGACCCGGACGGCCCCGGTCGGCTGCTCCCGACCGCCGAGGTGCTGCCTTCGGCCGAGGTGCCGTCCCCGGCCGTGGTACTCGAGGACGAGGGGCCGGAGCCCGACCTGGACGCGCCGGCGCTTCGCCTCCACACCAGCGGCACCAGTGGTACGCCGAAGCCGATTCTGCTGTCGATGCGCGGGCTGTTCGTCAACTGCGACGCGATGCGCGCCGCGCTCGACTGGACACCGGACACCAGGCTGATCAACGTTCTGCCGATCAGCCATGCCAACGGGCTGGTCATCTGCTCGTTCCTGCCCTGGTTCGCGGGCGGCTCGACGGTACTGATGGACCGCTTCCGCAGCGACCGCTTCTGGTCGACTGTCGCCAGATCGGGCGCCAACGCCTGCAGCCTCGTACCGACAGTGCTGGAGTACCTGCTCGCTGACCCGTCGACGCCCGAGCCCGGGCACGGGCTGCGCCACGTGGTGTCGGGCAGCGGCCCCCTGCGCCCGGAGGCTGCGGAACAGTTCGAGCAGCGCTTCGGCATTCCCGTGCGGCAGCTCTACGGACTGTCCGAGACCACGTCGGTGCTGACGACGACGACTTCACTGCCCGTCGGTGCGCTGGCCGGCCGGATGCGTGGCTCGATCGGTACGCCCGTGCGGCATGCCGACGTCCGCGTCGTCGACCCCGGGGGGCGGGAGTGCGCGGACGAGGAGCGCGGCGAGATCGTGGCGCGCGGCAGCATGCTCATGCTCGGCTACGCCCACAACCCGGAGGCGACCGCGGCGGCGTTTGCCCGGGGCTGGTTCCACACCGGCGACCGCGGCTACCGCACCACCGGACCGGACGGGCTGCCCTGGTTCTTCCTCGAGGGGCGGCTCAGCGACTCGATCTCCCGAGGCGGCTCGACCGTTCTCCCGCAGGCCGTCGATGAGGTGCTCGCCGCCCATCCCTCCGTGACCAGGGCGGCGGCGTTCGGCTTTGCCAACCGCTGGTACGGCGAGGAGGTGGCGGCGTCGGTGATTCCCCACGCGCCGGTGACCGAGGAGGAGCTCCGGGCCTGGTGCATCGAGCGACTCGGTTTTGACGCCAGCCCGAAGGTCGTGTTCTTCGGTGAGGACCTGCCGACCACGTCGGTCGGCAAGATCCAGCGGTCCCGGCTCGCGGACCGGATGGCACCGGAGCTCGCCCCGTACTGGGACCACCAGTTCCGCCCCCGCGATCGGGCGAAGCCCGACCGCGATCTCCACGACCAGAAGGAACCAGAGGGAGAGGCATGACCAACCAGACCATCGCGCCGGCCCCGGCGACACGCGAGGCGGTCGAGGAGTTCGTCGAAACCACGGTCCGCGACCGTGGCGCCCGGATGGATGCGACGGGGGAGTTCGACAAGGACCTGCTCGACCAGGCGGCCGGCCTCGGGCTGGTCCGGCTGATCTTCGATGACGACCTCCGTCTCGACCTTTCCCGGATGCCGCTGGCCCACGAGACGAGCGAACGGCTCACGGCGGCGTGCGCGCCGCTCGCGATGGAGGTCGGCGTGCTGCGGCTGGTCTCCTACCTGCTGGCGCGCTTCGCACCCGCTCCGGTCCGGGACCGCTGGCTGCCGCTGACCGTGGCCGGCAAGGCCTACGGGTCCTTTGCCCTCTCCGAGCCCGAGGCCGGCACCGACCTGCGAGGTATGACGACCGTGGCCCGCCGCGACGGTGACCGCTACGTCCTTGACGGGGGTAAGTGCTGGGTCGGCTTCGCTCCGGTGGCGGACTACGCGATCGTGTTGTGCAAGGCCGAGACCGACGCCCGGGACGCCAAGACCCTGGCGCTGGTCGTCGACATGGCCTTCGAGGGCGCGTCCGGCGAGTGGGGCCCACGGTTGTCGGGCTACCGCGGGCTGCCGAACGGGACCCTCACTTTCGATGGCGTACGCGTGCCCGCCGACCACGCCCTTGAGGTCGAGGGCTTCGCCGGGATGATGGACGGCCTCAACATGGCGCGGATCGACGCGGCCGCCTACGCCTGCGGCCTGCTCCGCGCCGCCCTCGAGGAGAGCGTCGCGCGCGCCGCGCATCGCGAGGCGTTCGGAGGCAAGATCGGCGACCTCCCCAGCATCCAGATCAAGTTGGGCAGGATGCGGGCCGCCTACCAGGCCGCGCGCGAGCTCACGCTCCGAGCGACCGAGAGCTACATGGCGAGGCCGGGCGGCGACCAAGATCTGATTTCGGTGGCCAAAATGACCGCGAGCGACCTTGCCCGCCAACACACCGACCAGGCCATGCAACTCTTCGGCGCCTCCGGAATGGTGATCGGCAGCCGGGTCGAGCGCCTCCACCGTGATGCCAAGGCGACCCAGATCTTCGACGGCACCAGCGAGATCCACGAGACGATGGTCGGCCGCCGGCTCGTACGCGCCTACAACGCCAACGGCAGCGACTTCATGGCCGGCTGGTGAGTGCCCCATTGACGCCTGAGCGACGACGCAAGGCGGTGGAGCAGGCGGGAAGGGGCCTTGCCGAGGGACCCGGAGCCCGGTAAGTAACGCATGTGAGTCTGTGGCGGCTACTCTCCCCTGTGCCTGGAATGTCCGAGGACGGGGGAGAGGCGGTGCCGCGGTGGACGTCGAGCGGTCGTCGCCCGTGCCCCCGGCGCCCGCCCGCGCGCGCCTGACGCCCGCCCGGATGGCGCCCGCGCTGCTCGGCGCGGCCCTGGCGGCGCTGGCCCTGGGGCCCGCGCTGGGCTGGGGCCTGGTGCTCCGGTACGACCTGCTCTTCGTGCCCGACGCGCCGCTGCTGCCGGACCGCGGCGGCTTCCCTCGCGCCGTGCCCAGCGACCTGGTCGTGGCGCTCCTGTCCCGGGTGTTGCCCGTGGAGATCGTGCAGAAAGGGCTGCTGGCCGGGATCTTCGTGCTGGCCGCGACCGGCGCGGCGGCGCTGGTGGCGCCGGAGCGCCGGCTGGCCCGGCTGGTCGCCGCGGCCTGCTTCGCCTGGAACATCTATCTGGCACAGCGGCTCATGCTCGGCCAGTGGGCGCTGCTGCTCGGCGTGGCCGGGCTGCCGTGGGCGGTGCGGGCCACGGGCCTGCGCTGGACCCGCCTGGCGGCGGCGCTGCTCCCCGCCGCGATCGGCGGGTTCCAGGCGATGCTGGTCTCGGCGCTGACGCTGCTGCCGATCGCCGTCGCGCGCCGCAGAGTGCCCGTGGTGGCCGGGATCCTGGCCGTGTACAGCCTGCCGTGGGCGCTGCCCGCGCTCGGCTCGGGCGCGGTGACGGACCCCGCCGGGGTGGACGCGTTCGCGGCCCGCGCCGACGGTCCCTTCGGCGTGCTGGCCAGCCTCTTCTCGCTGGGCGGCATCTGGAGCGCCGACGCGGGGCTGCCCGGCCAGGAGTCGTGGTGGTCCGCCACCACGCGCCTGCTCCTGGTCGCGGCCGGCGTCCTCGGGTACGCCCGGCTCCGCTCCCGCCCCGAGCGGCCCGCGTGGTGGGGCGGGCTCGCCGTGGCGGCCGGGGCCGGGTTCTGCGTCGCCGCGCTGGGGGCGTTCCCGGCGGGGCGGGAGGCGCTCAAAGGGCTCATCGCGCTGTGGCCGGGGTTCGGGCCGCTGCGCGACGGCCAGGTCTACCTGGCGCCGCTCGTCCTGGTGGCGGCGGTCGGCCTGGCCGCGGCCCTGCGGTCGGGCGCGCCGGCGCTCGTGGGGGTCATGGCGCCGGTGCTGGTGCTGCCCACGCTGGCGTACGGGGCCTTCGGGCGGCTGGCGGTGGCCGCGTACCCGCCCGAGTGGCGGGCCGTGCAGCGGATCGTCAACGACGACCCGGCCCCCGGCGCGCTGCTGTCGTTGCCCTGGGGCGCGCACCGGGCCTTCGCCTGGAACGGCGGCCGGGTCGTGCTCGATCCGGCGACCAAGCTCTTCGAGCGCCGGGTGATCGCGGACGACACCCTCGTCGTCGGCCTGCCGGGCGGTGGCCGGTTGCGGGTGCGCGGGGAGGACCCGCTCAACCGGCGCGTCGCCGGGCTGCTGGCCGCCGGTGACTACGCGGGCCTGCCCGCCAGGTACGTCCTGGTGGCGGGGAGCCAGAACGAGTTCTCCCTTGAGCCGGCCGGCTGGAAGACCGTTTTCCGCGGCGAAGAGCTGCACCTGTTGCGGCGTTGACCGGCTGTTTTGTGATATACCGGAGGGTAACTTGCTTTATCACGGTTTGACCAATGTTATGGCTTCAAGGCGGAACAGGTTCTAGTCTCGGCACACTGCGCCACTGACAGGAAGGAGTGCTCTGTTGTTGCGACTTCTCGTGGCCCTGGCCATCGGAGCTCTGCTGGCGGTCGGAGCCTCCGTCGCCGTGGTCAACGTGGCGTCACCCGCCCTGACCCCGCCGAACCAGCCGCTCTACAACTACGGCACCAGGTGATCCTGGCCCCTCGACGGGTCGTCCCTGCTTGATGGCGTCGTACCAGCTCAACAGCACAAGGGTTGGCTTCGCCATGCCCGCACGCCCGCTGTGAGGAGTGACGGTGGTCTTTACCGGTGACCCGGAGGCGGCGGCCCCGCCCGCGCCGCGGGCCGGCGGCGAAGGGGGAGAGCGGCCGCTCGCGGGAATCCGCGTGGCCATGCTCAACTTCCGCGAGCCCCGGCAGTCGACCGCCGGCGGCGCCGAGGAGTACGCCTGGCAGGTCAGCCGGTTCCTGCTGGCCCAGGGCGCCGTGGTGACCTTCGTGACCGGCCGGCAGCGGGGACAGCGGCGCGCCGAGGTCCTGGACGGCGTCCGGCTGCGCAGGATGGGCAACCCCTACCTGGTCTACGTGCTGGTGCCGCTCTGGTTGTTGTTCCACCGGCGCCGGGTCGACGCCGTCATCGACACGATGAACGGCATCCCCTTCTTCTCCCCCCTCGTCGTACGCCGCCGCACACCCGTGCTGTGCCTCGTCCACCACGTCCACGACCGGCAGTTCCACGCCTTCCTCCCGCGCTGGCTGGCCAGGATCGGCTGCTTCGTCGAAGGGCCGGTCGCCCGGCTGCTCTACCGCCGCTGCCTGACCGTCACCGTCTCGGAGTCGTCCAAGCGGGAGCTGGCCGGGAAGCTGCGCTGGCTCGCCCCGATCACCGTCGTGCCCAACGGCTGCGCCGAGCCCGAGACGGGCGCGCCGGAGCCGGGACAGGGCGAGCCCACGATCGTTTACGCGGGGCGGCTCGTCGGGCACAAGCGCATCGAGCGGGTCGTCGACCTGGCCGCCCACCTCGACGCGTCGTGGCCGGGGCTGACCGTGCACGTCATCGGGCGCGGCCCGGAACAGGGCCCGCTGGCCCGGCGGATCGCGGACCACGGGCTCCACGGGCGGGCCGTGCTGCACGGATACCTGCCGGCGGCGCGCAAGAACGCGCTGCTCGGCGCCGCGCGCCTCAACGTGACGGCCTCGGAGTTCGAAGGCTGGGGGCTGACCGTGATCGAGGCCGCCGCCCTCGGGGTCCCGACGGTTGCCTATGACGTGGCGGGCCTGCGCGACTCCGTGCGACACGGCGTCACCGGATGGCTCGTGAGCGAGGACGAGTGCCTGGCCGACGTGGTCGAACGGGCGCTGAAGGAACTGTCGGACCCGTGTCGCAGGGCCGAGGTGGCCGGCGCCTGCCGGGAGTGGGCGCGCGAATTTACGTGGGCCCGAACTGGGGCTAGCATAACCGGACTTATCCTGGCGAAACTCCAAGATCGCGGCGGAGCCCATCAGTGACCCAAGCCTCGCCTGGCCTCCACGAAGAGCTCGCGGAGGCCGCCGCCGAGAGCTACGAGATCCGGGTCAGGCACAGGCTGCGGCTCCTCGCCTCCTGCCTCCTGCTCGGCGCCATCGCGTTCAACACCGCGACCGAGAAGATCATCCCCGAGACCAAGCTCGACATGGCGGTCAATCCGCTGGGATTCCTCGGCCGGGCCCTGCACCTGTGGGACGGCGCGTACTTCGGCCACCTGCAGAACCAGGCCTACGGCTACCTCTTTCCCATGGGACCGTTCTACGCGCTCTGCCTCAAGCTGGGCATGGACGCCTGGGTGGTCCAGCGGTTGTGGATGTCCCTGGTCCTCTGCACCGCCTTCCTCGGAGTGGTGCAGCTCGCCCGCGCCCTGCGCATCGGCGGCCCGTACACCCGCGTGATCGCCGGCTTCGTGTACGCGCTCGCACCGCACGCGCAGGCGCTCATCGGCATCAACTCCTCGGAGTTCCTGCCCAGCGCGGTCCTGCCGTGGATCGTTCTCCCCCTGGTCAAGGGCGCCAGAGGCGAGCTGCCGGCGCGCCGGGCGGCCGCGTTGTCGGCGCTCGCCTTCCTCTTCTGCGGAGGCGTCAACGCCGTCGCCGAGTACGCCGTGCTCGCCGTGCCGCTGCTCTACCTGCTGACGCGGCGCGGCGGGCCGGACAAACGGCGGCTCGTCGCCTGGTGGTTGCCGCTCATCGTGTTCGCCTCGATGTGGTGGCTCGCCCCGCTGCTGACGCTCGGCGGCTACATCTTCTCCTTCCTGCCCTACATCGAGACCGCCAGCGCGACCACAGGCGTCACCTCGCTGGTCAACACGTTGCGCGGGACGTCGAGCTGGCTCAGCTTCCTCAACGTGGACGGGCAGACCTGGCTGCCGGACGCCCACCAGCAGTCCACGGTTCCGTGGCTGATCGTGGTCACCGCCGCCGTGGCGGCGGCGGGCATGGCGGGTCTCGCCTCCCGCAGGATGCCGGAGCGGCCCTTCCTCCTCATCAGCCTGCTGTGCGGGGTGGCCGTCATCACCACCGGCCATCCCGGCACCCCCCACCACGAGCTCATGGTGCAGCTGCTGGACGGCCCGCTCGCCGCCTTCCGCAACCTGCACAAGTTCGACGCGCTGATCAGGCTGCCCGTCGCGCTCGGGGTCGCCGGCCTCCTCGCCACGGCGCGCCCGCGCCTGCGCGTGCCCCTCACCGCCGTCACGGCCGGGCTCGTGGGGCTGTCGGGCCTGCCCGTCCTGTACGCCGGCCTCGCGCCGGCCGGCGGCTTCACCACGATCCCCGACTACTGGAAGCAGGCCATCTCCTGGGTCGGCCGCAACGCCGGCGACGGGATGGTGCTGGCCGTGCCGGGGGCCAAACGCGGCGAGTACCTCTGGGGGCGCCCGCTCGACGAGCCGATGCAGGCGCTCTCGCAGGTCCGCTGGGCCACGCACACCATCGTGCCGTGGGGGTCGGCCGGCATCTCCCGGCTGATGGCGGCCGTCGACGAGCGCCTGTCCGCCGGCGTGGGGTCCGCGGGGCTCACGGCCACGCTGCGCCGCATGGGGGTGACGCACCTGGTGGTCCGTAACGACCTGGACCGCGCCACCATCGGCACGGCCTGGCCGGCCCGCGTGCACCAGGCGCTGGAGGACTCGCCCGGCATCGAGCTCGCCGCCCGGATGGGCCCGGGCGTGGGCATCGGCCAGTACGGCAAGGCCGCCGCCTGGCTGGACCAGCCCTACCCCGCGGTCGAGATCTACAGGGTGCCAGGGGCCGCGCCGCTCGTCGGCACCGTCGACGCCACCCGCCCCTTGCGCGTCGGAGGAGCCCCCGAGGCCGTGCTCGACCTGGCCGAGCAGGGACTCCTGGACGACGACAGGCCCGTGCTGCTCAACGACGACGACGGGCACGTCGAGGTGCCAGGGCGCGACACCGTGCTGACCGACACGCTGCGCCGGCGCGAGCTCGCCTACCCCGACCTGCGCGGCAACGCCAGCGCCACGCTCACCGCGGCCGAGCCGTTCCGCGGCGCCTCGCCGTCGAACGACATCCTGGACCCGGGATGGGAGCGGTATCTCGCCACGGCCACGTTCACCGGGATCGCGGGCGTCACGGCGTCCAGCTCCGAGGCGGACGTCACGGCGGCGCCGCGCAGCAGGGAGCCCGGCCACCAGCCGTTCGCCGCGCTCGACGGCGACCGGCGCACCAGCTGGCGCTCCACCGGCTGGAACGGCGCTGCCGGCGAGTGGATCGAGGTCGCCTTCACCGAGCCGCTGGACGTCGCCACGTTCCAGGTCTCCTTCGAGCACTCGGCCATCAGCCCCGCGCCCGCCGAGGTGGTGGTGGAGACCGGCACCGGCGCCCTGCGCCAGAAGGTCCGGGCCACCTCGGACGCCCAGGAGCTGGTAATGCCGGCGGGCCCGGCCGACCGGTTGCGCCTGAAGGTGGTGGCCACCGCCGGCGAGCCGGAGCGCGGGCTCGGCGGCCGGGTCGGGATCACTGAGCTGACCATTCCAGGGGTGCACCCCACCCGCTCGATCACCGTGCCGGACCCGGGCACGGAACAGCCCGTGCCGGACCCGGGCACGGAACAGCCCGTGCCGGACCCGGGCACGGAACAGCCCGTGCCGGACCCGGGCACGGAACAGCCCGTGCCGGACCCGGGCACGGGCACGGGTGCCGGGGAGCCCGCGGCGGTCGCGTTCAGCAGGACGGGTGACGTTCCCGGCTGCGTCAGGGGCTCGCTCGCCTGGAGTTGCGCCGAGGGCCACGAGGTCCTGGGCGACGACGGGCACGGATTCGACCGCTCCTTCACCGTCAGGAAGGACGGCTCGTACGAGCTCTCCGGCCGTACGGTGCTCACCGAGCGCACGGCCATCGAGCGGCTGACCACGCTGCCCGGTGACGCGGTGAAGGTGCGGGCGTCCTCGACGGCGGTCGAGCACGGCGCGGCGGCCGGCCGGTGGGCGTTCGACGGAGACCCGAAGACCGCGTGGTTCGCCGACCCGCTCGACCCGAAGCCCACGCTGAGCGTCGAGCTGGCCCGTAAGACGCGGTTGTCGCGCATCCGCGTCGTCACGCCCGACTCCTACCTCGGGGCGCCTCCTGTCCGCGTGACGATCCGCGCCGAGGGCGGCGTCAGGCAGAGCTGGGTGGGCCAGGGCGGCATCATCCGCTTCCCCGCCATGGAGGCGAAGAAGGTCGAGCTGGAGTTCGGGGCGTCGGGCGGCCGTCCTGTCGAGATCACCGACGTCTCCTTCCCCGGGGTTCGCCCGCTCGGCGCCCTGACCGGCTTCCCGCTCCGCGTGCCCTGCGGGTTCGGGCCGACGTTCACCGCCGGTGGCGAGACCGTGCACACCAAGATCGTCGACGGCTCGCTGAACGACGTGGTCACCGGCAGGCCCGTCGCGTTCGAGAGTTGCGAGCCGCTGCGGCTGGAGGCCGGCCGGGCGCGGTTGTCCCTGCGGCCGGGCGACGCCTACCGCGTCGAGTCGGCGATCGTCCGCCACGAGGACCGCGGCCAGGAGGTCGCGCCCGTGGAGACGAGCGAGGTGGCCGTGACGTCGTGGGCGGACGGGGAGCGGGTGGTCCAGGTCGGTGTCACGAAGGACTCCTACCTGGTCGTCAACGAGAACTTCAACCCCGGCTGGCGGGCCAGGCTGGGCGCCGTCGAGCTCAAGCCGGTCCGGCTCGACGGCTGGCGGCAGGCGTGGTTCCTCCCGTCGCACGTCGCGGGCGCGGTCACGCTCACGTACGAGCCCGACTCCCGCTACCGCGCGGGGCTGGCCGCGGGCGGCGCTCTGGCGCTGCTGGTCGTGCTGCTGGCCCTGGTCAGGACGGCACCGCCCGCGCGCCACCGGGCTCTGGTCCGACCCGCACGCCTGCGCGCCGCGCACCTCGCGCCGTTCGCCGTCGCATTGGGCTTCTGGACCGGCGGACCGGTGGGCGCGGGCGTCGCGGGCGCCGCCTACGCGCTGGGGGCGTGGTCGCGGTCGCTGCGCACGGCCGAACACGCGCGCGTGCCGCGGTGGCGGCGCCTGCTGACCGGGCCGCCGGGCGGCGTCGCCCTCTTCATGGCCGCCGCGGTCCTGGTGGCCGCCGGCGCCGGCGGGTTCTGGCCGCAGCTCCTCTGCCTGCCCCTCCTCGCGCAGTTGCTCGCCGAGATCCCCGCCAGGCGGGCCGCGCGGACGTCCGAACGTGCCGTACCCGTCGCCGCGGGCGGCCCGGCCATGACGAGCGTTCCGTGAGCCGGACGGCCGAGCCGCGCACCGGGATGGTCATCACCGTCCCGACACCGATCGCGCGCGCCGCCGCGGCGGCGTCCCGGTGGGCCGGGCGGCACGGGGTGCTGCTGGCCGCGCTGGTGCTCGTCGGCGCGGCCATGGCGTGGAAGGCGGCCATCGCCCAGCACGCCTACTTCAAGGAGGACGACTTCGAGTTCGTGGCCAGGGCGGTGGAGAACGATCTCTCCTTCGACTACCTGACCCGGGTGCACTTCGGGCAGTTCATGCCGGGCGGTTTCCTGCTCGCCTGGCTGTCGGCCAGGCTGGAGCCCTTCGGCTGGGGGTACGCGGCGGGCATGGTCCTGGCGCTGCACGCCTGCGCCGCCCTGGCCGTGCTGCGCATGCTCCGCGTCGTGTTCGGGGCGCGGCCCGCGATCCTCGCGCCGCTCCTCGTCTTCCTCGTCGCACCCGTCACCGTGCCCGTGCTCGTGTGGTGGGCGGCGGGGCTCAACACCGTCTTCCTGCAGATCGCCCTGCCCATGGCGGTCGCCTCGCACTGGCACCACCTGCGGACCGGCCGGCTGCGGCACGCCGTTGCCGCCGCGCTGTGGGTGTTGTTCGGGCTGCTGGGCTTCGTCAAGGGTTTCGCGCTGCCGCTGGTGTTGTTCGCCCTCACGGCGATCTATCACGGCGGTCTCCGCCGCGCGCTGCGCGGGCACCTGGCGGCCTGGTCGATGCAGCTCGTCGTGCTGGCGGGCTTCGGCGCGCTCTACGTCCACCGGTCGTCGTCGGCGCCCGGCACCGGGGCACCGCCGATCTTCGATCAGGCGGCGGGCTTCCTGTGGGAGCTGCTGGGCAGGACCTTCGCCACGACCGTGCTGGGCGGCCCGTGGCGGTGGTTCGCCGGCAACGACTGGGGGGTCGCCTCGCCGCCGCTCCCCGTCGTGATCGCCTCCCTCGTGACCCTCGCGGCCATGGTGGCGGTCACCACGTACTATCGCAGGCGCGCCGGCCTGGCGTGGGCGCTGCTGCTCGGCTACGTGCTCGTCGCCGACGCCCTTCCGGTGCTCTGGGGCCGGGTCCACCTGCTCGGCTCGTTCGCCGGCACGGACACGCGCTACGTCGCCGACGCCGTCCCGCTGGTCGCCCTCGTCGCCGGGCTCGTGCTGCTGCCGCTCCCCGGCGAGGCGGAGCCGTACCGGCGGGCGCTGCCCGCCAGGGAACGGGTGAGCGGGGTCTGCGGGGCGGCGCTCGGGCTGTTCGTGGGCGCGTCGCTGGTGTCGGTCTCGGCCTTCGCGGGGCACCTGGGCGCGGAGCGGCGCCACCGCTACATCGAGACGGCACGCGCCGAGCTGGCCGGAGCCGCGCCCGGCACGGTGATCTACGACCGGCTCGTGCCGCCCGACGTGCTGCCGAGCAGCTACGGCGCCTACAGCCTGACGTCGAAGGTGCTGGGCGCGCTGGCCCCGCCGCGGCTCAGGGCCACGATGCAGGCGCCGCCCGCGGCGCTCGACGGCATGGTCTTCGACGACCAGGGCCGCCTGCGGCCCGTGGACGTGCGGGGTGTCCCGCTCGCTCCGCGCACCCGGGACCGGTGCTGGCCGGTCACCGGCGGAACCGTCCAGGTGCCGCTGGACAACCGCGCCGGCCACCCGGAGGGCACCCTGGTCAGGCTCGGGTACGCCGCCCGCGCGGACACGAGGGTCACCCTGTGGATGGCCGACCGCGCCACGGACGTGGCGCTGCGGGCCGGCCTCGGCCGGGTGTTCGTGCTCGCGGAGCCGGGCGCCGACCGCATCGTCATCGACGACCTGCCTCCGGGCGTGTGCATCGGCGACGTGACACCGGGACAGGCGGTGCCGCGACCATGATCGTCATGAGCCGCAGGAACCTCGCGCTGGTGCTGGCCGGCGTGGGCGCCTTCCTGCTGACCCTCATCCCCCTGACCCGCCTGTACGTGGCCGCCCAGGTGCTCAAAGCGCCGCTGGAGCAGCAGAGCATGACCCGGTCGGTGGCGGAGTCGGCGACCTACCTCGACCCGGCCACGATGCGGCCGGTGGTGGGCGAGCTGGTCCGGACCCGCTGGCTGATCGGCGACGTGCTGGCCGGCGACGAGGACCGCGCGGTGTGGGGCGAGTCGGTCTCCCTGGCCACGCGGGAGGAGGAGCGGCTCGACTACCACGAGCGGCGCCTGGCCTTCGACCGCCGCACGGGCGCGATCGTCAACTGCTGCGGCGAGTACCTGGACGAGGACACCACGATCCGGCAAACCGGCCAGGCGTTCCGCTGGCCCTTCAACGCCGAGCGCCGCGACTACACGCTGTTCGACCTGCGGCTGCGCGTGCCGGTCACGGCCGCCTTCGACGGGGTCGAGCGGATAGGCGGCGTCGAGACCTACCGCTACGTCCAGCGCACGCCGCGCCGGCTGGTGCCGGGCGAGACGGCGCCGCTGCCGCGCCGCCTGGTCGGGCTGCCCGGCAAGGGCGACGTCGGGCTGGGCCGCTACGCCGAGATCCGGCGTACGTACTGGGTCGAGCCGGTCAGCGGGCAGCCGGTCAGGACGGTGGAAGAGGTGAAGGAGACGCTGGTCACGGCCGACGAGCGGGGCCGGCTGACCGCGCTGGACGCGACGTTCCGCACCAGCGAGGCCGACGTCGTGGCGGCGCTGGACACGGCGGCGGCCTACCGCCGCTGGATCCTGATGCTGGGCACGGTCGCGCCGGTGGGCGGCGGCGTGGCGGGCGCGGGCTGCCTCGTGGCCGCGCTCCTGCTCATGCGGCGGCGCTCACCTGCGGCGCAGGACGAGGAGCAGGTTCCAGGTGACCAGCTCGCGGACGCCAGGTAGGTGGACGACATGCCGGGCCCAGCGGGGATGGTAGCGGGGGACCGCGTCCAGCAGCTCGGCGTCGGGGCAGCGCCTGGCCCAGGCCAGCGGGCGGGTCACCCCGACGGCGAACATGCTCTCGCCGTAGACGTTCTTCGGCCGCCTGCCGTGCCTGCGCGTGTACCGCCGGGCGGCGTAGTGGCCGCCCAGGTAGTGCCAGGGGGAGGTCTCGTGGCCGCCCCACAGCGAGAGCCACACCGTGTACGACAGGTAGACGATCCCGCCGGGCCGGGTGACCCTGACCATCTCGGCGGCCATCCTGAGCGGGTCGGGGACGTGTTCCAGCACGTTGGACGAGAAGCACACGTCCACCGAGCCCGTGGCCAGCGGCAGGTCGAGCGCGCTGCCCAGCACGGCGTCGCGCGGCGGCCGGCCGTCGCGCAGGCGCATCTCGCCCGCGTCGCAGTCGACGCACACCGGGCGCGCCCCCGCCGCGCGCAGCGCGTCGGCGAAGTAGCCGGGACCGCCCCCGACGTCGGCCACCGTGGCGCCCGCCAGCTCCGTGTACGTGCCGAGCTGGGCGACGGTGTCCATGGCCAGCGTGCCGTAGAAGAAGTCCGGGTTGCTCTGCTCCAGGCGGAAGGCGCGCAGCAGCCGGACGGACCTGCCGAGATCCGCTCGGAACGGTGCGGGGGTGTCCACGGCGCGGAGCCTACCAACACCGAACCCGCCTGCCGGCCTGCCGCGGGCGGGCCCGGCAGAGCCGACACGGCAGTCCATTCGGGGCATCTCTGACGCAGCGGAAGGAATCGACGATGACGGAAGGCGCCAGGAGCTCCGAACCCGTGCGGATCACGCTGCCCTCGATCCGCACCGGGCCGATCGTGGGCGTCGGCCTGCTGCTCGTCCTGGTCTCGCTGATCTTCAGGGCCCACGTCCTCAGCAAGGCGTACTTCGTCGAGGACGACTTCCTCTTCGTGGCCGGGGCCGCCGACAGCGGGTTCACCTGGGACTACCTGACCCGCGTGCACAAGGGCCATCTCATGCCCGGCTCGCTGGCCCTGGTGTGGCTGCTCACCTGGGTGGCGCCGTACAGCTGGGCGCTGGTGTCGTTCGTGACGCTCGCGCTCCAGGCGGCCGCCTCGATCGTGTTCCTGGTGCTGCTGCGGCGGCTCTTCGGCGACCGCGCCGTGGTGCTGGCCGCCCTGGCCGTCTACGCGTTCGCGCCGCTCACCGTGCCCGCGATGAGCTGGTGGTCGGCGGCGCTCAACGCGGTGCCGCTGCAGCTCGCGCTGGTCGCCGCGCTCGCGGCGCACGTCAGGTACGTCCGCGAGGGCAGGGGCCGCTGGCACGCCCTGATCTGGACGGCCGCCGGGATGGCCTGCTCCACGAAGGGGGTGTTCATTCCCTTCGTCGTGCTGGCGGTCACCAGCGCCTACCTCGGAAGGGGCCTGTGGTTGCGGGCGCTGGGGGCAGAGCTGCGCAGGCCGGTCTGGTGGGCGCACGGCGTGCTGCTGGCCGGGTACGCCGTGCTCTACCTGCTGCGCCGCGACACCGCCGGCCCGGACGCGCTGACCGGGCCGAAGGCCGAGGTGGTGCCGGGGCTGCTGCGCAGGTTACTGGGGGAGACCTTTCCCACGGGCGCCGTCGGCGGCCCGCTGCGCTGGGGCGGGCTGACCTCCACCGGCGGGCTGGCCGACCCGGCCCGGGCCACCGTGATCGCGGCATGGGTGCTGCTCGCGCTGCTGGTCGTGGTCACGTGCGTGTACCGCAGGCGGGCGTGGCGGGCCTGGGCGATCCTGGCCGCGTACGTCGTCGTGGCCGACGCGATCCCCACCACGATCGCGCGGGCGACCGCGTGGGACCTCGTCGGCGCGGAGACCCGGTACGTCGCCGACGCCGCGGTGTTGTTCGCCCTCTGCCTGGCGCTGGCCTGGCATCCGGTCGAGGGCGAGCAGGACGCCCGCCGCCGGCCGGTGGGCGGCGGCCTGTCCATGGCCGCGAGCGTGCTGACCGTGGCCGTGCTCGCCGCGTCGCTGGTCTCGATCAACACCTACGGTGATACCCTCAGCGGCGACAAAATCAGGAAATATATGGACAACGCGCGGGCCTCCCTGGCCACCGCCGCGCCGGAGACCGACATCTACCCGCGTCCCGTGCCGCCGGAGGTCGTCCTGCCGTGGAACGGCGCCCGCAGGCTGACGTCGTACGCGCTCGCGCCGCTGGCCGATCCCGGGCTCCGGCGGCGCATGCGCGACCCGCGGCCCTCGGCGAAGCCGTACGTGTTCGACTCCACGGGCAAGCTCGTCCCGGTGGGCCGGGTGGCGCCGTTCTTCGACGCGATGAAGGGCGAGAAGTGTTTCGCGAAGGACAAGGTCTTCCCCGTCGAGTCCCCCGGCGGCCCCGGCATGGTGGTGGCCCTGGCCTACACCAGCCCCCGGCAGGTGCACGTGGTGGTGGATCTCGGCGGCGCCGAGCGGGCGGCCACGCTGCCGGCGACCGGCGAGACGGGCGCGCTCTACTACGTGCCGCACGACGGGGCCGGCAAGGGCATGCGGATCAGCGCGGCGGGCGGCCAGGGTCAGGCGTTCTGCCTGAGGGCCGCGGCCTTCGGGGAGCCGGGGCCCGCCCCGCCCGCGGCGTGAGGGACGAACCGGATCAGCCGCCGGGCGGGCTCCTCCACGTAACGGTGCGTGAGCCCGGCGAGGGCGACGGTCAGGGCGCTGATCGCGACGAGGTTGAGGACGAGGTCGCCGGTCCACGGGCGCTGGCCCGTGAAGTCGTACCAGAGGTAGATGACCACGAACTGCCAGAGGAAGACCCCGTACGAGATCCGGCCGAGATAGCTCATGACCCGGCCGCCGAGCAGCCCGCCCAGCCGGGTGGGCCGCTGGGCCTCCAGCGCCGCGGGCGCGACGAGACAGAAGGCGACGAGCGTGTAGAGCGCCTGCTCGGAGAAGGCCGTCCAGATGCCGCCCAGGCCGACGAAGCGGGGCCCGGTCACCGGGGTGGCGGCGATCAGGTAGGCGAACCCGGCGATCAGCCACAACGTGCCCCACGAGCCGGCCAGGGCCGCGCACAGGCGGCGCACCCGACCGTCCTCCGCCCTGGCCCAGACGGTCAGGACCGCGAGGGCCATGCCGGGCACGAAGAACGTCCACGAGCGTGGCAACCACACGTTCATCCAGGGGCGGTACTCGGGGAAGTACTCGAAGATCGTGTACACGTACGACAGGGCGCCGAAGGCGGCCAGCCCGATCAGCAGGCGCCTGGCCCTGGCCCGCAGGTCGGCTCCCGCGCGCAGCGCGAACCAGCGCAGCGCCGCCGCCATCAGCGGGAGCGTGAGGTAGAAGGTCAGCTCGACCGCGAGGCTCCACATCTGGCCGAGCCCCTTGGGCCCGAGGCCGTACCACCACGGGGTCAGGTCGTAGATGTGCACGAGGAACGCCAGCTGCGCCCACGTCCACGGGTCGGACCGGTGGGCCCCGCCCCACAGCAGGAGGGCCACGGCCACCACCAGCCAGTAGGCAGGGATGATGCGGAAGAAGCGCCGCCACAGGTAGCGGCGCGTGTCCGGGGGACGCTCGCCGGTCAGCACCTCCGCCGCCCACGGGCGGTAGAGCAGCAGGCCGGAGAGCGTGAAGAAGATCGGCACCCCGATCTCGCCCCTCGACAACACGCCGCCGAGGAACCCCGGCTCCAGCGCCGTTCCCGCCTCCATCGCGACGTGGAAGAGCAGCACGGAGAAGGCGGCCACGGCGCGGATGCCGTCGAGCGGGGCCTGGCGGCCGGAGATCTCCGGCAGCCGCGCCGATGTAGAACCTGTTTCGGTCACGTTTCCGCATCCCTGGTGACGATGGTCACTCCCCGCAATAACATACCGGCGAGTAGAAACTTGGTTTCAGTACTTAACCACCCAGACAGGCGTCCGTGCACCTGGCACATGGAGGGTCGATGAACCGGGTCGTCGTTGGCAGCGTCCTCATCGCCGTCGGGGCATTCCTCGTGGTTCTGGCTCCCCTGGTGCGCTTCCAGGTGGCGCCCGCGCTCATGAGCGCCGCAGGCGACCAGTACGGGATCAGCAAGCTGCGGGCGACCGGCGCACAGTACTTCAGCGTCGCCGACGGCAAGGTGCTGACCGCCGACCTCGACATCATCGTCACCACGCGCGGAGACGTGAAGGAGGCGTCCGGCGACCGGGTCGTGTGGGACGAGTTCACCGCCGTGAACGACGTCACCCACGGCAAGCCCGGCATCGACTTCACCGAGCGGCGCAGCGCCTTCGACAAGCGCTCGGGCGTCGGGCTCAACTGCTGCGGCGTCAGCATCGACAAGGAGCCGGTGGAGCTGAAGGGCCAGATCTACAAGTTCCCGTTCGACGTGGAGAAGAAGAGCTACATGGTCTTCAACTCCACGGCGGGCAAGGCGTTCGAGGCCAAGTTCGTCGGCGAGGAGCAGGTCGGCGGGCTGAACACGTACAAGTTCGAGCAGGTCGTCCCCGAGACCGAGACGCAGACGCTCACCGCGCCCGCCGACTGGTTCGACATGGGCGAATCCGGCGACGTGCAGCTCGACCGCGTCTACTCCGGCACCAACACCTTCTGGATCGAGCCCACCACCGGCGCGCCCGTCCGCCAGGAGCAGCAGCGCGACGAGGTGCTCAAGAGCGACGACGGCGTCGAGCGCTCCAAGGCGTTCGTGGCCACGGCCAAGATGACCGACGACACCGTCGACGGGCTCGTCAAGGACGCGCGGGAGGGCAAGAGCCAGATCGACCTGATCAGGGTGACGCTGCCCGTCGTGCTCGGCGTGGTGGGCGTCGTGCTGTTCGTGGCGGGCCTCCTGCTGACCCTGCGCGGCCGCAGGACCTCATGAGCCAGGGCGTGGTGGCTCGTCCCCGGGCGGCCACGCCGGCGCTGGCGCTGGTCAGGGCCGCCAGGCCCCGCCAATGGCTGAAGAACGTCCTGGTCCTCGCCGCCCCCATGGCCGCCGGGGTGCTGGGCGAGCCGCGCGACCTGCTCGCCGCGCTGCTGGTGCTCGCCGCGTTCTGCCTGGCCGCGAGCGGCTCGTACCTGATCAACGACGCCTCCGACGTGGCGGCCGACCGGCTGCATCCGCGCAAGCGGCGGCGGGCCGTCGCGGCGGGAGCGGTGTCGGTGCGGGCAGCCCGGGTGACCGGCGTCGCGCTGCTGCTCCTCGCGCCCGCCGTCGCCGCGCTCACCGGGAGCTGGAAGCCGCCCGCCGTGGTCGCCGGCTACCTCGTCCTGACGTTGTCGTACACGCTGTGGCTCAAGCACCAGGAGGTCGTGGACCTGATCGCGGTCGCCGGGTGCCACGTGATCAGGGCGTACGCCGGAGCCGTGGCGGTCGACGTGCCGGTGACCGGGTGGTTCCTGGTGGTCGTCTCGCTGGCCGCGCTGCAACTGGTGGCGGGCAAGCGCGAGGCCGAGCTGCGCCTCGTGGAGGCGGCGGGGACGCGCGCGACGCTGGCCGCCTACTCGCCCGCCTACCTCGCCCAGGTGCGGACCATGTGCTCGGGCGCGATGATCGTGACGTACTGCCTGTGGGCGCTCAACGCGCACGACGACCTGTTCTACGGGCTCAGCATCGTCCCCTTCGTCCTGCTCGTGCTCCGGCACAACCTGCTGGTCGAGCGCGGGGGAGGTGAGGAGCCCGAGGAGATCGCCCTGCGCGACCGGCCGACCCTGCTCTTCGCCGCCGTGCTCGTCCTCCTCGTCGGCCTGGGGATCTACGCGTGACCACGTTCCTGACCGGCTGGGGGCGTACGGCGCCCACGCCCGCGCGGCTCGCCAGGCCCCGCACCGTCGGGCAGCTGCGCGAGCTGGTCGCGTCCGCGCCGCGCCGGGGCGTGGTGGCGCGGGGCCTCGGCCGCTCGTACGGCGACGCCGCGCAGAACGCCGGCGGGCTCGTCCTCGACTGCACCGGCCTGGACGCGTGGCACTTCGACGAGGGCGGCGGCCTGGTGACGGCCTCCGGCGGGGTGAGCCTGCACACGCTGATGACGGCGCTCGTCCCCAGGGGCTGGTTCGTCCCCGTCAGCCCCGGCACGCGGCACGTCACCGTCGGCGGCGCCGTCGCGGCCGACGTCCACGGCAAGAACCACCACCGCGACTCCTCGTTCGGCGCGCACGTCCGCTCGCTGACCCTGGTGACCGCGGGCGGCGAGGTCCTGACCCTCCGCCCCGGCCACCCGCTCTTCTCGGCCACGGTCGGCGGCATGGGGCTGACCGGGGTGATCGCCGAGGTCACGTTCGGCTGCGTGCCGATCGAGACGTCCATGATGCGGGTGGACGTCCAGCGCACCGCGGACCTGGACGAGACGATGGCGGTCATGGCGGGCACCGACGACCGCCACCGCTACTCGGTGGCCTGGATCGACCTGCTCGCCCGGGGCCGCCGGATGGGGCGCAGCGTGCTCACCAGGGGCGATCACGCGACGCCCGCCGAAGTGGAGCGGGCGTCGCCGTTCGCGCCCGGCGCGCTGGCGCGGGCCCCCGCGTGGGTGCCCGGCGGGCTGCTCAACGGGCTGAGCCTGCGCGCGTTCAACGAGGTCTGGTACCGCAGGGCGCCGCGGCGCAGGACCCTCACGCAGGGCATCGCGCCGTTCTTCCACCCGCTCGACGGCGTCGAGGGCTGGAACCGCATGTACGGCCCGCGCGGCTTCGTCCAGTACCAGTTCGCGGTGCCCTTCGGCGCGGAGGAGACGCTGCGCGGCATCGTCGCGACCCTGTCGGAGCACGGCAGCCCGTCGTTCCTGACGGTGCTCAAGAGGTTCGGGCCAGGCTCGGGCGGCCTGCTGTCGTTCCCCATGCCCGGCTGGACCCTGGCCCTGGACCTGCCCGCCGGCGGGCGCGGGCTGAGCGGCCTGCTGCGCGGCTTCGACCGGCGGGTGGCCGAGGCGGGCGGGCGCGTCTATCTCGCCAAGGACGCGCGACTGGGCGCTGCCATGATGGCGGAGATGTATCCCGAGCTGGAGCGGTGGCGGCGGATCAGGGACGAGGCCGATCCCGCCGGGCTGTTCCGCTCCGACCTGGCCAGGAGGCTGCGGTTGTGAAGAACGCTCTCGGCGGGGTCGACACCGTGCTGCTGCTCGGCGGGCGCAGCGAGATCGGGCTGGAGATCGTCAGGCTGCTGGCGGGGCTGGGCGCGAGCCGGGTGGTGCTGGCCGCGCGGGGCGGCTTCGACCCGCCCGACCTCGGCGCGGAGGTCCATGTCGTGCCGTTCGACGCGCTGGACGTCCACGGGCACGGCGCCGTCTTCGCCAGGGCGACGGAGCTGGTGGGCGACCTCGATGTGGTGATCTCCGCGTTCGGCGTGCTGGGGACCCAGGAGCGCTACGACGCCGATCCCGTGGCCGCCGCCGAGGCCGTGGCGGTCAACTACGGCGCGCACGTGTCGGCAGGGCTGCACGCGGCCAGGGTGCTGCGCGAGCAGGGCCACGGCACGCTCGTGGTGCTGTCGTCGGTGGCGGGCGCGCGCGTGCGCAGGGCCAATTTCGTGTACGGCTCGGCCAAGGCCGGGCTCGACGGGTTCGCGCAGGGGCTGGGCGACGCCCTGCACGGGTCGGGCGCGAGGGTGCTGATCGTGCGGCCGGGCTTCGTGATCGGGCGGATGACGAAAGGGCTGGCGCCCGCGCCGTTGTCCTCGACGCCGCGGCAGGTGGCGCTGGCCACGGTGGCCGCGCTGCGTGACGGATCGTCCTCCGTCTGGGTGCCGCGGGCGCTCGGGCCCGCCTTCGGCCTGCTGCGGCTGCTGCCCCGCCCTCTCTGGCGCAGGCTGCCTCGTTAGAACGCATTCCATGAGGCTGACCGAGCGAACGTTCTAGAGTAGAACGCGTTGCAGTATGGCTCGCCCGGACTTATCGTCGGTCCATGCGGACACGGGTCACGGACATGTTCGGAATCGAGCTCCCGATCTTCGCCTTCAGCCACTGCAGGGACGTGGTCGCCGCCGTCAGCCGCGCGGGCGGCATGGGGGTGCTCGGGGCTCTCTACTTCACGCCGGAAGAGCTCGAGGTGGAGCTCAAGTGGATCGACGACCACGTGGACGGCCGCCCGTACGGGGTGGACGTCGTCATGCCCGCCTCGTACGAGGGCGCGGACTTCGCCCCCGATGAGCTGGTCGGACGCCTCCAGTCGATGATCCCCGACGGGCACCGCGCGTTCGTGGAGAACCTGCTGTCCAGGCACGGCGTGCCGGCGCTGTCCTCGGACGCCGACCCGGGACGGGTGCTGCTCGGCTGGACGGACGCCACGGCCCGGCCGCAGGTCGAGGTGGCCCTGCGGCACCCGATCGCGCTGCTGGCCAACGCGCTCGGCCCGCCGCCCGCCGACGTGGTGGACCTCGCCCACGCGCGGGGCGTCAAGGTCGCCGCGCTCGCCTCGACGCCCCGCCACGCGCTCAAGCAGGTGGAGGTGGGCGTGGACGTCGTCGTCGCCCAGGGCACGGAGGCCGGCGGGCACACCGGCGAGATCTCCACGATGGTGCTGATCCCGCAGGTCGTGGACGCCGTGGACGTGCCCGTGCTGGCGGCGGGCGGCATCGGCAACGGCCGCCAGATGGCGGCCGGGATGGCGCTGGGGGCGGAGGGCGTGTGGACCGGATCCCTGTGGCTCACGGTCGAGGAGGCGGACACGCCGGAGATGGCCAAGCGGCGCATCCTGGCGGCCACGTCCCGCGACACGGTGCGCTCGCGCAGCTGGACCGGCAAGCCGGCGCGGCTGCTCAGGAACGAGTGGACCGAGGCGTGGGAGTCGGAGGAGTCGCCGGGCACGCTGCCGATGCCGCTGCAGTTCATGCTGGTGTCGGACGCGCTGCGCCGCATCGGCCGCTCGGACGTTTCGGAGCTGGCCACGTTCCCCGCCGGTCAGATCATCGGTGTCACCAACCAGGTCAGGTCGACCAAGGACGTGGTGTTCGGGCTGGTGGAGGAGTACGGCGAGGCGCTGGAACGCCTGGGGCGCATCACCGGCGACTAGAGGGCGCGGTAGAGAGGAGAGCGTTTCTCGCGGAAGGCGCGGGTGCCCTCCTTGGCGTCCTCCGAGCCGATCACCGGCCAGCCGAGCTCGTCCGAGACCTTCAGCGACTCGGGCTCGGCCAGGCCGAGCGTGTCGCGGTAGGTGCGCAGGATCGCCTGGACCGCCAGCGGGCCCGAGGCGGCGACGTCCTCGGCCAGCTCGCGGGCGGCCGCGAGCGCCTGCCCGTCGGGGACCACCCGGTTGACCAGGCCCATGGACAGCGCTTCCGCGGCCGTGATCGCGCGGCCCGTGAGCAGCAGGTCCATGGCGTGGCAGTACGGGATCTGCCGCGGCAGGCGTACGGCGCTCCCGCCCATGGGGAACAGGGCGCGCTTGGCCTCGAACAGGCCCAGCGTGGCCGACTCCGCCACCACCCGCAGGTCGGTGCCCACCAGCAGTTCGGTGCCGCCCGCGACCGCGTACCCCTCGACCGCGCTGATGACCGGCTTGGCGGGCAGGTCCTGGCGCAGCAGCCCTTTCCAGTGGAAATCGGGGATCCGCGCGGCCCTGGCCTGGACCTCGGGGTCGGTGGACGGCTGCCCCATCGCCTTGAGGTCGGCCCCGGAGCAGAACGTGCCCTCGGCGCCGGTCAGGACGGCGACCCGGATCTCCGGCTCCGCCGACGCGTACGCCCAGGCCGAGGCCAGGCCGACGAGCATGTCCGAGGAGAGCGCGTTGCGGGCCTCCGGCCGGTTCATGGTGACGGTCAGGACGTGGCCGTCGCGTTCGACCCGGCAGTGGGGGGTGCTGATCGGCAGGAGCTCCACGGATGCCTCCGAATTGCTAAATCAAGCGCTTGCTACAAACTTTCGCCCCAGGATACGCTCCCCCCATCAAACGAGAACAGGTTCCTGTCTGGCCCCGTGCTGTGAGGGAGCGCCGTCGCCTGGAGGAGCGGCGGGAGCGTAGCGACCAGAGCGGGGGAAGGTGGCGGCATCAAAGGCGACCGAACCCGCCTCCACGGAGTGGAGGCCATGAACAGGGGGAGTAGATGGGCACGCTCGGCTTCTGGAGGCTCGCGCAGGCCGACCCCGAGTGGATCGCCGCCGTCGACCCCGACGGTACGGAGCACCGCGCCGGCGACCTGCTGGCCCGCTCGAACCGGCTCGTGCACGGCCTGCGCGGTCTCGGGCTGGAGCGCGGCGACGGCGTCTGCGGGCTGGTTCCGAACGGCGCCGACGGGCTCGTCCTCTACCTGGCCGCGTTGCAGGCCGGGTGGTACTACACCCCCGTCAACTGGCATCTGACCGGCCCTGAGATCGCGTACATCGTCTCCGACAGCGAGGCGAAGGCGTTCTTCGTGCACCCGCGCTTCCTCCAGGAGGGCGCGAGGGGCGCCGAGGCCGTCGAGCCGGGGCGCCGGTTCGTCCTGGGCGGCCAGGCCGCCGGCTTCCGCCCGGCCCGCGAGCTGACCGACGGGCAGCCCGGCACCGCGCCCGATGACCGCACCGCCGGCGCCACCATGCACTACACCTCGGGCACCACCGGCAAGCCCAAGGGCGTCAGGCGCCACCTGAGCGGGATGGATCCGGACGACTCGGCCGAGCTGATGACGGGTCTGCTCGGGCTGTTCGGCATCACGCCGGGCCGCCCCAACGCCCACCTGGTGACCTCGCCGAGCTACCACACGGCAGTGACCCAGTTCGGCGGGAGCGCCCTGCACATGGGCCACACGCTCGTCTACATGGACCGGTGGGACGCCGAGGAGATGTTGCGGTTGTGCGAGCGGCACCGCGTCACCAGCTCCCACATGGTCCCGACCCACTTCAAGCGGCTCCTCGCGCTGCCCGAGGAGACCAGGCACGCGTACGACCTGTCCTCGCTGCGGTGGATGATCCACGCCGCCGCTCCCTGCCCGGTCCCGGTGAAGTGGGCGATGTTCGAGTGGTGGGGCGACTGCGTGTACGAGTACTACGCGGCCACCGAGGGTGGCGGCACCCTGGCCACGCCCGAGGGCTGGAAGGGGCACCCGGGCACGGTGGGCTCGGCCTGGCCGATCAGCGAGCTGCTCGTCGTGGACGACCAGGGCGAGCCGGTGCCGGCTGGCACCCCCGGGACGATCTACATGAAGATGATGGGCGTCCCGTTCGAGTACAAGGGCGATCCCGCCAAGACCGCAGCCAACCGGCTCAAGGACTACTTCACCGTAGGGGACATCGGATACCTGGACGAGGAGGGCTTCCTCTACCTCTGCGACCGCAAGGCCGACATGATCATTTCGGGCGGCGCCAACATCTACCCGGCCGAGATCGAGAACGAGCTCATGGTCCACCCGAAGGTGGCGGACGTGGCCGTGTTCGGCATCCCGGACGAGGAGTGGGGCGAGCAGATCAAGGCCGTGGTCGAGCCCGCGCCCGGCATCGAGCCGGGGCCGGAGCTGGCAGCCGAGCTGCTCGCGTCGCTGGAGGGCCGCCTGGCCAGGATGAAGTGGCCCAGGAGCGTCGACTTCATCGCGGAGATGCCCCGCGAGCCCAACGGCAAGCTGCTCAAACGCAAGCTACGCGCCCCGTACTGGGAGGGACACGACCGTGCCATCTGATCCGCTGGTAGCCCGGCACGTTCTGGAGTTCCCGGGCGGTTACTCGCGCACCACGGGCCCGGTGATCGGCCGGTTCCTCAGCGAATTACGCAGTCGCCGCATCGTCGGGGTGCGCACGAAGGAGGGCAAGGTGCTCGTGCCGCCCCTCGAGTACGACCCCGCGACCGGCGAACCGGTCACCGGCGAGTTCGTCGAGGTCGGCCCGGCGGGGACGGTGACGACGTGGGCGTACGTGCCCGAGCCCGGTGCGGGCCACCCGCTCGACCGGCCCTTCGCCTGGGCGCTGATCAGGCTCGACGGCGCGGACACCGCGCTCGTGCACGCCGTGGACGCGGGTGATCCTGGAAGGCTGCGGGCGGGCCTGCGGGTGTGGCCGGTCTGGAAAGACCGCCCCACCGGCCAGATTACCGACATTTCGTGTTTCGTCCCTGAGGTCACCGACATCGTGGCCAACGTCCGCACCGAGTACCGCCTCCAGGCGGGCGGCGCCCTCCGCGTCTTCCTGGAGGGCATCGAACGCGGCGTCTTCCTCGGCGGCCGCTGCGCCACCTGCGCCAAGGTGTACGTGCCGTACCGGCTGACCTGCCCAGAATGCGGAGACGCCATCCCGGAGACGCTCGAACTCCCCGACACCGGGACGATCACCACGTTCGCCATCAACAACCTGCCCGACCCGCGGGCCCCCGAGGTGCCGTTCGTGTCGGCGTACATCCTGCTCGACGGCAGCGACATCCCCATGATCGCCCTGATCGGGGACATACCAGCACACGACGTACGCCAGGGCATGCGCGTCAAGGCCGTCTGGGTCCCCGAGCACGAACGGACGGCGTCCATGGCGAACATCCGCTGGTTCGCCCCCACCGGCGAGCCCGACGTGGAGCGGCCATGAGAGACGTAGCGATCGTCGCGTTCGCCCAGACGCGGCACACGGGCCACGACACCGGCCTGACCGAGCCCGAGCTCATCGGCCCCGTGATCGGCGAGGTCAAGGAGCGCACCGGGCTCAAGCGGTTCGGCTTCACCTGCTCCGGCAGCTGCGACTACCTGGCGGGCGCCCCCTTCTCGTTCGTGTCGGCCCTCGACGCGCTCGCCGCCTGGCCGCCCATCTCCGAGAGCCACGTCGAGATGGACGCCGCCTGGGCCCTGTACGAGGCATGGGTGCGCCTCCAGCACGGCGACGTCGACTCGGCCCTGGTCTACGGCTTCGGCAAGTCGTCGCTGGGCGACCTGCGCACGATCATGACCCTCCAGCTCGACCCGTACTACCTGGCGCCGCTCGGGCTCGACCAGCTCTCCTACGCCGCGCTCCAGGCGAACGCGGCCGGCGCCGACCGGGCCGAGCTGGACGAGATCGTCAGGCGCAGCCGGGCCGACGGGCGGCGCAACCCGTACGCGCTCGACCTGCCGGACCCCGAAGGCGAGGACGTCGCCGTCCGGCCGCTGAAGACGACGGACGTGCCGCCCATCACCGACGGCGCCGCCGCCGTCGTGCTCGCGGCGGGCGACCTGGCGAGCCGGCTGTGCCCCCGGCCCGCCTACATCCGGGGGATCGCCCACCGCACGGAGCCCCACTACCTGGGCATGCGCGACCTGGCGCGCTCGGCCTCCGCCGCCGACGCCGCACGCGCCGCGGGGGTCGGCAAGGGCCCCGTCGAGGTGGCGGAGCTGCACGCCCAGTTCCCGCACGAGGAGATCATCCTGCGGGAGGCGCTCGGCCTGCGCGACGAGACGGAGATCAACCCGTCCGGCGGCCCGCTGGCGGCCAACCCCGTCATGGCCACGGGCCTCATCCGCGTGGGCGAGGCCGCGCGGCGCATTCACGACGGCGCCGCCCGCCGCACCGTCGGGCACGCCACGAGCGGCCCCTGCCTGCAGCAGAACCTCGTCACCGTGTTGGAGGCGTAGTGGGAAACCGTTGTGCTGTCGTCGGCATCGGGCAGACGCGCTACCGCAGCAGGCGCACGGACGTCTCGATCGCCGGGCTCGTGCGCGAGGCGGCGCTGCGGGCGCTGGAGGACGCCGGGCTGACGTTCAGGGACATCGACGCCGTCGTCATCGGCAAGGCGCCCGACCTGTTCGAGGGCGTGATGATGCCCGAGTCGTACCTGGCGGACGCGCTCGGCGCGGCGGGCAAGCCGATGATGCGGGTGCACACCGCGGGCAGCGTCGGCGGCTCGACGGCCCTCGTCGGCGCCTCGCTCATCCAGGGCGGGGTGCACGAGCGGGTGCTGGTCGTGGCGTTCGAGAAACAGTCGGAGTCGAACGCCACCTGGGCGCTTTCCACACACCTGCCGTTCAGCGCGTCCCTGGTGGTGGGCGCGGGCGGCTACTTCGCGCCGCACATCCGCGAGTACATGCGCACGTCGGGCGCCCCCGGCCACATCGGCACGCTCGTCGCGGTCAAGGACCGGCTGAACGCGCTGAAGAACCCGTACGCCCACCTGAGGATCCCCGGCATCGACCGGGCCATGGTCGAGTCCACGCCCATGCTCTGGGAACCCATCCGCTACCTGGAGACCTGCCCGTCCAGCGACGGCGCCTGCGCCATGGTGCTGTCGTCCGAGTCCGCGGCCACCGGCACCCCCGCCTGGGTGCACGGCACGGCCATGCGCTCGGAGCCGATCTTCCGCGCCGGGCGTGACACGGTCAGCCCGCAGGCGGGCAAGGACTGCGCGGCCGACGTCTACCGCCAGGCCGGCATCTCCGACCCGCGCCGCGACATCGACGTCGCCGAGGTGTACGTGCCGTTCTCCTGGTACGAGCCGATGTGGCTGGAGAACCTGGGGTTCGCCGCGGCAGGAGAGGGATGGAAGATCACCGAGTCGGGCGCCACGGCACTCGACGGTGACATCCCGTGGAACGCCTCGGGCGGCGTGCTGTCCAGCAACCCGATCGGGGCGTCCGGGCTGATCAGATTCGCCGAGGCCGCGCTGCAGGTGCGCGGGACGGCGGGCGAGCACCAGGTGGACGGCGCCCGCACGGCGCTCGGCCACGCCTACGGCGGAGGATCCCAGTTCTTCGCGATGTGGATCGTCGGACGCGACAGACCGTGACCTGCGAGGCAGGCCCCCACACCCCGGACCATGGGAAGGACTTCGATGGAGTTCAACCACGCTGACCTGTTCGAAGGGCTCGCGGACACGATCGGGGACAGGACGGCCGCCGTCTGCGGTCAGGACCGGCGCACCTACGCCGAACTCGACGCCGAGGCCAACCGGCTCGCCCACTACCTGGCGGACCTGGGCGTCCAGCCGGGCCAGCACGTCGGGATCCAGCTCTACAACGGCATCCCGTACGTCGCGGGCATGCTGGCCACGCTGAAGATCAGGGCCGTGCCGATCAACGTCAACTACCGCTACGTCGAGGCCGAACTGCTCTACCTGTACCGCGACTCCGACATCAGGGCGCTGATCTACGACGTGGAGTTCGACCCGAGGGTGAGCGCGGTGGCCGGTGCGGCGCCGCTGCTCGAGCACCTGGTCGCGGTCGGCGGGCCGTCGTCGATCGGCTCCGCGGTGCCGTACGCGACGGCTCTCGAACGCGGCAAGCCGGAACGGGGCTTCCCGCCGCGCTCCGGCCAGGACGTCTACATCATCTACACCGGCGGCACCACCGGACTGCCCAAGGGCGCGATGTGGCACGTCGAGGACCTGTTCATGGGCTTCGGCGGCGGCAACCCGTACGGCGAGCCGCGCGCCACCCCGCAGGAGGTCGTCGACGAGGCGGTCAAGGCCAACCCGATGGTGATGATGGCCGCGCCGCCGCTCATGCACGGGGCCGCGCAGATGGCCACGTTCATCGCCTGGTGGATGGGCTCGGCCATGGTGTACGTGCGCAAGTTCGACGCCCCGGAGGTGTGGCGGACGATCGAGCGGGAACGCGTGTTCACCCTGAACATCACCGGCGACGCCATGGCCAGGCCGCTGGCGGACGCGCTGGAGGGCGGCGGCTACGACGTCTCCTCGCTCCTCGTGGTCAGCTCGACCGGGGCCATCCTGTCCGGCGCCGTACGTGACCGGCTGCAGGAGCTGCTCCCGAACGTCATGATCCTCGACAACCTCGGCTCCACCGAGTCCGGCTACACGGCCTCGGGCGTGGCCGGCTCCTCGCCGGAGAAGGGCCTGCGCTACCAGCCCAACTCCGTGGTCAAGCTGGCCGTGCTCGACGAACGGCTCAGACCCGTCGAGCCCGGCTCCGGGCAGATGGGGACGGTGGCCAGGTCGGGCCGGGTGGCGTTCGGCTACTACAACGACCCCGCCAAGACGGTCCGCACGTTCGTCACCGACGAGGAGGGCACCCGCTGGCTGCTCACCGGCGACCTCGCGTCCGTCGAGACCGACGGCACGGTGAACGTGTTCGGCCGGGGCTCGCAGTGCATCAACACCGGCGGGGAGAAGGTGTTCCCCGAAGAGGTCGAGGCGGTGCTCAAGGGGCATCAGGCGGTGTTCGACGCGGTGGTGACCGGCGTGCCGGACGAACGCTGGGGGAACAGGGTGGCGGCCGTGGTCGAGCCTCGGGAGGGCGTCGAGGTCACCGAGGAGGAGCTGGACGCGCACTGCAGGACGTTACTGTCGGGGTACAAGGTGCCCCGTTCGTACGCGTTCGTGGCGGAGATGATGCGCTCGCCGGCAGGCAAGGCCGACTACCGCTGGGCACGAGAGATCGCAGAGGGCGGCTCGCCCGAAGCCCCGCGCGGGTGAGAGCGGCGCGGTTGCGGCCGTCACCGACGATCACGAATTCTACGCGCGGGTGAGGTGCCGGGGCTCCGGCTCCCACCCGCGATCACGGAGCCTGCGTGCGGGCGAGGCGGTGTAACTCGTCCTGGATCGCCGTCGCCTCGTCGTTCCGCCCGGCCCGCTCCATGAGCCGCAGCCGGCCGTGCAGCACGTCACGCAGTAACTCGGCCGGCCCCTCGCCGCGCCCGTCGGCCAGCAGGTCGCGCAGCAGCCCCGCGGAGACCCGCAGCGCGGCGTCGGCGGCGTCGTCCCTGGCCAGTTCCTCCTGGCAGAGGCCGAGCTTGGCGTGCGCCACGGCTCTGAACAGCGTGTCCCGGGTGACCTGCGCGGCCCGGTGGAAGACGAGCCCGGCCTCCAGCGCCCGGCCCGCCTCCATGAGGGCGTCGCCCAGCATGAGCATCCCCCTGGACAGCAGACCCAGCAGCATGGGATGGCCGGGCCCGTGGCGTTCGAGCGCCGCGACCGCCTCCCGCAGCGGCTGGATCGCGTCGGCGGCCATGCCCTGCATCCTCAGCGCGGAGGCCAGCGTCAGGCAGGCGCCCGCCCGGCCCGTGTGCAGAGCCTGCGCTTCCATGCCCGCGGCCAGCAGCTCGTCGTAGATCGCGATCGCCTCCCGCGCTCTCGTCTCCGCCTCCGTCCCGCCGTCCAGCCCCAGCAGGGGCAGCAGCTCAGAGCTCTGCGCCAGCGAGTCGGCGAGGATCGCCCGGTGGGTGAGCTCGTCCGGCGACCGCCTGGCCAGCGGGATGAGCTGCTCCACGAGCGCGTTGGCCTCGGTGAGCTCGCCGAGCACCAGGTGGCACCTGGCCAGCCGCTGGACGGCCAGCGCGTGCTTGACGGTGCCGGGGGCGTACCCGGTCGCGGCAGTCCTGGCGTACCCGGCGGCCTCCTCGACCCGCCCCGACGCCAGCAGGTCGTCGGCGATCGTCGCGGCGGTATCGGCGGTGGCCGCGTCGTCGGACAGCTGCACGAACAGTTCCAGCGCCGCCACCAGGTGAGCCAGCGCCTCCTGCCCCCTCCCGAAGGCCCGCAGCACCTGCCCGCGCACCCGGACGGCCTCGGCCCGCACGTGCGGCAGCTCCTGTCCCGACGCCGCGGCCCGGTCCAGCTCCGCCAGCGACCAGGTGATCGCCTCCAGCGCGGCCTGCGGACGGTCGAGCACGGACAGGCCGGTGCCGAGCCGGGCGTAGGTGACGGCGGCGAGGGCCGGGTCGTCCAGCTCGTCGCAGAGATCGGCGGCGCGCTCGCAGTGGGCCAGGGCCTCGACGGCCCGGTCCTCTTCGAGCAGCCGGACGGCATAACGGTTGAGCACGTCGACCAGCGCGCCGCCGGGCCGGCGGCGCGTGCCGGCCGTCGTGTCGCCCGGCCGTTCGCCGGGCCGACGGGGTTTGCCGCCCGGTCGTTCGCCGGGCCGGTCAGGCGTGCCGGCCGGTCGTTCGGTGAGGAGGTCGATGGCCTGCTCCATGACGGCGAGGTCGGCGTGGCCGATCCTGGCCAGGGCGGCCAGCGCGAGGCCCAGCTCCGTACGGTGCGCGCCTGACGCGGCGGCGAGGTTCCGGTGGACACGGATGGTCAGCTCGGCGGTCAGTTCCGTGGCCCGTTCCGGGGGCACGCGGGTGGTCCCGTCGTCTCCCGCCGGCGCTGCCGCGTCCCGGAACCTCGCGAGGCAGCGCCCGTACTTCGCGTGCAGTTCGGGGCCGGTGCCGCTCAGCGGCACCTCCCGCTCCAGAGCGTCGGTGAACGCCGCCAGCGCCGGCCCCAGGTCCGATACGTCGCCCGCGAAACCGGCCAGGGACTCGACCAGGGCCTCCAGCACGTCCACCCCCGGCAACGGCCGCATGCCGAGAATCCGCGCCCACAGAGCCACCCCGGCGGCGGGCCCTTCCTCAGCCACGCGCAGCCCGGCCAGCCTGATCAGCGCCAGCACGTGCGCGTCGACGAGATCCGGCGGGACACGACCGTGCTTCGCCAGCGACGCCGTCCCCTCCTCCAGCTTCGCCCTGGCCTCGCCACTCCGGCCGAGCTCGGCCAGGCACAACCCGCCCAGCTCCAGGCAGGTGGCGACCAGCAGCCCATCGCCGGACGCCGTGCCCGTGACGTCGAGGGCCCGGGTGACCGACTGGAGCGCGCCCTCGGGGTTCCGCCGGGCGAAGCGGATGCCGCCCTGGAGCCGCAGCGCGCCGGCGTGCGCCAGGGGATCATGGAGCCCGTCCGCCACGAGCCCCTCGTACAGCCCCGCCAGCCGGTCGGCGGCGGCCTCCGCGTCCGGTGGGCAACCGGCACGGGACAGCGCGACGGTCTCCAGGATGGCAAGCTCCGCCAGCTCCGTACGGAAGGCGGCGCTCGTACCGGTCTGCGGCTCGTAGGACTCGATCGCGGTGCGCAGGTGCGGAACGGCCTCCTCATGGCGGCCGAGCCCGGCGAGCGAGCGCCCGAGCGCCGCCGCGACCATGCCCACGGCGATCGCGTGGGGCCGATCCGGTACGGGATACCGCTGCAACAGTTCGGCCGCCTGCGTCGCGAGCGCGAGGCCGTCCCCGGCCCGCCCGGCGTCCGCCCAGGCGCGGGCGAGCGTCGCCTGCGCGGCCAGGTAGGCGTGGATCTCCTCCAGCCCCGGTACGCCCGCGCTCTCGAAGGACTGCCTGCACTCCGCCAGCCGCTGTTCCGCGCCGGACACGGCCTGCCCGGGATCGCGGGCGACCATCGCCAGCAGCCAGGGCTGTTCGACGTCGCGAACGTCCGGCGCCGTGCGCATCCGCTCCAGCCTCGCCCGCACCGCCGCCGCTTGCCGGGCGTGGCCGCCGGCCAGGTCGTACAGCTCGGCGGCGGCCTCCAGCTGCGCCGCGCCGTCGGCGGTCCTGCCCAGCTCGTCCAGGCAGAGGCCGAGCAGCCGCCGGGCGTTCGCCCGCGTCGCGGTGTGCCGCTCCGCCGCCACGCACATGACCTCCTGCAACGGGCCGAGCGCCGCCTCGGGCCGGTCGTCCGCCAGCAGCAACTCGCCCAGCACCAGCAGTTGCCCGGCCAGGCGGGTGCGATGCCCGCCCGGGTCGAGCGCGACCAGGGCACGCAGATTCCGTACGGCCTCCGAGGCGGAACGTGCGGCGGCGTCCAGGTCGTCCAGCCGCGTGTGGAGCCTGGCCAGCATGCACGCGGTCTCCGCCAGCATGGACCGCGGCTCCGGCCCCTCGGCGGCCAGGCCGCGCAGCCGTACGGCGGCCGCGCCCGCGGGGACGAGGGCGTCGGCCGGCTTGTCCCGAGCTTCGAGCCAGGCGGCGAGGAGGTGGAGGCGGCGGGCCACGTCCCTGCTCGTCGGGGCCACGTGCTCGACGGCGGCGGTGGCGGCCCTGGCCAGGCACGCGGCCAGCTCGGGCACCGCCGCGGGATCCGGCCCGTCGAACCGCATCAGCGGCGCGGGCGCGGCGACGGCGTCCGTCGTCGGGAAACCCGTTCCCCCGACCGGAACGCCGAGCGGCCGCACACCGCCCGTCGCCGCCGCTCCCGGCACGGACGGCACCACCCCGCCGGCCCCGGCCCCACCCGTCCAGACAACCGCCGTACCCGCCTCGCCAAGAGGGGAACCGGACCGCCCCAGGCGCGGAGCGGGGACGCTCGGCGGTGCCGGGGGTTGCGAGGTCGTGCCGGGGTGACGTGCGGCGGGCACGGACAGGAGGGCAGCCAGGTGCCCCGCGAACTCGCCGTCCCCGCCCGCCGCCTCGTACGCCCGGACCGCCTCACCCAGCCGCCCGGTCTCCAGCAGCGCGCACGCGAGGTTGTGGTGTGCCCGCGCGGCCGCATCCGCATACCGGGGGTCGTCCCCGGCCAGCTTCCGGAACCTGGCCGCCGCCTCCTGAGCGGGCTTGAGCGCGCCCCCGGCCTCGCCCGCAAGCAACAGGCAGGCCCCCAGGTCGAACAGCGCTTCCGCCCGTCCGGCAACCTCCTCGTACGGGGGAGCGGCCGCGTGGATCTCCACGGCCTCGGCCGCCGCGGCGACCGCCTCGCCCACGCGCCCCGCGGCCGCCAGCCGGCCCGACACCGTGGACAGCGCCTCCGCCAGGGCGAACCGCTCGCCTCGTGCCCGGTGACGGTGCACGGCCAGTTCGCCGAGCGTCACGTCGAGGGCCCGCAGGCCGAGCCGGTCGCGCCCGGCCCGTACAGGTAACGCGGCCATGGCCTCCGGTTCGGCGGGAAACAGCCCGAGTACGGCGTCGACCAGGTCGCCGAGCCGCGTCCCCGGACGGGTCACGGCCTCCTCGACCAGGTTGCCGGCCCTGGCCGTGACGAGCGTCCGCAGCGCCGACCTGACCCGCTCCCCACCCGCGGACACCCGCAGGACGTCCAGCATCCGTACGAGATGCCGGGTCGTCCGGCCGTCGAGGTCGTGCACGGCGAGCACGAGCGATTCGAGGTCCTCGGTGCCGGACAGGAGCTGTTCGGCCACGAGGTCAGGGCCCAGGGGAACGAGCCGCGGGACGAGCCGTTCGCCGCCGGGGAGGATCCGGCGGAGCCAGGCCACCACGTCGTGGACGGGGCCGTCGAGCCCGGGCCCGCTGGACGCGGCGTCGCGCAGTCCCGGCACGGCCGCGAGCAGGCCGGGCAGTTCGGCGGGCGTGGGCGCGGTGAGCGTGACCACCGCCACGGCCTGGCGCGCGGTCGCCGCGTCCACCGCCGTAGCCTGGCGCGCCGTCACGTCGTCCGTCCGCTGGTGGCCGGCGGGCCGGGCCGGTGCCCACTCGTGCAGTTCGCGCGCGACGAACCGCTCCAGGAGCCCGCCGCGCGCGTGCTCGCCCTCGTCGCGCAGCCGCATCAGGGCGGCCAGGTGGACGTGGAGCGGCAGGCCGTACTCGGGATCGTCGAGATGGGGCGGGGCGGGCAGCGCGGCCCGGCTGGGGGCGAACGCCTTCATGGCGGCGCGGGCGTGCTCCGTCCGCTCGGGCAGGGTGAGCGGGCGGGTGTTGAGCTGGATCGTCGTGGTGTTGAGCCGCCGCAGCCAGCCGCCCGCCGCCGTGTCCAGGCGCCGCCACCACCCGGGCTCGCCCGGCTCGCGGGCCACGAGCAGGAGCCGTACGCGGGGGTTGCGGCCATGCTTGGCCAGCCGCCGGATCAGCTCGCCCACCAGGGGAACGGACGGTTCGGGATGCTCGACGACGAGCAACGTCGGCCGGACGGCATCCAGCGCGGCACCGGCCCGTCCGCCCACCGCCGCGCAGCCGGCGGCCGCGTCCGGTTCGGGGTCCAGGTCGCAGAGCGCGTCGAGGGGGAGCAGGCCGGCGTCCCAGCCGGACCCCGCCAGCTCCGCGCACAGCTCGCCCGCCAGGCGCGACTTGCCGGTTCCCGCGCGGCCGGTCAGCACCGCGATCGACAGCGGGGCCGGTTCGGCGGCCCAGGCGCGCAGCCGCGCCAGCTCCTCCTCCCGCCCCAGGAAGGGCACGACGGCGTGACGGGCCTGCAGCAGCGTCCAGCCGGGGCCGTCCGGCGGCGGGTCGTCACGGGCGGGCGACAGCAGGTCGGCGAGCGGCACGGAGGGTTCGTCGCCGGTCACGGTCTCGAGCCGGCCGGGCGGCACGCCGGCCAGCTCACGGAAACGCGCGTCGCTCAGCAGCGCGGTCACCGGTACGGCGTCCAGCCGCGGTGCGGTACCTGAGGTGATCACGCCGATGAGCTGGCCGGCCGGTTCGGCGAGCAGGGCGGCGCCCGGCAGGCCGCCCCAGAGCGAGCCCGGCACCGCGTGGCTCCCGGGATTCCCCACGGAGACCGTCAGCGCCTTCGACGCCGCGTCGGCCGGGGCGTCCACCACGCCGGCCAGCGTCTCGGCGTCGCGGAACCCGGCCCGCTGCCCCGCCCGCGGAAACCCTCTGGCCAGGCACCGTACGCCGGGTGCGGCGGCCCTGGCCCAGCGCACGTGTTCGATGCCGGGCAGTTCGGCCCACGGGGAGCCGGGCACCCGCAGCAGCACCGCGCTGGCCGCGCCGCGTCCACGCCACACCTGCTCTGCCGCGATCCACCGGGCCGACCAGGGCGCGCGCACCTGGCACGGCCTGCCGGGCCCGACCACCTGGCCGGAGGCCAGCACCAGGTCGGCGCCGATCACGTATCCGGATCCGGTCACGCCGACGAGGTCGTCGTGACCGGAGTAGACCTCGACGACCCGTTCGAGCGCGAGGCGGTGTGGTGGCGTGTCCATGGGTCCGCCCATTAGGTACGTCGCGACGTGTCGTCCCCCTCGAGCCTGTGATCTCAACTATCGCACTATGGCTGGGAAATTTCCGCCCTTGTCATGCCTTCGCGGATGTGAGCCACGCCGCCAGACCCAGATAGACCACGCCGCTCCCCAGCTCGAGCCGCCGGCGCGCCCTGGCGGACCCGCGGATCCGGCCGGCCAGCGCGGAGGAGAGCATCGCGTACGTGCCGTCCGACGCCACACCGAGCACCAGCCAGATCGCGCCGAGCAGCAGGATCTGCGGTCCGATCGGCCCGGCCCGCTGATCGGCGAACTGCGGCAGGAACGCCACGAAGAAGACGGCCGTCTTCGGGTTGAGCACGTTGACCACGAACCCCTCCCAGAACAGCCGCCGCTTCGACTGCACGTGCAGCTCGACGGTGTCCGCGCCGTCCTCGCCGCGCATCAGCTTGCGCACGCCGAGCCAGAGGAGGTAGGCCACGCCCACGTATTTGACCACGGTGAACGCCGTGGCCGAGGCCGCCAGCAGGGCGCTGATGCCCAGCGCCGCCGCGCCGATGTGGACCAGCGAGCCCGCGTGCACGCCGAGCACGGAGATGACGCCCGCGGCGCGGCCCTGCGCGACGCTGCGGGTGACGATGTAGACGACCGCAGGCCCGGGCACGAGCAGCAGCCCGAGGACGGCCACGCAGAAGACGGCGAGCGTCGCGATGTCTGGCATGCGGCCATCGTAGGAACGGCGTCAAAGGCTTTCTCGCAGCGCCTTCACGAGTGCTTCCGTGGCCGGTGGGTGGGGTGGTTCGCCGTAGACGGCGGCGTACACGTGCCGGGTCGAGCCGGGCACCTCGGTCACGTGCACGCCAGGGTGGCGGTGGGCGGTGAGCGCCAGCCCGGGCAGCAGGGTCAGGCCCAGCCCGGCCGCCACGAGGGCCTGCACGGCCACGATGTCGTCGCTGGTGAACGAGATGCGCGGCGTGAATCCCGCCTTGTCGCAGATGTCCAGCAGATGGCTGCGGCACCGGTCGCAGCCCGCGATCCAGGGTGAGCCGGCATGCTCGGCCAGCCCGCTCTCCAGCCCGCCGGCCGGGGCGCTGGACACCAGGTAGCTGAGTTCGTCGAAGAGGTGGATCATGTGGAGGCCGTTGTCCTCCGGCGCGGTGTCGTCGTACCGGAACATCACCGCCACGTCGGCCCGGCCCGCCCGCAGCAGCCTGAGCGCCTCCGGCGGCTCGGTCTCCATGAGCTCCAGGCGCAGCCCGGGGTGGGCGGCGGCGAGCAGGCCGGCCGCCTTCGGGATGAACGTGCCGAGCGCGGAGGGGAAGGCGGCCAGCCGCACGCGGCCGGTGCGCAGCCCGACGTGGGCGGCCAGTTCCTCGGACGTGGCGTCGAGGCGGCCGATGATGTCGGCGGCGCGTTCGGCGAGCAGCCGGCCGGCGTCCGTGAGCCGGATGCCGCGCCCGGCGCGCTGGATGAGCTTGGCTCCCGTCTCCGCCTCCAGCCTGGCCAGGTGGTGGCTGACCGAGGGCTGGGAGTAGTGGAGTTCCCTGGCGGCAGCGGTGAGCGACCCCGTACGGGCGACCGCGACCAGGACGTGGAGCCGGGTGACGTCGAGCATCTATCAATGGTATCTATCGATAGGCCAGAAGACTTCTGTTGGACCTATCGATGCAAGTGGGACACGGTGGAAGGGAAGGCGATTTTCCAGGGAGTACCTCATGCGCACCGTCACCGCCGTCCGTCCGGGGCTGGATCTGCTCGTGTCCGGCATCTCCGCGATCGTGGCGCGCGAGATAGAGCCCCGCGACACCGCGCACGCCGTCGCCGATCTGCTCCGCGACGGCCTCCCCGGGCTCGACATCCTCACGCCGGAGGAGCGCGCGGGCTCACCCGACGGGTACGTCTCGCACGTGCTGCACGCCCAGGAGCGCTTCTCGGTGGTGGCGGTCGTGTGGCGGCCCGGCCAGTTCACGATGATCCACGACCATGTGGCGTGGTGCACGTTCGGCATCCTCAGCGGCATCGAGTACGAAACCCTCTACCGCGACATGGGTCACCATCTGGTGGAGATCGGGCGCGCGGCCAACCGCCCCGGCGAGGTCAGCGGGTTCGCGCCGCCCGGTGACATCCACATGGTGCGCAACACCAGCGACGAGGTCGGGGTGTCGCTCCACGTGTACGGCGCCGACGTGAGCCGGCTCGGCAGCAGCGTGCGCCGCGTCTACGACCTGCCCGTGAGGTAGCGACCTCCACCGGCCGTCCGGCGCCTCCCAGCGCCGGGCGGCCTTTGCGCGCGCTCCCGTCGCTTAGGAGCCGACCGTCCGCGCGCCCAGATAGGAAGCGAAATTTGTGCAACTTGTATTGCGCAAATTTCCTTTCGCTTCTATGGTGGAATCATGGTCGCCGAGAAGAACCATCGCGTCAAGGACATCGACACGCTCAAGGCGCTGGGCCACCCGCTGCGCATCAAGCTCTACCGCGCGCTCTTCATGGCGGGCACGGCGACCGCGTCCCAGCTGGCCGACAAGGTCGACGAGGCCGTGTCCCTGGTCAGCTACCACCTGCGCAAGCTGTCCGCGCACGGCATCATCGAGGAGGCCGAGCCGGGCAGCGGCGACGGCAGGGAGCGGTGGTGGCGGCCGGTCTCCACCACCGTCAGCACCAGGGACGAGGACTGGCGCGACGCCCCAGAACGGGCCGCCGTCCACACCGCCGTCTCCCGCGTGTACGCCCGCCAGCGAAACGAGATGTACGAGGAATACCTCGACAGCAAGCACGCGTGGAGCGACGACTGGCGCGGCGCGTCGTTCAGCTCCGAGTTCCTGTTCACGCTCACGGCCGAGGAACTGCAGGAGCTCGGCCGCGAGCTCGGCGAGCTGGTCGCGAAGTGGCGCGAACGCGGCACGGCGGCCCGCGAGGCCGGCGACACGCAGGGCCGCGAAAATGTCGCCCTGCACGTCAACGCTTTCCCGTTCCGCGTCTGAAGCGACCCGCTCCCCGCCCCGAAACGATCCGCTCCGTGCCTGAAACGACCCCTGGGAGGGCCGATGAACACCGACCTGTTCCTGTACGTCGAGCGCGTCCGCGCCCTTGAACTGCGCGCCGAGGCTGAGCGCAGCCGCCTGGCCGAGACACCCGTCCATGCCGCCCGCCGCTGGGAGACCCGCCTGGGCTGGGCACTGATCGAGATGGGCCTGCGGCTCGTCCACCGCCGCCCCGCCCACTCCTGACCGGTGCCCGCCTCAGGCCAGGACGTCGTGGAGCGCCGGCGCCGGGTGGACGCCGAGCTCGGTGAGCAGCGCTTCGACGCGCTCGGCGTCCAGGGGGTCGACGGGCAGGACGTGGCGGGTCCACCAGCGGGCGTGGGCCTGGGCGGGGCCCGGTCGCACCAGGGCGAGATAGTCGCTCAGCGGCGGGTCGTAGATGAAGCCGGGCACCACGCCGCGCCGTTCGAGGGCCCGCACCACCTCGTCCCGCTGCCGGACGAGCAGCGGGACGCGGAGCAGGGGCAGGGCCAGCCCTTCCTTGACGCCGTCGGCGGCCCAGGGCGTCGCCCGCAGCCTCTCGACGCCGACGATCCTGCGCCCGCGTTCACGTTCGGCCGTGCGCAGGCGGGTCAGCTGGTAGCGGCGCAGCCCCGCGGTCTGACGCGTACGCCAGGCGGCCTGGTCGACGCGGAGCCAGCGGTCGAGCGCCGACAGCCGCGCGTTCTCGTCGCTCAAGGGCATCGCCAGCGTGGCACGCAGCTCGGGCTCGCGCGCGGCCACGCGGTGCCCCTCCCAGCGGGCTCCCCAGGATGCCAGGCCGGTCGCCTTCATCGCCTGCCACACGGGGCCGGTGAGCCCGGCCCGGGCGACGGCTTCGCGGGCCATCGGCCGCAGCAGGTCACGCAGGTGGCCGTGCCAGGTCCCCGGCCGCAGCAGCGTGTCCAGCGTGCCCGCCGCCCCGGCGAGCCGGGCGGTGTCGGCGCTGGTCAGGAAGCCGCCCGACATGGCGCGGCCGTGCTTGGCCAGGCTCAGCACCCCGACGTCGCCGAAGGTGCCCAGCGGGCGCCCCGCCACCTGCACACCCAGCGCGTGGGCGGCGTCGTCGACGAGCACGAGGCCTCGTTCCCTGCAGGCGGCCTCCAGCTCGACGATCCGGTCGGGCTGGCCGTACAGGTGGGTGGTGACGACGCAGGCAAGCCCCCGGTAGTCGACCCTGGCCGGGTCGATGTTGCCGTCGCGGATGCTGACCGGGGCCATCACCGGCTCCAGCCCGGCGGCCAGGGCGGTGAACAGCACGGTCTCGCAGTTGGTCGGCGCGATCAGGACCCGGTCGCCCGGCCGCGTCCAGTGGCGCAACGCCAGGTAGAGGCCGAGCCGCGCGGAGGGCACGTGCACGCACGGCTGGCCGAGCCGCCGGGCCATCGCCGCCCGCAGCATCATGCCGCACCCCGCAAGCGGGGGCGGCGCGCCTCTCCCGACGCGATGACGCCCGTGGCGTTGCCCAGCGCGTCCTTGTACTCCGATTCCGCCCTCACGCTGAGGTCGATGGTGCGAACCCCGGCCGCCGCGGCGGCCTCGACCATCCGTACGTGCTGGATCAGGCCCGCCTTCGTCCGATACTGCCCGGACTTCCACCGGCGCAGCAGGCTGAACTGCTGCGGCCGGCCACGCTGCATCGCCCGCCACGCCGCGAGGGCCTCGGCGGTCAGCTCCCCGGGCCGTACGACGTCCAGCGTTCCCACGTGCTCGGTCCAGCGCGGGTGCGAAGGTTCGTCCACGTAATACAGAGATTGCGTCACGACGATCACTTTCATGCGACGAGCGCCGCCACCCCCGACGACGCAGCCGGCGCCAGGGGCCGATCAGGTGGCGCACCACCGGACGCCGGTCGGCGACGGTCACGTCTGATCAACCTAGGGAGCGGAGCGCCGGGCGGTCCATGGCCGGGAGTCGCGGGCCCGTTGACTCTGCGTCCACCCGAGGCGGCTCCGTGCCGTGTTCCGTGGTTAGAGTGGAAAGTACTGCTCCGTCCCCTCGGCGGCCGGTCACCCGGCAGGCGTGGAGGCAGTCGCTCGGCACGCCCGGCGAACGACGGAGGAACCATGAACGACTACCCGCAGATCGCGGACCACGGCATGGTGGGGGACCTGCAGACCGCCGCGCTCATCTCCGGAACGGGCGCCATCGACTGGTGGTGCACGCCACGGTTCGACTCCCCGAGTATCTTCGCCTCCCTGCTCGACAGCGAACGCGGCGGTTTCTGCCGGCTCGCCGTCGACTCCGGCCGCGTCGCCGGAGTGACCATCCGGCAGCTCTACCTACCGGACACCGCGATCCTCGTCACCCGCTTCATGGCTCCCGGCGGCGTCGGAGAGGTCGCCGACTTCATGGAACCGAACCCCTCCAGCATCCCCACCGACCGGCACCGTCTGGTGCGGGTCGTCCGGGTGGTCCGGGGCAGCCTGCCCTTCTCCTTCGTCTGCCGTCCCCGCTTCGACTACGGGCGGGCACCGCACACCCTCACCTTCCTCGATGACGGCTCGGCTCTTCTCCGTGGCCCGGGAACGGACCTGCACGTGCAGGTTCCCCCCTCTCTCTCGCTGCGCCCCGACGGCGACGACGTGACCGCCGACTTCGTCCTCCAGGCCGGTGAGACGGCCTTCGTCGTCCTGACCACCGAGAGCGGTGCCGGCGGGAGCGGCGGGCACCACGCGGCAGCCCCTCCGACCGCCGACGAGGTGCGCGCGAGCATCGAATCGTGCCGCGCCTTCTGGCATGACTGGCTGCGCGCGTCCCGGTACCGCGGCCGCTGGCACGATATGGTCAACCGTTCGGTGATCACTCTCAAGCTGCTCACCTACGCGCCCACCGGCGCGCCGATCGCCGCCGCCACGATGGGCCTGCCGGAACAGATCGGCGGCGAGCGCAACTGGGACTACCGGTACACGTGGGTCCGCGACGCGTCGCTGTCCGTCCGGGCCCTGATCGACCTCGGCTTCGTCGAGGAGGCCCAGGCCTTCCGCAGATGGCTGCGCGAGCGCCTGGAGGCCGGCGGCACCGCCTCGGGCGAGCCGCTGCAGATCATGTACCGGATCGACGGCGACCCCTACCTGACCGAGGAGGTCCTCGACCACCTGGAGGGGTACCAGAAGTCCGCGCCGGTCCGGGCCGGCAACGCGGCCGCCGACCAGCTCCAGCTGGACATATACGGTGAGGCCGCCGACGCCCTGGCCCAGGCCCAGGAGATCGGGGACATCCGTGGTTGGCGATCCTTCGCCGGCGTGCTGGACTGGCTGGCCGACGCCTGGGACCGTCCGGACGAGGGCATCTGGGAGACCCGCGGCGGGCGCCAGGACTTCACCTACAGCCGTCTAATGACCTGGGTCGCCTTCGATCGCGGCATCCGCATGGCCACCACCTACTCGCGCCCGGCCGATCTCGTCCGCTGGATGGCCACCCGCGACGCCGTCTTCAGCCAGATCGTCGACCGCGGATGGAACCCGCGCAGGCAGGCCTTCGTCCAGCACTACGCCACCGACGTGCTGGACGCCTCGCTCCTGCTCATGCCCCGCGTCGGCTTCATCTCCCCGCGTGACCCGGCCTGGCTGAGCACCCTCGACGCCATGGACCGCGAGCTGGTCAGCGACAGTCTCGTCTACCGCTACGATCCGGCCGCCTCCCCGGACGGGCTGCGCGGCTGCGAGGGCACCTTCAACCTGTGCAGTTTCCTCTATGTCGAGGCCCTCGCCCGCGCCGGCCGGCTGCAACAGGCCCGCTACGCCTTCGACAAGATGCTCACCTACGCCAACCACGTCGGCCTGTTCGCCGAGGAGATCGGCCCGTCGGGCGAGCAGCTCGGCAACTTCCCGCAGGCGTTCACGCATCTGGCGATCATCGCCGCGGCCGTCGCCCTCGACGAGCAGCTCGACCGCGCCGGCCGGTAGGCGGCGCGGCGCAGCCCAGGGCCGGAGGCCCGCGGACCGGGGGAGCCCGTACGGCACGGCCCGGCAGGCTATGCCGGGCCGGGCGGTCCCGAACCGGACGGGAGGCTGATGGCGGCGGCGAGGCCGATCAGCGCGAAGACCGCGAGAGCGATCATGGCGAGAGCGTAGGAATGTTCCCCCTCGGCCGACCTGGAGATGAGGATCGTGCCGACGATCGCCGTGCCGAACGACGAGCCGAGGTTGGAGACGCTGCGTGACAATCCGGAAATCTCACCCTGCAGTTCTTCGGGGAAGCTGGACTGCACGACGTTGACCGACGGGGTCAGCATCACGCCCACGCCGAGGCCGATCAGCAGCAGTCCCGGCGCGAAGGCGACGACTCTCGAGGACGCCCCGACCAGGGCGAGCAGGATGCCGATCCCGGCCACGGTCATGGCGAAACCCGCCGAGATCAGCGACTTCTGCGAATACTTCCTGGCCAGCCGCTCCGCTGCCAGCGACGCGACGAGGGCGCCCACGGTCGCCGCGGTGAAGATGACACCGGTCTGGATCGCGTTGTACCCGCGGACCGTCTGGAGGAAGACGGAGACGACGAACGACGTTCCCATGAGGATCAGCCACTGCATGTTCTGGGTGACGAGGCCGAGATTGGACGTGTGGTTCCGGAACAACCCCGTCGACAGCAGCGGCTCCCGCCCCGCCCGCTCCCGGGATCGGATGTGCAGGAAGAACCAGGCCAGCAGGACGGCCCCCACCGCGAGGAACGCCGCCATCAGCGCGGCGTCGTTGTCGGCCTGGAGGATCCCGAACACCACGAAGAACATGCCGACCGCCGACAGAACCGCCCCGGCGGCGTCGAAGGGGCGTTCCGGATCCGGCGCCACGGGGTCGACGAGCCCCCGGCTGAGGAAGAGGATGAACGCGACGACCACCGCCTGGAAGACGAAGGCGGCCCGCCAGTCGATCGCCGTCGCGATGAATCCTCCGATCAGCGGGCCCGCCGCCGCCCCGACGCCACCCAGGCCGCTGATCACGCCGAAGGCCCGGGCCCGCGACGGGAGATCGTCGTACGCCATCGTCGCGAAGATGTAGACCGGTGGGATCAGCAACGCCGTACCCACCCCTTCGAGCACCGAGTTGCCGAGGATCAGCACGCCGAGACCGGGCGAGAACGCGCTGATCAGGGCGCCGGCCCCGTACAGGGCGAGGCCCGCCAGAAAGCACCGCTTGCGGCCCCAGCGGTCGGTCAGCTTGCTGGCGGGGATCATGAGCACCGCCATGATCAGCAAGAACAGCGTGATCGTGCCCTGCACGCCCTGCACCGTCGTGTCCAGGTCCTCGCCGATGTCGTTGATCATCACGTTCATGTTCGAGCCGGCGAAGCTGCAGATGAACTGGGCCAGGGCGAGGGGCGCCAGCAGCCTCCGCGACGAGGCGGCCGGGCCGTGGGCGGCGGGAGTCCTGGTCACCCTGCACTCCGTCCGCCGGCCGGCCGGCGCGCGTGCAGAGCACGGACCTCCCTCTTCCACCTGCGCATAGTCACCTCACATCGATCGGCCGGACCCGCCGGTCCGGCGGGCGAGCCTGGTCAGTGGTGGAGTACGGCCTTGAGCGCCACGATGACCAGTCCGAGCAGCAGGTTGATCACGCTCGTGACCGCCACCATCCTGAGGGAGGCCCCGATCCTCACCGCCGCCGTGGCCGCCCAGCCGACCTGCGAGGCGACGGCGACCGCGAGAGCCAGCCATGCGGTGCCCTGCGCCCCGAGCCCCAGCAGCGGGCCGACGGCCACGGCGACGGCCGGCAGGACCGCCGCCTCGACGATCGGCCGCTCTTCCGAACAGGCCCTGCGGATGTCGGCCATGCTCATGGCCCGGAAGACCGTACGGGCACCGAACACCCGGGCGTACACGTGGGCGGCCCAGAACACGACCCCGGTGCCCAACAACAGGATGATCAGTTCCAGCCGGGGGAACCTGCCGAGGCTCCCGGCACCGACCACCACGGAGGCGGCCAGAAGCGATCCGTAGACGGCGCCGGTGTAGTTCCTGTGGACGGCGCCGGCCTGCGGATGAGCCGGCGCGTGCGGATCGGACAAGGAGCACCGCCTAGCGGGCGGCCAGGCGGTTCCGCACCGTCACGGCGGTGGCGGCATCGGGACAGGAGATGGCGACGAGGTTGCTCATGGGACGTCTTCTCTCTGGTCGGTGGTGTCACGATGAGGCAACCGCCCAGGACGGGCCGGGCGGCGGTGCCGGATCGGTGCAGCCGCGACCGCTCTCTTCTGCGGCAGGGCAGTTGTCGAAGCTGTCCATGCCTCTCCATATGTCCTGGTGGTCCCCTTGTTTTCGTCGGGCGAGCGCCGCGAAGAGGTAAAAAGTCCAAGGGGGAAAGATGCGTCCCGAGGCCCAAAAGCGAGGTTACGTCTCATTTGCACACTTTTGGGAGAGGGTGCGGAGAGTGCTGACGAGGCGGGGTAGATGGGTGGCGAAAGAGCGGCGCCGAGCGTGCTTCTGAGCGGCTCGACCGTCGCATTCTCGGAGATTGCACGGACGAAGCCGGCGTGCAGGCGCGGCCGCGAACGCGGACCACCTCCCAAGCTCCGCCGTGCGGAGGGAGCCGAGCATGGTAGACCCACGCCACGCGCGCACGCAGCAGCCGTCCCGGGACCAGATCCCGGAGCAGGCGACCCCGCCGCGCACGGAGACGGCCCGGACGCAGACGCCGCTCGCGGAAGAGGCGCCTCGGCCCACCGGCTGGGTGGGCTGGGTGATCTTCGCCGGCATCGGGATGATCATCCTGGGCTGCTTCCAGGCGATGATGGGCCTGGTAGGGATCTTCAACACGGACTTCTACCTCGTCACCGCCAACAACCTGGCGATTCCCGTCAACTACACGGCCTGGGGATGGTTCCACCTGATCATGGGTGTGGTCGTCCTCCTCGCCGGCGCCGCCGTCATGTCGGGCAAGACCTGGGGACGGGTGGTCGGGATCGTCCTCGCCTCCCTCCAGGCGCTCGTCAACTTCGCCTGGTTCCCCGCCTACCCGTTCTGGTCGCTGATCGTCATCGCCTTCGACGTCGTCATCATCTACGCGCTGGCGGTCCACGGCCGGGAGATGAAGTCCTTCGACAGAAGCGGCCTGTAGGGGATTTCACGCCGGGCCTGCGAGGTCCGCGGCGCGAGCGCCGAAGTGACGCGGGTGCGCCCCCGCGTCACTTCGGCGGCGCCGGTTTCGCCGCCGGCGGTGGCGGCTTCTTCGCCGCGGCCTCCAGCACCTCCTGGCGCGTGACGAACGTGTCGACCAGCGAGAGCAGCATCGCCACCATGGGCACGGCCAGCAGCGCACCGATCGCGCCGAACAGCGACGCCCCCAGGATCACGGCCGCGAACGACACCCCGGGATGGATGTCCACCGCCCGGGAGCTGATCTTCGGCTCCAGCGTCAGGTTCTCCACCTGCTGGTACAACAGTCCCCAGCCCAGCGCCGCCAGGCCGATCCAGGGCCGGGGCGAGACCAGCCCCACCACGACCGGCAGGGCGACGGAGATGTAGGTGCCGATGGTGGGCACGAGCTGAGCGACCAGGCCCGTCCACGCCCCGAGCGCCAGCCAGGACGGCATGCCGAGCGCCAGGAACACCAGAGCCGAGGCGGTGCCGTTGATGGTGGCGAGGACGAGCCGGGAAGAGACGTACCCGCCGGTCTTGCTCGTGGACACGTCCCAGACGGTGACGAAGACCTCCTGGAACCGGCCAGGCAGCAACTGCGCGATCCATCGGCGCAGCCGCGGCCCGTCGGCCGAGAAGTAGAACGTCAGCAACAGCAGGGTGAACATGTTGAACACCGCCCCCACCACCGTCCCCAGCAGGCTGAGCACGCCGCTGAGCGCACCCTCGGCGTACTCGGCCGCCTGCTGCGGGGTCAGGTTGACGGAGGCGAGGATGTCGGAGATGTCATAACGCGTTCCGAGACGGGTGTTGAGCCATTCCACGACGCCGGTGATGATCCCGGGCAGCGCCTCCAGCAGTACCGCGACCTGCTGCACGAACAGGCTGCCGAACAGGAGGAAGAAGACCACCACGGCCAGGATGAACAGCGTCATCACCAGCAGCGTGGCCCTCCCGCGGCTGGTTCGCCGCGACAGGCGGCGCACGGCGGGCTCCATGGCCAGCGAGAGGAACCACGCGATCACCAGCATGGTGATCAGCGACCCCGCGTCGATGATCACGAAGCGTACGAAGAGCACCACGGCGACGACGGCCGCTATGCCGAGCCCGGTGCGCCAGACGTCTGCGGGCGCGATCAGCACCCGCACCGCGGGCGCCTTCTCGCGCGGCACCACCGGCTTCTCCATGACTCTCCAAGGACTCGGCGCCACACCCCTGCGTGGACCGCGCGGCAATCACTGCGAACGGACGTGGCCGGCCGGGGAGGCACCGGACGCCGACCTCTTGGGCGTGCCCGGCATCGAGGACGTGGTCCCGGTCACGCCGGACGCTGAGGTGACGTACTCAACGTACAAGGGCCAGGCGCTCCAGCCGGGCATTCTCCGGCCGGTCGGCTCGTCGGCACGCGCGGCCCGGCAGCCAGGGCGGCGCGGCCGGCGCTCGCCGCGGGCGCCATCCGCTCCGAGACGGCGTCACAGGAGCGGGAGAAGGCCGCGTGCGTCCGGGCGGGAGTCGAGGGCCATGACCTGATCCGCCAGAGGTGTCCGGCCCGGCGCGAGGCCGTGGAACTTGGCGAGCAGCCGCTCGTCGGAGAGGGGGTTGGTGGGAGAGCCGAGCGGGTCGCTCACCCTGGCCCGCCGGACGGCGCCCGTGGTCGTGGTGACGGTCAGGGCCGGCTCGTCGATGCCGCCCATCGTCGGGTCCACCTCCAGGTCGATGCGGTCCATGAGCTCGGTGGCCCGGGGGTCGCCGCGCCGTTCGGGGGAGTAGGCGGCCAGGTCGGCGTCGCCGTACAGGATCCTGGCGGCGATGGCGTACGGCAGGCTCAGCTGCGCGCGGGGAAGGGTGGTCGCGTCACGGCCGCCGCACATGCCGGCAACGAGCGGGCTCAGGCGCACGTGGATACGGTCGATCTCGCCGGCGTGCAGGTCAAGGCCGCCGATCGCGTCGATGGAGGAATGGGTGCTGCGGCACGACGCGTACGGCTTGATGGAGCAGCGCGAGATCCGCCACGCCGTGCCGAGGTCGCGGGTCAGGGCACCGGGATCGGCGCCGGCGCCCGCGTAGGTCCGCAGGAAGCCGCCCCACACGTCGTCGAAGATCCGGCCGGGCCCGCTCGTGCCGGACGCGGCCAGCAGTGCGGCGGTCAGCCCGCCCTCGGCGGCGCGGCCCGCGTGCAGCCGCTTGCTCGCCGCGCCGTCATGCACGAACGCCCACAGGCCACCGGAGAAGCCGGCCGCCAGCCCCAGCGCGTGGGCGGCTCGCGCGCTGTCCAACCCGAGCAGCCGCGCGCTCGCCGCCGCCGCGCCGAACGTGCCGCAGGTGCCCGTCGAGTGCCATCCGGTCTCGTTGTGCGCGGCGTACCCGCCGCACGCCTCCAGCGTCCGGCGGGCCACGTCATACCCCAGGACGACCGCCTCCAGCAGCTCGGAGCCGCTGACCGGGCGGTCGGCGAGGCTCAGGCAGGCCAGCGCGGCGGGCACCACCACGGCCCCGGAATGATCGCAGCCGCCGGTGTCGTCGAGTTCGAGCGCGTGCGCCGCGACGCCGTTGAGCAGTGCCGCGTCGCGCGGCGCCACGGCCAGGCCGGTTCCCCAGACGGGTGCGTTCCCGGGCGCGGCCAGGCCGGGAGCGGGGGAGGAAGCGCCGGCCATGGCGGCGCCCAGCGTGTCGAGGAGGTGCCGCTTGGCCCGCTCGATCACGTCGCGTGGCAGCGGCGGGGGCTCGGCGACGACGGCGGCGAGCGCCCGGAGGGGTGTCACGTGGGCGGCGTCCTCATGGGCCGGCGTCCTCACGGGGCGGCGGTCCCGTTGAGGGTGACCTGCTTGATGGCGTTGCCCTTGAGGCCCCACTTGTCGAGCAGGCTCGCGTAGGTGCCGTCCTGCTGCAGGGCGCGCAGTGCCTTGACGACCGCGTCGCGCAGGCGCGGGTCCTGCTTGGCGAATCCCATGGCCTGGTTGACCTCGGTGAACGGCTCGCCGATGAGGTGGAACTTGCCGGGGTCCTGCTGGGAGATGTAGGGGAGGGTCTCGCTGCCCTGGACCGCGGCGTCGACCCTGCCCTGGGTGAGCTGGGTACGCGCGTCCGCGGAGCCCTCCGTGCCGACGACCTTGATCGGCTTGCCGGAGCAGTTCTCCTTGCTCCACTTCTTGATCTCTCCGGGGAAGGAGGTGCGGCGGCTGGCCCCCACGGCCTTGCCGCACAGGCTCTTCGGATCGGCGACCTCGCTCGTGGAGAAGAACTGCGCGCCCGAGCTCAGGTAGCCGACGAGGTCGAGCGTCTCGCGGCGTTCCGGCAGGTCGCTCATCCCTGAGAGGATCATGTCGATCCGCCCGGTGGTGACCGCGCTCTGCAACTGCTCGAAGGACGTCTCCTGCCATTTGACCGTGACTCCGAGCTGCTTGCCGATGGCGTTGCCGAGATCGATGTCGAAGCCGGTGAGCTGGTTGGTCGAGGGGTCCTTGAACTCCAGCGGCGGGTAGTTGGGGACGTTGCCGACCACCATGGTCCCGGACTCGGCGATCTTCGGGGGAAGCCCGCCGTCCGACGCGGTCGCGAGGTTCTTCGGCGCCTGCGCGGTGCAGGCGGTGGCGGTCAGGGCGAGGCAGGCGAGCAGAAGCATGGGACGGGACAACGGAACTCCTAGAGAACTGCTGAGAGGAAGGTCTTCGTACGCTCGTGGGCGGGGTTGACCAGGACCTGGTCGGGGGGTCCCGTCTCGATGACGCGGCCGTCGTCCATGAACACCACCTGGTTCGCCACCTCCTTGGCGAAGCCCAGTTCGTGGGTGACGACGACCATGGTCATGCCGGACGCGGCCAGGTCGCGCATGACCGCGAGCACGTCGCCGACGAGCTCCGGGTCGAGCGCCGAGGTGGGTTCGTCGAACAACATCAGCCGCGGCCGCATCGCCAGCGCGCGGGCGATCGCGACCCGCTGCTGCTGCCCGCCGGACAGGGTCGTGGGGTAGGCGCCGGCCTTGTCCTCCAACCCCACCCGCTCCAGCAGCTCCAGCGCCCGCGTCCTGGCGGCGTCGCGCGGTTCGCGCAGCACCCTGATCGGCCCCTCGATCACGTTCTCCAGCGCGGTCATGTGCGGGAACAGGTTGAAGCGCTGGAACACCATCCCGATCGGCCGCCGCTGCCGGGCGATCTGGGCGTCGCTGAGCTGGTGCAGCTTCCCGCCGCGCTCGACGTGGCCGAGCAGCTCGCCGTCGACCCAGACGGCGCCCTCGTCGATCGTCTCCAGCTGGTTGACGCAGCGCAGGAACGTGCTCTTGCCCGAGCCGGACGGCCCGATGACGCACAGCACCTCACCCGCCGCCACCTCGAGCGAGATGCCCTTGAGGACGTGGTGGGCGCCGAAGCGCTTGTGGACGTCGACTGCCTTGATCATTTCTTCACCCCTCGGGAGAAGCGGCGCTCGATGACCATCTGGCCCAGGCTGAGGATGGTGACCACGATCAGGTACCAGAACGTCGCCACGAACAGCAGCTCCATGACGCGGTTGTTGGCGTAGTAGATGTTCTGGGAGCTGTGCAGCACCTCCTGGTACTGGATCGCGCTGGCCAGAGACGTGAGCTTCACCATGCTGATGAACTCGTTGCCGATCGGAGGCAGGATGACCCGCATGGCCTGCGGCAACACGATCCTGCGCAGCGTCTGGAAGCGCGTCATCCCGACCGCCTGCGCGGCCTCCGTCTGCCCCTGGTCGACCGAGAGGATGCCGCCGCGCACCACCTCGGAGGTGTAGGCGCCCTGGCAGATGCCCAGCCCGAGCAGCGCGGCCACGAACGGGGTCATCAGGTCGACCATGCGCGCCTCGACGATGCCGGGGATGACGACGTAGGGGAAGACCAGCGCCAGGTTGAACCAGAGGAACAGCTGCAGCAGCTGCGGCGTGCCGCGGAAGATCCACGTGTAGAGGTACGAGACGCCGCGGGTGACGGGGTTCCGCGACATCCGCATCACCGCGAACAACACGCCCAGGGCCACTCCGAGGATCATGGCGAGCACGGCCATGACGAACGTGTTGACCACGCCGGTCAGGATGGCCTGCGCGGTCAGATACCGCCCGACCACGCTCCACTCGATCTGCGCGCCGGCGAACGAGGAGACGATCGCCACGAGGACGGCCACGACGACGATCGCCGCCACGTAGCGGCCGTAGTGCTTGCGCGCCACCCGGGGCAGGTGGGCGACATCTGTGGACATGTGGATCTCCTCACGAGCGAGAGGTCAGTGCGGGTGACAACACCCACAGAACTCGGGTGATCTCGTCGCCGGGGTTGGTGAAGGTGTGGGGAGTGTCGCCGGGGAACAGGAACGAGTCGCCCTCGCGCATCTCGACCCGCTCGCCCGAGGCCTCGATCGTGAACAGTCCTTTGAGGATGTGCACGAACTCGATGTCGACGGGAAGCGCGTACGGCTCGTGGCCCGACCCGCCGCCCGGCTCGATCTCGCTGAGCAGGACCAGCAGCCTGCGCTCGTCCTTCGGCGTCAGCTGGTACTCGGTCATTCCGCTGCCGCCGAACTCGAGCCTGGCCCGGCTCTCCGACCTGACCAGCCGCCCGCTGGAGCCGTCGAACAGGTCGGCCACGTCGAGGTCGAGCGCCTTGCACAGGCGCAGCAGCGAGGCGACCGAGATGGACACCTGGCCGCGTTCGAACCTGGACAGGAAGCCCTTGGTGAGCCCGGCCCGCTCGGCCGTCTCGGTCAGGCTCAGCCTGCTCCGGCGGCGCAGTTCGCGGGCCCTCGGTCCGAGACTGGGGGAGTCCGGGATCGAGATCACGTCGCGGGTCCCCGGTAGGCGCGGGCCCAGGCGCGCTGCCGCGCCAGCAGGTCGGTGAGGCGGTCGATCTGCTCCAGGACCCGGTCCGGCGAGGTGGCGCCGTAGCCGGTGCGCGCGGCGAGTGCCGCCTCGACGGTGAGGTGCTGGCGCACGTCCGGGGTCAGCCGCGCGTCCACCGCGGCGAGGTCCTCGTCCGGCAGTTCGTGCAGGTCCAGCCCTTTGTCCTCGCACATCCGCACGAGCGCGCCGGTGATCTCGTGGGCCTCGCTGAACGGCACGCCGCGGCGCGAGAGCCAGTCGGCCACCTCGGTGGCCAGCGTGAAGCCCTCGGTCGCCTGCCTGCGCAGCTCGTCGACGTTCACCGACAGCGTGCGCACCAGCCCGGCCATGGCTGGCAGCACGATCGTGAGGGTGTCCACGGTGTCGAAGACGGCCGCCTTGTCCTCGGACAGGTCCCTGTTGTAGGCCAGCGGCATCGCCTTCAGCGTCGCCATCAGGCCGCCCAGGTTGCCGAGCAGCCGGCCGGCCTTGCCCCTGGTGAGCTCGGCGATGTCGGGGTTCTTCTTCTGCGGCATGATCGAGCTGCCGGTGGCGAAGGAGTCGTGCAGCTCCACCCAGCCGAACTGGCGCGAGGCCCAGGTGGAGATCTCCTCGGCCAGCCGCGACAGGTTCACCCCCAGCATGGAGGTGGCGAACAGGAACTCGGCCACGTGGTCGCGACCGGCGACGGCGTCGATGGAGTTCTCGCACGGCCCGTCGTAGCCCAGCTCCGCGGCCGACAGCTCAGGGTGCACGGCTATCGCCGAGCCGGCCAGGGCCGCCGAGCCCAGCGGGGAGCGGGCGGTGCGCCGGTCCCAGTCCTCGAGCCGGTCGGCGTCGCGGGCGAACGCCTGCGCGTGGGCCAGCAGCTGGTGCCCGAACACGATCGGCTGGGCGGGCTGCAGGTGGGTGAAGCCGGGCGCCGCGGTGCGGACGTGCGCGCGGGCCTGCTCCACCAGGCCGTCCTGCAGCTCGGCCAGGGCCAGCACCAGCTTCCTCGCGTGATCGCGCAGGTACAGCCGCAGGTCGTTGGCCGTCTGGTCGTTGCGCGAGCGACCGGCGCGCACCTTGCCGCCCACCTTGCCCAGCCGCTCGACCAGGACCCGCTCCAGGAAGGTGTGCACGTCCTCGTCGGAGCCGTTCGGGCCGACCCGTCCGGCGCGTACGTCCTCGTCCAGCGTGTCGATCTCCGCCAGCAGCCGCTCCGCCTCGGCCGCGTCGAGGATCTCGGCTCTGAGCAGCTCACGGACATGGGAGCGCGAGCCCGCCAGGTCGTAGGCGGACATGCGGAAGTAGCTGTCGGGCGCGCGGGAGAGAGCGAGCAGCGACGGATCGGCGGGCGAGCGGAAGCGTCCACCCCAGAGCTGTTCGGACAACGCGGTTGCCTTCCGGTAAACGAAGTTTTCCGACATAGTGGTCTGCGTTGCCAGGGGTGTCAATAGCACCTCTTAAGCAGAAATATGCCGTTAACGAGGGAGTTTCATGTTTCAGGGACCCGTCGACGCCTCGCAGGTCCCACGCTTCGCAGGTCCCGACACCTATGCCCGGTTGCCCCGCCTCGACCAGGTGGAGCGGGCGGATGTCGCGATCGTGGGCGTGCCGTTCGACAGCGGGGTCTCCTACCGTTCCGGCGCCCGCTTCGGCCCGGCCGCGGTGCGCCAGGGCAGCAAGCTGATCAGGCCCTACAACCCCGCGCTGGACGTCTCTCCGTTCGCCGACCTGCAGGTCGCCGACGCCGGGGACATCGCCTGCAACCCGTTCGACATCGGCCAGGCCATCGACACGATCGAGCAGGCCGCCGGGGGGTTCGACGCCAAGCTGGTCACCATCGGGGGCGACCACACCATCGCGCTGCCGCTCCTGCGTGACGTGCACCGCAAGCACGGGCCGCCGGCGCTGCTGCACTTCGACGCCCACCTGGACACCTGGGACACCTACTTCGGGGCCGAGTACACGCACGGCACGCCGTTCCGCCGCGCGGTGGAGGAGGGCATCCTCGACACCGAGGCACTCAGCCACGTCGGCACCAGAGGACCGCTGTACGGCAAGGCCGACCTGGCCGAGGACCGCAGGCTCGGCTTCGGCATCGTCACCTCGGCCGACGTCATGCGGCGCGGCCCCGACGAGATCGCCGACGCCCTGCGCCAGCGGATCGGCGACCGGCCGCTCTACATCTCCGTCGACATCGACGCGCTCGACCCCGCCCACGCCCCGGGCACGGGCACCCCGGAGGCGGGCGGCCTGACCAGCCGCGAGCTGCTGGAGATCCTGCGCGGGCTGTCGGGCTGCAACCTGGTCGGCGCCGACGTGGTGGAGGTGGCCCCCGCCTACGACCACGCCGAGATCACCTCGGTCGCCGCCGCGCACGTCGCCTACGACCTGATCAGCCTGTTCGCGCTGGGGAAACGGACATGAGAACCGGGGGAGACCTGGTCGCCGAGACCCTGGCCGCGCTCGGCGCCACCACCGTGTTCGGCGAGCCGGGCCAGCACGCGCTCGCCATGTTCGACGCCCTGCGCCGCTCCCCGCTGCGCTACGTCGGATGCCGCACCGAACTGGGCGTCGCCTTCGCGGCCGACGGCCATGCCCGGGCCACCGGGACGGCGACCCCGTTCCTGGTCTCCACCGGCCCCGGTGCGCTGGCGACCCTGCCCGCCCTGATGGAGTCGCGCCTGGCCTGCGCCCCGGTGGTCGGGATCTCCAGCCAGATCCCGTCCGACGGGCTGGGCGGCCGCAGGAAGGGATACCTCCACGAGCTCCCCGACCAGGCGGCTTCCTTCCGCGGCGTGGCCACGTCGGTCCAGGTCGTGCGGGCGGCCTCGCAGATCCCGTCCGCCCTGGCCCAGGCCTGGGAGGCGGCGCTCAGCGTGCCGCAGGGCCCCGCGTGGGTGGAGATCCCGCAGGACGTCCTGCTCGCGCCCACGGACGTCCCGGTGGTGGCCGGCCCGAGCGTGTGCCCGCGCACGCCGCAGCCCCGTGCCGAGCTGGTACGGCAGGCCGTACAGGCGCTCGACTCCGCGTCGAACCCCGTCATCCTGGCCGGCGGCGGGGTCAACCTGTCAGGGGCGGGGCCGGAGCTCCTCGCCCTGGCCGAGCGGCTGCGCGCGCCGGTGGCCACCACGTTCGCCGCGAAAGCGGTCTTCCCCCGCGAGCACCCGCTGTCGCTGCAGTCGTGGCTGGAGGACCGCTTCGTCACCGAGTTCCTTGAGGAGGCGGACGTGCTGCTGGTCGCGGGTTCGGGGCTGGGGGAGCTGTCCAGCAACTACCACACGATGCGCCCGCGGGGGCGCGTCGTCCACATCGAGGCCGATCCGGGAAAGCTGGAGGCCAACACGAGCGGTTCGCTCGCCGTGCACGGAGATGCGAAGGCGACGCTGGGCGCGTTCGCCGCGGCGGTGCGGCCCAGGGAGGGCGACGGGCGCGCGGAAGCGGCCGTGGCGGACGTGCTGCGGCGGGTGCGCGACCGGCTCGCCGGCCACGAGCAGGAGTTCGCGCTGCTGGAGGCGATCCCGTCCGGCGTGCCGGCGTTCTGGGACATGACCATCCTCACCTACTGGGCGTGGTCGGCCTTCCCCGGCCACATGTGGTCGGCGCAGGGCGCCGGCGGCCTCGGATACGCGCTGCCCGCCGCGGTCGGCGCGGCGGCCTCGGGACAGCGCACGCTGGCGATCTCGGGCGACGGCGGCGCGATGTACGGCCTGGCGGAACTCGCCACCATGCGCCAGCACGGCCTGGACGTCACCTGGCTGATCGTCGACGACGGTGGCTACGGCATCCTGCGGGAGTACATGACCGGCGCGTTCGGCACGCCTACCGGCACCGAACTGGCCAGGCCGGACTTCGCCCGCCTGGCCGCGTCGTTCGGGGTCGCGGCCCGCGACGCGACGCCCGGTTCCCTGGCCAAGGAGCTCGCCGGCTCCCTGGCCGAGCCGGGGCCGAGCGTCGTGGTCCTGCACGCCCGCCCCCGCATGTTCGCCCCGACCTAGGAACGACCGGCGAGAGCCCCTCCTAGACGCCGAGCGCCGACGGGAGGCTCAGCTCGTGCAGGAACAGCGCCTCCGCGGTGGCGACGCGGCGGAGCTCCTCCAGGTCGACCCGCTCGTTGGGCGCGTGGATGGCGGCGTCCTCGTCCTCCGCGCCGAACAGCAGGATCTCCGCCGCGGGGTACTGCTTCAGCAGCGTGTTGACCAGCGGGATCGACCCGCCCGCGCCCACGTCGCGCGGCGGGCGGCCGAAGGCGCGCTCCATCGCCCGGTTGAGCGCCGACCTGGCCTTGCCGCCGGAGTCGGCCTGGAAGCCGGAGCCCACGACGACGTCGCCGAACGTCACCTGCACGCCCCACGGCGCCACCTGCCGCAGGAACTCCGTCACCGCGCTGACCGTCGTCCTCGGGTCGCCGGCCGGCGGGATGCGGAGCGTCACCCTGGCCCTGGCGACCGGCTGCACGGCGTTGACCGCGCCCGACACCGTCGGCACGTCCATGCCCGTCACGGTGATCGAGTAGGACGACCACAGGCGGTCGGCCAGCGAGCCTGAGCCCACCAGGGAGACCCCGTCGAGCACCCCTGCGGTCTGCCGGAACTCCTCCTCCGACGGCCCCTGGCCGAAGAAGTTGCCCCTGGGCAGGCCCGGCACCCGGACGTCGCCGTTGTCGCCGTGCAGCGCGGTCAGCATGCGCATCAGGGCCGCCAGCGCGTCGGGGGCGGCGCCGCCGAACGATCCGCTGTGCAGGGCCTCGCGCAGCGTGCGGACCTCGACGGTGAAGGCGGCCATGCCGCGCAGCGACGTCGTGACCGAGGCGTCGCCCACGCGCGGGTTGCCGGTGTCGGCCACCACGATGGCGTCGGCCCGCAGCAGCTCGGGATTCTGCTCGACGAACGCCTCCAGGCGCTCGCCCGCGTATTCCTCCTGGCCCTCGATGATGACCTTGATGCCCACAGGGAACCGGCCGTGGAAGGCGCGCAGGGCGGTGACGTGGGAGATGATGCCGGATTTGTCGTCGGCGCAGCCGCGCCCGTACAGGCGGCCGTCGATCAGGGTCGGCTCGAACGGCGGGGTGCGCCACGCCTTCAGGTCACCGGCGGGCTGCACGTCGTAGTGGGCGTAGAGCAGGACGGTGGGCGCGCCGGGCGGTGCGGGCGCCTCGCCGTAGACCGCGGGGAAGCTTCCCTCCACCTGCACCTGCTGGACGCGCGGCAGACCGGCGGAACGCAGCAGTTCCTCCGTCAGCGCGGCGGCGGCGCGCACCGGCTCCTCCGGATGCCCGGGGAAGGCCACGGAAGGGATGGCGGCGAGCCGCTTGAGCTCCTCGACGCCTTGGGGCATCGCGGCGGCGACAGCGCTTTCTATCTGGTCAGGAGTCACGGACGGTTCCCTCGGGGGTCGTTCTCACAGAGATTTCTCGAACAGTTCTACAGGGTGACAGGCGCTTTGCCGTCATGGAGCGAGGATACGAGGTTCCGTGACGCGCTGACCGCGCTGAGCCACTGCGGCAGGTGTACGGATTTCGTTGCTGTTACAGAGCGGTTCTGCGGATCTCGATTTTCTTGCAGAGTGTCGCGACCGATTCGCTTGGCAAGCATCAGGTGAACAGGCAAACTGTGGGAAGTCAGACACGAGGGAAGATAGCCATGACGCAGCCGGAAAACGACGTCCTCAAGGCCGCGCAAGACCATCTGTGGTTGCACTTCACCAGGCACAGCTCCTACCAGCAGTCCGAGATCCCGACCATCGTCCGGGGTGAGGGCTCCTACATCTACGACATCCACGGCAAGCGCTATCTCGACGGTCTGGCCGGGCTGTTCGTGGTCCAGGCCGGGCACGGGCGCCAGGAGCTCGCCGAGGCCGCCGCCAAGCAGGCCCAGGAGCTCGCGTTCTTCCCGCTGTGGTCCTACGCCCACCCCAAGGCGGCGGAGCTGGCCCAGCGCCTGGCCTCCCACACCCCCGGCGAGCTCGACCGCGTCTTCTTCACCACCGGGGGCGGCGAAGCGGTCGAATCCGCATGGAAGCTCGCCAAGCAGTACTTCAAGCTCGTCGGCAAGCCGCTCAAGCACAAGGTCATCAGCCGCCAGATCGCCTACCACGGCACCCCGCAGGGCGCCCTGTCGATCACCGGCATCCCGGCGTTCAAGGAGATGTTCGAGCCGCTCGTGCCCGGCTCCATCAGGGTGCCCAACACCAACCACTACCGCGCCGACGAGATCACCGGCGTCAAGGGCATGACCCCCGAGGAGTACGGCTTCTGGGCCGCCGAGCGCGTGGCCCGCGCCATCGAGATGGAGGGCCCCGACACGGTGGCCGCCGTCTTCGCCGAGCCCGTGCAGAACGCCGGCGGCTGCTTCCCTCCCGCCCCCGGCTACTTCCAGCGCCTGCGCGAGATCTGCGACGAGTACGACGTGCTGCTCGTCTCCGACGAGGTCATCTGCGCGTTCGGCCGGCTCGGCACCATGTTCGGCGGCCAGAAGTTCGACTACGTGCCGGACATCATCACCTGTGCCAAGGGCCTGACCAGCGGCTACTCGCCCATCGGTGCCATGATCGCGCACGAGCGGCTGTTCGAGCCCTTCAAGGGCGGCGACACCATGTTCGCGCACGGCTACACCTTCGGCGGCCACCCCGTCTCCGCCGCCGTCGCGCTGGCCAACCTCGACATCTTCGAACGCGAAGACCTGCTCGGCCACGTCACCAGGAACGAGCCGCTGTTCAAGGAGACCCTCGAAGGGCTGCGCGACCTCCCGATCGTCGGCGACGTGCGCGGCTCCGGCTACTTCTGGGGCATCGAACTGGTCAAGGACAAGACCACCAAGGAGACGTTCGACGCCGAGGAGTCGGAGCGGCTGCTGCGCGGCTTCCTGTCCAGGGCGCTGTACGAAGCCGGCCTCTACTGCCGGGCCGACGACCGCGGCGACCCCGTCATCCAGTTGGCGCCCCCGCTGATCGCCGGACCCGAGGAGTTCGCCGAGATCGGGTCCATCCTCCGCAACGTGCTCACCGAAGCATGGGCGCGCCTCTAGGGGCCGCTCGCCGTCACACCATCCGGTACGACGTGCCGGCGCGCGAAAGGATCCACGGATGAAGATCGGCGTTCCCGCCGAGGTCAAGAACCACGAATATCGGGTCGCGGCGACCCCCGCGGGCGTTCACGAACTCGTGCGCAACGGCCACGACGTCACCGTCCAGCAGGGTGCGGGTCTGGGCTCGTCCATCACGGACGAGGAATATCTCGCGGCGGGCGCCAAGATCGTCGACAGCGCCGACGCGGTGTGGGGCGAGGCGAGCCTGGTGCTCAAGGTGAAGGAGCCGGTCGCCGAGGAGTACCACCGGCTGCGCGACGGGCTGGTGCTGTTCACGTACCTGCACCTGGCCGCCTCCCGCCCCTGCACCGACGCCCTGCTCAAGGCGAGGACCACGGGGATCGCCTACGAGACGGTGCAGGTCGGCGGGGCGCTGCCGCTGCTCGCCCCGATGTCCGAGGTCGCCGGCCGCCTCGCGCCGCAGGTGGGCGCGTACAACCTGATGCGCTTCAACGGCGGCCGCGGCGTCCTGCCGGGCGGAGTGCCCGGCGTGGCCCCGGCCAAGGTGGTCGTGATCGGCGGCGGCGTGTCGGGGCTGAACGCCGCCCAGATCGCCGTCGGCATGGGCGCCGACGTGACCGTGCTCGACACCAACGTCGACCGGCTCCGCTTCGTCGACGCCATCTACCAGGGCCGGCTCAAGACGCTGGTCTCGACGTCGTACGCGATCGAGCGGGAGGTCCTGCAGGCCGACCTGGTCATCGGCGCGGTGCTGATCCCCGGCGCCAAGGCCCCGACGCTCGTCTCCAACGACCTCGTGTCCCGCATGAAACCGGGCTCGGTGCTCGTCGACATCGCCATCGACCAGGGCGGCTGCTTCGAGGACTCGCGCCCGACCACGCACGCCGAGCCCACCTACCCGGTGCACGACTCGGTCTTCTACTGCGTGGCCAACATGCCGGGCTCCGTCGCCAACACCTCCACCTACGCCCTCACCAACGCGACCCTCCCGTACGCGGTCAAGCTGGCGAACATGGGCTGGCGGGAGGCCGTCAAGGCCGACGCGGGGCTCGCGGGCGGGCTCAACACGCAGGGCGGCCGGCTGACGAACCAGCCGGTGGCGGAGGCGCTCGGGCTGGCGTACACGCCGGTGACCGAAGTCGTCTAGCCGTCCACGCGGTACGTCGTGCTGCGCACGATCTCCTCGGGGGTGAGCTGCTCCCTGGCGGTCGTCACGGCCCAGCGGTGGCCGAAGGGGTCGCGGAGCACGCCGTACCGCTCGCCCCAGAACATCTCGCCCACCGGCATCTCCACCTCGGCCCCGGCGCCGATCGCCTGCTCGGCCACCGCGTCGGGGTCGTCGACCTCCAGCAGGATCAACACGGGGCTGCCGCCCAGCGTCGGCGGCGCCGGCGCGCCGAAGGCCGGGGTCTCCTCGCTCACCAGCAGCCGTCCGGCGCCGAGCTGGAGCTCGACGAAGAGGATCGTCCCGTCGGACAGCGTGTTGCGGAACACCTCGACCGCGCCGAGGCCCTCCCGGTAGAACCCGATCGCCGCCTCCGCGTCGCGCACGAACAGGTGCGGGCACAGCCCTTGCGGCCGTAGCGACGTCATGTGACCAGCCCTGCCTCTCTCGCGGCCGTCACCAGGCGTGACATCAGCTCTGCCTCGTCCCGTGCGGCCCGCACACCTTGCGGGGTCAGTTGGTAGTAGCGCCTTCTGGCGTCGTGGGGCGCGGCCGGGTCTCCGGCGTCGACCTCCTCAACCAGCCCGTCGGCCACCAGCCGGTTGATGGTGCGGTAGAGCGTGCCGGGCCCGAGCCTGACCGCGCCACCGCTGATCTCCTCGACGAACCGCATCACCGCGTAGCCGTGCCCGCGGCCGCCGGCCAGTGCCAGGAGCACGTGGAAGCCGGCGGCGGTGAGCATGATTGACACCATAGCACCACTCTGGTTATATCCGTCGTGGATACAACCAGGGAGGTATAATGGCGCTCTCCATCAGCCAGGTCACCCTCTACGTCGGTGACCAGCAGCGAGCGGTCGACTTCTGGACCGGCAAGATGGGTTTCACGGTCACCACCGACATGCCCTACGGCGACGACCGCTGGATCGAGGTCCAGCCGCCCGACGGGGGCGCCCGGCTGGTCCTCATCAAGGCCGACCCCGCCTGGCCCGCGCCGGCCACGGGCATGCCCCACTACGTGTTGTTCCAGGCGGACGACATCGTCAGGACACACCAGGAGCTCGTGGCGCGCGGCGTCGAGTTCGTCACCGAGCCGCAACACCAGCCGTGGGGCTGGTCGGCCGTCTTCAAGGACGACGAAGGCCACCAGTTCCACCTCGGCCAGCGCTGACCACCGCACCGGAATCCACCCCGGCCGGCGCTGACCATCGCACCCGGGTTCCGGCCCCGGCCGCTCAGCGCACTCCCAACCGCCTGCGCAGGTCGCGCGCGGTGGCCAGGACGTGCCGGAGCTCGCCCGGGCTCGGCCACGGGGCGCTGCCGGGACGCAGCAGCGTGCCGCGCACCGAAGCCAGGTGCTCGATCGCGCTCACGTGCACCCCGCTCCGCTCCACCAGCCACCCGACCACCTCGGAATGGTCGTGCAGCGGCCGGGTCACCAGATCCCACGTGCCCAGCACCTCCGCCAGGTCCGCCACGTCCAGCGGCACACCGCCCCTGCGCCCGGTGGCGGCCGAGGCCAGCTCCGCCCGAGCCGTCAGCTCCGGCTCGGCGGACCGGCCCCAGGCCGGCGGCGGCGGGTCGGACAGCCACTCGCGCGCCTCGCCGTGCTCCCCCGCCACCGACAGCAGCCCGCCCAGCTCGACCGCGGCCGCGTGGTGCCCGGCCAGCGCCGCCTGCCTGAACCAGTGCTGCCCGCCCGACAGATCGCCGAACTCGGCGATGAGCAGCAGCGCGTAGTCGTAGGCCGACTCCGGGTCGCCGCCCGCCGCCGCCCGGCCGAACCAGTGGCTGGCCGCCGCGTTGTCGCCCAGCTCCACGCAGACGAACCCGGCCATCCGCTGGTCCTCCACCCGCCCGGCGCCCGCCGCCCGCTCGAACCAGGCGCGGGCCGTACGCAGGTCGCCCCGGGACAGCGCGAGACCGCCGAGCCGGGACGAGGAGCCGGCGTGCTCGTGCTTGGCGGCCAGCCGGTAGTAGCCCTCCGCCCCCTCGGGGTCGCGGCTGGCGTGCAGGTAAAGACCCATGCAGTGCGCCGACTCGGCGTGGCCGCCCCTGGCCCCGCGCTCCCACCAGTGCACGGTCTCCTCGTCGTCGCCCGCGGAATAGGCCAGGAACCCCAGGTCGTGCGCCGAGGCCACGTCGCCGTCGGCGGCTGCCTGGCGGTGCCATTCGCGGGCGGCCGCCAGCTCACCCGAGTCCTCGCACAGCAGAGCGAGCCTGCGGGCGGCCGCCCTCGACCCGTCGCGCGCCGCGGCCTCGAACCAGCCCCTGGCGGCCTCCGCGTCGCCGCGCTGTTCGAGCAGCAGCGTCGCCAGGTTGGCCGCGGCCTCGGCGTCGCCGGTGCTCGCGGCCAGCTCGTACCAGGAGACGGCCTCCTCCAGGCTGCCGTGCTTCTCGTGCCAGATGCCCAGGTTGTAGGCGCTGTCGACGTTGCCGCCCGCGGCCGCCCGCTCCCACCAGTGCTTGGCGGCCGTGCGGTCACCGTGCTGGGCGTAGAGCCTGCCGAGCCGGTGCGCGGCCTGCGCGTCGCCCGCCCGCGCAGCGGCCAGCAGCTCGTGCTCGTCTCCCATCCGTGGCGCCGGTACGGCCGGCGCCGTCACCTCTCCTTGCCAGGCCATGGCGACAGAGTGGCACGTGATCACGCGATCGCGAACCGTAATCGCCGACAAGTGCTCCAGGGTGAACGCCGGGGCGCGGTCTCTCGTCGCGCCGTTGTGTCCGCTGAAAGTCCTCATGAGGCCCTGGCCCGGTCTGTCCGGGCGCATGACGATGAAGATCGCACAGAGTAACGCCGCTCACTCCTGGAGCTGGACAGCGGCTCCGTACAAGGCGGGAGCGCACCCGAAGGGAGAAAGACGATGATGCGTAAGAGGACCGCCACAGGCATCCTCGCGGCCGTCGTGGCTGCGACCGGGCTGTGCCTGGCCTTCCCCGGAACCGCCGCCGCTGCAGCCTGCGACGGAGTGGCGCCGGCCGGGCTGTCATCGCCATCCGTGTGGTGGTGCGAGGGCTACTACATGACCTGGCAGGAGTGCCGCGACGCGGGGGCGGCGTACGTGGGGGCCCAAGGCGCGAAGGCGTGGGCTTGCGATGCGGTGGGTCCCCCGAACTACCCCTGGGGGCTCAGCATCCTGGACTGAGGCAGCGTCGCTGATCGTCGCTCCTCCATGCCCGTATGAAGGGGCGGCGACCACGGATGCTGACCAGCGACAGAACAACGGCCCCGAGCGGTGCGACCGGCAGCACCGCTCGGGGCAGGCCGGCGAACCGGGTTCAGGAGAAGGTGAGGATCCCGGAGTACATGCCCATGCCACAGACGTAGCGCAGGCTTCCCGGTGGATGCGGCGGCAGGCGTACGGTGGCTGGCAGCGCGACGTCACGGCCGCCGATCACGACGGTGTCCGTGCAGCCGTGCTCGGCCACCTTGAAGACGACCTCGACGGGCACGCCCGCGCGGGCCGACACGATCGCCGGGCGGTAGCCGTCGCGGGTGGCCCACACCGTGACGGTCTGGCCTCCCGGCCCGGTGACCGCCTGTGCGGGGTCGGGGGCGGGCAGCCAGCCGCCGAGGCTGACCCCGGAGGCGGCGGTCCAGAGCCCGGCGGAGATCGCGACGACCCCGGCCAGCCTGGCAAGCCGGGTGCGGGAGACCCGCCGCAGCACGTAGCCGAGCAGCGCGAACGCCGGAGCCGTACCGACGACGAACCCCGCCATGGCCGCCGCCCCCGCCACCGGCGACCCGCTGGAGACCGCGACCAGTTCCACGCCGAGCGTCACGCCGCAGGGCACCAGGATTGTGGCCGCGCCCAGCAGCGGCGCCTTGTACCTGGACAGAACCCCGAACGGAGCCCTCGGCGAAGCCTCGGACGCGGATTCCGACGGGGCTTCCGACAGGGCTTCCGACGGGGCCGCCGCGCAGCCGGCGTGCCCGCGCCGCATGAGCCGGATCGCGAACACGATCACCGTGAGGCCGGCCACGACGAGCAGCACGGCCCGCGCCCGCGGCGGCAGGGTGACGGCCGAGCCGAGCAGCCCCAGCAGCGCGCCGGCGATCGTGTGGGAGGCCAGCCGGCCGGCCAGGAACCAGGCCACGAGCGCGGGATCGCGCCCGTGGCGGCCGTCGGCGAGCCCCATGAGCAGCCCACCCTGTGCGGCGGTGCACGAGGCGGTGCCGGCCACGAGCCCGGCGGCGACCCCACCGGCGAACAGGGCGGCGGCGCTCACGCCTAGCGGGCGAGCGCGGCGCGGCCGGCGAACGTACGGCGGAAATCGGTGCTGGACCGCATTGTCGTCCCCACTTCCTACGAAGCCCGTACACGCAACGTAACCCGGCGCCCCGCTTGCGGCGAGTGACAGTTGTCGCACCGGCGGTGACGTTTGGGTGGAAGCGACGCAAGGCCCGGGTTGCGGAGGTCAGGCCGGGGAGCAAGTTACGATGCCCCGCCCTTGAGAACGGAGAGCTTCTCGTAGTATTCGTCGTCGCCCATCTCGCCGCGGGCGTACCGCTCGGCGAGGATCCGCTCCGCGGACGCGGTGGGCGACCCAGCAGTCCCGGCAGTCCCGGCAGATCCGGCGGGCCCGGCCGGGTGAGCCTGCCGAGGGCCCCACCAGCCCTTGCGCCGGGCGGTGATGGCGAGCGCCACGACGCCGACCCAGAACAGGCCCCAGAACGGCGGGATGATCGGCCAGAACGCGCCGGAACCGCCCCAGTGGGGCACCAGCAGTGCGATGGTGTTCATCAGATACCTCCAAGGAAACCCCCGCCTTCAGCTTCAGGCGGGGGAGGAATCGGACTCCTGCGGAGCAGGGCAGGGGTAGGTGATTGGCCGCCGGGCGGACCGCCGTATCGAACTACCGCACTATTCTCAGCTGATCGTACGGTAGAATGTGAGGCGTGGCGCAGATCGTGAAGCGGGCCTACAAGTACCGCTTCTACCCGACGTCCGGGCAAGCCGAAGAGCTTGCCCGGACGTTCGGCTGCGTCCGCCTGGTCTACAACAAGGCGCTGGAAGAGCGCACCCGCGCCTACGCCCTGGACGGCCGCCGCGTCTCCTACGTGGAGTCGTCCGCAGCGCTGACGGCGTGGAAGCGCAGCGGTGACTACGACTTCCTGTCCGAGGTGTCGTCCGTGCCGCTTCAGCAGGCCCTGCGCCACCTGCAGGCCGCGTTCGCGAACTTCTTCGCCAAGCGGGCCAAGTACCCGACCTTCAAGAGCAAGAAGAAGGCGCGCTTGTCGGCGGAGTACACGCGTAGCGCGTTCCGCTGGCGGGACGGCGCCTTAACGCTGGCGAAGATGGACGCGCCGCTGAACATCGTGTGGTCGCGCCCCCTTCCCGAGGATGCCGAGCCGTCCACGGTCACGGTGTCGAGGGACGCGGCGGGCCGCTGGTTCGTGGCCGTCCTGGTGGAGGAGGCGATCCGTCCGCTGTCGCCGGTCGCGGCGTCGGTGGGCGTGGACGCGGGCATCACCGCCCTGGCCACGCTCTCCACCGGAGAGAAGATCGCCAACGCGCGTTACGAACGGCGAGACCGGCGCAAGCTTGCCCGCGCTCAGCGGGCGCTGGCCCGTAAGGAGAAGGGCTCGAACAACCGGGCCAAGGCCCGGCTGCGCGTCGCCAGGGTGTACGCCCGGATCGCCGACTGCAGACGCGACCACCTGCACAAGGTCACCACACGGCTTGTTCGCGAGAACCAAGTGATCGCCGTGGAAGACCTGACCGTCCGCAACATGGTCAAGAACCACCCGTTGGCCCGCGCCATCTCGGATGCGGCCTGGCGTGACCTGCGGATGATGCTGGAGTACAAGGCGGCCTGGTACGGGCGCACGCTGGTGGCGGTGGACCGCTGGTTCCCCTCCTCCAAACTGTGCTCGACGTGCGGCACCCTGCACCAGTCCATGCCGCTGAACGTCCGCGAGTGGGCCTGCGCCTGCGGCGCGACCCACGACAGGGACGTCAACGCCGCGAAGAACGTGCTCGCCGCCGGGCTGGCGGAGAGCTGAAACGCCTGTGGAGCTGGTGTAAGACCTCAACGAGAGTCCTCTCGGACGGGGCAACCGGCGGTGAAACAGGAACCCTCACGGGCGACCGTGGGAACCCCCTCGTCCACGAGGGGGAGAAGTCAAGTCTCCTCCTTGACGGTTTGCTGCTTTCAGAATCCGCCAAGGGGCCGTCCGGCGAATCGCACGCCGGGTCCTGTTTCCCCTGCGCCCGAGGGAGTGCTCAGGGCGGGCCGGTGTACGCCCGAGGAAGTAGGCGCGGCGCTCGGCCCGGTCCGCTCGTCCCGCGAACCGCGAAGGTGGGCACGGCTCTTCACCTGGCCCACTCGTCCGTACGCGGCGCCTTCTCCGTCCACGAGCCCGGGGTCAGAACACGCAGAACTCGTTGCCCTCCGGGTCGGCCATGACCACCCAGTCGTCGTGGGTGGCCACCACCCTGGCGCCCAGCTCGGTGAGGCGGTCGATCTCCGCGCCGGGGTCGTCGGAGTCGACGTCGAGGTGGAGGCGGTTCTTGACCACCTTGTGCTCCGGCACGTGCTGGAACCACAACCGCGGCGGCCCGCCCTCGACCAGCACCGTCGGGTCGTCCTCCGGGTCGTCGATCCCGTCGGCGCGCAGCCGCGCGAGCTCGGCCTCGTCGTAGGGGGCCACCGCGTAGCCGTCGAGCACCGCCGCCCAGAACCTCGCCAGTGAGGCCGGGTGCCGGCAGTCGACCACCACGTCACGCAGTCTGGCCATGACGTTTCCTCGCTTCGATCAGGAACCTGGCGGAGTGGGCCACGAACGGTCCTTCGCTTTCGATCCGGTCGTGCAGCGCGCGCAACCTCTCCTGGTGGTGCTCGACGGAGAAGCCCGGCACGATCCAGATGACCTTGCGCAGGAAGTAGACGACCGCCCCGATGTCGCGGAACTCCATGCGCAGCCGCTCCGACCGCAGATCGACCACTTCCAGCCCGGCGGCCTCGGCCTCCTGCCCGACCTGCTCGGGGTCGCGGGCCGAGCCGTCGAGCGGGCCGAGGAAGAACTCCGCGAGCTCGAACACGCTCCTGGGCCCGACCTGCTGGGAGAGGTAGGAGCCGCCGGGGCGCAGCACGCGGGCGATCTCCTTCCACCACGTCTGCACGGGGTGGCGGCTGGTCACCAGGTCGAAGACGTTGCTCGCGAACGGCAGGCGCGGCTCCTCGTCGTCGGCCACCACCCAGGCGCCGCGCCGGCGCAGCCGGGAGGCGGCCAGCTTGAGGTTGGGCGGCCACGACTCGGTGGCCACGGTGACCGGCGGCAGCGTGGGCACCCCGGCCAGGATCTCGCCGCCGCCCGTCTGGATGTCGAGCACCGACCCGACCGTGGCCAGGCGCTCGCCGAGCAGCCTGGCGTAGCCCCATGAAGGGCGCTCCTCGGTGGCCCGGCCGTCGAGCCAGGAGAAGTCCCAGCCGTCGACGGAGACGACGGCCGCCTCCTGGACGAGGTCGTCGTACGTGCGCCGCATCCTCCGACCCTGTCAGGGGCCGGGCCCGGCGTTCAACCATATTTCGTCACGCGAGGCGGCCGCGCACTGGTTCACCCCTTTAGAGCGCGTACATGGTTTCGAGGTCCAGGAGGTGCACCTGCCCGTCCGAAGCGGCCGTCTCCAGGTCGGAGGAGAATCCGTCCTGCGAGAAGAGCACAAATGAGGCGTCTCCAGCGTCCCAGCCGAGCGACAAGAGCAGCTCGCGTAGGTGCCGCAATCTGTGGAGGTCGGCCATCGTACGGGCCTTGTTGGTGCACTTGGCTTCACCGATCAGGGTGATGCGCGCGCTTTTCGACCGGGGCAGCGCCGTCCGGCTGACGGCCATGATGTCCACCTCGTGGCCACGGTGTTCCCTGCAGGCGACCTCCGTCGTGCCGACGTGGCCGATGTCGTCCAGCCCTGTCTCAGCGCCGTGCCATCGAACCCATGTGCGGGCTGCTTCCTCGAAGTGCGGACCGAGGATCTTGTCGGAGAAGGTCTTGCGCGACCGGTCCCACACCACCCCGGCCTGGCGCATCTCCAGGGCGCTGACGTTCGGCTGGACGATCAGGTTGTGGAATCTCACGGTCGGGTCGGCGATGGTGATCGTGGGGCGGCGCTGCCGTAGGAGGTCCTGCTCGTGCCGGAGGAAGCCGCCGTCTTTCATAACGTTCAGGTGGTACGTCAGGGCCTTGGCTTCCATGCCGACCAGGCCGCCGATCTGGGTGGGGGAAGTCGCTCCCATGGCGACCGCCCACCAGATCGCGTTGTAGATGGCGCGGTCACGGATGCGGGGGTCCTCCGCGAGGAGGTAGTCGGGTTCGGTGAACAGAACGTGTGATGGGTTGAGTATGGTCCGCTCCAGCCAGTGGAAAAGCCCTTCCTCGCCAGGTTCCGGCGGATCGCCCACAATGTCGCGATAGCCCGGCGCGCCTCCCAGCACCGCGTCGATGAGGAAGGCGGTCCGCGGGTCTGTTTCCCAGTATTTCGCGGCGTCTCGGAAGCGGAACTGGCCGATGCGCAGGTCGAGGACCGCTCTTCCCCGCAGCGCCTGATCGCCCGCGAGCAGGGAGGACATGATAGAGATCGCCGAGCCGCACAGGACGAGCTTGAAAGGCGGATAGCCCTTGCGAGGTCCGCGTTTGTCGTAGAGAGCCTGGATGGCGGAGGGCAGTTCCGGTGAATGATCCGCCAGATACGGAAACTCGTCCATGACCAGCAGCGGCGGACGGCCTGTTGTTCTGCTTGACAGGGCGTCCACCGCGGTGTCGAGCGCTGTCACCCAGTCAGGAAAGGCGCCGAGGCGATAACCGAGGGCTTGTGACAGAGAATCGGAGAATCGTGTCAGAGCCGCGGCTCTGCTCTGCCTGAGAGCCACGGTGTAGACCCCGCTCGCCGCTTCACACAGGTGCTCCAGGAGGAACGACTTGCCGTGACGGCGGCGTCCGCGTACAACGCCGATGCGCAGACCTGGTGTGAGATCGGTGGCGAAGTGGGCTAGATCTTTCCATTCGTCGACCCGATCGAACACCGCGCTCGGTTTGGTGACCTCCATGAAAGTCATGTTAGCCAAAACTCAGTTAGCCTAATTCGATTTCGGCTAGTTGAGTCAGGCCCAGCCCGGCTTCACCAGGCCGGACTCGTAGGCGATGACGACGAGCTGGGCGCGGTCGCGGGCGTGCAGCTTCATCATGGCCCGGCTCACGTGCGTCTTGGCCGTGGCCGGCGACATGAACAGCTTGGCCGCGATCTCGTCGTTGGTCATGCCGGTGCCCACCAGGGCGAGCACCTCCCGCTCGCGCTCGGTGAGCTGGTCGAGCCCGTCCACGGCGACCGGGGCCTTGGCGCGGGTGGCGTACTCCGCGATCAGGCGGCGGGTCACGCTGGGCGACAGCAGCGCCTCGCCGGCCGCGACCACCCGGACGGCCTGGATCAGCTCGGCCGGCTCGGTGTCCTTGACCAGGAAGCCGCTGGCGCCACCGCGCAGGGCCTCGAAGACGTACTCGTCCAGCTCGAACGTCGTCAGGATGATGATGTGCGGCCCCGGCGGCATCTGGCGGGTGGCGGTCAGCCCGTCGGTGCCCGGCATGCGGATGTCCATCAGCACCACGTCGGGCTGGTGCTCGCCCGCCAGCCGCACCGCCTCCGCGCCGTCGGAGGCCTCGGCCACCACGGTCATGTCGGGCTGGGCGTCGAGCAGCGCCTTGAAGCCCGCGCGCACCAGTGCCTGGTCGTCGGCCAGCAGCACCTTGATCATGGGGTCTCCTCAGGTAGGGGGAGCCGGGCCTCGACCTGGAAGCCGGTGCCTGACGGGCCTGCGACCAGCGTGCCGCCCAGGGCGGAGGCCCGCTCGCGCATGCCGGGGATGCCGTTGCCGCTGCCGGCCTCGGACAGGAGGGGGACGTCCGTCGCGCCCGTGTCGGCCACCGCGACGACCAGCTCGCGCTCGCCGTATTCCAGGCGCACGGAGACCTCGGAGCCGGGGGCGTGCCGGGCGGCGTTGGTGAGCGACTCCTGCACGATCCGGTACGCGGCCCGCTCCACCTGGGACGGCAGCGGCCGGGAGCCGACGCGTTCGAGCGTCACCTTCACCCCGGAGCGCTCCACCAGGTCGTCGAGGCGGTCGAGCCCGGAGGTGGGGGCACGGGGGGCGCCCTCGCGCAGGACGTTCAGCACCGAGCGCATCTCGCCGAGCACCTCCTTCGACGCCGTCTTGATGGTGGACAGGGCGGTCCTCGCCTGCTCGGGGTTGGCGTCGATGAGGTGCAGCGCGGTGGAGGCCTGGACGTGGATGAGGGAGATGTTGTGCGCGAGCACGTCGTGCAGCTCCTGCGCCATGGTCAGGCGCTCCTCGCTGGCCTGCCGCCTGGCCTCCTCCTCCGCCGTGCGCTCGCGCTCGGCCCGGCGTTCCCTGATGATCCTTACCAGCTCGGCCAGCACCATGAGCAGCATGATGAAGGTCAGGATCCACACGCTGTGCAGGACGTCGCGGTTGCCCATCAGCCAGGCGTAGGCGATGAACGACACCAGCGTCGCCGCCGCCATGGTCCAGGCCATCAGCCGCCTGCCCCGCGTGACGAGCAGGAACAGCAGGACGGCCGGGCTGATGAAGCTGGGGCCGTAGGCGTACCCGGCGATCAGGAACAGGTCGTTGGCGGCCAGCGCGACGGCGGTCGTGAGCAGCGGGAAACGCCGGTGCAGCAGGATCGCCATCGGCCCGACCAGCAGAAGCCCGTAGGCATAGGGGTCGAGCGGCTCCCTGAAGAGCCGCTGCCCCCAGGAGGCGCCCTTCGCGATGACGAACTGGGCGGCGGTCACGATGAGGGCGAGGTAGGGATCGAATCCGTACTTCCTGCGCACGTCAACAACGCTAGATCAAGGCTTTGACCAGCGCATCATCCCTGCGTGTGAGGGGGCCCTACCACGACGGGCGTACCTGGGTCATCGTGGACACCATGCGCCGAGTGATCGTTCCCGCAGCAACAGTCCTCGTCCTGCTCGTGCCGGCGGCGCCCGCGCCGGCCCGGCCCCAGCAGAAGGTACCGGTCGCGGAGGGGTACGGCGGCGCCGTGGCCACCGTCGACCTCGACGCCTCCAAGGCCGCCGTCTCCGTGCTCAGGAAGGGCGGCAACGCCATGGACGCCGCCGTCGCCGCCGGCGCGGTGCTCGGCGTCACGGAGCCGTACTCGTCGGGCCTGGCCGGCGGCGGCTTCATGGTCTACTACGACGCCGGGAAGCGGAAGGTCTTCACGATCGACGGCCGCGAGACCGCGCCCCGGGCGATGACCGCGACGACGCTGGAGGGCATCCCGTTCGAGGAGGGCGTCACCAGCGGCCTGTCCGCCGGAGTGCCTGGCACGGTCGCGAACTGGGACCTCGCCCTGCGGAGGTTCGGCACGATGTCGCTCGGCAAGGCGCTGCGCCCCGCCATCGAGGTGGCGTCGAAGGGCTTCGTCGTCGATCAGACCTTCCACGACCAGACCGCCGCCAACGCCGGCCGCTTCAAGGACTTCACCTCCACCGCCAAGCTGTACCTCCCGAACGGCGCCCCGCCGCCCGTCGGCTCGGTTTTCAGGAATCCGGAGCTCGCGGCCACGTACCGCGAGCTGGCCAGGCGCGGCCCCAGCTGGTTGTACGGCGGTCAGCTCGGCAAGGAGATCGTGGCCACCGTCAAGCGCCCCCCGGTCACCCCCGGCAGCACCCGTGACGTCCGGCCCGGCCTGATGGAGCTGTCCGACCTGCGCGCCTACCGGGCGCTGCTGCGCGAGCCCACAAAGATCTCCTACAGGGGCATGGACGTGTACGGCATGGCCCCGCCGTCCTCCGGCGGCTCCACGGTCGGGGAGGCGCTCAACATCCTGGAGGCGCTGCCCGAGGTCGGCCTGCACGAGTATCTGGAGGCGTCCAGGCTGGCCTTCGCCGACCGCGGCGCGTACGTCGGCGACGTCCCCGGCGTGCCGCTGGAGCAGTTGTTGTCGGACGGTTTCGCCAAGGAGCGGGCCTGCCGGATCGGCGACACGGCGATGGCGCACCCGGCCGCGCCCGGCAGCCCTGACGGCCAGTACGAGCCGTGCCCGCACCCTACGGGCAGCGCCGCGCCGATCGCGACGGAAGGCCCCGAGACCACTCATCTGGTCGTCGCCGACCGCTGGGGCAACGTGGTGGCCTACAACCTGACCATCGAGTCCACCGGCGGCAACGGCATCGTCGTGCCGGGGCGGGGTGTGCTGCTCAACAACGAGCTGACCGACTTCACGTTCGGCCCTGCGCCCGGCGACCCGAACCTGCCGGGCCCCGGCAAGCGGCCGCGCTCGTCGATGGCGCCGACGCTGGTGTTCGACCACGGCAGGCCGGTGCTGGCGGCCGGCTCGCCGGGCGGCTCGACCATCATCACGACCGTGCTGCAGATCCTGGTCAACCGGTACGAGTTCGGCATGAGCCTGCCGGACGCGCTGGCCGCGCCGCGCGCCACCCAGCGCAACACCGAGCAGACGCAGGCCGAGCAGGCGTTCCTGGACGAGCACGGGGCCGAGCTGGAGGCCAGGGGGCACGGCTTCGCGCTCAACCCGGAGATCGGCGCCGCGACGGCGCTGGAGTTCGTCGGCAGGGGCCGGATCCAGGCCGTGGCCGAGCCGAGCCGCCGGGGCGGCGGCAGCGCGATGGTCGTGCAGCCGGCTAGAAGATGAGCTGGTAGGCGCCGGGTTTCACCTTCCGCGTACGCGCCCAGTACTCGAAGGTGAAGCCCGGCCAGATCGTCCTGTTCACTCCGTGCTCGTCCAGATACCAGGATCGGCAGCCGCCCGCGTTCCACACGAGCGGGTCGAGCCGTTCGCGCAACCTCCGGTCGAACGCCCGTTGCGCCTGCGGCCTGACGTCGAGGGCTCTGGCCCGGGTCCTGGACAGCAGGCGCAGGCAGCCGATCACGTACCGCACCTGCGACTCGATCATGAAGGCGACGGAGTTGTGCCCGAGGCCGGTGTTGGGGCCGAGCAGGAAGAACAGGTTGGGGAAGCCGGAGGTGGTGATGCCGTAGTAGGTCTGGATGCCGTGCTGCCAGGCTTCCTGGATCTTCACGCCGCCCCTGCCGACGATGTGCTGCTCGGCGAGCGAGTCCAGCACCCGGAAGCCGGTGCCGTAGATGATCGCGTCGGCGGGGTGCTCGCGGCCGGCGGCGTCCACGATCGAGTGCGGCCTGATCTGCGTGATCTCGTCGGTGACCAGGTTGACGTCGTCCCTCATCAGGGCCGGGTAGTAGTCGTTGGAGATCAGGATGCGCTTGCAGCCGATGAGGTAGCCGGGGGTGAGCCTGCGGCGCAGGTCGGGGTCGGGGACCTGGGCTGCCAGGTGCCTGAGCGCCAGCTTCTCGTGCGCCTTCATCAGCCGCGGGTCGACGGCGAATCCGAGCGCGCGTGACTCCAGGGCCCAGTAGAGGGCGGTGCGCAGCGTCCTCGCCATGCCGGGCAGGCGCAGGGCGTCGCGGGCGCGGGGCGGGATGGCGAAATCGGGTTTCGGGTGCAGCCAGGGCGCCGTGCGCTGGAAGACGGTGAGCTGGCGGGTGACGGGGGCGATCTGGGGGACGAACTGTACGGCGGAGGCGCCGGTGCCGATGACGGCGACCCGCTTGCCGGTCAGGTCGACGGTACGGTCCCAGGAGGCGGAGTGCATGGCCGGTCCGGCGAACGACTCGCGTCCCGAAATTTCGGGGTATCTGGGGATGTGCAGGGCGCCGATCGCGGAGACCACGGCGTTCGCCCGCAGCGTGGCGCCGTCGTCCGTGGTGACCGTCCAGTCGCGGCGGGCGTCGTCGTACTCGAGGGCGGTGACGTGCTTGGCGTACCGGATGTGCGGGGTGACCCCGTGCCTGTCCGCGCATGACCGCAGATAGTCGTGGATCTCCCGCTGCGGCGCGAACATCCGCGACCAGTCCGGATTGAGGTCGAACGAGTAGGAGTACATGTGCGACGGCACGTCGCACGCGCATCCGGGATAGGTGTTGTCGCGCCAGGTGCCGCCCAGGTCGCCGGCCTTCTCCAGGATGACGAAGTCGTGGTGGCCGGCTTCTTTGAGCTTGATGGCCATGCAGACGCCGGCGAGGCCGGCGCCGACGATCACTATCCCAGCCATGTGACCTCCGCGGCGCATCTATTGGACGTAATGTCCAATGTACGGAGCGGTCGCGGACCGGGTCCAGAGTGAGAACCATCGCAGGAACGACGAAAACCCGCCACGGCCTCCGCGGCGGGTCGTCCTGGCCGGATGCCTACTGGAGCAGGAGGAAGGCGACGACGCCGACGATCACGACCGCGACGACGACGGCGATGATGGGAACGATGGGCGACTTCTTCGGCGGGACCGAGGCTTCCTGCTCGCGCCGCTGCGCGAACGCGCGGAACTGCTGGGTGTTGCCCGCCGGGTCGATATGCTGGTCAGACATGAGCAGCAGCTTAGCGTGAGCGCCTGTGACATTTGCGGAGTTTGGCGGGATCTGTAGGGGTGGGGCACGCCCTGCCGCAGGGGCGGCCTGATTAGGGGACCACCCCACCCGGCGGATAGTTTTGACAACATGCTGAGGACCCTGCTCTCCCCGCGCATGCTGGGGCTGCACCTGCTGACCATCGGGGTCCTCATCGCATTCATCCTGCTCGGCCGCTGGCAGCTCGGCGTCTTCAACGACTCGGGGAAGCCGCGCGCCTCCACCGACCCCGCGCCTGTCGCGGTCACCACGCTCGCCCAGGTGAGCTCCCAGCTGAACGGTGAGGCCGTCGGCCGCAGGGTCACGGCGGAGGGCTCCTATGACGCCGGCCGCCAGCTCCTGGTGGCCGACCGGCGGCCCGACGTCGACGCCCCCGGCGGCAACGTCTCCCGCGACCACGGCTACTGGGTGCTCACGCCGCTCCGGCTCGACGACGGCACGCTGATGCCGGTGGTGCGCGGCTGGGTGAAGACGCCGGACGATCCCGCGGTGGCGGCCGTTCCCGAGGGCCGGATCGCGGTGCCGGGGAGGCTGCGCCCGCAGCAGGGCACCGACAGCGTGCAGCGCCGCGGCGAGGGCCTGCCGGCCGGTCAGGTGCAGACGGTGTCCACGGGCGAGCTGGTCAACCTGTGGACGGGGCAGAAGGTGCGCGCCGGCTATGTCGTCGCGCAACCGCCGTCGGGCTCGCTGGCACAGGTCAAGGTCGACCCGCCCGTGGTCGGCGGCACGCTCACCTGGCGTAACCTCGCTTACGCCGCCAACTGGTGGATCTTTGCCGGATTCGCCGTTTTCATGTGGTTCCACTTCGTACGCGACGCCGTACGAGCGGATCGGGAACGTGGCAAGTCCCCTGAGATGGCTCTGGAAGGTTAAATCGTGGAATCGGCTCTGAAGCCCTTCCGGGTGCTGGCATACGTGGTCGGCGTCATGCTGCTGGTGTTGTGCGTCGGCATGGTGCTGCGTTACGGCTTCGACGAGCCGGCCCTGTCGAAGATCATCGCCCCCATCCACGGCGGGCTCTACATGATCTATCTCGTCACCGTCATGAACCTGGGCATGAAGGCACGCTGGACGTGGCCGTACATGCTCGGTGTCATGCTGGGCGGCACGGTGCCGTTCCTGTCGTTCTACGTCGAGCGCAGGGTGACCCAGCGGGTGCAGGCGGCGCTGACCGCGGCGGAGGCCTGAGGCCTCCGCCGGGCGGGCTCAGCGGCCGATGCCGCGCTTGCGCGCCCTCTTGAGGCGCTCGCGCTGTGACGGGTCGAGCATCAGGTAACCGATCACCGGAGCGGCGACCACGCCGAGGACAACCAGCAGGGTGACAAAGCCGGTGCCAAAGATCATCAGCGACAGCAGGACCGCGGCGCCTGCGCCAATGGCGTACTTCTGGACTGGCGACATCCTCAACATCCTCCGAACGCGGAGCGCGCGCCCCGCCTCTTCCACATTGTGCGTCGCCTGTCCAACGAGTGGGGCCGCCGCCGTTGTTCCGCTCGCGATGTATCGCAATCGTTGCGCAGTCTTTCAACCCTGTCGAGCCATGATCGCGAGAAGGCCGGAGCGGAGCTCGTCGGGCGTCGGGCGGTCCTGCGGATGCCCCGCGAGCAGCCGTAACAGGACAGGCGCCAGCGCTCCCGCCCTCGTCAGCCGCGCGCCAGGGGCGGGGGGAGCACCTTCGACCGCGGCGAAGAGCGTCGCGCCCAGCGACCACAGGTCGGCCTCCTGGCTCTGGGTGGCCTCGGGGGCGGTGTAGGCGGGCAGCGTGCCCGCGCGCAGCAGCGGCAGGAGCCGCGCCCGCCCGCTCCCGTCGATCATGACGTTGCCCGGCTGCACCCCGCCGTGGAACTCGCCGACGGCCAGCAGCCCGTCGAGCACGGCCAGCCCGATCGCGGCCGCGCCCGCGGGCGGCAGCGGGCCCGAGGCCGCGATGACCGCGTCGAGCGGGCGGTCCACGGCCAGCCGGTCGAGCGTCTCGCGCACCACGTCCATCGGCGGCGCCCCCGCCGGGTGCAACATCGCTCTGACCAGGGACCTGAGCGGGTCGGCGCCCTCCGCGGGCATCTGGCCGGGCGGGCGGCCCTCGATCGCGAAGTGCAGCGTGGCGGCCATCGACCACAGGTCGGCCGACGGCAGCATGCTGAGGCTGGGGAAGCCGAACCCCGTGAGCACCGCCCGCCCCGTCGTGGTGAGCAGCACGTTGCCGGGATCGACCCGCCCGTGCACGACGCCCGCCTCGTGCGCCGTGGCCAGCGCCGACAGGACGCACACCCCGACCCGCGCCGCCTGCGGGACGGGCAGCGGCCGGCGCGAGCGCACGGCCTGCTCCAGCGAGGCGCCCGAGACGAACTCCATCACCAGCCACGGCGTGCGATCCTCGATCACGACGTCCAGCACCCGCACGATCGAGGCGTGCCGCAGCGTGGTGGCCCTGCGGGCCTCGTGCAGCGCGGCGTCACGCAGCTCGGCGGGCACGCGCAGCCGCCTGACCGCGACGTCGCGATGGCGAACCTCGTCGAAGGCCAGGAGGACGGACCCCGCGCCCAGGGGGTTGAGCAGCCGGTAGCGGCCGGCCAGCTTGCTGGTCTCACCCATCTCGAGGTGCACGATAGCGCCCGTGCGCACGCGTGGCCATCATGCGGGATCGCCTGCCAGCCAGGCCCTGTGCGCCTCGTCGATCTTGCGCCAGAGCTTCTCCTTCTCCTCGGGGCTCACGTCGTCGAGCGGCAGCGCGAACACGTCCGCCAGGGCCGCGAAATAGTCGCGGGCCGTGTCCAGCATGATCGTGTGCGCGCCCGTCCCCACGCGGCGCAGCTCCAGCCCGCGCAGGAGGTCGACGCCCGAGCCGTCGCGCCGTTGCACGACGGCGACCCGGACGAACCCGGACGTCGGAGACGTCGTCAAATGGCCATGCATGCTGACGAAGGCCGATATATCCGTGGGCGCCGGATCAAAATCCATACCTTCGAACGAACCACTCGGATCGTGGTCGAACCGCCAGCCGCCGGGCGCGACCTCCGAGGGGCGCAGCCCGTACGTGAAAGGGCCCTGCCGGGAGGAGCCGGCGACCAGCGGGATCGGCTCGTGGAGGCCGTCGCCCAGCCCGACGTCGACCAGCCACTCGCCGCCAGGGTTGCCGTCAGCCGGCAGGCCGCGCACGGTGAGCACCAGGTGGTTGCCGGTGACGCCCGGCCCGATGCCGCGAGTCTGGACGCCGCCGACATGCCGGGTCACGTCGTAGCCGAGCGCCCCGATCAGCTCGGAGAACGCGCCGTTGAGGTGGTAGCAGTAGCCGCCCCGGCCGCGGATGATCCGCTCGGCCGACTCGACGGGATCGACGGTGGTGGGGCGGCCCAGCCAGATCTCCAGGACCTCGTACGGGACCCGTTCGACGTGCGCGACGTGCAGCGCCCGCAGGTTCTCGACGCTGACGGGAGCGCCTCGCAGACCGGGCAGGCCGAGGCGGCGCAGATATGCGGCGGTGTTCACCCGCCCAGTCTGCACCGGATGTGCACAGATTCAGCAGTGTCGTCTGCACAGGGCGCTTCTAGGCTTCCGTACGTGGCAGAGCAGCGGCGCATCCTCGTGGTCGAGGACGATGTGACGATCGCCCTGGCCGTCAGGAACAGGCTGGCGGCCGAGGGCTTCCACGTCAGGGTGGCGGGCGACGGGCAGGACGCCCTCGTCCAGTACGGCAGGGCCGAACCCGACCTGGTGATCCTCGACCGGCTGCTGCCCGGTCTCGACGGACTGGAGGTGTGCCGCCGGATGCAGGCGGCCAGGCCGGTGCCCGTGCTCATGCTGACCGCGCTCGGAGACGAGACCGACGTGCTCGTCGGGCTCGGCGTCGGCGCGGACGACTACCTGGCCAAGCCGTTCAGCATGCGCGAGCTGGTCGCGCGGATCCACGCGCTGCTGCGCCGGGTCGAACGCGCCTCCCAGCTCGCCGTCGAGGACACCGTGATCAGGGTCGGCGAGGTCGAGATCGACACCGCGGCGCGCAGGGTGTTCGTGCGCGGCGTGGAGGCGCAGCTCACCAGGACGGAGTTCGACCTGCTGCGGCGCCTGGCCGAGCGGCCGGGACAGGTCTTCGAGCGCGACCGGCTGCTGTCCGACGTGTGGGGCTTCTCCGAAGCCGCCGCGACCAGGACCGTCGACAGCCACGTACGGGCGCTGCGCCGCAAGCTCGGCTCCGACGTGGTGCGCACCGTCCACGGCGTCGGCTACGCGCTGGTGCGCCAATGAGGCCGCTCGACTTCCTCGGCCGGATCAAGGTCAAGCTCGGCATCGTCATCGTGCTGGCCGTGGGCACGGCGTTCGTGGTGAACGAGGTCGGCATCGCCTCCGGCCTGGCCGGCGAGGTGCGCATCGCGGTCGCCGTCGTCCTGGCGTTGATCATGGTGCAGGTGCTGGCCATGGGCATGACCAAGCCGCTGCGCCAGATGGCCAGCGCCGCCCAGACGATCGCCAAGGGCAGCTACACGCTGCGCGTCAGCGCCACCTCGCGCGACGAGGTGGGGGAGCTGGCCAGGGCGTTCAACGCGATGGCGGCCGACCTCGGCGAGGTCGACCGGCAGCGGCGCGAGCTCGTCGCGAACGTCAGCCACGAGCTCCGCACGCCCATCACCGGGCTCCGCGCCATCCTCGAGAACGTCGTGGACGGCGTCTCCGCGCCCGACCCCGTCACCATGTCGACGGCGCTCGCCCAGACCGAGCGGCTCGGACGGCTCGTCGCCCAGCTGCTCGACCTGTCGCGGCTGGACTCCGGGGTCCGCCTCATCGAGCCCGAGCCCGTCGAACTGGCGCGGCACGTCGAGCAGGCGGTCCGCGAGGCGTCGCTGGCCCGCGACGACGTCACCATCCGGTGGGTGGTCCCGGGCCGGCTGGGGGTGCGCGCCGACCCCGACCTGCTCGCCCAGGTCCTGTCCAACCTCCTCGACAACGCCGTACGCCACAGCCCGCCGGGCGGCGTGGTCACCGTCAGCGGCGCCGAAGAGGGCGACGCGGTACGGCTCGCCGTCACCGACCCGGGGCCCGGCATCCCGGCGGCGGCCAGGGAACGCGTCTTCGAACGCTTCTCCCGGCTGGACGCGGGACGCACCGCCGACGCGGGAGGCGCGGGACTGGGGCTGGCCATCGTGAAGGAGATCGTCGAGCTGCACGGGGGTTCCATCCGCATCGACGACCGGCCGGGGTGCCGGATGGTCGTCGAATTACCAGGGAGGACGACGATGGCGGACACGCCATTGGAACACGAACGAAGCACGGGGGACGAACGGTCGCCGGCCGTCGGGAGCGAGGCGCTGGAAAGGGACGTCGCCGATCCCGCCGCCGATCCCGCCGCTGATCCCGCCGCTGATCCCGCCGCCGATCCCGCCGCCGGCCGCGGCGCGGTCACCGCATCGGCGCCTGAGGCCGCTCCCGCACCGGCGGGCGCTCCGACGCCTGAGGCCGGTTCCGCGCCGGCTGCCGCTTCCGCACCGGGAGCCGCATCGGAGGCCGTTCCAGCGGCGGGGGCCGTTGCGGGGCTTGTCGCGGGACGGGGGACCGACGGTGTGGAGGGCGCGGCCGCGACGGCGGACGGCGGAAGCTCACAGCCGGGATCTCCGGGGACATCTCCGGGGACATCTCCGGGGACATCTCCGGGGACATCTCCGGGTACTCAGGCCGCTCCCGCCGGCGCCGTGATGAGCGTCGCGACCGGACCTTCGTCCCCGGGTGGCAGCGGGGATCCGGCGCCTGCCGAAGGCGCCACGACACGGCGCGCACCGGAGGCCGGCCGTGGTGTCGAGGGCGCTCCCGCGGCGGACGCCGGTCCCGTTGCGGCGGCCTCGGCGGGTCATGCGGCCGGTGGCGTCGTGGCGACGGCTGGGGGGAGAGCCGTGGACGCGACCGTGCCCGGCGGGTCGCCGCCCGTCGGCGCGAGCTACGCCAGGATGATCGGCGGCGGGGTCATCGGGGTGCTGGCCGGGTTCGCGGTGGGGCTGTTCGCCGCCGCGTTCGCCGGTATCGCGGTCGGAGCCGGATTCGCCCTGGTCACGCTCGTCGTGAGCGTCGCCGTCATGGGCGCCGTGGGCGTGGCCATGGGGGCGGGGTCAGCGCGGCGCACAGCTGCGGTGGCGTACCAGGTGGGTCCCTACCGCGGGCAGGCGGGAGGCGCGGGCTGGCAGGCGGGGGCGATGGCCGGTCACGGCGGCGCGGCGTCCGGACCGGCACGTCCCGCGGGCGGCCAGGCCGGACCGGGGGTCCCCTTGGGGCCGGTCGCCTACGCGGGCCCGGGCGTTCAGGTGGGGCCTGGGGGCGGGCCGGTGGGGCCGCCGCCGTACGTGCCGCCGCCGCTGTTCCCCAAGCCCGACCTGCCCGACGCGCCCCGCTGGTTGTTGCCCGCCGCGGTGGGGGCCGGGGTGTTCGCGGCGGTGGCGTTGCCGGACGCCCAGGTGGGCCTGGGGTTCGTGCTGGTGGCGCTGGTGCTGGGCGCGGCGGCGTTCCCGGCTGTGACGCGCCGGATGACGCCGTGGACGGTGGCGTTCGGGGTGCTGGCGTACTTCCTGATCGCCATGGCGGCGGTGCGCGACGCCGACTGGCTGGTCGCGATCCTGCTCGTGGCGGGGGCCGGGCTGGGCGCGCTGGCGGTCTCCGGGGCGGGCGCGGGCTGGCTGGGCGTGATCAGGGGCGGCGTGTCCGTGGTGCTCGCGCTGGGTCCCGTGCACTGGTTCCTGGCCGGGCCGCTGAAGAAGCTGACGGCCAGGCGGCGCGTGATGCCCACGCTGGCCGCCCTGGCCATCACGGCGGTGCTGCTGGCGGTTTTCGGCCTGCTGTTCGCCTCGGCGGACGCGGTGTTCGCCAGCTATCTGGAGCGGCTGACCACCACGCCGGACTGGGTGGAGTCCGCGCCGCTGCGGATCTTCCTTTTCGTGCTCTTCGCCGTGCTGCTGGCCGCCGTGGTGCTGGTCGCGCTGCGGCCGGTGAACGATCCCGTGGGGCCGCAGAAGAAGTTCAAGGTGAGCAGGAGCATCTGGCTGGTGCCGCTCACGGCGGTGAACCTGCTGTTCGCGTCGTTCGTGGCGGTGCAGATCACGGCGCTGTTCGGGGGCGATGCCCGGGTGCTGAGGACGGCGGGGCTCACCTACGCCGAGTACGCCAGGCAGGGCTTCTTCCAGCTGGTCGTGGTCAGCGTGTTCGTGCTGGGCATCGTGGCCGTGGCGGGCGGGCTGCTGAAGGCGGAGCGGCGCGAGCGCTGGGTGCTGGCGGGGCTGCTCGCGATGTTGTGCGGGCTGACGATGGTGGTGCTGGTCTCGGCGCTGCACCGCATGAACCTCTACACCGACGCCTACGGCCTGTCCAGGCTGCGGTTGTCGGTGCAGGCCGCGGTCTGGTGGCTGGGATCGTTGTTCGCGCTGGTGCTGCTGGCCGGGGCGGTACGGTTCGCGGGGCGCGGCTCCGGCTGGCTGCCGCGTACGGTCGTGCTGGTCACCGCGCTCGGCCTGGGCGCGTTCGCGGTGGTGAACCCCGACCTGCGGGTCGCGTACTCGCAGGTGGAGGTGCGCGGCGGCACCCAGCTGGACTCCGACTACCTGGGCGATCTCGGCGCGGAGGCGGTGCCGGCCCTGGACCGGCTGCCCGAGCCGCAGCGCAGTTGCGTGCTCGCCGACGTGGTCGAGGCCAACGGGCTGGACCGTCCCGATCCGTGGAACGGCTGGAACCTCGCCCGCTCGCAGGCCCGCGACCTGCTGGCCGAACATCCGGTCAACGAGTCCGTGGAGTGCGGCCAGAAGCCGTACCGCGGCTCTGATTGAATCCTTGGGTGAGGTTCGACGTAGTCATCAGCGGCGGCAGGGTGCTCGACGGCACGGGCGCCCCGCCGTTCCGGGCGGACGTGGCGGTCTCCGGCGACAGGATCGCGGCGGTCGGCAGGTTGGGCGATGCGCAGGCCGAGACCGTGATCGACGCGACGGGCCGGTTCGTCGCGCCCGGCTTCGTGGACTGCCACGCCCACGGTGACGCGGCCGTGTTCGACCCGGTCGTGCAGCGGGCGGCGCTCCGGCAGGGGGTGACCACGTTCGTGCTCGGGCAGGACGGCCTGTCCTTCGCGCCCGGCTCGGCCGCGACCGTCGCCTACGCCGCCCGCTATTTCGCCGCCGTCAACGGGCCGCTGTCCGACGGGGCGCTGTCCGACGGGGCGCCGCGGGGCGGGGCTCTGCCCGGCCGGGCTCCTCAGGACGGGCCGCTGACCGTGGGAGAGCTGCTCGACGGCTACGACCGGGCGGTGGCGCTGAACACCGCCTACCTCCTGCCGCACGGCACCATCCGCTACGACGTCATGGGCCCGTCGCCCGCTCCCGCTTCGGCGGGAGACCTCGCGGCGATGGTGCGGCACGTCGAGCGCGGGCTCTCCGAGGGCGCGGCGGGCCTGTCGAGCGGGCTCGAATACCTGCCGGGCCGCTACGCCTCCGCCGAGGAGCTGGCCGCGCTGTGCGCCCCGCTCGGCGGGCTCCCCTACGTCACCCACATGCGCGCCTACGGTCCGCAGGCCGGGGTCGGCATGGCGGAGGTCGTGGACATCGCCCGGCGCTCCGGCGCCGCCGTGCACGTCTCCCATCTGCACGGCCCCGCCGGCGTGCTGCTGCCGCTGGTCGAGCAGGCGCTCGGCGAGGGCGTCGACCTGACCTTCGACACCTACCCCTACCTGCGCGGCAACACGATCCTGGCCATGGTCGTGCTGCCGCCGTCCGTGCCCGGCGCCGAGACCGACCGCGCCCTGGAGATGATCGCCTCGGACGGGCTGGACGACTGGTGGCCGACGCTGGCCGGCACCTGGCCGAGGCTGACCGTCTCGCACGCGCCCGGGCTGGAGTGGGCGGAGGGCCTGACCATGGTGGCGGCGGCCGAGCGGGCGGGGCTGGACCCGGCCGCGTTCTGCCGCCGCCTCCTGACGGAGACGCGGCTGGAGGCGGGCGTGGTGTCCGCCCGCCCCGACGAGGGCCCCGAGGGCGAGGAGTCCGTACGCCGGATGTTGCGCCATCCGTCCCAGACCGGCGGCTCCGACGGGATCTATGTGGGTGGTCATCCGCATCCGCGTGGGTTCGGCGCCTTCGCCCGGTTCCTTGGCCGGCATGTCAGGGAGCTCGGCGACTGGACGTGGGAGCAGGCCGCGGTGCATCTGGCTGCGCATCCGGCCCGGCGGTTCGGGCTGGCCGACCGAGGGCTGGTGCGGGGCGGGTTCGCGGCCGACGTGGTGGTGTTCGACCCTGACACGGTGGCCGACCTGGCGACGTACGCCGCTCCGCGCACGCTCGCGTCCGGCGTGGACGACGTGCTCGTGTCGGGGGTGCGCGTGCTGGCCGGGGGAGAGCTGACCGGCGCCACATCTGGGCGGGCGCTCAAGCCGTGATGCCGGGATGCCCGGGATGTCAGGGATGTCAGGATGGCGTCGGACGCTGAGGGAAAGGGAGCTTGTGCAGGAGACGCTCGGGCGGTCGATCTTCGACGGAGTGCTCGGTTTCCCGCTGATGGTGGTGCGCCAGGACGCGCTCGAGCACAACGTGGCGACGATGGCGGCCTTCGCCCGCGACCACGGCATGGAGCTCGCGCCGCACGTCAAGACGCACATGTCCGCAGAGATCGCCGCGCTCCAGCTCGGAGCGGGCGCCTGGGGTCTGACCGTCGCCACGCCGCGCCAGGCCGAGGCGGCCAGGGGGTTCGGGGCGAGCCGGATCATGGTCGCCAACCAGGTCGTCGACCCGGCGGGGCTGGCCTGGGCGGCCGGCGAGCTGGAGCGCGATCCCGCGTTCGAGTTCCTGAGCTTCGCCGACTCCGTGGCCGGCATCGGCATCCTGGCCCGCCACGCGGGGTCGCGGCCGTTCCGGGTGCTGGTGGAGCTGGGGCACGAGGGCGGGCGTGCCGGGTGCCGTTCGCTGGACGACCTGCTGGCGGTGGTGGCCTGCGCGCAGGAGACGCCCGGGGTCGAGCCGGCGGGGATCGCGGGGTACGAGGGCGCGCTCAAGACCGCCGACGATGTGCGGAAATATCTGGACTCGTTGCAGGAGGCGCTCGCCTACCTCCGCGTCCGCGACCCGATCCTGACCGTGGGCGGCAGCCAGTGGTTCGACGTGATCGGGCGCGAGCTCGTCGCCACCCAGGCCCGCATCCTGCTGCGCAGCGGCGCCTACGTCACCCACGACGACGGCTACTACCGCGAGCGCACGCCGTTCACCCGCATCCAGGGCGAGCTGCGGCCGGCGCTGGAGGTGTGGGCGCACGTGCTCTCCACGCCCGAGCCGGGGCTGGCGGTCGTCGGCATGGGCAAGCGGGACGCGCCGTACGACGAGGGGCTGCCCGTCCCGCGGCGCGCGGGCGTCACCGTCACCAGGATGCAGGACCAGCACGCCCTGGTGCGCGGCGACGGGCTGGAGGTCGGCGACCTGCTGGCCTTCGGCATCTCGCACCCGTGCACCGCGTTCGACAAGTGGCGCGAGCTGCCTCTGGTGGACCAGGACTACCGTGTCGTGGGCACGATACACACCAACTTCTAGGGAGAAATCGTGAAGAAGGAGCTCAGGACCACCGAGGGCGCCGCCCCGATCGGCGCCTACTCCCAGGGGCTCGTGGTGGGCGACTTCGTCTACACCTCCGGCATGGGGCCGATCGACCCGCAGACCGGCGAGGTCGACGGCGACGGCGTCGCCACCCAGACCCACCGGGTCATGCGCAACCTCGGCGCCATCCTCGCCGCGCACGGCCTCGGCTTCGACGACGTGGTCAAGGCCACGGTCCACCTGCAGCACCTCAAGCGCGACTTCGCCGCGTACAACGAGGTGTACAAGTCGTACTTCAACCCGCCCTTCCCCGTACGCACCACCGTGGGGTCCGAGCTGCTGGACATCCTGGTGGAGATCGACTTCGTCGCGCACAAGAGCGCTTAAGGTCTGTTTGTGGACAGTTCGGTATACGCCTTCGTCGAGGACCTGCGCGGCGAGGGCGTCGAGCGGGTGCTCGACAACATCAGCGCGTACGGCGTGCGCGGCGTCACCGTCGGCGCCGTGCACCACGCCTCACGCGACGTCACCCCGCACGGACTGTCCCGGCTGACCGTCCGCCACGACGGCGCCCACTTCACCCCGCCACCCGACCTGTTCGCCGGGCTCCGGCTCGCTCCCGTGCCGGGCTACCAGGATGCTTTCGACGGGCTTCGGGAGGCCTGTGCGCAGCGCTCCATGAAGCTCCACGGATGGACGGTCTTCCTGCGCAACGCCACGCTCGGCGAGAGACATCCGGACGTGACCGTCCGCGACTGCTTCGGCGACCGTGGCTCGCTCGCCGACCTGTGCCCCGCCCACCCCGACGTGCGCGAATACGCGGTCGCGCTGGCCAGGGCGGTGGCCAGGCTCGGAGTCGACAGCGTGGTGGCCGAGTCGCTGCACTTCAGGCCGCTCAGACCGCAGCGCTCGTTCGTGCCGCTCGGGCCGATGGACACCTACCTGTTCGGGCTCTGCTTCTGCGACTACTGCATGCGCAGGGCCACCGACCTGGGCGTGAACGCCGACGTGGCGCGCGACGAGTGCGCGCGGATCGTGGGCGGCGTGCTCGACGGCGACCCGGCCGCGCAGGGCGAGGTGACCAGGGCGGCGCTGACCGCGTACGCGGGGCCGGAGGTCGTGGCCTACGCCAGGGCCCGGTCGGAGACCGTGACCACGCTCGTGTCCGAGGTGGCCTCCGCCGTCGCGGACGAGGGCTCCAAGCTGGTGTTCATCGACTCCACGGGCGCGGTCAAGGGTTACGCCGACGGGCTGCCCACGCCGGGGCTTGCCGCCCATGACGCCTGGCAGCTCGGCGTCGACCTGGTGGCGCTCGGCGACCTGGTGCCCGCCTTCGGGGTGCTGGCCTACGCGCGCGACGCGGCCAGGGTGGCCGACGACGTGGCAGCCTACCTGCGGTCCGTGGGCAAGGATCGTGAGGTGCGTGCCGTGCTGCGGCCGGGGCATCCCGACAGCGACTCGGCCGACCGGCTGGTGGCCAAGGCCCGCGGCGCCAAGGCGGCGGGGGCGCTCGCGGTCGACTTCTACGCGTACGGGCTCGCGCCCCACCCCGTGCTCGACCGCATCCCGGCCGCGCTGGCTCTCTGAACCGCCGTACCCGTCCCGCGGCGCGGCTTCGGCACCGGCACGGATCATCTTCTTCCGGCGAACGCGGTGGCCACTCCCAGACCGAGGTAGACGACGCCGCTGACGTACCGCAGCGCCCTGGCCCTGCGGCGCAGGCGGCGGCCCAGCGCGCCGGCGGCGAACGCGTACACGACGTCCGACACCAGCCCCAGGAGCAGCGCCGTGAGCCCGAACACCACCACCTGCACGGTCGGGGAGCCCGCGCCCGGGTCGACGAACTGCGGCAGGAACGCCAGGAAGAACAGCGCCACCTTGGGGTTGAGCACGTTGACCAGCACGCCTTCGAGGAACACCTTGCGCAGCGGCTGCCGAAGCGGTGTCCCGGTCTCGGCGTCCTTGCCCATGAACGCGCGGATGCCCAGGTATACGAGGTAGGCGACGCCCGCCCACTTGACGATCGCGAAGAGCGTCGCCGACTGCGAGATCACGTACGACAGGCCCGCGGCGGCCGCCGCGATGTGCACGAGTGTGCCGATCTCCACGCCGAGCGCGCTGGCCAGGCCGGCCGCCCGGCCCTGGGCGAGGCCTCTGGCGGTGATGTAGAGATGGTTCGGCCCCGGGATGAGGATCAGGGCGAGCGAGGCGGTCACGAAGAGGGCGTACGTTGTTGGAGGAATCACGAAAGAGCAGCGTAAACGCTTTTGGTAGGGAGATCAGGGCCAATCGGAGGCCGTTTCCCCGGACCAATAAAGTGTCGGAGGGGCGTGGCATCGTTTCTGGCGTGAAAGGTCTCCTCGTCGGGCGCTCTGCCGAGCTGGCCAGGCTCGTGCGGGTGGTGCGGTCGGCCGCCGACGGCATGGCGGGCGTCGCCCTCGTCGGCGGTGACGCCGGCATCGGCAAGACCCGGCTTGTCACCGAGCTGGTCGCCGAGGCCCGTGAATGGGGTTTCCACGTGCTGGCCGGCCAGTGCGCCGAGCTGGGCGACGCGCTGCCCTACCTGCCGCTGGCCGACGCGCTGCGCGGCGCGGAGCCGAAGGTGCGCGAGGCCGCCGCCGCCCATCCGATGCTGGGCCAGCTGCTCCCCGGCACGGAGAGCGCGCAGTCGGCGGGCCTCACCCAGCAGCGGTTGTTCGGGTCGCTGCTCGGGCTGCTGGCCGACGTGCAGCCGGTGCTGTTCGTGATCGAGGACCTGCACTGGGCCGACCGGTCCACCCGTGACCTGCTGGTCTTCCTCAGCCGCATGGTGCAGACCGAGCGCGTCTGCGTCGTCGGCACCTATCGCACCGACGATCTCCACCGCCGCCATCCGCTGCGCTCGGTGCTGGCGGAGCTGAAGCGGCTCCCGACGGTGACGCACGTCGAGCTGGGGCCGCTGAGCGAGGGCGACATGTCTGACTATGTCGCCACGATGGGTGAGGTGGGCGTCCGGGAGCTCGGGCTCATCGTGTCCAGGGCCGACGGCAACCCGTTCTACGCGGAGGAGCTCTTCGCGGCCATGGCCGAGGGTGACGAGCTGCCCGACGAGCTCGCCAGCCTGCTGATGACCAGGGTCGAGGTGCTGTCGGAGGCCGGGCAGCGCGTGTTGCGGGCCGCCGCCGTGGCGGTGCGCAGGGTGGAGGACGAGCTGCTGCGGGAGGTGTCAGGGCTGCCGCTGGCGGAGTTCGAGGAGGCGGTGCGGGAGATCGTCTCGCGCGGGCTGCTCAGGGTCGACGGCTACGGCTACGCCTTCCGCCACGCGCTGCTGCAGGAGGCCGTCTACACCGACCTGCTGCCCGGCGAGCGCACCAGGCTGCACGCCGCCTTCGCCCGGCTGCTGTCCTCTCCCGCCGAGCTGGCCCACCACCATCTCGCCGGTCACGACCTGGCCGGGGCGCTGGCGGCCTCCGTCGAGGCGGGCCGCCAGGCCGCGCTCCTCGGCGCGCCCGCCGAGGCCCACGAGCACTACGAGCGGGCGCTCAGCCTGTGGGAGCGGGTCGACGGGGCGGCCGGGCTCGCCGGGGAGAGCCGGGAAGGGCTGGCGTTCCGCAGCGCCGTCACGGCGGCCGGCAGCGGCGACAACCACCGGGCGATCATCCAGCTCAGGGCCCTGCCACCGACGTCCGAGGTGCTGGAGCGGCTCGCCTACTACCTCTACGAGGTCGACGACCAGCAGGCCGCGATCGCGGCGGCGGAGCGCGCGGTCGAGACGGCGCGCGACCGGCCCGAGCTCGCCCGCGCCCTGGCCACCCAGGCCCGCACGCTGCTCTGGAGCCCGCGCCACCACGAGATCGAGGGACTCACCGCCCGCGCGCTCGACGTCGCCCGCGCGTCCGGGGCCAGAGACGCCGAGGTCGGGGCGCTGCTCACGCTGGCCACCTACGTCGAATACCGAGGTGACGCCGGCAGGGCCCACGAGCTGGTCAACATCGCCGCCGCCGAAGGCTCCGGCGACCTGGCGATGGACCTGCGCGCCCGCTTTCACCACGCCCGCATCCACTACGAAGGCGGCCTGCTCGACCACGCGGCGGAGGTGACCGACGAGGGCATCCGCATGGCGTTCGAGACCGGCCTCAAGTGGAGCACCTACGGCACCGACCTGCGCTTCCTGCGCTTCCTCATCCACTACGTCGCGGGCGAGTGGGACGAGGCGGAGACGGTCGCGGGCGGCTTCCCCGCCCGGGTGGGCACGCTGCCCGAGGCCATCCTGTCGTCCTTCGCGCTGTTCGTCGAGGTGGGGCGCGGCCTGCCGGCGGTGGAGAGCCGGCTGGGGTGGTTGCGGCCGTTCTGGTCCGACGACCTGGCCGCCTACATGTCCCGGGGGCTGGCCGCCGAGCACGCCCTGTGGAACGGCGACCCCCAGGCCGCGCTCGACCACGTGCACGCGGTCATGGCCCGGCTGACCGACGGCGAAGCGGGCAACATCCGGCTGGCCGCCATCGGGCTGTGGGCGCTGGCGGAGCTCGGCAGCACCGACGGCGCCGACGCCCTGCGCCGCCGCGCCCGCGACGCCATCGAGGCCGGCCCCACCGGCGAAGGCAACCATCTCGGTCCCGAGGGCCGGGCCTGGGGCCTGCGCGTGGAGGCCGAGTGGCACCGCGCGCACGGCCGGCTCGACGTGGAGCTGTGGCGGCAGGTGGTGGAGACCTTCGACTACGGGTTCGTCTACGAGACGGCCCGTGCCCGCTGGCGGCTGGCCGAGGCGCTGCTCGCCGCCGGCGACCGCGAGGAGGCCCAGGCGGAGTGGGATCTCGCCAGGGAGACGGCGGGCAAGCTGCGTGCCGCGCCGCTGGAGAACGCGCTGCACGACTTCGGCCGCAGGGCCCGCTTCGGAGACGCGGAGCGCGGGGGCCGTTCCGGCGGTGCGGGGCGCGGGGGCCGTTCCGGCGGTGGCCACGGGGCCGGCGGCGGAGGGCTCACGGCCCGCGAGTCCGAGGTGCTCCGCCTGGTCGCGGAGGGGCTCACCAACCGGGAGATCGCCGAGCGGCTGTTCATCGCGCAGAAGACCGTGAGCGTGCACGTCTCCAACATCCTGGCCAAGCTGGAGGTGTCCACCCGCACCCAGGCCGCCGCGGCGGCCCGCCACCGGGGGCTGCTCGACTGAGTGCGTGGCCAGACCAGGGATACGCCCCGCGCCGCCGCCCGGCCCTCCCACTCGACCGGGTCTTCGTGAGGGCCCGGTCGGCGGGTTCGGGCTCGCGGAGTCGTTGTGAGGGTCCGGTCGGCGCTCGGGCTCGCCGGGGTCATTGTGAGGGCTCGGCCGGCGGTTCGGGCCTGCGGGTTATCGTGAGGCGTCCACCAGCAGGCCGGCGTCGCCGAAGTTGCCTGACTTGAGCAGGAGCGCGAGACCGGAGGCCGTGTGGATCCAGGGCACGCCCCGCGCCGCCTCCACGCCGATCAGCCCGCCCGGCACGCCGAGCGCGCTCACGATGGCCCCCGAGGTCTCGCCGCCGGCCGAGACCACGCGGGTGACACCCCGCTCGACCAGCCCCTGCGCGACGCGGCCCAGCGCCGACTCCAGGATCGCGGCCGACCGCTCCGCGCCCACGATCTCCTGCACGCGGCGCAACACCGAGGGTTCGGCCGATGCGTAGACGAGGGGCGCTCCGGCCTCGACGTCCAGCGTGTCGTACCAGGCGAGCGCGTCCCGGGCGAGCGACCCGGGGTCCTGGTCGGCCAGCGCGTCCAGCCGGTAGGCCGGCCTGCCCGCCTCGATCATGGCGGCGACCTGCTCCAGCGTACGGGCCGAGCAGCTGCCCGCCAGCACCGCCGCGGCACCCTGCGGCGCCGGGGCGGGCGGGTCGTCGTGCCCGGACCGCGCGTGCGCCGCGGCGAGCCCGCCGGCGAGCCCGGCCGCGCCCGCGACCAGCGGCGCGCCCGCCAGCGCCCGCCCCGCGGTCACGAGGTCGGCGTCGTCCACGGCGTCGACGAGGGCGTAGCGCACGCCCTCCGCCCGCAGCTCGGCCAGCCGCCGCCCCATCGCCCCGGCCCGGACCTGCGCCAGCGTCACGACGCCCGCCCGGTGCGCGCTCTGGCCCTCCATCAGGCGCGGCAGGTACGAGTCGGTCATCGGGGTCAGGGGATGGTGCCGCATGTGCGACTCGGCGAGCAGCACGTCACCGACGAAGAGGTAGCCGTTGTACTGCGTGCGCCCATGCTCGGGCGAGCTGGGCGTCATGGCGACCAGGGGCACGTCCATGGCGCCGGCCAGGGCGTCGAGGACCGGCCCGATGTTCCCCTCGGCCGTGGAGTCGAACGTGGAGCAGTATTTGACGTAGACCTGGCGGACGCCGCGCGAGCGCAGCCGGCCGAGCGCGGCGAGCGACTGCGCGACCGCGTCCGCCCTGGGGGCGGTCCGGGTCTTCAGCGCGATCACGACCGCGTCGTGCCCGGGTGGTTCCGCCGCCTCCGGCGGAAGCCCGAAGAACAGCACGGTGGGGATGCCACGGCGGCGCAGGGCCACCGCGACGTCGGTCGCACCGGTGAAGTCGTCCGCGATGGCGCCGATCATCGAAGCCCCGAGGCCTGGTGGGAGTCGAACATGATGCAGACGCTATCGGCGTGCGCCGCCGCTGCTGACCGGGGGGCATCGTGTGTGTCCCCGAGGTTCGGGGGACTCGGGACCCGCGGTCTCGGGACTCAGGACGGCCGCCGTGCGCCGCCGTCCACCGGCTCGGCCCGGGGGCTCACAGGTCGCGGAAGAGGAAGTAGTTCTTGTGGTCCGCCTGGAGGTAGTGGTGGAACTTCGTGGCCTTGGCACGGGCCGTCCTGTCGGCGGTGACGGCCGTGACGACGACGTACTTCTCGACCGCTCCTGAGCGGATCTTTCCGTAGACGAAGTCGTCGAGCACCTGGTCGCGGCGCCACTTCACGGCCTTGGCGGGCAGCTTGGCCAGGCGCGTCGCGGCGGTCTTGGCGGCAGCCTCGTTCGGGAACGACATGATGACCTGGACCGCCTTGAGGTGCCCCGAGTAGGCCGAGTAGGCGAGCTCGACGGCGCGCTCGCACTGGTTCCTGGCCAGCTCGCCCTGCCCGTCCAGCGTGTCGCAGCTGTCGTACGTCCAGCCGCCCGTCTTGTCGGCGGTGAAGCTCACGCCGTCCAGGCGGAACTTCCAGTGGGGGAACTCGTCGTGCGTGATCGGCGCCCCGGGCTCGGGGCGGTTCGGCTCGCCGGGGTTGGTGCTCGGCTGTGCTGAGGGTTCCGACGTGGGATCGGCGCTGGGCTCGGATGGAGGGCTGGACGTGGGCTCGCCGGACGCCGAACTCGACGGAGCGTCCGACTGCGACGGGGAAGGGGTCTGCAGGGCGACGGTGGGGACCGGGTCCGGGGCACCCGTGTACGCGTACACGCTGTACGCGCCGCCGGCCAGCAGGATCACCGCCACGGCCGCGACCACGCTGACGATCAGCACCTTGTTGGGCTGCTCGGGCGGGGAACCGTACGGGATCGGGCCGGAGTAGCCGGGCGGGCCGTACGGCGAGGCCGGGACCGTCGGCGGGTCGTAGCCGCCGCCCTGAGGAGATCCGTAGCCGCCCTGGCTCGGAGGAGGCCCGTAGCCGCCCTGGCCGGGCGGGGGACCGTAGCCGGGCTGTGGTTCCTGAGGCTGCGGAGGAAATCCCATCACCCCATTGTGGGGGTATTCATCCCTTCTGTACCACCTGCCCCGGCAATGCGTGCCCGATGGCCCCCGGTCAGACGCCCGTCGGCTCGCGGACCAGGCTGACCCGGACGGCCGAGGGATCGTCGCCGGTGAGGGGGACGGCGAAGACCGCCGTCCGCTCCCGTGCCCCGTAGACGACGAAGCGCAGGCCGTCCTCGTCCCAGGTGTCCTGGACGTCCGTGGTGAGCTGCGCGGACGCCGAGCAGTACGCGGGGCTGCGGTAGAGCAGGTGCAGCGAGGTCGCCAGCGGGACCTGTGCCGGAGGGGGAGCGGCGAGGGGGCGGCGCAGCCGTACCAGGAGGCGCCGCGAGGGGACGAGCCAGTGGCGGTCCAGCTCCGCCGAGAGGGCCAGCAGGACGGCGACCTCCGCGAGGGCGAGCGCCGCGAGCGGCGGGCCGGGGTCGGCGGGGAGCGCGAGCAGGCTCGCGACGAGCAGGAACGCCGCGCGGGCGAAGGCGCGCAGGTCCACGGGGCGGGAGTGGGTGCCGAGGCACCCGCACGACGCGGTGGGCGCGGCGACGTGCGCGTAGGTCAGGTACGCGAGGAAGCCGGCGCAGAGCGCCGCGGCGGCCGCGGCCTCCAGCGGAAGGAGGGGTGGGAGCAGGAGCGCGGCGGCCACCGCGAGTTCTGCGAGCGCCACGAGCCGGAACGCGGGGACCGCGCGCGCCGGGCCGACCAGCCGGGCCAGGGCGGTGTGCCCCGCCCCTGCCCGCATCCGCCGGCTGAGCAGTTTCATCAGGCCCGCCCAGACCAGGAAGAGGGCGATCACGTACGGCTGCGACGCGGCGATCCCGTGCATGTGGACGCTCCTAGTGCGGGGAGAAGACGGTGGCGATGTCGACCTCGTTCGTGTCCGGCCGCCAGGCGCCCAGGATCTGCACGTGCTGGCTCACTTTCAGCATCGACAGGTCCGAGGACGGCGGCGCGTCGGACCGGATGGCGACCGACTTCCCGGCCACGACGTGGCAGAGCACTTCCTTGCCGTGGTGGTCGAGGTGGAGGGTCTGGTCCTTGATGTTCGTGATGTGGCCCTTGATGTTGACGATGTTCAGCCACACCGATTCGGCGGCGAGCTCGCCGTCCGGCATGCGCACGCCGCGGGCGTAAAGGCCGTCACCGGGCTTGGCCTGGTCGAACGGTACGGGGCCCAGCTTCCACAGGCTCGTGCCGTCGACGACCCTGATGCGGTGGAACACCGCGTTCGAGCCCAGGACGAGGAGCGTGTTGTCCTTGATCGAACGGATGCGGCCCTCGGCGAAGTCGGGGTCGGGGGCGCCGGGTTCGAGGTCGGGGCCTGACGTGGTCGCGAAGGCGGCCTCGGGGCCGAGCGAGCCCAGCGCTGTGGCGGCGACCACGCCGGCGCCGCCGCCGAGCACGGCGGACTTGAGCAGGTCTCTTCTGCTTCTCATCGTCGCCCCCTCACCCGGTCGCGATCTCGCACGGCCGCAGGCCGGTGGACAGGCTGGCGATGCGGCTGTAGGCCGCCGGGGTGAGGTCGATCAGCCGGTTGTTCGCGCAGGTCGAGCCGCAGCAGCTGCGCTCGCCGCAGAACAGGTCGGTCTGCGGGCCGCAGTCGGCGATCGCGGTGACGACGCTGGCGCCACCGCACAGGGACGTGGTGCGGTGCCGGAATCCGCAGGTCCTGCGGGAGAGGCTGACGCCGCACCTGTCGGGACGGGTGATCGACCAGCAGGCGTCGGAGGCGTTCGGCCAGGCGTGCTGCAGGCTTCCCGAGTTGCAGGTGCCGCAGGCGCCCTTTCCTGTGCTGCTGCACGGTCCCCATGCGGTTCCGCAGCAGAACCAGGAGACTTCGCCTTGGACGGGGCCGAGTAAGTCGGCGGGAGGGTCGGTGGACGGGTTACGCGCCATGCGCGTCCTCCTAGGGGGTGGGCTCCGGACGAACCTTGAGGAGGTACTGAAACTTTCCGACTCGATCTATGAGTACCATGTAAGGATTTTTCGTCAATATCCCAATTGAGTCGGGATTCGCCCGGTATGACCCCTCCGGCGTTACACCCCGTCCCAGGAGCCCTGCCGGGGAGCGGTCGGGCTGAAGTGCACCGGCAACGTCTCCAGGTTCCGCATCCACATCGACCGCCGCCAGCGCAGCGCGTCCGGCGGGACCGCGAGATCCACGTCGGGCAGCCGGTCGAGGAGCACCTCGACCGCGGTCTCGGCGATGACCTCGCCGAGCTCCGGCGCGGGATAGGGGCAGCTGTACTCGCCGTGCCCGAAGGACATGTGGGCCCGGTTCGCGCCGGGATCGGACTCGTCCGCCGGCTGCACCTGCGGGTCGGCGTTGGCGGCGGCCAGGCCGAGCACCAGCAGGTCGCCCTTGCGGATGCGGCGCCCGCCCAGCTCGCAGTCCTGGGTCGCCCAGCGTCCCGGCGCGTTGCGCAGGGGCGGATCCCGCCACAACACCTCGTTCATGGCCTGCCCGACGCTGCTGCGGCCGCCCTGCAAGGTGATCGAGAACCGGTCGTTGACCAGCATGAGGCGGAGCGTGTTGCTGATCCAGCCCGCGGTCGGGGTGTTGGCCACGACGAGCATCACCCCGAGATCCATGTCCGCCTCCTCGTCGCCGAGCCCCGCCGGGTGCGCGATCAGCCGCGAGGCGATGTCGTCGCCGGGAACCTCCCGCTTGGCGGCCATGAGCGTGCTCATCCTGTCGCGGAGCCAGGTGTAGGCCGCGTAGGTCTCGCTGGTGGCGTCGAGCACCACATTGACGTTCGTGACCACGTCGTCCATGTCGGCCTCGGGCATCCCCATGAGCCGGGCGATGACCTGGGCCGGGATCCGTCTGGCGTACTGGGTGACCAGGTCGGCCCTGCCGTCGCCGGCGAAGCCGTCGATCAGCTGGTCGGACACCTGCTCCGCCAGCATGGCCAGCTCCGTGCGGTCGACGCCGTCCATGGCGTCGCCGATCGCGCCCGTACGCCGCTGCCGCTCCGCGCCCTCGGTGAACAACACCGTCGGCTGCCAGCGGAAGGTCGCCGTCAGGGGCCCGTCAGGGGGCACGTGGTCCCACACGTTCCAGCGCCTGGAGTCGCGGCCGAACAGGTGCGGCATGCCGAACACGTGGTGCAGCTCGCGGTAGCCGATCACGAACCACGCGGGTACGCCGTCGTCGAGCAGCACCGGCACCACGGTGCCGTGCTCGCGCCGGAGCCGCCGGTAGAGCTCGTCCGGGTCCTCGTCGAGGGCCGGCCCGTGGAGCGGCACGGCGTCGGCGTGGTCGGGATAGCCGGACAGCGCGGCCTTCTCCGTCATGACAGGGTCTCCTGGGCGGGGGCGTACCAGGTGGTGAGGTGGCGCAGGAGCGTGACCAGCACGTCCTTGCAGGAGTGCCGGAGCCGGGCGTCGCAGTCGACGAGCGGCACCGAGGGCGGCAGCGACAGGGCATCGCGTACGGCGTCCACGCCCGGCCCTTCCGTGAACCGGTTGACGGCCACGACGAAGGGCATGCGGTGGTGTTCGAGCCGGTCGATGGAATACCACGAGTCCTGCAGCCTGCGGGTGTCCACCAGGACGACCGCGCCGAGGCTGCCCGAGAAGAGCTGGTCCCAGACGTACCAGAAGCGCTGCTGGCCGGGCGCCCCGAACAGGTAGAGCACCTTGCTCTCCGTCAGCGTGATCCGGCCGAAGTCGAAGGCCACCGTGGTGGTGGTCTTGCCGCGCACCCGGCGGGTGTCGTCGATGCCGGCGCCCGCCTCGGTCATGACCTCCTCGGTGCTGAGCGGGCGGATCTCGCTCACCGCGCCGACCATGGTCGTCTTGCCCACTCCCAGGCCGCCCACGATCACGATCTTCAGCGCGTCCGCCGCGGTCGCGCGCAGCGGTGCGCGCTCAGATGTTCTGGAGGGCAACCAGCACCTCCTCCAGCAGCTCAGGACTCGGCCGGGCCGACCGCAGCGCGGACGGATGGCGTACGGTGATCCGGCCCGTGTCCAGCAGATCGCACAGCAGGATCTTCACCACGCTGACCGGCAGCCGCAGTTGCGCGGAGAGCTCCACCACCGCCGTGGGCCGCCGCGTCAGCCGGAGGATCTTCGCGTGCTCCGACTGCATGCCGGGGGCGGGCTCGCACTCGCTGACGATGAGCGACACCGAGTCGAAGGTGCTCTCGTCGGCGCGGGTGCGTCCCCCGGTGACCATGTAGAGCCGGTCCGGAGCCTCGTCGTCGACGGGCCGCTGCCTCATCTGGAACCGCCGGCCGCCGGCCGCGGCGCCGCGCTGAGGTAGGTGCCGATCTGCTCGACCAGCTCGTTCATGTTGTGGCCGACCAGGCCGACGTCGGCGTCCTCCGCGGCGATCACGGCCAGATGGGCGCCCGCGCCCGCGGGCACGATCAGCAGCAGGCCGCCGGGGAACTCCACCATCGCCTGCCCGGACCCGATGGCGGTGCCGAACTCGGCCGACGCGCTCACGGACAGGCTCTGGATCCCGGAGGCCAGCGCGGAGAGCTGGTCGGCACGGTCCCGGTCGAGCCCGGAGGTGTGGCAGAGCTTGAGCCCGTCCCTGGTCAGGACCAGCACGTGGGCGATGCCCGGGGTCTTCTCCCTGAGGTTCTCCAGCAGCCAGTCGAGACTGCTGTCCGTGGTCGTCAAGGCGTCCGTAGAGTTCATCGGGAAAGAATGGGGCGCGCGTCCCGCACGTCGGCCCCTGCCTCCTATCTGTGAATCGAAAAGCCGGTCAGGAGTCGGGGCACGCGGCGGGCCCGCGCCCGCCGGCCTGGCGGAACGCGGCGAACCTGGCGGCCGGGTCGCCGCCGTCGCGTACGCGCTCGGCGGCCGGGGCGGGCCTGTCCCTGGTCGCCTCGGCGAGGGTCTGGCCGCGGCGCCGCTTGGGCAGCGGCCCCTGGGTCTCCTCCTCCGGATCGGGCGCCGGCGGCGCGGGGGCGGGCACGGCGGGCGCGGTGGCCACGGCGGGCGGCTCGTCGTCCGGGCGCGGCCGGGTGATCAGGCGGCGCGGGATCAGCACCACGACGCCGGTGCCGCCTCTGGCCGAGGGCCGGAAGCTGACCATCAGTCCATACTTGTCGACCAGGCGGCCCACCACGGCCAGGCCCAGCCTGGTGCCCGACAACATCCGCAGGTCGAGCGGCTCGGACACCAGCTTGGCCGCGCGGTGCCGCTCCCGGGAGCGCATGCCGAGGCCGCTGTCCTCGATGGTGACCACGACGCCGTTGTCCTCTTCCTCGACGTAGACGTGGACCTCGGTGCCGTGGGCGGAGAAGGCGGCCGCGTTGTCCATCAGCTCGGCCAGCGCGTGCATCACGCCCTCGGCGGCGTACCCGGCGACCGCGACCGTGCTGGTCGAGTGGAGCCGGACGCGCCGGTAGGCGCCGATGCGGCCCATGGCGCCGCGCAGCACGCTCTCCATCGTGATCGGCCTGGTCCACCTGCGTCCGGAACGGCCGCCGCTCAGCAGGGCGATGTTGTCGGCCAGCCGGCCCGTCTGGGAGACCCGGTGGTCCAGGTCGAGCAGGTCGGCGAAGACGTCCTCCTGGTCGCCGTACCGCTCCTCCAGTTCGCGCAGCCGGGCCAGCAGGCTGGTCGCCTGGGCCTGGACGCGGGCGGCGGCGCCGGCGCAGGCACGCATCGCCGCCGTGCCCTTGCGCTCGCCCTCGCCGATCTGCCGCGCCGCCTCGCTCAGCAGCCCGCGCAGCGGGCCGTGCACCGGCTGGCGCACCTCCTTCAGGGCGTCGTCCACCGGCTGGTGGCCCGACTGGACGCGTTTGACCAGCTCGGGCAGCGCCTCGTCGGCCAGCCTGACGACCTCGGCCTCCAGCGACGCGCCCGCCGCCCGGGCGGCGGCGGCCTCGCGGGCGAGCAGGTCGAGTTCGTGGCCGGCGGCCTTGACCAGCCGCTGGAGCAGGTCGTCGGACGGTTGCGTCACCTTGGCGAGCGCGTCGACCGTGGGCACGCCCTCGCGTACCTGGCCGCCGAGCTCCGGCAGGGTCTTCTCGGCCAGCCGCAGGGCCTCCCGCTCCAGCAGGGCGACCCGCCGGCCGTCCCGGTCCGCCTGCTCGCGGAGCGCGCGGGTGGCCGCCTGCTGGTGAGCGAGCGCGGCGGCGGCGCAGGACAGCAGGGCCGCCGCCACTCCGCCGACGGCCGCCACAAGTCCGGTGGCGCCGGAAGGGGCCAACGAGAGCACCCAGAGCCAGGCCGGCACCGTGACGACCAGTCCCCCGAGTAACGCGAGGGCGGCGCGGTGCCGCGGGGTGAACGTTCGCGGAGCGGGGGAAGAGGCAAGTGCTGACATCGGTGGTCCTCAAGGCCGTGACGGCCAGGCGAGCGTGTCTAACCAGGCGTTCCCGCGGGGGGAACGCTGTGTTGCCGCCTCGCGACTGATCGCGTAGCAAGCTGGGGACAAACCGTAGCATCGGTGCACCATTAAGAACAGACAGCAACGCTCTAACCTCGCGCCTCATCAGTATCACCGCAAAGATCAACATTTCGCCGTATGGGGTGAAAGGTGCGGTGTCCCGGCGTGGACCAGGGTGTTGACGAAGGGCTGCGGAGCGCTTACGTTTCCCGCGACCGCAGAAATTATCGACGTATGTCAGAAAATTTCGGAAACGCGGTCGCCCCCGCACGCTTCGCATCGGAGGTCGCCGGTGAAGCCCCTCATCATCGCCCTGGCGCTCATGCTCGCCCTGCCCGCTCCCGCGTACGCCGGCCCGCGCCAGCCGCGTGACCTGCGGGAGCTGGCCCACCAGCACGGCATCAGGATCGGCACCGCCGTCGACATCGCCGCCCTGCGCGACGAGGCCGACTACCGCAAGGTGCTCAACCACCAGTTCAACCACGTCACCGCCGAGAACGCGATGAAGTGGGAGTCCGTCGAGCCGGAGCGCGGCGCGTACACCTGGGCCGACGCGGACGCCCTCGTCCACAACGCCCACCGCAACCGCCAGCGCGTACGCGGCCACACCCTCGTCTGGCACAACCAGCTCCCGGCCTGGCTGACCGAGGGCGTCGCCGACGGCTCGATCACCCCGGCCGAGCTGAAGCGGATCCTGCGCGACCACATCACCACCCAGGTCCGCCGCTACAAGGGCAAGATCAGGGCGTGGGACGTCGTCAACGAGGTGGTGGAGGAGGACGGCAGCCTGCGGCAGAACATCTGGCTGACGAACCTCGGCCCCGGCTACATCGCCGACGCCTTCCGCTGGGCCCACCGCGCCGACCCGCACGCCAAGCTGTTCATCAACGACTACAACATCGAATGGAACACCCCCAAGATCGAGACCACGCTCTCGCTGGTCAAGGACCTCCAGGCGCGCGGCGTGCCCATCCACGGCGTCGGCTTCCAGGGACACCTCGGCATCCAGTACGACTACCCGGGCGACTGGGCGAACGTCATGCGCCGCTTCGCCGACCTGGGCCTGGAGATCGCGGTCACCGAGCTGGACGTGCGCATGGTGCTGCCCGTGACCCCCGAGAAGCTGGCCACCCAGGCCGACTACTACCGCCGGGCGCTCACCGACTGCCTGAGCGTCGAGGCCTGCAAGGAGTTCACCGTCTGGGGCTTCACCGACCGCCACTCGTGGGTGCCGGGCTGGTTCGACGGCGAGGGCGCGGCGTGCCTGCTCGACGAGAACCTGGCGCCGAAGCCCGCCTACCGGGCGCTGCTCGGAGTGCGGGCGCGATGACCTGAGCCGTGCCGGAGCCCGTCGATCTCAACTCGTGGTGGCTCCGGCCGGTTCGCCCGCGTGGGCGTCGGCCTCGGCCTGGTTGCGCTCGGCGCGCGCCAGCTCGCGGTGACCGTTGGCGAGGATGGCGATGCCGAGCAGGATCGCGCAGCCGCCGATGAGGAACGGCACGTGCACGTTGAAGTGCTCGGCGAGCTTGCCGGCCGCGAACGGCGCCAGCCCGCCGCCGATGAAGCGCACGAACCCGTACGCCGCCGAGGCCACCGGCCGCTCCACGGGCGCGACCATCATCACGGCCTGGGTGGTCAGCGTGTTGTTGACGCCGATGAACACGCCCGCGACGATCACCGCGGTGATCAGGACGGGCGGGCTGTCGGTGAAGGCGGCGATGACGAAGACGACCAGCGCGAACAGCGCGAGGTTGCCGTAGAGCGTGCGGGCCAGGCCGAGTTTCCGCTGCAACCAGGGCGCGCCGGCCACCGAGAAGATCGCCACCATCAGGCCCCAGCCGGTGAAGACGAGCCCGAGGTGGATGGCGTCCAGCTCCATCGGGAAGGGGGCGTAGCCGAGCACGGTGAAGAAGCCCCAGTTGTAGCAGAGCGCCGTCAGGCTCATGATCAGCAGGCCGCGGTGGCGCAGGGCCCTGATCGGATCGAGCAGCGAGGTCTTGCGAGGTGGTCTGGGCTGGGGGCGTACCAGCAGGATGGTCGCGACCAGCGCGACCGCCATCAGCACGGCGACGCCGTAGAACGGGCCACGCCAGCTGATGTGGCCGAGCGCGCCGCCGAGCAGCGGGCCGACCGCGATGCCCAGGCCGAGCGCGGCTTCGTACAGGATGATCGCGCCGGAGAAGCCGCCGCTGGCGGCGGCCACGATGACGGCCAGCGAGGTCGCCACGAACAGCGCGTTGCCCAGGCCCCAGCCGGCGCGGAAGCCGATGATGCCGCCGATGCTTCCCGAGCTGCCGGCGAGCGCGCTGAAGACGACGATCAGCACGAGCCCGGCGATCAGTGTCCACTTGGCGCCGATGCGGCTGGACACCCAGCCGGTGACCAGCATGGCGACCGCCATCACCACGAGGTAGCTGGTGAACAGCAGCGTCACCTGGCTCGGCGAGGCGTTCAGGTCGGCGGAGATCGCGGGCAGGATCGGGTCGACGAGCCCGATGCCCATGAAGGAGATGACGCACGCGAACGCCACCGCCCACACGGCCCTGGGCTGGCGGAACGGGCTGCCCGCCGCGTCGGCCCGCGTCATCAGGCCGCTCCCTGGTCCGGCGGCGTGGCGCCGAGGGCGCGGGCGGTGAGCCGTTCGAGGGCGGGCAGGGCGGCGGCGATGGCGGCGCGGTCGGCTTCCGAGAGCTCGGCGAGCAACTCGGCCAGCCGCTTGGCCTGCGTGCCCCGCCGCCTGGCCAGCTCGGCCCGTCCGTGCTCGGTGATGGCGACGACCACGACCCGCCCGTCCGCGGGGTCGGCCCGCCGCTCGGCCAGCGACTCGCGCTCCAGCCGGGAGACGAGCTGGGTCATGGCGGGCTGGGTGACGCCTTCGAGCGTGGCCAGCTCGGTGAGGCGGCGGGCGCCCAGGCGTTCGAGGTTGGCCAGCGTGGACAGCGCGGTGATCGACAGGTCTCTGGGCACGTCGATCAGGCGCATCATCGTCCTGACCCGGCCGAGCCCGGCGGCCAGCTCAAGATGGCTCATGGGTGCGGAATCCATAAGCCTTTTATATCATCTGCTTATATAGATTCGGCTTGCCATCCTCTCGTGAACACCGCCACCTTCGCCTCCGGGCCGGTCAGGCGCTCCCAGCCGAGTCGTTCGTACACCCTGATCGCGCCGGAGGCCTGGGGCGAGGTCAGCAGCCAGCTCCGCTGCGCGCCCTCGCACAGCAGGTCGAGGATCTGGCCGGCCAGCCCTCGTCCGCGCGCGTGCGGGGCGACCGCCAGCTCGTCGACCTCCAGAGCGCCGACCAGGAGCCGTTCGGCCTGCTCGCCGAGCTCGCCGCGCACCCTGTCGTACGCGCGGCCGGTGGGGAAGGGGCTGCGGGTGGGCCACGCCGTGCCGAAGCCCAACGGCCTGCCGTCCTGTCCGGCCAGCACCGCGACGAACCCCGGACGTTCGGTGTCGGTGGCCAGGCGCCGGGCGAAGTCCGCGACGCCGGATCCGTCCTCGTTCCACGGCGGTTCGGTGAAGGCGACGCCGTAGATGTCCATCAGCTCGGCGGCACGGGCCCGCGCCTGCTCGCCGGTCAGCCGTTCCAGCCTCACCCCTCCCGCCGTCATGGCTTGCGGCCGAGCCCGGCCAGGACGTTGTGACGGGTGAGGTCCTGGCGGATGAGGTCCTCCGGCTCGGCGCGCCAGTCGGCCAGCGGGACGAGCCCGGGCTCCACGAGCTCCATGTCGCCGAAGTACGACCGGATCTCCTCGCGGCTGCGCCAGCGCCCGGCGCCCAGATTCCGATTGAAGCTCCGCTCGGCCTCCTCGGCGATCTCGGACGCTTCCGGGTGCTCGGCGCCCGGGTTGTGGAAGTGCACGACGGCCAGGTGGCTGCCGGGGGCCAGCGCCCGGTGCAGGCGGGCCATCACGCCGCCGGGATCCTCGTCGTCGGAGAGGTGGTGCAGGACGGAGACGAGCAGCAGCCCCACGGGCCGGCTGAAGTCCAGCAGCCCGGTGACCTCGGGGTTCTCCAGGATCTCCGCTGGGTGGCGCAGGTCGCCCGCCACCACGGTGGTGACGCCGTTCGTGGCCAGCAGCGCCCTGCCGTGGGCCAGCACGATCGGGTCGTTGTCGACGTAGGCCACGCGGGCCTCCGGCGCCTTCGCCTGCGCGATCTCGTGCACGTTGCCCTGCGTGGGCAGCCCTGAGCCGATGTCCAGGAACTGCCGGATGCCGGCCTCCGTGACCATGTGCTCCACGGCGCGGCGCAGGAAGGCCCGGTTGGCCCGCCCCGCCTCGCGGGCGTCGGGGGCGATCCGCAGGGCCTCCTCGGCGACGGCGCGGTCGACGGCGAAGTTGTCCTTGCCGCCGAGGAAATAGTCGTACACGCGGGCGATGCTGGGCTGGGTGGGGTCGATGCCCGGCGGGACCACGCCGTCTCCGGCCTCGTCCCATCCTGTGGCCTGATCGCCGTCACGCATGGAATCTCACGCCTTCATCGACCTGGGGCTGGACTGATCATCGTACGGGAGCGGCCGTTATCGGCATATGTCCGGGCTGGTGTCTTTCTCGCCCCGCCGATGCCTCCACGTCCCTGCCGACCGCACCGCCACGTTGCCAATTTTACTTGGCTGAGTTACTTTTTACCCCGCCAAGTAAAAGTCAAGGACGGGAGCCGTGTCATGACAGGAACGGGAACGAAGGGGCGCAAGAGAGCCGCGTGGACACTGGTCGCGCTGGCGCCGATCTGCGCCGAGATGACGTTCGGCGCGCTTCCGCTGAGCATGATCTGGCTGCTGCCGCTCCTGGTGCCGATGTACGGCGCGGGCGTGCTGCTGATCAGGGAGGCGGTGCGCCGTACCGGCGGCGGCTGGCCGAGCCTGCTCGTCCTCGCCCTGGTGTACGAGCTCGCCGAGGACGGCATCGGGCTGCAGGCACTGACCAGCCCCACCCTCTATCACGCCGCCGAGTGGGGGCCGCGCGTGTTCGGCCTCAACACGACCTACTGGGAGTCGCAGATCGGCTACCACGCCGTGTTCAGCGTGATGATCCCGATCATGCTCACGGATCTCCTGCACCCGGCCCACCGCGACCGCCCCTACCTGCGGCGGGGCGGGCTGGTCGGCGTCGGCGTCGTCGCGCTCCTCGGTGTGGCCGTGTTGCGGGTGCTCATCCCGCCGGTCATGGATCCGGGCTACCAGGCGCCGCTGCCTGCGCTGGCCGCGTTCGCCGTGGCGGGCGTGGTGCTCTCCGTACTCGCCCTGAAGGTGCTTCCCGGCCGTACGCCGGCGCCCCCGGCCGGCGCGAGCGCGCCGAAGCCCGCCGTCGTGGGCCTGCTGGCCGCGCTCGCCACCGCCGCCTTCCTCGGCCTGCTCATCCCGATCGTCCCGGCGGTCGGTGGCAGGGGCTGGTGGGCGGTCGTGGCGATGATCCTGGCAGCCGCCGTCGCCGTCGCCGCCGTCGTGCTGCTCCACCGCTGGTCCGGCGCGGGCTGGACGGACGCGCACCGGGTCTGGCTGGCCGGAGGGGCGCTGGTGTCCCACACCCTGTTCGGCGCCGCCGTCATGGCCACGACCACCTTCGATCGCGTGGGCCTGGTCGGCTGCGCCGTGCTCATGGCGCTGCTGCTGGCCCTGCTCGGGCGGCGCGCCGAAGGCCGCCTCGTGCCGTCAGGCTGACCCCGGGGGGTGCCGCCCGCGCGGTGCTGGGGCGCGCACTCCCGAGCGGTCGTGTAGACAGAAGTCCTGACTCGGTGCGCTGTCGGCCGGTAACATCGAACTTCGCGTGATGTGAACTTTTCGCGGGGTGGCAATCGGTGGCTGATCTATGGTTCGGCGTCCTCGGCCCGCTGGACATGCGGGCCGGCGGGCGCAAGATCCCCCTGCACGGGCCTCGCCAGGAAAGGGCGCTCGCGGCCCTGCTGCTGAGCGCCGGCCACGCGGTGACGGTCGACCGCCTCATCGAGGTCGTGTGGGAGGAGCCGCCCGCCTCGGCCCGCCGCCAGATCCAGGACCTGGTGTCGAAACTACGGCGGGCCCTGGCCGCCGCCGGGGCGGGTGGCGACGTCATCACCACCGTACGCGGCGGCTACCAGCTACGGTCCGGCGCCGGCCGGCTGGACGCGACGGAGTTCGAGGAGCTCGTCGCGTCCGCGCGCGACGCCGAGCCCGCGCACGCGGCCGCCGTGCTCAGGCAGGCGCTCGCCCTGTGGCGGGGCGATCCGCTGGGCGGCGTGGACTGCCCAGCGCTGGCCGGCGACGTGCGCACCCTCCAGGAGAAGCGGCTGGCGGCCTGGGAGGAGTGGGCGAAGCTCGAGCTGGCCGCCGGCCGCCACCACGAGGTCACCGCCGAGCTGACCGCCCTGGTCGAGCGCCATCCGCTGCGCGAGTCACTGGTGGCGTCGCTGATGCGGGCCATGACCGCCGCCGGCCGCGCGGCCGACGCGCTCGACGCCTACCACCGGGCGCGGGAGAAGCTGCGGGACGAGCTGGGCCTCGATCCGGGAAAGGAGCTCCAGACCCTGTACGAACGCATCCTGCGGGCCGCCGAGCCCGGCCCGCTCCCGGAGCAGCCGCCCCCGCCCGTCGCCGCGTCCCAGCTGCCCATGGACGCCTTCGGTTTCGTCGGCAGGGGCGGCGAGCTCTCCCGGCTCGACGGCCTGCTGGATCACGCCGCGCTCCAGCCGACGGCGGTGGCGATGGCCGTCGTGTCGGGTAGCGCGGGCGTCGGCAAGACCGTGCTGGTGACGCACTGGGCGCACCGCGTCCGCGACCGTTTCCCGGGCGGGCACCTGTACGTGAACCTGCGGGGATTCGATCCCGGCGGGTCGATGGTGGCGCCGGAGGAGGCGGTCCGCGGGTTCCTGTTCGCGCTCGGGGTGCCGCCGCAGGGCGTGCCGTCCGGCCTGGACGCGCAGACGGCGCTCTACCGCAGCCTGCTGGCCGGCCGCCGGATGCTGATCGTCCTTGACAACGCCCGCGACGCCGGCCAGGTGCGCCCGCTGCTTCCGGGCTCTCCCGGCTGCGTCGTGGTGGTGACCAGCCGCGACCGGCTGCCCGCCCTGGTCGCCAAGGAAGGCGCCGTCTCGCTGCCGCTGGACCTGCCGACGAGCGGCGAGGCCAGGGAACTGCTCGCCCGCCAGCTGGGGGACACGCGGGTCGCCGCCGAGCCGGACACCGTGGACGAGCTCATCGCGAGATGCGGCCGGCTGCCGCTGGCCCTGGCGATCGCCGCCGCCCGCGCTGCCGTGCGGCCCGGCGTCCCGCTGGCCGCCATCGCGGACGACCTGCGTGAGGCTCCCGGGGTGCTGGACGCGCTCGACGCCGGGGACCCGGCGACCCGGGTCAGGGCCGTGTTCTCGTGGTCGTACCGGATCCTCGGCGACGAGCCGGCGCGCATGTTCCGAGCGCTGGCGACGCACCGCGGGCCGCGCATCGGCGTCGCCGCGGCGGCGAGCCTGGCCGGCATCCCCCTGCGCGATGCCCGCTCGTTGCTGGAGAGGCTGGCGGGCGCGCACCTCGTCACCGAGGACGCCCCCGGCCGGTACGCCTTCCACGACCTGATGCGCGCGTACGCCGGAGAGCTGGCCGGCCTCCACGATCCGCCCGAGGAGCGGGGCGCAGCCCGGCGCCGCCTCAACGACCACTACATCCACACCGCGGAGCAGGCCGGCCGGCTGCTCGACCCGCACCAGGACATCCCCCTGGACGAGCCGCCGGCCGGTGTCGTCGCCGAAGAGCACCGCGACCAGCGGGAGGCGCTGGCGTGGTTCGCCGTGGAGCACGCGGCGCTGCTCGCCGCCGTCGAGGACGCGGCGCGGTCGGGGCTGGACGCGCAGGCGTGGCGGCTGGCCATGGCGCTCTACGACTACCTGGATCTGCACTCGCACCTGCACGACCAGGTCGCCGTCCAGACCACCGGCCTCGAGGCGGCCCGGCGCCTCGGCGACCGGGCGGCGCAGGCGCACGCCCGCCGCCGCCTCGGCTGGGCCTTCCGCCGCCTCGACCGCCACGACGACGCCCACACCCACCTGCGGTCGGCCCTCGACCTGTACGAAGCCCTCGGCGACGAGCGCAACCGGGCGCACGTCCACGGCAACCTGTGCGGCGTGCTCGAACGGCAGGGCCGGTACGCGGAGGCGCTCGTCCACGCGGAGCGAGCCATGGAGCTCTACACCGAGGCCGGGCTGCCGGCCTGGCAGGCTCGGGCGCTCAACGCCGTCGGCTGGCTCCACGGCCTGCTGGGCGACTACGACAGAGCCCTCAGGCACTGCGGCCGGGCGCTGTGGATGCACGAGGAGTCGGGCGATCGGCGCGGCCAGGCGGCCACCTGGGACAGCCTGGGCTTCGCCCACCACCACCTCGGCTCGCACCAGCAGGCCGTCGTCTGCTTCACCCGCGCCATCGACCTGCTCAGACACCTCGGCGACCAGTACGGTCAGGCCGAGACGTTGCTCCTGCTCGGCGACGCCCACCAGGCCGGCGGTGAGACCGGCGAGAGCCTGCGCGCCTGGCGGGAGGCCCGCGACATCCTCGTCCAGCTCAACCACCCTGATGCCGGCAAGGCCCTCGCCCGGCTCGGGCGCGACCTGGCGCCCGGGCGGTGACCAGGACGCGGCCGCTCCGGAGGTGTACCGCTCTGCTGGCGCTCGCCCAGCGCTGCCATCCCGACACCCTGCGGCAGGTGCGCTGGGCGAACGCCCGGCTGAAGGACTCGGCGACCCAGGCGCTGGTGAGCTGACGCGCCCCTGATCGCCCGGCGTCAGCGGAGCGCCTCCGCGGGGCGTCCGCGCGCAGCGGCCTGAGCGCCCGTGACCAGCTGATGACCTCGTCGAGCAGCTCGACGAGGGTCTCCTCCTGGTGCGGGCCGGGGGTGATCACGCCGGGGTCGGTGGGGCCGGTGAGCTCGAAGTCGGTGAACGCCGACAGCGCGACCTGGGTGCGGACGTTGGCGACCTGGAGCTCGGTCATGGACAGCCGCAGCTGCTCCACGGCGCGGGTGCCGCCGTGCACGCCGTGGCTGACGAACCCGGCCGCCTTGTTGCTCCATTCGGCGAACAGGTAGTCGATCGCGTTCTTCAGCGCGGCGGGCATGCCGCGGTTGTACTCCGGCGTGACGAAGACGAATCCGTCCAGGGACGCGATGGTCCCCGCCCAGCGCCGGGTGTGCGGGTGGCGATAGTCGCCGAACATCGCGGGCACGGGCTCGTCCAGCAGGGGCAGCCCGTGCTCGGCCAGATCGACGACGTCGAAGGAGGCCTGTCCCGCCGCGACGGCGGCGTGCCGCGCGGCGACCTCGGCGACCCACTGGGCCGCGACGGCCGTCCTGCGGTGCGGGCGGGTGCTGCCGACGATGATGCCAATTCTGATCATGGGTCTCTCCTGTCGGTGCCTGATGCAGGTAAAGTACAACGTGTATGGCAACAAGTAAAACGCTGACTGTAACTGAGGTGAAATGACCAGCGACAACAGGGCGAGACGTCGCCCCCCTGGAGGGCTGGCCGACAAGCGCAGGGCCATCCTCGCGGGCGCTCTGACCGTGTTCGCCCGCGACGGCTACACCCGTGCCGGCATCGACGCGATCGCCGCGGCGGCCGGGGTGTCCACGCGAACGATCTACAACCACTTCGCCGACAAGGCCGAGCTCTTCCAGACGGTCATCAAGGAGAGCGCGGGCCGGGCGGCCGACGCCCAGATCGCCATCATCGACCGGCACCTGCACAAGATCACCGATCTGGAGGCCGACCTCGTGGAGTTCGGCCGAGCCCTCACCGCCCCGATGGCCACCGAGCACGCGGAGCACTTCGCGCTCGTCCGCCAGGTCAACGCCGAGGCCGGGCACATCCCCCAGGCCGCCATCGACGCCTGGCAGGAGATCGGTCCCCGGCGCGTCCTGCGCCGGCTCGCCGAGCACCTGCGGCAGTGGACGGCGGGGGGCCTGCTCCACGCGGACGACCCCGAGCGTGCGGCCGTCCAGCTCATGTTGCTCATCTCAGCCGCCGGTCCGCCGCACCACGCTCCCGCCCCCAGCCGGCGGGAGGCCGACCAGGTGATCGCCTCCGGCGTCCACGTCTTCCTGTACGGCTACGGCGCTGACCGCCTCATCCCTGACGAAAGTCAGGGGTGAGGCTGGTCTTTCGGGCATGCCGGGCACGGCGCCGCAGTTCCTACGCTGCTACGCATGATCAGTGCCATCCGCGTCTCCGCGGCCGCCGTGCTCACCCTGACCCTGCCGCTGTCGGCGCCGCCGCCCGCCGCTGCGGCCGCCGCGGACGGTTCCCCGACCCGCATCGCCATCCCCGCCCCCACCGGGCGCCACAAGGTCGGCCGCGATGTCCTGCACCTCGTCGACCGCGAGCGTCGTGACCCGTGGCAGCCCGAGGCTGGCGCGCGGGAGCTGATGGTGTCGGTGTACTACCCGGCCCGCGGCGGCGGGGGCGCCGCCCCTTACATGACCACCGGCGAGGCCCGTCTCCTGCTCAAGGGCCAGAAGCTCGACACCCGCTTCGAGGCGGAACTGCTCGCAGGGGTCCGTACGAACGCCCGCGCCGGCGCCGCCCCCGCCGGCGGCCGCCACCCCCTGGTGGTGCTCTCGCCGGGCTTCACGCTCAACCGCGCCACCCTGACCACGCTCGCCGAGGAGCTCGCATCGAAGGGGTACGTCGTCGCGCTCGTGGACCACGCCTACGAGTCGTACGGCACCAGCTTTCCCGGCGGTCGCATGCTCACCTGCGTCGCGTGCGAGAAGGTGGAGAGCGCGCCCTCCGACGCGGCGAGCAAGAAGCTGCTCGCCAGGGCCGCCGCCGGCCGGGCGGCGGACCTCTCCTTCGTCGTCGACGAGCTGACCCGTACGGCCTGGAAACGATCGAAGATGATCGACCCGCGGCGGATCGGCGCCGCGGGCCACTCGCTCGGCGGCAACGCCGCGGCGAGCGTCATGGCCCGGGACCGCCGCGTCCGCGCCGGGGCGAACATGGACGGCACGTTCTTCGCGCCGGTGCCGAAGGCCGGACTCGGTGGACGGCCGTTCCTCATGCTCGGCACCGAGGCCCACTCGCCGGCCGGCGACGACACGAGCTGGCCTCGGGACTGGCGGCGCCTGGACGGCTGGAAACGCTGGCTGACCGTGGCCGGCTCCGGCCACTTCACCTTCATCGACCTGCCCGTCCTGGGCGGCCAGGTCGGGATGACCGACCCCTCAGCGCCGCTGCCGGGCAAGCGCTCGGGCGAGATCACGACGGCGTACGTGGGCGCCTTCTTCGACCGGCATCTGCGCGGCGAACACCGGCCGCTGCTGGACGGCCCGTCCACCGCCAACCCGGAGGTCACCTTCCACAACCGTTCACCTCAGTGATTCGCCCGTGCCGGGCGAGGGGCTCCGCCTGACCGCACCCTCACGGTCGGTCGGCCTTGGCTTCGCTGCCGTGGACGATGAGCGCGTACAGCACGAGCACGTCGACCGCGATGACGGCCAGCGACCACCAGGGGTTGACGGCGATCCAGGTCAGTTGGGTGAGGGCGTTCAGCATCACCAGGATGACGCCGACCACTCGGGCCCAGCTCTGGCCGGCGGTGACGGCGATGCCCGTGGCCAGGACGAGCACGCCCAGGAAGAGATGGAGCCAGCCCCAGGTGGTGACGTCGAAGAGCAGCAGCCGGTTGGGCGTCTGTACGTAGATCCGGTTGGCGAGGACGGCGGCCAGACCGGTGATGATGTTGAACAGCCCGGCCAGGACCATCATCATGCCGCCGAACCAGATCCAGCCGACCCAGCCGGTCACCTGCCGCGCAGGGTGGTAGGTCATCGAGAACCCTCCCTCTGAGCTCCTGGCTTCGTGGATGGTGACGTTGCTTCCCTCGCCGACCGGGCAATCACGACATAAAGGGACGTAGCGGCAGGTGGGGGGACAGGATTGGGGGCAAATTTCCCTTGTCTTGAAGAAACAGGCATCGCGCCGGTCGCGGACCTGCGCGAGTCCCCGAGGCAACGTACGCTGGACGGTGCGCGCTCAGGACGCCACCGGTCCGCGGAAAGGGCCAAGCCCACCTGACGGTCACCGAACGACCCCGGCCCGACCTCTTTTCCGGCCTGACCATGCGGACACCAGGCCAGACGGAAAGGAGGCCATCGTGCCCATCCACCGCCTGCCCGACAACCTTCGCATCCAACGGCTCCGCAAGCAGGCCAAGACCCTCCTCCAGCAGATGAGGGCGGGCGCTCCCGAGGCGCGCGGGCTCGTCGCCGAGTTCCATCCCCGGCCCCCGCGGACGCCCAGGCTGTCCGACGCGCAGCTCGTCACCGCCCGCATGTACGGCTTCGCGAGCTGGCCCCGGCTGAAGGAGCACATCGGCACCGTCGAGCGCTACACCCGCTCGCCGCACCGTGTCGCGCCGCGCGAGGACCCGCAGGAGGAGTTCCTGCGGCTCGCCTGCCTCACCTACGGCCAGGGCGACCGGGGCAGGACCGGTGGGGCCGGCCGGCTGCTCGCCCGGCACCCGTGGCCGTCCACCGCGAACGTCTTCACGATGGCGGCCACCGGCTCGGCCGGTGCCCTGGCCGGCGCGCTGGCCGCGGACCCCGGCCTGGCCCGCGCGCAGGGCGGACCGTTCGGGTGGGAGCCGCTGCTGTACCTGGCCTACGCCCGCCTCGACCCGCCCGGCCGGCCCGTGGAGGCGGCCCGGCTCCTCCTCGACCACGGCGCCGACCCGAACGCCGGCTTCCTGTGGGACGGGCTGGCCTCCCCGTTCACGGCGCTCACCGGCGCGTTCGGCGGCGGGGAGGGAGACCAGCCGCCGCACCCGCGGGGTCCGGAGCTGGCCAGGCTGCTCCTGGAGGCGGGCGCCGACCCCAACGACGGCCAGGCCCTCTACAACAGAGGGCTCGGCGGCTCCTTCTCCGACGACACCGCCCACCTCGAGCTGCTGCTGGAGTTCGGTCTCGGGCGCGGGGAGGGCGGGCCGTGGCAGGTCCGGCTGGGCCCGGCGCTGCGATCGCCGCAGCAGCTGGTGCGCGACGAACTCGCCGCCGCCGCGCTGCGGGGCGGCCCGCGCCGGACCCGGCTGCTCCTCGCGCACGGCGCGGAGGCGGACGGCCTCGGCGGGCATCCCGCGTTCGGCGGGCGCACACCGTACGAGCTGGCCGTGCTGCACGGGCACACCGAGGTCGCGGAGCTCCTCGCCGCGGCGGGCGCGTCGACCGTGCTGGACGAGGCGGACGCGTTCACCGCCGCCTGCATGCGTGCCGACGCCGGCGCGGTGGCCGCGTCAGGACCGGCGCCACTGGCCCGGGCGCTCGCCCGCACTCCCGACCTGATCACCAGGGCGGCCGAGCTGCGCAGGCCCGCGGTGGTACGGCTGCTGGCCGGACTCGGCTTCGACGTGAACCACCCGCATCGTGCCACCCCGCTGCACGCGGCGGCCTGGAACGACGACGTGGAGACCGCGAGGACGCTCGTCGAGCTCGGGGCGAACCTCACGATCAGGGACGCCGAGCACGACTCGACCCCGCTCGGCTGGGCCGAGTACGGCGGCAGGCTCCGCGTGGCGGCGTACCTGCGGAGCGCGGAGCAGCACGAGTGACCTGCGTGCCGGGCTCCCGGACGAGGACCGCGCGGCCGGCCCGCGGCCGCGCGGCCGCGGGCGAGTCCCCGCTCACGAGATCGGGCGGATCTCCACGAGCGGGCAGGCCGGCCACGAGCGGACCAGCTCCAGCGCCTCGTCCAGGTCGGCCACCTCGACCTCGGCGAATCCGCTGACCACTTCCTTGCCCTCCACGAACGGCCCGTCCGTGACCACCGGCTCCCCGGGGCCGAGCCGCACCGTGGTCGCGGTGTGCACCGGCGCCAGGTGGGTGTGGTGGGTGATCTTTCCGGCGTGCTCGGCGAACCAGCGGCCCACCGCCTCGAAGGCGGCATCCCGCTCCTTCTCGCCCATCTCCTCCAGCTCCTTGGCGAACTCCTCGGTCTCCACGAACATCAGCACGTACTTCACGCGTGTCCTCCTCCATCCGTCGGGCGGGTCAGGGCGATACCGCGTCCTCGAACTCCGGCCCGAGCCCGGCGTGTGCCCTCCACTCAACAAGACGATCGGAACGCGCGCCCACACGACACCTCGACGGCGGAAGACGAAGAGGTACGGGCTACCGCAGCCGGCCGCTGAGGGCCGCCGTGGCGCAACAGACCCCGCCGGTCACGATCGCCGCCGTCAGCACCGTCACCGAGCTCCATCCGCCCGTCTCGGCGACCCACAGGTACGCCGGCGCTCCGAGCAGCGTGCCCAGGCTGCCCGACTGCGTCACCGCTCCGACGCTCCACGCGATGCGGTCGCCGGCCACCGCGGGAAGCGCCGCGAACACCGCCGAGACGGCCAGCCCGTTGACCGCCAGCACCCCTGCCGCGCATACGGTCGCCACCGCCACCGGAGCCTGCGTGAAGACGCCGGCGGTCAAGGGGATCACGAGCAGGGCCGCGGTGATCAGCCGGCCCGGCCGGATCCGGGCGCGCAGCGCCGCTCCGGCCGCGAGGCTGCCCAGAACGCTGGCCGCCGAGACCAGCCCGGCCAGCGGGCTCGCCTGTGATCCGGGCACGCTCCGCTCGGCCGCCAGGTACGCCGGGAGCACGGTCACCACGCTCACCCCGACCGAGGCGATCAGCGCGAACCCGGCCGCCAGGGCGGCTACCGGCCACGTCGCGCCGGGTCCGCGACGCGAGCAGGACCGGCCGTTCTCCCGGCCGGGCCGGTCGTCGCGCGGCAACGTCCCGGCCAGCGCGGCCACCATCAGGGTGATCGCGCCCACGCCCGAGACCTCGGCTCGCCAGCCGGTGACCAGACCGCCGCCGGCGCCGGCCAGCGCGAGCCCGGACGGGATGCACACCCCCCACAGTGCCAGGGCCGTCTGCCGTGACCTGCCCTCCAGCAGGCGAGCCAGCAGGCTCGGCCCCGTGATCACCACGAGGGCGTAGCCGGCCGCCTGGATCGCCCGCAGGGCGAACAGCGCCGCCGCGCCTCCGGCGAGCGGTGCTGCCAGCCCCGCCACGCCCAGAGCCACCAGACCGGCCACGAAGATCCCGCGCAGCCGATGCCGATCCACCCATAACCCCAGCGGCAGGCAGGTGAGCCCGGCGACCAGCGTGACGGCTGACGACAGCAGGCCCGTGGCGGTGAGCGACAGGTCGAATTCCGCGCCCACCGAGGTCAAGAACGGGACGAATTCCCCCAAGGCCATGCTGGCCGCCGTGCCTGCCGCCACCACGGTGACGATCGTACGAACGCTCAACGGGCACGCACCTCCCACAAGTCGGGAGGCGCGACCGGCGAGCCGGCCCGATCCTCAAGCCCGGGTGGGCGACGCCTCGACGAGGATCCTCGGGGTGTGGAGTGGCACGAACCACCCGACAGGACCCTATCCCGCGGGCTCCGCGGGCTCCAACGCCCGCCGGCCAGATGGTGAGCCGATCCGGCCGGCGGGTAGGGGGCGCCTGTGCGGGCCACGTCCACCCCTCCCGCGAGGGCCACCCGGGCGGTCCGCCTGCGCGGGCGTGTCCTCGCCCTGGCGGCGGGGGCCTGCCTGGCGCCGGCGTTTCCCGCCGTCGGCGCCTGGTGGTGGGCGTGGGCCGGGCTGGCTCCGCTCGTCGTGCTCGCCGCGAGGGCGGGATCGTACGCCGAAGCGGCATGGCGCGGCTGGTTCGCGGCCGTGGGCTTCTTCGCGGTCCTGCACCACTGGGTGCTCCACTCCCTGGGGGTGTTCGCGCCGCTCGTGCTGGGGATCGCGGGCCTGTCCTGGGTGCCGTTCGGGCTTGTCGCGTACGGGCTGCTCCGCCGGGTCTCCGTGGCCCGGGTCGTCGCGGCGCTGCTGGTGTTGCCCTCTACCTGGGTCGTCGTCGAGGTCCTGCGCTCGTGGGAACATCTGGCCGGTGCGTGGGGGGTGCTCGGTTCGAGCCAGTGGCGCGTGCCGCCCGTCCTCGCTTCGGCCGCGCTCGGCGGCGTGTGGCTGCTGAGCTTCGTGCTGGTCGCCGTCAACGCCGGGCTCGCCGCCGCCGTGCTGCCCGGCGCCGGGCAGCGAACCCGGCTGGTGGGCGCGGGGGCCGCCGTAGCGCTGGCCGTGCTCGCCGTCGGCTACGGCCTCGTACGGCCGGAGCCCGCCGTGACGGGCACCATGCGCGTGGCCGGGGTGCAGACAGGCGACGTGCCCGGCCCGGCCCGGCGCCTGGCCGAGAACCTGCGGCTGACCCGCGAGCTCGCCGGCCGCGATCACGACGTCGTCGTCTGGGGGCAGAGCAGCGTGGCGTTCGATCCGGCGCGGCGGCCCGACGTGGATCGCCGGCTGCGGATGGCCGCCGCCGAGGTGGGCAGCGATCTGCTGGTCAACGTGGACGCCAGGGGCTCATCCGGGCAGATCGCCAAGACGACGTACCAGTACACCGCGGATGGCGTCGTGAACACCTACGTCAAGCAGCGACTGGTGCCGTTCGGCGAGTACATCCCGCTGCGGCCGTTGCTCGGCTGGCTGGCCGATCACACCGACGCGGCCGCGGAGGACCGGTCCACCGGCGGCGGGCTCACCGTCCTGGACGTCGCAGGTCACCGGGTCGGCCCGCTCATCTCCTACGAGTCCGCCTTTCCCGACATGCGGCGCCGGCTGGCCGTCATGGGCGTGGACCTCACCCTCGTGCAGGGCTCGCTCACGACCTTCCACGGCAGCTGGGCACACGCGCAGCAGGCCGGCCTCGAAGCCGTGCGCGCGGTCGAGTCCGGCCGTCCCGCCGGGCTCGTGGAAGCCGGCGGGACCTCGGCCGCGTTCGACGCCCGGGGCAGGCCGCTGGCCTGGTACGGCCCCGGGTACCAAGGTGCCTTCGTGATCGACGTGCCGCTGTCCATGGAGGTCACGCCGTACGTCCGGCTGGGGGACTGGGTGCCCGTCATGGCCGCCGGGATCCTGGCCGCGAGCGGCGTCGGGCTCGCCGCCCGGCCGGCCCTTCGGAGGAGGGACACCCTCGGCGGGGACGGCGACAGGCGTACGCGGTGACGGCGCGGCGCGATCAGTGAGTCGCCGCCTCCCCTACGGGCGTGACGCTTCGATCAGCCGCCGGTGCGACTCCAGCAGGCCCTCCGGCAGGTCGTCGGGGGCGCACCAGCGGGCCTCCAGGATCTCCATCGGGTTCAGCCGCATCGTGCCGCCGCCGGTGTACCCGGCCGCGTGGGCGACCTCCACCCTGAGCTGGAACCCGCTCCTGAGCTGCACCATCTCGCCGACGCTCACCTCCAGGCCCGTCTCCTCCCTGACCTCGCGGACGACCGTCTGCTCGAAGGTCTCGCCCCGCTGCGCGCCGCCCGTCGGCAACCCCCACTGCTGGTCCTCGGCCGCGATGGGGGAATCAGGAGCGGGAGGGCCGCCAAGGCCCGGGTGTTCAGGGGCAGAACCTCGGACACCGTCGCCTCCTGCGGGTAGGATGGTGTTTGTGCTTTCGGGCATCGGTCAGGGCTTGGCCGTCGTCTCCGGCGTAAGCGGGGCGAGAAGCCGCTTCCTTCAGGGAGCGGAGGAGTCACGAACTTGTGCTGAGACAGGCGCCCTCCGTCGTCCTTGACGGGGAAGCGTACCGGGGCGCCGCCGAGGCCGCGTGTCCATGGGCGGCTGCGCCGCTTCAGACAGCACGGCGGCCGGCTCGGAGCGCACCGCTCGGGGCCGGCCTTCGTCGTGGAACAACCCGCCGCACGACGATGCCGGACACCGCCTACTGGCCCGGCCGGGACAGGGAGGCGCCGGTCGACGCTCTGACGATGAGCTCCGGCTGGAAGACGATCTCTTGGTGCCAGTGGCCAGGGTCGCCCCGGGCGTCGGTGAGCAGCAGCTCCGCGGCGGCGTGGCCGAGCTGGTGCTTCGGCTGGCGGATCGAGGTCAGCGACGGCGACAGCGCGGCCGCGAACTCCACGTCGTCATAACCCATGACCGCCATGTCGTGCGGGACGCCGATGCCGCGCTGCTCCAGCCCGCGCAGCGCGCCCAGCGCCACCGTGTCGTTGACGCAGAACAGCGCCGTCGGCCCCTCGCGCAGGGGCAGCCGCGCGAGCGCGGCCTCGCCCTCGCGCGGGGTGAGCGCGGGCAGAGTGACCTCGGTGATCACCTCGCCGGGGTCGAGCCCGGCGGCGCGCACCGCGTTGTCCAGCCCTTGGCGCCGGTCGGCGCACTGGCGCACGATCGACGGCCCGTTGAGGAACCCGATGCGCCGGTGGCCGAGCGACAGCAGATGGGCGCCGGCCAGCTCGCCGCCCCTGACGTTGTCGACCGCGACCGCGCAGAGCTGGGAGTCGGCGCCCGGCCGGTCGAGCAGCACCATGCCGATGCCGCGCCGGCGCAGCTCCACCAGGTGGGAGATGTCGTCACCCGCGGGCGTGATGAGGATGCCGGGCACCCGGTGCTGCTCCAGGATCTGCAGGTAGTAGGCCTCCTTCTCGACCGAGTCGCTGGAGCTGCAGAGCACGAGCAGCAGCTCCTCCTGCGACAGCCGGGTCTCGATGCCGGGCAGCACCTCGGTGAAGAACGGGTTGCCGATGTCGCGAACCATGACGCCCACGGACCGGCCCGCACCGCCGCGCAGCTGCCGGGCGGGAGCGCTGGGCACGAACCCCAGCGCCTTGATGGAGGCGCGCACGCGGCGCAGCGTCGGCTTGGCGACCAGCTCCGGCCGGTTGAGCACGTTGGAGACCGTTCCCACGGACACGCCGGCGTGGGCGGCGACGTCAACCATGCTGAGCCGGCGGCGCTGGGCCGGCTTGTGGATGTCGGTCACCGGTGGACAGCCCTTCTGGTCACCTGGCAGGAACACCCAGTGTAGCCATTGAAATGTTTCATCTACATGACACCCACGCTCCGATTTTGCAGGCAGGCATTGACGCGGGTACCTCCACCTGCTTACGGTGCGCGAGGATTGAAATGTTTCAAATAGTAGGGAGCCCCTGCATGCAGCTGGCCGTGACCGATCCCCGGGTCGAAGGACTGGCCGAGCCCTTGGCCCTGGATGTGAGCGCTCCGCTGTTCTCGTGGCAGATCACCGGGGCCGGGCGCGGGCGCGCGCAGAGCGCGTACCGGGTGATCGTGGCGCGGGAGGGCGATCCGGCCGGCGAGGGGGCCGAGCTGGTCTGGGACAGCGACGCCGTGACCTCGGCCGTCACGTACGACATCCCGTACGGCGGGGCGGAGCTGCGGCCGCGCACCCGCTACGGGTGGCGCGTCAAGGTGGCCGACGAGAGCGGCACCTGGTCGGAGTGGGGTCCCGCCCGCTGGTTCGAGACCGGGCTCGGCGACACCGCCGGCTGGACGGCGGGCTGGATCGGCACGCCCGTGGTGCCCGGCTCGGAGCGGTTGCCGTCGCTGGAGAACGTGCCGCGCATGTGGGTCGCAGGCCGGCTCGGGCCGTCCCCTTCGCCGCTCGGGGCGTTCCGTACGCGGTTCGAGGTGCCGGGCGGGGCACGGCCGCTGTCGGCGCGGCTGGTGATAGGCGGCGGCCACGAGGTGGCGGCGTACGTCAACGGTGCGCCGGTCGCCGGCGAGTCGCGGGACGGCGCGTTCGTGGCCGACGCGGGCGACCTGGTGGTCCCGGGCGAGAACGTGCTGGCGATCAGGGCCGGCGGGTCCGGGCTGTGCGTGCGGCTGGAGGTCGTGGTCGAGGGGCGGCCGGCGCTGGCGCAGCTCGTGCCCGTGGCGGCGGCGGGCGGGGTGACCGTCACGTCCGGCGGCAGGTGGCGGGCCGGCGACCGGCCCGAGGACGGGTTCGAGCAGCCCGGGTTCGACGACTCGGGGTGGTCGCTGGCCGAGGAGGTGGGCCTGCACGGCGACCCGCCGCACGGCCGCGAGCCGATCGCCGACCGGCCCAGCCCTTACGTGCGGCGCGAGTTCGACGTGCCGTCGCCGGTGCGCAGGGCCAGGCTCTACGCCACCGCGCTCGGAGTCCACGAGGTGCACGTGAACGGCAGCCGGGTGGGCGCCGACCACCTGGCGCCCGGCTGGACCGACTACCGCCACCGGATCACGTACCAGGCCTACGACGTCACAGAGCTCGTGTCGGAGGGCCGCAACGCGATCGGCGCGATCCTCGCCGACGGCTGGTACGCGGGCCACATCAGCTGGTTCGGCCCCTTCCAGTACGGCCGCAGGCCGGCCTTCCGCGCCGAGCTGGAGATCCTGCACGACGACGGCAGCGTGACCCGGCTGCGCACGGACCCGGGGTGGCGGGCGGGGACGGGCGCGATCCGCTACGCCGACCTGCAGAACGGCGAGCGGCAGGACCTCGCCGCGGAGCCGCACGGCTGGACGGCTCCCGGGTTCGACGACTCCGGCTGGGCGCCCGCGGTGCCCGTGAGCCCGCCCGCGGGCCGGGTGACCGCCGCCGTCGCGCCGCCGATCCGGGTGCACGAGGAGCTGGAGCCCGTCGCGGTGTGGGAGCGCGGCCCCGGCGTGTGGATCGCCGACTTCGGCCAGAACCTGGTCGGCTGGGTCCGGCTCACCGGCCGCGCCGGCCGGGAGCGCCCGGTGGTGCTGCGCCACGCCGAGGTCCTCGACCACGAGGGCGGGCCGCACCTGGCCAACCTGCGCTCGGCCCGCGCGACGGACGAGTTCCTGCCGAGCGGGGACGGGCCCGAGACGTTCGAGCCACGCTTCACCTTCCACGGCTTCCGCTATGTCGAGGTGTCGGGGCTGCGCGCGGCCCCGGAGCGGATCACGGCCAGGGTCGCCCATGCCGCGATGGAGCCGGCCGGCGAGTTCACCTGCTCCGACGAGCGGCTCGACCGGCTGCAGCGCAACATCGTGTGGGGGCAGCGGGGCAACTTCCTGGCCGTCCCCACCGACTGCCCCCAGCGCGACGAGCGGCTCGGCTGGACGGGCGACATCTGGGCGTTCGCGCCCACGGCGCTGTTCAACTACGACGTCGCCCGGTTCCTGCGCAGCTGGCTGGACGACGTGGTGGCCGCGCAGGGCGACGACGGCGCCGTCACGCACGTGGTGCCCGACGTGCTCTCCGGCCGCGGGCTGTCGCCCGACGCCAAGGAGGCGGGCTCGCCCGGCTGGGGCGACGCGCTCGTGATGCTGCCGTGGGCGATGCACCGGCTGCGCGGCGACACGCGGGTGGTGGCGGCCTGCTTCGAGCCGATGGCGCGCTGGCTGGCGTACCTGGACAAACGCTCCGACGGCGGGATCTTCCCGGAGGAGGGGTTCGGCGACTGGCTGTCGACGGGCGCCGAGACGTCCAAGCGGCTCGTCGGCACCGCGATCTTCGCGCTGTCCGCGCGGCAGCTCGCCGGGCTCGCCGCCGTGCTCGGCCGCGACGCGGACGAGCGGGCCTGCCTGGAGCTGTACGGCCGCGTGCGGGAGGCGTTCCGCGCGGCCTTCGTCGAGGGCCCAGGCGTGCTGGCGGAGGGCACGCAGACCGCCTACGTGCTGGCTGTCACGGCAGGGCTGTTCGAGGAGCACGAGTTGCCCAGGGCGGCCGCCCGGCTGGCCGGCGACATCGAGGCCCGTGGCGGCCACCTGTCGACGGGCTTCCTCGGCACGCCGTTCCTGCTGGACGCGCTCACCTCGACCGGGCGGCTGGACGTGGCCTACCGGCTGCTGACGCAGGACACCTTCCCGTCCTGGCTCTACCCGGTCGTCCACGGCGGGGCGACGACCATGTGGGAGCGCTGGGACTCATGGAGCCACCACCGGGGGCTGCAGGACCCGGGCATGAACTCCTTCAACCACTACGCGTACGGCGCCGTCGGCGACTGGATGTACCGGACGGTCGGCGGGCTCGCCCCGGGGTCGCCCGGCTACGCCGACGTCGTGGTGCGGCCGCGGCCGGGCGGCGGAATCACCTGGGCGACGACCGCGCACCGCACCCGGCACGGCCGGGTGGAGGTCGCCTGGCGGCTGGAGGGCGACCGCTTCGCGCTGGACGTCGTCCTGCCGCCCAACACCCGCGCCGAGGTGCACGTGCCCGCGCCGCCCGAGCGGGTGACCGAGGGCGGCGTGCCGGCCGGCCAGGCGGAGTGCGTGACCTTCGACCGGCTGGACGGCGGGGGAGCGGTCTACCGGGTCGGCTCGGGGTCGTACGCGTTCCGGGCGCGGGACACGGCAAGCTGAGAGGCAGTTCGATCGTGACCAGCACAAAGGCGCACCGCCGGCCCCCGTGGGGGGTCTACCTCGTCCTCCTCCCCACGTTCGCCCTGCTCGCGGCGTTCTCGTACTACCCGGCGCTGAACGGCATGGTCCACTCGCTCTTCGAGTGGCGGCCGGGCTTCGAGTCGCCCTTCGTCGGCTTCGAGAACTATCTGACGATGCTCGGCGACGACCTGTGGTGGGCCTCGTTCCGCAACATCGGCGTCATCTTCGTCTGGGCGGTCACGCTCATGTGGGTGTTCCCGCTGCTGGCGGCCGAGCTGGTGATGTCGCTGTCGAGCGAGCGGCTGCGCTTCGTGTTCCGCACGCTGCTGATCCTCCCGCTGGCCTTCCCCGCGGTGGTCAACGTGCTGCTGTGGCAGTTCATGTACGACCCGCGCGACGGCGTCATCAACAGCGCGCTGCGCGCTATGGGGCTGGACGGGCTGGCGGGCAACTGGATCGGCGATCCTGACACCGCGCTGGTCGCGCTGATGACGATCGGCTTCCCGTGGGTGGCGAGCCTGCCGTTCCTCGTCTTCCTGTCGGCGTTGCAGAACGTGCCGGCGGAGATCTACCAGGCCGCCGAGGTCGACGGCGCCGGCCGGCTGCGCCGCTTCTGGAGCATCGATCTGCCGATGATGTTCCGCGACGTCAAGCTGCTGTTCGTGCTGGCGGTGATATCGGTGCTGCAGTACGGCATGCAGGCGCACATCATGACCGGGGGCGGGCCCGACAACGCCACGCAGGTGCCGGTGCTGCGCATGCTCGACGCGGCCTTCGTGGACACGAGCTGGGGGTACGCGGCGACGCTCGGCACGGTGCTGTTCGTGCTGACCCTCGCGGTCAGCCTGGTCGCGCTGACGCTGGGCAGGAAGGCGGACGCATGAGCCGCACGCGCAGGACAGACCTGGTGGCGGGGGCCGTGCTGGCGGTGCTGGCGTTCGCCGGGCTGTTCCCCTACCTCTTCATGCTGGCGGCCTCGGTCAAGGACAACGAGCAGTTCTTCGCCGGCTACTGGTCGCCCGCCTGGCCGTTCCACCTGGACAACTACGCGGTGGCCTGGGAGCAGGTCAGCCCCTACCTGTTCACCTCGTTCGTGGTCGCGGGGCTGGCCATCGCCGGCACGCTGGTGCTGGCCCCGGCCGCGGCGTTCGTCTTCGCCCGCTTCAGCTTCCCCGGTCGCGGCGCGCTGTTCGGGCTGATCGCGGCGCTGCTCATGGTGCCCTCGATCACCAGCCTGGTCCCGCTCTTCGTGCTGATGCGGGATCTGGGCATCCTGGACAGCAGGCTCGTGCTGATCGTCCCGCACGTCACCGCCAACACGGTGCTCGGGATCGTCATCATGCGCACCTACATGGCGCAGGTCCCTGAGGAGATCTTCGAGGCGGCCAGGGTCGACGGCGCGGGCGGGACCCGGCTGTTCCTGGCCTTCATGCTGCCGCTGTCCCGGCCCGTCATCGGCACGGTGGCGCTGATGACGGTGCTGGGCGTGTGGAACGACTACTTCTGGCCGCTGCTCACAGTGCAGACCGATGCGTACCGGACGATCCCCGCCGGGCTGGCGTTCTTCGCCAACCAGAACGCGCAGCAGTGGGGTCCGCTGTTCGCGGGCTACGTTCTGGCCAGCCTTCCGCTGGTGGTGCTGTTCACGTTCCTGTCCAAGTGGTTCCTGGCCGGCATCCAGGGCGGCATCGTCTCCGGCAAGTGAGGGCCGCGGTTCGTTGAAACGTATCAACCAAGAAAGGAAGCGGCTCCCCATGAGAACACCCCCCAAGAGCGGGCTGGCGGCCTCGGCCCTGCTGCTCGCGGTGACCGGCTGCGGCCTGCTGGGCACCGGCGACACGTCGGCGACCGGCGCGGGCGGCAAGATCACGATCACGCTGGCCGGCCCCAACCAGTGGAACGCCAGCGGCAGCAGCTTCGGCCCGGCCTGGGAGGCGCTCGTCGACTCCTTCGAGAAACGCGAGCCGGGCGTCGAGGTCAAGACCCAGGTGCTGCCCCTCGACGGCTTCTCGCAGACGATCACCACCCAACTCGCCGCCGGCACCGCGCCCGAGCTGGTCTTCAACCAGCCGCCGCACAAGGCTCACGAGGTGCACGCGCTCGACGCCGAGCTGCAGAAGCCCAACCCGTACGTGCCGGGCAACCAGCGCTGGATCGACGTGTTCAGGAAGGAGTACTACGGCCCCGGCGTCTCCAAGGCGCTCAGCAAGGAGAGCGGCAAGCTGGAGTACATCCCGTTCAACCTGGTCGCGATCGGCCTGTTCTACAACAAGGACGCCTTCGCCAAGGCGGGCATCGAGCAGCCGCCGGCCACGTGGGAGGACTTCAGGTCCGCCTGCTCGAAACTGAAGGACGCCGGCTTCGACCCGGTCGCGCTCGACAAGGGCGGCCTGGCCGCGGGCTGGACGTGGGAGGCGGTCAGCACCCAGCTCATCGACAAGTACTACGACGAGTGGAACCAGTTCGACGCCACCGGAGAGCCCGGCAAGGCGCCGACCGTGACCGAGAAGTCGATGAGCAAGGTGATCAAGGAGGGCACGCTCACCACCAGGACGCCCGAGGTCGCCGAGTCGCTCAAGATCTACAAGGAGTTCTTCGACTGCGGCACCCCCAACTGGACGGGCGTGGCCGACGGCGGAGCGACGGTCGGCTACCGCGACTTCGTCTCCGGCAAGGCCGCCATGTCGTGGGGCACCGACTTCGCCGTCGAGGCGCTGAAGGCGGACGCGAAGTTCCCGCTCGGCACGATGCCGTTCCCGACGATCACCAAGGACACCACGTCGCTGTCGACGGACGCCCCCGCCCGTTACGGCGCGTCGATCGGCGGCACCAGCTACATGATCCCGTCGACGGTCAAGGACGAGAAGTACGCGGCGGCCGTCAAGTTCCTGCAGTACATGAGCTCGCCGGCGATCAAGCCGTGGCTGGACGCGACCGGCGGCCTGCCCGCCGTCGAGGGTGTCGAGCCGTCGGCCGAGACCGCGGGGCTGCTGGAGGGTGAGTGGGGCAAGCCGTTCCGGGTGACCGCGCTGCCCGGCGGCCCCGAGGGCACCTCGTTCCGCGACGTGTTCGACGGCTACCTACTGGGCGAGCGCTCGCTGGAGGCGGAGCTGGCCGACCTGCAGAAGTGGTGGGAGCGCGGCATCGAGGCCGGGATCAAGAAGAACGCCTGGGGCGACGAGGACTGGGCCAAGTAGGAGGTAGTTGACAATGCGGTTATTGATCGCCCTGGCGCTGGCCGTACCGGCGATGTTCGTGAGCCTGCCCGCGCACGCGGCGGCCCCGCGCGAGGGGACCGGCGGGGTGACCGGAGTGGAGGTCGGCGAGAGCGTGGTCACCATCACGGGCACCGCGTCCGGGCCGGCCGAGCTGTACGCGCTCGACACGTGGCAGGACACGCACACCGGAGAGACGCCGGTCGCGACCGTCGAGGCGGGCGAGTTCCGTGTCGAGGTGCCGCGCATGGACGGAGACCAGGACCGGCTGTACGACAAGTTCCTCGCGGTGGGCGCGGAGGGGCCGCTGGGCGAGGTGCACTATGCCGACCAGTTGAGCTTCGCGTCCACCAGTCAAGCCCCATACCCCGAAATGTCGGGCAAAAAGGGTCTGCAAGTGCAGATGTCCGATGATGCCGAGGAGATCGGCGTCCAGCACGCCGGCATCAACCTCGCGCTCGACTCGGTCATGACGGCCGGGCCCGGCGAGCCCGGCAACACCATCGAGTTCGTCTCCCAGGGAAAGACCTACTACTTCGACCGCGGCGCCGTCGCCGGGCTGGACGCCCAGGTCAAGCCGCTGTCGGACAACGGGATGCTGGTCAACCTGATCATCCTCGTCTACAACAGCACCGCCCCCAACTCCGCCGCCCGCACCCTCATCCACCCCGAGGCCGAGCTGGGCAAGGGCACGGTCTACGCCTTCAACACCAAGACGGCCGAGGGCGAGGCGCACTTCACGGCCGCGATGGAGTTCTTCTCCCAGCGCTACAGCCGGGCCGACGCCAGGCACGGCCGGGCATGGGGCTGGATCGTCGGCAATGAGATCGACGCCCAGCAGTTCTGGTACAACATGGGCCCGCAGGAGCGGGACGTCTTCCTGGAGCAGTACACCCGGGCGATGCGGCTGACCTGGCAGGCCGTGCGCAAGGCCGACGCCGCCGCGCGCGTCTACACCTCCCTCACGCACTTCTGGACCGGCGCGGCCAACGACGACCCGAAGTACACCTACAAGGGCCGTGACGTGGTCGACGGGCTCAACGCGCTCACCAAGCGGCAGGGCGACTTCGACTGGAACATCGCCTACCACCCGTACCCGGAGAACCTGTTCAACCCGGCGTTCTGGAACGACAAGACCGCCACGGACGGCTTCGACACGATGCGGATCACCTTCAAGAACATCGAGCTGCTGCCGCGCTACCTCGCCCAGGACCACCTGACGTACGGCGGCGAGCGGCGGCGGGTGATCCTCTCCGAGCAGGGCCTGAACTCGCAGGACTACTCCGACAAGGAGCTGAAGCTGCAGGCCGCGGCCTACGCGTACGCCTACTACAAGGTCGCCTTCGCCGACGGCATCGACTCCTTCATCCTGCACCGGCATGTCGACCACAAGCAGGAGGGCGGGCTCCGGCTCGGGCTGTGGACGTGGGACGAGGAGCACGCGGCGGCGTCCAACGCGGGCGAGCGCAAGCCGATCCACGAGGTGTTCGCCGGCATCGACACCGAGCGGTCGCTGGAGGTGACCGAGTTCGCCAAGGAGATCATCGGGATCTCCGACTGGAAGGACGTCATCCCCGGCTTCGACCCGGCCGAGCTGGCCGTCAGGAAGCCGCCGGCCACGGTCGGTGTGCAGCTCGACGCCAAGCCGGTGGCCGAGCGGGTGATCTCCGATTTCGAGACGGACACCGGCGGCTGGCGGCCGTCGGACAACGCCGCCGCGGTGGAGCGCGTCGCCGTCGACGGCGGGCACGCGCTGCGCGTCCGCTTCGACCGCGACCTGCCCGGCTGGTCGCAGTACGCCAAGTCGTACAAGGGCGCCGACGTGGTGTTCGGCGAGCCGCTCGACGCCACGCGCACGTCGCGGCTCTCGGTCTCGATCAGGGTGCCGGAGAACGCCGACGACGGCTTCAAGCCGGGCAACGCCTTCTCCGCCAAGATCCGCGTGTACGGGCGCGACGGCGCCGTGGCGGAGGGCGTCGGCGCGATCGACCCCGCGCTCGGCTGGAACCGGCTCACGCTCGACCTGTCCCGCTGGGCCCCGCGCGAGGCGATCTCCAGGGTCAAGGTGTGGGTGCGCGGCTCGGTCGGGTCCGACTGGGCGGGCTCGTACGAGATCGACCGGCTCGGCCTCGCCACCACCGCGGTGCCCGGCCCGGACCGGCGCAACATCGACGTCACCGCCGCCACCGCCGAACGCGGCCGGATCGGCTCCACGGTCACCTTCACCGTGACCAACCGGGACGTGCAGCCCATGGCGGGCAAGGTCCGGCTCACGTCCTGCGACGGCGTGACCGTCGACCCGGACGCGCTGCGGGTGACCGGCCTGCGCACCGGCGCGAGCCGTACGTTCGAGACGAGGCTGACCGCGTACGAGCCGGCGGACCAGGAGCATCCGGTCGTGTGCGCGTCCTACTCGCGCCAGGAGCAGCGGGTGACGTTCCGGCTGCCGCCGGAGGCCGGTTCCGTGCCGCCATCCCCTGACGCCTTCGCCAACCTGGAGCTCGACGAGACCTTCGACGGCGCCGGGGACTACCAGGTGCACCGGGCGGAGCCGGAGAACAAGGAGCTGCCGCACGTGACGTACGCGGACGGCGCGCTGTCGGCCGCCCACCCGTCGGCGGGCTGGTTCGGCCTGATGTCGTCGAGCGTGTCGCCGCGTAACCCGGCGTTCAGCACGGCGATCACCATCAGGAAGTTCCAGGGCGACTCCACCGACATGGACACCGTCTACGCGGGCCTGGTCCAGGACGGCAGGACGGACGTGGTGGCGTTCTACGTGAACACCCAGAAGTCCGTGGGCTTCGAGGTGCGCGGACCCCAGGTGCCGGGCGGGCTCGCGGTCTTCGGCGTCAAGCAGGGCGTGAGCATTCCCGACGGCGGCCGGTTCGCGCTGTCGCTGGTGGGCGACCGGGCCGCCGTCTACGCCGACACCGGGTCAGGCTGGGAACTCGTCACCGCCGCCACGCTGGAGCACCTGCCCGCGCTGTCGGACCCGGAGGTGCGGGCCGGCTACCGGTACGGATTCGGCGTGCGCGGCGACGCGGGGGCCGGCCCGCTGCAGCTCGACGCGGTGGAAGGACGCAGCATCTCGTGAGGTTCGCGGCCCGGGGGTCTGCCGGCGGACCCCCGGGGCCAGGCGAGGGCTCGCGCCGGACCGCTCACAACCAGTCGTGTTCGCGCGCGTAGCGTGCCGCTTCGTGCCGGGTCCTGGTCTGGGTCTTCTGCATGGCGTTGGAGAGGTAGTTGCGCACCGTGCCCTCCGCCAGGTGGAGCCGGGCGGCGATGTCGGCGACCGCGTAGCCCTCGCCGGTCGCCCGCAGCACATCGATCTCCCGGTCGGTCAGCGGGCAGTCGTCGACGACGGCGAGTGCGGACACGTCCGGGTCGATCCAGCGTTTGCCTTCGTGCAGCGTCGTGATGACCGAGGCGATGTGCGCCGGTTCCGCGGACTTGCTGACGAAGCCCTGCACCCCGAGTTTCAGCGCCTTGCGGAGCACGCCGGGCCTGGCATGGCGGGTCACCATGAGGATCACCTGGTCAGGACGCTCCTTGCGGAGCTCCGCGACCGCGTCGAGCCCGTCCATGCCGGGCATCTCCAGGTCGATGACGAGCACGTCGGGCCGGTGCCGCAGCGTGGCCTGCACGGCCTGCTCGCCCCCTTCGGCTTCGGCGAGCACGGTGATCTCGCCTTCGAGGGGCAGCAGCGACGCCAGCGCCTTGCGGAGGAGGGCCTCGTCGTCGGCGAGCACCACGGTGGTCATCGTCGTCCTTTCACGCGTCAGTGGCCGGCGTCCGACCGGGGACGAAGAGGCTCATCATGTGCGGCTCCGGGCTCCAACGACAAGGGTCTTCCGCCAGTATTCTGCCGTTTCGTCCGTCTCGACAGTGACGCTGCGTCATGTCATCGCGGAAGAAACGTCATGGTCCTGTCATGACGCAGTCCCACTGGTGGACGAGCGTGGCAACGGATGGGATCAGGTGCATGGCCTCCACACCAGTCATCGACGTCGAACGTCTGAACCTCAAGTACGGCGACTTCCACGCCGTGAAAGACCTGTCCTTCCACGTGCGGCCCGGGGAGTTCTACGCCCTGCTCGGCACGAACGGAGCGGGCAAGACCTCGACCCTGGAGGTCGTCGAAGGCCACCGTACGCCCAGCTCGGGCACCGTGCGGGTCTTCGGGCAGAGCCCGCGCGACCGGCGGGCGGTGCGGTCCAGGATGGGCATCATGCTGCAGGAGAGCGGGTTCTCTCCCGACCTGACGGTGAGGGAGTCCGTACGGCTGTTCGGCAAGCTCTCCCAGCGCACCGACAGGGTCGAACGCGTGCTCGGCGTCGTCGACCTCACCCGCAAGGCCGGCACCAGGGTGTCGCAGCTCTCCGGCGGCGAGAAGCGGCGGCTCGACTTCGCCACCGCCGTGTACGGAACGCCCCAGCTGGTCTTCCTCGACGAGCCCACCACGGGGTTGGACATCCAGTCCAGGGACGACCTGTGGGACGCCGTGGACAGGCTGCGCGACGACGGCTCGACCATCGTCCTCACCACGCACTACCTGGAAGAGGCGCAGCAACGCGCCGACCGCATCGGGCTCATGCACCGAGGGGCCTTCCACAGGGAAGGGACCGTCTCCGAGCTGACCCGGACCCTGCCCGCCGCCATCCGCTTCTCCCTGGCCGCTCACGCACCCGTGCTGCCGCTGCAGGCCACGCGCGAGAGCGACGGGACGTTCCGCATCGAGACCTTCGGCCTGCAGAAGGACCTGCACACCTTGCTCCGATGGGCGCAGGACCACGCCGTGGAGCTGGAAGGGCTCGAAGCCGGGCCGACCCGGTTGGACGACGTCTTCCGCGCCCTCGGCAGCGACTAGACCACCCCTCTCACCGAGAAAGGGACATTTCACCATGCTCTCGATCGCTCTCAGCGAGCTGGTCCAGATCTTCCGGAACCGGCTGGTTCTGGTCACCAGCCTCGTCATGCCCGTGGCGGTCAGCTCGTTCTTCATCTACCGGCACGACGTCTTCGCCGCTCTGGGCAGCCTCGGATACATCGCGGCGGTGGTGATGTTCACCGTGGGGGCCTTCGGGCTCTACGCCACCACGGTGACCACGCTGGCGGCACGCCGGCAGAACCTCTTCCTCAAGCGGCTGCGCTCCACCGCGGCGGGCGACACCGGCATCCTCTCCGGGCTGCTCCTCCCGATCACCGTCATCTCGCTGCTCCAGGTGGCCGCGATCATGACCGTGCTGGCCACGGTCGCGGGCGCGCCCGACAACGTTCTCCTCCTGGCGGCGGCCGTGCTCGCGATGGTGATCATGATGCTCGGCCTGGGACTCGCCACGGCGGGCCTGACGAACTCCGCCGAGCACGCCCAGGTGACCACGCTGCCCGTCAGCATCGGCACCATCGCCGTGGCCAGCTGGGTGGGGATCTCCGGCACCGAGGAGCTCGCCCTGCTCAAGCGGCTGCTTCCCGGCGGCTCGGCCACCGAACTCGTGGTCAACGCCTGGAACGGCGGCGTCCCCCTCGCGGACTCCCTGCTTCTCCTCGGGCCCACGCTGGGCTGGGTCATCGTGGCCGTCACGCTGGCCTCCCGCATCTTCCGGTGGGAGCCCCGCCGGTGACGTACCGCCATTCCCGCAGGTCCGGTAGGGCGGGTATACCCTTTCCCCATGACCCGGCAAGACCTCGCCACCCTCGTGCACCTGAGGCGGGCTCGGGATCTGATCGACCGCGAATACACCCGCCCGCTCGACGTGCCGACGCTGGCCCGCCACGCTCTCATGTCGCCGGCGCACTTCTCGCGGCAGTTCCGGGAGGCCTACGGCGAGACGCCGTACAACTACCTCATGACCCGCCGCGTCGAACGCGCGATGGCGCTGCTGCGCACGGGCGTCAGCGTGACCGACGCGTGCATGGCGGTGGGCTGCACCTCGCTCGGCTCGTTCAGCTCCCGGTTCACCCAGCTCGTGGGGGAGACGCCGAGCGCCTACCGCGCGCGGGAGCACCGCGCCGTGGCGGCGATGCCCCCGTGCGTGGCGAAGGTGCACACCCGGCCGACCAAGGACGCGCCGAGCAGGATCGAAGAAGCGGACAGCGAGCCGGTTGCCTAACGTTTTCCGCATGACCATCTCACTCCACAACTGCCACATCACCGTGCACGACGTCGACGAGGCGCTCACCTTCTACCGCGACGCGCTCGGTCTCGAAGTGCGCAACGACGTGCCCTCCGGCGAGGGCCGCTGGGTCACCCTCGGCAGCCCCGGCCTGCCGGCCCCCGAATACGTGCTCTCCACCCCGCACTCCGGACGGTCGGAGGCCGACGGCGACGCCCTCCACGACCTGCTCACCAAGGGCCTGCTGCCGATGATCGTCTTCCGCGCCGACGATCTCGACGCGACCTTCGAAGCGGTTCGCGAATCCGGCGCCGAGGTGCTGCAGGAGCCCATCGACCACCCCTGGGGAACGCGCGACTGCGCGTTCCGCGACCCGTCGGGCACCATGGTGCGCATCGCGCAGGCCCCGAAGGCCTGAGCGCTGTTGTCTGGATCAGGAGGAGCGCGCCTTCACCGCCCCCGGACCGCGTAGGTCAGGTGGGTCACCCGCTGCGTCGGCTCCGCGCGGACCGGCTCCAGGGCCACGCGGCCCGCGTCCACGCCCTCGAACAGGCGGATTCCGGAGCCGAACAGCACGGGTGCGAGCGCGATCGAGAACTCGTCGACCAGGCCGGCGTTCACGTACTCCAGGATCGTCGCGCCGCCGCCGGCGATGCGGACGTCCCGGTCGCCGGCGGCCTCGCGGGCCTGGTCGAGCGCGGTCTCGATGCCGTCGTTGACGAAGTGGAAGGTGGTGCCACCCGGCCGCTCCCACGGGTCACGCTTCTCGTGCGTCACGACGAAGACCGGCGTGTGGAACGGCGCCTCCTCCGGCCACATCCGCTCGCCGGCGTCGAACATGCGCTTGCCCATCACGCTCGCGCCGGTGCGCTCGAACGTCTCCCGCACGATGTCGTTGTCGCGCCCTTCCTCGCCGCCCTCGCCGAGCTTCAAGTTCTCCCGGAAGAAGCGCTGCGGGAAGATCCACCGCTGCAGTTCCATCCACTGCCGCCCCATCAGATCCCCGAGGGACTCGGGTGCGATGAAACCGTCCAGCGACATCGACACGCTGAAGAACACCTTCCCGGGCATCAGTCCTCAGCTCCCTTCCGAACGATCTCGGTGACGTAGGCGGCCAGGTTGCTCAGGGTCTGCCGGCCGCCCTCGATCGCGTGGTATTTCTCGACCGCTTCGTCGCGCAGCTCCTTGGTGGGGAACACCGTGCGCATCTCGATCCGGGTCGCCGCCCCGTCGGGCGCGAACGCGAGGACCGACTCGAAGGCGTTCGGGTCGCCGCGGTGTTCGCCGTGCAGCAGCGCGATCCGCTCCGGCGTGGCGATCTCGGTCCAGGTGATCCACTCCTGGTAGTCCGTCCCGTCCGGTCCGTGCATCACGAAGTCCCACTCCCCGCCGACGCGGAACTCGAAGGACCGCGTGGTGGTGGTGAACCCCTCCGGCCCCCACCACCGCGACAGGTGCCGGACTTCGGTGAATGCCTCGAACACCAGCTCCCGCGGGGCGTCGATGACCCGGGAGATCACGATCTCGCGGTCGGCCGTCGCCGACTGCGCCGGCGCTCCGTGTCCCTGCTCGCTCATCAGTTACCGCCTTCTTGCCTTGCCTGCTTGAGGTCCTGCACGTACGCGTCCAGCCGGTCGAAGCTCTCGTTCCAGAACCGCTCGAACCCGCCGGTCCACTCGTGGATGGGTCGCAGCCCGCGGGCGTCCAGGCCGTACAGGCGCTGTTTGCCTGCCTTGCGGTCCCGCACCAGCCCGACCTCCCGGAGCACCCGCAGGTGTTTGGACGCGCGCGGCTGGGTCATCCCGAGCTCCTTGGCCAACTCGGTCACCGGCCGCTCACCCGCCCGCAGCAGCACCAGGATCTCCCGGCGCTGCGGCTCGGCGATCGCGTTGAAGACGTCCGACGTCGTCGCTGCTCGTGCCATGGGCAGCAATCATATGCCGATATAGGCATGCGTCAAGCCGTAGGCATCGGGCGGTCGTGATCCTCACCCCGCGACGCCGGGCGTGAGGACGGCGGAAGCGTGGATCAGGGGTTGCGCGGCACGTCCTTGACGAACACGATCCCGTCGTTCCCGGTCAGGTGAGCCGGGTTCAGCGGGAAGTAGCCGTACCAGGGGGACAGGCGAGGGGCAGGCGGCTGGTCGCCGACAGCGGCGGCCAGCAGGCGGGCGTCGACGACGTAGTGGTCGTGCGGGATCGTGGAGAGCAGCCCTTCGAGGGTGTCCGGGGGAGGGGCGCCCACCCCCTGGTGCCGGATCGTGCCGATGGCCGTGGCCAGGAAGGCGTACCCCTCGCCCAGGCGGGCGCTCACGAGCGCGCCGGCGCTCCACCATTCCGGCCGCAGGTCGCCCAGCCGCATCGTGCTCTTCTCCCGCTGGAGATGGGCGTTGTGGGCGTGGACCAGCGTCGGGCCCCGCTCGGCGAGCGCGAGGAGGTTGGCGGCCATCATCGAGTCCCGAAGGCCCAGCAGCCGCGCCACCCGGCCCGGTGCGGTGTCGGCCATCCAGAAGTGGTAGCGCAGCAGGCCGGTGGCGGTGCGCCCGTACAGGCGCGCCCGGTCCCAGTCGTCGCGCGAGGACGCCGCGATCAGGTGCGGCGTCTCGGCGTCGAGCAGCGCCACCAGGTCGTCGGCGAGCAGCCGCAACTCCCTGGACTCGGCCGACCGCCCCGAGGACCGGGACGGGTCCATCATCGCGGCGGGCTCGGTCCACCGGTCGTCGGCGCCCAGCAGGCGGTCGAGCGTTTCCGCGGAGCAGGGGAGCAGATCCGGCTCCAGCCGGGCCGCGAGGTAGCCGTGGAGCGCGGTGATGGCCTGCCGGGGGCTCGCGGCGCCGGTCATCTCCAGCGGGCCGTCGAAACCGGCGAAGCGCAGCCGCTCGGCCGCGGGCCGGCCGTCGTTGTAGGCGCGCATCCAGCGTACGAGCTCGCGGTTGGCCGCGGACGCGCCGAACCCGTGGCTGAACCCGCGCTCCATGACCTCGTCGAGGCTGCCCGTGCCCGAGCTGACGTGGTCGTCCACCACCAGGCCCGCCATGCAGTCGCTCTCGATCGCGATCGAGCGGTAACCCTCCTGCTCGACGAGCTGCCGGAAGAGGTCGTTCCGCTGGTGGAGCAGGATGTCCTCGCCGTGGGTGGGCTCGCCCAGGGCGAGCAGCCGCGGGCGGGCCGGCAGCAGCCTCATGACGGCGGCGGCCTCGACGGCATGGGCGATGTCCTGGATGCCAGTAGCCATGCCTTCAACGGTATCGCTGAACCTCATGTGGAGACTTTTCCGCGCCAGCGCCTGCTGGAAGGGCTGAAAGTCTCAAGCCGTATCCTCCTCCTTGAGCCGTTCGAAGACGAGCTGGGTGCGGCGGACGGCGCGCACCCCGTACACCTCGGCGATCAGGTCGGGGGTGAGGACCTGGCCGGGCGGGCCGCCGGCGAGAACGCGGCCGGCGCTCATGACGTACAGGCGGTCGCAGAACGCGGCGGCCTGGTTGAGGTCGTGCAGCACGGCCAGCGTGGCGACACCCAGCTCGCGCACCAGGTGCAGGATCTCCAGCTGGTGGCGGATGTCCAGGTGGGAGGTGGGCTCGTCGAGCAGGAGCAGGCGGGTCTCCTGGACCAGGGCCCGGGCGATGAGCGCGCGCTGTTTCTCGCCGCCGGACAGGGTGGCATAGACGCGGGCCTCCGCGCCCGCGAGCCCGACGCGGTCTAGGGCCCGCGCGCACCGCTCCTCGTCGGCGGCGGGGACCCGTTCGTACGGCGTGCGCCCCATCAGCACGACCTCGCCGACGGTGAAGTCCAGCTCGGAGGGCGTCTCCTGGGCCACGACGGCGGTTCGCCGGGCGGACTCGCGCCAGGACAGCCCGTGCACGTCGTCGCCGTCCACGCTGATGAGCCCGGCCGAGGGACGCAGCGCCCGGTAGATCGTGCGCAGCAGGGTGGACTTGCCGCATCCGTTCGGGCCGACGAGGGCGACGAACTCGCCGGCGTCGACCAGGAGGTCGGCCTCGTGCACGATCGGGCGGCCGTCGAGGCGCACGGAGACGCCGCGCAGGTCGAGCATCATGCGACGGTCACCGCCCGGTCGACCGAGCGCCGGCGCAGCAGCCACAGGAAGAACGGCACCCCGAACAGCGCGGTGACGATGCTGAGGGCCAGTTCCTGCGGCGCGTTGACGGTCCGCGCGGCGACGTCCACGAGCTGCAGGAACGCCGCGCCGAGCAGCGCCGTGACCGGGAGCACCCTGCGGTGGTCGGCGCCGACGAGCAGGCGGGCCGCGTGCGGCACGATCAGCCCGACGAACGCGATCGCGCCGCTGGTGGCCACCAGGACGCCGACCAGCAGGGAGGTGAGGACGAAGAGCGTGATCCGCAGGCGGTGCACGTTCACACCGAGGGAGACGGCCGTCTCCTCGCCGGCGGTGAGCGCGTTCAGCTGGCGGTGCTGCAGCAGCAGGTAGACCAGGCCCGCGACCAGGACGACGGTCGGCAGCGGCAACATGTGCCAGCGGGCCCCGCCCAGGCTGCCCATGAGCCAGAACAGCACCTGCTGCGCCGCCCGTCCGCTCTGCGCCTGCTGCAGCACGAAGCTGTAGAGGGCCTGGAAGAGGTATGCCAGGGCGACCCCGGCCAGCACCAGCCGTGACGGGGTGAGCCGGCCCGAGCGCTGGGCCAGCGCGTACACCAGGCCCAGGGCCAGGAGCGCGCCCGCGAAGGCGGCGCCCGACAGCGACAGCCCGCCCAGCGTGGAGGCGCCCAGAATGAGCACGAGCACCGCGCCGAAGGACGCGCCGGACGAGATCCCGAGCAGGAACGGGTCGGCCAGCGGGTTGCGCACCAGCGCCTGCAGCACCGCTCCGACCACCGCCAGCCCCGCCCCGACCAGGAGCGCCAGCAGCGCGCGCGGCAGCCGGAACTCCCACACGATCTGCGCCTGCACCGGCGTCCACGTACGCGGGAGGAGGCCGGGCACCAGCCGGTCGGCGACGATGCCCCACGCCTGCGGCAGCGCGACGTGCACGGCGCCGATGCTCACCGCCAGCCACGTCGCGGCGACCACGGCCACGGCCAGCGCGACGACGAGCGCCGCGAACCGGCCGCCGCGCCGGCGAGGCGTTCCGGCGCTCGCGGCCTGGGCCGGCGCCTGCCGTGTCTCGCTGGTCATGAGGGGAACGCGTCGGGGTGGAGGAAGCGGGCGATGTCGGTGATGGCCAGGAGGTTGCGGTAGCCGGGATGCTGGGCCGCGACCGGCACGGGGAGCACCCGCTTGGCCCTGGCCGCGGGGCTGTTCCTGGCGATGGCGAGGGCGTCGGCGGTCTTGGCCTGCACGGTCGGCATCGTCTCGCCTCGCAGGGTGGCGTACTCGCTGACCAGGATGGCGTCGGGCTGCGCGGCGCTGATCTGCTCCACGCTGACCTCGGTGTAGTCGCCCTTGACGTCGGCCAGCACGTTCACCCCGCCGGCGGCGGTGATCATCTGGTTGGTGATGCCGGCGCCGCCGTAGGCGTTGACCGGGCCCTTGCCGCCGTCGGTGGCCAGCACCTTGACCGGTGGCCGGCCGGAGACGCGCTTGCGCGCGTCGTCGAGCCGGCCGCGCAGGTCGGCGGCCAGCTTGCCGGCGCGGTCGGACACGCCGAAGATCTTCCCGAGGTTGTGCAGGTCGGTGAAGGTGTCCTCGAGGGTGAACTCGAGCGTCTCCTCGGGGCTGCACCAGCCGCCCAGGATGTACACCGGCGAGCCCGCGGCGTCCAGCTCCTCCACGGTGGCGTAACCGCCGCCGGCGTCGAAGGAGGCCATCGCGTTGTCCAGGACGAAGTCGGCGCCCTGGGCGAGCATGACCTCCTTCTGGGGGAGCATGATCGTCGGCGAGATCTCCGGGATCTTGTCGTACGGCTCCTTCTGGCCGGGCAGGAACGCGCTCTCGGAGAAGTTCGTACGGCCGGCGATCCGGTCGCCCAGGCCGAGGGCGAGCAGCGTTTCCAGAGACGGGTGGTAGCCGGTCACGACCTTGGCGGGCGGCCGGTCGAAGGTGAGGGTGCGGCCGCAGTTCTCGACCGTGACGGGGAATCCGGGCGGTGGCGCCGCGGCGGAACCGGTCTCCTGGGTGGCGGGCGCCTGCCCGCAGGCGGTCAGCGTCAGGGCCGCCACCAGGACGAGCAACCTTCTCATGATCCGGCGGCCGCCTTCGTCGGCACGCAGTCGCGAGTGATCGGCATGGCTGGGGTGCGGCTCATGTGGTGAGTCTCCGGAGGTGAGAGGTCGAGCGATGGTGCGACGAACGACCTCATTCTGCACATATGCCGCAATTGCCAGCAAGCTGCATCAGCCTGCCGCACCTCGCCGCGCACGCCCTGCTGCTCAGGAGATGCCGGTCAGGAGGCGCCGGCCTGGGCGGACCTCCCCCCGGCTCCGCCAGCGCCCGGCGCCTGAAGCCGCTGGGCGACAGGCCGAACGCGCGGCGGAAGGCCCGGCTGAAGTCAGCCGGGTGGGAGAAGACCCAGGCCGCGGAGACGTCCTGGATGGAGACGCCCCGCAGCGCCGGATCGGCCAGGTCACGCCGGGCGCGTTCCAGCCGCTGCCGCCTGATCCAGGCGCTGACCGTGAGGTCCTGCTCGGCGAAGAGCCCGTGCAGGTGGCTGAGCGAGATGTTATGGGCGGCGGCCACCCTGCCGGGCGTCAGATCGGGATCGCGGAGATGCCACTGGATGAAGGTACGGATGCGCTGGTCGAGCACGTCCCTGCCGGACCGTTGCCGCATGCCGCCGTGACCGCCCTCCCCCAGATGGTGGAGCAGCGCGGAGACCAGCCCCACAAGCGCCATCCCCACCCGCGGGCCGTCGGCGGGCCGCAAGCCCTCCCGGTCGTTCCACACGTCGGTGACGAAATCGGCCAGCAGCCGGGCGATCCCGCTCGTGGCGGGAACCTCCCGGCACGTCAACCCGGCCGGCGGCTGCACGAGAGCCTTCGGGACGATCACGCAGGCGCTCCCCGGCGCCCACCGGGTCCCGCGCGCGGGGCCGTACAGGAACAACGCACCGCCCTCCTGCCGCCCCAAGGGGACGACCAGCGCGTACGCGTCCTCCTCCACGACCGGGACCTCCGGGTCGCCCACCAGGGTCAGCCCGCCGAGCCGAAGCCGCCGCGTCCCGATCACGGGGCCGCAGCCCTGGCCGCTCCGCAGGGCGCCACGCCCGCCGGGACGGTCGTCGTCTCACGGGGCACGCGGCTCCCCCTGTTCGCTCGATCGCACGGCATCGGGCGACCATCGTCAGGAGGTGCGGTGAACCGTCGCTGAAAGCGCTCTGAAACGGCTCGGTACCGGTCCCGGCAGTCCTGTGGAAAACTGCGTGACCATGACGAGCGAGCCCGAGCCCACGCCGTCCGGTCACCAACCGCCGCCACCCGACGGCTCGGCCACGCCACAGCCCGAGCCGCTCGAGCAGGACGCGAGCGTTTACTGGACGCCTGCGCCGCGGACCGTGACGATCGCTTCGACGGTGTGGATCTGCTTCGGGGGGCTGCTGGCCGCAGGCGTGATCTTCACCGCCCTCAGCCCGGACTCGCCCCCTCTGAGCACGGGCCCGTTCGCCCTGCTCCTGTGGATCGGCGTCGCCGTGGCGATGATCGTCCTCGCCAAGCTTATGCGGCAGGGCAGCACGGGCGCCCGCACCGCGCTGACCGTGCTGGGAGTCGTGGCGCTCGTCGGCATCTGGACCGTGCTCTTCGTCGTCCCGGCGATCGTGCTGCAGTTCCTGCCCGGCAGCAACGCGTGGTTCCGCACGGTCAAGGGGGGCTAGGGTCGCACCCGCCCGGCCCGTGACTCCAGATGGCGTTGCTCGGCGATGCTCGCGGTGGCCTTCGCGGCGCGCCGGTAATGCTCGTACGCACCGGCCGTGTCGCCGGTCTGCTCCAGCAGGTGAGCCCGTACGGACAGCAGCCGGTGATGGCCGGCCATCCGCTCGTCGCCGTCCAACGTGGACAGCAGGGCCAGCCCCGCGGCCGGGCCCTCGGTCTCGGCGAGCGCGATCGCCCGGTTCAGCGTGACCATCGGGTTGGGCGCGATCCGCTCCAGGATCAGGTAGAGCGCGTGCACCTGCGGCCAGTTGGTCTCCTCCGCCGTCGCCGCGTCGGCGTGCGTCGCGGCGATGGCGGCCTGCAGCTGGTACGGCCCCAGCGCCGGGGCGGCCAGCGACGCCTTGACCAGCTCGATGCCCTCGTCGACCAGGGCGCGGTCCCACGTCGAGCGGTCCTGCTCGGCCAGCGGCACCAGGTCGCCCGCCGCCGTCGTACGCGCCTGCCTGCGGGCGTCGGTCAGCAACATCAGCGCGAGCAGCCCGGTCACCTCGCCGTCGCCGGGCAGCTGCGCGTGGACCGTCCTGGCCAGCCGGATCGCCTCGTGCGCGAGGTCGACGCGGTGCAGCTCGCTGCCCGACGAGGCGGTGTAACCCTCGTTGAAGATCAGGTAGAGCACGTGCAGGACGACCCGCAGCCGCTCCTCCCGCTCCGCGCCGTCCGGCAGGCTGAACGAGCTGCCCGCGGCCTTGATGCGCTGCTTGGCCCGGCTGATCCTGGCCGCCATCGTGGCCTCCGGCACCAGGAACGCGCGGGCGATCTCGGCGGTGGTGAGGCCCCCGACCGCCCGCAGCGTCAGGGCGGTCTGGGAGGCCGCGGTCAGCGTCGGATGGCAGCACAGGAACAGCAGCAGGAGCGTGTCGTCGGTGTCCGGCACGTCCTGCGGCGCCACCTCGGCGGCCGTCGCCGACTCCCGCTCGCGGCGCGCGTGGTCGCTGCGCACCTGGTCGATGAGCCGCCGGGACGCGACGGTCACCAGCCAGCCGCGCGGGTTGCCCGGCACCCCCTCGGCCGGCCACTGCACGGTGGCGGCGAGCACGGCCTCCTGCACGGCGTCCTCGCACCCCTCGAACTGGCCGTGCCGGCGTACCAGCGTGCCGAGGACCTGCGGCGCGAGCTCACGCAGCAGGTCCTCGACGGCCGGCGCCGTCATGCCTCCGACGGCCCGTCAGCGAACATGACCTGCCGCACCTCGACCCCCAGCCCCTGGATCGCGGCGTCCGGGATCCGCGCCGCCAGCTCGATCGCCCGCTCCTTGTTCTCGCAGTCGATCAGGTAGAAGCCGCCCAGGAATTCCTTCGACTCCAGGAACGGGCCGTCGGTGACCACGGGCTGGCCGTTGCGCACGGACACCACGGCCGCCTGGGACGGGTCGACCAGCGCCTGCGTGTTGATCAGCTCGCCGGACTCCTTCAGCGCCTCGATGAACCTGGCGTGACCGTCGCCGATCGCCGCCTTCTCCTCGTCGGTCAGCGCGTCCAGCACGGCCGGGTTGATGTGCATGCCGATCAGGAACTTCATGTCGTACTCCTCGTGTCGCGCGGGGCCCCGGCCGGGACCCCTTCGACCGGTTGGTCGGAGCCGCCGCCGTCGCCTTGACATCCCCGCCGGAACTTTTCGGACGAGATCTGCTCGCCCGTCGCCCTGGCCCGCGATGTCGTTCTTCCTGTCGTCGCAGGATAGGCGAGCCGTGGGAGCGGACCGGGCCGTAAAGAAGCGATCTCCCGTGAGGCCGGGATTCAGGCCCGCGCGAGGGGGCAGGCGGCAATCCGATGACACGTCGTCCCAGCCGGGGAAGTGATGGCCATGGCCAGGACCGAGCACCTTCCCACCCCCGTACGCCGCCGCGACGGCCAGCCGTACGTGCGCGTGCGGGACCTCGAGCGGGACCTGAGGTCCCGCGTGGACGGAGAGGTACGCTTCGATCCCGGCAGCCGCGGCGCCTACTCGACCGACGGCTCCAACTACCGGATGGTCCCGCTCGGCGTGGTCGTGCCCCGCACCGTGGAGGCGGCCGTCGAGGCCGTGGCCGTCTGCCGCGAGCACCGCGCGCCGATCACCTCACGTGGTGGCGGCACGAGCCTGGCGGGGCAGGCCTGCAACGTCGCCGTGATCATCGACTGGTCGAAGTACTGCGACCGCCTGGTCTCCGTCGACGAGCAGGCCGCGACGTGCGTGGTCGAGCCCGGCATCGTCCTCGACGAGCTCAACCGGCGGCTCGCGGGCACGCGCCTGATGTTCGGGCCGCGCCCGTCCACCCACTCCCACTGCACGATCGGCGGCATGATCGGCAACAACTCGTGCGGCTCGACCGCCCAGGCCTACGGCAAGACCTCCGAGAACGTCGCCCGCCTGGAAGTCCTCACCTACGACGGGACGCGCATGTGGGTCGGGCCCACCAGCGAGCAGGAGTACGAGCGCATCCTCGCGGAAGGCGGCCGCCGCGCCGGCCTCTACCGGCGGCTGCGCGAGATCGCCGGCGAGCACGCCGGCGAGATCGTGACCCGCTTCCCCGACATCCCGCGCCGGGTGTCCGGCTACAACCTCGACCAGCTGCTGCCCGGCGGGCCCTTCGACCTGGCCAGGGCGCTGGTCGGCTCGGAGGGCACGCTGGTGACCGTGCTGCGGGCGGAGCTGAAGCTCGTGCCCGTGCCGGAGCACGAGACGCTGGTCCTGCTCGGCTATCCCGACGTCGTCGCCGCCGCCGAGGCCGTGCCGCGCGTCGCCGCCCACCGCCCGCTGCAGCTGGAAGGGCTGGACGACAGGCTCGTCGGCGACGAGCGCCGCCGGCACATGAACGCCGAGGCGCTGGCCCGGCTGCCCGAAGGCGGCGGCTGGCTGATGGTGTCCTTCGCCGGCCGCACCCGGCAGGAGGCCGACCGGCACGCCCACGCCCTCATCGGCGACCTGCGCGGCAGCAGGCACGAGCCGCACGTGTCCTCCTTCGACGAGGAAAAGGCCGAACGTCAGCTGTGGGCCCTGCGCGAAGGCGGGCTCGGCGCCACCGCCCGTGTCCCGGACATGCGGGTGACCTGGGAAGGGTGGGAGGACTCGGCCGTACCACCGGAGCGGCTCGGCGACTACCTGCGTGACCTGCGCCGCCTGTTCACCGAGTTCGGCTACGGCGAGGCCGCGCTCTACGGGCACTTCGGGCAGGGCTGCGTGCACACCCGCATCCCCTTCGACCTGGTCACCGCCGACGGCGTCGCCGCCTTCCACGCCTTCCTGCGCCGCGCCGCCGACCTGGTCGTCTCCTACGGCGGCTCCCTGTCCGGCGAGCACGGTGACGGCCAGTCCAAGGCCGAGCTGCTCCCCGTCATGTTCGGCCCCGACGTCATGACCGCCTTCCGCGAGGTCAAAGCCCTCTTCGACCCCGAGAACCGGATGAACCCCGGCAAGATCGTCGCCCCGGACGGGCCCCCGAACGCGGCGACGGACGACCTGCGCCTCGGCAGCGCGTGGACGCCCGCGGAACCCGCCACGGCATTCGGCTACCCCCACGACGAGGGCAGCTTCCAATGGGCCGTGATGCGCTGCGTCGGCGTCGGCCAGTGCCGCAGCCACACCGGCGGCGTCATGTGCCCCTCCTACCGCGCCACCGGCGAGGAGGAGCACTCCACCCGCGGCCGGGCCCGGCTGCTGTTCGAGATGCTCAACGGTCACGCCGACACCCCCGTCGCCGGCGGATGGCGCTCCGATGCGGTACGTGACGCGCTCGACCTGTGCCTGGCCTGCAAGGGTTGCAAGCACGACTGCCCGATGAACGTGGACATGGCGACGTACAAGGCCGAGTTCCTCGCCCACCACTACGCGCACCGGCTGCGCCCCGCGGCCCACTACAGCATGGGCTGGCTGCCGCTGTGGGCCCGCCTGGCCGCCTTCGCGCCGGGCGCGGTCAACGCGCTGACCCACGCTCCCGGCCTGGCCGGGCTGGTCAAGCGGCTGGGCGGCATCGAACCCCGCCGATCGTTGCCGGTCTTCGCGCGTACCCGCTTCAGCGACTCCTACCGGCGGCGGGGCCCGCGCGGCACCGGCGAGCGCGGCAGCGTGCTGCTGTGGCCCGACACCTTCACCGACAACCTCGCGCCGCGCATCGCGGCCGCCGCCGTCAGGGTGCTCGAAGCCGCCGGCTACCGGGTGCTCATCCCGCCGCGGACCCTGTGCTGCGGGCTCACCTGGATCTCCACCGGCCAGCTCGGCATCGCCAGGCGGATGTTGCGCCGCACCCTGCGCACGCTCGCCCCGCTGTTGCGGCAGGGCATCCCCGTCGTCGGCCTCGAACCCAGCTGCACGGCGGTCTTCCGCGACGACGCTCTCGCCCTGCTGGCGCACGACCGCGACGCCGCACGCCTGGCCGAGCAGACCACGACGCTGGCCGAACTGCTCACGCGTGCCGACGGCTGGCAGCCGCCCGCCATCGACCGTGACGTCCTCGGCCAGCCGCACTGCCACCAGCACGCCGTCCTCGGCCACCAGGCCGACCAGGATTTGCTGGCCCGCGCCGGGGCCCGGCTGAGCACCGTGGGAGGCTGCTGCGGCCTGGCGGGCGACTTCGGCTTCACGGCCGGGCACATGGAGGTGTCACTGGCCTGCGCCGAGCACGAGCTGCTGCCCGCCATTCGCGGGGCCGGCCCGGACACGGTGATCCTGGCCGACGGCTTCAGCTGCCGTACCCAGATCAACCACACCGCGCCCGAACGCCGCCCGCTGCACCTGGCCGAGCTTCTCGCCGCCCACCTGAGGCCAGGAGCCGACCCGGCGGCGTCGCCCCTCGCGCGGCCGTGAATGCTCAGCCGAGGAGGCCGGGAAGGATGCCGAGCGACCCTCCGCCGCCCAGGATTCCTCCGAGGAGGTTGCCCACCAGGGCGAGCAGCGAGCTGAGCAGGTCCTCTGACGGGGCCGGAGCGGCGGCGGCGGGAGTGGCGAGTACGACGGTCAGCATGGCGCCGGTGGCCAGGATGGCGGTCATACGGGCGGTGGACTTCATGGTGCCTCCACAGGCAGTAACGGAAAGTAATTATCGAGTTACCCTATGTGAAGTTGATGTTGCTCGCTGTGACCGCCTCGCCCGGTCTGCTCGTCAGGTGGGCCATTTCCGCCCCGGCGGCGAGCTCACACCGGATCGGGCAGGCTCATCGTCGCCAGCCGCGCCCGGTCGGCCAGGACCGTGACGCCGGCGATGGGCGCCGGCAGGCCGGCGAGACCTGGTGAGCAGGGGGCGTCGTTCGCCGGCGGGTGACCCGCCGTCCGTCACAACGGCGTGACCGGGCCGGCTTTCGGCACGTACACCAGGGCGTCGTAGGCCAGGGCGGGTGTCATCGTCACCGTGTAGGCCGAGCTCAGGTGGCTGTAGACCGACCGGAACGCGTCGCCGACGCTGCCCATCGGGATCTCCGAGGCGAGCAGTTCGCGGTTGCCGGGCCTGGCCGAGGCCCGCGCGACGTTGACGTAGCCCAGCGGCTCGTCGCCGAACAGCTTGGCCAGGGGCGAGTCGTGGCTCACGGTGAACCGCTTGCGCTGCCCGGAATCCTCGTCCTTGGCCACAAAGGTGCTCTCGCCGAACTCCGTGCCGATCGTGAAGTAGTCCTTGCCGTACGTCTTGGCCAGCCGCCGCCCCATCGACGCGAACGAGAACGCGGCGCCGCTCTTGTCGATGTGGCCGTTGTGGCCGCACACCATGATCTTCTTCCGTCCCTGGGATCTCTCCAGGGCGGCGATCCAGCCGACGTTCTCGGCCATCCAGGCGTCCCGCTTGCGGGAGTAGTCGCCCCCGGACACCTGCAACCGCGCGCCGCGCAGGATCGTCTCGGCGTGGTGCACGGCGAGCACGAACGATCCCTCGGAGGTGCGGCTCACGTACGTGTCGCGATGGTCCTTCATGTGGGAGACGAGCCGTTCGGCGGCGGTGGCGGCCGTGGTCACCTTCGCCTTGTCCTGGCTGGACCTGGTGGCGTCGGTGAGGTCGGCCAGCGACTCCTCGGCGTGGCGGACCCGGGCGGGGTCGGCCGTGGCGAGATAGCGCAGCAGCCGTTCCTTGTTGCGGTCGTAGCGCTGCATGTCGAAGCCGTAGAGGCGCACCTTGGCCGCGTCGGGGAGAGCGGTGTTGTGGTCGTGGATCCATTCGATCAGATCCGCCATCTCGCGGGTCCGGTAGATGTCGAAGCCGAGCGCGGCGGCCGCGGCCCGCGCGCTGCCCTCGCCCTTCATGACATAGTCGTTGGCCGCCGCCGTGCCGCCGAAGTCGGCCTCCAGGGCGACCGTGCGGAAGCCGTGGTCCGTGACCAGCTTCCTGATGATGAGCGCGCGGGTCCGGACGAACTCCTTGTTGCCGTGCGTGGCCTCGCCGATCCCGACCACCCGTTTGCCGGCGGCGTCGGAGAGCGGGGCCCGGTCGAGGGGGACCACGGCGTCGGGCGTCACCCGGGAGGTGTCCACGCCTGCGCAGCCGGTGGCCAGCAGAGCGAGCAGGGAGAGGTCGGCGAGCGTTCGGGCGAGCTTGCGGCTCATGTGAATTCACTTCCTTGACGTCCGGGGAATGCCGGGCCGACGGTGAAGGGCACGCCGTCAGGCGCCCTCACGTTCTCGGGGGACTGGCTGACGTGGTCGAACTCGATCACGCGTCAAGTCCACAGGACGCGCGGTCACCGGGTCATCGAACCTGGGTCGAGCGCGGCCGTGCGCAGGGTTAGACCGGCCGCCCCGGTTGTGGACCTGCGGCCACCCGGATGGGGGCCTGGGTAGCGCGGATGCGCGGCACCGCAACCCTCGCTAGAGTTCTTTGCGATCATCGACGTTGATCGCGCCATCGATGGCTCTCGCCCTGTGGGGCTGCGGGCACGGCTGGGCGGTCGTGCAGGGTGGACACCGGGGGAGATGGGTTTGGCCGGCCGTAGCAGAGGGCGGCCGGGCTGGCTCCACGTGGGCGCGCTCGAGCGCCGGCTGACCCGGGCCTGGAATCCCGGCACCTTCCCGCCCGCCGAGGTCCTCCTGGCCATCATGACGTTGTCCGCCGTGCCGCGAGCCTTAGGGGCCCGCCTGGCCGCCCACCTGGACGGCGGCATCGTGGTCGGGCCCGGCGCCGTGCCCGACCTGCCCGGCTTCGAGGCTCTTCGCGGTGTCGCGCTGCCGGTCCAGCAGGGCGGCTGGGAGCGCAGCGCCGGCGTCTACGACCCTAACCGGCGGCGCGTCGGCGTCGGCAGCGTGCCGTCTCCGTCGGTCAGCGTGGCCGGGCACGAGCTGGGGCACGCCACGGATCATCTGGAAGGCATGCCGTCGCGCGGCGTGTTCTGGTCGCGGTTGCACGCGTCGCGCGCGCCGCATCTGGCGCCGCCCTTCCGGCAGGACGCGGCCGAGCTCTATGCCGAGGCCTTCGCCTGCGTGCTCACCGGGAGAGCCCGCCGCCTGATCAGCTTATTCGGCGACGAGGACGCCGCCCAGCGTGCCTATCTATGGGTTTCGGGACGCTATGGGATGGGCTGACCGGATCTCCTTGCCCTGCTGAACGCGCGCGCTATTCTGAGGGGGGAACCGGTGACCGGTGAGACGGGAGGGACGCAGCTCATGACCGCCATCATGCTGGCCGGCGGAGTCCTGCGGGTGCCCGAGTCGAGCGTGTTGCCGGACGGGACCCGCGTGGACGGCACGCGCGACATCGCCCCTGACGCCCCCGACTACGCGACCTGGCTCCCGTACGTGATTCCCGAGGGAGCCGCGTGGCACGGCAACACCGACGACGAGAGCATTCTGGCGCGCTGGCGAGCGGCCGCCAGCGCCTGACCGGCGTCCCCGTCACGTTCCCGTAGCCGCCGGGCCCCCTCCCAGCTCACCCTGCCGGACGGACCGGTGGCCAACGACCGACCGGCGCCTCGAGGGACGGCCGGGCACCCCTCGCTGCCCGGCCGTGCGCGATGACGCCGCCTCGAAGGGCATCAGCGGTTGGACGCCAGGCTGTGGACCGGGTGCTCCCCCTCGGTCTGCAGCCGGTACTCGTGGCCGGACTTGGCACGGTTGTCGTCGATGACCCGCTCGGAAGGCGCCTTCTCGCCGCCCATGATCGCCTCCTGCATCTTCTCGAAGCGTTCGTGCGCCTCCTGCACGTAGCCGGTGCCCAGGGTGGTGTAGTCGATCTGGGTGGCGATGAGTTCGCGCACGTACTGCTTGTTGGGCTCGAACGTCACCGGAGCGGGAAGCTCGGGCGCGAGCACCTGCTCCGGGTCGCGGCCGTCGTGCCGCTTGAACAGCTCGGCCGCCAGCCGCAGGTGCTCCAGCTCCATGTTGAGGTGGAGCTCCCAGATGTTCTTCACCTTGGGGTCGGACTCGGTCTCCATGAACGAGTGGTAGAGGTAGCACTCGTTGTACTCGTGGTTGAGCAGCATCTCCCACCAGCTCTCGCCGGGGTCGACCAGCGACTCGTAGTGGGTGACGTGTTCCTCCTCGACGAGGCCGATCTCCTGGTAGAGCTGCCGGGCGATGGGCTCCATGTACATCGGGCCGACGTTCATGTAGAAGTTCATGGTCTGCTGCTCGGCCGACATGATGGTCAGCGCGTGCAGCTTGGAGATGGGCGCGGCCGAGCTCCTGTCGTAGGGCTCGCGTACGTTGTCGACGGGGTTGCGGTGGTGCAGGTAGGTCGGCCGGCCGGGCATCACCTCGGTGAGCTGGTCGACGATCTTCTCGGCCTTGCGGTGCTCGATCATCTCGTAGAGGTTGGCGTAGCGGTAGAGGTGGTCGAAGTCCTCCAGCACGCCGAACTGGTAGGCCTGCTTCAGATACGCGTCCGGCTCCATCCGGGCCACCCACGCGGTCAGGTCGACGGCGACCTGCTCGTAGGCCATGGTGGTCTCCAGCACCGACGCCAGGCCGGGCAGCAGCCAGTTGACCGCCTTCTGCTGCTGCGCCTCGATGTAACGCACGCGGGCCAGCTGCTGTTTCAGCTCCACGTCGGGACAGTGGCGGGCGAGGTGGTGGCTGAACATGATCGCCTCCACCTCGATGCCGTTCATCGTGATGATCCGGCACCGCGTGTACGGGTCGGCGTGATCGGGATCGGTCGGCGTGACGTTGAGCTCACGCCAGTTGCGCAGCTGCTTGTCCAGCGGGATACCCCGCTCCTGTAGCGGATTGAAGGTCATGTGCGTGCGCTCCTTCGCGCTGGTCAGAGAGGTGCGGAGGCCCCGCCCTACCCGAGGCTTCCCGGTCCGGTCTCTGCGCGCTCCCGCCCGAGATTCCGGATTCGGTAAGCATTTCCGCAGTCCTTGACGTGCGCCGGCGTGCCGCTCCTTCCGTCGGGTAGGCCACGCCTGGACTCGGAGGAGGATCGCCATGACCGACCAGAAGACGGCGCCGGAGACGATGGACGAGACGGACGTCATCGACCTGCTGCAGGCCCAGCACGGAATGATCCGGGACCTGTTCGACGAGGTCGAGCAGGCGCCCGCCGGCCGGCGCGACGAGGCGTTCAGCCGGCTGGTGCGGATGCTGGCCGTGCACGAGACCGCCGAGGAGGAGATCGTCCACCCCCACGCGCGCCGCACCATCGACGGCGGCGACGCCGTGGTCGACGACCGGCTCGCCGAGGAGAACGAAGCCAAGGAGATGTTGTCGCGGATGGACGAGGCGGGCCCGGACGCCCCCGACTTCCTGCAGAACCTGGCGACGTTGCGCGCCGCCGTCGAGGCGCACGCCCGCAGCGAGGAACGTTACGAGTTCCTCCAGCTCCGGGCCCACACCAGCCCGGCCGAGCGGCGCAGCATGGCCGCCGGGGTCAAGGCCGCCGAGGCCATGGCCCCCACGCACCCGCACCCGGGCACCGAGTCGGCCGTCAAGAACGTCCTGGTCGGGACACCGGTCGCGATGATGGACCGCGTCCGTGACGTGGTTCGCCAGGCGATGGGCAAGAATCCCTGACCGAGACGGCGCGGCCTCCGAGGAGGTCTCGCCCTCACCCGCGGGTGCTCGATACGAGCGAGTTCTCGCGGGCCGGCGAGACCTCGCCGCGGTAGACGATCACGACCGCGGCGAGGCAGACGCCCAGGCCGAGAGCGGTCTGCACGTGGAAGGGCTCACGGAACATGAGCGCTCCCCACACCGCCGTGACCGGGGCCATGAGGAACATGAGCGTGTTGACCTTGGTGACTCCGGAGCGCCTCAGGATGAGCCAGTACAGCCCGTACCCGCCGAAGGTGGACAAGGCCACCAGCCAGGTGATCGCGATCCAGAACGAGGTGTCGGCGGGCGGCAGCGCGGCTCCCGCGCTCACGGCCAGCGTGGTGAAGATGACGGCGCTGGTGGCGCAGTGCACGGTCATCGACACCGCGGGGGCGATCTGCGTACGGGAGCGGCCTTGCAGCAGCGTGGCCGCCACCAGCGAGAACATGCCGAGGAGCGGGATGAGATAGGCCCACCAGGAAGCGCCGGCGCCGGACGTGGCGTCGGCCAGGGTGACCACGGTCACGCCGGCCACTCCCAGCCCCAGGCCGAGCCACTGCTTGCGTGCGACGGGTTGATGCAGCAACGGTCCGGCGAGTGCTCCGGCGACGAGCGGCTGGACGCCGTCGATCAGAGCCGTGGTGCCGCTGGAGACCCCGAGCTGGATCGCGTAGTAGACGGTGAGCAGGTAGCCGCTCTGCGAGAGCACGCCGATCATGGCCTGCCGGGCGACGTCGCGCGCGGTGAGGCCTCTCCACGACGTTCCCGAGAGGGCGGCGATGGCCACCAGGACGACGGCCAGGGGCAGGAAACGCCACATCAGGATCGTGACCGCGGAGGCGGTGCCCACGCCGAGCTTGGCCCCGATGAAGCCGGAGCTCCAGCAGAGCACGAAAGCGATCGAGAGCAGGAGATTCACGACGGCGTCCTTAACTATACCGATCTGTATACCTTTCCCTTCACTATACAGATCGGTATAATCAGTGTCATGGGCAGCAGCGACAGGCTCCAGCGGATCACGATGACGCCCGCCGCGCGGCGCGTCCTGGAGGCCGCCGCGCGGCTGTTCTACGAGCGCGGCATCCATGCCGTCGGGGTGGATCTGATCGCCGCCGAGGCCGGGGTGACGAAGAAGACCCTCTACGACCGGTTCGGCTGCAAGGAGCAGATCGTCGTGGAGTATCTCGCGGATCGCGACGAACGCTGGCGAGCCTTCCTCGCCGGCCACCTGGACGCCGCGGAGCCGGCGCCGGCGGCGCGCGTCCTGGCCGTCTTCGACGCGTCACGCGAGTGGGCCGCGCAGCACAGCCACAAGGGGTGCAGCATGGTCAACGCCCACGCCGAGATCAGCGATCCGTCCCACCCGGCCTATCCGATCATCACGGGGCAGAAGCAGTGGATGCTCACCCTGTTCACCGACCTCGCCCGGGACCTCGCCCCGGAGAGGGCCGCTCACCTGGGCCGGACGCTCATGCTGCTCCACGAAGGAGCGCTCGTCGGTCAGGGCCTCAGCATTTTCGCCGACCCCATCGGTCATGCCCGCGAACAGGCCGAAACCCTGCTCGCCGCCACGTGAGGCCCCATGAGCGCGCGATCTGGGCGATCAGGTGCGGCTGCGGTCCCCGGCGGCGCCGGCGACCGGCTTCCGCGGCTTCGCCGTGACGAAGAGCTACGGCCGCAGATACGTCGAGTTCGCCGCTCCGCCCAGCCCCGTCAAGCTCTCCCTTCTCAAGCGGCGCGCCCTCGCCAAGGCCGCCGGCGTCGCTCCTGACGGCACCGGATCGCACCGGCTCGTCATCGGCGGCGACGCCGGGTCCTTCACCGATCCGGACGGCTTCGTGTGGGAGAGCGCATGACCGCCGCCTGACAGCCCCTCAGGGGAGCCTGTCAGGCCGCTGTCAGCCCGCGTGCGCAGTGTTGGGGGCGTTCGGAACGGACCGCGGTGGCGGTCCTGCCACCCAACTCCGCGGGAGCGATATTCATGGCCCATCCACGCCGATGGTGGATCCTCGGCGTTCTCTGCATGACGCTGCTCGTGCTCAGCGTCGACAACATGATCCTCACGCTGGCCATCCCCGCGCTCATGCGCGAACTGGGGGCGGGCCCTGGTGACGTCCAGTGGATCCTCGACGCCTACATCCTGGTGTTCGCGGGGTTGCTGATCACCGCCGGGAGCCTGTCGGACCGGTACGGCCGCCGCAGGCTCCTGATCGTCGGGCTGGTCCTGCTCGGCGGGGCCTCGCTGCCGGCGGCGTTCGCCACTCAGGCATGGCAGCTCATCGCGTGCCGCGCGCTGATGGGAGCGGGCGCGGCCCTGGCCATGCCGAGCACCATGTCCGTCCTCATCGTCGTCTTCGACGAGAACGAGCGGCGCAAGGCGATGTCGGCCTGGGGCATGGTCGGCATGGCCGGCATCGTGGCCGGCCCCACGCTCGGTGGCCTGCTGCTCCAGCAGTTCTGGTGGGGATCGGTCTTCCTGCTCAACGTGCCGCTCGCCGTGCTCGGGATCATCGGCGCGTACGCCGTCGTGCCGGAGTCGCGGGGGCCGGCGCGGCGGGCCGACCCGCTGGGAGTACTGTCGTCGGTCACCGGGATGGCCGCGCTGGTGTGGGCGATCATCTCCCTGCCGCACGCCGGCTGGTCGGCGCCGGTCGTGATCACCATGAGCGTGGCCGTCGTCGCGCTCGCCGCCTTCGCGTGGTGGCAGTCGCGTGCGCGGCATCCGATGGTGCCGCCGGCGTTGTTCCGCGACCGCGAGTTCACCGGGGCCGCGCTGTCGGTTGTGCTGCTGGTGTTCTCCACCGCCGCGGTGCAGCTGGCGTTGACGCAGTTCCTCCAGCTCGTTCTCGGCTACGGGGCGATGGCGGCGGCGCTCGCCTTCCTACCGCTGGCCGTGGCCGTGGCCGGCTTCAACCTCGTCGGCGCCACGCTGGCCAGGCGGCTCAGCAACAAGGCGCTGATCGTCGCGGGCATGCTGCTGATCGCCGCCGCGCAGGGCGTCCTCGCGCTGATCGGCCCGGGTGACGGTTACCCGCTCCTGGCCGTGGGACTGGCGGCGATGGGCGCCGGCACCGGTCTCGCCACCCCGAGCGTCTACGCCACGCTCATGGGCGCCGTCCCGCGGGAGCACGCGGGGGTGGGCTCGGCGGTCAACGACACCATCCAGCAGGGTGGCATGGCGCTGGGCGTGGCGGTGCTGGGCAGCCTGCTGTCGGCCGGCTATGCCGCCGCTCTGCCCGCGGGGGTGCCGGAGGCGGCGAGGACGTCTCTGACGGACGGGCTCGCCACGGCCGCCGCGACGGGGTCCTCCGATCTGGCGCGGGTGGCGCGGGAGGCGTTCCTGTCCTCCATGTCGTCAGTGAGCGCCGCCGCCGCCCTGCTGTCGGTGGCCGGGTCCCTGCTGGCCTTCGCCGTCCTGCGCGGCCGTGCCCCCGCATCACCGTCCGACAGAGAAAGGAAGACTCATGCGACGACTTGACGTGACGGCCTACCGGACGGCGGAGCGACTGCTGCCGCACCACCGCTCCACGCTGGTGTCCGGTGGCAGGGTCAGGCCGGTGTGGATCGACGGCGGCGCCCGCTTCTGGTACCGGGCGGGTACACGGTTCGTCGTCGTAGACCCCGCGGCGGGCACGCGTGCCGACGCCTTCGACCATGAGCGGCTCGCCGCGGCGCTGGCGAAGGAGTCCGGGCAGGACGTGGACGTGGCGGCGCTGCCGTTCAGCACGATCGAGCTGACCGGCCGGGCCGTCGAGTTCGCCGCTTTCTGCGCGTACTGGCGCTGGGATCCGGAGACCTGCACGGTGGAGAGAGCCGAGCCGCGCCCGGCCGCCGCCTTCGTCGAGGTCGCCTCTCCCGATCAGCGGCACGCGCTCTTCCTGCGCGACCACAACCTGTGGGTTCGCCGGCAGGCCGACGGCCGCGAGTGGGCGCTGACGTCCGACGGGGAGGCGGACCGCGACTACGCCACCGCGCCCGACTGGTGGCAGAACTCGGTCCTGGTCCGGAAACTGGGATTCCCGGCCATGCCTCCGGCGGCGGCGTGGTCGCCGGACGGCAGACGCGTGCTGACCCACCGGACCGACCAGCGGGGCGTGCGCCGTAACCACCGGGTCGAAGCCCTGCCCGCGGACGGCGGCGCCCCACGGCTGCACACCCAGCGCTACGCCCACCCCGGCGACGAACGGGTGCCGCTGGCCGAGCTGGTCGTGCTCGACATCGTGACAGGCGCCGTCGTGCCGGCCCACGCGCCACCGCTGCCCATGTCCGTGGTCTCGCCCGTGATGACGCGATGGGCGTGGTGGGCCGCCGACGGCTCGGCGGTCCACTACCTGCGCCAGTCCCGTGACGGGCGCAGCCTCTCGCTGCACCGGCTCGACCCCGCCACCGGTCAGGCGCGCACGCTGCTCACCGAGTCCGGCCGGACCAGGGTGGAGCCCAACCAGTGGGCGGAGGGGCAGCCGCCGATGGTCGAGGTGCTCGGCGGCGGAACAGAGGTGCTCTGGTACTCCCAGCGCGACGGCTGGGGACACCTGTACCTGTACGACGCCCGCACCGGCGCCCTGCGCGCTCAGGTGACCTCCGGCGACTGGGCGGTCCGGGAGATCCTGCACGTCGACGAGGCCGAGCGGGTGGTGTACTTCAGCGCCGCGGGGCTCGTCGAGCAGGACCCGTATCGCCGCTCGGTGTGCCGGGCCGGGCTGGACGGCCGCGGCTTCGCCCGGCTCACCGACGACGATCTCGACCACGACGTGACGGTGGCGGCGAACGGGGCCTGTTTCGTCGACTCGGCATCGACCACCGGCACGCCGCCGGTGACGACCGTACGCGGCTGGAACGGTGAGGTGATCGTCGAGCTGGAACGCGCGGACATCGCCGGCCTCCTGGCGACCGGCTGGACGCCCCCGGAGCGGTTCCGCGCCAAGGCCGCCGACGGGGTCACAGACCTCTACGGTGTGCTGTACCGGCCGCACGGGTTCGATCCCTGCCTGCGCTACCCGGTCATCGACACCCCCTACCCGGGACCGCAGACCAACCGTGTCCACCCCACCTTCGACCCCGGCCTGCTCGGCCACGAGGCCGAGGCGATGGCCGCGCTCGGCTTCGTCGTGGTCGCCGTCGACGGGCGGGGATCGCCGGGACGCGACAAGGCGTTCGCCGACGCCTCGCTCGGCAACCTTGGCGACGCCTCCGACCACGTCGCCGCGCTGCGGCACCTGGCGCGTACCCGGCCGTGGATGGACCTCGACCGGGTGGGCGTGGTCGGCATCTCCGCCGGCGGCCACCAGGCCGTGCGGGCCATGCTCGATCATCCGGACTTCTACAAGGCCGGGATCTCCAGCTGCGGGACCCACGAGCTACGGCAGGTGCACGCTGGGCACGCCGAGCTGTACCACGGGATGCCCGGCGAGGCCGACTACGCCCGGGTGTCCAATGTGGACAGAGCCGACCGCCTGGCGGGCAAGCTCTTGCTGATCCACGGCGGCATGGATCCCAACGTCCTGCCCGATCACACGATGCGCCTGGCCGAGCGGCTCATCACCTTGGACAAGGACGTCGAGATGCTGATCGTGCCCGGCGCCGAGCACCTCTTCCTCGGCTACGAACACCATGTGTACCGGCGCAGGTGGGACTTCCTGGTACGGCACCTGATGAGGGCGGAACCACCCGGGCACCGCATCGAGCCTCTCGTCTTCGACGCCGACTTCCTGGCGGCGTGGTTCTGAGGCTCACGTGGCCAGCCGGTCGAGCGCCCGATCCCTGGGCAGCCGAGCGCCCCGGCGGTACGCCTGGCCGTACTCCGGGGCGCCGAGCCGTTCGGCCAGCTCGGCGACCAGGTCGCGCAGCTCCGGATCGCCCTGGTCGAACACCCCGCGGATCGCCTGGCTCATCCCCAGGGCGGTGGCGGCCCCGGCCGGATCTCCCTCGGCCAGGAGCAACCGGGCCAGCAGCTCCGCCGCCGGGGCGACGTCGCGCGCGGCGAACGCGGCCCTGACGGCGCCGGGGAACATGCGCCGGGCCTCTGCCGTCCGCTCCGCGGCCAGCAGGGTGGCCACCCGCGCCGGCGCGACCATGGTCTCGGCCGTCTCCGGCTGGACGGACAACTCCCCGGCCAGCGCCTCCAGCTGATCGAGCGCCTGGTCCGCCCGCGCTCCGTCGCCACAGCGGCGGTGCAGGTCGGCGACGCAGCGCTGCAACTCCAGCTCGGCGTGCCGGTGGGCCCGGCCGCTCATCCGCCGTCGTGCCTGCGCCACCTCCCGCCAGGCGCCCTCCAGGTCGCCGCCGCGCATCCGTGCGGTCGCCAGACAGGTCCGGTGCCAGGTCTCCTCCTCCGAGCCCAGCTCGGACGCCAGGACGACACCCCGGTGCGCGGCCGCGATCGCCCGGTCGTGCTCGCCCTGGACGGAGTGGGCCCGCGCCGTGCTGACCAGCGCCAGCGCCAGCCCCTGGCGTTCGCCCACCCGCTCGTACCGGCGCAGCGCCTCCGCCCGCGCCGACGCGCCGCCCTGCCAGTCACCACGGTCGGCGCGCACGTACGCCTCCACCCAGCAGGCGCACGCCCGCGCCCACGGGTCCTCGTGGCCGCGCGCCCGCCGCAGCTCGCGTTCGGCCAGGTCGTCGAGGCCGAGGAAGAACGCGCTCGGCAGAACCACCGGCACCAGGATCGGGAAGCGTTCCATCGCACCGGTGCGCACGCAATCGTCGATCAGCGAGCGAGCCCGCTCCGCTCCGGGCAGCAGCCCGCTGTTGCCGGCCAGCACGCGAACGGCGGCGAAGGCGGCCCTGACGTCGCCGGGCAGCAGGTCACCGAAGCCGAGCACCTCCTCCAGCAGCGACTCGGCCCTGGGATCGAACCGCGCCATGTTCCAGTACCAGGTCAGGGCGGGCAGGAACCGCCACGCGGAGCAGGCGTCGCCGGCCGCCACGGCCATCCGCAGCGCGAGCACCAGGTTGTCGTAGTCGGCGTCGAGGACCGCCATCGACGACACCTGGTCGCGCGTGCGCAGCAGCGGCTCGTGCTGCTCGGCCAGCCGCCGGAAATGCCGTACGAACCGGGCTTCCACCGCCTCCCGTTCACCAGCCTCCAGCAACTGCTCCGCCGCGTACGCCCGCACCGTCTCCAGCATCCGGTACCGGGGCCGCGGCTCGCCGTCCGCCTCCACCATGGACTTCTCGACCAGCGCACCCAGCACGTACGCGGTGTCCCCGGTGTCCCCGTCGTCGCTGGAGCACACCGCCTCCACCGCGGCCTCCGCGGCCCCGCCGGGGAACACCGACAGCCGCCGCGCCAGCGTCCGCTCGGCCTCCGCCAGCGACGCCCAGCTCCACTCGACCACCGCGCGCAGCGTGCGCTGATGCGCGGGCGCCGCCCTGTTGCCCGAGGCGAGGAGGCGGAACCGGTCATCCAGCCGGCTCGCGATCTGGCCGATGCTCATCGAACGCAGCCGGGCCGCGGCCAGCTCCAGCGCGAGCGGCAGCCCGTCCAGCCGCCGGCAGACGTCCACCACCGAGCCCACCGTCGACTCGTCCAGCGCGAAGCGGGGCCGCACGCGGGCGGCCCTGTCGAGAAACAGCCGCACCGATGCCGTAGCGGCGGCCTCTTCTGCCGTCGTGGGGACGTCCAGCGGCCCGAGCCGGCACAGCGCCTCACCGACGATCCCCAGGGACTCCCTGCTGGTGGTGAGGACGGTCAGGTACGGCAGGCGGCCGAGCAACTGGTGGGCCAGCTCCGCGACGTCCGCCACCAGGCGCTCGCAGTTGTCGAGCACGAGCACCGCCGCACCGCCCGTGAGCAGCGCGGCCATGGCGTCTACCGGTTCCCGCGGTTCGGCGCGCTGCTCGGGACGGCGCGGACCTGAGGAGCTCAGCGCGCCGAGCACGGCGTCGGTGAGCCGGCCGGGCGTGTCCACCCCGGACAGGGGGACGAACCACACTCGGCCGCTCCGGCAAGCCGGGTGCCCGGTCAGGGCCTCCACCGCCAGCCTGGTCTTCCCCACTCCGCCGGGACCGACGACGGTGACCAGCCGGGAGGTCTCCAGCAGCTCCAGCAGCAGTTTCACCTCATCGTGCCGGCCGACGAAGTTGGTCAGCCACCGTGGCAGGCGGCGCTCGGCGCGCCGGACGGGCCCGTCGAGCTCGCCGCGGAGCATCGCGAGGTGCGTCTCCCGCAGCTCAGGGGAGGGATCGACGCCCAGCTGCTCGGCCAGTGCGGCACGCGTCTCCTCGTACACGGCCATCGCGTCGGACTGCCGTCCGGCCGCGTGCAGAGCACGCATGCGCAGGGCGGCCAGCCGTTCCCGCAGGGGGTGCCGCCCGCCGGCCGCCTCCAGGCCGGCCAGGACCTCGTGGTGCCTGCCGAGCCTCACCTCGGCGTCGAACCGGTCCTCGGCCGCCGCGACCCGCGACTCCTCCAGCCGCGCGGCCGCCTCGTCGGCGAACGGGACATCGGTCATGTCGGCCAGCGCGGTGCCCTTCCACAACCCGAGAGCCTCGCCCAACGTGGCGGCCGCCGCCTGCGGCCGGTCGGCGGCCAGCTCCCGCCTTCCGCGCGCCGCCAGCTCCTCGAACCTGTGCGCGTCCACGTCCTGCCCGCGCACCACGAGCCGGTAACCGCCCGCCCGCGACTCCAGCTCGCCGGCTCCCCGCAGGGCCTTGCGCAGCCGGGACACCAGCGCCTGCAACGCGTTGGCGGCCTCGCGTGGCAGGCCGGCGGGCCACAGCGCGTCGATCAGCACTTCGGCCCGCACCATCCGTCCAGGGGAGAGGGCGAGCCTGGCCAGCAGCATGCGGACACGGAGACCTCCGATCTCGATCGGCGTCCCGTCATCGGCGTGGGCCCGTACCGGCCCCAGCAACTCGATCCGCACCCCACCAGCCTCTCAGGAGGTCGTCGAGTGGCCGAACGCGGAGCGTGGGTGCGTTACGCCGCAGAGACGATCACGCGTGGTGTTCCGCTGACCGATCGGGAACGCGAACGAGGTCTCCGTCGAAGGCGCCGGATATGGTGCTGCGGTGAGTGGGGACGCCTCGACCGAGCCGCGCCGCCCCGGCATGCGCCAGGTCGCCCGGGAGGCCGGGGTCTCGCCGACGACGGTGAGCAACGTCCTCAACAGTCCCGAGCTCGTCGCCGAGGAGACCCGCCGGCGCGTGCACGCGGCGATGGAACGCATGGGCTACCTGCCCGACAACGCCGCCAGGCGGTTACGAGGGATGCCCAGCCCGCTGGTCGGCGCGGTGACGCTGGACATCGCCGGCCCGTTCTTCACCGAGGTGTGCCGCGGGGTGGAGGACCGGCTGCTCCAGGACGGTTGCATGCTCATGACCTGCAGCACCGACCTGCAGCCGGGGCGGGAGCGGCACTACCTGCAGGAGCTGGAGAAGCAGCGCGTGCGCGGCGTGCTCATCACCCCGGTCGAGGCCGACCTGGATCCGCTGGTCTCCCTGGCCGGGCGCGGTGTCCCGGTGGTGCTGCTCGACCACAGGTCCGACGGCCGGCTGTGCTCGGTGTCGATGGACAACCAGTGGGGCGGTGAGCAGGTCGCGGCACACCTGATCACGCTGGGGCATCGGCGGATCGCCCTGCTCAGCGCGTCGATCGAGGTGCAGCAGACGGCCGAGCGCCACGCCGGGGTGCGTAAGGCGTTCCTGAAGGCCGGCCTGGACCCGGACCGGGGCGTGCTGGACGTCCGCGTGCCGTCGCCCGACATCACGGTGACCGCCGCGGCGGCGCTGGAGGACGTCCTGGCCGCGGCCGATCCGCCGACCGCGATCATCTGCCTCAACGACACCGCGGCGCTCGGAGTGATCGGCGGCCTGAAGGAGCGGGGGATCGCGGTGCCGGGGGAGATGTCGGTCGTGGGGTACGACGACGTGGCGTTCGCCGCGCAGCTGGCCCCGTCGCTGACCACCGTGTGGCAGCCGAAGCGCGAGCTGGGCCGGGTCGCGGCCGAACTGCTGCTGGACGAGACCCGGCCGGGGCACCGCCATCAGAAGCTGGTCTACCGGCCGCGGCTGGTCGTTCGCGAGTCCACCGCTCCGCCCTGCCGCTGATCCGTTCGGGTCACGAAAGTTTCAGCGGCGTGGAAGGCGCTTTCCGCCACTGACCTGAAAGGTAACAACCACCCGCCGGCTGGGCGGCGGTGTCTCGTTGACACCCTGGTCAGTGCCTTCTTACCGTGTGGGCGCTCGGCACCTCATCGGGATCCGTACACCGATTGGACGTTCAATGAAACGTTTATCCCGTCCAGCGCTGCTCGTCACAACGCTCGGCAGCACCGTGTGCCTGGTCGCCGCGGCCGCCGTCGGCCTGCAGTCGCCGGCCTCCGCCGCGGTGGCCTGCGAGGTCGACTACGCCGTCGCCGCCCAGTGGTCCGGCGGGTTCACCGGCAACGTGACCATCAGGAACGTCGGCGAAGCCGTCAACGGCTGGCACCTCGACTGGTCGTTCACCGCCGGACAGCGGATCACGCAGGCGTGGAACGCCACCGCCACGCAGAACGGCTCCGCCGTCAGGGCCGAGGACGCGGGCTACAACGCCGCGATCCCGCAGGGCGGAAGCACGACGTTCGGCTTCAACGCCTCATGGAACGGCTCCGGCAACCCGGCGCCCGCCTCCTTCACGCTCAACGGCGTCACCTGCACCGGCGACTCCGGAGAGCCGACCCCCACGGTCACCCCCACTGGCCCGGCGGACGCCAAGCAGGCGGAAGACCTCGACCGCGGCCTGATCAGCGTCCGCTCCGGCAACGGCAACCTGGTCTCCTGGCGGTTGCTGGGCACCGAGCCGCGCGACACGTCCTTCACCGTCTATCGAGGCGGCACGCGCGTCGCGACCGTCACCGACTCCACCAACTACCTGGACTCCGGGGCGGCGCAGGACGCCTCCTACACGGTCCGACCGGTCACCGGCGGCGGCGAGGGCCCGGCCTCCGAACCCTCGCTCCGTTTCGCGAACGGCTATCTCGACGTGCCCCTCTCCCCGCCCAGCTCGGGCCACCACGCCAACGACGCCTCCGTCGGCGACCTGGACGGCGACGGCCGCCTCGACCTGGTGCTGAAGTGGGAGGCCGACAACTCGAAGGACAACTCCCAGTCCGGCACCACCGACGTGGTCTACATCGACGGGATCAAGCTGGACGGCACCCGCCTGTGGCGCGTCAACCTGGGCCGCAACATCCGGGCAGGCGCCCACTACACGCAGTTCCAGGTCTACGACTACGACGGCGACGGCAGGGCCGAGGTCGCCATGAAGACCGCCGACGGCACCGTCGACGGCCGCGGCACCGTCATCGGCGACGCGAGCGCCGACTACCGCAACTCCTCCGGCTACATCCTGTCCGGGCCCGAGTTCCTCACCATGTTCGACGGCCGGACCGGCGCCGCGCTGTCCACGGTGAACTACGACCCGCCCCGCGGCAACGTCTCCTCCTGGGGCGACTCCTACGGCAACCGGGTGGACCGCTTCCTGGCCGGCACCGCGTACCTGGACGGGCAGCGGCCGAGCCTCATCATGGCCCGCGGCTACTACACCCGCGCCGTGATCGCCGCCTGGGACTTCCGCGACGGCCGGCTCGTCAAGCGGTGGACGTTCGACAGCAACGCCTCGGGCAACGGCTCGTACGCCGGCCAGGGCAACCACAGCCTCACCGTCGGCGACGTGGACGCCGACGGCCGCGACGAGATCGTCTACGGCGCCGCCGCCATCGACGACGACGGCGGCCGCCTGTGGAACGTCGGATGGGGCCACGGTGACGCCGCCCACCTGGGCGACCTCGACCCCCGCCGCGCGGGCCTGGAGTACGTGAAGATCTCCGAGCCGGCCGACCGGCCGGGCCTGTACATGGTCGACGCCCGTACCGGACAGGTGTTGTGGCAGACCGGCACCGGTTCGGGCTCCGACGGCGAGGGGCCCGGGCGCGGCGTGGCCGGCGACATCTACGCCGGCAGCCCCGGCGCCGAGTCCTGGGCCGCGGGGGCGGGGCAGAACGGGCTGCGCGACACCTCCGGCACGGTCGTCGGCCGCCAGCCGTCCTCGGCCAACTTCCTGTCCTGGTGGGACGCCGACCCTGTGCGCGAGCTGCTGGACCAGACCAGGATCGACAAGTACGGCACCGGCGGCGAGACCCGCCTGCTGACCGCCTCCGGCGTCCACAGCAACAACGGCACCAAGGCCACCCCGTCACTGTCGGGCGACATCCTCGGCGACTGGCGCGAGGAGGTCATCTGGCCCACCACCGACGACCGCGCCCTGCGCATCTACGCCACACCCCACGCGACCACCACCAAGATCCACACCCTGCTGCACGACCCGCAGTACCGCGTGGCCCTCGCCTGGCAGAACACCGCCTACAACCAGCCGCCGCACCCGAGCTTCTTCATCGGCGACGCCATGGGCACCCCGCCCCAGCCCGACGTCTACGTGCGCTGACCGCGCAGGCTTCACGTGCGGTGGCGTCGCACCTGGGCAGGAGACGGCGATGACAGGAAAACTCCTCCTGAAAACGGCTCTCGCGGTGACCGCCACCGCCGTCGCCGGAGCGCTCGCCACCGACGCGCGCTCCGGCTGGTACCAGCGGTTGAAGAAGCCGTCGTGGCAGCCGCCGCCCCAGGCTTTCGGCCTGGTCTGGACCCCTTTGTACGCTCTCATCGCCTATGCGGGCGCGCGGGCCATCTCTCGCGGTGACCAGGACGAAAGCCGGGCGTTCCGGAGTGCCCTGGCCGGCAACCTGGTGCTCAACGCCGCATGGCCGGCCCTGTTCTTCCGGGCCCGCAACCCGCGCCTGGCGCTCGCCGAGATCCTCGTCCTCAACGCGTCCAACGCGGTGCTCGTCCGGCGGGGATGGTCAGCCGATCGCCGCGCGGGCCTGTTCCTGCTGCCCTACGCGGGCTGGACGGTGTTCGCCACCGCACTCAACACCGACATCGCCCGCCGGAACCGCGATGAATGACCCAGGCCCGGCCCTCGCATCGGGGAGGGCGGACGCCGGTCCTGCTCGCGGGCCGGCCGGGCGGCTGGACAGCACGTGGAGGTGAGCCCGCGCGGAAGGCGGCGCGGGCTCACATCAGCGGGCGGACGAGGCGGTTCAGTGGGTGTCGAGAGCGACGGCGATGTCGGTGATGGTCAGGGGGAACGGGTCGCTGATCGGGGTGGCGGCGCCGGTGAGCAGGTCGACCGTGTTGAGCGTCGCGTCACCGTTCACGACGAGGGTGGCGAAGGCCGAGTTCGAGACGGTCTTGCCGTTGCTCAGGTCGCTGTAGACGTCGATGCCCGCGTTCGTGGCGACCGGCATGCCGAGCGCGCCGGTCGGGGCGAGCAGCCCGTTGTTGGCCGGTGACTGGACGACGACCTGCGCGGTGGTGGTGTTGACGTCGAACAGCGTGGTCGCGGTGTCGCCGTTGAGGTCGTTGTTGGTGTAGGCGGCGGCGGTGACCCCGGAGGCCGGCGAGCCGGGGCCGTTGCTCAGCGAGGTGTCCGACACCGTCGTGCCGTCGTTGAGGTTGTGCCGCAGGTTCTGGCCGTTGTCACTGATCACGCGCAGCCGGTCGGCGGCGGGGTTGAAGTCGACGCCGAACGCGGTGCCTTTGAGCCCCATCTGGAGCTGGGAGACCTTCGTGACGACCACGTCCTGGTTGCCCGTCGGGAGCGAGATCGTGTAGATGCCGCCGTGGTTGCCGACGGCGTAGAACTTGCCGTCCTGCACGCGGAAGTCGATCCCGATCACGAAGGTGTCGGTGACCAGCCCGGTGATGCGCCTGACCCAGTTGAGCTCTTCCGGCTTGTCGGTGGTGAACGTGGCCATCAGCCGGCCGTCGTCGGTGATCCCGTACGCCCGCAGCGAGAGGGCCGCGGCCGAGGGGGAGCTCGCCGCCTGGCTGGTTCCCGCCGGCCCGACAGCGAGGGTCGCCGCTGTCGCGAACCCGATCAGTAAGGCAACCTTTTTCGTGATCCGTCCTCGCATTGGGTGCTCCTCCATCGAGTTGTGCCGGCCCTTTCACGCGGCCCTTGCCGCCTGCGTTCACCGGCGTGCTGCAAGCAGCAACAGCTTGTCCGGAGACGGCGGACATGTCCTCGTGACAAATGTCAAAGTGCCTGCCAGGAGCGGGGCCGCCTTTGTCATCAAGCGCAACCGCCGCGTCACACCCGAGGTGGGGACCGGCTAGATGCTGCCCTTGCGCTCGATGACGAGAATGCGGGCCATGGGTACGGGATGCGCGACGTGTTCGTCACCCGGCTCGGCGTAGCAGATGCGGCCGGGGGTGAGCCGCTCGACATGTTCCCGGCCGTCGCGGCGGTAGTGCATGTCGACGACGCCGTCCATGACGGCGAAGACCTCCGGCCCGTCGTTCACGTGCCAGACGTAGGGCTCGTCGGTCCAGTGCAGCCGGACGGTGGCGTTGTCGATCTCGGTGATGTCGAGGGCGCCCCATGGACGTTCGGCGGTGAACGAGGACGCGTCGAGGAACAACATGGCTTCTCCCTGCTTTGACGTGCATCGTCATCCTCGCCGGGCGACGGACCGGTGACGAGTGACAGAAAAGCCTATTAGCGTAAGAATCCTGCCATGCATCGTGTTGTGGGTCTGGCCCTGCCGAAGGTGGTCGCCTTCGACCTCGCCATCCCCGCGGAGGTGTTCGGCGGCGAGGAGTACTCGTTCGCCGTCTGCGCCGAATCGGCGGGGCCGGTCCCGTCGACCACGGGCTTCGACCTTCACGCACCGCTGGGGCTCGACGCTCTCGACACGGCCGGCACGATCGTGGTGCCGGGTTACGCACCCCTGGTGGAGCCCTCCTTGCCGGTGCTCGACGCGTTGCGCGCCGCCTCCGCACGCGGTGCCCGGATCGTCTCGGTCTGCACGGGTGCCTTCGCGCTGGCCGCGGCGGGATTGCTGGACGGCCGGCGGGCGACCACTCACTGGATGGACACCGCCGACCTCGCCGCCCGCTACCCGGCTGTCGACGTCGACCCCGACACCCTGTACGCCGACAACGGGAACGTGCTGACCAGCGCCGGATTCGCCGCAGGCATCGACCTGTGCCTGCATCTGGTGCGCACCGACCACGGCCCGGAGGCCGCGATCCGGGTCGCGCGGCGGCTGGTCGTCGCACCACACCGGGAGGGCGGTCAGGCCCAGTTCCTGCAACGGCCGCTGCCGTCCAGCGGCGAGGGCATGGCCGCGGTGTGCGCCTGGGCGCTGGACCACCTGTCCGAACCCGTCACCGTCGCCGACCTCGCCCGCCAGGCGGGATCGGCGCCGCGGACGTTCGCCCGCCACTTCGCCGCGGAGACCGGCACCACCCCGCTGCGCTGGCTGGCCGCCCAGCGCCTTCTCGAAGCGCGCAGGCTGCTGGAGGGCACCGACCTGCCGGTCGACGAGGTGGCCCGGCGCTCCGGCCTCGGCACGGCCGCCAACCTCCGGCAACACCTGTCACGCGACGCGTCCACCACGCCCACGGCGTACCGCCGTACGTACCGCGGCCGCCGACCGCGCTGACAGCTTCCGCCGCCCGCGCCGGTTCGCTCCCTGCGCGGCAGCCGCCTGAGCTCGCTCGCTCGCCGGCGGTCCGCGGAGATGCGCTCCCTCCGAAGCCGAGTCGAGCGCTGTATGTCTGGATCTGTGGGTTGGTGGTCCTTGCGGACATCTCCGCGAGGCCGCAGGCTTGACGTCGTGAAAGACGTGGTGGTCGCCCTCTACGAGGGTGTGGTTCTGCTGGACGTGGCGGGGCCGGTTCAGGTCCTGCACAACTCCGCCGGTTACCGCGTCAGGCACGCCTCCGTCGACGGGCGGCCGGTGCGCACGGACGTCGGCGTGCCTCTGGGGGCGGACCTGGCTCTGTCCGAGCTCGACCGGCCGATCGATACCCTGCTGGTGCCGGGATACGCGCCGCCGGACGGCGACCGTCCCGGCGAGGAGTTCCTGGACCTGTTGCATGACGTCGGCGGTCACGCGCGCCGGGTGGCGTCGGTGTGCACGGGCGCGTTCCTGCTGGCGGAGGCCGGCCTGCTCGACGGGCGGCGGGCCACCACGCACTGGGCGGCCTGCGCCGAGCTGGGGCTCCGCTTCCCGCGGGTCACCGTGGAGCCGGACGCCATTTTCGTGCGTGACGGATCTGTCGTGACCTCGGCGGGCATCACCGCCGGCATCGACCTGGCGCTGGCCCTCGTGGAAGAGGACCACGGGCCGGAACTCGCACGTGCGGTGGCGAAGTACATGGTCGTGTTCCTGCAGCGGCCTGGTGGTCAGTCGCAGTTCAGCATGCGCGGGGCCGTCCCCGCGACGCGTCACCCGGCGCTGCGCCGCCTGCTGGACACGATCGCCGCCGAGCCCGCGGCAGAGCACACCCTGACCGCGATGGCGGCCCGGGTCATGGTGAGCGAACGCCACCTGACCCGGCTGTTCCGCCGCGAGATCGGGCTCACCCCTGGCCAGTACGTCGAGCGGATACGAGTGGAGGCCGCCCAGATCCTGCTGGAGACCACCGCCGATGGTGTGTCCGCGATCGCCCGCAGGTGCGGTCTGGGGTCCGACGAGACGATGCGCCGGGCGTTCCTGAAGGCCCTGGGCATCACACCCAGCGCCTATCGCCATCGCTTTCACACCTCCCATTCGCTGATGACCCCGAAGGAGACCTCATGAGCTCGTCCCCCAACCGCCGGACCGTGCTGGGAGCCGGCCTGGCCGGTGCGGCGGCCCTGGCGACCGGCGCACCTCCCGCCGCCGCGAGCGGGCACGCCGACCTGTCCTTCCCCTCCACCCGTGTCGCCAAGGCGGCCAGGCAACTGGTGACGGACGCTCAGCAGCCGTACCTGCGCAACCACAGCTTGCGCAGCTACCTGTTCGCCCGGGCGGCCGCCGCGCGGGCCGGACGCCGGCCGGGCCGCGACTACGACGCCGAGGTCATGTTTCTCATCTGCGTGCTGCACGACATGGGCCTGACCGATCGCGCAGACACCGGCCAGCGCTTCGAGGTCGACGGCGCCGACTTCGCCGCCCGGTTCCTGGAGAGGCAGGGCATCACCGACCGCCGCGTCGACACCGTCTGGGACGGCATCGCGTTGCACACCTCATTCGGTTTCCATGATTCGCCGGTGTTCGCCCGCCGCCGCCCGCCGGAGATCGTGGTCGCGCACACCGGCATCGGCCTGGACCTGACCGGCGGCCCCGGCGAACTGCCCGCGGGGTACGCCGATCGTGTGCACGCCGTCTACCCTCGCCACGGCGGTGCTCGTGCCCTGACCGACGCCATCGTCGAGCAGGGCCTCGCCGATCCGCGCAAGGCGCCGCCCATGACCCTGCCGGGAGAGATCCTGCACCAGCGGCATCCCGAGGCGCCCTACATGACCTGGCAGGACTTCCTGGACGCGAGCGGCTGGAAAGGCTGAGGGCGCGTCGTTCCGCCGGCGGGGCGCTGGGTGGATCATCACCCGCGATCCTGGGCTTCCCTGATGACGTCGTCGAGGACATCCCGGGAACGGACGAGGTCGCCGATCATGCGGTCGATGCGCTCACGTTCCTTCGTGAGCTGGTCGGCCAGCCACGGTGTGGCCGTTACGGCCGCGCCGCCCTTGCCGTCGCCCAGGCACGGGAGCAGCTGGGCGATCTTGGTGCTGCACAGCCCGGCGGCGAACAACTCCTGGATGCGGATGACCCGCTCCACGGCCCCGTCGGCGTAGTCGCGGTGGCCGCCAGGGGTGCGCTCCGCCTGGAGCAGCCCTTGCTGCTCGTAATAGCGCAGCGACCGCTCGCTCACGCCGGTCTGCTGGGCCAGCTCACCGATCCGCATGCCGTACCTCGGGTTGAACCTGACATCAATGTCAACTCTTACCGTACCGGCATGACTGATTCCTTGCTGCTCACGCCCTGCCGGCTCGGCCGCCTGACGCTCCCCAACCGTATGGTGATGGCCCCGATGACGCGCTTCCGCGCTCATGAGGACGGCACCCCGCTGCCGATCGTCGCCGACCACTACGCGCAACGAGCGGGTGCCGGCCTCATCGTCACGGAAGGCATCTGGCCCAGTGCCCGCGGCCAGTCGGGATGGCGCATGCCGGGCCTGGAGACGCCAGAACACGTCCGCGGCTGGCGCGCCGTCACGGAGGCCGTGCACGCGGCCGGGGGCCGCGTCTTCGCCCAGCTCATGCACGGTGGCCGGCAGGGTCACCCCTTGTCGCGCCTGGCCGCCGACGTGCCCTCGGGCCCGTCGGCCGTGCCCACGCCCGGTCCGGTCCACGTACGGGACGGCGGCAAGGCCGATCCCGTCACGCCCCGTGTGATGACCGGGGCGGACATCCGGCAGGCCGTCCTGGACCACGTCGCCGCCGCCCGCAACGCGATGGCGGCGGGCTTCGACGGGGTCGAGTTGCACGGCGCCAACAGCTACCTGATCCACCAGTTCCTGGCCGACAACACCAATCTCCGCGACGACGAGTACGGCCCCGGCACGGCTGGGGGCCGCGTCCGCTTCCCCGTCGAGGTCGTCACCGCCGTGGCAGGCGCGATCGGCGCCGACCGCACAGGGCTGCGCCTGTCGCCGGGCAACCCGCAGTTCGGCATGGTGGAGAGCGACCCCGGCCCCGTCTATCGCGACCTCGTCGGGCGCATCGACGGCCTCGGCCTGGCCTACCTGCACCTCACCGACGGCGACCGCTATCCGGCTCTGGCCGACCTGCGGCCCCGCTGGCGGGGCACCCTCATCGCCAACGTCGGGGAGAACCGCCCCGCCACCAGCAAGGAGGCCGGCGAGGCCACGCTCGCCTCCGGACTGGCCGACCTGGTCTCCTACGGCAGGGCGTTCATCGCCAACCCCGACCTGCCGGCCCGCTTCGCCCGTAACGCCCCTCTCCAGCCGATCGACACCGCCCACCTGTACACGCACGGAGCCGCCGGGTACACCGACTATCCCAGCCTGGACGCCCTCACGCTCTGCCGGTGACGCAGCCGGTCAGCTCGCGTTCGACAGGCTGGGTGACGCTTCGGGGTCGTCCTCCTGCCCGCCGGTCCTGCTCTCGGCCCGCGGGGAAAGGGCGTCCAGCTTGGCGTGCAGGCGCGCCAGCTCCTCCGTGATCGCCCTGAGCCGGTCGTCGGTGCGCTGCTCCTCCGCGGAGGTGCTCTCGTCGTCCATGGCGTTGACGACGACCGCGATGAACAGGTTCAGCACCACGAAGGAGGACACCAGGATGTAGGTCACGAAGAAGATCCATGCCCACGGATGGGCATCCATGATCTGGTCGGCGATGTCCGGCCAGCCCTCCCCGGTCATCACCTGGAACAGGGTGAACAGGGAGGTCGGAATCTCGGCGAAGTACGCCGGTGCCGTCCGCCCGAACCACTGGGTGGCCATCACCGCCGCCACGTACATGATGATGATCAGCAGGCCGAGGATGGAGGCCATGCCGGGAATGGCCGCCATCAACGCCGAGATGACCCTGCGCATGCTGGGCACCGCGGTGACCAGGCGCAGCGCCCGCATGATCCGCAAGGTGCGGAGCACGGAGGCCGGCCCGGAGGCGGGCACCAGCGCTATCCCCACGATGGCGGTGTCGAACCAGTTCCACGGATCCTTGAAGAACGCGCCCCGGTGGGCGTAGAGGCGGGCGGCGAGCTCCAGGACGAACACGCCCACCACCACGCGGTCCACGACGTGAAGAGGCTCGCCGATCCACCCCATCACGAAGGAGGAGGTCTCACAGCCGATCGTGATCGCGTTGAGCACGATGACCGCCATGATCGCCCGCTCGAAGCGCGGGTGGGCGAGGAGAGCGCGTACGCGTTCTCGATCCAGCAACGTTCAGCCTCCAATGTCGGCGCCGGGGCGTCGATCATCGTATGAGGCGGAACGTGCTGGGCGACGACCGGCATGCTCGTCCGGGACCGTGCTCGGGCGGGCGTCAGGCGTTGCCGGCGTCGACCGCGTCCGCGAACGCGCGCATGGAGGTGAAGGTCCAGTCAGGGGTGACGCCGGCCGACGGCTCCGGTGTCGCGCCCCAGCCCGCGTTGTCGTGACGGCGGTTGATCCACACGGTGGGCAGGCCCGCGGCCTTGGCCGGCACGTGGTCATGGAACAGGCTCTGCGCCACGTGCAGCAGCCTGCCCTCGGCCACTCCGAGCCGCTCGGCCTCGCGCGCCAGCGCCTCGAAGTTGCGGGGATCGGGTTTGTAGGAGCCGACGTCCTCGGCGGTGAGGATGCTGGTGAAGGTGGTGCCGAGGCGCTTGTTGGAGCCGGCGAAGGAGGCGCGGTCGACGTTGGACAGGATGATGAGCCGGTAGCGCCGCGAGAGACGCTCCAGCGCCTCCGCCGAGTCGGGGAACGCCGGCCAGTCGGGCACGGAGACCGCCAGCGACTCGGCCTCGCCGTCGCTGACCGGCACGCCGAGCTGCGCGCCCAGGCCACGCATCGCCCGCGCGAGGATCCGCGGGTAGAGGTCGCCCGGGTGGTCGGCCTCGGCCTGCGCCTCGTGCGCGGAATAGGCCGTCAGCAGGTGCTCGTCGCTCATCCGCAGACCGTGCGTGCCGGCCCACGCGCGCAGCACGGTGGCGATGCCGGCCTCCCAGTCGATGAGGGTCCCGTAGCAGTCGAAGCTGAGGGCGTCGAAGTCGTTGAAGTTCACCGTGAGTGCTCCTGGATGAGGTCGAGGTAGAAACGTTCCGAGTCGTCGCAGTGGGCGTTCCAGGCGGCCCTGGCCTGCTGGACGTCGCCGGAGCGCAACGCGTCGAGCAGCAGCTCGTGCTCGCGCGCCAGGTCGGAGACGCTGTCGTAGGCCGGGCGAAGCTGGGCGATGAGCAGGCGCAGCTCGGCGCTGAGCTCGTCGAAGGTGCGCAGCAGGCGGGCCGAGCCCGCGGCGACGAACACGGCCCGGTGGAAGGCCACGTCATGGCCGGCGACCACGTCGCACGAGACGTCGTCGCCCAGCGCGGAGAACGCCCGCGCCGCCGCGGCGATGCCGGCGAGGGGCCGGGCCCGCGAAATGATCATCTCGACGGCGATCGTCTCGATCGGGCGGCGCAGCCGGCCCAGGTCGATGGCGTCCTCGGCGGTGAACGTCCGGACCTGCGCGCTGCGTCCGCGCCCGCGATCGAGCAGCCCTTCCGCCACCAGCGTCTGCACGGCTGCGCGCACTGTGGGCCGGGCCACGCCGAACTCCTGCGACAGCTCGGTGTCGCGCAGTTGGTCTCCGCCTCGGTAGTGGCCGGACAACAACCGGCGGCGCAGCTGGTCGGCGACCGCGTCCGCCACGGTGACCGGATGAATCGACATGGCTAACTGTATAACAGATATCCAGTGAGTCAGCCAAATCGAGGCCCGCACCCGCGGACCGGCCGGGAAGGCGGCATGGAGCTGCCGGCCACGGCCGCGCGCCGGCCTCGGGCTACCGCTTCTCCGCCATGACGACGGTCACGGTGTTCGGCTCGCCGTCCCGCTGGTAGGTGATCTGCACCCGCTGGCCGACCGTGAAGCCACGGACCTGCCCGACGACCGTGTCGCCGCCCGTGACCGGCGTGTCGCCGATCTTGGTGAGGAGGTCGCCCTGCTTCAGTCCCGCCTTGTCGGCCGGGCTGCCCGGGACCACCTGCCGGATCAGCGCGCCGGCCACCTGGCCCGTCGCGTCGGTGACGCTCACCCCCAGGTACGCGTGGCTCACCTTGCCCTTGCTGATGAGCTGCTCGGATACCTGTTTGGCGGTGTTCACCGGGATGGCGAAGCCCAGGTTGACCCCTTCGGGAGCGACGGCGCTGTTGATGCCGACCAGCTCGCCGGCGGCGTTGACCAGGGCGCCGCCGGAGTTGCCGGGGTTGATCGCCGCGTCGGTCTGGATCATGCCGCCGAGCGTGGTCGTCCCGCTCTCCTGCTCCTGCCCGCCCATGCCCGGAGGCGGCTGCCGTCCGTCCGGACCGTTCCCGGCGGTCACGGTACGGTCCAGCGCGCTGACGATGCCCGCCGTCACCGTGCCGTCGAGGCCGAGCGGGCTCCCGATGGCCAGGACGTCGTCACCGACCTTGAGCTGGTCGCTGTCGCCCAGCGTGGCTCTGGCCAGCCCGGTCACGCCTTCGGCGCGGATGACGGCGAGGTCGGTGGCCGGGTCGGTGCCCACCACGCCGGCCTGGGCTGTCCTGCCGTCGCTGAACTTCACCGCCAGGCGATCCTGCCCGGCCACGACGTGGTTGTTGGTGAGGATCAGCCCGTCCGCCGACAGCACCACCCCGGAGCCTCCGGCGGTCTGGCCCTGGATCATCACCACGGACGGCTGCACGAGTTCGGCGACCTGCGCGACCGTGTACGGGGCGGAAGCCGTACGGAACACCGGGTTGGGGCCGGCGACGGTGGCGGTCGCGGCCGGCCGGCCGGCCGCGACCAGGTGCGCTCCCACGGCGCCGCCTCCGAGCGCCGCCCCCGCGAGGGTGATCAACGCCGCCAGCGCCAGTCCGGTGGCCACCTTGCCGGTGAGGACGATCCCCGCCCGCCGCTGCGGGGCGGGAAGGGGAGCGGGAGGAGGCGGGGGCGGGAACCCGGGCGGGATGAACATCGGGCCCGGCGGGTGGAAGCCCTCACGGGTGGGCTGCGTGTCGCCGACCTGGTTCCGGTCGTAGGAGCCATGCTCGCGAGGCGGGTTGGTGTCCATGACGTCTCCTCGGGTCAGTCGAGCGGAGGCAGCCAGGCACGTTCGCTCCAAGCACGCGTGCGCCGGTCTGGTGAGGTTCATGGAACACCCGCGCGTGTTTCATCCCTGTTAGCTCGGCGGCGGAAGGAGCCGTTCCGGCATTTGGCCCGCGGCAGGCGGCGCCGGGCTAGTGGCGCGCGAGGGCCGGGCTAGCGGGATCGTGAAACATCCGGTTCGTGGATCTCCTGCGCGTCGCGTGACAGGTCCTGACCGGGACCGCGTCCGCTGTGTCACGGGGATCCGCACGTTGCTCACGGACAGGCCGGGGGAGGGCGTGTTGCAGTACTTGGTCGCCGTGCTGGCCGGGGTCGGGACGCCGTGAGGCGGGCGTTCCTCGCGGCGGCTTGCGGGCTCGCGGGTCTGGCCCTGCTGGCCGTACGGCTGCGCGCGACGTACATGGTGATCCGCGTCCACGGCAACAGCATGGCCCCGTCGCTGACCGACGGGGACCGGCTCCTGTCCCGGCGCACGCGTCTCGCGGCGCTGCGCACCGGGCAGATCGCCGTCGTCCTGAGCCCTCACCCGATCGGCAGCAAATATCTGATCAAGCGTATCGCCGCCCTGCCCGGCGACCCGGTCCCGGAGCACGTGCGCGAGGCCGTCGACGACGACGTCGTCCCCGCCGGCAGGTTCGTCCTGATCGGTGACAACACCGAGGCCAGCTTCGACTCACGGGAGCACGGCTTCTTCCACGCCGACGATCTCCATGCCGTCACCATCAGGAAGCTGGTGGCGCGGCATGGCCGTTGAGGGGGTGCGCCTGACCGCCTCCGCGCGCGAGGCGGCGGCAACCGCGTGGAGCGCCGCCGCCGTTCCCGCGATCGGGTACGCGGTCACGCTGCTGGGCACGGCTGCGGCGCCGGTCGCGGCGGCCTGGCTGACCAAGCTGGTCATCGACGGCCTCACCGGGGCGGCCTCCCTGGCCGAGCTGCTGGGCCTGGCCGCGGGGCTGGCCGGCATCGGCGTCGCCGCCGCGGTCCTGCCGCACTGGTCGGGGTATCTCGGCAACCAGGTCGGCCGGGCCATGGTGGCCGCCACGACGGACCGGCTCTTCGCGGCCACGGCGCGGTTCCCCGGGCTGCGGCCCTTCGAGGATCCGCGCTTCCTCGACCGGCTGCGCCTGGCCCAGGAGGGGGCGTCGAGGGCCGACAGCATCGTCACCGAGTCGTTCGGCCTGGTGCGCTCAGCCGTCACAGTGATCGGCTTCGTCGGGGCCGTGCTCGTGATCAGCCCGGCCATGACGCTGATCGTGTTGTGCGCCGCCGTGCCGGCGCTCGTCGCGCAGCTGAAGCTGTCACGCCAGCGTACGACGATGATGTGGGAGATCGGCCCGGCGGAGCGACGGCAGCTCTTCTACAGCAACCTGCTCAGCACGATCGAGGCGGCCAAGGAGATCAGGCTCTTCAACACCGGCGGATTCCTGCGCGGCCGCCTCATGGCGGAGTTGTCGACGGCTCATGAGGGCAGGCGGCGGATGGACCGCAAGGAGCTGTCGGCGGAGGGCGTGCTCGCCCTGCTGTCCGCCGTGGTGGCCGGGGGCGGGCTCGTCTGGGCCATCGCCGCGGCCCGGTCGGGCGCGCTCACCGTCGGGGACGTGTCGATGTTCACCGCCGCCGTCGTCGCCGTCCAGGGCGGGCTCAACACCCTGGTCACCGGCATCGCGATCGCCGATCACAACCTGCGGCTCTTCGGCCACTACGTGGCGGTGGTCAGGGCCGAGCCGGACCTCGTCGTGCCGGCCGAACCCGCGCCGCTGCCGCCGCTGCGGCGCGGGATCGAGCTGCGCGACGTGTGGTTCCGCTACAGCGACGACCATCCCTGGATCCTGCGCGGCGTTGACCTGTTCATCCCGTACGGCGCGGCCGTCGCGCTGGTCGGGCTCAACGGCGCCGGCAAGAGCACGCTCGTCAAGCTGCTCTGCCGCTTCTACGACCCGAGCCGGGGAACGATCCTCTGGGACGGGGTCGACCTGCGCGACGTCCGGCCGGACGCGCTGCGGGATCGGATCAGCGGCGTCTTCCAGGACCACATGACCTACGACTTCTCCGCCCGCGACAACATCGGCGTGGGAGACGTCGGCGCCCGTGACGACCTGGACCGGATCCGCGCCGCCGCGCGGAGGGCAGGGGTGGACGAGCTGCTCGCGTCCCTTCCCCGCGGCTACGACACGCTGCTCACCCGGATGTTCACCAGCGAGGAGGACCGCGAGGACTCCTCGACCGGGGTCGTGCTCTCGGGCGGGCAGTGGCAGCGAACCGCCCTGGCCAGAGCCTTCCTCCGCGACGGACGGGACCTGATGATCCTCGACGAGCCGAGCTCGGGTCTCGATCCGGAGGCCGAGGCGGACGTGCACGCCCGGATGCGCCGGCACCGCGCGGGCCAGACGAGCCTGCTCATCTCCCACCGGCTGAACACCGTGCGGGACGCCGACCTGATCGTCGTCCTGGAGGACGGGGTCGTCGCCGAGCGGGGAGACCACGACGACCTCATGGCGGTGGACGGCACGTACGCCCGCTTCTTCCGCCTGCAAGCCCGCGGTTATCACGAGATGGCTCTCGATGAAACCGCGCCCAGTGACTGCGAGGCAGCGAAGGAGGTGAGAACAGAATGCTGGACAGGCTCATCGACCGGTTGATCCCGACGGTCAAGGCCGCCGCGGCGTGCAGTCCGGTGTGCGTGCAGGTCAGCTACGACCCGAACACGGGGTGTTACAAGATGAGGTGCTACAACACCGACTGCAGCTACCGCTTGGTCACCCTGTGCGAATAGTCACCGGAGAGAAGGTGGGACGTATGAAGCTCATCACCGATCTGGCGGACCGGATCGTCGCCGCGGTCGTACCGACCGGCGACGCGCAGGCCGCCTGCACGGCACGTTGCATCCTCGACCACACGACCTGTACGGGCAGCATCTGCTGCTCCGTCTTCAAGTGCTGGAGGAGCGACTGCTCGGTCTACCACAGGAAGCAGTGCGCGTAGGCGGGTGAAGGGATCCTCCGGCAGGCTCCGGTCAGGGAGGCTCCGCCTTCCGGGGGATGAGGCGTGCGGCTGAAGGGCCCGAGGCAGGACTCTTCGGCCGCACGGTCCTGCGCGCCGATCAGCGCCGGTGGCGACGGCGACGCCGATGGCTTGAGGAGTCGTCGTTGTCCGGGTACGGTGTCGGCACGCTGAGGCGGGGCAAGGGCAAAATCCTGGCTGCGGTCAGGCGGCTCGGCGTTCTCATGTGGCTGCTCCTAACGTGGTGGAGCGATCGGCGCGGCTGCGGGTGCAACCTCGACATGGGGAGCTACCCAGGGCGCGAATGCGACAATCTGCGCAAAACGGACTCCAGGGCCAGGCTTTGACGCCCCAAAACGCTCGCTCCGCCACCGACCCCGCCCGCGGCGAAGGGCCCGGATCGGGTTGCCTATCATCGGCGGTCGGACACCGGGGCAGGCGGCAGGAGGTCGAGGATGGAGCCCACCGGCACGCTGGCGGAGGCCGACTGGAACGCGCACCGGCCCGCCGTCTTCGGGGCGGCCTACCGGATCCTGGGCACCGTCGCCGAGGCGGAGGACGTGACGCAGGAGGTCTGGCTGCGCGCCTCCGCCGCCGCCCTGTCCGAGGTGCGGGACCTGCGGGCCTGGCTGGTGACGCTGGCAGCCCGTACGTCCTACAACGTGCTGCGCTCGGCCCGCGTCCGGCGCGAGTCCTACGTCGGGCCCTGGCTGCCCGAACCGCTGCTGACCGGTCCCGACGCCGCCGCCCAGATCGTCATGGACGAGTCGGTGAGCACCGCGATGCTGGTGGTCATGGAGCGGCTGACCCCCGCCGAGCGCGTCGCCCTGGTGCTGCACGACGTCTTCGACTTCCCGTTCGACCGGATCGCCGAGGTGCTCGGCAACACCTCCGCGGCCAGCCGCAAGCTCGCCTCCCGCGCGCGGGCACGGGTCGCCGTCGTCAAGGAGCGGCCCCGGGCGTCCAGGGCCGAGACCGAACGCGTGCTCAGGGCGTTCAAGGCGGCCGCCGACGCGGGGGACATGGCCGCGCTCGTCGCGCTGCTGGCTCCAGAGGCCGTCTACGTCGGTGACGGTGGCGGCAAGGCGACCGCCGCGCGCAGGCCGGTGCGGGGTGCCGAGACGATCGCCCTGCTGGCGGTCAGGCAGATCCGGATCAGGCGTCCCGACGCGTTCGAGATCATCGAGGTGAACGGCTATCCGGCCCTGGCGACCTACCAGGGCGGCGAGCTGGTCTGGCTCGACACCCTGGAGGTCGCCGACGGCCGGATCACGGTCTTCAGGAGACTAGCCAATCCGGAGAAACTTCCCCGCATCGGTCACATCTGAGCCCGCCGTCTTGTCTCCCTGCCGCCCCCGGACATCTCCGGGGAGCGAAGGCTGAGAGAGGACATGGACGATGGCACACGTGGTGATCATCGGAGGCGGTTTCGCGGGCGTGTGGAGCGCGGCGGGAGCGGCGCTGGCACGTGGAGACGCGGATCTGCGCATCACGCTCATCGCGCCGGGCGAGCACCTGGTGTTGCGGCCCCGCCTGTACGAGCCGGAGCCGGACCTGGCCAAGGTGGAGCTGCGCGGCATCCTCGACCCGATCGGCGTCCGGCACCTGCGCGCCTCGGTGAGCACGATCGACACCGGCCGCCGGGTGGTGGTGGCCGACGGCGAGGAGATCGGCTATGACCGCCTGGTGCTGGCGGCGGGCAGCAAGCTCGTACGGCCCCAGGGCCTGCCCGGCGTCGAACGGCTCTTCGACATCGACACCCTCGAGGGGGCCCGGCGGCTCACCGGCCACCTGCGCGGACGGGAGGACTACTCGGCCGTGGTCGTGGGCGCCGGCTTCACCGGCCTGGAAGCGGCGACCGCACTGGCCGCCGGAGGCCGGGTCCTGCTGGTGGACCGGTCAGAGGTGGTCGCGGACCAGCTCGGCCCGGGCCCGCGCGAGGAAATCGAGGCGGCGCTGGACCAGCTGGGCGTCGAACGCCGGCTCGGCACGACGGTGACCGAGGTCGGCGACGGCTACGCCGTCCTCTCCGACGGCGCCAAGGTCGAGGCGGACGCGGTGGTCTGGTCGGTGGGCATGCGGGCGAGCGAGCTCACCCGGCAGATCTCCGACCGGCTCGACCACCTCGGCCGGGTGCCGGTGGACCGGCGCCTGCGCGCCCTTCCCGAGGTGTTCGCCGCCGGCGACACGGCCGCGGCGGCGTTCGACGCCGAGCACGTGGTCATGCAGGCCTGCCAGCACGCCACCCCCATGGGCAAGATCGCCGGGTACAACGCCGCCGCCGACCTGCTCGGACTGCCGCTGCGCGACTTCACCGCCGGGCCCTACGTCACCTGCCTGGACCTGGGCGCCGCCGGCGGGGTATTCACCAGGGGCTGGGACCGCAAGGTGATGGCCTCGGGCGCCGCGGCCAAGGAGGTCAAGCTGCTGATCAACCAGTGGATCCATCCGCCGGTCGACGATGCCGCGCAGATCCTCGCCGCCGCCGGCCGTGTCCTCATCGAGCTGCCCTTCTTCCCCCGGGACGAGGAGCGGACGGCCGCCGCCGTGTAGCCCGGCGCGGAACCTCGGCTGGGCAGATCGGGCAGGGGCAGCCCACGATCCTGCCCGACCGGTTCTGACTGCGGCGAGCGCGTGGCTGACCTCTCACGCCAGCGCTGCATCCATCCGGCCGCCGGCCAGCAGGGCCGCGCCGAGGGGCGTGACGGTGTGGACCACGTTTCCGCCGGACCTGCGGCTGACGATGAGCCCCGCCTCGCGCAGCACCTGGGTGTGCTGGCTCACGCCGGAGGGTGAGATCCCATGGTGGCGGGCCAGCTCTCCCGTGGTCACCCCCGCGACGGTGGATTTCAGTATGGCGGCCCTGGTGGGGCCGAGCAGCCGAGCGTTGGGGCTCTCGGACGGCTTCCTCGGCGTGGCCGGCGGGCGGTCCCGCTCGATCGGGTATACCAGCACCTGCGGTAGCTCCGGGTCGGCCAGCGCCACGGGCGCGCCCCAGCAGAAGTACGACGGAATCAGCACCAGCCCGCGCCCGTCGAGGTGCACGTCCCGGTGGACCGGGTGGTCCATGCTCAGTACGGGTGGCCGCCACCGGATGACCGGGCTGAAGCTCGCCAGCATGCGGCCGACCCCGCCGTCCAGGTACGCGCGCCCGCGCCTGGCCCGATCGGCGTCCACCATCGCCTGGATCTCGACCCAGTAGGGAGCGATGGCGGCATCGAAGTAGCCGCGAAGCCCGTCGCGCAGGTCATGGAAGGCGTCCATGCGGCCGTCGGCCAGGCCCCACGCCCATGACGGCGTGCCCGTCCGCCTCGCCAGCTTGTCCAGTTCCCTGCGCAGCAGCGGGCGCGGCGTGCTCAGCACGGCGTCGACCCCCGCGTCCAGCCCGTGCACGCCGGCGGGTGGCGTGAGGAAGTCGGGAAAGTACGACGAATGAGTGGGGAAGAGCGGGCCCAGGACGCACCGCACGGTGGCCAGGTTGTCCGACCTGGCCAGCTCTTGGCGGGTCCGGCGGCGCCACGTGGCGAACGCTCCTTTACCTCTGCGCCCCGCCAGCCGGAACATGCTGAGCGCGATCTCCCACAGCGGATCGGCTGTCGCGACTCGCGTACGGGCGAGGTCTTCGCTGGTGAAAAGGATCCGTAACATCGATCGTGGCCACCTTCCCGCTGTTCATCCCGGTCAAGCTGGGCTTTTAAGCCAGGACTGCAATGCCTGGACCCGCCGTGGGGCCTTGGAGGACGATTATCGGCCAACGGGGGCGAAGTGGGTAAAAGGGTGGGCGCGCATGGCGTTAAGATTCCAGCTTCTCGGGCAGGTCAGGGCCACCGTGGACGGGAAGGTGCTCCATCTCGGGCACCGCCAGCGCGGGCTGCTCGCGCTCATGTTGCTGCGTGCCAACGACACGGTGACCGTGGAGCGTCTGGTCGAGTTCTGCTTCTCCGGGCCGGTCCCGTCACCGGCGCGCCAGATCCGGAACACGGTGGGGCGGCTGCGCAGGGCGCTGGCCGCGGCCGGCTGCCCCGACGTGATCAGAACCATGCCCGGCGGCTACCTCCTGGAGGCCGGACCCGACACGCTCGACCTGCTGGAATGGGTCGCGCACGTGGAGGCGGGCCGCCAGGCGGCGGCGCAGGGCAGGGACCGGGACGCCGCCACGTCACTGCGACGCGGGCTGGCGCTGTGGCAGGGGCCGCTCCTGTCCGGGGTCGACTTCGTCGGTGTCGAGGCCGAGGTGGCCGCCATCGACGACGGCCGCAGGGCTGTGCTCGAGGAGTGCCTGGAGCTTGAGCTGCGGCTCGGCCGCCACCGAGAGCTGGTGGCCGAGCTGGCCGCGCTTACCGACGAGCAGCCGCTCAGGGAGCCCCTGTGGGCGCTGCGCATGCTCGCCCTCTACCGGTGCGGGGCCAAGGCGGAGGCGCTGACCGTCTACCGCGAGGCGCGTGCGGCGTTCACGGATGAGCTCGGTCTCGAGCCAGGCCCGCGGCTGAAGGGAATGGAGCAGGCCATCCTCACCGATGACCCCGCCCTCGACCTGCGTGCGGAACCCTGCCCGAGACAGCTTCCCACCGACGTGCCGGACTTCACCGGGCGTGAGACAACGACATCAGAGCTGGCGGCGGTCCTGCTGCCGGAGTCCACGGCCGCCGTGGTGCCGGTCGCGATCGTCACGGGCAAGGCGGGGGTAGGCAAGACCACGCTTGCCGTGCACGTCGCGCACCGCATATGTGAGCGCTTCTCCGGCGGTCAGCTCTTCGCCCGGCTGCGCGCCCTCCCTGACCGGCGGGTGGAGCCAGGAGAGGTGCTCGCGAACTTCCTGCGGGCCCTGGGCGAACCGGTGCAGGACCTGCCGGGAGGCGTGGAGGAGCGGGCGGCCAGGTTCAGGGAGCGCATCGCAGGGCGGCGGGTGCTGGTGGTTCTGGACGACGCGCTCGACGAAGCCCAGGTACGTCCCCTTCTCCCAGGTGACGCGGGGTGCGGGGTGCTGATCACCGCCAGGTCGCGGCTGGCCGGTCTGCCCGTTGCGGGCCGGGTGGAGCTGGCGGAGCTGGAGCCTGCCCAGTCCGTACGATTCCTGAACAGCGTCGCAGGGGCCGACCGGCTGCAGGCGGAGCCGGAGGCCACCGCCCAGCTCGCCCGGCTCTGCGGAAACCTCCCGCTGGCCCTCAGGATCGCCGGTGCCAGGCTCGCCAGCCGGCCACACTGGCGGGTCGGCCACATGGTGGAGCGGCTCAGAGACGAACGCCGCAGGCTCGACGAGCTCGCGCACGGTGACTTGGAGGTCCGCAGCAGCATCGCGCTGTCCACCGAGGGCCTGGACCCCGCCGCTCTCCGGTTGCTGTCCGCCCTCGCCCAGGCCGACACCTCTGAGATCCCCGGCTGGGTGGCCCTGGCCGCGAACGGCACGCAAGACCTCGTCGACAGCCTGGTCGACTCCCAGTTGCTCCAGGTAGCCGGGGACATGCGCTACCGCCTCCACGACCTGGTCCGCATCTACGCCCGCGAAGTCAGCCAGGCGGACGTCACACGGGTGCTGGGCGGCTGGTTGGCGCTGGTGGACCGGGCGCACCGCGCGACCCAGGGCGGCGACTACACCGTCGTGCACGGAGCGGCTCCCCGCTGGAACCCCCCTGGCATGGACATCGTCGACACCGACCCTTTGTCCTGGTACGAGATCGAACGCGCGAACATCGTGGCCGCCGTCCGCCAGGCCGCCGCGCTCGGCCTCGACGAGCTCTGCTGGGACCTGGCCGTGACCGCGGTATCGCTGTTCCAGACCCGCGGCCACTATGACGACTGGGAGGAGACACATCGAGTCGCGCTCCTCGCCACGCGCGCGGCGGGCAACATACGAGGCTCGGCCGCCCTGCTCACCGGGATGGGCCTGCTGGAGGCGTACCGGCACCGTTACGGACCGGCTACCGCAGCCGTCACGGAGGCTCTGCGTCTGTTCGAGCGCTGCGATGACCGGCACGGCTGGGCGCTCGCGCGCGCGGTGGCGGCCTTCACAGCGGGCATGAAGGGCCTGTACGGCGAGGCGATCGAGCAGTGCGAGACCGCGCTGCGCGCGATCCGCGAGGTGGGCGACGCGGGTGCGGAGATCCTCGTGCTCAGGCTGCTCGGGCAGCTCCTCATGGACGTCGGCCACCTCGACTCGGCCCGCCCCTACCTACACGAGGCGCTCACCGCGAGCATGGCGCTGGACCGGCGCGCCCATCCTGAGGTCGTCTACCGGATCGGCGAACTGCTGCTCGGCTCCGACCGGCTCGACGAGGCCGAGCAGGCGTTCACCGACCTGCTCAGCACAGTGGAGGGCCTCGGCGACCTGCGGGGCGAGGCGTTCGCCCGCTACGGTCTCGGGTACCTCGAGATCGAGCGGGGTCGGCACGCCATCGGTGAAGAATTTCTCCGTCAGGCCATCGAGCTGGCGAACGCCGTGGACGAGCCGCTGGTCGAGGCCAAGGCGTGGCTGGCGCTCGGCGCGGCCAGCAGGGCGCGAGGCGAGCACGAGATCGCGCTGCACCGGCTCGGCCGGGCGCACCGGCTTGCGATCTCGATCGACTCCCCCATCTGGGAGGCGCGCGCACTGCACCAGCTAGCCGAGGTGCACAGCGAGCGCGGCGCCAAGGCCTCGGCGGCGTCCGCCCAGGCGCGGGCCCGCGAGCTGCTGGCCGTCATCGGGGCCGTGAACCCCGACATCAGCGCGGGCGTCCCCGCCCGGCTCCGCTCTCGGGGACATGCCGGACGAGGTGACCCGCTGCTGGCCGGTCACGACGCTTGACGGGGCCTCGGTTCCTCCCGACTCTGTCCTTCATCCTTATGCCGGATCTATGACAGGGCGTCACTACGTTCCCGTGCCATGCGAAAGTTCTTACTCATCGTCGGTGTCCTGGCGGCCTGCGCGATCGCCGCGCCCGCCGAGGCCGGCGCCCGTCCCGACTTCCAGATGCCGTTCCTCTGCGGGGAGAAATGGCGCTTCGACACCTGGGGCCACTACCCGGCGCTCGACATGGTGAAGGAGCCGCAGAGCGCGACCGATGGCGCCAAGCTCATCGCACCCGCCGCCGGCACCGTGATCAAGTCGTACTTCGGCAAGGGCGGTGGCCACATGCTGAAGATCGATCACGGGGGCGGCTGGTTCACCGCCTACCTGCACCTCAAGTACCGCTCGGTCGAGGTGGGCGACCGGGTGCAACAGGGGGATCCGCTCGGCGCGGTCGGCGGCACCGGCTCCAACGGCAACACCCCTCACCTGCACTTCGAGACGTGGTTCGACAAGAACGGCGACGGCAAGACCGGTATGGGCGCGCCAGGCGACGAGCGGGTGCAGACCGTCTTCAACGGTGTGCCGTACGGCAGTAAGAACGGGCAGACCTACCGTAACGTCGTCAGCCGCAACTGCGGCGCCGGCAGCAACCGTATTCCCGACGTGAGCGGCGACGGCTACGCCGACCTGCTCGCTGTCAAGGCCGACGGGTCGCTCCACTACTTCCCCAACAACTTCAACAGCTCGCGCCAGGCCCCGTACGGCGACAGCAGGAATGTCGGGGCGGGCTGGGCCACGATGAAACACGCCGCGATCGGCGACGTCAACGGCGACGGCTTCGCCGACATCCTCGCGGTCAAGGCCGACGGCACGCTCCACTACTACGGCAACAACATCAAGTCCTCCCCCACGGCGCCTTTCGGCAATGGCTATCAGGTCGGTTCCGGGTGGGCGGAGGTGAAGCATGTGGCCGTTGGTGATGTCAACGGTGACGGGTTCGCGGACGTTCTTGCGGTGAAGTCGGATGGGTCGTTGCAGTATTTCGGTAACAACTTCAGGGTGTCGCCGAGGGCGCCTTTCGGGAGTGGTTATCAGGTCGGTTCGGGGTGGGCCGGGATGAAACACGTCAGCTCTGCTGATGTCAACGGTGACGGGTTCGCGGACGTTCTTGCGGTGAAGTCGGATGGGTCGTTGCAGTATTTCGGCAACAACTTCAGGGTGTCGCCCAAGGCGCCCTTCGGCAACGGCTACCAGGTCGGCTCGGGCTGGGACTCCGTCAGGCATCTGCGTTGATCCCGCGGGGTCCCCATGCCGGAGCGCCTGCTCGACGGGGTTGACGGGGCGACGCCCGTCGCGCGAGCTGAACGTGGATGCCCCGTAGGTGCTTTCGGCGCTAATGTGATCGGATGCCCCGCCTGCTGGTTCTCGGCGCAGCCGTCCTGACGGTCGCGGCCGGGTTGGGGGTGCGGGCCCTGTTCGACGGCCCCGTGCCGAAGTACGCCGGCGACGCCCTCTACACCGTGCTGATCTACACGCTCGTGACGCTGGCCCTTCCCAGAGTGAAGCCCTGGGTGGCGGCGGGGGTGTCGACCGGCGCGAGCTGGCTGATCGAGTTCGCCCAGCTCGGGGAGATCCCGGCCGTGCTGCGGCCGCTGCTGGGCAGCACATTCAACCCGCCCGATCTCTTCTGGTACGCGGTCGGCGCCGCGGCGGCGTGGGCCGCGCACACGCTCTGGCTGAGGAGGACCGGATGACGGCGTGGCGCATCCTGCTGGTCACGGCCGCCATCGCGGGCCTGGCGAGCCTGGCGGCGTCGGTCGGCCGCCCGTGGGCCTATTTCACGGTGCAGAGCAACGTCATGCTCGCGCTCTACTATGCCTGGCGGCTGGTCAACGACCGCAGGAGGCCGGCCTCCGCCGACGTCAAAGGCGCGGTGACCCTGTACCTTCTGGTCACCTGCCTGGTCAACTACGTCTCGCGCGACCTGGCGAACCCGCTGGCGCTGCTGGACGGCGGCGTGCGCGGGCTGGGCAACTTCCTGCTGCACTACGTGACGCCCGTCATGGCGCTGGTCGACTGGGTCGCTTTTGACCGGTCGCGCCGGTCGCGCTGGTCGGCGCCGTTCGCGTGGCTGGGCTTCCCGCTCCTGTACGGCGCCTTCGTGCTGCTCGCCGCCCCCAACCTCCCCCGCCGCTACGTCTACCCGTTCCTGGACGTGGAGCGACTGGGCTGGCCGACGGTCGCCTCGGCGGCCCTGGCCGCGCTGGCCGTCTTCGTGACGCTGGGCTACGTACTGCTCGGCGTCCGCCGGGTCACGCACGAACCGGCGGACGATTGACCCGCGCGCCGGCGAACCGGACCAGAATCCCTCGCAGGAGGGTGAGGGTCCGGTCGCCAGCTGGAGGTGGGAGTGCTGAAGGACGTCGGAGCGGGTTGCTCGGCCCAGGCCATGAGCCCTCGCGCGAGCCCGAATGCGACCCCGCTCGGAAGCCCGATCAGGAGCCCCGTCACCAGCCCGGCCACGGGCCCGAGAACGAGCATGGACGCGACCCCGAACGCGAGCCCGGACAGGAGGCTGGGCGCGAGCCCGCCGGCGAGCCCGGACCAACGTTTGACCGGCTGGCCGGCGTCGGGTTTCGTGCCGGCGATGCGGTTCACGGGGCCGGCGCGACGGCGTCGCAGGGCCCTGGCGCCTGTGACGAGGGCGGTGGAGACGGCGGAGAGGGGGTGGTGGTGGATGAGCGGCGCAGGAGCAGGTATCCCACCAGCGCGGCGAGCAGGCCGGCCAGGCCGGCCGCGGCGAAGCCGCCCGCCGGCACGGACGCGTCGATCGCCACTCCCACGACCGGTGAACCGAGCGCGAACCCCGCGCTCGCCGCCGAGGAGTGCAGGCCGGTCGCCTCGCCTCGCACGCCGGCGGGCGCCAGCCGGCTCACCGCGTCGGCGACCGTGGAGAGAGTCGGTGCGGTGAGCAGCCCGGCGCCGATGACGGCCACGCACAACCAGGGCCAGTCATGGGCGAGCCCGGCCGGGATCGTCGCCAGCCCGAGGAGGCCGAGCAGCAGCCAGGTGGGCATCGGCCGGGGCAGCGCTCCGTAGACCAGACCGCCCACGACGGACGTCACCCCGAACACGGCGATGACCACGGCCGCCCACGAGACCTGACCGGCTTCTCGCAGAGTGGCGACGATGGCCAGGTCGACGCCGCTGAGCAACATCGCGACGCCGAATCCCATCGTCAGGACGGCGACCATGCGGGCTCCGAGCCACTCCCGCCGCCGGGGCCGGCCCGCCGCCTCGCCGGCTGCCTCGTCCTCTGTTCGCAGCGGCGGGTCGAGCAGGGCGATCACGGCCCCGCCGGCGACGATCGCGGCGCCCACGCCCCACGCCACCACGCCGGGCGACGTCTCCGCCGCGCACACGATCACCACCGCCGGCCCGACCATGTACGACAGCTCGCCGACCACCGACTCCAGCGCGTACGCCGGCCGCCGCTGCTCCGCCGCCGTCATCGCGGCGATCGCCTGCCTGGTGACCGACTGGATCGGCACCATCAGCAGGCCGGCGGCGAAGGAGGCGCCCAGCAGGATCACGTACGGCAGCACGGGAACGGTCGCCCAGAACACCAGCTGGGCCGCGATCGTGACCACCAGCACGGTACGCAGGCCCCGCCGGTCGATCACCCTGCCCACCAGCGGCCCGCCCAGTGCGACCCCGGCGGTGAGCGCCGCCACCACCGCTCCGGCCGCCGCGTAACTGAGGTCGAGGGCGATGACGACGTACATCGTCAGTGCCATCGCGTCAGCTGTGATCGCGGTGCGGGCGAGCAGGGAGATGCTCAGCAGCGGCGTCATGCCCGGCACCGCGAGCACCTGCCGGAATCTGGTCACCGTTGCGACGGTAGGTCACCCGGCAGGCCATAGGAAGCCGTCAATCTGTTGGACCAGGCATAATGAATGCTTATGGCGCCTGATCTGGAGACCGCGCTGCTGCGCTCGTTCGTCACCACCGTTCGCGCGGGCAGCATCAGCCGTGCGGCGGCGGCGCTCGGCCGCACACAGCCCGGGCTCAGCCAGCAGTTGCGCAAGCTCGAAAGGGCTGTCGGCAGTCCGCTGCTGCACCGGGCGCCGTCCGGAGTCTCGCCGACCCGGGTGGGCGAGGAGCTCCTGCCCTACGCCGAGCGCATCCTCGCGCTGTCGGCCCAGGCGCTCGCAGAGACGGGACGCGCGCTCACCGGGCACTGCGGGGTGGGGCTCCACGAAGATCTCACCGCCGGCCGCCTTCCTCAGGCACTCGCCGACCTCGCTCGGCTGCACCCCGACGCGACGCTGGAGGTGCTCAGCCTCTCCACGGCGGCGATGCGGGAGGCGTACGACACGGGCCGGGTGCAACTCGTGCTCGACGAGGTTCCCGACCTTCCCTGGCCGCCGCGCTGGACGGTGCGCCTGCCGCTGGTCTGGGCGGTCGGGCAGGGCGTCGCCGTCGACGCCGATCCGCTGCCGGTGGTGCTGTTCTCCAACACGTGCGCCTGGCGGACGTCGGTGCTGGAGGCGATGGAGGGCTTGGGGCGTCCCTGGCGGGTGGCGTTCGAGAGCAACAGCCTCGCCGGAGTGCTCGCGGCGCTACGGGCAGGGCTCGGCGTCGCGGCGGTCCTGCCGGCCAACCTGGAGCCGGCCATGGCCTGCCACGACCCGGCCGCGCTGCCCGCCCTGCCGGACGTCGAACTAGGCCTCGCCCGCCACCCCCGTACCGAAGGCGATGCGCTCGTCGACGCCGTGGAGACCGCCCTGCGGCGGATGATCTGACCCGCCTGCCTCCCTGGGCCGGCCACCATGCGGCGGCCCCGCCTCCGACGGCCCCGCCCAGGCCCGGCCGGCCTGAGCCCGGTACCAGCCGAGCGAGCCGGTGAGCCGCGTGGCCAGCCGCGTGTCACCCAGCCGCACGGCCGCCTCCAGCGCTCCGTGCAGGTTGGCGGTCTCGGCGTCCAGCCGCCGTATCCAGCGGTGTCGCGCGGGCCCGGCCTGGTACGACTCGGCGCACTCGGCGAGCTGCGTGTAGTAGGTGGCGTACCACCGCAGGACGAGGTCGTGCTCGCCGGCCTCGCGCAGCCGCTCCAGCGCGTAGATCGCCACGGACTCCAGCAGCCGGTACCTGCCCTCCGACCGCACGACGAGGGAGCGGTCCACCAGGCGGGCCAGAAGGCCGGCGACGTCGGCCGGGTCGATGTCAGGACCGAGGACGGCCCGCGTTGCCGGCGCGGCGTCGCCGGGCGGACCGCCGGGGACGGGCAGGGGCACCGCGCAGACCCGTTCCGCCGCACCCAGCGTGCACCCTCCGATCTGCACCGACAGGCGGCGGAGGACGACGCGCTCCGGCTCGGTCAGCAGTTCCCAGCTCCAGTCGATCGCCGCCTTGAGAGTGCGCTGGTGCGCGGGGCCGGCCCGGCGTCCGGCCGACAGCAGAGGGAACCGGTCGTCGAGCCGCTCGGCCAGGGCCTTCACCCCCAGCGCCGGCACCCGGGCCGCGGCCAGCTCCAGCGCCAGCGGGATGCCGTCGAGGCGGCGGCAGATCACCTCGACGGCGGCGGCGTCCGCGGCCGACACCGCCGGACCCCGCCCCGCGTCGGCGGCGCGGGCGGAGAACAGCAGCGCCGCGGCGGCGGCGTCCAGCGGTGCGACCTCCCGCACGACCTCGCCTGCCACGCCGAGCGGCTCCCTGCTGGTGGCGACGACCCGGGGTCCGGAGCCGGCGCGCAGCAGCAGCTCGGCGAGCTTGGCCACGGGCTCGACCACGTGCTCGCAGTTGTCGAGGACCAGCAGCGCCCGGCGGCTGCCGAAGGCGGACGCGATCCGCTCGCCCGGGAGGCCAGCCCCGCCGTTGTCGCGCGGGCCGAGCGCCGCCTCGATCGCCTCGGCCACGTCCGATGCCACAGCCAGCAGATCCACCCAGTACACGCCGTCGGGGAAGTCGCCGGCCAGCCGCCGGGCGGCCTCCAGCGCCAGGCGGCTCTTGCCCACCCCGGCGGTGCCGGTGAGCGTCACGAGCCGGGCCGTGCCGGGCAGGGTGACCAGCTCGGCCAGCGCCTCGTCCCGGCCCACGAGGCCGGTGAGCGGCTCGGGCAGCCGGCCGGGCGCGGGAGCCGGAGGGACCGGCGGGCGGCGCAGGCCGGGCCGCTGCTCCAGGATCGCCTGGTGCAGGGCGGCGAGCTCGGGGCCCGGGTCGAGGCCCAGCTCGTCGCGCATGCGCTCGCGGAGCGCCTGGTAGACCTTCAGCGCTTCGGCCTGCCGTTCGGAGCGGTAGAGGGCGCGCATCAGCAGCCCGTGGAAGCGTTCCCTCAGCGGGTGCTGCGCGGCCAGCCCGGCCAGCTCGCCGACCAGCGAAGCGTCCTGGCCGAGTGCCAGCCGTACCTCCGCATAGTCTTCGAGTACGGCAAGCCGCTGCTCCTCCAGCAGATCCGCGGCCCCGCGGACGAGCGGTTCGCCGGGCAGGTCGTCGAAGTCGGCGTAGGCCGGGCCGCGCCACCATTCCAGCGCCTCGGCCAGCAGCGCGGCCCGCTCGCCCGGATCGTCGGAGGACCGGGCACGGCCGGCCGCTTCCTGGAAGCGGCGCACGTCGGTGTCGCCGTCGATCGAGAAGCCGGTCGGCCGGGTGACGACCAGCTCCCGGGCTCCCGGCTCCGCCTCGTCGAGCGCCCGGCGCAGCTGCGACACCTTGGCGCGCAGCGCGCCCAGCGGCTTGCCCGGTGGCTCCGGACCCCACAGGCTCTCGATCAGCCGTTCCGCCGGCACGACCCGCCCGTTGTGGGCGAGCAGACCGGCCAGCAGCGCCCGCACCTTGCGCTCGGGAACCCTGACCGAGCAGCCGTCAGCTGCGATCACCTCGAGCGGGCCAAGTACGGCGAAGTGCATGAACCTCACCCTAAACAGGCCAGAAACAAACCATAACGCCTGTCCCCGAGGCTGAACACATGACGATCACCGCTGCCCGCGCCGGGGCGCGCGCCTGGCTCGGACTGTCCGTCCTCGCCCTGGCCACGCTCTTGCTCGCCGTGGACAACACGGTTCTTGTGCTCGCCCTTCCTCACCTGGCCGCCGACCTGGGTCCCAGCGCCACCGAGCTGCTGTGGATCACCGACGTGTACGGCTTCATGATCGCCGGTTTCATGATCACCATGGGATGGCTCGGCGACCGGATCGGCCGGCGGAAGCTGCTGTTGATCGGCGCGGTCGTGTTCGGCGCCGTCTCCGCCCTGGCCGCCTACTCCACCTCCACGACGATGCTGATCGCCGCGCGCGTGCTGCTGGGCGTCGCGGGCGCGGCCATGGGGCCGTCGGCTCTGGCGCTGGTGACGGGGTTGTTCACCGAGGCCAGGCAGCGGGCCATGGCCATCGGCGTGTTCACCGCCTGCTTCATGGGCGGGGCCGCGGCCGGGCCGGTGATCGCCGGATCGCTGCTGGAGACCTTCTGGTGGGGATCGGTGTTCCTGATGGGAGTCCCCATCATGGTCCTGGTCGTGGCGGGCGGCCTGATCCTGCTGCCGGAGACCGCGCCCGAGGGCTCCGGCCGGCTCGACCTGGCCAGCGTCGCGCTGTCGCTGGCCACGATCCTGCCGGTCGTCCACGGCCTGAAGGAGTTGGCCGACGACCCCGCCCAGACGATGGCCTACGCCGTGCTCGCGGCCGGCCTCGTGTCCGGCGTGGCGTTCGTGCGGCGGCAGCGCCGGCTGGCCGAGCCGCTGATGGACACGGGCCTGTTCGCCGACCGCTCGTTCAGGGCGGCCCTGCTCATCCTCGCGCTCTCCATGGTGATCCAGGGCGGCGTCTACCTGTTCGTCAGCCAGCACCTGCAACTCGTCGAAGGACTCTCGCCCATGGCGGCCGGGCTCTGGATGGCCGTCCCCGCTCTGGGGCTGGTGGGCGGTTCGCTCGCCGCCCCTGCCATCGCCGGGGCGTTCCGGCCGGGGACGGTCGTGGGGGTGGGGCTGGTGGTGGCAGCCGCCGGATTCGCCGTGGTGGTGGCGGGCGACGGCCTCCTCACGCTGGTCGCCGGCGTCACGGTCGCCTTCCTCGGCATGGCTCCCGTCGGCGCGCTGGGACTCGACCTCATCGTCGGGTCCGCGCCGCGGGAGCGGGCCGGGTCCGCCTCCGCCCTGGCGGAGAGCGGCGGCGAACTGGGGATCGCCCTCGGCGTCGCGCTGCTCGGCAGCGTCGGCACGGCCGTCTACGGCAGCCGGGTCACCTTGCCGCAGGCGGGCTCCTCGCTCAATGAGGCGCTCGACGCCGCCGCGGGCCTGCCGCCGGGGCCGGCCGCGGCTCTCGTGGCGGAGGCCCGGGCCGCCTTCGCCCAAGGCTTGTTCGTCGTCGCGGCCATCAGCGCGGTGCTGGCACTCGGCCTGGCCGTGGTCTCCCTGACGCTGCTCCGGCACCTCCGCCCGATCGGCCAGGACGGCCGTCACTAGCCAGCAGGGTCGGGCCGGTCACCGGGCGGGCAGGGCCGCCTCGACCTTGGCCACGGCCGACGACAGCGCGCCGACCCAGCCCGGAAGCCGTTCGCGGTCGAAGCGGGCGGTCGGCAGGGCGAGCGACAGCGCGGCCACGGGCAGACCGTCCGCGTCCTTGATGGCCATGCCGACGGCCGTCAGACCGGTCTCGGTGAGCTGGTCGTTGATGGCGAAGCCGCGCTCGCGCACCAGTGCCAGCTCGCGGCGCAGGCGGGGAAGGTCGACGCTGTCGTCCTCGCTGTAGAGGGCGTCCAGTTGCTCCTCGGGCAGCGCGGCCAGGATCGTCCTGCCGCCCGACACGCGGTGCGCCGGCAGCGAGCGCCCCACCCGGTCGCCCACCCGCAGGATCTGCGGGGACTCCACGGTGGAGATGAAGCGCACCTCCGTGCCTGCGGGGACCATGAGGTTGGCCGACTCCCGGGTCCGTTCCACCAGGGCGCGCAGCTCCGGCTGGCAGATCTCGCGCAGCAGGGTGACGGGCGCGGCGGAGGCGGCGGCCGGGCGCAGCACCTTGCCAGGCCGGTAGCGCCGGTCGGGCCCCTGCTCGGCGAAGTCCCGGTAGACCAGCATGGCCAGGAGCCGGTGGGCGGTGGAGACCGCCACGCCGAGCCGTTCCGCGGCGTCGGTCACCCGCATGGGGCCTTCCTGCTGCAGCAGCGCGGCGAGGTGGAGCGCGTGGTCCACGGATGAGAGCGCGTATGGCGGCTTATTCCTCATGGCAGAAAGAGTTTATCTGGAGAACGGAAAATAGTGCAGGGTGGTTTCATGACCACCATTGATCCACCGGCGGTGCCCATCGTCGCGACCGACGCCGAGGACCAGCCCGAGCGCACACCGGCGCTGGAGGCCCTGTACCGCGGCTTCGAGTCGGAGCTGCTGATCCCGCTGTGGACGCAGATCGGTGACCTGATGCCGCTTTCCCCCCGATCGAGGGCCGTGCCGCACCTGTGGCGGTGGAACCGGCTGTTGCCGATGGCCGAGCAGGCGGGCGAGCTGGTGCCGGTGGGCCGCGGCGGCGAGCGACGGGCCATCGCGCTGGCCAACCCCGGGCTCGGCGGCCGGCCGTTCGCCACCCCGACGCTGTGGGCGGCGATCCAGTACCTCAACCCGGGCGAGGACGCCCCCGTGCACCGGCACACCCAGAACGCCTTCCGCTTCGTCGTGGAAGGCGAGGGCGTCTGGACGGTGGTGGACGGCGACCCGGTCGCGATGCGCCGCGGAGACTTCCTGCCCCAGGCCGGCTGGCACTGGCACGGCCACCACAACGTCACCGACCGGCCGATGGCCTGGATCGACGGCCTGGACATCCCGTTCCAGCATTTCGCGGAAGCGACGTTCTTCGAGTTCGGCCCCGACGAGGTGGAGACCCGCGAGGCGCCCGACCGCTCCCGCTCCGAGCGCCTGTGGGGGCACCCCGGGCTGCGGCCCCTCACGCACCTCCAGCCGGCGCCCGCCACCCCGTTGCTGGCCTATCGCTGGGAGCACACCGACCGCGCGCTGAACGAGCAGCTCGCCCTGGAGGCCGAGGGCTGCCGGGCCACGATCGAGCCCGGCCACGCCGCCGTACGCTACGTCAACCCGGCCACGGGCGGCGACGTCATGCCGACGTTGCGCACCGACTTCCACCGGCTCGCGCCGGGCACCGACACCGCCGCCACGCGAGAGGCCGGATCGTCGGTCTACCAGGTGTTCGAGGGCACAGGCGAGATCGCCGTGGCCGAGCACACCTGGCGCGTCGAGCGCGGCGACCTGTTCGTGGTGCCGTCGTGGCAGCCGCTGACGCTGACCACCGAGCACGGCCTGGACCTGTTCAGGTTCAGCGACACACCGATCTTCGAGCGGCTGCACCTGCACCGCGTCCAGACCGAGGGGGGCCGGCCATGAGACTCGCCACCGTCCGCACCGCCGGGGGCACCCGCGCGGCCACGCTCACCGGCGACGGGTACGTGGATCTCGGGCTGCCCGACGTGGGAGCCCTGCTGGCCAAAGACGACTGGCCCGAGCTGGCCGCCCGTGCCGACGGGCCGGTCCTGCGGGCCGGCGACCTCGCGCCCGTCGTCCCGCGGCCGGGCAAGATCCTGTGCGTCGGGCTCAACTACCGTACGCACATCCTGGAGATGGGCCGGGAGCTGCCGGACCATCCCACGTTGTTCGCCAAGTTCGCCGAGGCCCTGATCGGCCCGCGCGACGACATCCAGCTCGCGCCGGAGTCCTCGGCCGTCGACTGGGAGGCCGAGCTGGCCCTGGTGATCGGCGCCACGGTGCGCCGGGCTTCGCCGGAGGAGGCGGCGGCCGCCATCGCCGGGTTCACCGTCATGAACGACGTCACCATGCGCGACTGGCAGTTCCGCACCAAGGAGTGGTTGCAGGGCAAGACGTTCGAGGGCACCACGCCGCTCGGCCCCGTGCTGGTCACACCCGACGAGCTGCCTGGCGGCGTGCGCCCTGCGCTGCCGATCCGCTGCCTCGTGGACGGCGAGCGGATGCAGCTGGCCGACACCGCCGACCTGGTCTTCGGGCCCGTGGACCTGGTCCGATACGCCTCCACGATCGTGACCCTGCGCCCTGGCGACGTCATCGCCACGGGCACTCCCGGCGGGGTCGGCCACGCCCGCACGCCCGCGCGCTACCTGAGCGACGGCGTCACCCTGGTGACGGAGGTCGAGGGCGTCGGCCGCCTGGAGAACACCGCGAGGACGGCATGAGCTCGCGCGCATGGATGGACCTGGGCACCGAGATGTTCCTGCGCACCGTTGATCGCCTCGACGACGCCCAGCTCTCCGAGCCGTCGGCGCTGCCCGGCTGGAACCGGCGGCACGTCGTCGCCCACGTCCACGGCAACGCCGAGGCGCTGCGCCGGTTGCTGAGCTGGGCCGCCACCGGCGTCGAACGGCGCATGTACGCCGGCGCCCGTCAGCGGGCCGAGGAGATCGAGTCCGCCTCGACGTTGCCCGCCCGCACCCTGCGCGCACTGGTCGCGCAGTCGGCGCACGACCTGGCCGCCGACATGGACCGGCTGCCCGAGCAGGCGTGGAACGCCCTCGTGGTGACGGCCAGGGGCCGCATCGTCCCGGCGGCCGAGATCGTCTGGATGCGCACCCGCGAGGTCACCGTGCACGCCGTGGACCTGGACCACGGCGTCGGCTTCGCCGACCTGCCGGAAGAGGTCAACGCCGCGCTGGTGGCGGACGCCATGGACACGCACGCCCGCAGGAGCGGCGAGGCGGCCGCCGGCCTGGCGGCCTGGTTGACCGGCAGGAACGCGCAGCCGCCCGCTCTCGGGCCGTGGCTGTAGACGAAGGGAAGGAAACGATGGACGCTCCCACGGACGTCGTGGTGGCCGGAGGCGGCATCGGCGGGCTCGCCAACGCCTTCGCCCTGGCGTCGGCCGGGTTCACGGTCCGGGTCATGGAACGGGCGGCCGAGTTCGCCGAGGTCGGCGCGGGCCTGCAGATGGCGCCCAACGCCACCCGCGTCCTCGCCGGGTGGGGCCTCCTCGACGAGGTGCTGGCGGCCGGGGTGACACCCCGGAGGCTGCAGTTCAAGGACGCCCTCGACGGCTCCGCACTGACCCACCTCGCTCTGGACGAGGACTTCACCGGCCGCTACCACGCGCCGTACGTCGTCATCCACCGCAGCGACCTGCTCGACATCCTGGCCCGCGCCTGCGAGCGCGCCGGGGTCGAGATGGTGCCGGGTTGTGAGGTCCACGACGTCGTGGACGGGCCGGACGCGGCCGTGGTCCGCAGTTCCCTCGGCCGGCACCGGGCACGCCTGGTGATCGTGGCCGACGGGCTGCACTCGCGGCTGCGGGCGCGCTTCAGCGACGACCGGCCTGTCTGCTCGGGTTACGTCGCCTACCGCGGCGCCATCCCGGTCGAACGGCTCGGCCGCGAGCTGGATCCCGAGACGGCCTCCGACGTGGTCGTGCACGTCGGACCCGGCTGCCACCTCGTCCAGTACCCGCTGCGCCGGGGCGAGATCTTCAACACCGTCGCCGTCTTCCGCTCTCCCGCCTACGAGCGGGGAGAAAGGGACTGGGGCGGGCCCGAGGAGCTGGATGCGGCCTTCGCGCGCTGCTCTCCCGGCGTTCGCGAGGGTTTGACGTCGTTGTGGCGCGACCGACGCTGGCCGATGTACGACCGGCTGCCGATCGCCAACTGGACGGACGGCCGCGTCGTGCTGACCGGGGACGCGGCCCATCCCATGCTGCAGTATCTGGCTCAGGGCGCCTGCCAGGCGATCGAGGACGCCCACCACCTGACCGCCGAGCTGGCCGCGGCCGGACGGGACCGCTGGACGGAGGCGCTCCAACGCTACGAGGCCGCGCGGACCACGCGCACCGCCTGGATTCAGGAGACGGCCAGGACGTGGGGTGAGATGTGGCATGTGGACGGCGTCGGCAGGCTGCTGCGCAACGAGCTGTTCCGCCGCCGTGACCCCCGCGACTACACCCACATCGACGATCTGTACGCCGTGCGCGCGTAGGGCGGCGGGCCAGGGGGCTGTCTCGCGGTCAGAACGCCGCTTCCGGGACGTCCATCAGGTCGTTGTCCGTGGCCTCGACGATGGCGCGGTGGGCGTCCAGCAGCGGAAGCACGGTGAGCGCGAAGAACCGCGCGACGGCTGTCTTCCCCCGGTAGAAGGCGCGGTCGGCGGGGGAGAGGTGGCCCTGGTCCAGCCGGCGGTGGGCCGTGTCGGCCTGCCGCAGGAGCAGGTAGCCGACCATGAGGTCACCCGCGCACATGAGCAGGCGGGTGGTGTTCTGGCCGGCCTTGTAGCGTTCGCGCGGGTCCTCGCTGCTGCGCCGGGCGTGGCCGAGCATCGCGTCGGCCATGCCCGTGACGGCGTCCCTGGCCCGCGAGACGGCCGCACGCTCGCGCCGCAGCCGGTCGTCGCCGGCCAGGGATTGCAGGAAGTCGCCGATCTCGGTCAGGACGGCGTCGAGCGCCCGCCGGCCGTCCCTCGCGATCTTTCGGAAGAACAGGTCCTGGCCCTGGATCGCGGTGGTGCCCTCGTACAGGGTGTCGACCTTCGTGTCGCGCACGTACTGCTCCAGGGGGTAGTCCTGGAGGTAGCCGGAGCCGCCGAGGGTCTGCAGGGCGTGGGCGAGCTGCTCGTACGAGCGCTCCGAGCCGACGCCCTTGACGATCGGCAGCAGGAGCGCGTTGACCGCCCTGGCCGTGCCGACGTCGGAGCCCGCGTGCTCGCCGGCCGCCACCTTGTCCTGCCAGCCCGCGGTGTAGAGGACCAGCGCCCGCAGTCCTTCGGCGTAGGCCTTGTTCAGCATGAGGCTGCGGCGCACGTCAGGATGGCTGATGATGGCCACCTGGGGGGCGGACCTGTCACCCAGCCGGGTGAGGTCCGCCGACTGCATCCGGGTCCGGGCGTGGTCCAGCGCGTGCAGGTAGCCCGTCGACAAGGTCGCGACGGCCTTCACGCCGACCAGCATCCGGGTGTGCTCGATCACGTGGAACATCTGGGCGATGCCGTCGTGCGTGTCGCCGAGCAGATAGCCGACGGCGGGCTCCCGCTCGCCGAACCGGAGCTCACAGGTGGTGGAGGCCTTGATCCCCATCTTGCGTTCGAGGTTGCTCACCTGCACGCCGTTGCGGCCGAGCGGCTCGCCGGTCCGCAGGTCGAACAGGAGCTTCGGCACGATGAAGAGCGACAGCCCCTTCGTGCCGGCCGCCGTGGCCCCCTCCGGGCGGGCCAGCACGAGGTGCACGATGTTCTCGGTGAGGTCGTGGTCGCCGGAGGTGATGAAGCGTTTGACCCCTTCGATGTGCCAGGTGCCGTCGTCCTGCCGCACGGCCTTCGTACGGCCGGCGCCGACGTCCGAACCGGCGTCCGCTTCGGTGAGGGCCATGGTGGAGCCCCAGCCTCGCTCGATCATGTGCGCGGCGATCCTGCGCTGTTCCTGCGTGCCCTCGCGGTGGACGACGCCGGCGAAGGGCACCCCGGTGCCGTACAGATGGGCCGCCGGGTTGGACCCGAGGATCAACTCGGCCACCGCCCAGACCAGCGTGCGAGGGGCGGCCACGCCGCCCAGCTCCGGCGGCGCCTCAAGCCGCCACCATTCCGCGGCGCGCAAGGCCGCGTACGCCTTCTTCAGCGAGTCCGGCACCGTGACGGAGCCGGACTCGGGGGAGAAGACGGGAGGATTGCGGTCGGCATCCGAGAACGAGGCGGCCAGCGGCCCTTCGGCCAGCCGCGCCACCTCCGAGAGGACGTGCCGGCAGGCCTCGTGATCCAGGTCGGGAAAGAGGGCGGAGCCGAGGAATCGGTCGATGCCCAGCATCTCGAACAGGTTGAACTCGATGTCGCGGACATTGCTTCGGTAGTGGCTCATCAGCTCGCCCTTCCGGCGGTCAGCGGTAGTAGCGGAAGACCGGCCGGGCCACGCAGACGGGTTTGTCCACCCCGTCGGCGTGGATGGTCACGTCCAGCACGAGTTGCACGCCGCCGGCGATCCCGGTGGCCTCGGCGACCCGGGCGTGCAGCCGGATCCGGGCGTCCACCGGCACGGGGGCGGGGAAGCGGACCTTGTCGAGCCCGTAGTTCACCTTGGTGGTGGCGTCCCGGACGTCGAGCAGGTCGCCCCAGAGCGGGATGACCAGCGACAGGGTCAGGTAGCCGTGGGCGATGGTGGTGCCGAAGGGGCCGGCGGCGGCCGCGACGGGATCGACGTGGATCCACTGCCGGTCGTCCGTCGATTCGGCGAAGCCGTCGATGCGTTTCTGGTCGACGGTTCGATACGGGCTGTATCCGAGGTCCTGCCCGGCGAGGCCGGGGAGTTCGGCGACGGTGACGGTTCTGGTCATGGAGGATCTCCGATCACTGCGGCAGGCCGAGCAGCCGGCCCGCGTTCTCCTTGAGGATCTTGGGACGGACCTCGGGCTTGATGTCGAGCCGGTCGAAGTCGGCGATCCACCGGTCCGGGGTGATGAGGGGGAAGTCCGAGCCGAAGAGCACCTTGTCCTTCAGCAGCGAGTTCGCGTAGCGGACGAGGTTGGGCGGGAAATACTTGGGCGACCAGCCCGACAGGTCGATCCACACGTTGGACTTGTGGGTGGCGACCGCCAGGGCCTCGTCCTGCCAGGGGAACGACGGGTGCGCCAGCACGATCTGGAGATCGGGGAAGGCGGCGGCGACCTCGTCGAGGAGCATCGGGTTGGACAGGCCGAGCCGGATGCCGCCGCCTCCGGGGAGTCCGGCTCCGATCCCGGTCTGGCCGGTGTGGAAGACGGCCGGGACACCGAGTGCGGCGATGGCCTCGTACAGCGGGAAGACCGCGGGGTCGGTCGGGTCGAAGCCCTGCAGGCTGGGGTGGAACTTGAAGCCGCGGATGCCGTGCTCGCCGACCAGGCGCGCGGCGGCGGCGACGCCCGCTCTGCCGCGGAGGGGGTCGATGCTGGCGAAGGGGATGAGCACGTCGGGGTGCCGCGCCGCCGCCTCGGCCACGTACTCGTTGCTGATGGGCGGGTGGCCGGTGGCCCGGTGGTGGTCGACGGTGAAGACGACCGCGGCCATGTGGCGCTCGCGGTAGGTCTGGGCGATCTCGTCCACCGTCGGCGTGCGGTGGTCCGATCGGAAGTAGGCCGCGGAGGCCTCCATCAGGTCGCCGCCGAGTGAGGGATGGCCGTCGTCGTCCACCTCCACGTGCACATGCGTGTCCACGGCGGTGAGCGAGGCGAGCCTGATCCGCTGTGTCATGCGCGCCGCTCCTCGGGCTGGGGGACCGGCTCCCCTACGGACTGGACGTGCGGGCCGAAGGTCGTCGGCCAGGTCTCGGCCAGCGCGTCGGCGCTCCAGCCGTCGTCGGCGAACGCGCTGGCGACCTGGCTGGGATGGGACCAGAGGCTGACCCGGTCGCCGCCGACGCCGATGGCCTGCCCGGTGATGCCGGCCGCGGCGTCGGAGGCGAGGAACGTCACCACGCCGGCGGCGTCCTCGGGCGTGCCCAGGGCGAGGGCGCGGCGCGCGAAGGGCGACAGTTTCCCGCCCCGGTCCAGCGCCTCGATGTGCGTACGCAGGAAGGGCACCGTCCTGGTCATCTCGGTGGCGGCCACCGGGATGACGGCGTTGACGGTGATGGCGGCCCGGGCGAGTTCCATGGCCCACGTGCGGACCATGCCGACGATGCCGGCCTTGGCCGCGGCGTAGTTGGTCTGGCCGAAGGTGCCGCGCTGGCCGGTCGGCGATCCGACACAGATGATGCGCCCTCCGTCGCCCTGCTCCCGCATGCGTACGGCCGCCGCGCGGGCGCAGGTGAAGGTGCCGCGGAGGTGGACGTGGACGACGGTGTCGAAGTCCTCGTCGCTCATCTTCCACAACACCGTGTCGCGCAGGACCCCGGCGTTGGCGACCATGACGTCGAGCCGCCCGAAGGCGGAGACGGCGCGGTCGACGAGCGCCTGGGCGGCTTCGCCGGTGCCGACCGCGGCGGCCTGGGCGACGGCGCTGCCGCCGGCCCGGGTGATCGACTCCGCCACGGCCCCGGCCGCCGCCTCGTCGATGTCGTTGACCACCACGTGCGCTCCCGCGGCCGCCAGGTCCCTGGCGTAGGCCAGTCCCAGCCCGCGTCCGGCGCCGGTGACCACGGCCACTTTTCCTCTCAGGTCGGCCATTGGCTCGCTCCCGTTGTCGCTGGTCTCGTTGGGTCTGGGCTGGACCGTACGCGGAAATGAATGATAATGTCAATGATTGAAGTTTTCGATCATTGACTACCTTCGACGAGAGGGTCGCCGTGCGTGGACAAGACGACGGGCTGCTTGACGACACCGGGTTTCTGCTGGCGCACGCCAGCGGCGTGATCGTGCGCATGACCAACGCCAGGCTCGCCCATCTCGACCTGCGGGTCCGTCACTACTCCGTCCTGGCGCTGGTGTGCGACCGCGACGGCCTGTCCCAGCGCGACATCGCCGAGTTCCTCGGCATGGATCCCAGCCCGGTGGTGTCGCTCGTCGACGCGCTGGAGGCCAGGGGCCTGGTGTCGCGGCGCCCCCACCCGTCCGACCGCCGGGCACGCGAGGTGCGGGCGACCTCCGACGGGCGCGCCATGCGGGACCGGGCGCGGGCCGATGTGGCCGCGGCACGTCAGGAGTTCCTGGCGCGGCTGACGCCCGGCGAGCGGGGCCAGCTGCTCACGATCCTCAGAAACCTGGCTCTCGACGGCTCCGGCCAGGGCCGTCCGGACAGGGAAGCGACCTCGGATGCTTAACCAGGGCCTGGGCTCATGGCCCCTCAGGCGTGCCCGCTCCTCGCCGCACCGGCGTGCTCTCGTGGCGGGTGCCGACGTACGGACCTACGCGAGCCTGGTCGAGCGGACCACCCGGTTCGCGCACGCGCTGCGCTCGATGGGCGTGGCGCACGGCGACCGGGTCGCCTACCTCGGGCCGAACGCGGCATCGCTCGTGGAGACCATGTTCGCCGCCCATCTGCTGGGGGCGGTGTTCGTGCCGCTCAACACCCGGCTCACGGCGGCGGAGCTGAGTTTCCAGCTGGACGACTGCGGCGCGTCCGTGCTGGTGCACGCCGCCGGTCACACCGGGGTGGTGGAGCAGTTGCAGGTGGCCGCCTCCCCCGTGCTCGTCACCGTCGGCGGCGGCGCGTCCGCCTCCGACTTCGAGCAACGGCTGCAGGCTTCGCCCGCCGACCCCATCGACGAACCGGTCGGATCCGACGATCCTGCGATGATCCTCTACACCTCGGGCACCACGGGACGCCCGAAGGGCGCGGTCCTCACGCACGGCAACGTCATCTGGAACTGCATGAACGTGCTCGTCGAGCTCGACATCACCGGCGACGAGGTCACCCTGATCAGCGCGCCGCTGTTCCACGTCGCCGCGCTCAACATGACGCTCCTGCCGACCCTGCTCAAGGGCGGCTGCGCGGTGCTCATGACCGGCTGGGACGTCGACGACTGCTTCGACCTGGTCGAGCGGCATGGCGTCACCTGGATGTTCGGCGTCCCGACCATGTTCGCGGACCTGACACGATCACCCCGCTGGGGCTCGGCCGACCTGTCCTCGATCCGCTCCCTGCTCGCCGGGGGAGCGCCCGTGCCGACCGCGCTGATCACCGCGTACCAGCAGCGCGGGCTGCGGTTCCTGCAAGGGTACGGGCTCACCGAGGCGGCTCCCGGAGCGCTCATCGTCAGGGCGGAGATGAGCACGGCGAAAGTCGGCTCGGCCGGCGTTCCCCACTTCTTCTCCGACGTCCGCGTGGCACGTTCCGGCGCGGCCGGATCCGGCGCCACGGAGGGCGAGCTTCTCATCCAGGGCCCCACCGTCATGGCGGGCTACTGGGGCCGCCCCGACGCCACCGCGGCGGCCATCACGGAGGACGGCTGGATCCGGACCGGCGACCTGGGCCGGGTCGACGAGGACGGCTACTACTTCGTCGTCGGCCGCCTGAAGGAGATGTACATCTCCGGCGGAGAGAACGTCTATCCCGCCGAAGTGGAAACGGCTCTGCTGCGCCATCCCGCGGTGGAGGAGTGCGCGGTGATCGGGGTGCCCGACGGCCGGTGGGGCGAGGTGGGGCGGGCCTTCGTCCGGGTGCGCCCCGACCACCGGGTCACCGAACACGAACTGCTGGCCTTCCTCGACGGCAGGCTGGCCAGGTACAAGATCCCCAAGACGGTGCGGTTCATGGACGAACTGCCCCGGACCGGGTCCGGCAAGATCCACCGCGACAAGCTGCGGTAACGGGCCATCGCCGTGCGCGACGACGTCCAGCGGCTCCGCCGGCCTCACGAACATCCGGGCACGCACCGAGCCCGGCCATGATGAAGGGAACACGATGTCGGAAGTCCTGATCGTCGGCGGCGGCTTCGCCGGAGTGTGGAGCGCGGCCGCCGCCGCTCGCGCGCGAGGTGACAAAGATCTGCGCATCACGCTCGTCGCGCCCAACGAGGACATGGTCCTGCGACCGCGCCTGCACAAGCTCGATCCCGGCTGGTCGCGCGTCGCGCTCAAGCGCGTCCTGGAGCCGATCGGCGTGACCCACCTGAGGGCGGAGGTCACGGACATCGACGTGCCGGGCTCGAAGGTCACCGCCGAGGGCCGCTCGATCGGCTACGACCGGCTGGTGCTGGCGGCCGGCAGCCGGCTCGTCCGGGCCCCGCTGCCGGGCGCGGAGCACCTCTTCGACATCGACACCGCCGACGGCGTGGCCAGGCTCAACGCTCACCTCGGCGACCGTACGGGCTTCACCGCCGTGGTCATCGGCTCCGGCTTCACCGGGCTGGAGATCGCCACCGAGCTGGCCGCCCGCGGGCGGGTGATCCTGCTGGAGCGCGCCGACGTCGTCGCGCCAGAACTGGGTCCTGGCCCCCGTCCCGCGATCACGGCGGCGCTGGCCGAGCTGGGCGTCGACGTACGCCTCGAAGTGAGCGCGGCGTCGGTCACCGGCCAGGGCGTCGTCCTGGCGGACGGCAGCGAGATCCAGGCCGACGCCGTCATCTGGACGGCGGGCATGCGGGCCCACCCCATGACCGAGCAGATCCCCGCGGAGCGCGACCGGCTCGGCCGGCTGCTGGTCGATCGCCATCTGCGGGTCTCCGGCGAGGTGTTCGCCGCCGGTGACGTCGCCGCCGCCCTGGCCGACGCCGATCACCACACGGTGCAGAGCTGCCAGTTCGCCACCCCCATGGGGAAGGCGGCAGGTCACAACGCCGCCGCCGACCTGCTCGGCCTGCCGCTGGTCGAGTTCGCTCCCGACCCGTACGTCACGTGCCTCGACCTCGGCGCAGCCGGCGCCGTGTTCACGACCGGATGGGACCGCGCGGTGGCGCTGACCGGACAGCAGGCCAAGGAGCTGAAGGGGACGATCCTGGACGTGATCCACCCTCCGCTCGACGACGCCGACGAGATCCTCGCGCAGGCCGGCCGGCAGAGCAACGAGGTGGCCGGCTGACGTCGAGAACGGTGCGGGCCGATGGATGTCCATCGGCCCGCACCGTCGTTTCCGCGCCGGAGTTCAGAGCCGCGCGGGATCGGCGCCACGGCGGCTGACCCCGGCGAGGCCGACGGCGATGAGCAGCGCCGCGCCGTTGAAGACCTGGCTCACCCATGAGGGCGCCCCGACCAGGGTCAGGCCGCTGACGCTGACGGCGACGAACAGGACCCCGATGACGGTCCCCAGCACGGAGGGCCGTCCCACCTCGATGACGATCGTGCTGAGGAACACCGCCGTCAGCGCGGGGAACAACATGTTCATCCCGTTGTCCGACGTCGCGGCTCCCTGGCGGGCCAGCAGCAGCACGCCGGCGACACCGGAGACCAGGCCCGACAGCGCGAACGACAGGAACTTGATCCTGGTGACGTTCAGGCCCACCAGGTGCGCCGCGCTCGCGTTGGAACCGACGGCGAACAGGTGACGGCCGAGCGGGGTGTGCCGCATCACGAACCACACCGCCACGGCGATCGACGCCGCCGCCAGCACGATCCGGGGGATGCCGAACACCGACAGGGAGCCCAGATCGGTGAGCGTCTCGGGGATGTCCTTGCTGATCTGCAACCCGTTCGTGTACGCGAAGACGGCACCGCCCAGCAGGGTCGCCATGCCCAGGGTCGCGATGAACGGGTTGATCCCGTACCTGGCCACCAGGAGGCCGAGCACGGCGCCGGCGACCACGCCGGACGCGACGGCCAGCAGGATCGCCACGACGAGCGGCAGCCCGAAATGGGACACCGAGGCCGCCGCCACGACGGACGACGTCGCGGTGACGGCGCCCACGGAGAAGTCGAAGGACCCCGCCGCCATGGGGAAGAGCAGGGCCAACGCCACGGTCAGGCCCACCGCCTGGCTGGCCAGCACCGAGGTGATGTTCGCCGCGCTGCGGAACGCCTCACCCGAGGACGGCAGCAGGGCGAAGAACACGACCATCGCGACGAGCAACAGGAGCAGGCCGTAGCGTTCGACGACACCGGCCAAGGACCGGTCACGGCGGGTTTCCGCGACAGGCGTCCCGCGCGGGGCCTGGGCCTGGTCCGGCAGCACGGCCGAGCGGGGCGAAGCGTCAGTCATGGGCCGGCTCCTTGGAAGTGGTCTGGGTGAGTTCGGCGATGGCGGCCTCCGTGAGCCGGGGGCCGGTGAGCTCGGCGATCGGCGAACCGTCACGGAGCACGATCACGCGATGGCACAACGACTCCAGCTCCTCGAAGTCCGACGACACGACCAGCGCGGCGTTGCCCCTGGCCACGTGCTCCCTGATGAGCTCGTGGATGTCGGCCCGCGCCATCGCGTCGACGCCCTGGGTGGGTTCGTCGAGCAGCAGCAGGCGGGGATCGAGCCGCAGCCATCTCGCGAGCACGGCCTTCTGCTGGTTGCCCCCGGACAGGTGGGCGAAGGGGGTGTTCGGGGTGGCCGTGCGGATGCCGAAGATCCCGATCAGGCGCGTGGCGTCGCGCCGCTCGGACGCGCGCGCCATCCGCCAGCCCGACCAGTACGCGCTGATGGCCGTCGCGGAGACGTTCTCCCACAGCGGCAGGCCGGCGAAGGCGGCGTCCCTGCCGCGATCTTCGGGCACCAGGGCGACGCCGCGGCGGATGGCGTCCCTGGGGGACCGGAGCCGGACGGGCGCCCCGTCGACCTCGAATCCGCCGCGCTCCACGCGTGCGCTGCCGAAGAGGGCCCGCAGCAGCGTCGAACGGCCCGACCCGAGCAGGCCGGCGACCCCCACGATCTCGTGGCGCCGCACGGTCAGGTCGACGTCGCGCAGCGGGCCCGCCGCCAGGCCGCTGACCCTCAGGACCGTTCTCGCCCCGGCCTCCGGCACCCCGCGGGGCAGCGGCTTTCGCGCCTCCTGACCGGTCATGAGCGCCACGATCCGGGCCTCGTCCAGGCCGGCGGTGGAGCGCTCCGCGACCACCACCCCGTCGCGGAGCACCGAGACGCGGTCCGCTATCTCGAGCACCTCCGACAGGCGATGGCTGACATAGACGATCGTCTGGCCCCGGCTCTGACACCGGCGGATCGCCTCCAGGAGGACCTCGGCCTCGTGCTGCGGCAGGCTGGCGGTGGGCTCGTCGAGCACGAGCGTCACGTGACTGCCCTCGTCGCTGTCGCGCAGCGCCCGGGCGATGGCCACCAGCGTGCGATCGCTCGGCCGGAGATCGCGCACCAGAGCGTGCGGATCGACGTCGACGTGCGCGCGTTCCAGGATCTGGCGGGTCGCTCGGCGCAGCCCGCGCCAGGAGATGGCCAGCCCCGCCCGCCGCGGATAGCCGCCTTCGAGCGCGAAGTTCTCGCTGACCGTCAGATCGGGGACGAGCCCCAGGTCCTGATGGACGAAGCGGAGCCCGGCCTGGCGCGCGATCGCCGGGCCGTAGGACCCCGCGGCGTGCGTCCGGCCGTGGATGGCGATCGTGCCGCCCTGGTCGGCCGGGTGAACACCGGCGAGGATCTTCAGCAGCGTCGACTTGCCGGACCCGTTGCCACCGAGGAGAGCGTGGACGGACCCGGGAGCGATGGTGCAGCCCACGTTCCGCAACACCCGTACGCCGTCGAAGGTCTTGTTGATGCCGGTCAGCCGGATGGCTGTCGTGGACGGGCCGCCTTTCATCGTGACGAGCCGTTCCACGTCTTGCCGTAGAGGCCGGCGTAGTCGACGGGGCCGACGTACTCGGAGCCGGGGGCGGGGAGGTTGTGCTCCTGGTCCACGATCTGGATGCCGACGCCTCCGGGGACGAGCTCGTCGTCGTTGAAGACGCGGTTCATGGCGTCGATCGTCGTGTAGGCGCGGTAGGCGTTCGACGCGCCGAGGCAGAACTGCTGGCCCTTGCCGCTGCGGATGTAGTCCAGGTTGTCGATCTGGCACTCGTTGCCGATCACCACCAGGTCCTTGCGCGGGCTGGACACCAGCGCCGGCTGGATGCCCGCCACGAAGAAGTGGTCGACGTCGACCGCGACGACGTTGGCCTGCGGCACCTGCACCAGCGCGGTCTCGAACTTCTGGCGGATGTTCGGGACGTCCGCGGGCGCGATCTTGACCGTGCTGACGATCTCGCAGCCGCCGCAGTCGGCGATCCGGTCCGCGAACCCCTTGGCCACGTACTCGCCGAACGCGATGCCGTGGAAGGCGATGTGCAGCACCTTGGCCTTGCCCTGGGTTTGCGCGATGGCGAGATCGGCTCGCATCGTGCCCAGCCGGGTGTAGAAGGCGGCGAGGTCCGGCATGCTCGCGCTGTAGCCGGCCGGGGCGTCGAAGAGCGGTGAGCTGCCGTCCTGCGTGGGGTCGTCGCAGTCGAACCCGCTGAAGGAGGCGATCTTCACGCCGGCCTTCCTCGCCTCCACGAGGGCCTGCCGTACGGGGGCGCAGTCCACCGACACCAGCACGATGCCGCTGGCGCCGGCCGCCGTGGCCTGGCGGACGCAGGCGGCCATGCCGCCGTTGGCGTTGTTCAGGCCGTCGCACGTGTGAGCCTTCCAGCCCAGCGCGGTGGCCGCCTCGGTGAGTTGTTCGGCCTGGTAGGCCAGCGCGCGGACCTGCTGCCACGCTGTGATCACCCAGATGTTCTTGCCCGCCGCGGGCTTGGGCCCCGACTTCGGCGGCTCGGAGTAGTCCCCGGCGTAGCCGTTCTCGACGGCCTTCGTGGCGGCGTCGAGCACCGCGGCGGACGTGCTCGACGAGGTGTCCGCGCCGCCGTGCGACGTGGTCGTGCCGCATGCCGCCAGTGCGAGGCAGGCGGTGAGCAGGAGGCCGAGGAAGGGGGTGCGGGAATACCTTGGAGTGTTGACCATGGCGGTGATTCCTTGATGGGGCCATGCTCCCGTCGGAGAGACGGTTGAGCGTGAGGGGAGAGCGGTTCAGGAGCTGTAGCGGGGCGGGCGTGCGGCGGGCCAGCCCGCCAGCGCCTGCATGTCGCCGGCCAGGCTGATCAGCGTGGCCTCGTCGAACGGCGCGCCGATCAACTGCGCGCCGATGGGAAGCCCGTCGGCTGCGACGTGGACGGGCAGGCTGATGGCCGGCAGGCCCGTGACGCTGGCCACCGCGGTGAAGGAGACCATGGCCAGGGCGCTGGGCATCGCCGTGTCCGGATGCCGGTTGGCGTCGTCCAGCACCGTGCCGAGGCGTGGTGGCGGGCCCGCCATGGTGGGAGTGAGCAGCACATCGAAGTCGCGTCCCCACTGGGCGACCACCTGCCGCGACTCGGCCTGCAGCCGCGCCACGGCCTGCACGTACTGGCCGGCGTCGATGCCCCGCACCCGTTCCCACCGGTGCCGGTTGTACGGCTCGGCGGCCTCCGGGTCGTCGAAGGGATGGACATAGAGCGAGGCGGCGATGACCTTCTCCACGTAGGCCTGCGCGCCTTCAGGGCTGAGGAGGAACGGAGTGACGGGGAAGACCTCGTGCCCCAGCTCTTCGAGCAGGGCGCCGGCGGCCAGGGCGCTGTTGACGCACTCGGGGTCGACCGGCAGCCCGGTGGGGGCGTCGAGGAGCAGGCCGACCCGCAACCGCTCCGTCTCGCGTCCCAGCTCCGCCGCGAACGGGCGGCCGGGGACGGGCGCCTGGAACCAGGCGAGCGGATCGGGGGCGCAGAGCGCGTCCAGTATCGTCGCGACGTCCTCGACGTAGCGGCAGATGACCCCCTCGGTGGTGCAGTATTCCCACCACGACTGGGCGCGTTGCGGTATCCGCGCCCGGCTGGGCTTCAGCCCGACCAGGCCGCAGGCGGAGGCCGGCATGCGGAGCGATCCGCCGCCGTCGTTGCCGTGGGCCACGGGGGCCATGCCCGCCGCGACGGCGGCGGCCGCCCCGCCGCTCGAACCCGCGGGGGAACGGGTGAGATCCCACGGATTGGCGGTCCGCCCGTAGCGGGCGTTCTCCGTGACGGGCAGCGTGCCCATCTCGGGGGTGTTGGTCCGGCCCATGAGAATGAAGCCGGCGTGCAGGAGCCGGTCGATGACCAGGTCGTTCGTCGTCCTCGGGGTGTCGGAGACACCTCGCGATCCCATCGTGTTGGGCTGCCCCGCCACCGAGGTCAGGTCCTTGATCGGTATCGGGACCCCGTGGAACGGTCCGATCCGGTCGCCGGACATCAGCGCCCGCTCGGCCGCGCGGGCGGCGGTCATGACCTCCTCGTCGTTGCGCCAGACGATCGCGTTGATCTCCGGATCGAGCCGGTCGATCCTGTCCAGGTAGACGGTGGCGGCCTCGGCCGGGCTGAGCTCGCGGGCACGGATCGCTCCGGCTAGCCGCACCGCGGACACGAACGGGTCCATGGGTTGCCTCCCATCACGGCTCCACGCCGGTGCCCCGACAGCCGGCCGGCAGCCCGGTCGTGAAGTCGTGGCGCAGGCGCTGTCTCGGTGATCCCGGTGAGCCGCCCGACCGGGCGGGCATGTCCCTCCGCACGCCGTCTACGTGCGTAGATGTGCTCGACATGGGGACACGTTAAGCCGCACGTTCCGCAGAGGCGTACCTAATTCTGCTATGGAGAACAAACGTCGTATGCGCTCGGGCCGGGCACGGTCCGTCCATCGCGTCCATGCCGTCGCCCGGGCTCGATCCGGTGGCCGGCCGCTGCCGCCGGAAGGTTCTCATGCCACTTCGCTCGTCATCGCGTCGACGTACAGCAGGGGAAGGCGCAGCACGAACCGGGCGCCGCCCATGTCCGATTCCTGGGCGGTCAGCGTGCCGCTGTGGGCTTCGGCGATGGCCAGGGCGATGGGCAGGCCGAGCCCGGAACCGCCGTGGCCGCGGCCGCGGGCGCTGTCGGTCCTGGCGAAGTGGTTGAAGACCCGTTCGCGCTCCTGCGGGGGAACGCCCAGGCCGTCATCGTCGACCAGGACCAGGACCTCGCCGTCCTCGCTGAGGACCGAGACCCGCACCGCCGACCTGCCATGGCGTTCGGCATTGTCCAGCAGGTTGCCGAGCAGGCGGGCGAGGGTGCCGCTGACGCCGCCCACGATCAAGCCCTCTTCCAGGTCCAGATGGATGGGCAGGACGTGGGGCCGCTCGCCGACCTCCTCCCTGACGAGATCGGCCACGTCGATGGCCAGGAGCGGTTCCGGGGAGCCGGCGTCCAGCCTGGCGAGCATCAGCATGTCGCCGATGATGGCCTGGATCCGGTCCACCTCCCGCAGGGCATGGCGTACGAGGTCGTCCAGGTCGGTCTGGCCGGGGTGCATGCGCGCTTCCTCCAGCCGCAACCGGAGGCCGGCCAGGGGAGTGCCCAGCTCGTGCGAGGCATCGGTGACGAACTGTCGATTCTGTGCCCGCATCCGCTCCACCAGATGCTCCATCCGCGCGACGAGGGTGGCGATCTCGCCGCAGTCATCGGCTGTGGTCATGAATCCTCCACTGAGTCGTGATCTTCAGCATGCCGGTCGCGAAGCCGCTTCCGACACCGTGGAAATACGCATTCGCCACGGCTTTCTCAGGCGGCGTCCTCGGCTCCGAACTCGCCGGCGACCTCGAACCAGACGACCTTGCCCGTCCTCGTGCAGTCCACGCCCCACCCGCGGGACAGCGTTTCCAGCAGGAACAGGCCCCGCCCGTTCTCCTCGTCAGGGCCGGACAGCCGGGCGGGAGGCAGCGGCGTGGCCGCGCCGTGCTCTTCGACCTCCAGCCGCAGAGCACCGTCCTCGTCGCTCATACGGACGTGCACCGGCTCGTCGGTGTGGGCGAGCGCGTTGGCGAGCACCTCGGAGACGAGCAGTTCGGCGGTGGTGCTCTCGTCGGCGAATCCCCACTGCCGCGCCTGCGCACCCACGCTGTGCCGCGCCTGCGGCACCGAAGCGACGATGGGCGGGAAGAGCCACGACGCCCGGCGGCGCCTGTCGCAGCCGGCGCAGGCCCGCAAGGGCGGGGTTCGCGGGTGACGATGTGCTGGCTGGTATGTGGCATGACGCCGCGGCTCTCTCCGGATGCGGCGAGGCGCCTCGCTCTCGAACCTGTTCATGGCGCCCACTCCCTGTGACCTGTACGGATTCCTGACATCTCCATCGTGCAGCGGCCCGCTACGGGGCATAACCGGGGAATTGCCTATTTGGGGCATGCGTACGTGTGTAGGGGACCGCGTGCCGGGTAGAGCCGCGACCACTGGGAGTCGCGAGCCCGAAGGCGGGGATCGCACGAAAGGGCAGGTTGCGGGGGAGAACGTGGCTTCACGGGCGGCGTTGAGGCAGGCGACCGACAACCTTCCGGCGGACAGCAAGGACATCGTCGGGCGCCGACGCGAGGCCGCCGACGTCAAACGGCTGCTGTCGTCCACGCGGCTGCTGACGCTCACGGGCCCTGGCGGGGTGGGCAAGACCCGGCTGGCCGTCTACATGGCGGCCACGATGCGTCGCGCCTTCTCCAACGGCGTGTGGCTGGTGCAACTGGCCTTGCTGCAGGATGGCAAGCTGCTGGACCGCGCGGTGGCCGAAACCCTGGGCGTGCATGACATGACATCACGTTCCTCCCTTGATGGGCTGATCGGCCATTTGCGCGGCAAACAGACGCTGCTGGTGCTGGACAACTGCGAGCACCTGATCGACGCGTGCGCCGCTTTCGCCGATGCGCTGATCCGTGCGGTTCCGGACGTGCGGATCCTGGCGACCAGCCGGGAAGCGCTGGGCGTCCCGTCCGAAGTTCGTTATGTCGTGCCACCACTGTCGCTGCCGCCGGACGGTCACGGGCCGGCGGCCGCTGACACGGGCCGGGGTGAGGCGGTGACGCTGTTCCTGGAACGCGCCAGAGCCATCGATCCGTCATTCGAGCCGGCGGCCGACCACGACGGCGCGGCCGAGCTGTGCCGGCTCGTCGACGGCATCCCGCTCGCCATCGAACTGGCGGCGGTGCAACTGCGGGTCCTCTCCCTCGACCAGATCGTCGAGCGGCTGGGCGATCACCTGGATCTCTTCACACAGGGCTACCGGACCGCTGTGCCCAGGCACCAGACGCTGGGCGCGACGGTGGCCTGGAGTTTCGAGCTGTGCTCGCCTCAGGAGCAGACGCTCTGGCAGCGTCTCACCGTCTTCTCCGGCGGCTTCGACCTGGACGCGGCCGAGGAGGTGTGCTCGGGTGACGGGCTGGCACGCGAGGAGCTCCTGCCGCTGCTCGCGGCGCTCATCGACAAGTCCGTCCTGACCTCCGAGCGCAGCGGCGCCCGGTTGCGCTACAGGATGCTGGAGTTGCTCCGCCAGTACGGCTCGGAGCGACACATCGCCGGCGGTTCCGAGGCGCGGGTACGCCGCCGCCACCTGGACCACTACCGGCGGCTGAGCGAGCGGACGCAGGCCGGCTGGTTCACCCCCCTGCAGGCCGACCACTACACCAGCGTGGTCCGCGAGATGCCCAACTTCCGGGTGGCGCTCGAGACCTCGCTCGGAGATCCGGCACTGGCCGTGACCGGGCTGGAGATCATCACCCGGCTCTATGGCTACTGGGTCTACTCAGGCGGCTTCAGCGAGGCGCGTTACTGGCTCGACCGCGCGCTCCAGCTTGTGCAGGGTGCGCGACCGGCGCGGTTCAGGGCGCTGGCGACGGCGGCGCTGTTCGCCCTGATGCAGGGGAAGGTGGACGTGGCGACCCCGCTGATCGCCGACTGCTCCGCGCTGGCCCGCGACTGGCAGGACGGCAGCGCGCAGGCCATGGAGAAGTGCCTGTCGGGCCGGCTCGCTCTCCTGCTGGGCGACCATCGCGGTGCGGTCGACCAACTGGAGGAGGCCGTCCGCTGGTATGAGGAGAACGCCGGCGTCCTCGCCAGGGAAGACGTGCTGCAGGGCCCGTTCCTGCCCGCCTTCTACCTGGCCCTGGCGGCGGCCTTCGGACGTGACCCACGTGCCGCCGCGTTCGCGGCCCGATGCCGGAAGACAGCGGAGGACGCCGGGGCGCAGGGAGAGATCTCCATGGGGGTGTGGGTCAGCGGCATCGAGCGGTGGCTGGCGGGGGAGACGGAGGCCGCGCTGGAGTTGTTCCGTACGAGCATCCGCATCGGCCGCGCCATCGGATACCGCTACGGCGCGGCATGGGCCATCGAGTCCCTGGCCTGGGCGACGGCCGCGCAAGGACGAGACGATCGGGCCGCCCGCCTGCTCGGTGCCGCCGCGTCGATCCGCGAGATCCTGGGGCTGTCGTTGCCCGGCTTCCAGGTCTACTCCGGCGCGCACCAGGAGTGCGAGGCGGCGGTGCGCGAACGGCTGGGTGAGGAGGCGTTCGAGGCGGCTGCCGAGGAGGGGGCTGGTCTCGACATCGACGAGGCCGTCGCCTACGCCTTGGAGGATCCGGCGGATCCGGTCAGGGCCGGCGCCGAGGCCGCGCCGAGACAACCGGCTGAGGCCACGGAGCTGACACCGCGCGAGCTGGAGGTGGCCGGCCTCATCGCGCAGGGCGTGCGCAACAAGGAGATCGCCGCCCGGCTGGTCATATCGACCCGCACCGCGGAGGGACATGTGGAGCACATATTGACCAAGCTCGGCTTCACGTCGCGCACCCAGATCGCTGCCTGGTACTTCGACCGTGCCGCGCCGCCGCCGGAGGACTAGGCGGGAGGGAGCGGGGGAGGCGCGGTGCTCTCGCGTACGACGAGGTCGGTGGCCAGCTCGACGCGGCTCTGTGGCGGCTGCTCGCCGTTGACCAGCTTCAGCACCATGGAGGTGGCCGCGGCGGCCATCTCGGCGAGGGGCTGGCGGACGGTCGTCAACGGCGGGATGGCCCACCGCATCGAAGGCATGTCGTCGAAGCCGATCACGCTGAGATCGTCCGGGACGCGCAGGCCGAGCCGGTGGGCCGCGTGATAGACGCCGATGGCCTGGCCGTCGTTCGTGGCGAAGATCGCAGTCGGCCGGTCGGGCAGGCGCAGCATGCGGTGCCCCTCGGCCAGGCCGCCCTCGATCAGGAAGTCCCCCCGCCCGACCAGCTCCGGATCGACGGGCACGCCGGCCATGTCGAGGGCGGTGCGGTAGCCGTCGAGACGGGCCCGGCTGGACAGCGCGGAGTCCGGCCCGGTGATGATGCCGATGCGGCGATGCCCGAGCCCGAGGAGGTGGCGGGTGGCCGCGAGCCCGCCGTTCCAGTTGCCGGCGCCCACCGACGGGATGTTCCGCGCGGGAGCGTCGGCCGGATCCAGCAGGACGAGCGGGATCTCGCGGAGCGCGAGCTGTTCGTGCTGGGTTTCTGTCAGGCAGGAGAACACCGCGATCACACCGCTCGGGCGGCGCCGTAACACGCCCTCCAGCCAGGCGTCCGCGGCGCTTCGGTCGCAGCACAGGTCCGATATCCCCACCGTGAGCTCGTGCTCCCGCGCGACCCGCGCCACACCTTTGGTGATCTCGACGGGATAGTCGCCCTCCAGCGCGTGGAAGACCAGCTCGACCAGGGCCGTCGGCGTGGACCGGCGGCGCTGTCGCCGGTAGCCGTGCCGCCGGATGAGCTCCTCCACGGCGGCGCGGGTTTCGGACGACACCTGCGACCGGCCGTTCACGACCTTGGAGACCGTCGCGGTGGACACGCCCGCCAGCTCGGCGAGCTGGGCGATGGTGAGGGGGGACGACTCCGTGGTCATGGCGGCAGTCTAATCACGGGGTACGGGGCCCCGGGCGGGCTCGGCCGTGTGCCGAGCCCGCCACCCCGGCCCTCATGGTCCTGATCGTGTGCCGTGACAGCGCCCATCCGATGGGGCCGTGAACGTCAGGACCGTCAGAGCCGGGGTCACGTCGTCAGCGCTGCAGGGTCAGCAGCCCTGGACGGTAGGGCAGGAGGCCGTAGTCGCCACCGGAGTTGGGGCTGCGGCCCTGGTAGAGCAGTTGCAGGTTGCAGGGGTCGACGGTGAAGGTCTGGTCGGCGCTCGCCCGGATCAGCTCGCCGTGGCTGATGTCGTTGGTCCAGGTGGCGCCGCTGTTGGCCTTGCCGGCGAACGGGTTGCCCTCGCTCGCGGCCTGCGGCGTCCACGAACCGTTCAGGCTGGTCGCCGTGAACGAGCGGAAGTAGCGGCCCTGCGAGCCGATCGCCTCGACGAGCATCAGGTACTTGTTCTGGCCCTGAAGCTTGTAGACCTGAACGCCTTCGAACAGGTTGTTCGTCGAGTCGCTCATGATCACCGTCGAGGACGAGCCGAAGTTGCCGGGGAAGTTCCCGATCGGCATGCTCGCCCGGTAGATCCTGCCGTTGTCGCCGGCGAAGAACAGGTACATGTTCGTGCCGTCACCGATGAGCGTCTGGTCGATGGGGCCGGTGCCGGAGCCGGAGATGCTGCCGGTGAACAGCGGCTGCTCCGCCGACCAGCCGTTGGGGTTGGCCGGGTCGGTCGAGGTCCGGTAGGAGAACGGCGTGCTGCCCCACTGGTAGGCGAGCACCCAGACGTTCCTCGGGGCGAAGTAGAACAGGGTGGGCGCGACGGTGCTGGAGGACATGGCGTTCTGGCTGGCCGAGGCCATCTCCGACCAGTTGCTGAACGGGCTGAAGTTCATCGAGCCCCAGCGCGTGCCGGTGTCGTGTGTCGTCGCGTAGACCAGGTGCCTGCCGTTGTAGGGGGCGACGGTGAAGTCCTTGAGCGAGACCCAGCCCGACCTCGGCGTCGCCAGCGCTCCCGTCGAGGTCCAGCGGTAGCTCGACGGAAGGTCGCACTCGCCGGGCTCGCCGGGGTCGCCGCCGTCGTCGACCCGGACGAGCTGCCATTGCTGGTTGGTGCCGCCCCAGTCGTCGTACTGGACGATGTTGGCGCCGTCGGCGGTGGAGGCGCCCTGGACCTCCAGTGCCTTATTGCTGTGGCGGGAGATGAACCGCACGTGGCCGTCGGAGCTGTCGGCCAGGCGCCACTGCTGGTTGTTGCCGTTGTGGTCGCTCCACTGGACGATGGCGCCGCCGTTGGCGGTGGAGAAGTTGTAGACGTCGAGGACCTTGCCGGAGTGGCGGGACTTGATGCGGTAGTAGCCGCCGCCGGAGTCGACGAACTGCCACTGCTGCTGGTTGCCGTTGTTACGGGACCACTGGGTGATGCGGGCGCCGTCGTTGGTCGCGAGGTTGTAGACGTCGAGGGCCTTGCCGCTGTTGCGGTTGACCAGGACGTACCACGCGTTGGTGTCGACGGTGGCCGCGCCGGCCGGCTGGGCCTGCAGGCCGACGAGCAGGCTCGCCAGTAAGGTGGCCACCGCCGCGAGGACGGACAGGGATCTGGATTTCGCCATGGGTGGTTGATGCCTTCCTGTGTGTCGATGTGTTGCGTCAGGGGGTGGTGAGATCGAAGCGGCTCACGGTGACCGCGCCGCCGAGGGACCGGGTTGCGTAGTTGAAGATCCCGAAGCGGTAACCCATGAAGAACTGCCAGGCGTTGTTCAACGTGAAGGCCGGGCCGAGGCTGACGAAGGTGCTGCCGTCGGTGCTGTAGGAGAAGCGGGCCTGCCTGCCCGAACCGGGCCGGACGTCCGCGTTGACCCGCAACCAGATCCGGCCGCCCGAGACGTTCGCGCTCGCCGCCTCGGTCCCGGTGCCGGTGGTCTGCCACGAGCTGTTCATGGTCAGCCCGTTCGTCATCACGACCCGGTTGACGCCGTTGTCGCGTTTGACGCCGATCCAGGCCGACTGGTCGCGCAGCATGGCAAGCCCGGCGCGGTCGCCGTCGGCCATCTGCGAGTAGTCGAGCTCGATCGTCGCCGTCGATGACGGGCCCTGGATGCGGTGGGTCAGGGTGTTACGGGCGTTGTAGAGGTCGTTCGTCACGGTCGCGGTCTGCAGGCGCAGGCCGTCGCCGGTGGAGAAGCGGCTCGTGTCGGGGTTGTGGTTCCACTCCCAGCGGTGCCCGAGGCTGCCCGAGGCGAAGGTGTCGGGGCCGATCATGGAGGCCACGGTCCGGCTGGTCTGGATGTCCGGCTTCGGGTAGGTGACACCCCAGCCGCCGTTGACGGTCTGCACGGTCGGCCAGTCGTTGGTCCAGGTGATCGGCGCGAGTGCGGGGACGCGGCCCCCCGGGTAGGCGTCGACGAACGACATGTAGTACCAGGCGCCGTTCTGGGTCTGGACGAGCCCGCCCTGGTGCGGCACGCCGCCTCCGGAGATGGGGCCGGGCATGTCGAGCAGGACCTGCCGCATCTCGTACGGGCCCCACGGCGAGGTGGAGCGGAGCACGTACTGGCCGTTGGCGGGGCGGGTCAGCCAGATGTAGTAGTAGCCGCCCCGCTTGTAGAAGCGGGCGCCCTCCAGCGTGCCGACGCTGCTCGGAGTCTGGAACACCTGCTGGGCGCGCACCTGGCTGAGCCCGTCGGCCGAGAGCTGGGCGACGCTGATGGTGCCGTTGCCGTAGGCGACGTACATCGTGTCGTCGCTGTCGACCAGCAGGCCCGCGTCGTAGTAGCAGTTGTTGATCTGCGAGCGCTTGGTCCACGTGCCGTCCACGGCGGAGGCGGTGTAGACGTAGGTCCTGTTGAACTCGACGCAGCCGATCCAGTAGTAGGTGCTGTTGCTGGGCCGGTAGTTGAGCGTCGAGGCCCAGATGCCCTTCACGTACGCCCGGCCGCCGTTGAGGTCGTAGGCGCCCGAGCCGAAGTCGAGCCTCGGCACCGAATGGCCGGCGTACTCCCAGTCGACCAGGTTGTAGGAGCGCAGGATCGGCGCGCCCGGCGAGTAGTGCATCGTCGAGGCCGAGTAGTAGTAGGCGTCGCCGACCCGGATGATGTCGCCGTCGGCGAAGTCCTGCCAGACGACCGGGTTGGTGTAGGTGCTGCCGGGATCAGGGTCGCCGCCGTCGTCGACCCGGACGAGCTGCCATTGCTGGTTGGCGCCGCCCCAGTCGTCGTACTGGACGATGTTGGCGCCGTCGGCGGTGGAGGCGTTCTGCACTTCGAGGGCCTTGTTGCTGTGGCGGGAGATGAACCGCACGTGGCCGTCGGAGCTGTCGGCCAGGCGCCACTGCTGGTTGTTGCCGTTGTGGTCGCTCCACTGGACGATGGCGCCGCCGTTGGCGGTGGAGAAGTTGTAGACGTCGAGGACCTTGCCGGAGTGGCGGGACTTGATGCGGTAGTAGCCGCCGCCGGAGTCGACGAACTGCCACTGCTGCTGGTTGCCGTTGTTACGGGACCACTGGGTGATGCGGGCGCCGTCGTTGGTGGCGAGGTTGTAGACGTCGAGGGCCTTGCCGCTGTTGCGGTTGACCAGGACGTACCACGCGTTGGTGTCGACCGTCGCCGCTGACGCCTGGGGTGTGAGGAGCACGCCCACGAGAAGCAGCGACGAGAGGACCGCGAGGACGCGTCTCACAGGAACCTCCAGAGGTTGGTGTTCGAGCCGTTGTCGTCGGCGAGCACGACCTGCGCGCCCTGGGAGGTGCCGGCGAGGCCGAGCACCCGGCCGCCGTTGGCGCACTGGATCCGGAAGGCGGCTGCCGACCCGTGGCGCAGCCGCCAGCGATGGTCGGCGGTGCCGCTGTCGGCCCACTGCAGGACACGCGACCCCGAGGCGGTGCCCATGTTCTCCACACCCAGCACCTTCTGGCTGCCCGAGTTGCGCAGCCGCAGGTAGCCGCCGGTGTCGACGATCGCCGTCCACAGGTGGTCGGCGGTGCCGGTGTCGCCCCACTGGATGACGAGCGCGCCGTCGGCCATGGACATGCCGGTGACGCCGAGCACCATCCCGGTGCCCACGTTCTGCACGCGCCGCGCGCCGTTGGGCACGAACCGCCACTGGTTGTCCGCGCTCCCGTCGTCGGAGTCCTGGACCGCCTGGGCGCCGTTGGCGGTCGATCCGTTCTGGATGCCGAGCAGCTTGGAGCTGTGGACGTTGCGGATCTTGACGGAGCCGTCGCCGACGTCCGAGATCGTCCAGCGGTGGTCGGCGGTGCCGGTGTCACCCCACTGGAGCACCCGGGCGTTGTCGGCGGTGGACATGTTCTCGACGCCGAGCACCTTGTCGCTGTGCGCGTTGCGCAATCGCAGGGCGTTGCCGTCGACGACCGGAACCCAGTCGTGGTCGGCGGTGCCGTTGTCCGTCCACTGGAGGGCCAGGCCGCCGTCGGCGGTGGACATGTCCTGGATGCCGAGGGCCAGCCCGCTGGCCGCGTTGAGCAGCCGGAAGGTGGCCTCGCCGGTGTCGCCCTGACCACCGGTGTTCCAGTAGACGACGTAGTTGTGGTCATGGGCGTCGTAGAACGGCCCCAGCCGCACCGGCGCCCCATCGGCGGTGGCCGTGAAGGCCAGGGACGAGGTGCTGGTCCGGCTGATCGACGAGGGGGTCAGGGCGGGAGCCGCCGACAGGCTGCTGTTGCCGTAGTCGCCTGACAACACGACCGGGCCGTAGGTGACGGCCTGCATGTTCGGATCGTCGTTGGCGGCCTTCATGACCACGCGCATGGGCAGCCGCACGGTCACGGTGTCGCCCGGCGTCCACGATCGGGTGAGATCGGCGTACGCGCCGGGGGCGACGGAGATGTCCTGCTGCACGCCGTTGACGCTGATGGTGGCGCCCTGGGTCCAGGCCGGGATGCGGATGCGCATCGTCCACGATCCGCCCGCGTCACCGGTGACCCGCAGCGACGTGGTGTCGCTGACCGGATAGGAGGTGGTCTGCGTGACCGTGATGCCGCGTTGGCTCCAGTCGAGCGTGGAGGGGGCGAACAGGTTCACGAACAGCGTGCTGCCGTTGTGGAAGTAGATCGAGTCCATCAGCTTGGTGTTGGTCTCGATCCCGGTGCCCTGGCAGCACCAGAAGGAGTTGTAGTCCGTGCTCCACGTGCCGCCGCCCCAGGCCGGGCCGACGCCGCGGCGTCCGCCCGGGTTGAGCGGAGTGAAATAGGTGACGTGGCCGCGTGCGTCAGCCGGATCCTGCTGCCCGATCAGGTGGTTGAGCAGGGCGTTCTCGTAATAGTCGAAGTAGTCGGCCCGGGTCGGCGACAGCAGCCACAACTCCCGGGTCAGCTTGAGCATGTTGTAGGTGTTGCACGCCTCGCCGGTGTCCCTGGTCAGGTGGGCGGCGATCGCGTCGGGGGCGCGGAAGTGCTCGGCCTGGCTGTTGGCGCCGTTCGCGTACGTGTGCGCGCTGACAGTGATGGACCAGGCGTTGGCGGCGATGTCGCGGTAACGGGTGGAGCCCGTCGCCTTGTACTCCCGGGCCGCCCCGATCCACTTGGGCACCTGGGTGTTGGCGTGCAACCCGTTGAGCCGGTCCTGGTTCGCGGCCAGCGGGTTGAACACGGCCGCGTGGTCGAACCGCTGGGCCGTGGCCAGCCAGCGGGAGTCGCCGGTCATCTGGTACACGTCCGTCAGCACGGCGTTCATGCCGCCGAACTCGGTGCCGAGCATGGCCTGCATCTGGCTCGAGCTCAGCCGCGACGTGCGGGTGTCCACCCAGCCGGCCAGGCTCAGCAGCACGGTCCTGGCCTGGGTGTCGCCGATCAGGCGCCACACGTCCAGCAGCCCGGCCAGGGTCTTGTGGATGCAGTAGTAGGGCACGTTGCCGTTGGTCAGGTTGCGGTTCTCCACGGCGGTGATGTCGGACTCGGGGAAGCCGGACAGGTAGCCGCTGGTGAACCCGGCGGCGCCGTTGTTGGCCTGGCATCTGGCCAGTTCGGCGACCATGTGCTCGGCCTTGTCCCGGCAGGTGGTGTCGCCGAGCACGGCGTAGGCCTGCGCCCACGCCGTCAGGAAATGGCCCTGCATGTGGGACCGGAACGGGAAGCTGGGCGCGTCCCAGCCCCCGTTGGCCGTCGCGCCGTTGGTGGACAGGCGGTGGTTGGCCCGGAAGACGTACAGCAGCCGGTCGACATCGACGAAGCGCAGGTAGTTCAGGGTGCGGTTCTGGTTGTCCAGCAGGCGGCCCGAGGTCAGCCGGACCTGGCCGAGGTCGAACGCGTAGGCCGAGACGCCGATGTCGGATCTGGCCCATGGGAGTGCGGCCAGGGCGGGGGAGGCGCCGGCTACCTGGCCGGCGACCGAGAGCGCGGTGGTCGCGCCTGCGGCCTGTAAGAGCTGACGGCGGCTCAAGGACATGGGGCTCCTTGGAGGTGGGGGGTGGCCGGCCGCCGCCGGCCACGTTTGTTAGCGTTAACATCCCTTCGCGGCAGGCGGTGGACGGATCGTTGAGCACGTTGTCGCGGAGTACAGCCGACGGTCCGGCACGGCGTCAACGAGGGATGTGCCTCGCCGGCCTGGGCGATGCCATGAAGCCCCTTCCCGCCTGCGGTTTCGCGCTCCACGTGCCGGTGAAAGTTTCACCGGCTCCACCGGCTGTCGCCACGGTAAGTTGCGGCGAACTCCGGTTAACTTGCCGCCTCGGGATGCTGAACGTTGTCGAGCCGCACCCGCCGCTTCGGCCGGGTGCGGCTCAGCCTTCCCCGGCCTCCCCACCGGGGCTGAAGAAGGGTCGCACCAGTGGTGCGGTCAGCAGATGGAGCCGGCCTGGGTCAGCAGGCGCCTGGGCGACGGGCTGGTGCGGCTCACGCGCTGCCCGCGTTGTAGGTCCACTTCTGGTTGCTGCTGCCTGAGCAACTGGACAACTGCAACTGCGCGCCGTTGCCGGAGCCGTTGGCGTTCAGGCACAACCCGGACTGCACGCCCACGATCGTGCCGTCGGAGTTGACGCGCCACTTCTGGTTGTCGCCGCCCCAGCAGGAGTAGATCTGGATCCTGGCGCCGCTGCCCGAGCCGCCCGCGTCCAGGCACTTGCCGCCGGACGTCAACTCTCCGGACGAGGTCTGCGTCCACTGCTGGTTGCTCTGGCCGTGGCAGTCCCACAGTTGCACCGAGGTGCCGTCGGTGGTGCTGCCGTTGGGCACGTCCACGCAGCGCCCGGAGGCCGTGCCCCGGATCTGCCCCTCGTCGCCCCCGCCGGGAGGCGGTGTCGTGTCGCCGCCGTTGAGCGCGTTGAGCACCGCGGTGTAGGCGGCCTTCTTGTTGCCGTTGCCGTCGAAGAGCAGCGCGGAGGCGCTGGCGCCCAGCCAGGAGTCGCTGTCGCGAACCCCCCAGACCGAGATGCCGGTACAACGCGGCACCGCCAGGCAGTCGTTGACGACGTTGGCGTACGTGGTGGCCGAGCCGCCCTGGATGTCCAGCTCGGTGATCTGCACGTCGACCCCCAGCGCCGCGAAGCTCTGGATGGTCGTGCGGTAGTTGCTGTTGTACGGGCTGTTGCTGTTGAAGTGCGACTGCAGGCCGACGCAGTCGATCGGCACGCCGCGTGACTTGAAGTCGCGGACCATGTTGTAGACGCCCTGCGTCTTGGCCCAGTTCCAGTTGTCGATGTTGTAGTCGTTGTAGCACAGCTTGGCGCTCGGGTCGGCGGCGCGCGCGGTGCGGAAGGCCACCTCGATCCAGTCGTTGCCGGTGCGCTGGAGGTTGGAGTCACGCCGCCCGCCGGAGTTGCCGTCGGCGTAGGCCTCGTTGACCACGTCCCAGGCGTAGATCTTGCCCTTGTAGTGGTTCATGACGCCGTTGATGTGGTCGATCATCGCCTGGCGCAGCGAGCCGCCCTCCATCTGCCGCATCCAGTTCGGCTGCTGGTTGTGCCAGGCCAGGGTGTGCCCGCGCACCCGCTTGCCGTTCTGCACGGCCCAGTTGTAGACGCGGTCGCCCTGGCTGAAGTTGAACTGGCCCCGGTTGGGCTCGGTGGCGTCGATCTTCATCTCGTTCTCGGCCGTCACCATGTCGAACTCGCGGCCGGCGATCGAGGTGTACTGGGAGTCGCCGAGCTTGCCCGAGGCGATGGCGGTGCCGAAGTAGCGGCCGCTCTGCGCTGCCGCCGCGCCGAGCGTGCTCTCCGCCGCGCTGGCGGGAATCGCCGTCGTCAGGGCTGTGACCAGGCCGATCGCGCCGAGTGCGCCGGTGATCAGTGCCCGGCGGCGCGCGCCGGGCGACCGTCGGGCGGGGGGTGGGGACATGGCGTTGACACGCATGCTTGAGCCTCCATAAGCGAACCATGGGGAAGGATCCCCCGGGACCCGCGCCGCGCCCCGGTGGGGACGCACACCACAGGCGTCGGGACGGCGTCCCCCTGCTCAGCGCCACTGACCTGGTCAGGGAGATCACCTTGGGCACTCAGTGTGGGAAGCGCACCGAAAATTGTCAAGAATCTAGTGAAATGTTTCGGAGCATCTGCCTCGTCAGTGCCGGTCGTCCTGGCTCGACGCGTGGCGCGCGGCCTCGATGCTTTCGGCCGGACGCGCCTGGGTGGGGCTCGGCTGAAAGTTTCATGGCGACGCTCTCGCTGCTGGGCGGCGCTCGGGCCCGATCGACCGAGGTGAGTGCGCTGGAGCGTTGCGTCCGCCGACCAACTGCACGTTAAGACGCTCTTGACAGTAGCTTTCCGTCTCGTATTTGCTCCGTTGCGCCACCACATCCCACGGCCCTGGAGGGAGCTCGACCGGACAACGGTTTGTTAGCGCTAACAGCGAAGAGGCGTACCCATGACCTGACCGCCGCGCCTCGCACAAATGCCCGCCCGACTTCGGAAGGTGACCATGAAAGTCGCATCCCCCCTTCGGTTCGGCGTCATGGCGAGGCGCTGCGCGATGGTGATCGTGGCGCTGCTCTGCGTCGTGGCGGCGATCCCGGGCACGGCCAGGGCGGACAACCCGATCGTCCAGACGATCTACACCGCCGACCCCGCTCCGCTGGTGCACAACGGCCGCGTCTACCTCTACACGGGACACGACGAGGACGGCTCGACGTGGTTCACCATGAAGGAGTGGCGGGTCTGGTCGTCCGCGGACATGGTGAACTGGACCGACCACGGCTCGCCGATGAGCGTGGCCACCTTCAGCTGGGCGAGCGCGGACGCGTGGGCGGGCCAGGCCGTATACAGAAACGGCAAGTTCTACTGGTACGTCCCCGTGAAGGACCGGGCGAGCGGCCAGATGGCCATCGGCGTCGGGGTCTCCACCAGCCCCACCGGGCCCTTCACGGATGCCCTAGGCCGCCCCCTCGTCAGGAACGGCGAGATCGACCCCAGCGTCTTCATCGACGACGACGGGCAGGCCTACCTGTACTGGGGCAACCCCAACCTCTGGTACGTCAAGCTCAACGCCGACATGATCTCGTACTCCGGCAGCCCCACCCAGATCCCGCTCACCACCGCGGGCTTCGGCACCCGCACCGGCGACAGCAACCGTCCCACCCTGTACGAAGAGGGCCCCTGGGTCTACAAGCGCAACGGCCTCTACTACAACGTCTTCGCAGCGAGATGTTGCTCGGAGTTCGTCGCCTATTCGACGGCGCCCGGCCCCACCGGCCCGTGGACCTACCGCGGGACCGTCATGCCCACCCAGGGCAGCAGCTTCACCAACCACCCCGGCGTCATCGACTTCAAGGGCGGATCGTACTTCTTCTACCACAACGGCGCCCTGCCGGGCGGTGGCGGCTTCACCCGCTCGGTGGCCGTCGAGAAGTTCACCTACAACGCCGACGGAAGCATCCCCACGATCTCCATGACCACGGCCGGAGCTCCCCAGGTGGGCACGGTGAACCCCTACGCCCGCCAGGAGGCCGAGACGATCGCCTGGGCGTCCGGCGTGGAGACCGAACCCGCCGGCGAGGGCGGCATGAACGTCGGGTGGATCGAGAACGGGGACCACATCAAGGTCAAGGGCGTAGCCTTCGGCTCCGGCGCGACGTCCTTCAGCGCGCGGGTGGCATCGGCGACCAGCGGTGGCCGCATGGAGCTCCGCCTGGACGGCGCCAACGGCACGCTGGTGGGGACGTGCACCGTCCCGGGCACCGGCGGCTGGCAGGCGTGGACGACGGTCACCTGCCCGGTGAACGGCGCGACGGGCACCCGCGACCTGTACTTCAGGTACACCGGCGGCAGCGGCTACCTGTTCAACGTCAACTGGTGGCAGTTCACCGGCGGCTCCTCCGGCAACGACGCCTCGCCCCAGTAGCACCGAGCCTGCCGATGCTCCCGCCATGGCTCCTCCATCCACACGCATCGCCATCCGGACCAAGAACGGAGTGACGTGATGTCAGGACGCGGCTCCCTTTTCACCACCATCGCGGTCGCCGCCGCGGCGCTTCTCGTACTGGCGACGGGCGGCGCGGCGATGAGCAGCGACGCCGGCACAGCCGCGGCGCCCGCAGGCGCCCTCGCGACGACCGACGGATGCGGCAAGACCCCGACGCTGAGCAGCGGCACGCACTCGATCCAGACCAGCGGCAGGAACCGCTCGTTCATCCTCCGGCTGCCCGACGGCTACGACAACGCCACCCCCTACCGGTTGATCTTCGGCTTCCACTGGCTGGGCGGCACCGCCGCCGACGTCGACTCCGGCGGAGCCAGCGGATACCCCTGGTCCTTCTACGGCCTCAGGCAGCTGTCGGGCAACGGTGCGATCTTCGTCGCGCCCCAGGGCTTCAACAACGGCTGGGCGAACAACAACGGTGAGGACGTCACCTTCGTCGACGACCTGATCCGGCTCATCGAGGGGGACCTCTGCGTCGACACCTCGCAGCGCTTCGCGACCGGTTTCAGCTACGGCGGGGGCATGAGCTTCTCTCTCGCGTGCTCGCGGCCGGAGGTCTTCCGGGCGGTCGCGGTCTTCTCCGGCGCGCAGCTCAGCGGGTGCAGCGGCGGAACCCAGCCCGTCGCGTACATGGGGTTGCACGGCCTCGGAGACACCGTGCTCGGCATCGCGCAGGGACGGGCGCTGCGCGACAGGTTCGTCCGGAACAACGGCTGTACCGCGCAGAACCCGCCCGAGCCGAGTTCGGGCAGCCGCGGCCACATCGTCACCGCCTACTCCGGGTGCCGGGCCGGTTATCCGGTCGTCTGGGCCGCGTTCGACAACGGCCACACCCCCGCCCCGGTGGACGGCACCTACACCGACAACGGCGTCACGACCTGGACCAAGGCGGAGGTGTGGAAATTCTTCTCCCAGTTCGGGAGCTCCTCGTCGCCGACCCCCGCACCCGGTGGATGCACGGCCACGATGGAGACCGTCAACTCCTGGGGCGGCGGCTTCCAGTCCACCGTGACCGTCCGCGCCGGCGGCAGCGCCGTCAACGGCTGGACGGTCGGCTGGACCTGGCCGGGCGGGCAGACGATCAGCAGCCTGTGGAACGGCGTCCGCTCCGGCTCAGGAACCGGCGTGACCGTACGCAACGAGGCCTACAACGGGTCGATCGCCCCCAACGGCACCACCACGTTCGGCTTCACCGCGGGCGGCTCCCCGGCCACGCCCGCCCTTTCCTGCGACGCCTCCTGACCCGGCGCCGCGGGCACGCAGGTCAACCGGCCGACGGAGCCAGGCTCCGTCGGCCGGTCCCGCGACCGGCCCTCGGCCGCCGCCTCGCGCGCCCGTGACGTGGACGAATGGCGCGCGTTGACGTCGCGGCCCGGTCGTGCGGGGTCAGGGGCCGGAGGGCGGGCCGGCGCCGTGATCGGTCCCGGTCAGCAGGCGTCGTCCGGCGTGCTCGGGCCGGACGTTGGGGGTGCCGGCCGCCATGGCGTCGCCGGGCCGGCGGGCGAGCGAGGCGATGGTGTCCTCGTCGATCGTGACGCCCAGTCCAGCGGAGGAGCCGAGGATGAACGCGCCGTCCTCGACGGTCAGATCGAGGGACACCCCGAGCGGTGGCCGCAGGTCCTGCAGCTCGCTGACCAGGTGGTTCGGCACCGACGTCGCGGCGTGCAGCAGCCCGGCCGGAGTGGTGCCGATCGGGCTGACCGGCAGGTCGTGGGCGTGCGCCAGAGCGGATACGCGCAGGAAATGGGTGACTCCCCAGACGGCGGCGGTCTGGACGATGTCGACGGCCCCCGCCGCCAGCAGGGGCCGGTACTGGTCGAGCCCGGTGAGGTTCTCGCCCGTGGCGATCGAGGCGCGGATCCCGCGGCCGACGGTGGCGAGACCTTCGGCGTCCCACCGCCGGACCGGCTCTTCGATCCACACCAGGTCCAGGGTGCGTTCCAGCTCGCAGACGTGCCGGACCGCCTGCTTCCGGGTCCAGGACTCGTTGACGTCGAGCATCAGACCCGGCCGCGATCCGTGCGCGGCCTCGGCCAGGACCTCTCGTACGAGGGCGAGGCGGCGCCGGTCACGTTCGAGGTCGAGGCCGCCCTTGAGCTTGGCCGCCCGCAGTCCGTGCCGGGCGTACTCCTGGTAGAGGGAGGCGAGTTCGTCGTCGGTCTGGCTGATGTCCAGGCCGGAGGCGTAGGCGGGGACCCGCCTGTCGCGACCGCCCAGCAGACGCCAGAGCGGCTCGCCGGCGGCCTGCGCCTTGATGTCCCACAGAGCGGTGTCGAGCGCGCCGATGGTCCCGAACACGGCGCCCGCGTGACCGGCCTTGAACGTCTGCCGCAGCATGCGGTCGTAGAGCGCCGTCACGCCGCGCGGATCCTCTCCCTCGATGGCGGCGAAGAAGGTGTCGAGGTGGGCGTGCGGCCCGAGACCGACGCCGGTGATGCCTTCGTCGGTGTCCACCAGGATGATCGGCACCGGCACGATCCCGTCGGTGTGGACGCCGTTGGCGTCGCCGACGGTGCGGCCCCATTCATGCACTGTCGTCAGCGTCCGATACCCCGAGATGCGCATGTCAGCCCTTCGTGGAACCGGCGGTGACACCGTCGGCGATCTGGCGTTGCAGGAAGAGATAGATCAACAGGACCGGTACCGCGGCGATCAGAACTCCCGAGGCGAATTGGGGGATGTTGTCCGAGTACTGGCCGCGTAACGCGGTGACCCCGACCATGAGGGTGCGATGCTCCGGGGACGGCGTCATCAGCAGGGAGATGAGCACGTCGTTCCAGCAGAACAGAGCGTCGAGGATGCCGACCGACAGCAGGGCCGGAGCGCCGAGCGGGATCATGATGCGCCGGTAGACGCCGTAGGTGGAGTTCCCGTCGATCTTCGCGGCGTGGATGATCTCCACGGGGATGGTCCGGTAGTGGCTGGTCATCAGGAAGACGGTGAAGGGGAGGAACTGCGCGACGTAGGTCAGGATCAGTCCGGGGTAGGTGTCGATGAGGCCCCCGGCCGCCATGACCCGGGTCAGCGGCACCATGATCACCTGGAACGGGACGAACAACGCCGCCAGGCAGCCGAGGAACAACACCGAGGAGCCGCGGAAACGCAACTGGGCCAGTGCGAAGCCGGCCATCGACCCGAAGAGCAGCAGCAGGACGACCGCGGCCGTCACCACGAAGAGCGAGTTGGCGAAGTAGCGCGCCATGCCGACGCTGTTCCACGCCGCGGCGATGTTCTCCAGGTGCGGGGAGCTCGCCGGGGAGAACCGGTCGAAGATGTACTCCCGCCGGGTCTTCATGGCGACGTTGGTGGTGAACACGAGGGGATAGACGGTCGCCAGCGCGAGGAGCGCCATCGGGACGGCGGCCAGCCACCTGCCCAGGCGCCTGCCGCGCATCAGTCCTCCCTCCCCGCCCGGCGCAGCACCGCCACCTGAAGGATTCCGACCACGAGCATGATGAGGAACAACACCGTCGATGCGGCCGAGGCGAGTGCCGGCCGGTTCATCTGTCCCTGCTGGATCCAGACGTAGAACTCCGGCAGGTACGTCGAACCTTCCGGTCCGCCGCTGGTCATCACGTACAGCAGGCCGAACATCGAGGTCAGCATTCCGATCATGGTGGTCACGAAGACGAACTGGATGGTGCGCGACAGGCCCGGGACGATGACGTGCCAGATGGTCTGGGGAAGCGACGCGCCGTCCATGCGGGCGGCGTCCAGGAGCGCGGCGTCCAGAGTGGAGAAGCCGGCGAGGAAGACCACCAGGGCCATCCCGAACGTCGCCCAGACGTGCACGCCGATGACCGTGAACATGGCCAGGTCCGGGTCGCCGAGCCAGTCGACGGGGCCGAGGCCGATCTGTCCCAGGGCGGTGTTCAACGGGCCGTCGAAGCCGAGCATCAGGTTGAAGATCGCACCGACGATCACCGGCGAGAGCACGGCGGGGAAGAAGTAGACGCCGCGGAAGAGCCGATGCCCGGGCACCCGCAGATAGATGAACGTCGCCAGCAGGCCGGGGATCGCCACCGCGACGGGAAGCAGGAGCACCAGCAGTCCGACATTGCCCAGCGCGGTGCGGAACAACGGGTCGTTCAGCAGTTCGGCGTAGTTGTCGAAGCCGACGGCCATCCCGTTGCGCTCGCCGTCTCCGGTGAGGGAGAAGTTGACGCCCAGCACCAGCGGCCACAACCGCAGGGCCACGATGATCAGTACGGCTGGAGCCACCAGGACGAAGGGCGCGAAACGCTCGGCCCGCGCCCCGGGGGGACCTCCGATCGGCACGCGATCAACTCGCCTTGTCCGAGGCGGCCAGTTGCTTCACCGCGTCGTCGACGCTCGCGGACCCGCTCAGAAGCTGCTGGGACAGCCTGCCCATCAGCTCCAGGGTCTTGCTGGACAGCGCGACGTGCAGGGCGGGCTTGCCGGTCTTGATCTGGGGCACGATCGCCGCCACGGCGGGAGCGCCCTGCGACACGTCGATCGTGGTGTCGGAGGTGATCGCGCCGGCGCCGGTGTAGAAGGCGGCCAGAGCGTCGGTCGAGGTCAGCGATCGCACCAGGTCGGCTGCCAGTTCGGGATCCTTGGCCGACTTGGCGACCGCGTAGCCGATGCCGCCGTCGTAGGGAAGGACGGGCGTGGCCTCGCCGGTGACCACCGGGGCCGTCATGACGCCGACCTGACCGGCGCCCAGGAACTCGCCGAAGTCCTTCCAGTGCCCGACATCCGACATCAGCCCGATGATGGTGGCGGCCTTACCGGTGTTGAAGAGGGCGAAGGCGTCGTTGAACAGCGCGGTGGAGTTGGGCCCTTCGTTGTTCAGGCCGTCGTCGTTGACCTTCTTCCACAGCTTGAAGATCTCCTTCACGTGGGGAGAGGTCCAGTCGCGCTTCCCCGCGATCCAGTCGTCGTACTCCTCGGGCGTCAGGATTCCCGGCCCGAGGCCCGACATGAAGAACTGGATCCCGAAGCCTTCCTTGTTGCCGAGGGCGAGGCACCTGGCGCCGGCCGCCTTCTTGATGGCCGCGCAGCCGCTGACGAACTCGTTCCACGTCTTCGGCGGATCCGCGGGGTCCAGCCCGGCCTTCTGGTAGATCGTCTTGTTGTAGTAGATCGGGTGGCCCTGCAACGTCACCGGGGCGGCATAGACCTTGCCGTCCTTGCTGAAGGCGTCCCAGCCGGCCAGTCGCTGCCTGTCGTCGGCCACGTACCGGTCCAGCGGCAGCAGCGTGTCCACCCGGTCGCGGATCTGCCCGCCGCCGTTGAACAGCATGACGTCGGGGCCCTTCCCCGACTGGGTGGCCGCCCCGAGGAGCGTGTAGTACTGGTCGAACGGCTGGGCCACGAACTCGACGGTGACGTCGGGATGTTTCCTGGCGAAATCGGCCTTGGCCTTCTCCAGGTAGGAGGCCACGCCGGGTTCGCCGGATTTCCAGTCCCACACCACGATCGTGCTCGCGGTGTCCCCGGAGGAGGGCTGCGTCGGTGCGGCGCTCCCGCAGCCGGTCACGGCCAGGCCTGTGACGAGGACGGCCGACCAGAGTCTTCGCTGCTTCATGGGTGTTGCCTCTCCAGAACGCGGCCGGCGTCCTCGGCCGTCTGCCACGGAAACGTAACTCGTATGATGTATGACGTCAACAGGGTTGCCATATACTGGCGCCGGTCGAGGCACTGGAGGGGCTATGACGGCATCGCGGGAATCGACCGGCAGCGACGCCGTCCCGCCCGCATGGGTCCGGCGGCCGGCCAGCCTCGCCAAGGCGGTGACGGCGGAGCTCGTCGAGCGCATCGTCCGCGGCGTGCACCCGTCCGGCACGCCCCTTCCCCCCGAGCCCGTGTTGTGCGAGACCTTCTCGGTGAGCCGGACCGTCGTGCGCGAGGCCGTGAAGATCCTCCAGGAGAAGGGGCTCGTCCAGGTCCGCCAGGGCGCGGGCACCATGGTCACCCCGCCCACGATGTGGGACATGCTCGACGAGCTCGTGCTCGCCGCGACCATCGACATGGACGAGAGCCTGGGCATCCTCGACGACCTCGTCGTCACCCGCCGGCTGCTCGAGTCCGACATGGCCCACCTCGCCGCCCGCGTGGCAGGCGAGGAGACCGTCGAGCAGCTGCGCGCGCTCGTGGACCGGATGGACGACCTCGTGGACGACCACGTCACCTACGCCGACCACGACCGAGCCTTCCACGACGTGATCATGCAGGCGTCCGGCAACCGCATCGCCCGGGGCGTGGTGCGAGCGCTGGAGAGCCAGGTGATCAACACCGCCCGCTACATGGGCAAGCCGGAGCGCGCTCTGTGCGTGGCGTCCAACCAGGGCCATCGCCGGATCTACGAGCGCATCGCCGCCCACGACCCCGACGGCGCCGCCGAAGCGATGTTCACGCACATCACCGAGGCCTGGCTCGTCCGGCGCAACGCGCCGAGCGCCCCGGTGCGCCTGCAACGCTAGCGCCCGGCCGCCGTCCTCGACTGCCGCAGCGACATCACCGCCCAGGGCGCGAGCTCGACGTCGACGTTCAGCACGCCGTCGTCGGGCACGGTCAGCGTGAACCTGACGAGCGAGCCGGCGACCCGACCGCGATCGCCGCGGCCATAGAGCTCGGCGTCTCCGTCCCCGGCGAGCTGTCGGTCACCGGGTTCGACGACACGCCGCAGGCCCAGTGGACCACGCCCCGGCTCACGTCCGTCCGGCAGCCCCTGCTCGGCATGGGCCGGATGGCCGTCGAGACCGTCTTCGGCATGGCGGACGGTGTCCAGCCCGCCTCCCGGCACCTCCAGCTGGCGACGACCCTCAGCATTCACGACTCGACGGGGCCTGTCTCTCCGCTCGCTTAGCCCCAGGTCGGCAGGGGCACTGGCCGCCCTGGCCGGACCAGGGCGGCGCCACGCCCGGTCCGGCCCGCACGATCCGGTCAACGTTATACCTGATGAACGGCCGTCCGAAAAGGTCTTGTTTCTGCAATCGTGATCGCTTACCGTGACGCTGCAAACGTAACCGATAACGATTGCAACTGGTGAGGGCGGCATGGCCGAGGGTGGCGCACCGGTGACGATGAGCGATGTCGCACGATCGGCGGGCGTCTCCACCGCCACCGTGTCGCGGGTGGTCAACGGGCGTTACGGCGTCAGCGCGAGAACGATCGCGCAGGTCCGTTCGGCCATCGAGCAGCTCGGCTACGAGTCGAGCCTGGTGGCGACGAGCCTGCGGCGCAGCCGTACGAACGTCCTGGGGCTGGTGACCCACAGCTTCCAGTCCTACACGGCCGAGGTGCTCAAGGGCGTGATGGACGAGCTGAGCCAGTCGGGCTTCGACCTGATCATCTACGCCAACAGCGACCTTTACGGGTCCTATTCCGAGGGCTGGGAGCAGCGGCATCTGGCCCGCCTGGCGGGCACGCTCACGGACGGCTCCATCGTGGTCACGCCCTCGGGCGAGGTGCGGAGCGGCACTCCGGTCGTGGTCATCGATCCGGCGGTGGGCTCGACGGCGCCGTCGGTGACGGCCGACAACTTCGCCGGTGCCACCGCGGTGGCCGGGCATCTCCTCGGCCTGGGGCATCGGCGGATCGCCTTCATCGCCGGCCGCTCCAGCCTGGCCTCCGCGGTGGCGCGCGAGGAGGGCTACCGGAGGGCGCTGACCGACGCAGGCATCCCCGTCGATCCGGAGCTGATCGCGAGAGGGGACTTCACTCCCGAGTCGGCGGCGCCGCTCGCGCGGGCGCTGCTGGACAGGCAGGACCGCCCGACGGCGATCTTCGCGGCGAACGACGGCATGGCGCTGAAAACCCTGGAGGTCGCAAGAGACCTGGGGCTCGACGTTCCCGGCGACCTGTCGGTGGCCGGCTTCGACAACATCCCGGACTCCGCGCTGGCCGAGCCGGGGCTGACCACGGTGGACCAGTCGATGTACCTGCTCGGGAACGAGGCCGCGCGCATGTTGAAGTCGCTGGTGCGCGGCGATTGGGAGGGCCCCGGCCAGATCGTGCTCCCGACCCGCCTGGTGGTGCGCGGCTCGACCGCGGCGCCGAGTACTGCGTGAGAACGTGACGCCACCCACAGGTGCGGCGTCTCAGCACACCTGAACGTTCGCGGCAACGAACGGCAGGTGGGCAAGTCGAACCCCTACGGACGGAGGTGTTGACAGAACCCAACACAACCATCGCTGATCTAGGCCGGCCCGCAGGTAACCATCCGTGGCCAGGCCATCAAGGGAGTTTCTGCATGCCTTTTTTACCTTATCACGGCAGGTCGCGCCCCCAGGGCGTGCGCCGGCTCACGTCGGTGATCGCCGCCGGCGTCATGGCGATCGCGGCGGTGTTGCTCGCGCCGGGGCCGGTGGCGGCGGCCGACACACCATGGCTCACCGTCTCCGAGGACGGCTACGCGTCGTTCAGCGTCCCGGCGGCCGCCATCGAGGGCGGCGCGGGGCAGGTCGTCATCGAGGGGAACTTCGGCCCCTCTGCCGCCTGGGCGGAGTTCGGCCTGACCCGCCGGGGCGATGTCTACTCGGGGGTCCTCGGCCCGCTCAAGCCGGGCCTGTACTCCTACCAGGTCACGGCCGATGGCACCGGCCTCAAGGATCCGACGAACAGCACCAAGGTGGCGTCCAAGCCCTTCTGGAGCACCTTCTTCGTGCCGGGCGACGCGGTGCGCCCGCTGGCGGACGTGCCCGAGGGACAGGGCGGCAAGGTCGAGACCCTGACCTACCGGGCCGGGAAGCAGGAGAAGTCGGCTCTGGTGTGGACGCCGCCCGGCTACCCCGCTCCTGGCCCCAAGGCGTATCCGGTGCTGTTCCTGCAGTCCGGTGACGGTGTGAGCGCCACCGACTGGCTCGACCTCGGCCGGGCCAAGCAGATCTTCGACAATCTGTCGGCTCAGCGGGACATGGAGCCGATGGTGGTCGTGATCAGCGACGGTCACGGGTCCGCCGGCGACAAGGAGGTGAAGGATCTCCGGAAGGCGGTCGAGGACCGCTACCGCATCCACCGGGACCCCGCGCATCAGGCGATCGCCGGTGTGACCGAGGGCGGGACGCGGGCTCTGCGTGCCGCGCTGACCCGCCCGACCCATTTCGCCTACGCCGGTTCGTTCTCAGGCCTCCTGGCGGACGGCGTCGGCCGGGCGAACGCGAACACGATCAACCGCCACGTCAAGCTGCTGCGTCTGTACACGGGGAACGTGACGGATCCCGCGTACAACGCGACCAACCGCCTGACGAAGGCGCTGGACCGCGCCCACGTCACGTACGAGTTCGACGGGGTCAACCCCGACGCCGGGGCCAACTGGAACGCCTGGCAGGAGAACCTGATCGACTTCGTGCCGCGGCTGTTCCGCAAGGTGTCGGATCACGGCCCGAGCGACGGTCACGGCCGGCTGAAGGGCGAGTTCACCCCGCCGGCGCCCGGCACCACTCCGACGCCGTTCGTGGCCGAGGACGGGTTCGTCACCTTCGAGACCACCACGGACTTCCAGGACGCCCAGCAGGTCACGGTGTGGGCGAACTGGGCTCCCAACGGGAGCTGGCTGCGCATCCCGCTGTCCCGTGCGGGCGACCGCTGGCGAGCGACCGTGGGTCCGCTCGACCCGTGGTTCTACTACTACCGGCTGATGGTGGATCGGGTCGCGGTCAAGGACGCGTCGAACCCGACGAAGGTGACCTCGGAGCCGACGTGGAGCACCTTCTTCGTCCCCGGCGACAGGGCGCGCCTGCTCTCGGACGTTCCCGCCGGCAAGGGCGGCAAGGTCGAGAGCATGACGTACCGGAGCGGTGTGGCGAATGAGGACCGGACCGCGCTGGTGTGGACCCCGCCCGGCTACGACCCGGACCGCGCGGAGCCGTACCCCGTCTTCCACCTCCAGCACGGTGGCGGACAGAATTACACGGACTGGGTCGAGATGGGACGTGCGAAGCAGATCCTCGACCACCAGTTCCTCGACGGGGATCTGGTGCCGATGGTGGTCGTGATGGGCAACGGCAACGTGCCCGACTTCAACAAGGAACTGCTGGAGAACATCGTTCCGGCTGTCCGTGACCGCTACAACGTCTCCAGCGACCCGTCGCAGCAGGCCCTCGCCGGCCTCTCGATGGGAGGCGGGCAGACGTTCGGGGTGCTCAAGGCGCACCCGGGCACGTTCGCTTATGTGGCGGCGTTCTCGGCCGGCTTCGGCAGCGGCGCGGGCGTCGACGCGGAGGCGATCAACAACGGGACCACGTTGTTGCGCCTGTACGTCGGCGACCAGACCGACTTCGTGTACCCGTCGTTCACGACGTCCCTGGCCACCCTGGACGACCTCGGCATCCGCTACGAGTTCGACGGGGTCACCCCGGGGCCGCACGGTTGGGACGTGTGGCAGAAGAACCTCATCGACCTGGCGCCACGCCTGTTCAAGCGCTAGGGGGCCTTCCCGGGCGCTGTCGGACATCGATGATGTTAGCGCTCACACAAGGGCGACACGATCGGGCGGGGCACAGGTCGCGTCACCTGTGCCCCGTCCCGGTCGGTCGCTCGATCACAGCGGCAGCGCAGGAACCTCCGTGCGCTGCGATCCAGAGGGAAACATGCCAATGAAGAAGAAAACGCTCCTTGTCGCGGCAGCCATGCTCGCCGCCGCGACCGCGCTCGCCTCCTGCTCCTCCAGCGAGCAAGGAGGCGGGAGCGACGCGAGCGGAAACGACGCGAGCAACTGCACGAACACGATCCCCAAGAAGGACCTTCCGGTCGTGACGATGTGGGGCTGGTATCCCAACATGCAACTCGTCGTCGACAACTTCAACAAGCAGAACGGCGAGGTGCAGGTCTGCTGGACCAACGTCGGCCAGGGCAGTGACGAGTACGACAAGTTCCAGACGTCCATCTCGGCGGGCACGGGCGCACCCGACGTGATCATGATCGAGATGGACCGGATCCCGACCTTCCAGATCCAGAACGCGCTCGTGGACATCAAGAAGTACGGCTTCGACGGCGTCAAGGCCGACTACAGCGAGGGCGCGTGGAAGGACGTCTCGGTCGGTGACGCGGTCTACGGCGTTCCGGTCGACGGCGGCCCGATGGCGATGATCTACCGCAAGGACATCTTCGACAAGTACGACATCAAGCCGCCGAAGACGTGGGCCGAGTACGAGCAGGCGGCGCAGAAGATGAAGGACGCGGGTGGCCCGCAGTTCGGTGACTTCGCCGCGAACGTGTCCGCCCTCACGATGGCGCTGCAGATCCAGAAGGGCGCCGTGCCGTTCACCTACGATCCGGCGCAGCAGAGCACGATCGGCATCGCGCTGAACGACCAGGGCTCCAAGGACGTGCTCGACTACTGGGCGGGCCTCGCGCGCAAGGGGCTGGTCGGGACGCAGGACCAGTTCACGCCCGAGTACATCTCCGGAGTGATCAACGGGAAGTACGCGACGTACATCTCGGCGGCCTGGGCGCCCGGCTACCTCACCGGCGCCGGCGTCGGCAAGGGCGAGGACACCGGCAAGTTCGCGGTGGCCCCGCTGCCGCAGTGGGATGCCGACAACCCCGTGCAGGTGAACTGGGGCGGGTCGGCCTTCTCCGTGACGAGCCAGGCGAAGAACCCCGAACTCGCGGCGAAGGTGGCGTACGGCCTCTACGCCGACAAGGAGTCGCTCACCCACGGCTGGACCAACCAGATCATCTTCCCGCTGAACCTCAAAGCGCTCAACGACCCCGAGTTCGTGAACCTGAAGGTGGACTTCTTCGACGGCCAGCAGGCGAACAAGGAGGTCTACGTCCCCGCGGCGAACGCCTACAAGGGTGTCACCTACAGCCCGTTCGGCCAGTACTACTTCGACGCCATGACCAAGCAGGTCAGCGCGCTCATCAAGGGCTCCGACACCGGCGCGCAGGCGGCCGACCGGCTGCAGGAGGACGTGGTGGGCTACGCCCAGGAACAAGGTTTCACCGTCAAGTGACGAGCAGGGTGGGCCGCGCCCGTCTTCGGCCGGCCCACCCGTGATCTGCCAGCACCGACATTCCGGAGCCCAACGTGACCATTCTGATCGAGAAGAGCACACCACCCACCCAGGAGAGGACACGCAGAACCCGCGGCACGGTTCGCCTCCGCGAGCATCTGATGGGGTGGCTCTTCGTCGGGCCATTCGGAATCGTCTTCCTCGCCCTGCTCATCGCGCCGCTCGGGTACGCGTTGTACCTCAGTCTCTTTCAGAAGAAGCTGATCGGCGGCACCAGCTTCGTCTTCCTCGACAACTACGTGAAGGCGTTCAGCGACCCGAGCTTCCTGTCGGGGTCGTGGTTCGTCATCCGCTTCTCGCTGGTCTCCATTCCGCTGCAGATCATCATCGCCCTCGCGATGGCCCTGATCCTCGATGCGGTGACCTCCCTGTTCACCCGCTTCTCCCGCCTCATGATCTTTCTCCCCTACGCGATTCCCACGGTCATCGGGGCCGTCATGTGGGGGTTCCTGTACAGCAGGAGCTTCGGGCCGTTCTCCGACATCTTCGGGTTGTTCGGCGCCACCCCGCCTGACTTCCTCAGCAGCAATCTGATCTTCTACGGTCTGGTCAACGTCGTGACCTGGCAGTGGGCCGGCTACTACATGATCATCCTGTATGCGGCGCTCCAGGGCATCGACCCGGCACTCTATGAGGCCGCCCGCATGGACGGCGCCGGCAAGTGGCAGATCGCCCTGCGGATCAAAATCCCGCTGATCGCCCCAGCGCTGATCCTGATCCTGGTCTTCTCGCTCATCGGCACCCTGCAGTTCTTCAACGAACCACAGATTCTGCGGTCGCTCGCGGCCGGCACCATCGGGCCGGACTTCACCCCCAACATGTACGCCTACCAGCAGGCGTTCTCACTCGCGAACTTCAACTACGGATCGGCGATCTCCTTCGCTCTCGGCGGGATCGTGTTCGTCGGCGTCTACGCCTTTCTGTTCTTCACCCGCAAGCGAAGGAGCTTCCTGTGACGAATGCCCCCTCCCGCGCCGGCGCCCGCCGCCGGCCACAACGCCATCTCCCCCTGCAGGTGCTCCTCGGCTTTCTGGTCGTGTACTTTCTCGTGCCGTTCTGGTGGGTCATCGTCAACAGCTCCAAAGACGCCCCCGGCCTGTTCGGCGGCGGCAACACCCTGTGGTTCGCCACCGAGATCGACTACGTCGGCAATCTCCAGCAGCTGTTCACCTACGACAACGGGATCTACGGCAGGTGGATCCTGAACTCCACGTTGTACGCCGTCGCGGGCGGGATCGGCGCCACGATCCTGGCCGTCATGGCCGGCTACGGATTCGCCAAATACCGATTCGCCGCCAGACGCTTCAGCTTCGCACTCGTGCTCGGCGCGCTGATGGTGCCCGCGACGGCCCTGGTGATTCCGACCTTCATGATGTTCTCCCAGCTCGGACTGACGAACACGATCTGGGCGGTGATCCTCCCCTCGCTTCTCAACCCCTTCGGGGTCTATCTGATGCACGTGTACGCGCGCGACGCGGTTCCCGACGAGATCCTGGACGCGGCGCGGGCCGATGGCGCGGGTGAGATACGAACGTTCCTCCAGGTCGCGTTCCCGCTGATGCGGCCTGCGGTGGTCACCGTGCTGCTCCTGTCCGCCGTGGCATCCTGGAACAACTACTTCCTGCCCCTGGCCATGCTCTCCGACAACCGCCTTTTCCCCGTCACCGTCGGACTCGGCCTCTGGCAGGGGATCGCCTCGGCGAACAACGCGGGCAGCACCTCCCTCTGGAGCCTCATCATCATGGGCGCGCTCGTGTCGGTCATCCCCCTCGTCATCGCCTTCTTCACTCTTCAACGACACTGGCGCGGAGGGCTGTCCGTCGGTGGCCTGAGATGAGCCGCGGCACATGCGCCGTCGCGTCAGGCGCGATGTGCGGCGGCAAGGCGCCCGGCCCGGGTCCGTGGACGGCGCGGATTCACCGGAGGGTCGCCTCGGCGAGGAACTGGGCGAAGCGTTGCGGCGTGCCGGCGCGGGCCAGCATCGCGCGCTGCCTGTCGGCACCCGTACCGTGAAGGACGAGGCAGCGGAGCAGGCCGGCGATCGGCTCGGGCTCGGGCAGGCGGTTCAGGACGGCATCCGCCAGATGGTGGTGCGGCGCCAGGAATCCGGTGTACGGATCGACGGCGTGCGCGGCCAGGCCGTGCCGGGCGGCGGCGCGCAGGTCGGCGGTGATCCGCCGGCCGCTGATGACCTTGACCGGCACGCCGCGTCGCTCGTCGTCGATCGCCAACGCGACCAGGGCCCGTGCCAGTCCGGCGACCAGAACGGTGTCATCGACCGTGAGGCAGACGTCCATGATGCGCACCTCCACCGTGGGGTAGCGCGGTGACAGGCGAGCGTGGAAGTAGACACCCCGCTCGTCCAGCGCATCCCCCCGGAGGATCAGGCGGCGTACGGTGGCGTCATAGGCGGCCGCGGATCGCCACACCCGGGGAGGCACCGCCGAGGGCCTGCGGGTCCACCAGGGGTAGCGACTGCTTGCCCAACCGGTGTCGCAGCCGTCGGCGATGGGAGAGTTGACGCTGAGCGCCAGCAGCGTGGCGAGGTACGGCCGCAACCGCGCCAGGACCCGCACGCCCAGTTCCCGTGAGGGCACGCCGACGTGCACATGGCACCCGCAGGTGCCGGGGCCGGCGGCCAGGAAACCGTAGCGGGCCATCAGCTGCAGGTAGCGGGGATCGGCCGTGACCGGGCACGGGCCGGGGCCAGGCTGCGGTGGTATGCCGGTGGCGACCAGATGGCAGTCCAGTTCCGCCGCCGCGCGGGCGGCCAGCCGTCGACTCCGCGCCAGCTCCTTCCCCACCTGGCCCAGATCCGTGCACACGCCGGTGACGGTCTCCAGCTGGTAGCGCAGGAATTCATGCTTGACCAGCGGCTCGCCGCCGAGCAGGGCCAGGATCGCGGGCGCCCGGTCGGCCGGACGCCCGTCGGAGCGGTCCAGCAGGACGAACTCCTCCTCCACGCCCAGAGTCAGGGTGGGGCTTCCGCCGTGCTCCGCACGGGCGGATGAGAGATCCGTTCTCATGAGCGGCCCCCTGAAGCGCAAGCCACTTCGCGGCAGATGATCACTCACGTGGTTGTCCGACCCGGCTCGGCCTCCGTCGCAGATGTGAGCCGGCACCGGTTCACTACCCTCGTCTCGAAGGCTCTTGCCCGCAGACGCCACGGTACTCACCCGGCGCCGAGGCGATTTCCCGGTTCGTGCGGCCGGGGCCGCTCAGCCGCGGCGTTCCACCGGTCCGGACGACTCGCGGATCACCAGCTCGGTGGGCAGGCGGATCGCCTCGCCCTCGCGTGGTGACCGTGCGGCGAGCTGCTCGATCAGGAGCTCCACCGCGAGCCGGCCGGCGTGCGAGCCGGGCCCGGCCAGGGTGCTCAACGAGGGATGGACGAAGTCGGCGGCGAAGATGTCGTCGAACCCGATCACGCTGACGTCGGCCGGGACGCGGACACCACGCTGGGCGAGGCGCCGGATGATGCCGATCGCCAGGAGGTCGTTGTGAGCTATGACCGCCGTCGCATCGGTGCGCAGCGCTCCGTCGGCGGCGGCCCCGCCGCCCGCGACGTTGGGGGCGTACGGACCGATCCGGTGGGCCGTCAGACCCTGCGCTCCGGCCTCGGCGCCCAGTGCCGCCCAGCGCGTCGCGCCCATCCAGGAGCTGGGAGGCCCGGCGCAGTAGGTGAGGCTCCGGTGCCCGAGCGAGGCCAGGTGCTCCAGGATCTGCTGGCAGCCGGTGACGGTGTCGAACGTCACGCTGGTCAACCCGGGCAGCTCTCGGTTGAACAGGACGATCCGGTGCAGTTTGGCGAGGTCACGCAGGACCTCGTCGCCGAGCCGGCTGGAGGCCAGCACGAACCCGTCCACGCCGGTGGCCAGGCCGCGGATCTGGTTCTCCTCGATGCGCCGGGACTCCTCGGCGTTGACGATCACCAGAGTGGCGTCGGACGCCCGCGCGCGCTGTTCGGCGCCGCGGATCAGCTCGAAGAAGTGGGGATTGGTGATGTCGGACAGCACCAGGGCGATGGTGCGGTGGCGCAGACCCGCAAGAGCGCGGTTCTGCGGCCTGTGCTGATAGCCGAGCTGCGCGGCGGCCGCGACGATCCGCTGTCGCGTCGCCTCGTTGACCCGGCCGGGGTTGTTGAACGCCCGGGAGACCGTCGACGCTGCCACGCCGGCGGCTTGCGCGACGTCGAAGATGGTGGGCTGCACGAACGCATCTAGCCACGAATATGGAAATTCTGGCAACACCTTGCAGAAATTGTCGCGTCGTACCTACGTTGCGATCATGCCGGCCACACGGTGACGTGTCGGGCGAGAGGAGCGAGGGATGTCGCAGCCCGGGCGAAGAGGTCAAGCTGTGCAGCACGAGCAGCGCACGATCGGCAGTCGGGTCAGGCGGTGGTCCGCGGTCGTGACGACCGGCGCCATGCTGGCCGTGTCACTGACGTCGGTGGGGGTGACGCCGGCACAGGCGGCATCGACCGACTTCACCATCTTCGACGGCCGCACGACCGCGCCGATCCTCATCGACCCGTCCTATGGCGGCGATCACGCCGATCGGGACTACGGACAGGTGCGTCGCGCGGTCCAGGATTTACGCCAGGACGTCGCCATGGTGACCGGGGCGATCGACCCCGGCGAGGTGCAGAGCCTGTTCGTCGACGACGAGCCGGCCAAGGAAGCGCGGCTGGCGAAGGCCGACCGCAGGAAGACGCCGGCCCTGCTGACCGAGGCCGCGGGCCAGAAGACCGCGATCATCGTCGGCCAGCTCGGTCAGAGCCGGCTGATCGACGAGATCGTCGAAGCCGGCAAGTTCGACGAGGCCGCCGGGATCGAGGGCAGGTGGGAGGCGTACGCGGCCAAGACCGTCAAGAACCCGGTCCCCGGGGTCGGCAAGGCCCTGGTGATCGCGGGCAGCGACGCCCGCGGGACGATCTACGGGATCTACTCCGTCTCCGAGGAGATCGGGGTCTCGCCGTGGTACTGGTACGCCGACGTACCGGTCAGGCAGCGCGACGACATCAAGGTCAAGGGCAAGGCCAGGGTCGACGACGGGCCGGACGTCAAATACCGCGGAATCTTCGTCAACGACGAGGAACGCACCGTCGCGTGGGCGAAGAAGAAGTTCCCCACCGGCAAGGGCACGCCTGAGGTCAACTACTACCGGCACGTCTTCGAGCTGATGTTGCGGCTCAGGCTGAACACGCTCTGGCCGGCGATGCACCTGGCCTCGACGGCGTTCAACGCGGTCACCGACACCGGGACGTACGACAACGGAACACCGGTCAACGCGCGCGAGGCGGCGGCGTTCGGCATCGTCGCGTCCTCCTCCCACGCGGAGCTGATGCTGCGCAACAACGAGGGCGAATGGCGACAGTGGTACGACCGCAACAAGGACGCGTGGGACATCAAGGGCCCGGACGCCGTGGCGGCCTTCGACTATTCGATCAACAAGCCCGCGATCCTGGAGTACTGGCGCCAGCGCGTGGTCGCCAACGCCGGCTTCGAGAACATCCTCGCCCTGGGCATCCGCGGCGTGCACGACAGCGATCCGGTGTTCACGCCCGGTAACCCGTACGGGTTCAAGGACAAGATCGAGATGTTGGCCGACGTCATCCGCGAGCAGCGCCGGCTGATCGCGGAGATCTACGGCAGAGCCGACGCCGTGCCCCAGGTGTTCATCCCCTACAAGGAGATGAACGATCTCTACAACGCCGGGCTGAAGGACCACATCCCCGGCGACGTGACCCTGATGTGGGCCGAGGACAACCATGGTTACCTGCGCCAGGTGCCCACGCGGACAGAAGCGGCCCGGTCCGGCGGGAACGGCGTCTACTACCACATCTCCTACTGGGGCGAGCCGAAGAGCTACCTGTGGCTGAACTCGACGCCCATGTCCCTCATGGTGCAGCAACTGCACCGGGCGTGGAACTCCGGTGCGGGACGCTACTGGATCCTCAACGTCGGGGACATCAAGCCCGGCGAGATCAAGCTCGACCTGTTCGCCAAGCTCGCGTGGCACGTCGAGGGCTACGACGACACGAACATCGGCAAGAAGTTCCTCACCGAGCACGTGCAGAGGGACTTCCGGCTGAGGGGCGGCGACGCGGCCGCGGTCGTCGACGCGCTGGAAAGGTTCGACGTGCTCGAGAACACCAAGCGCGCCGAGTCCTGGGGGGAGGTCAACTCCTCCAACGCGAACTCGGGAAGGATCCACAACGGTCAGGTCTTCCCCTTCAGCGCCACCTCGGACGGGGACGAGCTCCAGCGCTACATCAACGAGTCCAACGAACTGGTGGCGGTTCTCGAGCGCGTTTCCGCGAAGCTCGACCCCCGCTATCGCTCCACGTTCTACCAGCAGGTGCTCCACCGAGTCCGGTCCTACCGCAACATGGCCGAGCAGATCGGCTACTACTGGAAGAACCAGCTCGCCGCCGCCCAGGGCCGTTACGCCAGCGCGGGAAGTTACGAGCTGCTCTCGAAGCAGGCCCGTCAGCGCGTCTTCACCGACGAGGACCACTGGAACACGATCAGCGACGGCAAGTGGGACGACGCCATCGGCCACAGCCATCCCGAAGGCTTCCCGAACGAGGGCGCCGTCATGCTCACCAACGACCGGTATGCCCGGGTGGCCACACCGGCCGACGCGGTGGGCGCCGCCGCCGAGGGGAGCAAGGAGCCCGGCCGCGGCACGCTGACGTTCAACTCGGCCGCGCCCGACGACAAACGCTTCTTCGACGTGTTCTCCCGGGACGACGTGGCCGACCCGCAGGAGTGGGTCGCCGAGGCGGACGCTCCGTGGATCATCCTTTCCCGGCGCTCGGGCAAGACCGCGACAGAACAGCGCGTCACGGTGACGGTCGCCAAGAAGAACCCGGCCACGACGGGGACGATCCGGGTCTTCAACGCCGTCGACGGCGTCAAGGCCGGCGACCCGGTCGCGACGTTCACGGTCAAGGCGGAGCGGGCAGCCGTGGATCTGCGCCGTGCCGCCGAGCCGGCGCACCTGGAGGCCGGCGGACACGTGACCATCGAGGCCGAGCACTTCTCCGAGAACGTGCCCGGCGCCGACGGCAGCCGCTGGGCGCCACTCCAGGGCGTGGGCCAGCGCGGGGCATCGATGGGCAGCTTCCCGGAGATCGCGCCCCGGGTCGACTCGGGCTTCGAGACGACCGCCCGCCTGAGATACCGGGTCCACTTCACCTCCACCGGGAAGTTCACCGGGACCTTCTACCGCATTCCGACGCTGAACGAGGGCACGGACGACGACGGCACGCCGCGAACCGCACGCACGGCGATCGGGCTCGACAAGCAGGCCCCCAGCCTGCTGCGCGGCAACTCCGTCGCCGGTACGAGCACCAGCCCCTGGGGATTCAACATCATGCATGCCATCGAACCCCTGCGGTTCACCGTAGACGTGACCACACCGGGCTGGCACGACCTCGTGGTCTACCGCTCGGACGCGGCGATCCTCTTCGACCGGATCATCATCGAGACCCGCGCCGGCGCGGCCGGTGACGGCCTGGTCGGCCCGCCCGAGAGCCCGAACAACATCGCCGCTCCCCAGAAGGCCACCGTGGCGCCTCTTCCGCCCGCGATGCCGGAGCTCCACCGGCTGCCCGCCATCCAGACGTCGGTGGGCGAGACGAGCACGGTCGACGGCGTGCGGGACGTGGAGGCCGCGGGGTCCGACAACACGACCGCCGCGTCGGTCGCCGTGGAGGACGGCCGCATCCGGGTCACCGGGCACAGGGTGGGGACGGCCGAGCTCTCCATCACCGCCGGTGGCGGGCAGGCCTGGGTGGCGCCGGTCACGGTGGGCAGGGCCGAGGGCTCGCCGACCGGCCCGTACGAGGAGCGGGACGGCCTGGCGGTCATCGACGCGGCCGACGCGCTCGAGAAGAGTGCCGCCGCCCACGCCACCGACAGCAACAACGGGACGCACACCTGGGCGCTGGCCCGTAACGGCCTCCAGGTCGTCCCGCCGGCCGACGCCGGCGCCAAGGCGAACTGGCTGGCGACCACCGCGGCCCAGGCCGAGGCGTTGTTCGAGGCCGGCCCGGCAGAGAAGGTCAACGGAAGCTCCGCGGCAGGCGCACCACCGCGGCTCGACTTCACCGTCGACATCCGGACCGGTGGCACGTACTACCTGTTCGCCAACACGAGCAACCCGAACCCCGACGCCGACTCCTACCACGTGCTCGTCGACGGGCAGTGGAGATACCACTCGAGCAAGTCCGGGCCGGAGACCGGGTTCGAGACCTGGTACGGCAGCACGAGCGTCGCCGCCGCCGCGCTGGCGCTCGAGCCGGGCGAGCACACGATCTCGCTGGCGCCTCGTGAGGCGGGGCTGGTGCTCAACCAGATCGTGCTGACCACGGACGACACCCCCGGCCTGACCGGCTTCCAGGACCCCAGCAGCCGGGGAGCGAGCGCGTCGTCGCAGGCGAAGGTGGGATGAGCACCTTCGCCTGGCTTCTTGCCGGACCCCAGCGCGCCGTGCAAGGCCGTGATCTCATCCCATACTTCAGTTGACATATCGGACTTGCAAAATGCAAGCTTACTGTTCGCAGGGGTTGCGGGCGGCACATGGACCTGTCATGTGCCGACATAACCCCACAGAATGGAGAACCTCATGTCCTTCCAGGCGTATCTGGACAACATTGAAGGCAAGACCGGGCTGACGCCACGGGAGTTCATCGCCCTGGCGAAGGGGCGCGGCTTCGACGACCCGTCCGTGAAAGCCGGTGCGATCATCGACTGGCTCAAGGAGGACTACGGCCTCGGACGTGGGCACGCGATGGCCCTGGTGCACGTGATCAAGAAGGGTCCGCAGATCGACGCCAAACACGTCGGCAGCTCGGGCTCCCATCGCGACGAGTCCGACACGCTGTGGCTCGACGGCAAGGACAACCGGCCCTGACCAGCCAGCCCCTGACCAGCCGGCCAACCTGAAGAAGGACTGGATCGCACGAGAGTCTGGTCGAAGGACGGCAGGGTCACGTGACCTTCTCTCGCGGCGCCCTCGGGCCAGATGACGGTCACGGGGAAATCGCGAGCAATTGTCATGAAGGCTGGGCGGCAGGGGCGCGGAGCTCGCGGTATGCCTCGCGCAGTTCGGCGGCCACGGGTGCGCGTCTTGTTTCCAAACCTCTGACCACCTCGGCTGCCCGCCAGTAGTTGGACGGAACGAGGAGTCCGCTGGTCATCGCGGTGAGAGTCAGGTGTCCAGCCTCGTCGGGCTGGTCGGCGGCCAGGAGCGCGAGCGCCAGGTCGAGCCGCGCGGCCACCGCCCTGCGTGGCCGTGGCGGGCCGTCTGTCGTCGACTCCAGCCGGGCGAGCACTCCTCGGGAGTACGGCTCGGCCGATGGATCACCGAGCCAGCACAAGGTGGTCGCGATATAGGCGTCGGACTTGGCGGGATCGTACCGGAAGTGGTGTTCGGGCCGGTCTGGGACATGCAGAGGCGCGACGAGCCGCATCACCCGGTTCAGCGTCTCGTGGGTCTCCCGGGCCTCGCCGAGGCGTGCACAAGCCCGGCCCTCCTGCGCGGTCGCCTGGATGTACGCCGAACTTCCGCTGGGCGCGACTCGTTGCGCTGCCAGGGCAAAGGTCAGGGCTCGACCGAAGTCGCCTTCTGTGAGGACCTGCCACGCCTCCGTCTCCAGACACCAGGCGGCGATCTCGCGATGCTCTGTTTCCTTGGCGAGCTGGGCAGCCGTCCGAAGCCGCGCGGCGGCGGCCGGAAACCAGCGCAGGTCGATGAGGCAGGTCGCGGCGAGGAGAGAGAGCCAGCCGCCGGCCACCAGGAGCCGCCGATGCTCGGTGAGCGTCTTCTTGGAGTCCAGGAGTTGGGAGACGTAGTAGAGGTGACGGCGCACCCGCACCAGCAACTCGCGGGGCGGAGTCTCGGGGTAGGCCACGGCCAGGTCATCGACCGCCAGTTCCAGCCGTTCGAGTGTCTCCCGCCCGACCTCGGTGGCGGCGGCGCGGCGAGCCAGTTCCAGAGCGTCCCACTCGTCGTCACCGGCGAACCCGAGGGTTCCATGGTTGTGCTCGAACAACTCGTCCTCGGTGAGGTCGAAGGCGCGGGCGTACAGGAGGCGGTAGGGGTCGTCGGGCTGGTTGTGCCCGGCCTCGTACGCCTTGATCCGGCGCACGATGCTCTCCCGGGAAGGGAGCCGGGCTCGTACGTCGTCGTCGGCGGCCTCGACCAGGCGTCGGGCCATGTCCTTCTGGCTCCAGAACCGATTGCGCCGCTCGGCGCGCAGCCGTACGGCCCATGCCGGAAGTTCGGTCACCATCGTGAGCACCTCGCTGTCAGACGTGGGGGCGTCGTGGTCGTGCTGTCGGGACCGGAGAGGCGCGGTCAGCCGGTCCCGGCTCATGCCGGTTGTTACTGAGTTTCGAGCAGATCCAGCTTGCGCTTGAGGTCGTTCCCATTGCTGTAGGGCCAGCGTCGGGGGTGTTCGCGTTGCAGGCGTCCAATGACTATCCCCGGAGCGATGCCGATCTCCTCGGCGAAGGCTCGCACCGCCGCCTTCGAAGTCAGTCCAGCCAGTCGGGAAGCGTGCTGAGGAGGTATGAGGGTGTCCGCTGAGAACCGGTCCGCTTCCAGCTCTTTCGGGTCTTCGGTGTCGGTTCTCCCCGCTATTTCGATACGCATCTCGTCGTCACCGTTGAGAACATGGTGGATCTCGTGGAAGAAGCTGAACCAGAGCTGATCGTCGGTGCGGTAGCGCTGGCTGAGCTGGATTACGCGCTTGGTTCCGATCTTGCGCGTGACACCGCTCACGCGCGCACCCTTGACTTCCTCGGTGAAGACGACGGCGACCCCGCTGGCGGAGCAGATCTTCTGCAGCCGCGGCCGGAACTCCTGGGCAGGCAGCACGGTAAGGGCCCGCAGCTCAGGGAGCGAGGCCCGAAGAGCGGTCGCGTCGTACGAGCCGCACAGCATCTCCTGCGCCTCGATCTCGCCGAGGCGCAGCCACGTGGCCAAGGGGCCGAGCTTCGAGTCCTGGACCTTCGACTTTCTGAACGCGTACGCCGCCGGTTGCTCGTACAGGTCTCGCCACACATCGACCGAGGCGACGGAGAAGAACGCGAGAAGCTGATCGATACGCGAAATCTTGTCGCTCGGCCCTTCGGGGAGGATCTTGCGCTTCACCAGCTCGGACACCGGAAGTTCCTTGAGCCATCCGACGTGTTGCTCCAGGTCTCTGGCGGAGCGCAGCCGTGCCCGTGTGGACTGGTAGTCCGCCTCAAGCCGGTTCCAAAGCTTCGCCGGCGTCCCGACTACTCGTTCCAGCGATTCCGCCACCTCGGGGGTGAGGCGTACGAGTCCGTGGATCAACTGGTTGACATGCTTCGGGGACAAACCGACCCGCTCGGCCAGCTCACGCTGAGTCATCCCCTTCTCTTCGAGAAGCTCCCGCAGGGTTTCCCCCGGCGGCACCGCGTAGTCGAGATCTCCAGCCGCGTACAGCGTGCGCGTGGTCTTGGCCCTGGCCATTGCTCTCCCTCCTCACGGTGTTGTACCGCTTGTCGTTCAGCCCGCTGGTGCCGGCGTCAGTGGTAGTCCACGATCTCGATGAGCACGACCGAAGTGATGGCCGTCCAATCGAGCGAGCCCTGATCGTCCGCGATCCACTCCTCAGGTTCGAAAATGAGCCGGTAGTTGGCGTCGATCCGGACAGACAGCTGGCCCTTACGGTCTCCTGTCAGCTCCTCACACCGGCCGCCGAGATGACGCACTTCATCGAGCGTCTCGGCCTGCTGGAAGTGCTGAATGCGCCTCGCCAAGGCGACGGCCCGGTCATGACCGAAGTGTCGGCGCCGCTCCTTGTCGGACTCACACCTCTTCCTGAACTTCGCATCCTCGTAGTACACCTCCAACCTACCCGCGCCTCCCACCTGCGAGATTTACCTAGTAGGTAAAGATGGCATCACAGTAACGGAAGCGCCATGGGTTTGCACACAGGAAGTGTCTGATTAATCACTCTAGGTGAAGTATGAGAAGGAAATTCTCGGCGGAGGCCGCAAGTAACTTGTCATCAGTCGGCACAGTCGTACGGCCCATGTCGGCAGTTCGGTCACCATCGTGAGCACCTCGCTCTCAGGCCTGGGAGACGTTCTGACCACCCTTGGTGTCCCCCGATCACACCTGTGATCGAAGAATTACTCGCTGTTGTAATCGGAGGTGACGTGATCGAAGCCGGGGTCCGTAGGCGCTGGAACCGCCGTACGGACCCCTTGATCAGGATGGTGGTCCTGACCCATGACACACGATAGGGCTGTAGCCGTCGCAAGTCCGGTGTTCGCCGGGTGGCGCATCATGCGCAGCGACGCCGGGCGGTTCTGGGCGACCCGCGAGCGACCGTTCCCCCGGGCCGTCGAGGACGCGGGCGCGCACCGGACGGTTGACGCCGACGACCTGGTGGGGTTGTGCCAGGCCATCGCGGACCAGGAGGGCATCGCCGAGCGGAAGTGCCGGATCGTACGGACAACGCGGTGACCGCGTTCGCCGTCGATCTCGCTCCGCCTGATGTCCTCACGGACGAGGACTGCCCGGGGATTTCACCGCATCGGGCCGTGCCGCGCTCCGGGTGTACGGCGCTGCGGTGGATCGAGCAGGGTCTCGGGCCCGGCCGGGTCGTCGCGTACACCTGCTCTTGCCAGATGACCGCCTACGAGCTGGTCGCCTGCGGCGGCGTCTACCAGATCCGCCGCCGGACCCTTCCCCGCCAGGGCGTGCCGCCCGTGTCCTGGACCGCTGAGTGGTGGCGCCGTGGGGAAGCGCAAGAGTGGTGGCGCCGTCTGCTCGCCGGCCAGGCCCGATGAGCCGCCATCCGAACACGTCTTTCGTATACTCACCGTAAGAGCTCAGTGCCTTTGCGCTACTCAAGCTACGGGCGGATATCGATCACACTCGCCGCCATGTCGACCATCGATGCAGCTCGTGGGACATCTAGTACTACCTGGCAATATGGACATATCTTCGAGCGGCATGGGCATCTGCAGTACCATAAGACACGCATTCGAACATTTGTTTGGAGAGTAGGATGCGGATCACTGAAGAGCAGTCACGACTGCTCGCGATATGCATGGTCAAAGGCGTTAGCTGGTACCTCATCGCGCGAGAGGCTCAACGTCCCAACGGCTTGGCGCGCCTGTGGTCGGGCGACATCATCGAGTCCTCCCCTGAGGCGACCAAAGCCAGAGCCCTCATCGCCAACAGCGCCCAGGAGCTCAATCGTTACGTCGACTCTGCCGTCAAGCAGGCCGAACTCGCGGCCGACAGCGGGGCTCGACTCGTCACTGTCCTGGACAAGGAGTACCCCGCCACCCTCCGGTTGATCTTCAATCTCCCACCGTTCCTGTTCGTCCGGGGCGAGCTGCGCGAAGAGGACCTGCGCAGCGTGGCCGTCGTCGGCACCCGCCAGGCGAGCGATGATGGACTACGCCGGGCACGCCGGATGTCCGCCCTGCTCACCGAACGTCAGGTCACCGTCGTGTCCGGCCTCGCCCGAGGCGTTGACACCGCGGCGCATACTGCGGCGCTCGATACCGGCGGCAGGACGATCGCGGTCGTGGGGACAGGCATCCTGCGCTGCTACCCGGCCGAGAACCGCGCCCTGGCCGACCGGATCGCCGAGAACGGGGCCGTGGTCTCCCAGTTCTGGCCGGAAGCCAACGGCGCGACCTATACCTTTCCCCGCCGCAATGTCACCATGTCCGGCATCGCGCAAGGCACGGTGGTGATCGAAGCCGCGAGCACGTCCGGGGCGAAGATGCAGGCGCGGCTGGCGCTGGAGCATGGCAAAAGGGTGTTCCTGCTACGTAGCCTCACCGAGGCTCAACCGTGGGCACAGGAGTATGTCAAGACGCGCGGGGCGCTCATGGTGGAGGACGTGGACGATGTCGTGAAGAGCCTGTCCAGCCCGGATCGCATCCAAGCGGTCAACGAGTCCCGCGCTCAACTGACCCTCGACTTCGAAGATCTGAACCTGGAGGAGCCGTCGCCCGGGGCGCTGTGGTGACCAAACCAGGGCGGTTGGCCTACGGCGACGGCCCACCCCCCGCCGGGTTCGGCAGTTGCGGCGAATGCCCCTACTTGCAAGCGGGGCACGTCCGCATCTGCCACGAGTGCGCAATCGGAGAGCTTGCAGCCGCCGAACGAACCCAACTGCCGGATCTGCCGCCAAGCGTTGCGGAGTGGCGAGCTCACCTGCTCCAACAGGCTCTGCAGCGACCCACAACGTGCTTTCGAGTGGACGGCCGTCGTCGGGGTCAAGGCCGGCACCCTGGAGCAGGGGGTTCTCCGACTGAAGCGCGGGGCATACGGCTGGGGGATGATCTTCGCACGGATCATCTTGGGCCACCTCTACACCCACCCCGAACTCGTCGACGAGGTGGACGCCATCATCCCGATGCCCGCCTATCTTGGGCCACACCAGGCACGCAAAGGCAATGATCACACTGGGTACGTCATCGAACGGGCGATCCTCGAAGACGATGAGAATCTCCCATTCGTGCTGGATCCGCCGCTCATCGAGAAGACGCGAGCCACTCCCCGCATGCGAGACACGACCTCGCTTATTGAGCGTCAGATCGCGTCGCATGAGCTGTACGCCGCGCTACATGTGCCGGACCCGGCCCGCGTGCGAGGCCGACGCGTCATGGTCTACGACGACGTCTTCACCGCCGGCAGTAGCCTCAACGCGGTGGCCATGCGGCTCAAGGCGAGCGGCGCGGTGCACGTGTACGGGCTCACTCTGGCTCGCGCTCAGTGGCGCTGAACGCCGGCGAAGCCGCGGGGAGAGCGGCCGGCCCGCCCCGCCGGTCGGGGGGTCGAGCCCGGCCGGCGGGGCCACGGGTGGCCTGGCGTACGCCCAGGGGTTCAGGTCGCCGGCCCGTAGGTCCCGCCCGCACGCCCCCTTCCGGGCGGGACGGCAGGCGGTCACATCGGCGGGATTGTCGGTGGCGGAGGATACGGTTGAGCGGTGGAACTCTCCCCCCAGCAGGTGCTCCGCCTGCGGATGTCCAGCCTGCTGCTCCGAGCGTCGCCCGGCGATGCCAGGCGGGCGACGAGCGTGGCCGAGGTGGTGAGCTGGCTCGGGGCGATGCAGGCGCAAGACCTGGCCAGCGGTCTGTGGTCGTTCGGCGTGCGCCTGCCCGGACTCACCGCCGCCGACGTCACCGCCGCTCTGGAGCGGCGTGAGGCGCTGCGCACGTGGCCGATGCGCGGCACCATCCATTTCGTCCCGTCCCGCGACGCCCGCTGGATGGTCGAGCTCATGGGCGTCCGGGTGCTGAACGGCGCGGCGAGGCGGCGCGAATACCTCGGTCTCTCGGAGGAGACCGCCGTTCAGGCCATGGAGGTGCTGGGCGCGGCCCTGGCCGGCGGCGGGCGGCTGAGCCGGTCGGAGTGCCTGGCCGTGCTGGCCGACAAGGGCATCGACACCGGTGGGCAGCGCGGCTACCACCTGCTGTGGTACGCCAGCCAGCGGGGCCTGCTGTGCATCGCCCCCAACATCGGCAACGAGCAGAGCTTCGTCCTGCTCGACGAGTGGGTTCCCGACCCGCACCGGCCGGAGCGCGACGAGGCGCTGGGCACCATCGCCCTGCGCTACTTCCGCGGCCGCGGGCCGGCCACCCGGCACGACTTCGCGGGATGGACCGGCCTGACCGCGGCCGACGCCAAACGCGGCATCGCCGTGGCCGGAGAAGCGCTGGCCAGGGTTACCGTCCACGGGGTGGAGACGCACCTCGACGCCGCGCTCCTCGACACCGCCCCTCTCCCAGCCGGAGACGACGAGGTGCTCGTGCTGCCCGGGTTCGACGAATACCTGCTGGGCTACAAAGACCGCTCACTCATGGTCGCCGACGAGCACAAGGCAGCCATCATCCCCGGGAACAACGGTGTCTTCCAGTCCACGGTGGTACGCGCCGGCCGGGTCGTGGCCACCTGGAAACGCACCCTCACGAAGAGCCGGGTGCGGATCGCCGTGCAGCCGCTCGTACCACTCCACAGAAGCGAACGGGCGGAGGTTGAGCGGGCGTTCGAGCAGTACACGCGGTTCGTGGAACGCACCCCGGAGGTGCGCTGGCCGTGACCCGGCGTTACGCCGACGGGGTGGCCAAGGGCCTTCAGGCCTGGTCGTTGATCTTTTCCAGTTCGGCGACGTCCTCATCGCTGAGCGCGAGTCCGGCGCCGATGGCGTTCTCCCGCAGGTGCCGCACGGAGGAGGTCCCCGGGATCAGCAGGATGTTCGGCGAGCGCTGCAGCAGCCACGCCAGCGCGACGGAGATCGGTGTGGCGTTCAGTCGGGCCGCCACTGCGGAAAGCGCCTCGGACTGGAGCGGGCTGAAGCCGCCGAGCGGGAAGAAGGGTACGTACGCGATCTTCTCGGCGGCGAGCCGGTCGATGAGCTCGTCGTCGTGGCGGAAGGCGAGATTGTACATGTTCTGCACGCTCACGATCGGCGCGATCGCCTGGGCTTCGGCGACCTGTTCCGCTGTCGCGTTGCTCACGCCGAGGTGCCGGATCAGGCCCTGCTGCCGCAGCTCGACGAGCGTTTCGAGGGCGCGGGAAAGCGAGCCCGCCTGGGGCCCCTCGGCGTTGCCGAGGCGCAGGTGGACCAGGTCCAGCGTGTCGAGCCCGAGGCCGTCGAGGTTCGCGTCGATCGCGCGGCGCAGCTGGTCGGGCTCACGAGCCGGCGGCCATCCGCCCTGCTCGTCACGGGTCGCGCCGACCTTCGTGACCACGTGCAGCGAGCCGGGGTACGGGTGCAGCGCTTCGCGGATGAGCTCGTTGGTGACGCGGGGGCCGTAGGCGTCGGCGGTGTCGATGTGGGTGATGCCGAGGTCGACGGCCTCGCGGAGGACGGCGAGGGCCTCGTCGCGATCCGCGGGCGGGCCCATCACCCCGGGCCCGGCGAGCTGCATGGCGCCGTAGCCGAATCGGGTGACGGTCAGGTCGCCCAGGGTCCAGGTGCCGCCGGGTAGGGAGTCAGAGGTCGTGCTCACGTTCTGGCCTTTCGTAGGAGGGGGAGACGCTCGCCGTCCGGGCGTTTCCCGGCACCACATGGTGCTGGTGAGGAGGCGACGCCGTCCAAGACCGGTTCGATCAGGCCTGATACCCCACCGGTATCCTGCGTTGGTGGACGGGCTGGAAACTCGCGAACTTCGGTATTTCGTGGCGGTGGCCGAAGAGCTGCACTTCGGCCGTGCCGCGGAGCGCCTGAACATGGCCCAGCCGCCGCTGTCCCGCGCCATCCAGCAGCTGGAGCGCCGCCTGGGGGTCGTGCTGCTGGACCGGGGCCGCGGGGGCGTCTCGCTCACCACCGCAGGTGAGACCATGCTGGTGGAAGCCCGAGCGGCACTCGATGCCGTCGCCGCAGCCGTACGCCGCACCCGCCGCGCCGCATCGGCGCAGTCCTCCCTGGTGCTCACCACGAAGGCAGGCGCCTCCCACGAGTTGCTGAAAGAGCTTCTCGACTCCTACGCCGCACGGCCCGGTGCCGTGGACATCGACGTGGTGTTGTGCGAGATCGGTGAGCAGCGGAGACTCCTGCGCGACGGTCGTGCCGACGTGGCGATCATGCACGCTCCTTTCGACGTGATGACCGGCCTCGACAGCGCTGAGATCCTGACGGAAGGCCAGGTCGCCATCGTGCCGGCGTCGCATCCGCTCGCCCGGCGCTCCAGCCTGACCATGGCCGAGGTCAGCGATGTCCCCGACCTGCCGATCGCCCGCTGGCCGCGCCATGACGACACCTATCCGCCCGGCCCAGGACCAGAGGTCCACAGCCAGAGCCAGCTGGCCCAACTCGTCGCTCTCGGGCGAACGCTCCTGGTCATTCCCGCGTCCAGCCGCGCCTGGCAGTGGCCGGAACACGCCGCGGTCCCCGTTCTCGACGCTCCTCCGGTCACGACCCTGCTCGCCTGGCCCGCCGGGGTGCGATCCACGGCACTGGCCGAACTCGTGGAAACGGCCGGACGCCTGAAAGAGGGCGGCAGAGCGCACCCTTGACAACCTTTGCCAGGTTCCGGGCGCAGGTTCCGGGCGCAGGTTCCGGGCACTGTGGGCCGCTGGGCTCGATCTCGCGTGACCCTCCCACGCACGCCGAAGGCGGTGGCCCGCGCCACCGCCTTCGACTCGCGCGGACCAGGTCCGCGCCACCACCCTCGACGTACGGGAACTATGCCTGCGCGCCGACCGGCTCGGGCGCGGCCTGCGGCGTCGCGGGGGAGGCGGGCGCCCGGCGGGAGGGCTTGGTGCGGGGGAACAGCACGACCGTGGCCAGGATGGTGGCGGCGGTGATCCACCAGGCGGTGGCCAGGCCCAGGTGCATCGCGACCCAGCCCAGGCCCGCCGCCGCCACGGCGCCGCCGGCCTGCAGGAGCAGCGAGTCGACCGACAGGAGCGTGGTGCGCTCCGCCGAGGTGGCACGCCGGTGCAGCATCTCGCCGCGGAGCAGTTCGCTGATGCCGCACCCCAGGTAGAGGGTGACGTAGCCGAGCCCGGCGAGCACGATGCCCAGGGTGCCGCCGAGCGGGGTGGAGGCGGCGAGGATCGACAGGGCCGCCGCGGTGACGCAGGTGCCGATGACGGCTCCCCGTCGCGAGCCGCGCGCCACCCGGGCGGCCAGGGGGGCCAGCGCGCTGCCGAGGGCGCTGCCCGCGTAGCCGATGGCGCCGACCACGGCGTAGATCATGCCCGCGCTCTCCGGCTGCCCGGTGAGGTCCTGCAGCCGGCTCGGGGTGAAGATCTCGATGGAGGTGAGCACGACTCCCACGCCGCCCGCGACGAGCAGCAGCCTGGTGATGGCGCGCTCGCGCAGCCCGCTGCGCAGCCCGCCGGTGATCGCGACCGGCACGCCGCGCAGCACGTGTGCGAACGAGGCGCGGCGGCGCGGCGGCTCGGGCATGGCCACGAGGGTGACGACGAACTGCACGGCGGCGGCCGCGGCGGCCAGCAGCATGGGCACCGACAGCGGGACGAGCGGGCCGAACGACCAGGACGAGGGCAGCGCCAGCGGAACGATGCCGCCGACGAGCGTGCCGCCGCACAGCGCGATGGATGACATGGACGCGCCGCGGGCCAGGCCGGGCTTGAGGTTGGCGTCGGGGCCGTCGATGGTGTGCATGGTGTCGACGTACCACGCCTGGGCGGGGCCGCTGGCCAGGGCGCGGGAGACCGCCTTGAGCACGAAGGCGACGGCGAAGAGCCCGAAGCCGGTGGCCAGGCCCATCAGGAGCAGGCTCGCCAGGGCGAAGACGGCGGAGGCCGCGATCGTCGTGCGGCGGCCGATGACGTCGGCCAGCCCGCCGGTGGGCAACTCCAGGGAGACGACCGCGATGGAGTGGATCGCCATGACGAGGCCGACGGTGGCGACGTCCATGCCGCGCTGGAGCATCAGCAGGACCATGGGCGCTCCCATCAGGCCGGCAGGCAGCCAGGCGAGGAAGCTGATGAGGGCGTAGCGGCCGGCTGCGGCGCGGGCGGTGAGGGGCGCTGTGGTGGCTGAGTCCGCTGTCATGTCTTCACGATAGATTCGCAAAGACATTTTTGCAAATACAATTTTGCGATCTTGGCACGAAAAAGGGCGGACCGTGGTGGTCCGCCCCTTCTACCTGCGGGTTCAGCCGATGCTAGTCCCAGGGCGTGTCGTCGTTGGTGGGGGTGGGGCCGTCCCAGGGGGTGTCGTTGGTGGGGGTGGGCTGGTCCCAGGGGGTGTCGGTGGTGGGGGTGGGTCCGTCCCAGGGGGTGTCGGCGTAGGCGATGGCGGTGGCGGGGCCGAGCAGGGTGGCGAGGGAGATCGTGGCGGTGATGACGATCTTCTTGATCTGCATGGCGGGGACCCCTTCACCTGGGCTTTCGGCTGGTTGCTGCGATGCCTCAGAAGGTATGGAAGGCGTCATTCGCGGCCCTATCGCGCGGCTTATCGCCGCCGGGCGGTTCCCGTGATAGCGCCACGATGGGGCCATGATGGCCAACTTCCCAACATAAGAGGCATGAGTCCTATCGCCGTGGGCGCGTCGCCGGCAGAGGGAGGCCAAGGATGGAGATGAGGACGAGAGACGACGAACCGCCGAGACCGCCGGCGTGGGACGCGCTGGAGCACGCGTGGCAGCACGCGTCCACGGGCGCGAGCCGGTTCGCCGAGGTGGCCGGCGATCCCGGACTCGGCAAGTCCCATCTGCTCGGCCTGCTGGCCGAACACGTGCGCTCCCATGGCGGGACCGCGGTGCTGGCCAGCGCGCGATCCGTACCGCGCGGCCCGTACGCGCTGCTGCAGGACGCCTGCGAGTGCCTCGGTGAGGACCTCGGCCTGGACGAGTGCGACCCCCACGACCCCCACGCCGTCGGCAGGCTCATGCGCGACCGGCTCGGACAGCGCGCCGGCGGCGGCCCCCTGCTGGTCGTCCTGGACGACGCGCACGCCGCCGACGAGGCATCGCTGCGCGCTCTGTGCTTCCTGACCAGGCACCGTCCCTCCGGCCCGCTGCTCGTCTGCGTCTCCTACCGGCCGCGACAGGCGCCCGCGCTGCTCGCCTCGGTGCTGGCCGGCCTGGACCGCGAGGACACCCGCCTCTCCCTCGCGCCCGCCTGCGACGCGACCGCGGCCCGCCTCCTTCGCGCCGACGCCGACGACGTTCGGGTCAGGCCCGTCAACCGATTCTGCGAGGGCAACCCGCTGTATCTCGCCGCGCTGGCCAAGGGACGTGGACTCGATCTCGTCCCGCCGGGCGGAGACTGGCGGCAGCCCCTCCTGCCGCCGGGCGTCGCCGCCGAGCTGACCCGCGACCTGGCGGAGCTCGGTGCGACGGCGCAACTCGTCGCGCGTGCCGCCGCCGTGGCCGGCGAGCGGTTCAACCTCGGGCTGGTCACGGCCATCTGCGGCATCGACGGCGAACGCGTCCTGCTGGGGCTGGACGAGCTGGTCAGCGCGGACGTGGTACGCCACTCGGAGCGGAACTACGCCTTCCGCCACCCGCTGACCTGGAAGGCGACGCTGGAGACCACCGGGCACGCCTGGCGGATCACCGCGCACCGGCGCGCGCTGGACGCGCTCAAGGCCCGCGGGGCTCCGGCCCAGGAGTACGCCGGACACCTGGAATGGGCCGCCGGCGAGGACGGGCCGTCGTTGTCGCGGGAGTTCGCCGCCGCGGGCCGCGCCGTGCTTCCGGTACGTCCCGCGCTCGCGGCCCACTGGCTCGACCTGGCCGTCCAGCACGCCCCCGGCCAGGGCCCCGGCCTTCTGCTCGACCGGGCCGCCGCGACCCTCGATGCCGGCCACCTCCGCCGGGCCTACCGGCTCTCCCTGGAGGCGTCCGACACCTCGCTCGAGGCCGGCTCGCCGGACCGGGTGCGGGCGTTGCGGATGGCGGCGTACGCGGGCCGCCTGCTCGGGCGGACGGCCGAGGCGGGAGCGCTGCTGTTCGAGGCGCTGGACGTCGCCGAGGAGCCGGGAGATCGGGCCGAGACGGCGCTGTGGCTGGCGATCACGCAGCTCTCGGACGTGGAGCCCGGGCTCGACCTCTGCCGGCTGCGGCAGCAGCTCGGCCACCTCGCCGCGCACGGTTGCCGGGTCACCCGCGCCCTCTGCTCGGCCGTGCACGCCGTGTGCGAGGCCCTCATGGGCGAGGGCGGCACGTCGAACGATCTGCGTACCGCGATCCGGCTGGTCGACCAGACGCCGGACGCCGAGCTCGCCGGCCGGCTCGATCTGGTCGCCTGGCTGTGCTGGGCGGAGCTGCGCCTGGAGCGGCACGCGGACGCGCTGCGCCACAGCCGCAGGGCCGCCGCCCTCGCTCGCGCCGCCGGCCGTGCCGTGCCGCTCGGCCTGCTGCTCACGGTGGCGGGAAGCGCGGCGGGGTACCTGAGCCGTCCGGCCGAGTCGGCCGCGGCGCTGGACGAGGCGGTGGCCGTACTGGCCGGCGAGGATCATGCCTACCTGCGGGCGCACGCGTTGATCGAGCGGTCGGCGACCGCGCGGCGGGGCGGTGACCTGCCGGCCGCGGCACGCTGGGCCGGGCGCGCGCTGGCCGCGACGCCCGACCGGCTGGCGGCCGCGCACCTTTCCGCCGCACGCCTGGGCGCGGGGGAGGCGCCGGAGCGGGACGCGGGGGAGTTCCTCCGGCACGCAGGCGGCCCGCGGCTGTCCGCGCTGCCGGCGCTGTACCGGGCGGACTTCTACCTGGCCGTGATCACGGCGGGCAGGGTGCTGGGGCTGACCGACCAGCTCGCGCACTGGGGAGAGCTCCTGGAGAAGGAGGCGGACGCGACGGGGCTGGCCGGGCGGATCGGCCTCAGCATGGTCGCCTCGGCGACGGCGCTGCTGGCCGCCGGTCAGCCGGCCAAGGCCGCGGCCAGAGCGGCGGCGGCGGCCGACCTGATGGACCGGGAGGGGGCTTCCGGCTCGGCCGCGCACGTCCGCGCCCTGGCCGAGTCGGTACGCGGCCAGGCGGAGGAGCGTTCCCGTACGCCCGACGGCACCACGATGGACCTGCTCACCTGCCGCGAGCTGGAGATCGCCGAGCTCGTCAGCAGCGGCGTCACCAACGGCCAGGTGGCCCGCCGCCTGGGCGTGAGCGAGAAAACCGTGGAAGGGCACCTGTCCCGCGTCTACAGAAAACTGGACATTCCCTCGCGCGCCGCCCTGGCGACATTGTTCACCCGGTCGCATTTCGGCGACCCGGCCATTGATCAGGGGAATTCCCTGACCCGGCAGGACGAGGGGATTCCCCGGCTGTTGCCGGGCTGAATACCCGGAGAACCTGGTCTCATCGGCCTCTTGACCACTGACGAGGAGCGACCGGAAATGACGAGCGTAGAGATATTCGAAGACCTCGGCCAGCGGGACGCATTCGGCCCTCTGGTGTCCCGGACCCGCAAATTCCTGGTGTCCAGTGTTCCCTCCGATTCGCACATGTGGAACCTGGTCGCCCTACAGATCCTCCTGGAGGAGATGGGACACGAGGTCGTCAATCTCGGCGCCTGCGTTCCCACGGACCTGCTGCTGCGGCAGTGCCACGCGGAGCGCCCCGACTGCGTGGTCATCAGCAGCGTCAACGGCCATGGCCACATCGACGGGGCCCGGCTCATCACCGCCCTGCGCGCCGACCCCGGGCTCGCCGGGCTCAACGTCGTCATCGGGGGCAAGCTCGGCGTCGAGGGCGAGGCGAACAGCCAGTTCGAGCAGGAGCTGCTGGAGCTGGGGTTCGACGCGGTGTTCCACGTCGGCGCGGGAGACTCCGCCCACGCGATCGAGGCGTTCCGCCGCTACATCGGCTCGCATGTGCAGCAGGTGACGTGATGGTGCGCTCGCTGTTCACCGAGTTCGTCGCCCTGGTCAGGAAGACCGGGACGCTGATCGTGCAGCCGAGGATGGGCTTCGACGATCCGGCTCTCATGCGACGAGGGCTGCTGGCCGTACGGTCGGCGGGCGTGACGGCGATCGGCACCGTCACGCTGGACAGCTACACGCGCCAGGGGGAGCACGACCGGGCCGAGATGGCGGTCGAGTCGGGCCTGCGGCTCAACGGCTACCCGCTGGTCGCGCACGGGGCGGAGACCACCGCGCGCATGCTCGACGGCGTCATCGGCGCCGGTTTCCCGGTCCAGGTGCGGCACGGCTCCCCGTTCCCCGAGCAGATCTTCCGCGCCATGCTCGACGCCGGCGTGGACGCCTCGGAAGGGGGGCCGGTCTCCTACTGCCTGCCCTACAGCAGGATGCCGCTGCGCGAGTCCGCCGTCGCGTGGTCCAAGGCCGCCCGGCTGCTGGCCGAGCAGCGCGAGCGGGGCGTGTCGTGCCATCTCGAATCGTTCGGCGGCTGCATGCTGGGCCAGCTCTGCCCGCCGAGCCTGCTGGTCGCGCTCTCCGTCCTGGAATGCCTGTTCTTCCAGGAGCACGGCGTGCCGAGCGTGTCGGCGAGCTACGCCCAGCAGACCCACCAACGGCAGGACGCCCAGGCCCTGACGGCGCTGCGGCGGTTGTGCGCCGAGCATCTGACCGGCGTCGACTGGCACGTGGTGCTCTACACGTTCATGGGGCTCTTCCCCGAGAGCGTCACCGGCGCGCAGCAGCTCATCAGGGAAAGCGCCCGGCTGGCCGCGGCCACCGGGACCGAACGGCTCATCGTGAAGACCGTCGCCGAGGCGCATCGGATCCCCTCCATCGAGGAGAACACGGCGGCGCTGCGCCTGGCCCACGACGCGGCTCGGGAGCAGGCCGGGCCCGCCTCGACCCCGTCCGCCGACGCGGACTCGGAGATCTATCACCAGGCCAAGGTGCTCGTGGACGAGGTACGCGGCCTGGCCCCCTCACTCACGCAGGCCCTGCCGGCCGCCTTCGAGCGCGGGCTGCTGGACGTTCCGTACTGCCTGCACCCCGACAACCGCAACCGGACGCGGACCGTGATCGGCGCCGACGGGCTCCAGTGGAGCGACACGGGCGCCATGCCCATTCCCGCAGGCCTGGGCGGCGGGCGCATCGGCTCCCGCCGTTTCCTGGCCGACCTGTCGTTCCACCGGCGCAGGCTCGACCCGGCCCCGCAGGCGAACTTCTCTTCGAGAGCCAGGTGAATACGTTGTACACCAGCCCGACCCCGTCCCTCGTCACCGCGGCGCAGCGCCGGCTCTGGTTCCTGGACGAACTGCGGCCTGGAGACGTGCAGGTGACGGCCTGCCGCGCGCTCCGCGTCCGCGGTGACCTAGAGCTCCAGCAGGTACGCAGAGCGGCGCAGGCGCTGCTCGCCCGGCACGACGTCCTGCGCACCCGGCTGACCGCGGGCGAATCCGGCCCCGTCGCCGTGACCGAGCCCGCCGTCGCGGCGGACGTCGCGATCGTCGAGCCGCCCCCCGACACGGGGCTGGAACAGCTCGTGGCCGCGCAGACCCTGGAGCCCTTCCAGCTCGACCGAGCGCCGCTCATGCGGGTGCGCCTGATCAAACTCGGCGCCCGTGACCACCTCCTCGTGCTGACGGCCTCGGCCATCGTCGCCGACGACCGTTCGGCCGAGCTGCTGATGGGCGAGTTGTGGACCTTGCTGTCGGGTGGCCGCCTGGACGAGCCCGCGCCGGTGGCCGTCGAGCCCGCACAGGGCGGAACGCCGCAGGAACGCACGCGGTTCTGGACCGAGCGGCTGGTCGGCCTGCCGACGCTGGAGCTGCCCTGCGCCCTGCCGCGCCCGTCACATCGGCGAGGCAGGGCGGCGGCCGCCGCCGTGCCCGTCGCACCGGACTCGCTGGATCGGCTGCGCGACTCCGCCGGCCCGGCCGCGGGTGCGGGTGTGGAGCTGGTGCTGGCGGCCTCGCTGCAGTTGCTGCTGCGCCGGCTGGGCGCGGCCGATGACCTCGCGCTCGGCGTGCGGTGCAGGTCCGAGAGCGCGGGGGAGGCGGTCGGCCCGCTCAGCGACCTGGTACCCGTACGGTGCGTCGCGGACGACGAGGTGAGCCTGCGCGGACTGCTCGGCCGGTACGCCGCCGAGTTCGCCGCCTGCATGCGCCATCGCCTGCCGTTCGAGGCCGTGATCGACCTGCTGCAGCCGGCCCGCGACCCAGGACGGCCGCCGCTGGTGCAGGCACAGGTGGTCACCGCGGAGCCGGGCGAGCAGAACTGGGCGGCCGGGGGACTCTCCGCGACCAGGATCGACGCCCCTCCCACGACGACCGAGGTGGATCTGGCCGCGCACCTGACCGCCGGGGGCAGGCTGCTGCTGGTCTACGACGTGGACCTGTTCGAGCCCGCCGAGGCGGACCGGCTGGCGGGCCAGTACGCGCTGCTGCTCGACCAGGTCGCCGCCGACCCGTCGCGCCCGCTGGCGGAGCTGGACCTGTTCGGCGAGCGGGGGCACGACGAGCTGGTCGTGCGCTGGAACGACACCGGCCGCGACTACCCCCTGGACCTGTGCCTGCACGAGCTGGTGGAACGGCAGGCCGACCGCTCGCCCGACGCGGTGGCCGTACGGCAGGGCGACAGGACCCTTCGGTACGCCGAGCTGGACCGGCGGGCCAACCAGCTCGCCCGGCACCTGCGCGAGCGGGGCGTCGGCAGGGAGACGCCGGTGGGCATCTTCCTGGGCCGGTCGCCGGAGACGTTCGTCGCGACGATGGCCGTGCTGAAGGCGGGCGGCTGCTACGTGCCGCTCGACGTGGGCTACCCCGACGAGCGGATCGAGTACACGATCGCCGACACCGCCATGCGCGTCATCCTGACCACGGCGGACCTGCGCCACCGGCTGCCCGCGTGCGAGGCCGTCTGCCTGGACCAGGACGCCGACCTGATCGCGCGGCAGGCCGGCGCCCGGCCGGAGCCGGTCGCCGGTCCGGACGACCTGGCGTACGTGATCTACACCTCGGGCTCGACGGGCCGGCCGAAGGGCACCATGATCGAGCACCGGGGGATCGTCAACTACCTGATGTGGGCCGCCGAGCGGTTCCCCATGACGGGCCGGCACGGCACCGTGATGCACTCGCCCTTCGGCTTCGACTTCACCGTGCCGTCGATGTTCCTGCCGCTGATCTCCGGCAGCGACGTGGTCCTGCTGCCGGAGGGCGACGGGCTGGACGAGCTGGGGGACGCGCTGGCCGCCGGGCTGGACTTCAGTTTCGTCCGGCTCACCCCCTCGCACCTGGCCGTGCTGAACCGGCAACTGGCCGACCGGGAGGCCGGGCCCTCGGTGCGCGCGCTGTTCGTGGGCGGCGAGGCTCTGCACGCCGGGCTGGTCAAGGAGTGGTGGAGGCTGGCTCCGGACACCATGGTGCTCAACCAGTACGGGGCCACGGAGACCTCGGTCGGCGGCTGCTCGTACGTGCTCGACGGCCCGCCCGACCGCAAGATCGTGCCGCTGGGCCGGCCGAACCCCAACATGCGCATGTACGTGGTGGACGAGCGGATGCGGCTCGTGCCGCCCGGCGCGGTCGGCGAGGTGGCCTTCGCCGGGCCCGGCCTGGCCCGCGGCTACTGGGGGCGTCCGGAGCTCACCGAGCAGCGGTTCGTGCCGAATCCGTTCGGTCCTGGCCGGTTGTATCGGACGGGTGATCTGGCGCGGTTGTCGCCGGGTGGGGAGTTGGAGTTCGTCGGTCGGGCGGATCATCAGGTGAAGATTCGCGGGCATCGGATCGAGCCGGGGGAGGTGGAGGCTCGGCTGGTGGCTCATGGGTCGGTGCATGCGGCGTTGGTGCTGGCGCGTGAGGACACGCCGGGGGACAAGCGGCTGGTGGCGTATGTGGTGGCGGAGCCGGGTGCGGAGGTGCCTGGTCGTGCGGAGTTGCGGGAGTTCTGCCGGGTGGCTCTGCCGGAGTACATGGTTCCTGCGGCGTTCGTGGCGTTGCCGGAGTTCCCGCTGGATCCGAACGGCAAGGTGCACCGCGCCGCCCTGCCCGCCCCCGAGACCTCGCTCGGCCCGGTCGAGCTGCGCGATGCCCCGCGCGACGAGGTCGAGTCCCTGATCGTCGAGATCTGGTCCGAGGTGCTCGGCGCCGGCGTCGCCAGTGTGCACGACAACTTCTTCGACCTCGGCGGCCACTCCCTGCTGGCCTCGAAGGTGGTCGGCCGGCTGCGCGAGCGGCTGGGGACGCGCCTCGCGCTGCGCTCGGTGTTCGAGGCTCCGACCGTGGCGGAGCTGGCCGAGGTGGTGCGTACGGCGAGGGCCGGCTCCGGCGAGCGTATCCCGGTCAGGCCCGACGGCTCCTCCGCGCCGCTCTCCCCCGCGCAGACGCGGCTGTGGTTCGCCGACAGAATGGCACCGGACTCGGCCGAGTACGTGGTGCCCATCGCCTTGGAGCTGCGCGGGCCGCTGGACGTGCCCGGTCTCGGCCGGGCGCTGGCGGCCGTGGTCGCGCGGCACGAGGCGCTGCGCACGCGCGTGGTGGAGCACGACGGCGTGCCGGTGCAGGTGGTGGATCCGCCGGGCGCCTTCGAGCTGCCCGTGGTGCCGGTGGGCGACGTGGAGGCGTTCTTGGCCGAGCACGCGCGGCGGCCGATCGACCTGGCCACCGGTCCGGTCTTCCGCGCCGTGCTGGGCCGGGTGGGCGAGGAGGAGCACGTGCTGCTGCTCCTCCTGCACCACATCGTCGCCGACGACTGGTCCATCTCCGTGCTGGCCGACGAGATCCACCAGCTCTACGCGGGCCGGCCCGTGGCGGAGTTGCCGGTGCAGTTCGGTGACGTGGCGGCCTGGCAGCGCGCCCAGGTGGAGCAGGGCGCGCTCGACCACGAGCTGGCCTACTGGCGTGAGCGGCTGGCCGGGATGCCGCACACCCTGGAACTGCCGGCCGACCGGCCCCGCCCGGCCAGCCGCGACATCCGCGGGCACCGCCGCGACTTCCGCATCCCCGCCGCCACCACCCGCAGCCTGCACGCCCTGGCTCGCGGTCACAACGCCAGCCTGTTCATGGTCCTCATGGCCGGCTTCCAGACCCTCATCCACCGCTACACCGGCCAGCACGACTTCGCCGTCGGCACCCCCGTCGCCGGACGCGACCACCCCGACCTCGACCACCTGATCGGCTTCTTCGTCAACACCCTCGTCCTGCGCGCCGACCACACCGGCGACCCCACCTTCGACCACCTCATCGACCGCGTCCGCGACAGCGCGCTGGCCGCCTACGAACACCAGCACCTGCCCTTCGACCGCATCGTCGAAGAACTCCACCCGCAACGCGACCTCACCCGCACCCCCCTCGTCCAGCACGTCTTCGCGCTCCAGACCGCGGCCACGGAGTCCTGGCAGCTTCCCGGGCTGCAGGCCCGCCGCCTGCCCCTGCACACGGGCACGAGCAAGTTCGACCTGTTCATGGCACTGGAGGAGCGGCCGGACGGTTCACTCGAAGGCACCGTCGAATACCCCACCGCGTTGTACGACGCGGCCACCGTCGACCGGCTCGCCCAGCACTTCGTGACGCTGCTCGGCCAGCTGGCCGCCGACCCGGGCGCCCCGGCGAGCCGGGCGCAGCTCATGGACCGGGCGGCGCGGCAGGAGCTCGAGGCCCTGGTCAACGACACCGCACAGGACCTCGGCGAGCTGACCGTGCCCGACCTGGTGGCCGACCAGGCGCGGCAGCGGCCCGACGCGGTCGCCGCCGAGTACGAAGGCGAGTGGATCGGCTACGCCGAACTGGACTGGAAGGCGAACCAGCTCGCGCACCACCTGCGCGAGTGCGGCGTCGGCCAGGAGACGCCCGTGGCGGTCTGCCTCGAAAGGGGCCTCGACGTGCCGGTCGTGCTCCTCGGCATCCTGCGCGCCGGCGGCTGCTACGTCCCGCTCGACGCCGACTATCCCGCCGAGCGCATCGCGCACATGCTGGCCGACACGCAGGCGCCCATCCTGCTGGCCGAGCGCCATCTCGCGCAGCGACTCCAGGCGCCCTCGGGCGTCCGCAGGCTGATCTGGGAGGACGTGCGCGAGATGTTGTGCGAGCAGCCCGCGCAGCCGCCCGACGTGCGCGTGCGGCCCGACAACCTCGCCTACATCATGTACACCTCCGGCTCGACGGGCCGGCCCAAGGGCGTGCAGGTCACCCACCGGGGCATCGTGCGCCTGGTGCACCGGGCGGACTACGTCGAGTTCGGGCCCGACCAGGTGTTCATGCTGCTCGCTCCGCTGTCGTTCGACGCCTCCACCTTCGAGTTGTGGGGAGCGCTGTGCAACGGCGCCACACTGGCGATCTACCCCGTGGGGCAGCCGACCGCGGACGGGCTCGAAGCGGCCATCCGGCGGCACCGCGTCACGGTGTTGTGGCTGACGGCCGGCCTGTTCCACCTGCTGGTGGAGACCCGGCTGGAGGCGCTGGCGGAGCTCAGGCACCTCGTCGCGGGCGGTGACGTGCTCTCGCCCGCGCACGTCAGAGCCGTGCTCGACGGCACCCGGGTCAAGGTCAGCAACGGCTACGGCCCGACCGAGTGCACCACGTTCAGCTGCGTGAAGAGCGGCATCACGCGCGCCGACACCGAGTCCGCCATCCCGATCGGCGGGCCGATCTCCAACACGCAGGTGTACGTGCTGGACGCCGCGCTGAACCGGCAGCCGGTGGGCGTCCCCGGCGAGCTGTACATCGGCGGGCCCGGCCTGGCCCGCGGTTACCGGGGCCGCCCCGGCCTGACCGCGGAACGGTTCGTGCCGAATCCGTTCGGTCCTGGCCGGTTGTATCGGACGGGTGATCTGGCGCGGTTGTCGCCGGGTGGGGAGTTGGAGTTCGTCGGTCGGGCGGATCATCAGGTGAAGATTCGTGGGCATCGGATCGAGCCGGGGGAGGTGGAGGCTCGGCTGGTGGCTCATGGGTCGGTGCATGCGGCGTTGGTGCTGGCGCGTGAGGACACGCCGGGGGACAAGCGGCTGGTGGCGTATGTGGTGGCGGAGCCGGGTGCGGAGGTGCCTGGTCGTGCGGAGTTGCGGGAGTTCTGCCGGGTGGCTCTGCCGGAGTACATGGTTCCTGCGGCGTTCGTGGCGTTGCCGGAGTTCCCGCTGGATCCGAACGGCAAGGTGCACCGCGCCGCCCTGCCCGCGCCGTCGTGGGAGGGCGATGCCGCCGAGTACGTCCCGCCGCGCACACCGGTCGAGACCGCGCTGGCCGAGATCTGGTCCGAGGTGCTCGGCGCCGGCGGGCTCGGCGTGCACGACGACTTCTTCGACCTCGGCGGCCACTCCCTGCTGGCCACCAAGGTGCTGTCCGTGCTGCGGCAGCGGATGGAGGCCGACCTTCCGGTCCGGGCGATCTTCGAGCATCCCACGATCGCCGAGCTGGCTCCGGTCGTGGAGCAGGCGGCCCGTACCGGTTCCTCGGCCATCCCCCGGCGGCCGGCCGGAACCCCGGCGCCGCTCACGTACAACCAGGCCGGGCTGTGGTTCACCGACCGGCTCGCCCCCGACACGGCCGAGTACGTGATCCCGATGGCGCTGCGCGTCGGCGGCCCGCTCCAGCACGAGGCGCTGCGCGTCGCCATCGAGGCCGTGACGCGCCGCCACGAGGCGCTGCGGACGCGGATCGTCGAGCAGGACGGCGTGCCGGTGCAGGTGGTGGATCCGCCGGGCGCCTTCGAGCTGCCCGTGGTGCCGGTGGGCGACGTGGAGGCGTTTCTGGCCGAGCACGCGCGGCGGCCGATCGACCTGGCCACCGGTCCGGTCTTCCGCGCCGTGCTGGGCCGGGTCGGCGAGGAGGAGCACGTGCTGCTGCTCGTCCTGCACCACATCCTGGCCGACGGCCGCTCGGTCGGCATCCTGGCCGAGGAGATCGCGGCCGGCTACCTGGCCACCGGCCACGAGGACGTGGCGGAGTCGCCGGTGCAGTTCGGTGACGTGGCGGCCTGGCAGCGCACCCTGGTGGAGCAGGGAGCGCTCGACCACGAGCTGGCCTACTGGCGTGAGCGGCTGGCCGGGATGCCGCACACCCTGGAACTGCCGGCCGACCGGCCCCGCCCGGCCAGCCGCGACATCCGCGGGCACCGCCGCGACTTCCGCATCCCCGCCGCCACCACCCGCAGCCTGCACGCCCTGGCTCGCGGTCACAACGCCAGCCTGTTCATGGTCCTCATGGCCGGCTTCCAGACCCTCATCCACCGCTACACCGGCCAGCACGACTTCGCCGTCGGCACCCCCGTGGCCGGACGCGACCACCCCGACCTCGACCACCTGATCGGCTTCTTCGTCAACACCCTCGTCCTGCGCGCCGACCACACCGGCGACCCCACCTTCGACCACCTCATCGACCGCGTCCGCGACAGCGCGCTGGCCGCCTACGAACACCAGCACCTGCCCTTCGACCGCATCGTCGAAGAACTCCACCCGCAACGCGACCTCACCCGCACCCCCCTCGTCCAGCACGTCTTCGCGCTCCAGACCGCGGACACGGAGTCCTGGCACCTGCGCGGGCTGTCGGTCGCGCGTATCCCGGCGCACACCAGCACCAGCAAGTACGACCTGTTCATGGCGGTACGCGAAACCCCCGACGGCTCGCTCGACGGCACCGTCGAATACCCCACGGCGCTCTTCGACGCGGCCACCATCGACCGGCTCGCCCGCCACTACGTCACCCTCCTCACCGAGGCGGCGGCGCGGCCCGGCCTGCCCGTCGGGCTCATCCCCCTGCTGACCTCGGGGGAGCGGGGCGAGCTCGTGCACGCGCTGAACGACACCAAGGTCCACTACCCGGCGGGCGAGTGCATGCACGAGCTGATCGAGCGCCAGGCGGCCAGGACCCCCGGCGCGATCGCCGTCGAGTACGCCGACGACCGCCTGTCCTACGCCGAGCTGGAGTCACGGGCCAACAGGCTCGCCCATCACCTCCGTTCCCTGGGCGTCGGCCCGGACACGGCGGTCGGCCTGCGGCTGGACCGCTCGGTGGGGCTGATCGTGGGCCTGCTCGCGATACTCAAGGCCGGCGGCTGCTACGTGCCGATCGAGACCGACGCCCCCGAGCCCAGGATGATGGGCATCCTGGCCGACGCCGCCGCCCCCGTCTGCCTGGTGGACGCGGGCCGCGCGCCGGCGGACCCAGGACCGGTCACGTTCGTCGCCGTGCACGACGCGCCCGCGGACGCTCCGGCCACGCCGCCCGAGGTGGAGCTCAGCCCGGACAACCTCGTCTCGATCTACTACACCTCCGGTTCGACGGGCCGCCCCAAGGGCGTGGCCAGCACGCACGGCGGCTGGGTCAACCGGATGCGCTGGATGCAGGACACCTACCGCCTGCGTCCGGGCGAGGCCGTGCTGCAGAAGACCACCCTGGTCTTCGACGACGCCGCGGTGGAGTGCCTGTGGCCGCTGCTGGTGGGCGGCAGGGTGGCGCTCATCCCGCCGGGCCTGCACCGCGACCCGGTGGAGATCGCCGAGTACGCCGCCAGGCACCGGGTGAGCGTGCTGCAGTTCGTCCCCAGCATGCTCACGCTGTTCCTGGAGGCCCTGGACGGCGAGCGGCTGTCCCGGCTGGACGCGCTCAGGCACGTCATCTCCAGCGGCGAGGCGCTGAAGCCCGAGCTGCTGCGGTTGTTCCTCGACCGCTTCGGCGACGACGGCCCGACGCTGAACAACCAGTGGGGCGCCACGGAGGTCTCCATCGACTCCACCGCCCACCGTTGCCTGCCGGCCGACGTCCGCGCCCACACCTCCGTCAGCGTCGGCACGCCGATCGCCAACAACCAGGTGTACGTGCTGGACCCCGAGCTGAACCCGGCCCCGATCGGGGTGCCAGGCGACCTCTACATCGGCGGCGACGCGCTGGCCCGCGGCTACCTCAATGACGCCGCCAAGACCGCCGGCGCCTTCGGGCCCGACCCGTTCCGGCCCGGACAGCGGCTCTACCGCACCGGGGACCGCGGGCTGCTGCGCCCGAACGGCGAGATCGTCTTCCTCGGACGGCAGGACGACCAGGTCAAGATCCGCGGGATCAGGGTCGAGCCGGGCGAGGTCGAGCAGGCCATGCTCGAACTGCCCGGGGTACGCGAGGCCGCGGTGACCGTCTGGGAGCCGAGCCCGGGGGACAAGCGGCTGGCCGGATACGCGGTGCCGAAGCCGGGCAGCGACCTGACGCCCGCCCTGCTCAGGGAGCGGCTGAAGGAACGGCTGCCGAGTTACCTGGTGCCCGCCGCGCTGTCGCTGCTGCCGGAGATGCCCACCACGACGAGCGGCAAGATCGATCGCAAGGCGTTGCCGGCTCCGGAGGAGGGCGAAAGCGCCGCGAGCGCCTACCGCGCGCCCGACGGCCCGGTCGCCGAGCTGGTCGCGGGCATCTGGGCCGACCTGCTCGGCCTGCCGAGGGTCGGCGCCGACGACAACTTCTTCGACCTCGGCGGCCACTCGCTCCTGGCGACCAGGGCCATCTCCCGCATGCGGGCCGAGCTGGACGCGGATCTGCCGCTCAGCCTGCTGTTCGAGGCGGCCACCCTGGCCGATGCCGCCGACGCGGTCGAGCGGGTGCTGCTGGCCGAGCTCGACGACCTGAGCGACGACGACCTGGCCCACCTGATGGAGACGGAGGAGAGATGAGCATCAGGCCCAAGGACCTCCCGGCCTCGGCCCGGCGCAAGCTGCTGGCCGACCGGGTGCGCGCCGCCCAGGCAGCCCCGTCATCGGTCATCCCGCGCCACGACGGCCAGGAACCCGCGCCCACGTCGTTCGCCCAGGAGCGGCTCTGGCTGATCGACCAGCTCCAGGGCCAGGACCACACGTACAACGTCTACCACGCCTTCCGCGTCGCCGGCCCGCTCGACCGGGCCGCGCTGCGGCGGGCCCTCGACGGGCTGCTGGAACGGCACGAGGCGCTGCGCACGACGTTCGCCCCGGGCGAGCCCGCCGCGGTGCAGGTGGTCGGCTCCGGCACGACCATGCCGCTGACCGAGCGCGACCTGAGCGGCCTGTCGCCGGATGAGCTGGAGCGGCGCGTGCTGGCGGAATGCCGGACCCCGTTCGACCTCACCAGCGGCCCGCTGTGCCGGGCGGCGCTCTTCCGGCGCGGCGCCGAGGAGCACGTCCTGGTGCTGGTCCTGCACCACATCGTGACCGACGGCTGGTCCACCGAGATCCTGGCCGAGGACCTGGCCGCCGGGTACGCCGGCCGTTCCCGCCCCGAGCCGGGGACCCGCTACCGGGACTTCTCCGTCTGGCAGCGCGAGCGGCTGAGCGGCGACCGGCTGCGCGCCGAGCTGAACCACTGGCGTTCGGCCCTCGCCGGCCAGCCGCACGTGCTGGAGCTGCCCACCGACCGCCCCAGAGCGGCGACCTTCCGCCACGACGGCGCCGAGACCCGGGTCACGGTGCCGCCCGACCTGACCGCCAGGCTGCGCGAGCTGGCCGACCGGTGCGGCGCCAGCCTCTACATGCTGCTGCTCACCGCGGTCAGGACACTCCTTCGGGCGCACAGCGGACAGGACAGGTTCATCCTGGCCACCTCCATCGCCGGTCGGGACCGGCCCGAGCTGGAGGAGGTCGTCGGCTGCTTCGTCAACACCCTGGCGCTGGGCGGCGACCTGTCCGGCGACCCGTCCTTCGCCGGCGCGCTCTCCCGCGAGCGGGCCACCGTCCTTGACGCGTTCGCCCATCAGGACCTGCCCTTCGAACGGCTCGTACGCGAGCTGGTCACCGAGCGCGACACCGCCCGCAACCCGCTGGCTCAGGTGTTCGTCCAGCTCGGCCGGGGCACCGGTGAGGGCTGGCGGCTGCCCGGGCTGCGGGTGGAGGAGCTGGCCGTGGCCAACGACGTGGCCAAGTTCGACCTGTCGTTCTTCTTCCGCGACCGGGGCGACGACCTCGTCCTGACCCTCGAATACGCCACCGCCCTGTTCGACGCGGCCACCGCGGACCGGCTGGCGAGCCGGGCCGTACGGCTGCTGGAGTCCGCGGCCGACGCGCCCGACCTGCCGCTGAGCTCGTTGCGGCTGCTGCCCGACGACGAGCTGCGCGAGCTGGAGGGCTGGAACGACACCGTACGCGCGTACCAGCGCGTGCCGCTGCCCGAGATGGTGTCGCGCCAGGCGGCCGGGCACGGCGACAGGCAGGCCGTCCAGTACGGTGACGCCAGGCTCACCTACGCCGAGCTGGAACAGGCCGCCAACCGGCTGGCCCACCACCTCCGGCGCGCCGGCGTGGGCCGCGGCGACCTGGTGGCGGTCTTCCTGGAACGCGGGCTCGACCTGCCCGTCACCCTGCTCGCGGTGCAGCGGGCGGGAGCCGCGTACGTGCCGCTCAACCCGGGCGAGCCCGCCGACCGCGTCGCGCTCATCCTGCAGGACGCCGCGCCCGCGATGATCCTCACCCAGCGCGAGCTGCTGCCGCAGTTGCCCGGTGGCGCCGCCGAGATCCATGTGGCGGCCGAGCACGCCGCCGCGATCGCGTCCATGCCGGACACGCCGCCCGAGCTGGACAGGCACCCGCACGACCTCGCGTACGTCATCTTCACCAGCGGCTCCACCGGCCGGCCCAAGGGCGTCGCCGTACCGCACGGGGCGCTGAGCAACTTCCTGGCCACGATGGCCGAGCGGCCCGGGATCACCGGGGACGACGTGCTGCTGGCGGTGACCACGCCGTCGTTCGACATCGCCGCGCTGGAGCTGTTCCTGCCGCTCGTCACCGGCGGGAAGGTGGTGATCGCCGACCGCTACACCGCGCTCGACGGCGACCGGCTGCGCGCGCTGATCACCTCCAGCGGGGCGACGATCATGCAGGCGACGCCGGCCACGTGGCGGCTGCTCGGCGACTGCCCCGAACTGGAGGGGCTGACGGTGCTGGTCGGCGGCGAGGCGCTGACCCCCGACGTGGCCGGCCCGCTCACCGCCGCCGCGCGCGGCGTGTGGAACATGTACGGCCCCACGGAGACCACCATCTGGTCCACCGTGCGCCCGATCGCGGGGCGGGACCTGACCCGCGGCGCCGCGGCCCTGCCGATCGGCACCCCCATCGCCAACACCCGCTGCCTGGTGCTGGACGCCGACCTGCGGCAGGTGCCCACCGGCGTACCGGGCGAGCTGTACATCGCGGGGGACGGCGTGGCCCGCGGCTACCACGGCCGGCCCGGCCTGTCCGCCGACCGGTTCGTCCCCGACCCCTACGGCCCGCCAGGGACCCGGCTCTACCGCACCGGCGACCTGGTCCGCCGGCTGCCGGACGGCGACCTGGAGTTCCTGGGCAGGAACGACCATCAGGTGAAGGTACGCGGCTTCCGCATCGAGACCAGCGAGATCGACGCCAGGCTGGCCGAGCACCCGGACGTGGCGCAGGCCGTCGTCGTCGCGCACGAGTTCGCCCCGGGTGACCGCCGCCTGGTCGCCTACCTCACCGCCGCGGGCCGCGAGCCGGACCCCGCGGACCTGCGCGCCCACCTGGCACGCAAGCTGCCCGACTACATGGTCCCGACCGTCTACATGACGCTGCCCGACTTCCCGCTCACCCCGAACCGCAAGGTGGACCGCAAGGCGCTGCCCTCGCCGGCCGTCTCCGCCGCGCCGGAGGCCGACCAGGCGCCGCGCAGCGGGCTGGAGAAGCTCGTCGCCGAGGTGTGGTCGGACGTGCTCGGGGTGGCGGTGCCCGGCGTGCACGCCGACTTCTTCACCCTGGGCGGCCACAGCCTCCTCGCCGTCCAGGCGATGAACCGGGTCAACGCCGAGCTGGGCACCGCCGTGGAGGTGCGGGCGCTGTTCGACGCCCCGACCGTGGCAGGGCTCGCGGCCCGCCTCGCCACCGAGGACGGCCTGGCCGGCGACCACATCGCCGTCGTGCCACGCGACCGGCCGCCGCGGGCGTCGTTCGGGCAGGAGCGCATGTGGTTCCTGGACCAGATGTTCCCCGGCGTGCCCGACTACCACCTGCCGGTGGAGTTGTCGCTGCGCGGTCCGCTGGAGGTCGAGGCGCTGCGCGCGGCGCTGACCGCCGTGCTCGGCCGGCACGAGTCCCTGCGTACCCGGCTGCGCCTGTCGGAGCAGGGCGTGCTGGTCCAGGAGATCGCCCCGCCGGGCGAGGTCGCCCTGCCCGTCGACGACGTGACCGCCGCCGCCGACCCCGCCGCCGCGGCCGAGGAGATCGTCGCCGCCGCGGCCGCGGCGCCGTTCGACCTCGGCCAGGACCCGCTCCTGCGGGCCAGGCTGGTCCGGCTGGCCGCCGACGACCACCTGCTCCTGATCACCATGCATCACGCGGGCGCCGACGGCGCCTCCATCGACCTGCTCAGGCAGGAGCTGGCCGGCCGCTACGCCGAGGCCGCGCACGGCGCGCCCGCCGACCTGCCGGAGCTGAAGGTCCAGTACGCGGACGTGGCCGCCTGGCAGCGCGACCACTTCACCGGCGAGGACGAGCACCTGGCCTTCTGGCGCGCCGAGCTGGCGGGGCTGCCACCGCTGGAGCTGCCCGTGGACCGGGAGCGGCCCGCGGTGCGGCGGCCCGCGGGCGCCTGTCACGCCTTCACCCTTCCCGAGGCGCTGGCGACCCAGGTCGACTCCTTCGCCAGGGCGAACGCGACCACACCGTTCGTGGTGCTGCTGGCGGCCTTCCAGGCGGCGCTGGCCCGGCTGTCCGGTCAGGGCGACCTGGCCGTCACCACGCCCGTGTCCAACCGTGACAACGTCGAGATCCAGCACCTCGTCGGCATGTTCGTGAACACCCTGGTGATCCGCGCCGACCTGTCGCGCGACCCCACGTTCGCCGAGGTCGTACGGCAGGCCAAGCGGCGGGTGACGGCCGCGCTGGCACACCGGGCACTGCCGTTCGAGCGGGTCGTGAGCGAGCTGGTCACCGACCGCGATCCGGCCAGGCCGCCCCTGTCGCCCGTGCACTTCACCCTCGACACCGCTCCGGCCCAGGAATGGACGCTGCCCGGTCTGGACGTACGCCGCCTGCCCGAACGCATCCTGACCGCCCGGTACGAGCTGGCGATGGGGCTGACCCGCACCGCCGACGGGCTGGCCGGCGTCATCGAGTACTCCCCGATCCTGCTGGACGAGGACACCGTGGCGAGCTTCGCCAACGGCTTCCGCGAACTGCTCGCGACGGCGCTGAGCAGCCCGTACGCCCCGCTCGGCGGCATCGCGCGGGACGGCGGCGACGACTCGGCCACCGCGGCGCCGGGCGAGCCCGCGCGGCCGTCCCGCCCGCCCGAGGGACCCGCGGAGGAGATCATCGCCGACGTGTGGCACGAGCTGCTCGGCCGGCCCGTGCGCGACGCCTTCGACGACTTCTTCCAGCTCGGCGGCCACAGCCTGCTCGTCGCCCGGCTCCGCATGCGGCTGCAGGACAACTTCGGCGTCGACCTCCCCATGCACGGCTTCTTCGCCGCCACCTCGATCGCCGAGCAGGCCGCCGAGGTGCAACGCGCCATCGAGGACGAACTGGCCGGGCTGTCCGACCACGAACTGCTCGCCTCGCTCGAACGAGAGGTCTCGTCATGACCGTCACCACCACGCCGCCGAACGGCCCCAGCTCCGCGGACCTCAGAAGTGCCCTGCTGGCGCGGCGCCTGCGCGGCGGCAGAAGCCGTACGACCACCATCCCGCCCTGCCCGGACGACGTCCCGATCCCGCTCTCGTACGGCCAGCGGCGCCTGTGGTTCCTCGACCGCCTGCAGCCCGGCGGTGTCGAGTACACCGTGCCGCTCATGCTGCGCCTGGAGGGCCCTCTCGACCACGACGTGCTGCGCCGTGCCCTGGAGGAGTTCGTCGCCAGGCACGAGACACTGCGCACCCGCTACGCCGGCGGCCAGGAGGGCCCGCACCAGATCGTCGATCCGCCGGGCCCGGTGCCCCTGCCGCTGACGGACGCGGCCGGGCGGCTCGACCAGCTGGTGGCCGAGCACCTGTCCGAGCCGTTCGACCTGGAACGCGGGCCGGTGCTGCGCGCCCTGCTGCTGCGCCTGGCACCCGAGGAGCACGTGCTCGTGCTGGCCGTGCACCACATCGCCTGCGACGGCTGGTCGCTGGGCATCCTGCGCAGGGAGCTGGCGGAGATCTATCCCGCGCTGCTGGCCGGCCAGGACAGCCCGCTGCCCCCGCCCAGGATCCGCTACGCGGACTTCGCGCACTGGCAGCGCGGGCGGCCGGCGGGCGCGGCCCTGGACGGGCAGGCCGGCTACTGGCGCACCCGGCTGGCCGGGCTGGAGCCGATGGAGCTGCCCACCGACCGGCCGCGGCCGGCCCGGCGCGACACGAGCGGTGACGCGGTCGCCTTCACCGTGCCCGCCCCCGTCGCCCAGGCCGTGCTGGCGATGGGCAGGCAGCAGGGCGCGACGCCGTTCACGACGTTGCTCACCGCTGTCCTGGCCGTGCTCGCCGTGCACTGCGGGCAACGCGACCTCGCCGTCGGCACCCCCGTGGCCGGCCGCGACCGCAGCGAGACCGAGGACGTGGTCGGGTTCTTCGTCAACACCCTGGTGCTGCGGGCGGACCTGTCCGGCGACCCGGCCTTCGCCGACCTGCTGGAGCGGGTGCGGCAGGGTGTGCTGGCCGACTTCGCGCATCAGGACCTGCCCTTCGAGCAGCTCGTGGACGAGCTGGGCGTGACGCGCGACCTGTCGCGGACCCCGTTCACCAATGTCATGTTCGTCACCGGCGAGGCCGGCCCGGATCGCACGCCCATGGGGCGGCTGTCGGTCTCCGAGCTGACGCCGCCGTCGGTCAGCGCCAAGTTCGACCTGACGATCGGGATGGAGCAGGCCGAGGACGGCTCCGTCAGCGGCCTGATCGAGTACGCGACCGCGCTGTTCGACCGGGGCCGCGTCGAGCGGCTCGGCAGCCACATCGCGCAGCTCCTGTCGCAGGTCGCGGCCCGGCCGCGGGCCCGGCTCAGCGAGCTGGAGCTGCTCGCCGGCGAGGAGCGCTCGCTGCTGCTGCGGGAGTGGAACGCCACGGCGGCCCCGTACCCGGTGGCGTGCCTGCACGAGCTGATCTCGGCGCAGGCGGACCGCACGCCGCAGGCCGTGGCCGTGCGGTGCGGCGCGGACGAGCTCACCTACCGCGAGCTGGACCAGCGCGCCAACGCCCTGGCCCACCGGCTGCGCGAGGCGGGCGTGGGCCTGGAGACGCCGGTCGGCGTGTTGTGCGACCGTTCGCCGCTGCTGCTGCCCGCGCTGCTGGCGGTGCTCAAGACGGGCGGCCACTATGTCCCGCTCGACCCCGCCTACCCGGAGGAGAGGCTGGGCTGGATCCTGGCGGAGGCCGGGGCCCCGGTCCTGCTCACCACCTCCGGCTACGGCGGCCGGCTGCCTGGCTACGAGGGGCGGGAGCTCTTCCTGGACGAGCGGCCCGACGAGAGCGCCGAGCTGCCGCCCGAGTCGCCGGTGCACCCCGACAACCTGGCCTACATCATCTACACCTCCGGATCCACCGGCAGGCCCAAGGGCGTGATGATCAGCCATCGCGGCGTGGTGCACTACCTGAGCTGGTGCCGGCAGGCGTACGAGGCCGACCGGGGCGACGGCGCTCCCGTGCACTCCTCGCTCTCCTTCGACCTCACCGTGACGGGCCTGTTCCTGCCGCTGATGTGCGGCACGACGGTCACCCTGATCCCGGAGGACGAGCATCCGATCGCCGGGCTGGCCGACGCCCTGTCCAGCGGGCGCCGCTTCAGCTTCGTCAAGCTCACCCCCGCCCACCTGGAGCCGCTGCAGCGCTGCCTCCAGGACGATCCGGACGCCGCCGCGGCGGCGAGCTACCTCGTGGTGGGCGGCGAGCAGCTCACCGCCGAGGCGCTGGCGTTCTGGCGTTCGAACGCCCCCGGAGTCGTGGTCTCCAACGAGTACGGCCACACCGAGACCTCCGTGGCCAACGTCATCAACCTGCTGCCCGCCGCCGAGGCCACCAGCACCCCCGTGTCCGTCGGGCGACCCATCTGGAACACCGAGATCTACATCGTGGACGAGGACCTGCGGCCCGTACCGATCGGCGTGACCGGCGAGCTGCTGGCCGGCGGTGTCGGCGTGGCACGCGGCTTCGTGGGCCGCCCGGGGTTGACCGCTGACCGGTACGTGCCCAACCCCTTCGGCCCCGGGCGGCTCTACCGCAGCGGCGACCTGGTCAGGTACCTGGCCGACGGCACCCTGGAGTTCGTGGGCCGCCGTGACCACCAGGTGAAGGTCCGGGGATACCGCATCGAGCTGGGCGAGATCGAGGCCGCGATGCTGAGCCATCCGGCGGTGGCCGAGGCGGTGGTGGTGCCCTGCCGGGACGGGCTGGCCGGATACGCGGCGGCCGGCCCCGAGGCGCGGGTGGACGAGCGGGCGCTGCGCGAGCACCTGGGCGCCCGGCTGCCGGAGTACATGGTGCCCGCCTACCTGAGCGTGCTCGACGAGCTGCCGCTCACCGCCAACGGCAAGATCGACCGGGCCGCCCTGCCCGCGCCCGAGGCGAAGCCGGCCGCGGCGACGGCGGGCGCCCGCCCCCGCGACGCGCTGGAGCTGGCGGTCCTGCGCGCGTGGGAGGAGTCGCTGGGGCAGCTCGGCATCGGCGTCACCGACGACTTCTTCCAGCTCGGCGGCCACTCGCTGCTCGCCGTGAGCCTGGTCGACCGGCTGAGCTCCGAGCTCGGCCTCGACGTCGGCCTGGCGTCGCTGTTCCGCCACCCGACCGTGCGCGGCCTGTGCGAGGCGCTGCAGGCGCCGCCCGCCGGGGACTGCCTCATCCGGATGCGGGCGGGGGAGCCGGATCGTGTGCCGCTGTTCCTGGTGCCGCCCACCGCGGGCACACCCTTCCCCTACCTGCCGCTGGTCGAGGAGCTGGATCCGCGCCTGCCCGTGTACGGCCTGCAGGCCCCCGGTTACGAAGGCGGCGAGCAGCCCATGGACACGGTGGAGGCCATCGCCGCCCGCTACGTGCGGGAGCTGCCTGACGGGCCCGTGGCGCTGGCCGGGTGGTCCTTCGGCGGATCGGTGGCCTTCGAGATGGCGCGCCTGCTGGAGGAGGCGGGCCGGCAGGTCGCGGGGTTGTGGGTCATCGACTCCTCGGTGCTCGGCGTGGACCGGTTGGAGCAGGCGCCGGAGGTCGAGACCGGTGACGCGCTGTCCCTGTTCGGCAGGACCATGCTGGACGTCGAGCCCGCCGCGCTGGCCGGGCTGTCGCCCGAGGAGGCGATGAGCGAGCTGCTGTCCCAGGCCAGGACCCGCGAGCTGGTGCCGGACGCGGCCAGGAGCGAGGTCGTCGCCCGCATGGCCGCCGTCTACCTGGCCAACAGCCGCGCCGCCGCCCGCTACCGGTGCGGGGCCGTGCTCGACACCGGCCTGCACCTGATCCGTACGACGGAGCGCCACTCCGAGCACGGCAGGCCGGAGGTGCACGCGGAGAGCTGGGAGAGCAGGACGCGCGGCGGCTTCCAGGCCACCGAGATCGCCGCCAACCACTGGAACGTCGTCGAACCGCCGCACGCCGCGACGCTCGCCCGGATCATCGCCGCCTCGTTGCTCGGAAAGGAACACCGATGAGAGTCGACCAAGGGCCCCGGCTCCTGGAGGACCTGCTCCCCCTGCCGGACACCGCAGGCAGCCGGGTGAACGCCCACCACGGCGAGATACTCCAGGGCGTCTTCCACGACGGGGAGCGGCTGCGGCGCGGCCTGGTCACGCTGCCCTGCCCGCTCTACAGCACCCATGCCACGTTCATGCCGACCGGCGACGACGGCGTGACGGTCCGGCCCGGCTGGCGGACCAAGGCCACCCGGGCCGCCGAGCTGACCCTGTCCGCGCTCGGCTGGCCGGTGCCCGGCGGGCTGCTCAGCCTGACCAGCGACATCCCGTTGTCGCGCGGGTTCGGATCGTCCACCGCCGACGTCACCGCCGCCATCCAGGCGGTCGTCGTGGCCACCGGCCGCGCGCTGCCGCCCGCCGCCGTGGCCAAGATCGCTGTCAGCGCGGAGCGGGCGTCGGACTCGCTCGTGTACGGCAGGCGCGCGGTGCTCTTCGCCCACCGGGAGGGCGTGGTCATCGAGGACCTCGGACAGGACCTGGTGCCGCTGGAGGTGCTCGGCTTCGGCACCAGCTCCCATGGGCAGGGCGTGAACACCCTGGACATGCCGCCGGCGCGCTACTCCTCATGGGAGATCGAGGCGTTCCGGCCCATGCTCGGGATGTTGCGGCGCGCCGTGCGGACCCGGGACGCGTACCTGCTCGGCAGGGTCGCCACCGCCAGCGCCCTGCTCAACCAGCGGCACCTGCGGGTGCCCCAGCTCGACGACATCATCCGCGTGGCCCGCGAGTGCGGCGCGGCCGGCGTCGAGGTCGCCCACAGCGGCGACATCGCGGGGCTGCTGTTCCCGGCGTCCGACCCGGCGACCGCCGACCGGGTGGAGCGGGCCGGCGAGCGGCTGCGCTGCCTAGGCATCACCGAAACCTGGAGATTCAGCACGAAGGGATGATCAACCATGCGATCCGTCGCGCCCAGCCGATCCATTGTCGAAGCGACGCAGTTGCCGAGGCTCATCCGGATCGGGCACAACCTGCATGTCGCCGCGTTCGGGCTGATGAAGCTGCTGCCTGCCCGTTACATGCTCGATCGCGCCGCCGAGCGGGGCGAGCTGGACTGGGGCACCACGGTGCTGGAGACCTCCTCGGGCACCTTCGGGCTCGGATTGGCGATCGTGTGCCGTCTGCGCGGCAACGCCCTGACGATCGTGGGCGATCCCGCGATCGACCCCGGGTTGCGGCGGCGGCTGAACCAGCTCGGCACCCGCGTGGAGATCTGCGAGGACCCGAGCCCCGAGGGCGGCTACCAGCGCGCCCGCCTGGACCGGCTGGCCGAGCTGCGTGAGGAGCATCCCGACCACTACATCCCCAACCAGTACGGCAACCCGGACAACCCCGCGGCCTACTCCGTCGTCGCCGAGCAGCTCTCCGAGGCCATCGGGCCCATCGACTGCCTGGTCGGGGCCGTCGGCTCCGGCGGCTCGACCCTCGGCACCAGCTCCTTCCTCAGGCTCGTGTCGCCCGACCTGCACCTGGTCGGAGTGGACACGCCGGGCAGCATCATCTTCGGGCAGCCCGACCGGCCCCGCCTCCTGCGCGGCCTCGGCAACAGCCTGGTGCCGGGCAACGTCCAGCACGAGAGCTACGACGAGGTCCACTGGGTGGGCCCGGCCGAGGCCTTCCACGCCACCCGCCGGCTCTACGGCAGGCACTGCCTGTTCATGGGCCCGACCAGCGGCGCCGCTTTCCTGGTCGCCTCCTGGTGGGCCAGGTGCAACCCCGACGCGCAGGTGGTCGCCCTGCTCCCCGACGAGGGTTACCGCTACCTGGACACCGTCTACGACGACGAGTGGCTGCGCGCGATCGATCTGCTCGACGCCCCCGTGGCCCCCGAGCCGGTCGAGGTCGCCCATCCGGCACAGGAGCTCGGCGGCTGGTCGCGCATCGACTGGAACCGGCGGCGGCTCCACGACCTGATCGGGGTGCGGCCATGACCGCGACCCTGCTGCTCGTCGAGAGCAACAGCACCGGGACCGGCCCGCTGTTCGCCCGGCGTGCCCGCGAGCTCGGCGCCCGGCCGCTGCTGCTGGCCACCGACCCGGACCGCTACGGCTACGCCCGCGAGCACCGGATCGAGACCCGCCGCGTGGACACCGGCGACGCCGAGGCGGTGCTGCGCGCCGCGCGCGACGTGCCGGACCTGGCCGGCGTGACCACCAGCTCCGAGTACTACGTGCCGGCGGCCGCCCAGGTGGCCGCCGAGCTCGGCCTGCCCGGCCCCGACCCCGCCGCCGTGACCGCCTGCCGGCACAAGGGGCGGCAGCGCGACGCGATGGCGGCCGCCGGCGTGCCCTCGCCGCGCCACGCCGCCGCCGCCTCGGCGAGGGAGGCGGTGACGGCCGCGCGGGCCATCGGCTATCCCGTGGTCGTCAAGCCGGCCGCCGGGTCGGGCAGCACGGGCGTGCTGAAGTGCTCCGACGACAAGGACGTGGCGGGCCACGCCGAGAGCCTGCTCGCCGTCACCGCCAACGAGCGCGGCCTGCCGGTCGAGCCCCTGGTGCTGGTCGAGGAGTACGTACGAGGCCCGGAGTTCTCGGTGGAGACCTTCGCCGGCTTCGCCGTGGCCGTCGTCGCCAAGCACCTCGGGCCCGCCCCGTACTTCGTGGAGATCGGTCACGACCTGCCCGCAGGACTGCCGTACCCCGAGGCCGCCCGGATGCGGCAGACCGCCGAGCACGCGGTGCGCGGGCTCGGCCTGGGCTTCGGCGCCGCACACGTGGAGCTCAGGCTCACCGAGGACGGCCCGCGGGTGATCGAGGTCAACTGCAGGCTGGCCGGCGGCATGATCCCCGAGATGGTCCGCAGGGCCAGCGGGCTCGACCTGGTCACCGCGCAGGTGGCCGCCGCTCTCGGCGCGCGCGTCAGGCTGACCCCCGTCCACGACCGGCACGCCTGCATCCGCTTCCTGGTCAGCGACCTCCCGGCCGTCCTGGACGGCCCTCCTGACACGCTCGGCGCGGCCACGCGGTTGCCCGGCGTGGAAGAGATCACGTTGTATCGCGGTCGTGGCGACCGGTTGCGGCCGGCTCGCGACTTCCGCGACCGGATCGGACACGTGCTCACCGTGTCCGACCGGGCCGAAGAGAGCAGCGCGGCCGCGGCCGCCGCCCTGGACTGTCTCAGGACAGCCATCCGGCCGCTCCCCGAAGGAGTGTCACCATGAGTAGCCCGACGACGTCGATCCCCGCTTCCTCTCCCACGTCCTGGGACTCCGGCCGGCTGAAGCGTCCCGTGTGCGCGGCCGCGCAGGAGATCCTCTTCGACCGGCACCTGCGGCCGTCGGCCGAGCCCGTCGCGGCCGAGCTGCAGCTCATCAGCCAGGTGGACCGGGCGCACCTGGTCATGCTGGTCGAGCAGGGCATCGCCGCGCCCGAGGCGGCCCAGCGGCTGCTCGAAGGGATCGAGCGGCTGCGCAAGGCGCACTTCGGGCCGCTGATCGACCTCCCGGCGCCGCGCGGGCGTTACCTGGCCTACGAGTCGTACCTGATCGACACGCTCGGGCCCGACGTCGGCGGCATCCTGCACAGCGGCCGCTCCCGCAACGACCTCAACGCCACGGTGATCCGGTTGCGGCTGCGCGAGCCGTACGACCGGCTGCTGGCCGAGTGCGACCTGCTGGGCCGGCGGCTGCTGAGCGACGGCCGCCGGTACGCCGCCGTGACGATGCCCGCCTACACCCACCACCAGCCCGCGGTGCCCATCACGTACGGCCACTACCTGGTCGGCGTGGCGGCCGCCTTGGTCAGGGATATGGCGGACCTGTGGAACGCGGGGGAGGAGATCGAGCAGAATCCCCTGGGCGCCGGGGCCGTGGGCGGAACGTCCCTGCCGATCGACCCGCGGCGCACCACCCGGCTGCTGGGCTTCTCCGAGCCGCTGGCCAACTCCGTGCACGCGGTCGCCTCCAGGGACGTCGTGCTGCGGCTGACGTCGGCGGCGGCGGTGCTGGGCGTGCTGCTGTGCCGCGTCGCGCACGACGTGCAGCACTGGTCCAGCGTCGAGTCCGGGCTGCTGCACCTGGCCGACGACGTGGTGGGGTCGAGCTCCATGATGCCGCAGAAGCGCAACCCGTTCCTGCTCGAACACGTGCAGGGCCGCGCCACCGTGGCGCTCGGCGCCTTCACGGCCGCGGTCAGCGCCATGTGCACCTCCCGCTTCACGAACGCCATCGCCGTGGGCACCGAGGCGGTCGCGCACATCTGGTCCACGCTGGAGGCGGCGACGGACGCCGTCGTCCTGCTCCGGCTGGTGCTGGAGGGCGCGGAGCCGGACGCGGCGCGGATGCGGCAGAGCGCGGTGGAGGGGCAGACCGTGGCCACCCACCTGGCCGAGCGCCTGGTGAGCGCGGGCATGCCGTTCCGCAGCGCGCACCACCGGGTGGGCGCCATCGCGGTCGAGGCGCTGGAGACCGGCCGGCCGCTGGAGGACGTGGCCCGGCAGCGCCTGCCCCAGTACGGGCCGGCGGTGTGGTCGGGGCTCGACCCCGATGCCGTCGCGGCCACCGCGAACTACGGAGGCGGGCCGGGGCCGGGAGCGCTGGAAGCGGCCCTGCCCGACGTCGGCGCCCGCCTGACCGACTTGCGCCGCCGCGCGGCCCGCCGTCGCAGGCGGTGGGCCGAGGCCGCCGCCGAACTCGACGCGGCCGTGCACGACATTCTCACCAACCACCAGAAAACCGCATGAGGAGAGCATCATGACCGAGCGCCAGTACACCGTGGTACGCAACGACGAGCACCAGTACTCGATCTGGCCGGCCGACCGGCAGCCGCCCGAGGGCTGGCAGGCCCAGGGGTTCGCCGGGCCCAAGGACGACTGCCTGGCACACATCGACGAGATCTGGACCGACATGCGCCCGCGCAGCCTGCGCGAGCACATGGCCGCCACCGCCCGCTAGCCCTTCCCCGCCGGCCGCTCCGGACGTCCGGGGCGGCCGGCACCTCCGCCGCCGCGCTGCTCCCCTGGAGATCCCATGACAAGCCTGCTGCACAACCCTACGTACGACGTGATGCACGACCCCGCGCCGATCCTCACGGCCGGCGGCGCGGGCTCTCCCGAGTCCTCCGGCCATGTGGAGCTGAGGAGCGACACCTTCACCCTGCCGACCCCGGCCATGCTGGAGGCCGCCTCCCGCGCCCCGCTCGGCGACGACGTCTACGGCGAGGACCCCACGGTGACCCGGCTGGAGGCCCTGGCGGCCGACCTGCTGGGCAAGGAGGCCGGCTGCCTCATGCCGAGCGGCACCATGGCCAACCTCACGGCGCTGCTGGCGCACTGCCCGCGCGGAGGCAAGGCCATCGTCGGCCATGAGTCGGACATCTACGTCTACGAGGCTGGTGGCGCCTCACTGTGCGGCGGCATCGTCTACGACGCACTGCCCAACCAGCGCGACGGCACGATCGACCTGGCCGACATCGAGGAGGCCTGCACGGTCGACCGCTCCGACCCGCAGATCGCGCCGCCCGCGGTGATCAGCCTGGAGACCCCGCAGAACCGGTGCGGCGGGCTGCCCCTCCAGCTCGACTACCTGGCCGAGGTAGGCCAGCTCGCCCGCCGTCACGGCGTCGGACTGCACCTGGACGGGGCCCGGCTGTTCAACGCGGCGGTGGCGCTCGGCGTCACGCCCGCCGAGATCGGGCACTACGCCGACACCATCCAGGTGTGCCTGTCCAAGGGGCTCTCGGCGCCGATCGGATCCGTGCTCGTGGGCGACCGCAAGCTGATCGCGCACGCCCGGCGGATGCGCAAGATGCTCGGCGGCGGCATGCGCCAGTCCGGAATGATCGCCGCGTGCGGCATCATCGCGCTCACCGAGATGACCGACAGGCTGGCCGAGGACCACGAGAACGCGACCCGGCTGGCCAGAGGGCTGTCCAGGCTGCCCGGCGTACGCCTCGACCCCGGCCCGCCGGTGACCAACATGGTCTTCTTCCGCATCCGCGACGACCGGTACACCACCAGGTCGTTCATCGCCGCCGCGGCCCGGCGGGGCGTGCGGGTGGAGGAGCTCGGTCGCGGGCGCATCCGGGCGGTGACGCACGCGTACGTCGGGCGGGAGGCCATCGACCGGGCCATCGCCATCTTCGCCGACCTGCTGGCCCCGGGCCCCCGTGGCGCCGAGTTCCCGGCCCGCCATGAGAGCGGGATGATGCCGCGACGATAAGGGTACTTCGCATCGTGGAGGTGAGAGGAAACGCCGGAACCAGGGAAGGACCGGACCATGAAGCGCATCCAGCTCCCCAAGCGCCCCTCCAAGCACCTGCGCGAGCAGCAGCCCGATCTTCGCACGCCCTCCGGGCGGAGACTTCCCTACTGAAGAGCACGAGGGCCCGGCTCGTGAACGACGAGCCGGGCCGCCGGCGTTCAGGCGAACGCCACGCCGTACGTACGGAACCAGTGGTCGAACTGCACCAGGAACCCCAGCGCCCGGACGCTGCCCAGGGTGGTGGCGGGCTGCGGGCCGCCGGGGTCGAGCAGCGCCCTGACCGCGCCCGGATCGAGCAGGTCCTTCAGCGGACCGGCCGGATCGGCGACCGCGTCGCGCACCCGGGCGCGCAGCGATGCCACGTAGGCGGGGTTCTGCATGGCGGGGTAGGCGCTCTTGGGCCGGTTGAGCACCTCGGCGGGCAGCAGATCCGCCACGGCGCGGCGCAGCAGCCCCTTCTCGATGCCGCCGGCGTTCTTGAGCCGCCACGGCACGTTCCAGACGTAGTCCACCAGCCGGTGGTCGCAGAACGGCACCCGGACCTCCAGCCCCGCCGCCATGCTCATGCGGTCCATGCGCGTCAGCAGGAGAGGCAGGAAACGCGTGAGGTACAGGTGGCCGACCTCGCGCAGCCGCCGCTCGGCGGAGCTCTCCCCGCCGAGCCGCGGCACCTCCCGCATCGCCTGCGCGTAACTCTCGGCCAGGTACGCGCCGGGCCGGCACCAGGCCGCGGCCTCCGCCCCGAGCAGGCCCGCCAGGCCCAGCGGCGCGGCGCGGTACCAGGGGAAGAACCCGGTGGGCTCGGCCGCCTCCCTGGCGAACCACGGGTAGCCGCCGAACACCTCGTCGGCCGACTCGCCCGACAGCGCGACCGTGCAGTCCCTGGCCACCCTGCGGAAGAGCAGGTGCAGGGAGATGTCGGCGTCGCCCAGCCCCGGCAGGTCGCGCGCCCTGGTCGTGGCGTCGGACCAGGCCAGCAGGTCGGGCACGTCGAGCAGCACCTCGGTGTGGCTGGTGCCGACGTGGGAGGCGACCGCCCGGGCGTAGGGCGCGTCGAGGCTGTGGTGCAGCGTGGTCTCCTGGAAATGTTTGCCGCTGTCGTGGAAGTCGACCGCGTAGCTGCTCAGCTTGTCGCCGTACGCGCCGCCCCGGTAGGACCGGGCGCCCAGGGCCGTCACCGCGCTGGAGTCCAGGCCGCCCGACAGCAGGCTGCACAGCGGCACGTCGGAGACGAGCTGCTCGTCCACCGCGCTGCTCAGGAGCTCGCGCACGCGCCGCACGGTCGCCTCGTCGCCGTCCTCGTGGGGCCGCGCGGTCAGGCTCCAGTACGTGCGGTGGCGCGTGCCCCGCCTGCTCACCCGTACCAGCGTTCCGGGGCGGACCTCGGACAGGCCGCGCAGGGGGGAGCGGCCGGGCGTGGGCGCCGACGCGGCGGCGAAGAGCTCGGCGAGCCCGTCGGCGTCGATGACGGGCGCGAAGCCGGGGTTGGCCAGCAGGGCCTTGGGCTCAGAGCCGAAGATCACTCCGTGCGGGGTCCCGGTGAAGTACAGCGGCTTCACGCCGAGCCGGTCCCGCACCAGCACCAGCTCTTCGGTACGCCCGTCCCAGATGGCCAGCGCATATATTCCGGACAGCCGTCCGGCGAAATCCTCTCCCCATTCGAGATAGGCACGCAAGACCACTTCCGTGTCACACGTGGTGGTGAAGCGGTGGCCCTTGGCCCGTAATTCATCGCGCAATTCGCGGAAATTGTAGACCTCGCCGTTGTAGGTCATCGCGACCGCCTCCGCCACCGCGGGCTGGGCGCCGCCCGCCACGTCGAGCACGGCCAGCCTGCGGTGCCCGAACCCCACGTGACGGGCGGTCCACACGCCGGAACCGTCAGGGCCCCGGCAGGCCAGCGTCTCGGTCATCGCGGCCAGCACGTCGCGGTGGTCGCGTAGGTCACGTTGCCAGTCGACCCATCCGACTATTCCACACATCGCCGAACACCTTTCCGTGAGAGCGGCCTGAAATCGGTGATATGCCGAACACCCCGGACGGGGCAAGCGACCTGCGGGACTTCCCCCTGGGTCCGCGCATCAGGGGATTTCCCCTGATTGTGTCCCGCGGCTGTTGCGGGGACCTTGGAGACACAGGGAAGTCAAGGAGGACCCATGTCCCTCAGAACCCGGCCCGGCCGCTGGACGGCCCGGCCCGTAGGCGACGCGCAGCGCATCCTGTTCTGCCTGCCCTACGCGGGTGGCAGCGCGAACGTGTACCAGGAATGGCCACGGGAGATCCACGGGGCCGCGGTGATCCCGCTCCAGCTGCCCGGCAGGGGGAGCAGGTTCAGCGAGCCGCCGCACCACGACATGGGCGCTCTCGTGGACGACCTCCTCGCGGGCGTGCGCACGTACCTTGACCGGCCGTTCGCGATCTTCGGGCACAGCATGGGCGCGCGGATCGCGTACGAGGTCGCCTGCGCCCTGCTGGAGCGGGGCTGGCCGCTGCCCGAGCGGATCATCGCGGCCGGCTCGCCGCCGCCGCACCTGGGGCCGCCCGCCGCCGCCCACCTGCTGCCTGACCAGGAGTTCCTGGCTCACCTGCGCGGGCTCGGCGGCACGCCGCCCGCGTTCTTCGACTCGCCCGAGCTGGTCGACCTCGCCCTGCCCACCCTGCGAGCCGACTTCGCCGTGGTGGCCGGACAGTCCTGGGCTCCCCGCACGCCGATCCCGGTGCCGATCGACGCGCTGTGCGGCGCCGCCGACGCCGCCGTTTCCGTGGCGGACGTCGCCGCCTGGGGCGACCTGACCGGCGGGCCGTTCAGCATGCGCGTGCTGCCGGGCGACCACTTCTTCATCCACGAGGAGCTGCCCACGGTGCTGGAGTCCGTGGGAGAGCTGCTCGGCCAGCTCCAGTTCAGCCGCGGCTAGCGGCGAGAAGGGACACCCATGAACGACTACGGCCAGGTCATCGAGCAGCGCTGCGACGCCTTCCGCAGCCGCCACCACCGCCGCCTGTCCTGCCCGCGGGACCTGGACGGCATGTTCTCCCGCATCCACGCCCTGGACCAGAAGGACGAGCTCTTCCTGCTGATGGTCCGGGAGCGGCACGGAGCTTCCTGACCGCCGGCCCGCCCCGCCCGCCGCAGACAGAGGGAACCGCAACCATGTCTCACGATGATCCGCGGGCCGGATGCGTCCGCAGCGCCGGCCTCGCCTCCATCGCCGTGGACCACGCCCAGCTCAGCTACGAATACCTCGACGCCGGCGACGTCGACGCCTACGCCTCGCTCTTCGAGAAGGACGTGGTGCTGAGCAGGCCAGGCCTGACCGTGCGCGGCCGGACCGAGCTGGAGCGCTTCCAGGAGAAGCGGGTCGGGCGCTGCCACCACACGGTGAGCACGGTCATCGCCTCCACGGAACACATCGCCGTCGTCGGAAGCCGTACGCGGGAGCCGGACGAGCCCGGCGAGGGGCCGTTGGAGTTCGCCGACGTCTTCACGCTCTCCGCCAGCGGCCTCTTCTCCGCCCAGCAGACGTTCTACTTCATCGCCCCTGGCTGACCTAGGAGGATGGCATGTCGGAGGAGTATGTGCTCACGTTCGCCTGCCCCGACCGCGCGGGCGTGGTTCACGCGATCTCCGGATTCCTGCTGCGGCACGGCGGCAACATCCTGCAGAGCCAGCAGCACGGGGACAACGCCTCGAGCCGGCTGTTCATGCGCGTGCACTTCAGCGCGCCGGGCGACCTCGCGGAGCTGCGGGCCGACTTTGCCCCGACAGCCGAGAGCCTGGGCATGCAATGGCGGCTCGCCGACGCCTCCGCCAGGCCGCGCCTCCTCATCATGGTCTCCAAGTACGGCCACTGCCTCAACGACCTGCTCTTCCGCCGGCGCATCGGAGAGCTGCCCGCCGACATCCCGCTCGTGGTGTCGAACCATCCCGACCTGGCCGACCTGGTGACCTCCCACGGGATCCGCTTCGAGCACGTCCCCGTGACCCCGGACACCAGGCAGGACGCGGAGGACAGGCTGCTGGCGCTGGTGGAGGAGCATCGGATCGACCTGGTCGTTCTGGCCAGGTACATGCAGATCCTCGGCGACGACGTGTGCAAGCAGCTCGACGGCAGGGCCATCAACATCCACCACTCGTTCCTGCCCAGCTTCAAGGGCGCCGGGCCGTACCGGCAGGCTCACGTCCGCGGGGTGAAGCTGATCGGCGCGACCGCGCACTACGTGACCGCCGACCTGGACGAGGGGCCCATCATCGAGCAGGAGGTCGTCCGCGTCGACCACACCTTCTGTCCCGACCGCCTGGCCGCCGCCGGGCGCGACGTCGAGTGCCTGGCGCTGGCGCGGGCGGTCCAGTGGCACATCCAGCACCGGCTCCTTCTCAACGGCAACCGGGTGGTGGTGTTCAGGTAGGCGAAGCCGTCACGAGGCTGTCACGAACCTATCGTCGCGCCATCACGGGACGCACCCGGCGGCGATAAGCCGCGCGATAGGGCCGCGAATGACTCCTTCCATACCTTCTGAGGCATCGCAGCAACCAGCCGAAAGCCCAGGTGAAGGGGTCCCCGCCATGCAGATCAAGAAGATCGTCATCACCGCCACGATCTCCCTCGCCACCCTGCTCGGCCCCGCCACCGCCATCGCCTACGCCGACACCCCCTGGGACGGACCCACCCCCACCACCGACACCCCCTGGGACCAGCCCACCCCCACCAACGACACCCCCTGGGACGGCCCCACCCCCACCAACGACGACACGCCCTGGGACTAGCTCCACCCCCACGAACGACACGCCGTGGGACCAGCCCACTCCCGCCCCCGTGGGCTGAACCCGCCCGAATCCGGCAGCCGACCCCGGCAGCCGGGTCACCCCCGGTCAAGGAGGGCCGCGACGATCTCGTCGGCCCTCCTTGACCACTGTTCGGCCTGCCGTTCCTGGAACATGGCCAGCGCCTTCTCCGCGACCGCCAGCGCCTCGGTGGTGTCACCCTTGACCGTCAGGATCTCGGCCAGGTCGAGCCGGATCTGCGAGGCGCCCAGATGGTCCATGATCCCTTCCCGGACCTCCACCGCCTGCCGCAGCATGCGCTCGCTCGTGTCGAACTTCCGCTGCCGGCCGTACACGATGCCGAGGTTCTGCAGGGCGTAGCTCTCGCCGATGATGTCGCCGATGTCGCGCACCATGCGCAGGACGGTGCCCTCGACCTGCTCGGCCCGCTCGTAGTCGCCGCTCAGCAGGTGCGTCTTGCAGAGCTTGTTCAGCACCTGGGCCTCCACCCGGCGGCTGCTGGTCTCCCTGACGATCTCCAGGGCCCGGTTCAGCCGTTCCTCCGCCGCGGCGTACTGCTGCAGGTCCAGCTCGATCTGCGCCATGTTCGCCAGGACGTGGGCCTCGCCGACCAGGTCCGTGTGGAGCCGGAACCCGGCCAGTGCCTGCCGGTACAGCTCCGCGGCCCTGTCCAGCTCCCCCTGCCGGTAGTGGAGCAGGCCCAGGTTCCGCGAGGCCAGGGCCGTACCGTGCTCGTCGCCGAGTTCGCGGAACTGGGCGAGCGCCGACTCCAGCAGCGGGCGCGCCAGGGAGGTGCGGCGCTGGTTGAGATGCATGGAGCCGAGCGAGCACATGAGCGCCGACATGCCGCGCACGTTGCCCGCCGACCTGGTGGCGATCAACGCCCTCTCGTGCGTGTGCTGCCAGTCCTCGAAATAGCTGCGGGTCTCGAAGAGGGACACCAGGGTGACCGCCAGGTCCCAGCACGCCTCGTCCAGGCCGTGGTCGGCGGCCTGCATCACGGCGGCGCACAGGTTGCCCCGCTCGCGTTCGAGCCAGTCGAGCGGGCTCTCCAGCAGCCGGTCGAGGTGGTGGCCCGGGAGTGTCCAGCGCGGGGCCGAGCCGTGCAGGAGCGTGTAGTCGCCCCCGTGCAGGCGGCGGTGCGCCTCCTCCGCGATGTGCAACCATGCGCCCGTCACCCGGCCGAGTACGGTGAGCCTGGTCGGCTCGTCCTCGTGCTCGTGCAGCCGCTCCCGGGTGAACACCCGGATGAGGCCGTGGAACTTGTAGCGCGGATCGCCGCCCGCGTCCACCCCGGCCACGTCGAGCATCTGGTCGTCGACGAGCTGCTCCAGCCGGTCCATGGCGCGGTACACGTCGTCGTCGAGCAGGGCCCCGGCGAACCAGGCGGGGATCGTCACGGACTCCGCCACGCTCAGCAGCCGCAGGAGCCTGCGGGTGCGCTCGTCCATGCTCTCGTACGTGAGCGAAAGGCTCTTCCTGACGACCATCTCGCCGTGAGCGAGCTCGTCGAGCCGGTGCCGCTCGTCGGCCAGGCGGCCCACCATCGAGGCCAGCGACCAGTGCGGGCGGGCGGCGAGCCGGGCCGCCACGATCCTCAGCGCCAGCGGCAGGCCGCCCACCACCTGGGTCAGCGCGGCGGCGGCTTCCGGCTCGGCCGCCACCCGGTCGGGGCCGATGACCTTCCCGATCAGCTCCAGTGACTGTTCCTGGTCCATGACCTCCACGGGGAGCTGCAGCGCGCCGGGCAGCCCGGTCAGCCGCGCACGGCTGGTGATGATCACCGCGCATCCGGCGCTGCCCGGCAGCAGCGGGACGACCTGGGCCTCGCTCTCCACGTCTTCCAGCATCACCAGCGTCTGCGTGTTGGCCAGCATGCTGCGATAGGTGGCGGTACGCTCCTCGACGCTGCTCGGCACGGCAGGGCCCGGGATCCCGAGCGAGCGCAGGAACGTGCCAAGCGTGTCGGCGGGTGGCACGGTCTGAGGCTGGCTGCCCCGTAAGTCCCGGTAGAGCTCCCCGTTGGGAAACTCGCCGGACAGGCGGTGAGCGAGGTGCACGGCCAGGGAACTCTTGCCCACCCCCGCCTTGCCGCTGATCACGACGATGCGGACCGCCTCGGCATCGCCTCCGCGTAAGAAGTTCTCCGCCGTCTCGATCAGGGACCGATGCCCGGTGAAGTCCGGGATGTCGGTCGGGAGCTGGTGCGGGGTGACCGACAGGAGCACCGCGGGCTGTTCGGACGCGGACGCGGCGGTGGCGGTGACGTGAGCCGGCCGGTCGAGCAGCAGCGACTCGTCGCCCGCCAGGATCGCCGATTCGAGCTGGCGCAGCTCCTCGCCCGGCTCCAGGCCCAGTTCCTCGATGAGGTGTGTACGCCCGGCCCGGTAGACGTCGAGGGCCTCCGCCTGCCGTCCCGATCTGTACAGGGCAAGCATCAGCTGGCCGCGCAGCCGCTCGCGCAGCGCGTTGCGCCGCACCAGGTCCGTCAGCTCGCCGATCAGCTCGCGGTGCCTGCCCAGCTCCAGTTCGAGGTTGATGCAGGTCTCGTGGGCGGTGAGCCGGGACTCGTCCAGACGCAGCGCCTTGCTCTCCAGCACCTGGCTCGCGACCCCGCTGAGCGCGGGTCCCCGCCACAGGGACAGCGCCTCCCGCAACATCTCGGCCGCCCCGAGGATGTCCTCCGCCTGCGCCAGGTTCCCGGCCTCGTGCACCAAGCTCTCGAAGCAGTACGAGTCCAGATCCTCCGGCGTGATGCTGAGCTGGTAGCCGGGCGAGCGCCGGACGATCTCGGCCTCGACCGGCAAGAGCGTGAGCAGCCGCCTCAGTGCCGAAATGCAGATCTGCACCTGGCTGCGCGCGCTCGACGGAGGATCCTCGTCCCACACGGCGTCGATGAGATGCTCGGTGCTGACGATGTGGTTGGCTTCCAGCAGCAGCGCCCCGAGAACGATCGGCTGCCGCCCGGGTGCGATGGGCACGACGGTGTCGCCGTTGCAGAGTTCGATGGGCCCGAGGATCCGGAACGGCGTTCCAAAACCCCCAGCCACTGCGCGGCCCCCGAGTCATTCTGAGTAACTTGACAAGCACGCGTTCCATGCCCGCCTGACACCGGTGAGGTGCGGCGTCGGGGGCGGTATGGAAGGTTGTTGCGATCAACGTATATAGGGACAGGTGCCGCGTCAAGGACCCAATTCCTCTACCTTCCAAAAGGGTCGATTAGCGGCGGTCGCGCGGCTGGAATTGGCCGCCATTTCCGGCCACCGCACTTTCCTGAATGCCGCACGCAAGCGATCTTCTGACACTCTTTGCGGCCGACGGCAGTGCGCGCCCACCAGCGTGTTGTATCGACATAAAGGCACGGCCGTGACGAACTAAATCACCGACCCGGCCGTACCCATGTCAGCTCACCCAAGATTCTTCCAGACCGCTGAATTACGGGGCACGCGGGCGTCCCCGTAGTCTTCCGGGCCCCGTTATGGTTCGCGACCTGCTCGTCGGATACCTCGGCGGCAAGCCGGTGCCGGCCGGAAGCCTGGTGCTGAGGATGCTCAGCCGGCCTCCGGTTCGGTGAGCCCCACCAGGGACGGCAGCGCCGCGAGATCGTCCAGGACGAAGGTCGGCTGGTCGGGTGCCGTGTGCAGGTCGGCCGGATCGGTCACACCAGTCAGGACGAGCGCTGTGTCCAGGCCGTTGCGCGTGCCCAGACGAACGTCTGTTTCGAGCCGGTCCCCGACGACGAGCACCTCATGAGCGGCGGCCCGCAGCCGATCGAGTGCGGCGTGCGCCATCATCGCCGACGGCTTGCCCACGACGACCTCGACCCGGCGTCCGACGGTCACCTCGAGAGCGGCGATGATTCCCCCGCAGTCGGGGACCTCCCCATCGTCGACGGGACAGGTCGGGTCGGGGTTCGTGGCGACGAACCGGGCTCCGGCCCGCAGCGCGCGGAACGCCTCCATCCACTTGCGATAGTCGAAGGTACGGTCGAACGAAACCACGACCACATCCGCGTCGCGGCCGCTGTCGACGAGACCGATGCCGTGTCCGGCGAGTTCGGCGTGCAGGCTCGATTCGCCGACCAGCAGGACCCGTGCGCCCGCCGCCTCGGCCAGGAGCCAATCTATGACCACGCCACCAGAGGTCAGCACGTCTTCCGGCGCTGCGGCCACGCCCAGCGCCCGCAGCCGTTCGGCGTACGATGCCGAGGAGCGGGTGGGGTTGTTGGAGACGAAGAGAACGGGCACGTTCGCCGCGCGCATCCGCTCCAAGCTCTCGACGGCTCCCGGCAGCGGCCGGCCCGCTCGATACACGGTGCCGTCGAGGTCGCAGATCACGGCCCGGTACGCGCCCCGGCGCGCGCCGGGGCGCACGGTCCGGCCTGCGCGCCTGCACTCGTTGTCGCCTCGCACGGGGTTCCTCTCGTCAGTGGGGCCCGGAAGTCCTGCACGAATGACGTCTGCCCTCACCGGACCGTCATGGACCGGACGAGGTCAACCAGGCGCTGCGTGACGATCTCGCTGATCTGCTGCCCCTTTTCCGCGGAGGCGGCCTGGGGGTCGCCGAACACGCCCGTGGACGAGACGTCGGCGAAGCGGCGGTAGATGATGGCGCTCCCCGAGCGGAGCATGTCGGCGGTGTCCCAGCTGAACCAGCTCTTGTTCTCGCGCGGCGGTATGGCGGACTCGTCAACGAGGTGGGGGGCGATGGCCAACAGCAGCGAGGTTTCGAGTTCGCATGCGTGACCGACACCGCCCGGGCCGGTCGTACTGATGGCGAGCAGGGCCTCGGAAGCTATCTGCCACCACGCCGTCCGGACGATCTTGCATTCGGGCCGGCTGTGCCCGAGCTGTTCCAGGGCGACCTGGGCGATGCCTTCGTTGCCACCGTGGGCGTTGAGAATCAGCAGGCTGGTCATGCCGTGCCGCAGAGCTGAGTCGGCGGTCTGCACGATCTGGCGCAGCAGCGTTTCGTGCGTCAGGGACAAGGTGCCGGGAAAGTCGTCGTGGTGCTTGGAGTAGCCGACCGAGACGGTGGGCAGGATCAGCACGTCGTCACCGAGGTGCCGGTCGATCCCCTGACAGAAGTGGTCGACGAGGATACGGTCCGTCGCCAGCGGGAGGTGTGGTCCGTGCTGCTCGACCGCACCGAGCGGGAGTATGACCGGCAGGGACCTGTCGACCGTGGCGAGTCGGGCCGAGGTCATCTGTTCCCAGTACGTCATGAGGCGGCTCTCATCGTGCGACCGCCCACATCTCCACTTCGACGAGGAGCCCGTCGAGCAGGGCCGCTCCGACCACTGTGCGCACGGGGCAGGGTTCCGGCATGTACGTCCGGTAGACCGAGTTGAAACGTCCCCAGGTCGCCATGTCGGTGAGATAGGCGTTCACCTTCACGACGTCGGCGAGCGTGCATCCGGCGAACGCCAGCTGGCGTCGGCAGTTCTGGAGAGTGAGATGCGTCTGCTCTTCTATGTCATCCCCGACGACCGAGCCGTCCTGCACGATCGCGGCCTGGCCGGACACCACGACCAGGCGGTCCGCCCGCACGGTCAGGACCGGGGAGTAGGGCCCGGCGGTGGCATGTTGGGTGGCATGGGCAGGGAGGTCCTTCGCGGGGGACGCGACGGAGCTGTCCCCCATCGGGTTCGGCAGCCGGCCGATGAACCCCCTGATGCGCCAGCGATCGGCGTCCCGCCGGCAGAGGTAGAGGGTCTGCCAGTTGAGGTGCACCAGTCCACCGTCGCGACGGCGGATCGTCCCGTCGAACTTCTTGTGCGCGACAGCGTCCGCCTCGTGAATCTCGATGTCCCGCAGCGTCGTGGCCTCCCGCAACCCGGCCTCCAACGTGTCAGCCGGAACGGCCGCGCCCAGTTCCGCGCTGCCCGCCGACCATGAGTCACGGTAGGCCGCGAGATTCTGCCCGACTCTCCAGGAATCGGGGTTCGACGTCCTTCTGGCATCGATCGACACGAATTCCGACGAGCTGACATAGTCGGCCTCGACCATGGTCCACTCGTTGCGGACGTACGCGCTGATGTCGCGATCGACGAGCATCGTCCAGATCGCGCCGCGATCGGGATCTGCTGGGAATGGGTTCTCTGGGCTCACTGCGGCAGGTACTCCTTCTCGGCTGTCCGGAACTCGACGCGGGCCTGCTCGTCGAGCTCGACGCCTAGACCGATTCCGTCTGGAAGAAACGCGTAAGGGGGCTCGATCCGTAGTGGTTGGCGGAGCAGGTCGTGGGACCGGATCAGGCGTCCGAAGATGTCGCTGGGCTGCACGCACGTTCGTGCGGCGGCGCAGGAGTGGAGATAGGCGGCCTCCGCGATACCGAGGTCGACCTGCGATCCATGCCAGGTCGGCAGGTTGAACAGGTCCAGGGCGTGGTCGAGGCGACGGAAATCGCTCAACCCCGCGGTGATGTTGAACATGTCCGCGGTGCCGCGCTGGAGTACCGCGACGGCTTCACTGCCGCGGTCGGAAAACTGCGGGTAGGCGAGCGACAGGTGGCGTGCCAGCGGTATCGGGACGACGGATCGCAACCGTGACCACTCATCGAGCATCCAGTGCGGGATCGGATCCTCAAGGCAGGCGACATTGCCTATCTCGGCCAGCGCCAGCCCGATGGCGCGCGCTTCTGCGAGGTGTTCGAAGCGGCCGTTGGGATCGAGGACGACGGACATGGCGGGTGCCCGCTCGGCGATGGCTCCGCACCACGCCACGACGTCGTCCTCGAGCGAGCACTTGAACTTGACGGTCGTGAAGCCCGCGGACGCGAAGGAGCGGACCAGATCGCCGACGTCATCCACTGGGCGGTGGCTCGACCACGCGCTCACCGCGACCCGGTCGCGCAGCGGTCCGCCGAGCAGGTCGACGACCCTCAGCCCGAGGGATCGCGCGAACGCATCCCAGACGGCCATCTCGAAGCCGTCGAACTCGTGGACACGAGGAAGCGGCACGTCCTGCATGCTCACTGACCGCAGATCCAGGCCCACCAGCGCGGTGGCCAGCGCGTCCACGGACTCCCAGTCGTGCGCGCGGTACAACTCGCCGAGGCCCACCGTCCCGTCCCGCAGCTCGAGTTCGAGGATGACCTTGGGCATCTCGTCGAACTGGACGGACCAGCTCGCGGCGCCCTTCCACGGCTTGTTGTGCAGCGGGCGGTGAAGCGATGGCGACTCGATGACTCCGGGATGCGCGGGCACGACGACCTCGGTCGCGCGGATCCGTGAAATCCGCATGGGATCGTTCATCGCGCGTCCGGGCCTTCCGCACGTAGCGCCGCCTGCCGTTTTCGATCGGCATAGATGCGAGCACTCATCTCGCCGTTGTAGAGCCGGGCGGTGAGCCCGGCATCGATGGTGATCACCTGGCCCGTGACGCACCGGCTCTGCTCCGACAGGAGAAACCGCACTGCCCAGCCACAGTCGATCGGCTCGATCGTCCTCTGGAGCACCTGCTCGCTGCCGGTGTGCGCGGCGATCCAGGAGGCGTCGTGCGCGGGATAGCCGGGCGGCACCAGATCCCGGTTGATCGGGACATATCCCGGCGCTATGGCGTTGCAGCGCACGCCGATCGATCCGAATTCGACGGCGCAGGCGCGGGTCAGCCCCTCCACCGCGGCCTTGGCGCTGGCGTAGATGGCGTACTGGCCGATCGTCTTGTCGGCGTGGACCGACGAGACGTTGACGATGGCGCCCGGCCGGCCGTGCGTCACCACTGACCGGGCGAAGGCCTGGCTCATCAGCCAGACACCCCGGAAGTCGATGTCGACGACGCGGTCGAACTCGGCTTGGGTCGCGTCGAGCATCGGTGCGATGAGCCCGACGCCGGCATTGTTGACGAGTCCGGTCAGCGGCCCGGCGCGGTCGATCGCCTCCTCGAATATCCGCGCCACGTCGTCCGGCCGCGAGACGTCCCCGGCCACACCCACCGCGCCGGGGTAGCGACGCACCGTTCTCTCTACGTGCTCATCGACCAGGTCGTTGATGACGAGTCGCGCCCCTGCCGCGTGGAGCGCGTCACACACCCCGGAGCCGATTCCGGGGCCGGACGCCCCGGTGACAAGGACTGTGTGGCCGGCGAGGTCGTGAGCGGGAACGGCGTGCTCAGGTGCTGTAGAAGGAACGATTCCGGCCGACGGTCGCGGTCCAGACTCCACCACGAGATACCCTCGATCCTCATTTGCTTTGTCCCATTTTATGGGACAGTGGACCATTATAGGTGGCACGGAGATCGAGTCAATCATGCTTCGTGGGCTGCCATCAATGGCGGCAATGCGAACAGGAGGTGGCGTTCCGCAGGCATCTTGGGTGGGGCCGTTGACACGCACCGCAAGCACCGCCTAGCTTCGACCCCCTCGGGAAACGGTCCGCTGTCCCGCTGAATGGGACGCGTTGAAAGGATGCGCCCATGCAGATGCGACACCGGCGCCGCCGCAAGAGAGCAGCCGCCCTCATGCTCGCCGTCACACTTGGACTGTTCGGTTCGGCCTGTTCCGCCGACGGCTCGGGGGACGACTCGGCTCAGGAATTCACCTACTGGTCGATGTGGCAGGAGAAAGAGCCGCAGGCCAAAGTTCTGGCGAAGGCGCTCGCGGACTTCGAGAAAGAGTCCGGCATCAAGGTGAAGGTGGAGTGGCAGGGGCGCGACAATGTCACGAAACTCCTGGCGGCGCTGCGCACCGACAACGTCCCCGACCTCATCGATCAGCAGTACTTCACGGTCAGCAACGCGATCGTCAAGAATGATCAGTTCAAGGACCTGAGCGACGTACACAACATGGAGATACCTGGCGAAGGCAAGACCGTCCGCCAGGTGATCCCGAAAAAATACGACCAGTTCACGACCGCGGCCAACGGCGCCCAGTTCCTGATCCCGTACGAGGTGATCGGATACTCGATCTGGTACAACGCCAAGACCTTGCCCGACGTCGCGAGCAACCCGCCGAAGACGTGGCAGGAATTCACGGACGTCCTGGCCAAGTCGAAGGCGTCCGGCCGCAACCCGATCGCCCTCGACGGGGACATCGCCGGGTACGCGGAGTTCTGGACGGCGACGGCACTGGCCCGAACGCTCGGCACAGGTGGCTTCTACAAGCTCGTGTCGGACAAGCAGGCAAGCGGCTGGAACAACGCCGACGTCCGCAACGCGCTCACCGCCATCGCCGACCTCGCGAAGCAGGGTTACTTCATACCGGGGTACGACAGCAGCAAGTTCCCCGCCATCCAGACGAAGTGGGCGCAGAACCAGGCGGACTTCCTCTACATGGGCAGCTGGGCTCCGACCGAGACCGAGACGCTGGCGGCACCCGGTTTCGAGTACCGGTCGTTCAACTTCCCGACGCTCGGAAATGACGACTCATTGCCGGCGAGCGTCATCGGATTCGCTGTCCCGAAGGCGGCGGGCCACGCCGAGGAGGCCCAGAAGTTCATCGCCCACTTCCTCCACAAGGAGCGGCTGTCCAAGATCTCCAGCGAGGCGAACAACCTCACCCCCCGATCGGATGTCGAGGTGCCCAAGCAGCTGGCGGACGTCAACGCCCTCCTGCAGGAGAAGAACCTGAGCAAGATCACTGACGGAGTTCTCGGAGACTTCTCGGACTTCGACAAGAAGGTCTTCCAGCCGCTGAATCTCAAGCTCATGACCGGCAAAGTCACACCGGACGAGTTCATCGCCCAGATCACCGCCGGTCAGCGCGACTTCTGGGCGGGACACCACTCATGACGCTCGCGACACCTCCTGCGGGTGGGCCGCGCCTCTGGCGTGGCTCACCCCGGAGCACGGGGGCCTTCGACCGGTCGCGCCGACGGTTGTACCTGCCCTTCGTCGTTCCCGCGCTCGTGTTGTACCTGGCCTTCATCATCGGGCCGACCCTCGCCGCGCTGTGGATCAGCTTCCACCGGTGGGACGGCGTGAGCGAGATGCGGTGGAACGGCCTTGACAACTATTTCGCGCTTTTCGGCGACCCCACCTTCCGCACCGCGCTGGTCAACACCCTCATCATCCTGGTCGGAGCCGGCGCCGCCATCTTCGCCGTCAGCTTCGTCCTGACCATGATCGTCCGCGAGATGCGTGGGCGGTCGTTCATCCGTTCGGTGCTCTTCTTTCCCCACATCGTGTCCGCCATCGTTTTGTCGATCGTGTGGGGGTTCATCTTCGAGCACAACGGTACGGTCAACACCATCCTGTCCAAGGTGTTCGGGACGGAACCGATCCCCTGGCTGAACGCCGACAATCTCTTCTTGATGATCCTCATCGGCACGGTCTGGATCTCCACCGGTCTCTACGTCACGATCATCCTGGCCGCCGTTGACCGTATTCCGCGGTACTTCTACGAGGACGCGCTGCTGGCCGGGGCGAACGCATATCAGCGGCTACGATTCGTCACGTTGCCGCTGTCGTGGGACGTGATATCGGTTGCCGCCATCTTCTGGACGATCAGTTCGCTGAAGATCTTCGAATTCATCTACGCCTTCGGCGGAACGACCAATGATCTGCCACCGCCGGCCGTGTGGAATTCGGCGCTCTTCGTCTACGGCGAGTCGTTCGGCGGGAGGAGCCCGTCGTACCTCTTCGGTTACGCATCAGCGTCAGCCATTCTCATGCTGGTGCTGTTCACCGTCCTGATCGTCGTCCTGAGGCGCCTGCTCCGGAGGGATCCCATTGAATTTTGAGAACCCGGGTGCGCAGGCCGGGGTGTTGCAGCCGCGCAGCGATCCCGCCGTTGTACGCGAGGGCCGTGACCGACGTCCGTCCCGTGGAAGATCCCCGCTCGTCAGAACGGCGGGGGGCGACCCGCTCCGCGCCCTCGGCCGCGTTCTGGTCTGGGCCTTCGTCGCCTTCAACCTGCTGGTTTTCGCGTTCTTGATCCTGTCATCGGTCAAGAACACCACTGACATCTTCAGGGCGCCCTGGGGGATTCCGAGCTCGCTCCACCTGGAAAACTGGAAGAACGCATGGAACGAGAGCGGCTTCGCCCGCGCCACGCTCAACACGGCCGGGCTCGCGCTAGGAGCTTCTTTCTGTACCCTGGCGGTCTCCGCCCCCGCCGCATACGTGCTCAGCCGCATCCGCACCCGCTCCGCCGGGCCGCTCAGCGTGTTCTTCGCGCTCGGGCTCGGCATCCCGGCGCAGGTGACCGTCATCCCGCTGTTCGAGATGATGTCGAAAGTCGGCCTGGTCAACAGCCTCCTGGGTCTCTTCATCATCTACACCGCGACGCACGTGCCATTCACCGTGTTCCTGCTGACCGGATTCATGCGCACTCTGCCGCGTGAGATCGAGGAGGCGGCCGCGATCGACGGGGCCTCCCCGTTCAGGTCATTCTGGCAGGTCATGTTGCCCCTGGCTCGCTCGGGCCTTATAACCGTCCTGATCCTGAACATCATCTCGATGTGGAACGAGACGCTGCTCGGCATTGTCTTTCTGCAGACCGTGGACAAGTACACGGTTTCCCTGGCGCTGCTCAACTTCTTGTCGAGCATGCAGTTCTCGGGCGCCGACTACGGCGGGCTGTTCGCCGGCGTATGCATTCTCGTCCTGCCCATGCTGGCTCTTTACCTGTGGTTGTGGCGCCGAATCATCGAGGGCATCACCCTCGGGGCGGGGAAGTGATCGAGGCACCGGAACGACGCCGAGAACGGCCGCAAGCCCGCGTGAAGCCGGCGGTCGCCCCGATCTCTACCGGTACGACGCCGGTGGCCTCCCGCAAAGCCTGAGGTGCCATAATCACAGCAGCCTGCTGCGAGGGAGTAACATGAACGAATCCGTCCGCAAAGCTGCGGATATCCTGTCCGCCCTCGCCGAGGTCGGCCGTGACGCCAGCGCCCGCGAAATCGGCGTTCTCCTTGACCTGCCGAAGAGCACCGTCCAGCGACTGCTGCAGGCGCTGGAGCAGAGCGGCCTCGTCCGGCAGGATTCCGCCTCACGCAGATATGGCCTCGGCCCGAAGACCCTGACCCTGGGCATGTCGTACCTGGACCGAATCGACGTCCGCTCCCAGGCGCTACCGCACATGATGCGGCTGCGGGACGACCTTGACGAGACCATAGCTCTCGCGGTGCGCGTAGGGCATTCGCGGGTCTACGTGGAGCAGGTCGAGTCGCGGTCCGGGCTCAAGGCGAAGGCCGAGGTCGGCAGACCGTACCCGCTGTGGGCCGGTGCGGCAGGCCGGGTCTTACTGGCAAGCCTGTCACGCGAAGAACTCATCCAGTTCACGCTCGACGTGGGAGACGCGGCATTCACCCACGTAACCCCTCCGACGTTGAACGGGCTTCTCGCTCAAATCGAGGAAACACGCCGGCGCGGGTACGCCTGGGCGTTCGAAGAAACCATGCGAGGGGTCCACACGGTCGCCGCACCCATTCCCATCTCCATGTCGGAGGTAGCAGCACTGAGCGTCTCCGGACCGTCGACCTGGTTCGACGAAAGCCGCATGAAGGACGCGACCGGCCCTCTGACGGACGCGGCCAGAGCAATCTCCTCATCGATGGGATACACCAATTCCCTACCGAGCTCTGGCAAGATGCCCTAGCCCGACGAACGACCGCCACCGCAGCCCGGCCGGCCCGTCGGCCAGGAAAGCGTGATCGGCGCGGCCAGAGCGCACCACCCAGCGCGACGGTCACCGCGAGCGGACCCTCACCAGCCGATGTTCCGCGTAATTCGTGCGCCGGCGCCGTGTGGCCCAGAGGTGAGACTCCTCCCGGGTCACCGGGCGGCTCACCAGGTGACCGGCAGTTCATGGACGCCGTAGATTTCTCGATCGATGCGGAACCGAATCCGTTCCAGCGGTACTGCGAGTTCGAGATTCGGAAATCGCTCGAACAGCGCACGGAAAGATATGCGTAGCTGGGTTCGAGCCAGTTGCTGACCGATACACAAATGCGGGCCATGACCGAAGGAGACATGATGGCGGGTGTCGCGCGTGATGTCCAGGAAGTCGGGGTCGGTAAAGACATTCGGGTCACGGTTGGCGGCCACGATGGCGGCCACCACTGGTTCTCCGGCTTTCATCTCCTGTCCCCCCAGCGTGGTGTCCCGGGTCGTGACGCGTACGAGACCGATCCGCGTGATCGGCAGAAACCGCAGAAGCTCCTCCACCATATTGTCAACCAGGGACATGTCGGCGTGTAGCCGCCGGAGCTGTAGCGGGTTGCGTAGGAGGGTCAGCACACCCAGAGCCAGCGTATTCACCGTGGACTCATAACCGGCGACAAGGAGCAGCAGGCAAATATTGACCAGTTCCTGTTCGGTGAGTGGCCGGGCGCCGGACTCGTCGGCGACCAGCCTGGACAGAAGCGCCCCATCAGGATTCGCTCGCTTGTGCCGCACCAGCTCAAGCATGAACTCACGAAGCTCGTCGGTCGCCGCCTCGGCCTCATCCGGATTCGCTGTCAAACTGAACACCGTGGCCGCGACCCGCTGGAACAGTGCTTGATCGGTGGGAGCGACGCCGATCAACTCGCAGATCACGAGCGAGGGTACCGGAGCCGCGAACGCCTGAACCAGATCAGCCGGTCGCGGGCCACGCACCATTTCGTGCAACTGCTGATCGACGATCTCCTGGATACGTGGTTGGAGAGCCGTCATCTGTCGCATGGTGAAGTACCCGGCCAACCTGCCCCGATAGAACCCATGGGCCGGAGGGTCCTCACTTATGAACGCCCCCGCCGGCGACACTCGATCGGCGTGCTCCGATGGCCTCGAACTCGTCGGATTGAAGAACCTGGCACGGTTCTTCGAGCTGAAGGTCCGCGTGTCCGCGAGCACCGCACGAACGTCGGTATGCCGTGTGACCAGCCAACCCACCTCGCCGCTTGGATACAGCAACCGACTCACCGGAAATTCGCGATTGAGTGTGGCCAGCCTTCGCGGCGGGTGGAGTGGGTGCTCAAACTCCGTCGGCAGGAGGGCCGGTGTGGGCATGCCTGCGACCGGACACCCGTTCAGCACCGAGTCGGACCGGCCGACCGCTTGTTCCATGGTCAAGGCTCCTTGGCGGTGACCGATCGACTCAGACGGCTATACGAAACGCACTGGATTACTGATGCAGGATCACGACACTTCAGCGGCGATAGAACGCGCTGAGTTCCTGCCGATCTGATTGATTTCGTCCAGCGAAAGCCCCAACTCGTTGCGTAGGAACTCGCAGATCGTCCAATGTCTGGCGCTTTCCTCCGTATAGTCGCCGAAATAGTGCACATAGTTCGGAATCCAGTCCAGCAACTGCTTTACCACGGTTGATGTGTCGCGCTGCTGAGCGTACTCGGCCAGAGTTATCGCGGAATGGTGAAGAAACCGTCGTCCTGGCAGTCGGTCACACAGCCGCTGATACTCTCCCGTCTCGGAGATCAACTCGTGCCAGACCTCATCGACTTCTTTGCTCAACGGAAAAAAGTTCTCCTGCATGACCGACGTAATTGTCAGAAACTTCAGGCACTCATCGATCTGGAGCTCAAGTTCCGCAGCCGTCCTGTCTGAGAGCTTTTCCGTGAGGACGTTCCGCATCTGCTCCGTGAGCATGGCCGGCGTAGCGCCTCTGGCAAGGTCCATGCGCTGTATCAGGCCTCGGTCATGGACATGCAACGCACCGTGTACGCGCAGAGCACGTCGAACTTTTCCTCGACTTGGATGGCCAACTGCTCGAGAGTCATTTCTGAATCTCCTTTCGGTGTCTCCTGGCGGTTTCCAACGATCCGGCTCTGTCGCCGATACGATCGGTGATCACTATGACGACGGCGTTGGCCGTCCTTGTGACTACGGCCCATTGAAGCAGTCGACGGGCTTCAAGCCGGCTTCATCAGTCGCCACGACGGGGGCCCCGGCAAAGTCAGCAGGGGGCGAACAGCCACTTAACCGGTGAACACTGCCAGGTGCTGGACGAGGCCATTCCTGATGACCGTGATCCGCCGGCGGCCGGTCGGACCCACGAGCGGGCACCCGCCCACGGCGCGACGGCAACACCGACCTGGTAAACCGCGACCGGCCCGCCCTTCACTGCCGGCCCGCCTCCGCGATGGGCCTCGTGACGAGCCGGGAAAGGCCGGCCCGCGGACCTGGCCGGGCACTCGCCGTACCACTGTGAGATTCGGGGCCCGCGGCGGTCGCGACGCCTGACATCAGAGGGACCGGGGTGCGGCCATGGTGCTCGTGACCCAGCTCCAGTAGTAGGCGGTGGACGTGAAGACCTCGTCGGTGGCCAGGCACGAATCGCCGCCGCTACGGCTGTCGACGCCGACGATTCGCCATTCGCCTCTGACGTTCTGCAGCAGTGGGCTTCCTGAGTCACCGTTGCACGCACCGGCGGCACCGTCGTTCCCTCGCTCGACGCACAGGTCGCCGGGGGTGATCGAGAAGTCGTCACCGAAGTCGCACGCTGGGGTGGGCAGTAGCTTCGTATCGAGTTGCAGGAGTTCGCGCGGCATCGACGCGGGATCGTCGGCCACCGTCCTGCCCCAGCCGATCAGGCGTGCCGGGGTGCCGGCGTCCGGTTCCCGGACAGCCTTGATCGGCCGGGCCCGCGACGGTGTCGCCAGCTTGATCAGCGCGATGTCACCTGTGTTCTTCACGGTCGTGTCGTCCCAGTACGGGTGCGCCACGAACGCGGCCGCATCGACGATCTTGCCACCCAGGTAGTCGTTGGAGCCCACGTTCACCTTGAAGTCGGCGGGATTCCGGCCGGCGACACAGTGCGCCGCGGTGATGACCCACTCGGGGGCGATCAACGCGCCTCCGCACCGGACGGGGGTCGGCCGCTCACCCTGGTCCTTGTACAGCAGCGTCGCGGCGAATTCATACTGCTCGGTGGCCGGGCTCCCGCCAATGAGCTGAGGGTTGTAGCCGGGGTCGTCCGCGAAGGCCTTCGCCTGCCCGCCCAAGGTGACCATTGTCGCTGCCGCGAACACGAGAATACGGCCGAACATTCTTTGTTTCATTTCTTCCTGTCCAAGTCGGACGCCACCGAGTCTGGCGCGCTGGGGGAGCATCATAGGAAGAAGCCGGTTTCACCCCGGCTTCATGGACGGCATTACCGAATGCCACGCACAGGGCGCACGCTTCGCAGCCGGGGAAATACGACCTCCGGTGGCACCCACATTGACCTGGCGTCTTCTCTGGAGATATCGCGCGCTGACGAACCCTCCTCAGCCGATCACGGGCGGGCGGGTTGACCCAGAAGCGCCGTCAATTACGTCGCTCGGTGTAGTCGGCGATGCCTCGCCTGCTGGATGTCCCAGGCCCCGGTGAGCGGAACTCTTGGTTCATCGCCTCATTCGGAACGGAGTCCTCATGTTGCATCTACTCATGGCAGGCGTTCTGGCCGCCACGCCTGTCACCGACCCTCAGGTGATCGACTGGATCGAGCAGAACTCGCGGCAGGAGATCACCAAGGAGTCGATCGGTGGGGCCACCATCGTCGGCCTGGGCGAGTCCACCCACAGCACTCACGAGGAGGCCGTGGTCAAGTTCGGCCTCCTGAAATACCTGGTGGAGGAGATGGGATTCCGCTCGATCGCGTGGGAGGAGGACTGGACGACAAGCGTGCGGGTCAACCGCTATGTCCTCACCGGCGAGGGCGACCTCGACGCGCTCATGGGCGAGCTGACGACGACGTGGCGGACCCGCGAGGTACGTGACGTGCTGGCCTGGCTGCGGTCCTACAACGCGGGCCACCCCGACCGTAAGGTGAAGTTCGTCGGGGTTGAGTACTACGCCACCCGCTCCATGGCGCACGACGCCGTCTCCTCGTACGTGGCCAAGGCCGCGCCGCATCGGCTGCGAGAGGTGCGGCGCCACCTGAAGTTCATCGCACCCCGCCACGAGAACACCCAGGCCAACCTGACCTGGTACCGCGGCGTGACGAACAAGCGGCCCTTCATCAGCCACGCCCGCGCCGTGTACAGACTGGTCGAACGGCTGCCCAAGAACGACGACCAGCAACTGGCCCTGCACAACGCCCGCCAGATTCTGTCCTGGTACGAGGCTTTCAACCTGCCGTTCGAGGACATCTACGCCTATCGCGACGCCCGCGCCGCCGAGAACCTGCGCTGGTGGCAGCACCGCACCGGCGACAAGGTCGCCTACTGGGCGTCGACCGCGCACACCGCCGCCGCCCCGGGCCTGCGGCTGACGCTCGGCGGCCCGCCACTCGTCTTCGACAACGCCGGCTCCTACCTGCGCCGCTGGTACGGCGACCGCTATCGGTCGATCGGCGTGCAGTTCGACCACGGCACGCTTGGCACCGGCTCCGCCTGCGGCGTCGCTCCCGCACCGGTGCCGCGCCCGGACCCGGGCTTCGCCAACCGCGTCTTCGGCGATGCCTTCGCCGGCAACGGTCCCGCCGAGTACGTCGTGGACCTGCGGGGCGAGGCACCGGAGGCCGTGCGTGAGTGGTTGCGCGCCCCAGCCAAGGTACGCGGCTATGCCGGCTACAACCCGGAGTTCGCGCAGAAGTCGTACATGGAGGGCGGCTCGCTGGCGCAGTGGTTCGACGTGATCGTCCACCGGCAGGTGATCACTTCCTGCCAGCCGCTCTAGGATCGGCGCCGAGCGGTCGCATCGTCTCGGCCCCATGCGGCGGCGCGGGACGCCCGCCCCGCCGAAGCCGCTACCAGCGGCGCCGACGTGACCATGCGGAAGGCGTTCGCTGTTCCCGTCGGCCACAAAACGATTTGCGTTTTAAAGGGGATTGTTGCCGCAAGGCGGTGACGCTGGTCTGAAGTCGCCGGAACGGTATGCTCGGGCGGCCGAAGTTCGAGAGCTTGGAGAATGCGTCCGTTCCGCTGTGCGGATCATGGTCCGCCACTCCTGCCCGCCTCCAAGCGGATCGCGATGAAATGTCCGGAAATTGTCCGGTCTGTGCCCTTTTCCGGGTGGAGCCGAAGGCCCATACTCTCAAGAAAGCTCCAGCGGCCGGAGGAAAGCGTTCATGAGCACGAGATCAGCGGTGTCGCGTCGTCAGGGCAGCGTCGCTGAGGACAATCTCCGCGCCGGAAGCGTCAGGGCTGATCGCCTCTGATGATCAGAAGGCCTTTTCCGGCTCCGTGACGATATCTTCCGGAGCGTTACGGCCCGCGATCAGGACGTGTGGTGCGTGACGAAGACTTCCGCACCCAGAAAGTGAATATACGCCCGGCGTCGCGGTTGCCCCAGCCGCGGGGCGATGCCGTGGAGCACGTCGATCGCCTCCGCTGAGGGCAATCGACCGAGCCGAAGTTTCTGCACTGTTTCATGCCGAGGAATATCCAGGGAGTTGGACATGACCGCCATCAATGGCACCACTCGTTCGGCCGACGGGACCGAGATCGCGTTCACCTCGGTCGGCTCCGGGCCGGGGATCGTGATCGTCAACGGTGCCATGGACTATCGGAACACCCAGCCCACCGAGGGTGACATCGCCCGAGGGCTGTCCGGCCATCACACCGTGATCACCTATGACCGGCGCGGGCGGGGGGAGAGCGGTCCCACCGATCCGGCGCTGGCTTCGGAGGCGGCGATCCGGGCGGAGGTCGGCGACATCGCCGCGCTGATCGGCCAGGTCGGTGGTACGGCCGCCGTGCTCGGGTTCTCCTCGGGCGGGGTGCTGGCCCTGCACGCCGTGCTGGCGGGTCTGCCGATCACCGCGCTCGCGCTGTGGGAGCCGCCCTTCGTCGTCACCGACGCCCGCCCGCCGCTCGCGCCCGGCTACCGGGAGCGGGTCCAGCGGGAGCTGGCCGGCGGACGCCCCGGTGACGCGGTCACCCTGTTCTTCGTCGAAGCCTGCGCGTTCCCCGCGGAGTCCGTCGAGGGGATGCGTGCCGAGCCCTTCTGGGCGGATCTGGAGCGGATCGCGTCTTCGCTTCCCAACGACGCCGCCGCCATGGGCGACACCATGAGCGGCGACCCCGCGGCCCTCGGGCGGTTCGCGGGGATCGGGCTGCCGACGCTGGTGGCGTACGGCGACGGCGCCTTCCCGGGGTTCGCGGAGGCGGCCCACGCCCTGGTCGGCGTCCTGCCGGACGCCACGGCTCGCGAACTCCCCGGCGAGAACCACGGCGTGTCCCCGGAGCACTTGGCCGCTGCGCTCATCGAGTGGCTGAAGCAGCCCTGACGAGGCTCGATCGCCCGTTCATACGACCCACCACCGCCAGTGCCGCCCGCGCTTCCGCACGGCACCCCATAGGGAGGCATCACCTTGGGAAAGATCCTGGTCCACGAGTTCATCACCGCCGACGGCGTGATCGACGATCCGAGCTGGTCGGCCGGCTATACCTTCACCGACGCGATGAACGAGACCGTTGCCGGCATCACGCGGCGTTGCCGCGCCATCGTGTTCGGCCGAGTCACCTATGAGGCATTCGAGGAGCCGTGGTCCACGCGCTCCAGCGCTGACGACCCGCACGCGTCCTTCTTCAACGACACGCCCAAGCACATCGTCACCTCCACCCTGAGCGAGCTGACCTGGCGAAACTCCACCATCCTGGGCCCGTACGACCCCGACGTCATCCGGAAGCTCAAGGACGAGGCCGAGGGCGACATCTTCATCAGCGCCAGCGGCACCCTGGTGCGGGCCCTGCTCGCCGATGGCCTGGTGGACGAGCTCAACCTCTTCGTCTACCCGCTGACCCTCGGCCAGGGAAGCCGTCTCTTCCCGCCCGACGCCCCGCCCCTGACCATGAGCCTGAAGGCCCACCAGGAGTTCGGGAACGGCGTCCTCCACCTGACTTACCAGCCGCTCACCTGACCGGCACTCCCGGGCAGGCGGCCTGCCTGCCCGGGGCGCCCTGTCAGCTCCAGATTCGCGCTCGTCAGGGTGCCCGGGTCTCTTCGGGCGGCGCGCCGGCGGGGGCCAGGGAGGCGCGGATGGCGGTCAGGCCATCGTCGGTGGCGACGATGATCAGACCGGTCGCCGTCACCAGGAGATCGTTGATGGTCCCGAGCCCGTCGATGGTGGCGCACCGGTGGCGTTGGGTCAGATCCCACAGGGTGACCACACCATCGTTGTGGCCGGCGGCCAGGATCGGAACGTCGCCGAGGTTGCCGATGCAGATCACCTTCGGCTTTCCCACGTCGGCCACGGGCAGGCTGCCGATCGGTGCGTTGTCCGGCAGCCGCCGCAACCGGATCCTGTCGTCGGGCGCGTACAAGGCCATCACCGGCACCCCGGACACGAGTCCCGCGGTTACCACCGTGCTCCGGCCGTCGTACGGCACGCGCCACGATTGACCGATCAGGTCGCCGGTGTGCACGTCCCAGACCGACACCAGCAGCACATCCTCCTCGTCCCCCTCGTCCTCGTCGTCGTTCGTTACGGTGACGATCGCGGGAGTCCCGTCGATCATCACGGGAAGCAGCGCGTCGGTGTACATGTCGAAGTCCATCTCAAGGGTGAAGCGCCGATGCTCGCGCCGGGTCCGCAAACTCCATGCCACGGCCTGGGAGCCCCACTCGTTTCCCTCGATTCCGACCAGCAGCGGTTCCCCGCCGCCGGGGACCACCGCCAGACCGCCGGCATGGAGCCCGTTCTCCGTGAAGCCGCCGTCATCGATCGGCGTCCCGACCGGCTCGTGGGTGACCGGATCCCAGACCCTGATCAGCCGCCGATGGTCGTGCTCGGACTCCGTCGGCGCGGTCTCCTCGCCGAACGAGATCACCGCTGGACGCCCGTCGAGCACCGTGGCGGTGAGGCCGGTCACGTCGCCGGCGTGGCCGGTGTAAGGCTGCCCGGCCGGAGTCCCGTGGGCCGTGTCCCAGATGCCGATCATGTGATCGGAGGCCAGGGCGACCAGTGTCTCCCGCCCGTCCAGCACGGTCGTGGCCGGCAACGACCGCTTGCCCCCGCCAACCTGCCAGGCGACACGCCAGTCGAGCCGCACCGCTCCGGGCGACGCGGCGGTCATCTGGGCTTTCGGGACGGCTACCCGGGTTTCCGGGACGGCCGTCGCCGCTTCCTGGACGGCGGTGTGCGCGCGTTCGGGCCACATGTCGAGGACGACCAGACCAAGGTCCGTGCCGACGGCCACGCCACCATCGGGCGCCGTGGACATCGCGTGTACCGGTGAGCCGAGCCGGATCAGCATCACGCAGGTGCCGTCGATCGTCCACACCCGTACGAGGCCGTCGTCGGCGCCGGTGGCGAGCCAGACCCGGTCCGAGGTGCCGCGCACGGCGACGGCGGCGCGCACCGGGCCGTGGTGTCCGGCCAGCGTCGGTCCGACGGCGGTGCCGGTGGCGGGATCCCAGCAGCGCACCGTGCCGTCGTCGGCGCCGGTGACCACCGCCGAGAGCCCGCCCGGCAGCGTCACGGCTGTGAGCAGCCGGTGCTCACGGACTTCGTCGGGCAGCGGGCGGCCCACCGGCTCACCAGTGGTGACGTCCCAGAATCGCACCGTGTCGTCGTCGGTGCGGCACGCCAGCCACACGTGACCGTCCGGGCGGGGCACCGTCCGGACGGCGCGGATCCGGCCCTCTGGCCAGATGAGGACGGCGGTCCGATCGCCGGTGGCCAGGTTCCGCAACTCCACCTGGGGAGAGTGGCCGGACGTGGCGGATGCGACCAGCACGGCACCGTCGGGATGTTGTACCGGAACGGTGAACGACGATCGCGACCTCCCCGCGACCTGCTTGCCGGTCAGCGGGTCCCACAGCCGTGTGCGGTCGTCGTTGACGATCACCTGGCCGTTCCGCAGAGGTATCGTGCCCATCACGATATGCACGCCGGGGGGGACGAAGTGCTGGATCGGTGTGCCCGTGTCGGCATCCCAGAGCCGGGCCGAATACATGTCGGTCGAGGCCAGCATGGATTGTCCCGTCGGCCCGTGCAGCGGTTTCCCGGCCAGGGTCGCCGCGGTCATCGTCCAGACGGGGTGGTTGTGGCCGACCGGGTGGCCCGCGGCGAGGAACGGATCCCACAGGCACACCTGCCGGCCGAATCCGGCCGCGATCAGGGTGCGCTCGCCGGGCAGCCGTACGGTGGTCATCGCGCTAGCGATGCCGGCGCCATCGACGATCACGCCGCCCAGGTCGGCCCCGGTCGCGGGATCCCATAACCGGATGGTGCCGTCCTCTGTCCCGGCCGAAGCGATCATGTGCCGTCCGTCAGGCCAGGGCATTGCGGTCATCGCGCTGACGGCCGCGGTGCCGTCCCTCCGGGCGTGGTGACCGTGTGCGGAGACGCCGGCGCTTTTGCCGGTGACCGGGTCCCACAGCCGTACCAGGCCATCCCGCCCCCAGGAGGCCAGCACGGTGCGGCCGTCCTTGAGCGGGAGCCCGGCCAGCGCATGGACGCCGCCAGGGTGGCCGGTCAGCGGCGCTCCGATCTGCTCGGCGGCGAGCGGATCCCACAACCGGATCACACCGTCGTCGCAGCCGGAGGCCATGATCACTCGGCCATCGGGCACCGGGAGTGCCACCATCGCGTTGATGGAGGCCCGGTGGCCGGTGAGGCGGGTCAGTGAGCCGATGGTGCGGTGGTTCGCCCATCGCGGCCACCACGTGGTCTCCGATCCGGGGGTGTCCGCCGGGGTGGCGTTGGCCTTTCTGGCGCCGAGCACTCGCAGCATGCGCCGCTCGGCCGGGGCCGCCTCAGCCAGCGCCTCCTGGCTCATGAGCAGGCCGGCCGCGGTCGCGGGCCGGTCCGCGCGACCCGCGTAGTGTCTGGTCACCTCATCCGCCAGGTGGTCCGGGTGGAGGTGGTCCAAGGCGTCGTTGTCGGCCAGCAGCTCGTCCATCGCGTCGCCGGCCGCGGCATGGGCCGCGAGCCGGGTCTGGATGTAGCGGTCGGCGTCGGGCCAGCCGCGTCTCGCGGCCAGATCCCGTAGGGCGGCGGCGATCCGCCGGTGCCCTGCCGCTCGTGACGCGGGTGCGGCGCCCTGGCCGCATTCGGCGGCGAGGTCGTGGTGACGGAGCCGGATCAGGCCCGGCGCATCGGCGATGACCAGCTCCTCGGCGAGCCGTAACACCTGTGCCGTTTCGGCCTCGGTGGGGCGTGTGCCGTCGTGGTGAATCGCCGCCGCCATCGCCGGCCAAACCTCACCTCGGACCGGCATGCCACCGCCGAGCGCGTACCCGAGCGCGTGCAGCAGCGCGGGGGCATGGGGCGCCCGATCGGCGAGCCCTCGCAGGAGTTCCCGCCATGACCGGACCACGGCGTCGTCGTCGGTCGCGGGCAGGTGGAGGATCGTGGCCGGCCCGAGGGCCGCCACCAGGTCGGCGTTGCCGGTGGTACGCGGCCGGGTGCCGACCAGCACCCGCGCCCCGGGCTCGGCCGCCAGCCGGCGTGCCACGGTGCCGGCCACCCCAAGCGGGTCGCGGGCGGCCTCCAGCCCGTCCATGATCACTGTCACGGTGCCGCTGTCGCGGTCGGCCAGCGCGTCCGCAAGGTCGGCCATGCGATGTGCGGGCCTCGTAGGGGTCAGCGCGCCGGCCAGCCGGCGCACGCAGTCGCGTACGGACATGCCGGCCAGCCCCAGCGCCACTCCGACCCCGTCCGCGATCGGGAACGTCGGCTGGTCCGGCACCTCACGGACTTCATCGAGCACCCGGCTCAGCAGCTCGGATGCTGCCGCCCCGCCGGTGACGACGTGCAGGCCGGATCCCGCGTCAGACAGCCATCGCCGGATCCGCACGCCGGGAGGACTGTTCCGCCATGGTGGACGTGGGCCCATTCTGGTCCTCCTTAGCGCTCACGTGAAATCGCCCTGCTGAGCGCAGCGGTAGTCGCTCGCCTCTCGCAGGGTCTGCATCTCGCGCCAGACGTCGGTGGCCTTGGCATCGCGGACTCTGGAGAAGATGGCCAGCGACTCCCGCCAGGCGGCTTCGGCGTCCGCGAGCCTTCCCTGGGAACGGTAGGCGCTGCCCAGGTTGAAGATCGTCATGGCCTCTCCCCGGGGGCTTGCGATGGCCCGGCACACGGAGATCGCCTCCAGGTGGTGCTTGATCGCGTTGTCGTGGTCTCCCAGGGCGGAGTAGGCGCGGCCCAGGTTCGTGATGTTGGTCGCCTGTACGAAGAGCGCGCCGCTGCGGCGATTGATCTCCAGTGCCTGCGACCAGCATTCGATCGCCGAGGCGATGTCCCCCAGGCCGAAATGGGCCTCGCCGAGGGTGTCCAGGGTGTGCGCATGGCCACGCTCGTATCCTGAGTCGGCCACCACGGCGAGTGCCTGCTCACATCGCTCTCGTGCCGTCGCGTAGTCGCGGACGTCGATGGCGTTCATGGCGAGGTTCCCGAGGACCTTGGCCTCACCACGGCGATCTTCGCTGTCCCGGATCACCGCCAGCGCCCGGAGGAGATACCGGGACGCGTCCTCCAGCCGGACGAGTTCGGACGACGCGTTGCCCATCGCGCTGAGCAGGTGTCCCTCCAGCCGCCGGTCTCCGATCTCCCGCACCGCTCTCAGGGCGACCCGGTGGCCGGCGAGCAGATCGTGGTGGTACCCGTAGTGAAAGAGGTACACCTGCAGCAGGTAGGCGATCTGACAGGCGGCGAGGTGCTCGCCGTTGTCGTGGGCCCAGGCGGGCAACGCCGTAAGCGTCTGGTGTTCCAGGTCGCACCAGGCCAGGGCCGCGGACACGTCGGCGAACACCAAGGGCTCCATCGTTTCGCCGAGCGCTTCCAGCTCGCCCAGAGGCTCTCGCATGCGACCGGGCGTGAAAGTGACGTCGGCGGCGTACATGGAGTGGATGAACCAGGTCAGCAGTCGTGAGACAGCCGCGGCGCGCGTCGAGGGCGAATCGTGCCGGCGGCTCTCCTCGGCAGCGTACGCGCGTACCAGGTCGTGCAGCGAGTAGCGGTCACCGTGTTGTTCCACGAGGTGCGTGGAGACGAGCCGATCCAGGTGCCTGCGCGCCTGCTTGACCGAGAACCCCGACAGGGCGCCGGCCGCCGCCAGGCTGAAGTCGGAGCCCGGATAGAGCGCGCTCACCCCGCGCAACATCCACGCCGCGTCCCGGTCGAGCCGCTGGTAGGACCAGGAAAGGACCGTACGCAGGTCCGAAAGGGCGTCGTCGCCGCTGTAGAAGACCTCGAACCGTTCGTGGCCGTTGGCGATCTCGTTGACGATCTCGGGCAGAGTGACGTCGGGCTGCCGCGCGAGGCGTTCGCCGATGATCCGCAGCGCGAGAGGCGAGCTGTCACACAGGTTGGTGAGCGTATGGACGGCCGGATCGTCGTACGAGATCGTGGTCCGCCCGGACACCCGGTTGAGCAACTCCACGCAATCTCGCGGTCCGAGCGGCGGGATGTGGATGCGGGCGGTGGCCTCGCAGGCGGCCAGGCTGCGTAGCTGGTCACGGCTGGTGACGACGACGGCGCAGCCATGTCCGGGCAGCAGAGGGCGAACCTGCTCGCTGTCCAGCGCGTTGTCGAGGAGGAGCAGCAGCCGGCTGTTCGCCGTAAGGCTACGGAACAGCGCGGACGCGACCGCCAGGTCATCGGGGATCTCTTCGGGGGCCACGCCCAGACTTCGCAGCAGCACGGCCAGGGCGTTCAACGGCTCGACGGGACTCAGCGTGCCGAAACCTCTGAGATTGACGTACAACTGCCCGTCCGGGAAGTCGTCCGCGACCGCCGAGCACCACTGGAGCGCGAGCGTCGTCTTGCCCATTCCGGCACCACCGACGATCAGCACTGACAGATGTGTCCCGGCCACTGATCCGGACTCCTTATGCAGGTCATCCAGCAAGGCCAGCTCCGTACGCCAGCCAACGAAATGCGCGGCGACGGGCGGAAGCTGCCGCGGCGTGCTGTCCGGCTCAGGCGGCTCGTCGGCGGCCATTTCAGCACCACTGCCGGCGGTCGCGGGGACGTCGCCCGCACCGATCGAAACGGCGCGGGCCGCGGTGGCCAGCTCCCTCTCCTCAGAGAGGGTCAGGCTCAGCGCCTTGGCCAGCCCGTAGACGGAAGTGCTGCGGGGGCGCCGCGCCATGTCGAGTTCGAGCCGGCGAATGGTGCGGACGTTCAGTTCGGCACGGTCGGCCAGTTGCTGCTGAGTCAGCAGTGCCCGTTCCCTATAGGCCCGCAGCAGGGCTCCCAGGCTCGGTTCGTTCCCGACCGTGGCGGCGTAGGCCTCTTTTCCTGCTTCTCTTGACATGGTGTGACCCTGGGGATGGAGGTTAGAGGACACGGCCAGACCCTCGGAGGGACGGCGGCTGAGACCCATGTGTGTGGCTCGCGAGGTGGCGGACCCGACCTCGCCGCGCTCGTGCGGCGCATCCGTCTTGTGCACAGTTAATATATCTACTAGACATGTCTATGAGGGTCAACGAGATATGCTTCGTCAATGGCCCATGTGATCCTCGGTCTGCTCCTGATCGCCCCGGCGAGCTTCTACGACCTCATCAAAGGCTTCGAGGCAGGCGTCGCGCTCTTCTACAGCGCCAGCTCCGGCAGCATCAAACGCGCGCTGGGCACCCTGCTGGAGCGGGGGTTCATCGAGGTCGCAAGCATCGAAACCGGAGGCCGGGGACGCAAGGTGTACCGCCTGACCGACGCCGGCCGCGAGGAGTTCCGCACGTGGATGATGGGGGAGCCGGCCGGGCCCGACCTTGAGACCGCGGCGCTGTCGAGGCTGTACTTCCTCGGCCTGCTCGATCCCGCCGAACGCGTCCCGGTGCTCCGCCGCATCACAGCGCGCATCGAGACCGACCTCGCGGCGCTCTCCGCCCTCGGCCGGCACATCGCCGCCGTGGACGTGCGTGAGGAGCAGCGCGACATCGCGGTTTATCAGAAGGCGACTCTCGAATACGGCATAGCCTCGCACCGCTTCACCCTCGACTGGTTCACGTCGGTGGCGATGAGCGCCCCTGACGCAATGCACCGACATCGGACCGACAGCGAATAGAGCAGGGCCTCTGCGGAGGGCCCGGAGTAATGGTGACGTTGGTCATGGGAACGGCCGGAATTCCTGGATCATGGCATGCGCGGCCCGGATCAGAGCGGCGTTACTCGTGGCGGGAGCTCCATCGGGTAGCCGGAGTACGTCTTCCATGCCGATCCGGGTGTCCAGCCCGCGAATGGCCGCGGTGCGAAGCACGGTCCAGGCCGCTGTCTCCTCACCGTGGAGAAGGATCGGCAGGCCCGTGCCGCTGAGCTCGTTCAACAGGGTGATGGCGGTGGCTGCGGCCGTTTGCGGGTTGGTGTCGGTGACCTCCGCAATGACGCGCAGCACGCGGTGTCGTTGTGGCCACGTGAGGAAGCGCCGGGCGGCTTCGGTTTCGGTGTAGATACCGGCTTCGATTCCGATACCTCGTTCCAGCAGTGCGCTCGCGACGATCGTGGCGCCGTCTTCGTGCCAGTTCACAGACGCGTGATCGGGTAGCACGGCCCAGGAGCCGACCATCGCGGCTCGTTGCCGAGCATCGGGCAATGTCCACGCCCCGGTTGTGACCCCGATGGGGACGGCTGGGACAGCCGCTCGCACGGCAGTGATCGCCGCGTCGACATGAGCGGGGTCGAGAGTGTCTTCGCCGTCGTGGTTCTTGGGGTGGAGATGGATGTCCTGAGCTCCGGCCTCGACGGCCTCACGGGCGGCCTCCGCCAGGTCCTGTGGGGTCATGGGGAGGTGGGCCGACTCGATTCGGTTTCTGGCGCCGTTCAGACAGACCTGCAGCATGTGATGCATCGTCTCAGGTGCGTGTGACACTCGCTGCCGGGCGACGGCGACGCCGGTGTAGATGCCCGGAAAAAGTCCGGGCGAGCGGGCGAATGCCCCGCTCAAGAGCCGAATCTCGCCCCAGGGTGAAAAGCATTCAATGCTAGCCTGCACGAATGTTGAGAGTGACGGAAGTCGGCTTCTCGATTCGGACGGATGCCGACCTCACTCCAGACGAGCCGACCAAGCCGTTCGTCTCGCCGGAGGATATGGCGAGCACCTTGGAGCCGGCGCTCGGTTGCACGTTCCGGGAAGGGACATTTTGTAAGGCGCCGGCGCTGGTGGCCGAGGCACTGGGCGTGACGATCTCCTTGTTGCCCTGGCGCGGCATCGGTGGAAAGAGCATCTTCCAGCTATGCGGCGAAGTCCTCGAAGCCCGGCTCCTCCGCTCCGTCCCGGCACGGGAACTGGTCCGCATTGACATCGGCCGGTACATCGTCGATCTCTTGAACGTCCGAACGCCGTTCCTGTGGTATGTGCCGAGCCGGGCAGACCTGGCCGCAGAGAACGAATACGCCAGGGAGATCGACCGGGCCTACGATTGGTGATGGGCGACGGTCCTCCGGCCGACCGCTTCGGCCGACCACCGACCAAAATGCTCGGAATATGTCCGGTCGCAAAGCCTTGATCGGTTGCTTTCTACTCCGAAAAATGAAGGCGTATGCCTTCATGCGGTTGTCCCCAGGAGCGTTGGGAGGTCACGTGGCATTTCCGCGGGATAAGCGGTGGCGGTCCGGAGTCGTCGTTTCCTGCGCTGCGGCCGTGCTCATCCTCATCGTGAGCTCAGTGGTCAGCGTGGTGATCGTGGTCACCTCCACAACGGGCACGGCAGGCGAAACGTCGGGGGCCTCTTCTCGTCAGGGGATTCGACTCGCGAGAGCGGCCGACCCTGTCTCGACGCCCACTCCGGGGACGCTCCAGGCGCCTGTGGTGCCGGTCTCTCCCTCGCCCTCCTCCCCTGTGGAATCTCACCCCGCGGCTTCACCTCACTCAAGCCCCACCTGGACGGGCAAGCCGGGAGGGGAGATCTACTACGGCACCTTCAGCAAGGACGAGTGTCGCAAGCGGGGCGAGGAAGGTCTCGCAGCACAGAAATGGTCCGCCTACTCCTGCAAGGAGCTCCTGAAGCGCGACGAGCCGCCGAAGCCCGGAGAACTCATAGAGGACCTTGAGGTGGTCGCCGGGCTCACCACAGGCGACCACCGGCTCTGGGTGGTGGATTGGCAGTGCATGATCAAAATGGAAGACAACTGCGGCTGATCCCGCACGGGCGCCGCTATCCGCCCTGGGTGCCGACCTGCCCGTGCCAGTCGTCGATTCCGCTGGCGAGCAGATCGACCGTGCGACCCTGCTCGTCGGGAGTGGCCTCAGCCGTGACGCGTGTGAGATAGAGGTTTCGGGTCATGGTCTGCGGGAGTTTCCGGCTCACTCGCTGGATGCTTGTCGGCCACCTGCCACGTATGCATGGGTCTCGAACCCGTGGCCGAAGGCCCTTTCGATCGCCGCAATCAGGTTGGTGTGCTCGGCCCTGAACCAGGCCAGGGCCTGGTCCCGGTCCTGAAGGGACAACGGCGTCGACGCGGAGTCGGGCGGCGCGAGGCGGATGGGGTCGTCCGCCGGCTCGATCAGCGTGGCGGCGGCGTACGCGGTGTGCAGATAGTGGTCGAGGACCCGGCGCAGGGCCGCCCGTCGCTCGCTCGCGTCATCATGCGTCCTGGCGAGTTCGCCGGCGTAGACGTGGAGCAGTGCGTGCAGGCCGTAGTGGCCGGTCGCGGATTCGGTGACCAGGTTGGCGCCGGTCAGTTCGTCCAGCAACGGCTGCAGGTCATCGAGCGGCATCGCTGCCAGGCTGGCCAGGGCGGCGGCGGTCATCTGGGTCCCGGGGTGCACGCCCATGAGCCGGAAGAGGCGTGCGGCCGGCTCGCTCAACGTCCGGTATGACCAGGAGAAGACGGCGCGGACATCGGTGGCGGTGTCGGGACCCGGGAACTCGTCCGGGATCTCCCATAGGGCCTGCGGACGGTCTGCGACCGCCGCCAGAGTCTGATGAGGCTGCTGGCTCAGGCGGGCCGCAGCGACGGCGAGCGCGAGTGGCAGGTGTGCGCACCGCTCCACGATCCGCCGGGTGGCGGCGGGCTCGGCGCCGATCCGGTCGGCCCCGAGCCGTGCGCTCAGCATCTCGCCGGCGTCCTGAGAGCTGAACACGTCCAGGGCGATCGTCTGGGCACCGTCGGCGGCCACCAGGCCGGTGAGCCGCGAGCGGCTGGTCACGACCACGGTGTTGGGGGCACTGCCGGGAATCAGGGGGCGCACCTGCTCCGCGGTACGCGCGTTGTCGAGCACGACGAGCGCGCGCCGGCCGTCCATCAGCGACCGGTAGAGGGCGCTCCGGCTCTCCAGATCCGGCGGGATGTCCCGCTCCGGCACGTGCAGGGCACGCAGGAACGAGGTGAGCACCTGCTCCGGCCTCGTCATCGGGCGGTGATCGTAGCCGCGCAGGTCGGCCCACAACTGGCCATCGGGAAACAGGTCGGCCACGCGGCGGGACCAGTGCAGTGCCAGCGCGGTCTTGCCCACCCCGGCGGTCCCGCTGATCAGCACGATCGATCCCGGACCCGGTCCCCGCTCCCTGGTCAGGCGGTCCAGCTCGGCGATCTCCCGCCTCCGCCCCACGAACACCGAGATCGGCGACGGCAACTGCCTCGGCACGGTGAGGGTCGTCGCCGAGACCTCCGGTTCGGCCGCCCCATGCCCGAGAACGGTCATCTGGAGCCGGCGCAGCTCTTCCCCGGGCTCGATGCCCAGCGTCTCGACGAGGTGCCGCCGCCCGGTGTGATAGGCCTCCAGCGCCTCCGCCCGCCGGCCACTGTGATGCAGAGCCGTCATGAGCTGGGCCCAGAACCGCTCACGCAACGGATGCCGCGTGGTCATCTCCATGAGCTCGCTCACGAGGTCGTGATGGCGGCCCAGCAGCAGGTCGACGTCGAAGCGCCGCTCCAGCGCCCGCAGCCGCCGCTCCACCAGCTGGTTCGCCTGCTGTTCGAGAAAATCGGACGGGATGCCCGCCAGCGGTCTGTCGCGCCACTGGGCCAGCGCCTCGGTGAGAGCGGCTGCCTCCATCTCCGGATCCGAGCGTCCGGCGGCCACCTCCGCCTGCTCCAGCCAGTATCGGAACCGCCCCAGATCGAGCCGCTCCGGCCGAACCTCTATGAGGTAGCCGTCGGCGCACGTGACGATGGCGGCTCCGCCCAGCAGCGTACGAGCCCGCGACACGATGAGCTGCACGGCCCGGCGCGGCGCCTCCGGCTGGTCGCAACCCCACACCGCGACCGCGAGGTCCTTGTTGGACACCGGGCTTCCCGCCTTCAGCGCCAACGTCGCCAGCAGCGCCCGCTGCTTGGGAGAGCCGACCGGCACCAGCCGGCCTCGCACATACACCTCCAAAGGCCCCAGCACATTGAATGCGAGATCAGTATCTTCGAACACCATTGAACCTCATGAATCCACGGCGCCGTCGCCGGCCTGCCGTCGGACCCGACCGTCGAAGAAATAGCCGACTGGTCTTCGATAATCACGGTCGGCAGGTCTGCCGGGCCGTATTGAAACCTGTGCTCCCCGTATTCATCATGGCGCAGGTCCGGTGGGTTCGACCACCAATTCGACCGGACATTCACAAGACTTGTTGCGGGCACCGCACGGGCGCGCGGGACCGTCAGTCGGCGTTGCCGCTGATGACGAGCGCCCAGCACAGGACGCCGAACGCCACGGTGGTGGTGATCGTGCGGACGAGGTTGTAGCCGGACCACCTCGCCTCGTCGAACTGGCGGCGCACCTCACCGAGGTCCGCGATCCCGGCCGGATCGCCGGCCGCCTTGATGGCCTCGTTGAGCGGCACGTTGACGGCCATCGTGATGCCGAAGGTGATCAGGTAGAGGACGAACGCGGTGATCAGCCAGGGCAGCACCGAGCGGACGTCCTGCGCGAAGTGGAGCACCGCCGCCAGCCCGGTGAAGACCAGCGCACCCATGAAGGCCATCATGAACCAGGGGTTCATGATGGCGCGGTCGATGGCCTGAAAGGCGCTCACGAAGGTACGGTCGTCCGTGCGGGCGAGGCCGCGCATAATGGTGTGCTGGTAGAGCCCGCACACTCCCGCCACGAGGCCGGTCGCCATGGTCGCCGCGATGAGCACGGCCGTACGCAGAACAAACATTCTTCTTGCCTTTCGCATCACGCATATAAAGTGTCAGAAGTCGCGGACGCATTCGTCAATTGATAACGCCCGCACCCGCTCGCAGTGGCCTGAAGCGGCGATGAAACGGGTCCGAAACCCGGCTCTTCTTACATCAGGCGGCTCAGAACCGAGCGCGCGCGGGCCAGGCCGGGCTCATAAGCCTCGGGCAGGTCCACGGCCAGCGACTCGTACAGCGCGACCGCCTCCTCCGCCGCCGTACGGGCCTCCACATGCGCGCCGGCGGCCGAGTGGACCTCGGCGAAATTCAGCAGTGCGCTCGCGTGCCCGCCGCCGAAGCTAGCCGGATGCCGCGCGGCCGGCAGCCGGTACAGCTCCACCGACTCCGCCGTGGCCGCCAGCGCCTCGGCGTGTTCACCTCGCCGGGATCGTATGAGGCCGTGGTCGGTCAACGCCAGAGCGAGGTCTCCGGCCAGACGGTGCGGGCCGAGCTGGTGGAGGCGCCGATAGACGGTCAGGCATTGCAGCGAGGCGGCCAGGGCCTCCTCCTCGTACGGGCCCGTTCTCGATGCCTCGTAAGGGTCCGTTCTCGACGCCGACACGCACAACGTGTGCAGCGCGAGGCCGAGAGTCCGCTCGTGCGTCTCGGGGTCGGTGGCCGCGAGGGTGGTGAGCAGGGTGACGGCCTCCCGCGCGGCCTCCACCGCCTCCTCCTGGCGGTTCAGGACCGCCAGGTCGCACGACATGTTGTTCAACGCCAGCGCGAGTTGCGGGGCGGCGTCCTGGTTACGGCGGGCGATCTCGACGGCCTCGACGCTCGCCGCCAGCGCGGCCTCGGGCCGGTTCAGGTCATGCAGGTCAACGCCCAGGTTGTCGAGGCTGACGCACAAGCTCAGCTCGGCCTCGCGGACCTCCTCGCGGAAAACGGCGAGGTGATCGTCCCGGATCTCACCGTCGAACTCGACGGTCTCGATGAATTCCTCGTCGAGTTCCTCGTCATCGAAAAGGTCATTGACTTCGCTCAGCCCGCCGTCGTCGAAAAGGTCCCTGCCCATCGGCTGACCACCCGCGTAGAGAGCTTGCTCCTCATCCGGATCGGGAAACAAGCGCTCGAACCGGTGCCGGCGGTCCAGCGCCCGAGCCGCGAGTGCGCGATCGAGCTCCACGGCTTCCTCGTCGGCGGCCACCGCCTCTCGCCACCGACCTGACCGTTTCAGGCCGATGGCGACGTTGTTCAGCGTGATGGCCAGGGCGCGCAACCCGTAGAAGTCGTCGTCCCCATCGACCGACCGCCTGCACACTTCCACGCGCTCGATGAAGGCCGCGTACGCCTCCTCGTATCGCCCGACCTCCGCGAAGGCGTCGCCCAGCCGCCCCAACGCCTCGCAGAGCCGGCTCGTGACGAGCCAGTCCAGCTCATCACCGGTGCCGTGGTGACCGCGCCAGATGTTCACCGTCTCAGCGGCGGCGCCGACGGCCTCGTCGAAACGGCCGACGCCGGTCAGGCAGTCGGCATATTGGGCGAGCGCGTACGCCAGGGTGTAGTCCTTGGGCCGGCCGGGTTTGCCGTCCGGTTGCCGCCGGATCTCCCGGACCGCCTCTGCCGCCGAGTCCAGCGCTTCACCGTGCCGCCCGAGCCGCACCAAGATGCGGATGAACATGGTTCGCGCGTCGTTCGCCAGGTCAAGGGCGGACGTGTCCATGATCGCCAGGCGCAGGCCCACCGCCTGCTCTTCCTGTTTGATCGGCAGAACTTCCTCGTAGCGCCGCAACTCCATGAGAACGTCGCCCAGAGAGCTGAGCGTGTGGTGGTAGTCGTCTAGGACGTCGCCGGCGGCCTGGTCATCCGCTCGGTAGACATCGGTCGCTTCGAGATAGGCCAGCCGCGCGAGCGAGTACCAGCCTGGGTGCTCCAACTCGGCGCCGAGCCTCCGCAACGGCTGGGCCAGCGCGTACGGCATGGGCCAGGCTTCGCGGGGCTGCCCGCGCAGAGCCTCGATCTCCTCCATGAGGACGTGGGCGTATCGCAGATCGGGGCCGTCGGGTAAGCCGGGATGTCGAAGCAACATCTCCGAATTGATGCGATTCTCCACCATGGTCGGGACAGTAACGCGGTTTCCCACGACACAAGCCCGGTGCCCCGCAAATGTCCATCGCATGCCCTCGCGATGTCCTCACCTGCGCTCATAGTCTCTGTGCGGACGTTGAGCGCTTGTCTCCGCCCGAAACCGTCGGCATGTCCGACCGATCCGATCATCAGGGATCTCGACACCAAGGGAGCCGGCTGGCCATGGGGACACGTGAAGACGGCTCAAGCGCGGTGCCCGGGTTACGGCTCGCCGTGCTGGTCCTGCTGGTGGCCACGGTGTTCGGCGGGCTCGGCCTGAGCGCCTTCTCCCTGGGCGACGGGGGAGTGCGGCATGCCATGGAGACCGCGTCACCGCAGGATGTCGACGTCAAGGTCGCCGGATTCATCAACGTGGAGACCTTCACCACAATTGACCGCATCGTCCGGGAGCAGGCGGACTGGGCCTTGGGCGGCGAGCCCCGGCAGGTGACCACCTTGCTCCGCTCGGACGGCTACGCCATGCCGGGCCAGGAGAACGTGCGATACCGGCGGCCGGAACGGCTCAGGTTCGACAGTTTCGACGGGTTCCAGCAGCATGCCAGGCTGGTGTCCGGTTCCTGGCCGCGCTCGCGCACCGAGCCGATCGAGGCGACGATCTCCCAGGCCGCCGCCTCGTACACCGGTCTGACGACCGGGCAGGTGTTCACCACGGTCGGTCGCATCGACGCCAAGCCGGTGAAGGTCAGGATCACCGGGGTGTTCGTGCCGGAGGACCCGCGTGGCCCACGCTGGGCCGCCGACCCGATGTTCGGCCCCGGTGTCCAGCGGGACGGCTACACGACGTACGGCCCGCTCATGGTGGATCAGGCGACCTTCCTTGACAACTTCGCAACGACGGTGGACGCGACCTGGACCATCACCCCCGATCTGCGCGGCATGTCGCTCGGGCGGCTGCATGAGGCGGCCACCCGGCTGGCCGGCCTGCGGGAGCGGTTTCAGGCGAGCGGATGTCCCGACTGCGCGCCGTTCAGCGCCCTTCCCGAGTCGCTCGCCCGGCAGGAGGCAGGCGCTTCGGCGGCCCGATGGACGGTCCTCGGCCTGACGGCGGCCCTGGCCCTGGCGCTGGTGCTGCTGCCCAGCCCCGGGCAGAGCAAGCCGCACCCGGGTACGGCGGTGCTGGTCGCGTGCTGCGCGATCGTCGGGCCTTTCGCCGCCCGGCCCCTGCTCACCCTGGCCGGCACGCTGCCATGGTGGCCCGCCTCAGGGCTGCGGCCACCGCCGCCGGGCCTCGATGTGGGGTCGCTCCTGCCGGCGATGGCGATGGCGCTGCTCGCGGCGGTGCTCCTGCTCGTCGAGGTCAAGGTGCCGAGACCGGGTAGGGCGGCGACCGCCGCCGCCGTGGCCGCCGCGGTGGCCGTGGTCGCGGCCGGAGGCGCGGCGACCTGGCGTACGTCCCAGATGGATCAGGCGGCCCACCTGACCGGAGCGGATCTGCGGCTGACCGGCCCCGCCGCGGGCGGCAAGCCGGACGTGCTGGGCCGTGGCACGGCCTTCGCCGCGCTGCCCGGCGTCACCGCCGCCGTGCCGGGCCACCGCGACCGCACCGAGGTCGACCTTCGGCGCACCACGCTCCTGGGCATCGACGCGGACCACCTTGCCGAGGTGATGCGGCTACGGCCCGGCCTGTCGGACCGTAGCGTCACCCAGATGGCGGCCGCGATGGCCGCCGGTCGTCCGAGGATCGGCGCCCTGAACCTCCCCGGCACCCCTCGTACGCTCACCGTCGAGACGGAGGCGCCCGCCGACGCCGACCCGCCGCGGTTGCGCGTGGTGCTCTCCGACGCGCTCGGCGTCTGGCACCACCTGCCCGTCGCACCGCTGCGCGAGGGCACCACGAAGGCCGACGTGGACCTGGCCGGTCTGGCGGGGCCGGGCGGCCAGATCGCCTATCCGCTCGCCGTCCGTGGTTTCCTGGCGGACTCGACCGACGACTTCCCTCATGTGGTCACCGTGACCGTGCTGAGCGCCGACGGCCGGCAGGTGGCCCTGACGCGGGATCAGCGCTGGTCGGAAGGCGCGCAGGACGGCGGAGGGCTGTTCTCGCTCAAGGTGAATGCCGCCGCGGCCGTCGTGCGGCCGGTGCCGGTGGACGCCTCTCCTGACCGGCCGCTGCCCATCGTGCTCACGCCCGAGCTGGCCACCTCCGCGAAGCTCACCACGGGCGAGACCGGCTTCATGGCTCTGGGGCGGCAGCGGGTGCGGGTTCAGCTCGCCGGTGTCGTCGAGCACATGCCAGGCATTCCGCTCAATGAGCCCGGCGCTCTGGTGGACCTTCCGTCCTTGCAGGCGTGGAACCTGGCGTCGGCACGCCCGCCACTGCCCATCCCCGACTGGTGGCTCGCCGGGGACGTGAGCGGGGTCCGTGCGGCGGTGGCCCAAGCCGACTGGGACGTCACGGTGATCGACCCGCGGAACCTGATGGCCGCGCCCCCCGGCCTGCTGCCGGGAGCGCTCGCCCTGGTCCTGGTGACCGGATTCGGCCTGCTGTTCGGCGCCTTCGCCGGGAGCCGCGGACGGGTTCTGTGGTCCGCCGGGGGCCTGATGCTGGGACTCGTGCTCGGGATCGGGCTCTACTACGCCGCCGTGCCCTGGCTGGTGAGCGGATGGCAGGGCGGAACCCTCGCGCTGGACGTCGTACCGGGCTTCCTTTGACGGCTTCGCCCCGCTGCCGCTGTCGTGACGCGATCGAACGCCGGGATGAGATCCCGGCGTTCGATCGAACCGCATCACCGTGGCTGAAGCGGTGGCCTCGGCGCAGGGCTGGCTGATCTTTCAGCGGAGCATGAGCACGGCGTTGTCGGTGCGGGCGAAAAGATGCCCGTCCGTGAGGACGAAGGGGGCCGCGACCTCGTCATATCCCGCCACCTCGCCTAACTTGTAGAGGAAGTCCGCCGCCGACCACGTGGTGGTCTCCTCCAAGGCGATGCTCCATCTCGGGTCGCCGGTGCCGGCGTCGAAGGCGTGCAGGCCACCGTTCTCGGTGGCCACGTGCAGCACGTCTCCGGCGAGCAATGGCGCTCCCACCATGGACGTGGCCAGGCGTCTGCTCCATCGAACGGTCCCGGTGACGAGATCCAGCGCGTCGATCCGCTTATCGGCCTGGCAGTAGGCCAGATCGGGCCCGAAGATCGGCGCTCCGATGTGAGGCTCCAAATAGTCGTCAACCCCCTCCAAGGCAAGTGTCCGCTGCGGTCGCCCCGTCCTCAGATCGAGGCCGACCAGCTTCGTTTCGTCCGGGAGATCGGCACCATGCACCCGGTAATGGCGTATCCACACGAGACCGCGTGCCCAGACGGGCGGACCCATGACCAGCACGGCGTCCGGGTTGGCACAGGGCGGTATCTGGGCGCACGCCGGTTCGTCATCTCCCCAGATCTCCCAGCGCAGAGCGCCGGTGCGCAGGTCGAAGGCATGCACCCCGCTGTCTTCGTGGCGGTGCGGCTCATACCCCTCGGTCACCAGCAGCATGTCCTCCGCGATGGTGGGATGGACGTTGAGCAGGGCGTACGTGTGGTCGCCGGATCGCTCGTCGGCCTGCCAGAGGAGCCGGCCCGAGGCAGCGTCGCGCGCCATGAGCCCAAAATCGGTTGCCAGAAGCAGGTCGTCGACCACGGTGGGTCTGCCTGCTCCTTCGGACTTCCACCTCAACCGTCCCGTCGCCTCTGTCGCACCCGAAGATCTCCTCACCTGTGTCGATGATGACCAGGCCGCGAGTGAGAGCCGGGGGCCGCTGCAAGCGCAACCGACCCCAGTCGTCGTGATCCAGGGGGTTGGCGCAGTGCTGCCGAATCCACAGCCGATGGCCTGTGCCGAGGTCGAAGGCGCAGGCGTTGCCCTCGGCGTCGCTCACGTACATCACCCCATCGGCGGCAGCCGGAAGCGAAGGGCTCGCAGGAGTGGAGAACCTCCTTACCACCTGCGGTTCGCTGACGATGCCCGGACCGGCACACCGGCCGGTGCGGGCCAGATCGCCGTGGGGCACGGTGCCTACGGTCACGCTCGATGACCTCCGTATCGGGTGAGGGGGTTGAGAAGAAAGACCTATTCTCCTTGCACGCCCGGCAACGCCGAACCAGAGAAACGGCCCAGTCCACCGACTGGGCCGCCCTCTCTACTGCGTGGTGCCGCCGGTCATCACTAGAACGGTCCCGCGGGGCTCATCCAAGGTAGCTTGATATAAGCGCTACCTTGCGGATTGTCGTGTCTCGTCCATCCTCTGGCCCATTTACGAACCTGGTAGCCGATGTTGTGCCGGAAGCAGCTTTCGTCGTTCGCGCCATTCTCGTCGTAATAGACGATCACATCAGGAGGGCCCGCGCCCTCCGGGTCGACGACGATGGCCGGGCTGTAGGGGTCACCCCACAAATCGCAGATGATGAAGTGATTCTGGTTCGGCCCGTCGTTGCACCAGGTGGTCTTTCCGACCGTCCTGCCATCAGAATTCACCAGCGCCCACCAGCCCGTGCAGGTCTCGTTCGCCGAGACCTCGTCCTGCTGGGATTTATAGGAAAACTCCGGAGTATCGGCCGCGCTGTATGCGGCTGCGGGCGCGATTGTCATGCCCACCAGCACTACCAGTGGAAGTACGAGAGCACTGACGACGCGCCGCCAGGCCGTGAAACGTGATAAGCCGGTCACTTCTCCTCCTGTCTTTCGGGATGTACGCGATGAACATCGTCAGTATCTTCAGTGGAAGTGACCATTTCCAGGGCGAGATCCGGACAATTTTGAGGTGTTGCATAAGGACATGGCAAAGCCCGGCGCAACTTGACCGATAACCTCTTTTCGCGCGCCGAGCCGAGAGTGAGGGCCGGCCTTCCGGTTCGACACAACGCCCGAAAGCCACCTTGCTGGTCTCTGCCTGCGCGGTGCCATCGTGTGGATCCGGAGCCTGCGCCCCCACCTGAAGATCCGAACTTCGATGCAGGTCCTAGTACACCTCGATCCTGTCCATGCTGATCACCGTGTTGCTTGAGGCGGGATTCCTGTCGCCCGTGACGCGCACGCGCAGTGTGTGGGGCCCGGCGGGCAGGACCGGGCTCTTGTAGTTGAGGTGTTCGCCGACCCGGATGCTGCTGTAGTAGTCGACGCGTTGCTCGGGACCGCCGTCGATGGAGATCGCGGCGATGCCGTTGCCCACGTCGCGTACGCTCAGCAGCGCGATCTGGGTGCCGGTGAACTGGATGGTGGCGGTGGCGCCCGCCTGGCCGCTCCAGTGGTCATTGCCCCAGAAGCACTGGATGCCGCAGGCGGACCCGGACTTCCACGTGCCCGCGTACGTGACCTGCGGGTCGGTGTCGTTGATCACCGAGGTGGTGGCACCCGGGTCCCCCGAGGGCAGCGCCCGGGTGGCGCCGGCGCCGCGCGGGCGGCCGAAGTTCGGGGTGCCGTCGGCGTTCCAGGTGAACTCCTGCACGCGGGTGGTGCGGAAGGAGTACGTGTAGGTGCTGGTGTTCTTGGCGTGGTAGGCGATCCAGTCTTCGGTGCCGTCGGGCGAGCGGAAGAACGAGTGGTGTCCCGGCCCCCACACGCCGCCGGCGTCGTGGCGGGCGAACACCGGCCCGGCGTGCTGCCTCCAGTTGGCGGCCACCATCGGGTCGGCGCCGTTGGCGATGCTCTTCATCCAGAGCTGGTAGTCGGGCTTGCCGGTGTCGCAGGTGGAGTAGGTCAGGAACGTCCGGCCGTTGCGGTAGAGCGGGGTCGGGCCCTCGCGCACCTCGGTGCAGCCGCCGTTCGCCGGGATCGCGACCCGGCCGCCGGTGACCGTCCAGGGGTTGCTCATGCGGGCGATGTAGAGCTGCTGAGGGCCGGTCATGCCGCGTCCCGGCCCGCTCCAGACGAAGTACTGCTGTCCGTTGTGGGTGATCGGCTCGCCGTCGATCGCGTACTCGCCGAAGTCGGCGATCCTGGCCTTGAACGCGTACGGGCCCATCGGGTCGTCGCCGGCCGACTCAAGGACGTACATGCGGTGGTTGGCGCCGACCCCGTCGGAGGCGGTGTAGTAGATGTACCAGCGCGAGCCCACGTGACGGAAGGCCGGCGCCCACATCTGCTTGTTGCGGCTCGGATCGCTGTCGCGCCAGACCACCTGCTCGGGGGCGGCCAGCAGGGTGGCCAGGCTGGGCGACTTCCAGATGCCGATCCGGTCGCCGCGGGTGGTGGCCACGTAGTAGTTGCCGTCGTGGTACATGAGGCTGGGGTCGGCGCTTGCGTTGACCGGGTTCCGGTACGTCAGCGTGAGCTGGGCGGCGGTTGCCGAGGCAGGTCCGACCAGCATGCTCAGGGCGATGGCCGCGAGAGCACACCACAGTGATAGGCGGGGCATCGGGGTCTTTGCTCCATTCTGCCGGGCGAGTTTTCTGGTGATCGGTGTGAGCGTTGTGCCGGGACACGCCATCGGCGCGGAGCCCGCGGGCTCCGCGCCGATGATCAGCCGTTGAGGCCGAATAGGTCCTTGATGAACTCGACGAAGATCGAGATCCGCCCCTCGTTCTGGCGCACGTCGTCGATGGCGTTCACGACGGTATAAGCCCGGTAACCCAGTCCCTCGGCCTCGTCCTTCCCCAGTTCCTTCGCGATGTGGAGGCTCGGATTCTTACCTTGTATGCCAGCCCATGAGGGAGTTCGCTGGCCTTCGGTGACGCGGCGGCCGTTGATGATGATGCTGAGTGGCTGACGCCCCGGCTGTGGCTGGGTCACGGGTTGGCGTTGGGCCTTTGGCGGTGACGGCCGATGTTTTGCGCGGTGGCTGGTCGGGCGTTTTGCTGGGGGTTCTCGACGGGCGCGGACCGGAGGTTTGCCGGCTCGCCTGCTGGGTGCCGGCCGGACCGCGGGTCGCCCCTTGGCGATTGCCCTGGGCTGGGCGGCCCGCCGCCTGGCCCGCGCAGCGGCCGCCTTGTACGCGTTCGCCACCGCCTTCTTGATGGCGTCCGCGATGGCGCGCCGCCGCGCCGTCGCGCGAGCCCTCTTGGCGGCCGCTTCCAACGCCCTTCTTCTGGCTTCAGCGGCCCTGCGGAGCCTCGCTCGCTCGGCGGCCGCCCGCCGCTGCGCCTCTTGGCGGGCCTTGGCCCGCCTGGCGGCGGCGTTGGCTATCCTCTTGGCGACCCAGCGGGCCCCGACCCTGACCACGGCGCCCACGATGAACCAGACGAGCTGGCCGTCGGGGTCGCTCGCGCTGACCGGGCTGTTGTTGGCGTAGGCGTAGGCGTTGAGCTGCTGCGGATCGCTCTCGTCGATGATCGGGTCGACCGAGATGAAGCGGCCGAGCTTGGGGTCGTACTCGCGGGCGCCGAGGTGGACGAGGCCGATCTCGGTGTCCTGGGTGCCGCCGACGAAGCCGAGCTGGCCGGGCCACCACGGCGGTGGGGCGCCGCGATCCTCGCCGAACGGTGTCTGCCTCCGTATCGCCACGTCACCCGTGCCGGCGTTCACCGCGGCCTGTGCGGTGCCCTGGTGGTCGTTGGCCAGGAAGTACACCTGGTTGTCCGGGGCGCGCACCGCGATGGGCTGGTTGTCGATGGTGTAGTAGCGGGTCTGCTCGACGACGTCCTTGGCGTAGTCGAAGCGCAACTCCATGTCGTCGATGTAGAGGGTGGCGTCGGTCGGCGTCCTGCGGAGCAGGCGGTCGCCATCGGCGCTGTAGAGGAACGAGGTCGTCTTTCCGGCCTCGGTCACCGACTCCAGATTGCCCTCGGCGTCCCACACCAGGCTCTGGTCGGACGTGCCGACCTTGCGCCTGGTCGTGTTGCCCGCCGCGTCGTAGGCGAACAGGTCCGCGCCGACGCTCTGCAGCGCGTGCGGCTGCTTGCCGCCCGCCGCCGGATAGGCGTAGTTCCGTACTTGTTCGCTTCCGCCGCCCCAGGCGTGCTTGGTCTCCTTGGTCCGGTTGCCGGTGACGTCGTAGGCGTAGCTGACCGCGTACGGGGCCACGCCGCCGATCTTGTCCGACTGCGGGGTGCCGCTGGCGCAGTCGTCGGTGGCCGTCCACGCCGAGGTCAGGCGGCGCAGGTGGTCGTGCTTGAAGCACTGCGTGTCCTGGCCGCTCGCCCTGTCGGCGATCTTGGTGATGTTGCCGACCTCGTCGTAGCTGTAACGGAGGTCCAGATCGCTGGCGGTGGCACCTGCCCGGTCCAGGCGCACACCGGTCAGGCGGCGGGTGCCCTCGTCGTGGGTGTAGGTGAGCCAGGTCTTCCTGTCGCCCTCGCCCAGCTCGTACTGGAGGGTCTCACCGAGCTTGGAGTAGCGGGCCGCGCTGACGTACGCCGACAGGCCGGCGACCTTGGTCGGCTGGCCGAGCGCGTCGTAGCTGTAGGCGACCTGCTCCTCGGCCAGCCCGCCCGCGGCCGGGAAGCTCACGGACTGCACCTGGTCATCGAGCGTGTAGCGGGTGTTGAGCAGGTAGGAGCCCGCCAGCTTGCCCTCCCGTGCCGGGATGGTCACCGTCTGGCGGAGTGCGCGGTAGTCGGCGTCGACGGCGTTGATCTCCGCCTTGTATGCCTGCCCGCCCGCGTACCGGATGCTGGCGTTCATGTGCCCCTTGGCCAGCGCGTCGTACTTCCACTCGGCCAGCAGCGTGCCGGTCTCCGCCCCGTCGCGTAGCTGCGTCTTGCGCCCGAGGGCGTCGTAGCCGTACCAGAGCGTCTTGCCCCGCGCGTCGGTGGTGGAGACGACCTCGTCGGCGTCGTTGTACGTGGTGGTCGTGACGCCCCTGTCCGGGTCCTCGGTCTTTATCTCCCGTCCGCGCAGGTCGTAGTGGTGGCGCCAGACGTTCCCGGCCGGGTCGGTCACCGTGGCCAGGCGGCCCGCGGGGTCATAGGTGTACTTGGTGGAGTCGTACTCGCCGGTCGGCGTCGCGCCCTTGTACTGGCGCAGTTCGATCAGCCGGTCCTGCGCGTCGCCGATGCGGGTGGTCGCCGTGCCGCCGGCGGGCGGGGTCACGTGGATCCGGTCGCCCTCCCGCTTGACCGAGACCTCGAGCTTCTTCACTCCCTTTGATGTGAGCGCCTGGGACGCCACCTCACCGGTGCCGTCGAAGAAGGACTCCACCTGGGTGGGAACGTCGGTGTCGGCCGGCTTCGGCAGCAGCTCGGTGGAGGGGGCTCCGGCGGCGAAGTAGCCGGTGTTCTGCTTGAACTGCTCGCCCTGGGAGTTGTAGAAGGTGTCGGTGATCGTACGGCCGTCGCGCAGGGCTGGGTCCTGGGTCTGCTCGTCCCTGGGCGCGGGCTCCTGAGTCTGGCGCTCGCGCATCAGGCCGTCGTACAGCTCGTGGCTGGTGATGTAGGTCGTGTCGGTGAGCAGCGTCTTGGTGGTGACCACGCTGGGTCCGTCGGACCGCACGGTGTAGGAGTACTCCGTGCTGGGCGACTGGTCGGCCGCCTTGCTGCGGTCCGGCTGCCAGACTTTGACCAGGCGGCCCAGGGCGTCGTGCTCCATGTCGACGCGGCGGTTGTTCGCGTCGATCTGGGCGATGGGCTCACCCCACGCCGGCTCCAGGATCGTGCGCAGGCGGTGGCCGAGGTGATTGGTCTCGGTGACCTCGGTCGCCAGGGCGCCCGTGGCCGGGCTGTAGGCGATCGTGGACGTGGTGCTGACCGCATCGGACTTGCTGGTCTCGCGGCCGTAGACGTCGTACGTGTGCGTGCTGTCGGTGATCGTCTGCCCGTCACCGGAGACGACCTGCTGCACGGCGGTCACGTCGCCCTTGCGGGGCGCCTCGCCGACCGGTTGACCGTCGTACTGCACCTTCTCGTCGGAGATGATCTCGCCGGCGGCCAGCGTGGAGACCGCGGTGCCGCAGTTCGCCGCGACCTTCTGGATGCGGCTGGGGTAGTCGAGCATCCAGGCCGTGTCGTTGCGGGCGTAGAACATGTGGGTGCACTGGTCGTCATCGGTCGAGGCGAGGTCGCCCTTCTCCTCGACCCAGGTGAGCATGCCCGCGCTGTCGTACAGGCGGTTCTCGCCGGTGCGCCGCCACTTGCCGCCCGCCAGGGCGGTCCGGGTGACCATGGAGTCGGCCTCGACGATGTGTGCGGCCTTGGTCACGCCGCCCTGCGTGGACTCGGCCGTCTTGACCGACCACGGCTTCTCGGCGGTGGCGGTCACGATGGACCCGCCGTCGCCGTCGAAGAGGATCTCCTCCCGCTCGAAGCCGGAGTACTGGTCGAGGTCGTCCAGCTTGACGCCCTCGGAGTCCTCGACCTGCGCGCTGCGCTTGGAGCCGTCGGCCTTCCTGTCGCCGTGCATGCCGCGGAAGTAACGGAACTCGGTCAGCGTGCGCTTGGTGTCCTGGCCGTCGCCCTCGCGCACCCGGACCCGGCCGAAGCCGCGGAAGTCCGCCCACGTGCGGTGCTCCGGCTTGACCAGGATGTTGTCGGCGTAGTGCCAGGCCGCGCCCTCCAGGTACTCATAGTTGGTCTCCACGTTGGGCGAGCCGGCGACGAGGTCCACCTGCAGCGTCTGGGCCACCACGTACTTGTGGAACCAGTCGCTGACCTCTTCCTCGTCCGGCGGTGACCAGCGCTGCGGGAAGCACAGCTTGGCGTTGTCGTCGGCGACGGGCAGCGCATCGGGCTTGCACTCGGCGGTCTGGTACTTGACCCGCAACTCGCCGCCGGACCCTTCGCGGACGGATTGCACACGCCACTTGTACAGCGGGGCGCGGCCCTCTTTCGCGTCCACCCGGTTGGCCAACTGGACGCCGGCGAACGTGGTCTTGGGCAGTGCGATCGTGCCGCCCACGTGACCGGTCTGCTGGATGGACGCCAGCCACAGCGCCGGGCTGAGGCCGTCACCTGGGGCGGGGAACTGATGGGTCAGCTCCCAGGAGTCCACCGGGCCGTAACCGCCGGCCGTCTTGAGAATCTGACTGCTGACCTTGGTCAGCCGCTTGCGGCTGAAGAACGTCGGCGCCAGCCGGTCGGTGCACTTCACGCCCGAGTTGCAGATCTGGTCGAACGGAACGTCCGGCCAGTGGCTGGCGGTCTCCTTCTTCAACTGGTCGGGTGCGCAGGTCACGGTGCCGCTGGGCAGGCAGCGCTCGGCCACGTCGAAGACCACCTGCGCGGCGGGCGACTTGGTGAACAGCTCGCTGGACAGGTAGCCGTAGTCGATCCGGTTGAGGTACGCGGCCCGGTCGTACACGGTGCCCAGCTCGGGCTTCATGTTACGGCCGTAGTAGTTCTTCTCCTGCGTGTACCAGTACGTGGTGGCGTTGCCGTGCGTGTCCACCGCGTAGTCCAGGTTCCACCGGTACGCCTGCTGGCACCACGCGTTGGCCGGAGTACTGGAGTAGCAGGGCTCCCCGCTGTTGTTGCCGAACACCGGCACGTTCTGCACCGACTTCGTTTCCGGCTTGCCGGTCGTCCAGCCGGGCAGCCGGTTCAGGCCGAAGGTGTACTGCGTGCCGTCCAGTGCGGTGACCCGCCAGTGCTCACCGTTGTTGTCGCCGTTGGCGGCGCCGGTGAGTGCCTCGATCCGGGTGCCGTCGTCGCGCTTGGGCCGCCACTGCTTGGTGGTGGCGTCCTTGACCAGCTCGACGGAGGAGTTGCCCAGCGACATCGTGGCGTTGTCCTGGTCCCAGCACAGGTCGCCGGTCTTCTTGCCGTCGATCATGCACGACTTGAAGCGGCGCTCGATGTAGCCGCTGGGGTTCAGCTCGAAGCCGTCACCGGCCCAGGACGCCTGGTTGTTGGTGGAGGCGGTACGGCCGTCCACGCTCTGCGAGGAGTAGGCGAGGGAGAGCTCCGGCTCCTCGCCGCCCAGCGCGGGCGGCGTACGCATGTCGTAGCTCCAAGAGAAGTCGCCGGTCTGCGTGCCGACGCTCCACGCCGACGACGGCGCGAGAGAGGTGGCCGAGTGGTCGCCGGACTGACCCGAGGGAGCCGCGGCCAACGCATAGACCGCACCCGTCTCGACCTCGGCGGTCAGCGTGCCCTTCCCGGCGTCGTTGCTGGACGAGACCGGCTCCGGCTGCGGGCAGTTCGCGAGGGTGGCGTCCTTGAGCGCGCAATCCCGCACCTTGACCAAGCGCAGGCGGGCGCCGTAGTCACCGCCATAGGCGTAACGGAAACCGGAGTAGTCGATCTCCAGCCGGGTCTTCCGCGTCTTCGTGGCTTCCTGCCCTGGTGAGACCCGCATCGCCAGGCCGAGACGGTCGGTCTCCAGTAGCTCGACGCCCACCGGCTCGGCCGCCGCCTTCGAGGCCCGCTCCGGGGCCAGCCGTACCGGGAAGCCCTCAGGCGGCGTGCTCGCCGTGCCCAGCTCCACCTTCTGCGGTTTGGGCCAGGCCACGCCGGGTGGCGCCTTCCACGCGTGCTTCTGCACCGGATCCGCCAGCGGCGGGCGCACCGGGACCTTCTTGCCCGTGACCGGTACTTCCTGCTGCGTGGCCGGGGCCTCGCGGGGTGCGGCGTACGCCGGCATGGCGTTCACCAGAGGCACGATCAGGACGATCGACAGGACGCCCGCCAGCCTGCGCGGCCAGGGAGACTCGGGCTTGACCTTCCAGGAGCGGTTCCAGGAGGGAGAGGGAATGTCGGGTTCGTCGGGGGCGTCGGATCGCTGGAAACCATTCCAGCGGGATTCGGGCAGCTCTAACTCATCCCATGATTCCATGAGCCTTCTTCTCTCGGAAATGCTGGTCGGGACTATTGGGCGGCGAGTTGGATGATCTGCTCGTCGGTCAGAACGCCGTCATAGGTGCGGACGTCGTCCACGGTCCCCGGCCAGTAGCCGGTGAACCCACCCGCCGCCTTGGTGCGTCCCAAGTGCAGCAGGCCAGTGGCGTTCCAGGCGCTCACGTGCTTGGTGACGGTGCCGGTGGACAGGCGCCCGTTGACATAGATGCGCAGCTCACCGGCCAGCGCGTCGTACACGCCGGTGATGTGGGTCCACTCCATCGAGTTGGGGACGGGGCCGGAACGGGCCCCGACGGGCACGGCGGTGTCGGTGTCGGTGGGGGCCATGGCGAAGGCCCACCGCGTATGCTCCTTGTCGAATCCGAGCTGGAACCCGGCGGCTCTGTCGCCCGGCTGCGACACGAACGCCTTGTCGCGGGAGGGCAGATAGTCGAGCTGGGTCCATGCGGCGACGGTGAAGCTGGTAGCGGTGTTGACCGCGGGCGCGGCGGCGTGGGCCTGGCCGCTGAAGCCATCGAACGCCAGGGCCCCGTCCAGCCAGCCGGGCGTCCAGGTGGAGATCCCGTCCAGGCCCAGCGCGGTGGCTCGTCCCGAGGAGTCGGCGGCCGACCTGCCGGACTCCTCGTCCAGCTTCCAGTGGCCCACCAGGGTGACGGCGCTGGTGACCAGTTCGGCGACTTCAGCGGCGAAGATGACACGGCCGTAGACCCGCACCTCGTCGAGGTCTCCGGACCAGTGGTCGGAAGGCACCCCGCCGTTCTTCCCGCGGCCGATCGTCAGCGGGCCCGTGGCGTTCCAGGAGGGTGGGACGTCGGCGGTGGACTGCAGCCGGCCGTTCACGTAGAGCGAGATCTGGCGGGCTGCTCCGTCGTAGACGCCGGCGAGGTGCGTCCACTCGTTCAGTCTGGGCGCGGCGGTGGACAGGGCACGGATCGGCGCCGCGTCGGTGTCGGAACCGGTCATGGCCAGCGCCCAGCGGTCCTCGGCCTTGGTGTACTGCAGGGCGAACGCGCCCGTCCTGCCGCCTTCCTGGGTGACGGCCGTGGCGGAGGCGGCGTTGCCGGTCAGGCGGGCCCAGGCGGTGACGGCGAAGTTGCGGCTGGTGTCGATGACGGGGCCGGAGGTCTGCGCGTAGGCGCCGGCCAGCTTGAGGCCCGTGCCGGTCTTACCGGGCGTCCAGGTGGCGCCGTGCAGCGTGGCCGGGTGGGCGCCGGTGGCGTCGGCGGTCACGGTGCCCTGGCCCTCGTCCATCCGCCAGTGGCCGCTCGCACGTTTGCCCGGGTTGACCATGAAGACGTAGGTACGGATGGGTCCGAGCTGGCCCGCGCGGTCCTTGCTGCGTACGGCCAGCACGTTCGGGCCTTCGTGGTGCGGCGTCAGCGTGACGGTGGCAGTGCCGTCCGGTCCGGGCGTGGCCACCGTCGTGGGCGTGGAGTCCAGGCCCCAGACGTAGGCGGACACGTCGGCCACGCCGTTCGGCCCGAACGCGAACGTGCCGGCCATGCCGACCCCATCGCTCCACGCGTTCTCCGCGAACTGGGGCGAGGACACCGTGGGCTCGCGGCCGGGGGCGGTGGCGTCCACGGTGGCCTCGCACCAGGGGCTCCACTCGCTGGTGGCGATGCCGTCCTCGGCCCGCACGCGCCAGCGGATCAGCTCGCCGTCGGCGTACCGGGTCCGCGGGATCGTGGCGGAGAAGGCCGTGCCGGAGGAGCCGAGCGGGGTGACGTACTCGCCGGCCTTCACCCCGGCGGCGTCGTACCACTCGAAACGGCCTTGGACCGAGTTGTCGTCGTCCTTCAGCTTCGCCCACAACTTGGGCGCGGGGGTGCTGATGATCGGGCGGTCGTCACCCGAGACGCACGGGCCGCCCGGATCCGACCACACGTCGGCGGCCACGGGGGCGGCGGGGTAGGAGTTGTAGTCGATGACGACGACCGGGTTGTTTCTGAACTTCTTCCAGTAATAGGGATCCACCTCGTTGGGAGACTTAAGGGCGACGGTGGGGTGCACCCATTTCAGACGGGCGGCGTCGGCGAACCACGAGGTGACGTCGAACTCCACTCCGCCCGGCGCGCACTCTCCCGTGCCGTAGCCCTTGGCCACGCTCACCGTGTCGAGTTTCCGGGTCCACGGCGGCTGGTTGAGCCATGTGGTGCTCGCATTGACATTGCCGGTTCCCCACGCCTCGACAGCCCTTTTCCCGCACGAGTACGACCACGTCTCGAACGCGCGCAGTGTCGCCTTGATGACGTGCTTGCCGTGGATGGTCGTGCCCGAGTTGATGTTGAAGAACGAGCGGTTCTTCTGTCCCTCGACATAGCCCACCCTCGCGATGTCGCTGGAATTCAGGTAATTGCTCTTCGGATGGTTGCTCCAGACCGCGGTCCAGGAGCCGCGGGCGGCGGTATAGGACGGGTCCAGGTAGACGGGGAACTCGGTCTGCGGATCCGTCATCATCTCGCGGTCCGGCTTGAGCCGCAGTCGCCCGCCGGCCAGCTCCACGCCCATGGTGGCCTCGCGCGCCTCGGGGGAGCGCCCTTCCTTGAGCGCCTGCGGGCTCGTCATCCCCTTGGAGTCCCACATCTTCGGGGTGGGCGCGATGAAGATCGTGCCCTTGCCCTCGTCGACGGCCTTCAGGTTGCCCGCCTTGTCCGACGTCAGCGTCAGGCCCTCGGCGGCGAGCGGGAATTCCAGCTCGGTCAGCTTCGCGGCGGCGGCTCTCGACTTGACCACCAGGAGGTGGGAGAAGCCGTCCACGTCGGCGGTGACCTGGAGGTCCACACCCGGCATGACCTCGGCGTAGGTGGCGGTGTCGCCCTGCAGCGCGGGCTTGGGCAGCCCGCCGCTCCAGCCCAGCTCCAACGACTTGGCGCCGCGGGACAGGTGGGCGAGGGGGGCCGACCCTCCGCCGGAGAACGTCAGGCCGACGGCGGCGGCCACGGGCTCGACCGCGCCGTCGGGACGCAGGCGCAACGTGGTGTCCACGGGGACCCAGCGGTCGTCCTTGCGCACGCGTACCGGGCGGACGTGCACCTCCATCGTGGAGGTGCCGTCGGGCTGGGCGAAGACCTGGCGGGTCTCGTTCGTCATCGACTTGACCTCGACCTGCCGGTTCTCGCGCCGCGCCTGGGCGGCCGCGGCCCGCTCAGGGGAGATCGTCTGGTCGTAGGAGATCGTCTGCGCGGACTTGGGTGCCGCCGGTGGCGTGACCGCCTGGACGACCGGATTCGGGGGGATGATCACGATGGAAAGCGCCATCGCCGCCGCACTTGAAAGACGTACAACCCGCACTTTGGCCTCGCCGGGATGGAGTGGGAGAGTGAGCGTGGTTTCATGCCGAACGGATCGGCCGGGCATTGACGATCTTCTGAATCGCCCAGCGAATTCTCACTCTCGCCCGAGTGTTCGGTCCAGAGTTTTGTTCCTTTTGCTCAAAAGTGCCCGATTAATGTCCTTTATATGCCCTCTTTCTGGCCTGGCAGCAGTGCCATTGATGGGGGACGATCGTTCATTGCCGTTCAATAGCCAAGGAGTCGCATATGACCGTGACGCCGCTCGCCGAATGCCGAAATCCGGCCGACATTGATTTCGACCCGGGGCCACCGGTTGCCGCGCCGCCGACGCGCACCAACGCCGAGCCGACGTTGGACGTTTTCGCCCGCGGCCCGGACAATCAGCTCTACCACCGCTGGTGGAAACCCGGCGTCTGGACCGGCTGGGAGAGCCTGCGCGGGGATCTCGCCGCGGGCGTCGGTGTGGGCACTCACAACTCCGGCATCCTGCACCTGGGAATACTCGGCCGCGACGGCAAGATCTACGACCGGTCGTTCACGAACGGCGGGCCTCCCATGCTGTTGAACGGGTGGAGCGGCTGGACCGAGCCCGGCACCGGATTGTTCAGCTCAGCGCCCTCGCCCACATCGTGGGGGACCGATCACTTCGCCATGTTCGCGCTGGACACCGAAGGCAAGGTCCGCCAGAACACCTATCGCTTCGGCGGTCCAGGCTGGACCGGCTGGAACGCGTTACCCGGCGACCGGACCTTCGGCTCCGCACCGGCGGCGGTCGCGTACGACGTCAACCGCCTGCACGTGTTCGTCAAGGGCGCGCAGGATCGGATCTACGACATCCACCTGAAGCCGGAGGGCGGGTGGACCGAGTGGGCGCCGATCGGGACTCTCGCGGCGCTGGCGGGCCCGGCGACGGTGTCGTGGGGGCCGACGCATCTCGCGCTGTTCGTCGTGGGCCGCGACGACCGGAAGGTGTGGCACAACACCTACGACTTCGGGGTCGGGTGGGGCGGCTGGACCCAGTTCAGCGGCGGCGAGACCTTCACCGACGTGCCGGCCGCGGTCTCGCACGCGCCTGGCACGCTGAACGTGTTCGCGCTCGGCACGGACGGGCGCATCTGGGAGCGGCACCGGGTCCCGGCGAACGGCACCTGGACGTCATGGGTCTCCACCGGTGACCAGACGTTCACCTCAGGTCCGGCGAGTGCCTCCTGGAGCAACCGATGACCGAGCACCTGACCCGCCGCGACCTGCTCCGCCTGACCGCCGGTGTCGCCGGCGCCGCGGCGCTCCCGCCCGCGTTGTCAGCCGCACCCGCCTCGGCGGCTCAGGTCGGCGCGATCCTGCCCCAGGCGGCCGTCCCCGACCTGCTGGCCGATGACGTGTTCCCCATCGGCTTCTACTGGCCGCCGCCGCGGCGGCAGATCAACGACGAGCGCTATGACGAGATCGCCTCCGCCGGGTTCAACCTCGTTCTCGGCGGCAACGACGTCTACAACAAGAACGCCAACGTCAGGCTGCTGGAGGTCGCCGACCGGCATGGCCTTCGCGTGCTGGCCGTCGATCAGCGCATCAGCAGCGCGGTGCCCACGCCAGGCTATGCGGACCGGATCCGTGCGGTGCTGGAGGAGTATCAGCAGTACAACGCGTTCGCCGGCTTCCGGATCGTGGACGAGCCCAACCCCGTCACCTATCCGCGCTATCGCATGATCACCGATGTGCTGGCCGAGGCCGCTCCCAGCAAGCTGAGCCACCTCAACCTCGTGCCGGTGTACAACCCGGCCTGGGACCGGGCGTACGAGACGTATCTCGAGCGGTACGTCGAGCAGATCGCGCCGTCGTTCGTGTCGTTCGACCACTATCCGTTGCTGAAGGACGGCACCTTCAGGCAGACGTTCTTTCTCAACCACAAGCTGATCCGGGAGGCCGGAAACAGGGCCGGCCTGCCGACGTGGGTCTACGTCTGCTCGGTCGACCACGGCGTCATGAAGCGGCCCACCCCGGCCGAGCTGGCCTGGCAGATCAACATGGGGCTCGCGTACGGCTGCAAGGGGGTCAAGTACTTCACGTACTGGACACCGACCGCGAGACCTGACTTCGAGTTCGGAACGGCTCTGATCGACAAGGCGGGCTGCCAGACGCCGCTCTATGACGCGGCGAGCACGTTCAACCGGACGTTTCTGCAGCCGGTGGGGCGGCAGCTCAAGCACCTGCAGAGCAAGCAGGTCTTCCACACGGGGCCCTCCCAGCCGCTCGGTGCCGAGCCGTTCTCCGCCGCACGTTCCCGGGTGCTGAGTGCGGTGTCGTCGTCGCCGATGGTGCTGGGCGAGTACGAGCGGCCGACTGACGACGGGCAGAGCTGGATCTTCGCGGTGAACCGCTCGTACACCACGACCACCGACGTGTCGTTCACGCTCAAGCCGGAGGTGAGCTCCGCGGAGGTGTTCAGCCCTTCCTCCATTCCACACGTGAGGGAGTACGTTCCGGTGCCCCTCCGGGACGGGGGACGCACGTTCAGCGTGAGCCTCGCACCGGGCCAGGCGGAGCTCTACCGCACCCGCCGCACGACCTGACAACCGGCGGGCCCAGGCCTCCGCGCCGGCCGGCCGGGCTTTCGAGGGGTACATCCGCAATGCCCGCCAAAAGCCCCGCCCTTGACCTGGTCACTCTGCCCTCCGATGGCAGAGACTCGTGCGACCTACGCGACTGGCGGGCCTGGCTTCCTGCCGCCGGAACGCATCACAATTCACATCGAGAGGCATACCTGCACATGACATCATCAACCGCGTGGTCGCGCCGTTCGGCGGTTCTCGGACTCGTGCTGGCCGTGAGCGCCACGCTGTCCGCCGGCACCGCCGTCCAGGCGTCGGCCTCCACGGCGGGGAGCGAGTCCACGTCGAGCACGGCGGCACCGCGTGTCAAGGTCTACGAGTTCGTCACCAAGACGGGCGGCTTCTTCTACACGGCCAACGAGCGGGAGAAGCGGACAGCCCTCCAGTACGGCTGGCGCCTCACGAAGACCCCGATGTACTACATCGCGAGCACGCCGTTCGCCGGCAGCAAGCCTCTCTACCGGCTGCGTTGGAAGAAGACGACCTCCTACATCGTCTCGACCACCGAGACGGAACGCGATCGGCTGGTCGCCACGGGCAACTACCACTACGACGGCACGCTCGGCTACGCACCCGCCAACCGGAAGGCCGGGGGCGAGGTGAAGGTCTGGCGCCTGTCGAGCAACAGTCGCTGGCGGTTGGCGATCGACGAGCACAAGGAGAGCATTCTGGCCAAGGAGCCCGGCTGGGAGCTCGACGGGTGGGTGTTCTACCAGTTCAAGAGCGCCGACTGAGGTAGCGGGCCACCTTCCCGCCGGGCCTCGGCGGACCCTCCGCCGGCTCTCCGAGGTGCGGATGAGCGAGGCCGGATAGGCGGCCGTCACCGGTGGGTCCCCTGAGCGCCGCTGGGGTGGGTGGGTGATCTGCTCCACCGCCCATCCCAGCGGCATTAAGACAGCCCACTCCCCGGCACATGCCGGTGGCCGAGCGGCGCGGTCGCGCGTCTGCGGCGGTGGTAGTGCAGGGTCGCGCCGCCCAGGGCGAGCCCCCAGGGGAGCCAGGCGAGTGTCGGAAGCCAGACGGCCCAGTTTTCCAAGGCGGCGCTCGGCCCGGCGGGCGTGAGCCCGAGCGCCATCGACAGAAGGCCCCGATAGATCGACAGCCCCGCGGCGGACAGAATGATCGCTGCCAGTCCGCCGGGGATCGCCACCAGAAGCACGGGCACCGGCCGGCCGGGCAGGATCGGGCTCCAGCGTGGCACGCGGCTCCCCCACTTCTGGCGCAGGCCCAGGGTGAGCAGCGCGCCGGCGACGGTCATCGCGCCGAGAACGGCCTCCGTCAGACGGGCCCCTGGAGCGGTGTACGGCCGCACGAATTCCTCCGAGACTCCGACATGGATTCCGAGTGCCCAGGTCAACTGCCGGGCCGCGTACAACAGCGGAAGGACTACGGCGGCCAGCCACACCCGGCGTTCGTGACCGGACGGCCGCGTGCCGGCACCCGGCGGACGGTCCGCCTGTGCCGCCCGCCACCAGGCGAACGCGCCGGCAAGGACGAAGACCTGGTGCGGCACCATCGCAGGAAGGTCGCCGAGGCGCAGCATCAGCACATTGACCAGAGCGACGAGGAGACGGGCGTCGGGGACGGCCAGGAGCAGGAGGGCGGCGACCGCCCCTGCCGATCGCGCGGACCACATGGTCGTCTCGGACCGGCGCAACAGGCGGAGTGCGGCAAGGGCCAGAAGGGCGACGGCGATCATCGCGATCGTCACCCCTGTCGCGCCGGGCGGCAGTCCCACGAGAAGGGCGCCCGCGGAGCGCGCGGCGCCGGCCTCGGCGTAGGGGAATCCGGCTCCGCCCCTCGCCCAGTACAGACCGAGACCCCCGTATGCCGCGGTCCAGATCGCCGCGGCCGTCCACCACAGGACCCCCCGCTTGCCCACGGCGGTCACGTGCGCGGCCTGCGCCGGCGTGACCGCCAGGCGAAGACGGCGAAGGCGGGCCCGCCGACGAGGGACCATGGCCCTGGCCCTGCCGGTTGGATGAGCAGTCCAGGTGTCTGAAGCGCGATCATCAGCGTCTGGAAGGCCAGGAGCAGCGCGGCGGTCCAGCAGAGCGTGAGAAGCGTCCGGCGCCACCTCTGCGGACCGCTGGTGCGCGTCAGTTTGAGAGCCGCTCCCGCGAACACCAGCGCCATCGCCGCGATTGCGACGCCGCCGAGCAGGTAGGCGCTGATGGGCGTGTCCGGGGTGTTGAGGTATCCGATCGTGTAGATCGTCAGGTGTGCTGTCGCGAGAGCTGTGGCCATGCCGGCGGCCAGGTAGCCCATGGTCTTCGTGGTCGTGGATCGGGGTCTGAGAGTGGCGGCGTGGGTCATGTGAGTCTCCGCGTCGTTGGTGGTGGTCAGGAAGAGCCTGCCGGTGTGAGCGAGTCGCCGGCATCCATCTGGAGGCAGAGATGACGTGCGGTCGAGGGGCGAAATCTCTGACTGGCGGCGGAGGTGACGAATGTGGACGCGTCATAGACTTCGCCGCATGAACGGCAGCGGACACGCACAAGCCGGCGTGGTGACCGGAGCCGTGTGCGTGACGCTGGCCGTCACGCTCGCGGCGTTCGTCTGGACGGAACCGCTCAGCGCGCTTGGCGCCGGTGTGTGCGTCGGCGCGGCGGTGCTGGCCGCCGTTCTCTTCCACGCCCGTCGTTCGACGACGACGGTGGTGCTGACGTTCGCGGCGGCCTTGGTCTCGATCGGGCTGACCTCGCTCTACTCTCCGCCCGCGGGATCGGCGGAGGGCGTGGCCACCCTTGCGGAGGCCGCCGGCCTGATCGTCCTCATCCTCCTGTCCGCCCGGTTTGTCCCGGCAGGGGTTGCTGTCGTCTGCTGCCTGCTCGCCGGCCTGGCGACCTCCGTGCTCGTGCTACGGCTGACAGAGATCGCTTCCGTGCTGGAGGGTCTCGGCATGTCCCTGTTCGGCGGGGCGCTCGCCTGCGCCGCGGTGGCCGCCGGTGCCACCGGCCGCCGCCGGCATCACGTGCGTGAACGGCGGGCCATTCAGGTCCGGCGGTCACAGCGCGTCGAGCTGGCCAAGGACCTCCATGACTTCCTCGGCCACGATCTCAGCGGCATCCTGGTGCAGGCTCAGGCGGCGATCTCCGTCGCGGACGACGATCCGGCCCAGCAAGGGGTCGCGTTGCGCGGTATCGAAGCGGACGCGCTGCGCGCGCTTTCGACGCTTGACCGTACTGTGCGTACGTTGTGGGGCGAGGGCGAAGACGAATCGGCCCACGGATCCGCCGCGCAGAAGAATGGTGTGCGACCGGCCGCCGAGCTCCGGGACCTGCCAGAGCTGGTGCGCCGCTTCGATGACAGCGGCACCGCTCATACGGAGCTGAACCTGGAGCCGGGCGTCGAGGAGAACGTCACTCCGGAGGTCGGGGCCACGATCTTCCGCATCGTGGTGGAGGCATTGACGAACGTCCGCAAGCACGCGCCGGATGCCGCCACGGTCGAGGTGAGGGTCGCATCGGCGTGGAAAGGCGCCGTGTCGTACGTGACCGTCGAAGTGATCAGCGATCACACGTCGGAACCGGCGAATCCGCTGACCGCGGGTTCCGACGGATTCGGCCTGATCGCCTTGAGGGAGCGGGTTGAGGTGCTCGGGGGGACGTTCGCCGCGGGGTTCGCCGAACCTTCGCGATGGCACGTCAAGGCGTCGCTTCCCCGGAAGAAGGTGTCATGGGGACCAGAATCCTCATCGTAGATGATCACGAGCGGGTCCGGATCGGCTTCAGAATGATCTTGGATGCGCAACCCGACATGTGTGTCGTGGCGGAGGCCGGCGACGGTGAGGAGGCGCTGAGAGCGGTCCGGAAGCATCGTCCCGACGTCGTGCTCGCGGACATCAGGATGCCGGTACTCGATGGCCTTGAGCTGACTCGGCGCCTGACCGGGCCGGAGTTCAAGGGCGCCGTCAAGGTGATCGTCGTCACGACGTTCGAGATCGACGAATACGCCTACATCGCGCTGCGGGACGGCGCCAGCGGATTCTTGCTGAAACGCTCCGGCCCCGCTCTTCTCATCGAGGCGGTGCGCTCCGCGATGAACGGCGACACACTCATCAGCCCGCAGATCACCGTCCGGCTCCTGGAGCACTTCCGCCGTCAGCACGCGGGCACCGACGAGCCGCGGGAAACGCCTCTGACCGAGCGCGAACTGGAGATCGCCAGGCTGGTCGCGCGAGGGCTCAGTAACACCGACATCGCGACGGAGCTGTTCATCTCGATCGGCACGGTGAAGACCCATGTCGCGAGCGTTCAACGAAAGGTGGCCGCCACCAGCCGGGTCGGCATCGCCGCATGGGCATGGGAGAACGGGCACATCCGGAGAACGGGATGACGGCGGGCCGTACTTGTGTGGTGGCCCGCCGGCGGCCCTATCCCCGTGGAAACGCGTGGGTGGTCATCGGCGACTCACGTGAGCGCTTGATGCAGTTGCCGGATCGTCGATGCGACCCGGTCACGGTTTCCCACGACGAGGAAGGTCTCGTAGGTCAAGACGTCGCCTTTCGCGACGTCAACGGCAGGGGAGGTCACCTGCATGGTGTACTCGCCCGCCATGCCGTTGTACGGCGACGGGGGTCGGGTCATCGTGTAGTAGTAGGCGGATGTGCCCAGTACGGCCGGCCTGACATACATGCCGAGGCAGTGCAGATGGTCGGCGGTGCAGCGTAATACGGGGTCTTTTGTGACGTATTCGGCGGCCGGGCCAGGGGTGAGGACATCGCCAGTCGGCTCGTAGGAGTAGACGCGCACGAAATCCCGCTGAAGATAAGCTATCAGCACCCCGTCGAATTGTTCGTGCAAAGAGTCTTCGGAGGTCAAGTCAGCAGACAGCCGGACCACATTCTTCAGCGCCGCGACCTTGTTGTCGGGAGCGAGCTGGACCTGGGTGCGCAGCCAGTACGGCGACAACCCCAAGGTGAATGGACTGGTGTTGGGCTGGACATTGGCGGCCAGGCAGCCGTCATAGCCTGGCTGGCGATCGGCCCGGGTCAAGTACATCGCCGGTCGCGATTCAGTGCGAATCGATGAGCCGGCCTTGGCCATGACGTACAGGGCACTTGTGCTGGGTCCGTGATACGGTTCGCGCTGGCCCACGTCGTCGATGCGCGCCCCCGCCTGTGTGGGGTTGTAGCATTCGGTGGCCCTCCCGGTCTTCTGCCAGGCGTGGAAGGCGTATTGGAGCGCGGCCCCGTGCCCGCCGCTGGCGACGAATTCCTTTCCGCCCGCCTTGACCGAGGCGATCGCCCCGGCCAGCGAGGTGGAACTCGTCACCGCGAGGTTGTTGCGGTCATCGACCAACGCCGACACCGAGACGTCGGGGAACGTACGGTTCCAGTTGCGCACGGAAGAACACTCGCTGCGATATGTCTGAACGAACTGGTAATAGTCGGGACTGCTGGCCGGTGGTGGCACGCAGGCGCCGTCCATCGCATGGACAGAAGGCGCCGTCGCGGGCACGAGGGAGACGCATAAGGCCGGCACCACCAAGAACGCGGAGGCTCGTCGAAATCTCATGAACGCAAATACATCACACCGGCGCCCCCGGGCTCAGGCGTAATCGTTGTCATCGAAGTCCGGAAATGCCGATGAAGTCAAAGTGAAGCCGTCATGCGAGATTGGGCGCCGGCGCATATGTGTTTTCAGCCGCTCGCGGCCAGTGCGGCATCGTCGGCTGCCGCCTCCTCCTCTGTCCATGGTGATGGGGAGGGGTGATCCAGGTGCCAGCGTACGGACTGGGAGACCCGTTCGGCGGGGTCGCCGGCTGACCAGCCGAGCAGTGAGGCGGCGCGGTGGGAGTCCACGAGGATGTGCTGGAGCGGTGCGCCGGCCAGCGCTAGTGAGGGCGGAAGAGCGGCGTCAGGGACGCGCACCAGCTCCGCGGACGAGCCGGCGGCATCCAGGATCTGCCGGAACCAGCCTCCCAGAGTCAGGGTGCGTGACTCGCCGATCGTGAGGGCCTGTCCGTCGGCGGCCCGGGTGTCCAGCGCGGCGAGGACGGCCGAGGCCAGGTCGTCGACGTGCAACCGGGTCCAGAGCAGGTTGGCCGCGCCGACGGGGATGCGCTGACGGCCGGCGCGGACCCTGCGGAGAATGGGGTCCTCGCGGCGTTGCCAGTCGTGCGCGCCATAGATCATCGGCAACCGCAGCACCACGGCGCCACGGGGCAGCCACCGCTCCTCGACGTCGAGTTTCTCGTAGTCATCCGGCACACCCGGCAGGCCGGCGCCACGGTAGGGGTAACGGTCACGGCGCAGCTCGGACTCTTCGTCGAGGGGCATGGCGGCGAGCTCGCGGCCGGTGTTCAGTCCTGTGAACGCCTGATAGACATCGACGCTGGACAGCACCACCGCGGGGACGTCCGGCAGGACCGGCAGAACCGCGTCCACATCAGCGCCCGTCAACGCGAAGGCGTCGACCACTGCCTCAGGGGCGAACCGGCGGACGCGGGCGGCGTGACCGGCCAGCGCCTGACGGTCGGTGAGCAGGTGAGACACCCCCGGCAGGTCCTCTGCCATGGTCGTTTCTCGATGAACGACCAGGACCTCGTCGCCGCGCTCGGCCAGCCGCCGGGTGATCCGTCTGCCGGTGAATCCGGTACCGCCGAAGATGAGGACTCTCATGCGACCGACTCCGGCATCATCTGAGGACCTCCGGCGAGGGCTCTGCCAACGCCTGTCCGCGAACCGACGCCCAGCAGCGCGCGGAACCGCGCGGAATCAGAATGTGTCATTGAGTGTCCTCGCGGATCGTCTGGAGCTCGCGCCAGACCTCATCGGCCTTGGCATCTCGAATTTTGGAGAAAATGGCCAGCGACTCCTGCCAGGCGGCCTCGGCCTCCGCCAGGCTCCCCTGAGAACGGTAGGCATGACCCAGGTTGAACATGGCCATGGCCTGTCCTCGCGGGCTCTCGATCGCCCGGCATACGGAGATCGCTTCCAGATGGTGTTTGATCGCGTATTCGTGGTCCCCTAGGGCAGAGTAGGCACGCCCCAGGTTGGAGATGTTCGTCGCCTGAACGAAGAGGGCACCGCTCCGACGATTGATGACGAGCGCTTGATGCCAGCACTCGATGGCCGAGGCGATGTCACCAAGGCCCAAATGCGCCTCGCCGAGCGTGTCCAGAGTGTGGGCGTGGCCCCGCTCGTATCCTGAGTCGACGGCCACGGCTATCGCCTGCTCACATCGCTTTCGCGCCGTCTCATAGTCCTGGACGTCGATGGCGTTCATGGCGATGTTCCCGAGAACCTTGGCCTCGCCGCGGCGGTCTTTGCATTCTCGGACCGCCGCCAGCGCCTGGTAGAAGTATCGGGCCGCCTCGTCGAGGCGAAGGAGCTCAGAGCACGTGTTACCCATCGCGCTGAGCAGATGCCCCTCCAGCCGGAGGTCGCCGATCTTCTGTGCCGCTTTTACCGCTATCTTGTGGCCGCTGAGCAGTTCGTGATAGTAGCTGTAATGAAAAAGGTATACCTCTTGCAGGTAGGCGATCTGACAGGCGGCAAGAGACTCGCCATTGTCATACGCCCAGGCGGGCAACGCTATCAGCGTCTGGTGTTCCAGTTCGTACCAGTGCCGGGCCGCAGACTCATCGGAAAAGGCGAAGGGCGCCATTGTTTCGCCCAGCTCACTCAGCTCGCCCAGAGGCTCCCGCATGCGGCCGGGCGTGAAAATGACGTCGGCGGCGTACATGCCGTGGATGAACCACGTCAGAAGCCGTGAGACGGCGTCGGTGCGGACCGAGGTGGCGTCCTGCCGGCGGCTCTCCTCGGCTGCGTACGCGCGCACCAGATCATGCAGGTTGTAGCGGTCATGGCTCTGCTGCTGCACAAGGTGCGTGGAGACCAACCGGTCCAGATGCCTGCGCGCCTGCCCGGGGGAAAACCCGGAAAGAGCGCCGGCCGCCGCCAGGCTGAAGTCACTCCCGGGGTAAAGCGCGCCCAGCGCGCGCAACATCCACGCGGCGTCCCTGTCGAGGTGCTGATAGGACCATGAAAGAACCGTACGCATGTCCGACGGGGCGTCGTCGCCGCTGTAGAAGACTTCGAGCCGCTCATGGGTGATTTCGTCGACGACGTCGGACAGGCGGATATCGGGCCGCCGTGCGAGGCGTTCACCGATGATCCGCAGCGCGAGAGGTGAGTTGTCACACAGATCCGTGAGCTCGCGAACGGTCGGGTCGTCGAACGGGACCGTGGACCGGCCCGAGACCCGGCTCAGCAGTTCGACAGAGTCCCGCAGTTCGAGCGGGGGAACGCTGATACGGGCGGTGGCGTCGCGTGCCGCCAGACTGCGTAGCTGGTCGCGACTGGTGACGACGACAGTACAGCCAGGGGCGGGCAGCAGCGGGCGGACGTGCTCACTGTCCAGCGCGTTGTCCAGCAGGAGCAGCAGGCGTTTGTTCGCGGTACGGGTCCGGAACAACGCGGACGCGTCGACCGGGTCGTCAGGGATTTCGTCAGGGGCTACACCCATGCTGCGGAGTAGCATGGCCAAGGCGCTCACCGGCTCGATGGGAGCGAGCGTTCCAAAGCCTCTGAGGTTGACGTACAGTTGCCCGTCCGGAAATTCGTCCGCGACCGACGAGCACCACTGAAGCGCCAGCGTCGTCTTGCCGATTCCAGCGCCACCGACGATCACCAGAACCCGGAGATTCGGCTCCACGGCCGATTCTGGTTCCTTGAAGAGGCCGTCCAAGACGGCGAGCTCCATACGCCGCCCGACGAAGTGTGCGGCGTTGGGTGGCAGTTGCTGCGGCGTGGTCATCAGACGCGGTCGCAAGTCGTCGTCGGCGGTCACCCCGCGGCCGCCGGCCGCGGAATTTCCCAGCCTGGGGAGGTTCAGCACTCGAACCGAAGCGGTGCGGGCCGCGGCGATCAGCTCTTCCTTTTCGGCGTCCTTCAGCCCCAGCGACCTGGCCAGCGCGTACAGTGACGCGGTGCGCGGGCGATGAACCTCGTCGAGTTCCAGCCGGCGGACAGTACGCGTGTTGAGCCCGGTGCGGCGAGCCAGTTGCTCCTGAGTCAGCAGTGCCCGTTCCCGCCACGTTCGCAGCAGGCCCCCCAGGGTCTGTTCTTTGTCAACCGGACCGGTATCGGCTGTGTCTCGTTCTCTTGCGAACATCAAACATCTCCAATGAGCACATCCACCCACATGCGTATGAGTAAGTCATCGGGTGATTCCGGTCTGCGTCATGCGCTGCAATCCACCTGTCCGAACCGGACCGCGGTCAACCCATCGTCCGTCGAATTGCTCCCGAAATCCGAATGGCTGCTGATGAGGAAGAATGTCGGTCGACCCGGTCGGGCCGATGGTCGGTGGCCGCAAATCCGGGCCGACCCCGTCTTGTCTCAGCCGGCTTTCGGAGGGGCGGGAGACCGCGATCCTCTAACGGCCGCGGGAAGTCGCCGACTGACCGCCGCCATCCGCGATGTGCGAAACTCCGTTGCCGAGGTCGTCTGCGGAACGCCTGCCCCTCGCACCGCGATACGCGATCACGGTGGCCGCCACACCGGCGGTGATGGCCAGCACGACGCCGAGGGTTCTGATCCAGGTGCCGAGGAAGATCCCCAGTGCGGACGGGTCGGCCAGGGTGTCCAGTTGACCGATGCCGATGGCCGCGGCCTCGGCGAGCCCTACCAGTGCGCCGAGCGCCGGCGTCCAGCGCCACCTGGTGAAGGCGATCAGCAGGGCTGCTCCGACCAGGAGAACCAGACCCGGCGGGACGATCGGCATCGGGACCCCCGAAACCCCCTGGATGACCATTCCGGCCGCGCCGGTGATCAACCCGCCTACGGTGGCCAGCCGGACTCCCGAAAGCCTGACGTTCATGGCCTCGTCCTTTCGTGAGAGCTGAAGAGTTCACTATGGGCCGGAAGCCTCGGCCAGGGCATCCCCGTGGCTGCGGCTTTCGCGTATACGCAAGGTTGCGTACGGCGTGCGGCGTTCAGGCGGCGTTATGGTCGGTAACGTGAGGGATGTCTGGAAACGGGCGCAGGGCTGGTCGGTCGAAGCGTGGCCGTGCCTGCCGTTTCTGGCGGTCGGCCTGATAGGCACGGGGCCGGCGGCCACGTTTCAGCCGGAGGCGGCCCGTCCGCTGGACCCGCTCGCCTACGCCTTGGTGGTGACGGCGGCACTCGCGCTGGCCCTACGGCGCCGGCCGGGTGTGGCACTGGCGGTCAACGGTGCCGCGGTGGCGGCGTATCTGGCGGCGGGATACCCGTTCGGCCCGATCCTGCTGACGCTCCCCGTCGCGGTCTTCAGCGTGGCAGCCGCCTGGCCGATCGGCCAGGCGACCTCTGCCGTGTCGGCGGACCTCGGCGTGCAGGTGGTGGCGCTGTTCGCCAAGGCCGCTCCCATGGCCGGCGAGTCGTCGACTTTGGCCACTGACGTGTTCATCTGGGCCGCGGTCGCCCTGGTCACGGTGGCGGCCGGGATCAGCGTACGAGTGCGGCGGGAGGCCGCGGACGGGCTGCGTAACGAGCACGCGCGGCGGGTGGCCTCCGAGGAACGGTTGCGGATGGCGCAGGATCTCCATGACACCATCGGTCACGGACTGGCGGCCATCGCGATGCAGGCCGGGGTGGCGTTGCACGTGTTCGATCGCGATCCGGCCGAGGCACGCCACGCCATGCGGGCCGTACGCGCCACGAGTCGTGAGGCTCTGGACAACCTGCGGGTGGAGCTGGAACGGCTACGCGGCGACGGGTTCGCGCCGCACGCGCCGGCACCTGGTCTGGACGACCTGGCCGCGTTGGCAGACCGGGTGCGGGCGGCCGGGATCGAGGTGACCGTGGAGGTCCAGCCGAACCTCGGCCTGGCCGGGCCGGTGGACGCGGCGGCGTTCCGGATCGTGCGGGAGGCGCTGACGAATGTGCTGCGCCACGCCGGTGCGGCGAACACCCGTGTCCTGGTGTGCCGCGACGGGTCCGAACTCCTGGTCGAGGTCACCGACACAGGTGCCGGCACGCTGTCGGCGCCGGACGAAGGTCTTGGCATTCGGGGCATGCGGGCGCAGGCCGAGACGCTCGGCGGAAAACTCGAAGTAGGTCCTCGTCCCGGCGGGGGATTCGCCGTCCGGGCCCAGATGCCGGTGGAGGCGACATGATCCGCGTCGTGGTCGTGGACGATCAAGCTTTGATCCGCGTCGGGGTGCGGACGCTGTTGCGCTCCGAGCCCGACACGGAATTGGTCGGCGAGGCCGCCGACGGTCGTGCCGGGCTGGCCGTGGTCCGCGACACGGCGCCGGACGTGGTCCTGATGGACATCAGGATGCCGGAGATGGACGGCCTCGCGACGCTGCGGGAGATCACCGACGATCAGGCGCTGGCGTCGGTCCGAGTGGTCATGCTGACCACGTTTGGGCTGGATGAGTATGTTTTCGCGGCTCTGCGGGATGGTGCCAGCGGATTCATCCTCAAAGATGCCGACCCTGAGGAGTTACTACGCGCGGTACGTGTGGTGGCACGGGGGGAGTCGCTGCTGTCGCCAGGGGTCACCCGCAGCGTGATCTCCCAGTTCACCCGCCGTGCCCCCGTCATGATCGCGCACCCGGACGTCAAGGATCTCACGGCGCGCGAACGCGAGGTGGTGGCCTGGGTGGCCGCCGGCCTGTCGAACGACGACATCGCGAGCGAGCTGGTGCTCAGCACCGAAACCGTCCGAACCCACGTCAGCCGGGCGATGCTCAAGCTGAAGGCCCGCGACCGGGCGCAACTCGTGGTGTTCGCCATACAGTCCGACCTGGGCCCGCCGATGTAGGTACACCGGCGGGCCCAGGCGAGGGATCGGAGCGGATCGCCGCGGGTCAGGAGCCGCCGGGGAGCCGCTTCCAGAAGTCGCAGTGATGCGCCGCGGACACGTCGACCGGCTTGACGCCCTGGGCGTCGATGGACAGTACCGTCGCAGGCTTGTACACAGGCCAGTCAGATCCCGGCGTGCCGGACTTGGCGAAGCTCGTCCAGTAGTCGACCATCCTGTCGCGCAGGGGCGACGGCGGCGCGGACGGGCGGTCCGGATCGAGGCTGTCGAGCAGATAGGGGACGTCCGCGTTGTGCGATACGCCGATGGGCATGCCGTTGATGACCGCCCCCTTCACCGGCTCGGCGAACTCGTAACCGAAGACCTGGGCCTTTCGGGCCGCCGCGTCGTTGGCGGGCAACTGGGAGCAGGCGCCGATCTTGCCCCCGTGGTCGCCGAGCAGGGTCGCCAGCGCCCACGCCGGGCTGGCATACCGATCCGCCGGATACTGCCGCAGCACTCGCTGGCCTTGCCGGGCTCCGAACAGCTCCTTCACCGTTCGCCGATACTCCGCTACGGTGATCTTGGCGTGGCGGCGGGCCACCACGACGGTCATCTCGTCGCGAGTTCCGCCGTGGATCATGGGGATCGATGAAGCCCGCAGCGCCTTCACCGGCTGGACCGGGATGGCCGGAGTGTCCGCCACCGGCCCCCACGGCATCGCAGTGCGCCGGGGTTCGATCGAAGCGACCTGGTCCTCGTACAGGCCGACCAGATCGTCCAGCGGCTTGGCGCGCAGACAGGCGGCGGCGGTACGCGGATCCGCGCAGCCCAGCCGGCGCGCCGTGTCCAGGCCCCGGCGCTCGGCCACCTTCCTGGCGAGCAGCGCGTTCCCGCACGGGCCACTCTGAACGATCGCCTTGTGGAAGAGGCCCTTCGCGCCGGTAGCGGCCAACTGGGCGCAGGCGCTGACGGCACCTGCCGACTGACCCCACAGGGTCACGTTCCGCGGATCGCCGCCGAACCGGTCGATGTTGGCGCGCACCCAGCGGAGCGCCGCCTGCTGGTCGGCGATGCCGAAGTTGCCGCCGTACGGCTCGCGTAGCCCCGGATGGGCGAGGAAGCCCAGCGCGCCGAGCCGATAGTCCAGGGTCACGACGATGACCTGACCGCGCTCGACCATGCGCCTCGCGTCGTACGTTCCGCCGCTGCCGCTGGTGAAACCGCCGCCATGGACGAACACCATCACCGGCAGGCGCCGGGACGACGCCGCGGCCGGCGTCGCCACATTGAGATACAGGCAGTCCTCACTGCCCTGCGGTGGTTCGTCGGGTGACTCTCGCCAGGGGCACGCCGAGCCCGGTTTGGTGGCCTCTCGAACCGCGGTCCACGGGGTCACCGCGGCGGGGGCACGCCAGCGCAACGCACCCACCGGTGGTGCGGCGTAGGGGATCCCCTGGAACAGGCGGGAGCCGTCGGTGACCTTCCCGCGCACCGGGCCGTCGGTGGTCCGCACCACCGCGGCATCGGCATGGGCTGGTGCGGTCAGGCCGGCCATCAGGATTGACGCGATCGTCGCCGTCTTGAGGAAAAGGGTTCTCAACATGCCCCTCACCCTCATCGTGACACGCCGCCCGTGTCTTCCCTCCACAGCCGTATCCGGCGGCTACGCGTCGCCGCGTAGTAGGGCGCTGCTCCATTACCGGCCTCACGCGGCGACAGCGGATCGTGATCGGCTTCGTACGGGTGCTGACGGCCGGCTCTTCGCGGGAGCCGTCATGGGACAAAGCGCGCGCGTTGACATTCACCCCGCTCGCGCTGCCACTGCGGGAATGCCCAGAATATGTCCCGCCGCTGTCCTTGCCGGAGCTCTGTGGCTCACGAAAGATTTGTGGTGACAAGCGAAACCCATTGCCTCAATGAGCCTGGGCGGGCCGGCGGGCGACCGCTTGCCCGCGCCCGAAGCGGTGGTGGCGGGCCGAGCGGCCGGGGGACTGGTGGCCGGCTTGCTCGCGGTCCGGTTCGACGACCTGATCCATGTGTCCGGTCAATGTCCAGCCAGCGCCCTGGCCCTGGTCATCGCTGATCGTGCACGGTTGGAACACGGCAATATTCGGATTGTATGTGGAAGGAAGCATCATGATGCGGAAAATCGCTTACCGGACCGCGACCGTGATTGGGCTGAGCAAGGGGAAGATGGGCGGCCGCTACTGGTGGTTCCACTAAACCCTCGTCCGGGTGGGCGGCTGCTCTCTCAGCCGCCCACCCTCACGGAGAAACCGGAAAGCCGCACCGAATGACCGCAACCGTTTCTGGCCAGATACCGGGCCCTTCTGGGCGTCAACTGCTGGATGCCACCTATGAGTACGAGCGTGACCGCCTCGGCTTCATCACCCGTTGCCGGCGTGAGTTCGGTGACGTGTTCCGGTTCAGCCGGGCGACCGTGGTGGTCTCGGATCCGGAGGTCATCCACGACCTCTTCACCCGTACCAATACCGACTTCCGCACCGAGGGCTCCTTGTTCTCCGGTGACCGGGATCCATGGGAGGCGCAGGCTGGGTCCAACATGCTCGCCCGCAGGAAGGGGTGGCGGGGCGCCAACAAATCGGCCGCCGCGGCTCACGGCGCGCGTTTCCTCGAACAGCTCGACAGGCTGGTCCGTCGCTCCAGCGATCAGGCTGTCGAAATCTTTCCGCTGATGCGGGAGTTCTCCGGTCTCGCCGTCGCCGACTACTGTCTGGGCGGCCACGGCGACGACGTCACGGAGATCGCCGACGCCGTCGCCGCCGGCGCGACCATGGCCGTACGGCTCATGGACAGCTCGCTGAGCCTGCCGCGCTGGCTGCCGCTGCCCAGCGTCCTGCGGATCAAGAGAACCAGCCGGCGCGCGATGGCACTCCTCGAACGGCACGTGGCCGACCGGCCGGCGGTGCCCGCCGGAGTGGAGGCGAGGGATCTCCTCGACGTGCTGCTGACCGGCGGGGAGGCAGACCTCGACAGGACCTCCGTCGTACGGCTGATCGACGTCGTCCTGCGTGCCTCGCACGGCGTGCCCGGTGCCACGCTCGCCTGGGCGATCCGGCAGTTCGCGCTGCAGCCCGCGCACCTGGACAGGATTCGCGCCGAGGGCCCGATGGTCCGGGCGGCCAGGCACGGCGAGCCGGTCGCGGTCACGGATCTTCCCTACACGGCGGCGTTCCTCAGCGAGTTGCTCCGCGTGTTCCCGCCGACCTGGCTGATGGGGCGCTGGGTGCAACGGGACACCGAGCTGGCCGGTTTCCGGCTCCGGCGCGGTGAGCAGGTGATGTTCAGCGCCTTCCACGTGCACCGCGATCCGCGCTGGTGGGACGAGCCGCACGAGTTCCGGCCGGAACGCTGGCTCGACCGGGATCGCCCCTACGCCGGGCGGGCGTACTTCCCGTTCGGCGCCGGTCCGCGCATCTGCTTCGGTAACCAGCTCGGCCTGGTGCAGTTGACCCTCGCGATCGCCTGGCTGGCCGACACGTACGACATCGAGGCGGTGAACGTCACCGAGAAGTTGCCGAATCCGAAGGCACTCCTGGTGCCCGACGGGTTGAGGGCGCGTTTCACGCCGAGAGGCTGAGGCCGGACCGCATATGAAGCGATCCGCGCCCTCAGCTCCCGCTGACCACGAGGAGAACCTGCGGATTCCCGTAGGAAGGTGGGATTCGAACCGCGTCGGCCTCAAGCGATCAGGTGATGGACGGCGAATCGACCGCGGCCGTGTCGGGCATGGGCTGGGCGTCTCCGATGAAGCGGCTCAACTCCTCCCCGCTCAGCAGCCGCACCGGAGAGGGTGTACGCGTCGTACGCGTGGCCGGGGGCCGCGTCGGCAGGCGGTCGTTCGTACCCACGAGTATGAGGTTGCCGATCTGGTCGCCGCGCAGCACTTCCGGTTCGCAGAACAGGCCCACGTCGCCGAAGACCGCACAGAACGTCGCAGCCACGCCTCGGGTGAAGGCGAAAGGTGCAGAATCCATGACGTTCAACGCGTACTGTCCGTTCCGGTCCAGTACCCGTGCGGCTTCGGTGGCGAACTCGACACTCGCCAGCCGTGCGGGCACCCCGGTCCGGTTCACCACGTCCGTGACGACAAGGTCGTGAGATCGCGCGGGTAGCGTCCGTATCGCGTCGCGGGCGTCCGCGATGTGGACGTGCAGCCCGCCCGCGGCCGGCAGCGGCAACACCCGCTGGACCAGCGCCATCAGCGCCGCGTCCCGGTCGACGACCAGTTGGGCCGAGCCCGGCCGGGTGGCGGCGACGTACCTGGGGAGGGTGAGAGCACCGCCGCCCAGGTGCAGTGCCCTGATCGGAGCGCCGGGTTCCGCGACGATGTCGGCGATCGACGCGAGCCACCGCACATACCTGAATTTCAGGTGGCGGGGGTCGGCGAGATCCACAAAAGACTGCGGAAAATGGTCCAGCAGCAACATCCAGGCTCCGGGGCGGCCCTGGTCCGGAACGAGATCGACCATGCCGAAATCGGTCTGCGCCGCTACCGCGCCACCGTGAAGGGACATTTCACACCGCCAGTGTTCTGAGGGCGACTCCGAGGATGCGGTCGGCGGGGTAGAGGCCGACCTGGCGGGAGTCGCGGCCCTCGTCGTTGTCGCCGAGGACGATCAGCGAACCTGCCGGGACGATCCGGGCGGCTCCCGTCGCGGCCTGAGCCTGCGCGGGGATCGGGTCGCCGGGGAGGGCCGCGACCCGTTTGACGTTCCATCGCGGTTGCGGTCGCATGGGGACGAGCTGTGTGACCTCGTCGGGGATGTACGGCTGGGGCGGCTCCAGGACCACGATGTCCCCGATCTTCAGCCCGGCGATGCCGCACCGGCGCACCAGGAGCCGGTTTCCCGGCTGGATCGTCGGTGTCATGCTGATCCCGGTCACCGTGACGACCACGATGCGCCGTCGTAGCAGGGCGGCCACGGTCACGCCCGTGGTGAGCAGGACGATCGCCCAGACCATCATGAGAGCGGCCGCGCGTCCGGCTCGGTGCTGTATCCCGAGGCCTGCATCCGGAAGAGCCTGGCATAGGTGCCGTCCCGGGCCATCAACCGGTCGTGGGTGCCCTGCTCGGTCACCTGGCCGCCGTCGAGTACGGCGATATGGTCGGCCATGCGCACGCCGTTCAGCCGGTGGGAGATGATCACGCTGGTCCTTCCGCGGCGATGCTCGACCAGCCGCTGATGGATCGTGTGCTCGGCTTCGGCGTCCAGGCCCGAGCTGGGCTCGTCGAGGATGAGCAGGTCTCTGCGGCCCCGCATCAGGCCACGGGCCAGGGCGATCCGCTGCCACTGGCCGCCGGACAACGTCAGGCCGGTGCTGTCGTCGTCGGGTTCGGCGCTCATGAAGAACATCCGGCTCAACAGCGTGTCGTATCCACGCGTCAGGCCGGCGATCGTGTCATGAACCTCGGCGGAGACAGCGGCGGCGCGAATCCGGTCGCGGTCGTCGCGCGCCGGGAGGTCGCCGATGCCGATGTTGTCCGCGGCGGTGAAGTCGTAGTTCATGTGGTCCTGGAACACGGTGCCGATGCGCTCTCGCAGGCTGGCGACGGAGAAGAGCCGGATGTCGATGCCGTCCCACAGGATCTGACCGCGCGTGGGATCGTACAGGCGGCACAGGAGCTTGACCAGCGTGCTCTTGCCGGCGCCGTTCGTTCCGACCAAGGCGAGCAGCGCGCCGGCGGGGACCCGCAGGTCGAGCCCGCGTAACACCCACGGTTTGTCCTCGTCGTAACGGAACCAGACGTCCTTCAGCTCGATCGCGTTCCGCAACGGTGGCGCCGGCACCGGGCCGGCCGGCGTCATCAGGTCAGGCTCGGTGCTCAGGATGTCGAGGTAGTGGCCGAACTGGAGCAGCGCCTGATGTCCTCTCGCCACCTGGGCGATCAGCCCGGACAACCCTGCCTGCACCCCGGCGACCGCGGCGGTGAAGATGACGACGTCACCGGGGGTGAGCCGGCCCGCGCGCGCCAGCAGAACGCCCCAGACCAGGCCGCCGCCCGCGACCGTGGCGGTGAGCGCGGCCAGCCAGAACTGGGTGTGGAACGTACGCCGGTCGAGTGCCCGCTCGGCGTCGTTGACCTGACGCAGCTCCTTCAGCATGCGCGACCGGACGAAGCCGCCCAGGCCGAACAGGCGGATCTCCTTGGCGGCGGTACGGTCGATCATGAGCTGGGCGTAGAACACCTGCCTGCGCACGTTCGGGCTGGTGGTCCACAACAGCTCGCTCCGCCTCCTGCTCAGGCTCAGCTCGGCGACCACGACCGGGATGGCCGACAGCAGGACCACCCCCGCCATGACAGGGCTCACCGCCAGCAGCGAGACGACGAAGCCCGTCATGGTGACGAGGCTGCGCACTCCTGCCAGCAACGCGTCGAGGACGAGCTGCGGCGCCTGATCCCCGGACTGCTGGGCCAGCCGGATACGGTCGTAGAAGGCCGGATCGTCGAACCTGGCCAGCCCGGAGAAACGCGACAAAGCTCCGTACAGCCGGTCCTGGTTGTGGAGGCGGACGGCCCGCCCCATCTCGGCCTGCGTGTACGCGAACAAGTGCGGCAGCGCCGCGGCGAGCAGTCCCAGGCCGGCCAGCAGCGAGCCCTGCCCCACCAGCCAGCCGATGGAGCGCTGCCGCAGCAGCAGCTCGTCCAGCACCTGCTTGGTCACCCACGCGACACCCACCGGCGCGGCGCCCATGACGAACACCATGACCATCTGGGCCACCAGCAACGCCGCCCTGACACGCCACGCCACGGCCAGGGCGGCGAGGCATCTCTCCGGCCAGCGGGTGTCGCCGCCGGCCGCGTAGTCACCTCTTCCCATCAGCGCATGACGGCCTGGGCAGGCATCAGCCTGTCGACGCCGGAGACGCTCTCCGAGACCGTGCCGTCCGGGGCGAGCACCACGAAGCTGGGCCAGACCCGTACACCGAAGGCGCTCTCCACCGGACCGCGCAGCGGCTCGACCACCACCCGGGACACCTCGCGTACGGCGTCGATGATGTCCGCGCCTTCTTCGGCCGACCCGGCGAGCACCACCAGGCTGCGTTCGCGTCCGCCGGGCAGGGCGCCAGCGAATCTGACGAAGGCGGGAAGCTCGTCCCGGCAGGACGGGCATCCCGAGGAGAAGAACCCGGTCAGCAGCGGGCCGTCCAGGCCGTGCGTTGAGACCTCGTCCCCGTCGATCGTCGTCGCGGTGAAATCGGTCACGCGGGTTCCTGTTTCGGGCACCAATCCGCGCTCCGCGAGAGGGTCATGGCTCCTCTGCTGGTCATCGCGCAGGCGGCGGAGCACGGCGAGCATCAGTAACAGGTTGAGCCCGCACAGCGCACCGACGATGGCGACCGCGGCGGTCAGTACGGCATTCATCAACACACTCCTGATCGGTCAGGTTTTCGAGGGTCGGCGGGCAGGGCGTCAACGAGCGAGCACCAAGGACACGAGGTCGTCGTAGGCGATGAGCATCGCCGCCAGAAAGAGGGCCACGGATCCGGAGAGCAGCAGGGCAACCGCGTCCCATCCCGCGGCCCCCGGATTCGTGGCCAGCACGGTTCCCGCCGTTCCGCAGGCCGCGATCGACAGGAGGATGGCGTTGCGTACGAGGTGCCGTAGGCCCAGTGGCCGCGCCGAACCGCCGAAGCAGCGGCAATCGGCCGGCGTGCCGCGCCGCAGGGCCACGGCGATCGCCGACGTGAAGGCGATCAGCAGCGCCGCCCCGATGGCCAGACCCGCCAGAGCGGTGACCTCGACCGGCAGCAGGGCCGCCGCGGCGAGTTCGCCCCCGGCCACTCCCGCCGTGACCGCCGGCCTCCAGCGCGGCCGCACGCCGAAGGCCGCCAGCGACGACCGGAATTCAGTAAGATTTCGCCGCCGAAACAGCTTGCCCGCCACCGCGACAAGGAACACCACCGCCAGCAGCAGCCGACAGCCGAAACCAATATAGGCGATCAATCCGTTGACGTTGATTCACTCCCTCCGGCTGTTTCTTCGGTTGAATTCCGCACGGCCCCGAGACGCGGCGCATTCATGCCCGGCTCGGCGGCGGGCCGCGGGACCGAACGGAATGGTCAGGGTCGGGTGCCTGCGATCAGCAGCAGGCTCCCCTCTCGGTGTGGCAGTTGGTGTAGACCGTCAATATCTGTGTGTGGATCGGACCACAGCCGGAGGCGGACACGCACCCTCTCCAGTATTCGCATCCTCCTGCGCCGGCGGTTTCCTTGGGGGCGAGATGCGCGAGCAGCCGATCGCCTACTCGGTTCAGAACTGATGTCATGACTTGCGTCCTCTCTTCCGGATTCGTCTCCTGATGCTCCAGTGAGTGGGCATCGGGCAACAGCTCAGCTTGCGCCGTTATTTGGTAATTATCGAGGTGATGGTCGAAAAAACCAGGCCATCAGACGGTCGTTTAGCGGTCGTTCAGCGGTCATTGTGCTGTCCGCCGGCAGGGGAGCCTTCAGTTCCGAGATGGGGGCAACTCTTCCTCAGAGCGTGTTTGAGAGGGGTGTAGCAACACCGTGATCATCGCTGGTCAGACTGAGGAGGTGTGGAAGCGCGGGATAGGCGGTGGGCAGAGTTGTCCCCGCGGGTTCGTGATCGAATCGACGAACACCTTCGTCATGGACGGCTGATCGCAGCCATCATGCTGTTACGGTCCAAAGGCGGCGTTGATCCTGTGCCTGGCCTATACGAGGCGCAGGTGTTGGCCGAGGCGAAGCGCCCCGACCGGCGCTTCGCCGCGGTCATCTGCGAGCCCGTCGAACGAGTGGCCCGTCGCACGTACTTCGGTACGAAGATCGAGTATGAGCTGGAGTGGCCGGGGTGATGCTGCTGGCGGCCGATGAGCCGCTGCCTCAACTCGACCGACCCCGCGGCGGGCGTGCCCGCAAGCGCGCGACGCCCGTCCTGACGCGGCGGGTCAAGCAGGCCGTGGCCGAGTGGTACGTGCTGCAGATGCTGGAGCTGTCCTGGGACGCCTTTTACTACGCGTGCGAGCCGGATCCGCGGCACCACAAGGATCGTCGCGACTGGTACGCCGCCCATCCCCAAGAGCCTGTGGATCCGGGAGGACGACCTGCTGGATCTCGTGCACGAGTTCTTCGCCGATCGCGTCTTCAACCCGCATCGCCTGGCCCAGCCCGGCGCAGACCTGGCTCAGAGTGCCCCGCAGGATGACACCGCGATCAAGCAGCTGCGAAAGGAGATCCTCGACCTGGAGAAACGGCAGAACAACGTGCTCGCTCAGAGAGAAGATCACGTCCCGACGGGCGACGACGACATCGACAGTGATTTCCGTGAACGGCTCCAGCGTCGCCACGCCGACCTGGCCCGGGCCGGAAAGGCGAAGATCACAGAGGTGAAGGCGCTGGCCGAGCAGGAACCGCAGGCCGGCAAGGAGGACCTCGGCATCCTGGGTGAGCTCCCGGCGTTGGCCAGGGGTCTCCGAGGCGTCCCGGAGGAGCTTCAGCGCAAGCTCTTCGAAGCCTTCAACCTGGAGTTGCGCTACCGCGTCGACACCCATGAGGTGCTGATCAGGATCACAGTGAAGGAGGACAATGTGCCCGCGATCGCGGCCATGACAAACGAATTCGCCGACCCTCCGTCAGGAGAGTCGGCGACCCATCGTTCTTACCTTCTGTCTGGTGCCCCCTGCAGGATTCGAACCTGCGCACCCGGCTCCGGAGGCCGGTGCTCTATCCCCTGAGCTAAGGGGGCTGACGAGTGACAAGGCTATCAGCATCCCGACACCACTCGGCACCGGATAACGCTCCTTGAACACATCCCGTGAAAACCCGGCGTGACTACCTCACTACAGGTTAACTTGGCGCCCGTGGGCGAGGTTCTTGGGAAAGTACTGGTCGTGGACGATGACGAGGTCATCCGCCAGCTCATCGCGGTCAACCTGAACCTGGAGGGGTTCGAGGTGACGACCGCCACCGATGGGCAGGACTGCCTTGATCGCGTGCTCGAGGTCATGCCGGACGTCATCACGCTCGACGTGATGATGCCCTGCCTGGACGGATGGACGACGGCGGAGAAGCTGCGCACCGACGAGGCCACCAGTCACATCAAGGTGGTGCTGATCACGGCGCGGGCGCAGGACGATGACCGGGCGCGTGGCCTCGGCATCGGCGTGGACGCCTACCTGACGAAGCCGTTCGATCCGGCGGAGTTGATCCAGGTCGTCAGGGATCTGGCGGAGGGCGTTCAGCGGGGTTGATGGAGCAGGGGCACAGCAGGTGAGCGGGCCGGCCTGGGATGCGGGTCGTGATCGGTCGAGCGGTTCGCGATGTGTGTGCGGGTCGGGTCCCGTTTTCCGTACGCTGGCGGCACGACTTCTCGAAAGGTAGAAAACGTGCGTAGCTCCATCTTCGGAAACCTCGACGGCCAGCCGCTGCCCCCTGGCTTCGCCCTCCAGAACGGCAAGATGCTCCGGGTGCAGTTGCCCGAAGTGCTGGCCAAGCAGGGCTCGATGGTCGCCTTCCAGGGGCGGATGGATTTCGACTACGAAGGTTCGGGCGGCCTCGGCAAGCTGTTCAAGAAGGCCATGACGGGCGAGGGCGCGTCGCTGATGCGGGTGCGTGGCGAAGGGCTGCTCTACCTCGCCGACAACGCCGACGACATTCACCTGTTCTACCTGGAGAACGAGGGGCTCACGGTCAACGGGCGCAACCTGCTCGCCTTCCAGCCGCAGTTGTCGTGGGACATCCAGCGGGTTCAGGGCGCGGGGGTCGCGGCGGGCGGGCTGTTCAACACGACGATCACCGGCACCGGGTGGGTGGCGGTGACGACGCACGGGACGCCGGTGCTGCTCGACGCCGCGCAGATGCCGACGTACGCCGACGGCCAGTCCGCGGTGTGCTGGAGCACCAGCCTCCAGGTGGGGGTGAACCGGACGGTGAAGGCGGGCGCGCTGATCGGGCGGGGGAGCGGCGAGGCCATGCAGCTGGCCTTCAACGGGCAGGGTTTCGTGCTGGTGCAGGCCAGCGAAGGCGCTCCCGTGGTGCAGGCTTCCTGACCGCTTCGGTTCCGGTGCAGGTCGGTGAGGGTGTTCGCCTCGGCCTACTTCCTCCGTAGTAGGGAAGAGACGCTCCTCCCGTCGGATGCTTCGTATACCCCTCCCCGGCATTGTGGAGGGAGAAGTCCGTTCCGAAGGGTTGGGTGAGCGCGATGCTGCTGATCGATGTGTACGTTCCCAGAGGCGCTCTCAGCGAGGACGAACGCCAGACGCTGGGGCGCCGGCTCATCGACACGCTGATGGTCGAGGACGACAGCCACGCCCTCGAGATCATCGATGCGCAACGGCTGATCACGCAGGTGCTCGTGCACGAGCCGGCCACCTGGGTTCTCGGTCAGCGGCCGGCGACGGATCCCGCGGCTCCGCCGCGCTATCTCGTACGCGTCACCGTCCCGGCGTCGTGGCGGAAGGACGTGTGCGAGCACATGGTGGAAACCATCACCGCCATCCTGGCCGAGATCGAGCGGGAGGCCGGCCGCGATCCCGAACGCGTGCGACGCGAGCCCCACGCGATGATCCTCGTCGAGGGCATCACCGAGGGCGGCATCGGGATCCAAGGGAGGGTCATGGACAGCATGGATCTCACCGAGTTCGTCTCGCGCCCGTACCGCGACGGCGCGCCCGAGCGTGAGGCGCCGCCCCAGGTGGATGACAAGCTGATCGACCCGATCTGCGGCATGAGCGTGGATCTCGACACGCCTCTCACCCTCGTTCACCAGGGCACCTTGTACGGCTTCTGCCACGGCCTGTGCCGGCGAGCCTTCGCTGACCAGCACGGGCTGTCGCTCAGCAGGCAGCACTTGTCCACCGACACCTGAAAGCGCCGGGTGCGGACGTGCCAGGGCGCCCGGCTCGCACTGTCCCGCGACGGTGCGCGGTCCCGCGCCCGGGACGCCCTCGGGGTTGATGGCCGCGAGGTCGGTGTGATCGTCGGCGTCGAGGTCGCCGGGAGCCTTCAGCCGCGCCGTGTGTGGACATATCCGATGGCGGCGCCGAGCAGGCACACCCCCCACGCCAGAAAGACCGGGTACGTCCCGGCGAACGCCCAGCTGCCGTCGAGAACCTCAGCGCCACCCTCGGGTGCGCACGTGCGGGTGATGCCGAAGGCCAGGCAGCTCGTCATCATCGCCCCGTACTGGCCGACGAGCAGCCCGACTGCCAGGGCCGGGACGGCGGCGAGGCCGGTCGGCACCCGCCGGCCGCCGAGCCACGGCACCCATGGGGGCACGATCTGCCCCCATTGGCTGATCAGCCCGAGGGTGAGCAGGCCGCCGGCCACCGGCCCCGCGACGAGCAGCCCCCAGTACACCGGCGAGCCGCGAAGCGCCGCGAGCCCCGCCGCGGAGGGTCCCGCCACGCCGAACGGCACGCCGAGCCCCCACAGCAGGTGCGGTACGGAGAACCCCAGCACCGGCACGCCGGCCGCCGCCCAGGTCGCCGCCCTGGCCCAGCGCGCCGGCCGTACCGTCCCGTCGGGTTCGCGGGAGAGAGGGCGGCTGCCGTGGCGCACGGTGGCCAGGGCGAGCAGCACGCCCAGGGCGGTGAGCAGGAGCTGCCGGCCGAGTGCCGGATCGTCGAGCTTGCCGAAGGCCAGCCGCATGACGAGGTTTCCCGGCGCCACCAGCGCCAGCGCGGCGGCTCCTGCGAAACCCGCGGTCAGCAGGGCCGGCCTGGCATGTGGTCTCATGGCCGACAAGCTATGGCCGGCGCGCGTGCAAGGCCTCCCCCTGGGGAGGGAGACGGCACCGGCGGCCGACGACCGCGTACGCCTCACGCCGGCCGCGATCAGCGCGGGCCAGGACTAGGAGCAGGTGGGTACGGGCGCGGTGTTGGCGCCGTTCCACGAGGCCAGGAAGCCGAACGTGGCCGAGGCGCCGGGCGCGAGCGTGCCGTTCCAGCCGACGTCGCGCACGATCACCGAGGAGCCGCTGGCGCTCAGCGTGCCGTTCCAGATCTGGTCGATCCGCTGCCCGTCGGCGAACGCCCATCGCACCTCCCACCCGTTCATGGGCGCCGTGCCGGTGTTCGTGACGGTGACCTCGCCCTGGAAGCCGCCCTGCCACTGGCCGGCGTTCCTGTACACGGCCGCGCAGCCGCCCGGAGGCGGGTCGGTGGGATCGGGGTCGGGGTCGGGGTCGGCGCCGGCCAGGGCGTCCACCAGCGCCGGATACCACGTGTCGGCCATCTTCTGGTCGCCTGCGGCGTTGGGGTGCACCCCGTCGTAGGTGTCCGTGGCCGTGCTGAACCCCGTCCACTGGTCGACGACCGTGATCGGCGACCGCTCGGTGGTGGTGGCGGCGGCCCAGGCGGGGACGGCGTTGTTGAAGGCCACGGCCCGCTGGGCGCAGTCCGCGCAGCTGGACGGATTCATCGGGATGATCTTGGCGACGAGGATCTTCATGGCGGGGTTGCTCGCCCGCATCTGGTTCACCAGCGTGGTGAACGCGCCCAGGATCGTCGCAGGAGCGATGTTGCTCCACACGTCGTTCGTGCCGAAGTGCATGAGCACGACGTCGGGCCGGGTCGCGGAGAGCCAGCCGGGCAGCTGGTTCTGGGCGGCGACGTTGGTGGCCAGGAAGCCGCCGTGGCCCTCGTTGTCGCCGTCGTGGGCGACGCCGCAACCCTGGGGCGGGAGGGTGCCGACGAAGTCGATGTCCGTGTGGCCGGCGTTCTGGAGCCTGTTCCAGAGCAGCGCCCGCCAGCAGCCGGGGGAGCCGGTGATCGAGTCGCCCAGGGGCATGATCCTGGTCGCGGCGGCGCCGGCCGGCGCGGTCGTCGCGAATAACACCGCGGCGGCCGCGGCCAGCATCGCCGCCAGCACGGCGCTGATCCTTCGCATCGTCCGCTCTCCCGTCGTCGCCTGCGCAGATGGTAGGAAGCGCCGGTCCGCGGCGGGAAGCACGTGCCCGTGCCCGCCCGGGTGACCTGCGAAGACGGATGTAACTTTCAGGCCCGCGCCACGCCGAAGGTCGCACCACGGAGGGGGTCAGGCCCGCACCACGGCGAGCGGGCAGGGGGTGTGGTGCAGCAGGGCCTGGCTGATCGAGCCGAGCAGCATGCCGGCGAGCTGCCCGTGCCCGCGCGAGCCGACCACGAGCAGGTCGGCGCCCTCGGCCGCCTCCTTCAGCACCTCGACGGGGTGGCCGTGCACGACCTCGGGCAGCACGTCCACGTCCGGGTGCCGCTCCTGGCGCTCGGCCAGCAGGTCCTGCAGCTGGTGCAGGGTGTGCTGCTCGTTCTCGGGGTCGGCGGGCAAGAAGCCGCCGGGCCGCGGCCACGCCCACGCCTGTACGACCCGCAGCCGCGCCTCGCGCAGCTCGGCCTCGGCGAAGGCGAAGTCGAGTGCCCGCAGGCCGGGAGGCGAGCCGTCGGTGCCGGCCACGATCTCGCCGCGGGGCGTCGCGGGCCGCTCTCCGACCACGACGACGTTCGTACGGGCGTGGGCGGCGACCCCGTGGGCGACGGATCCGACCAGCAGCCCGCGTACGCCGCCGATGCCGTGGCCGCCGACGACCAGCAGGTCGGCCTGTTCCGCGACCTTGATCAGCGCCGTGCGGGGGTCGCCGGGGAGCAGGGTGGTCTCGACGATGATCGCGGGGCGTTCGCGCAGCGCCCGGTCGCGTGCGGCGGCGAGCACCGAGTTCGCCTCGTCGCGCATCCACCGGGCGACCTCGGCGTAGCGGGCGGACAGCTCCTCGCACACCCACCGCGGCACCGCGTGGGCCACGGTCAGCCGGGTACGGCGCAGCGCCGCCTCGGTGGCTGCCCAGCCGGAGGCCTCCAGCCCGGCGCGCGAGCCGTCCACCCCAACAATGATCATGGCGTCTGCCCCCTCAGGAGAAGGCGTAGCACTCCACTTCGGCGCGGCGGAACGAGATGCCGTGCTCCTCGGAGTCGCGGATGCAGGCGCGCTCGGCCTCGCTGAGCTGGAGCGTGCCGCACACGGTCACGCCGGCGTACGTACGGCAGTCGAGATCGGCGTCCCTTGCGCCGATACGGAAGATCTCCTTGACCGTCGAGCGGCAACGAGCCTTGCCCGTGTCGGCGAAGCGGCACTGGGCGAGCAGCGTCCGGTACTGTTCCTTGCTCACCTCGTGCTGGTCCGTCCCGTCGCCGTGGGCGGCGGGGGCGCCGAACGTGGCCAGCAGCACGAGTCCTGCGACAGCGGCGATCTTTTTCATAGTCCCCCTGATGGGGTTGGTACCGCTGGAGAGGGCCGTCAAACCTCGCGCTTGATCGCCAGGACGCTCAGCCATGTGCGCCCGGCGGTGTTCAGGCCGTGCTCGACGGTGTCGAATCCGGCCGCGTGGAGAAGGCGCAGGAGCGCGCCGGGGTCGCGGTGGACGAACCAGCGGTGCCGGCCGGCCTGGCTCGGAACCTCCTCCCACCCTTCCGAGTCGCCCGCCGAGGTGCTCAGGCCCAGCACGCCGCCCGTACGCAGGGTCAGTGACCAGGCGCGGAGCGTGGCATCGGTCTCGGCGGCGGGCACGTGCAGGAGGGCCGCGACCGACCACAGGCCGGCGAGCGAGCCGGGGGCCACGGGCGGCCGGCGCAGGTCGCCCAGCACGGCGGGCACGCCGCGGGCCGCCGCCAGCCCGGTCATGGCGGCCGAGCGGTCCACGCCGACGACCCGCAGCCCGCGCTCGCCCAGCCAGGCGGCGTCCCTGCCCGGCCCGCATCCCAGGTCGGCGACCGTTCCGCCGGCGGGCACGGCGTCGGCGAAGCGCTGCCTGAAGGCCTGGAGGCCGGCGTCGGGCCGCTCGGTGTTCGCGGCGAAGGCGGGGGCGATGTGGTCGTAGGTGGCTGCGGTCGTTGACGTGGGATCTTCCATTTTGCGGATGATGTCATGTTTCGTTCTGGCGGGGGCGTGGGTAGGATCAACGCCGTCCAACGCGGGAGCCCGGTGCGGACCGGGCTGAGAGGACGGCTGCGAGCCGCCGACCGCCAGAACCTGCTCCGGGTAATGCCGGCGAAGGGAGTTTGCGCGATGACCGACGCGCGTGTCCCCACCTTTACCAAGATCTACGAAGGCGACCTCCGCGTGCCCAAGCGCCAGGTCAACCTCTCCGACGGCTCGTCGGTGACGCTCTACGACACCTCGGGCCCGTACACCGACCCGTACGTCGAGACCGACGTGCGGCGCGGGCTGGCGGGCCTGCGCGAGCCGTGGGTCGCCGCCCGCCGCGCGGCGGGCGAGCCGGTGACCCAGGTGGCCTGCGCCAAGCGGGGGATCGTCACCAAGGAGATGGAGTTCGTGGCCGTGCGGGAGGGCGTCACCCCCGAGTTCGTACGCCAGGAGGTCGCCGCCGGCCGGGCCATCATCCCCGCCAACGTCAACCACCCCGAGACCGAGCCGATGATCATCGGCCGCAACTTCCTCGTCAAGATCAACGCCAACATCGGCAACTCCGCCGTGACCTCCTCCATCGAGGAGGAGGTCGAGAAGATGACCTGGGCCACCCGGTGGGGCGCCGACACGATCATGGACCTGTCCACCGGGCCCGACATCCACGAGACCCGCGAGTGGATCATCCGCAACTCGCCGGTGCCGGTCGGGACCGTGCCCATCTACCAGGCGCTGGAGAAGGTCAAGGGCCGCCCGGAGGAGCTGTCGTGGGAGGTCTACCGCGACACCCTGATCGAGCAGTGCGAGCAGGGCGTCGACTACGTGACCGTGCACGCGGGGGTGCGGCTGGCGTACGTGCCGCTCACCGCCCGCCGCAAGACCGGGATCGTCTCGCGCGGGGGCTCGATCATGGCCGCCTGGTGCCTGGCGCACCACCGCGAGAGCTTCCTGTACGAGCACTTCGACGAGATGTGCGAGCTCCTGGCCCGCTACGACGTGTCGTTCTCCCTCGGTGACGGGCTGCGCCCCGGCTCGATCGCGGACGCCAACGACGAGGCCCAGTTCGCCGAGTTGCGCACGCTCGGCGAGCTGACCACGATCGCGCGGGCGCACGACGTCCAGGTGATGATCGAGGGCCCGGGGCACGTGCCCATGCACAAGATCAAGGAGAACGTCGACCTGCAGCGCGAGCTCTGCGACGACGCGCCGTTCTACACCCTCGGCCCGCTCGTCACGGACGTCGCCCCCGGATACGACCACATCACCTCGGGCATCGGCGCCGCCATGATCGGCTGGTACGGCACCGCCATGCTCTGCTACGTCACCCCCAAGGAGCACCTCGGCCTGCCGAACAGGGACGACGTCAAGACCGGCGTGATCACGTACAAGATCGCCGCCCACGCCGCGGACCTCGCCAAGGGCCACCCGGGGGCGCAGGCGTGGGACGACGCGCTCTCGGACGCGCGGTTCGAGTTCCGCTGGGAGGACCAGTTCGACCTGTCGCTCGACCCCGACACGGCACGCTCGTTCCACGACGAGACCCTGCCCGCCGCGCCGGCCAAGACCGCCCACTTCTGCTCCATGTGCGGCCCCAAGTTCTGCTCCATGCGCATCAGCCACGACGTCCGGCGCTACGCCGACGAGCACGGGCTGGACACGCAGGAGGCGATCGAGGCCGGCATGGCGGAGAAGGCGGCCGAGTTCGCCGAGCGCGGCGGCCGGGTCTACCTGCCGATCGCGGACTAACCGGGCAGCGTCTCGCCGCCGATCGGGGCCAGCACCTCGCCCGTGTAGTACGACGACATCCGGCCGGAGGCGAAGAACACGTACGAGGGGGCGATCTCGTCCGGGTCGGCGGGCCGGCCCATCGGGACGTGCCCGCCGAACGAGCCGACCTTGTCCTCCGGCAGGGTCGCCGGGATCAGCGGCGTCCAGACCGGGCCCGGCGCCACTGCGTTGATCCGGATGCCGCGATCGACCAGGTTCTGGGCCATGGAGTAGGTGAAGGCGTTGATGGCGCCCTTGGTGGCGGAATAGTCGATGAGCGTCTTGTTGCCGCGCAGGCCGTTGATCGAGGAGGTGTTGATGATCGCGCTCCCCTCGCGCAGGTGGGGGAGCGCGGCCTTCATGACGCGGAAGTAGCTGTGGATGTTGACCGCGAACGTGTGCTCCCACTGCTCGTCGGTCAGCTCCTCCAGGCCGTCGACGGGCGCCTGGTAGGCCACGTTGTTCACCAGCACGTCCAGGCCGCCCAGCTCGGCCACGGTCTGCTCGACGACGGACGCGCAGTGGTCGCGGTCGCCCAGGTCGCCGGGCAGGAGCACGCAGCGCCGTCCGGTCGCCTCCACCAGCTTGCGGGTGTGCGCGGCGTCCTCGTGCTCGCTGAGGTACGCGATCGCGACATCGGCGCCCTCCTTGGCGAAGGCCACGGCGACCGCCCGGCCGATGCCGGAGTCGCCGCCGGTGATCAGCGCCTTCTTGCCGTCCAGCAGGTCGCGGCCCACGTAGTCGCGCATCTCGTCGCGCGGCTCAGGGGCCATCTCGTCCGTACGGCCCGGGTACGGCTGGTTCTGGGCGGGTGGTGTTTGCGACATGCCCAGCGGCTGCCCGCGCACGGGCCGGGCTAACGCCCTTACCGGACGAAACCCTCGTCCCGCAGCCACTCGCGCGCCACCAGGGCGGGCACGTCGCCGTCCACGTCCACCTGGGCGTTGAGGCCGCGCATCACGTCGTCGGTCAGCTTGGCGCTGATCGGCGCGAAGATCTTCGCGATCTCGGGGTGCGCGTCGGCCAGCTCGCGCCGCATGGTCACCGCGGCGTTGTAGCTGGGGAAGAACTTCTTGTCGTCCTCGAGCAGCACCAGGTCGAGCGCCTGGACGCGGCCGTCGGTCGTGGTGACCATGCCGACGGCGCACTGGCCGCTGGCGACGGAGTTGTAGAGCACGCCCACGGACACCAGGCGCACGTTCGCTCTCGGGACCTCCTTGCCGTAGGTCATGCTGTACGCCTTGAGCATGCCGAGGAAGCCGTCGTCGCGGCCGAAGGTCTCGTGGTCGACGCAGAACGTGCGCTCGTTCACCGGGATCTTCGTGATGTCCGAGATCGTCTTCACGCCCCACTTCTGCGACGTGGCCCGGGTGACGCCCATGGCGTAGCTGTTGTTCAGCGGTGCGGGCGGCAGCCAGACGATGCCGTTCTTCCGCAGGTCGAGGTCGCGGACCGCGACGTACTGCGCCTGCGGGTCGGGCAGCGCCTCGGTCTGGCCGAGATAGGTGATCCAGCCGGTGCCGGTGTACTCCCACATCAGGTCGGCGTCGCCGCGGGTCAGGGAGGCGCGGGCGTTGACGCTGCCCTGCACGTTCGTCTGGTCGCGCACGTCGGCGCCGGCGGCGGTGAGGGCGAGCACCGCGATCTTGCCGAGCACGAGCTGCTCGGTGAACTCCTTGGACGTCACCCGTATCGGCGTGCCCTCCAGCGACGGGATGGGCTGGATGCCGGCCGGCTCGACCGGCGGCACGAACGACGACGCCGGCTGCAGCCCGCACCCGGCGGTCACCATAACGGGCACCAGGACGAGCAGCAGGGCCAGGAACGCTCTCACGACAGCCCCTTCGGGGCGAGGACCCGCTGCGCGAGCCCGCCCACCCAGTCGATGATCAGCGCGAGCACCGCGATCAGCACGCACCCGGTGACCAGTACCAGGTTGCGCTGCGTGCTCACACCGGTGGTGATCAGGTCGCCGAGCCCGCCCGCGCCGATGAAGGCGGCGATGCTGGCCGTGCCGACGTTCAGCACCAGCGTGGTCCTGACACCCGACAGGATGACCGGCGCGGCCATCGGCAGCTCCACCTTGAACAGCACCCTGGTCGCCGACATGCCGATGCCCCGGCCGGCGTCGATCAGCCGCCAGTCCACCTGCTGCAGCCCGACCATGGTGTTGCGCAGCGTGGGCAGCAGGCTGTAGGCGAACAGGGCCGCGACCGCCGTCCAGAAGCCGATCTGGAAGACCACCGCCAGCAGCACGACCAGCCCCACCGCCGGAGTGGCCTGGCCCAGGTTGACCACGGCCAGCACGAACGGTGTCGCCCGGCGCATCGCGCCCCTGGTGAGCATGACGCCCAGCGGCAGCGCCACCAGCAGCACCAGCAGGGTCGAGTAGAACACCAGCTGGATGTGCTCCCACGTGCGGCCGAAGATGTAGGGCAGGTTGAGCGAGCCGCGCTCGATGCCGTCGAGCGGCACCGACTGCGTATAGATGATCATGGCCGCGCCCACGGCCAGGTAGCAGAGGAGCGGCAGCACGATGTGCCAGGAGCGGCCGAGCCGCGGCTCCGGGCTGACGGCTTCGTCGGCGGCGGCCGTGGGAGCGGTCATCCGCTCTCCCCGGGGTGGTTGCGGTGCAGGCGGCGCTCGCGTTCCCTGGTCTTGATCGTCTGGATCGCGTTCTGCACGGTGCTCAGCGACAGCGCCCCCGCGTACGCCCGGCGCCTGCCCACCACGGGCACCACGTCGTTGTCGGCGTTGAGCAGGGACTCCAGGGCGTCCTGCAACGTCATCCGGTGGCCGAGGGTGCCGGTGATCGGGTCGCCGGCCGAGCCGACGGGCCCCTCGATGCCCTGGAGGTGCTCGGCGCCGACCCAGCGCAGCGGCCGCCGCATCCCGTCCGTGATCAGCGCGTAGCCCCGGCCGTCGCGCTCGATCTCGGCGAGCACCCCGGCCGCGTCGGCGTCCTCCGACGCGTACGGCACCTGGTCCACCTCGATGTCGCCCACCTTGGTCAGGCGCAGCAGCCGCATCGAGGAGCCGGCGCCGAGGAACTGCTCGACGTAGTCGTCGGCCGGGTTCGTGAGGATCTCGGCGGGGCTGGCGTACTGGACGATGTGGCCGGGCGCCTTCATGATCGCGATATGGTCGCCGATCTTCAGCGCCTCGTCGATGTCGTGCGTGACGAAGACGATCGTCTTGGCCAGGTCGTCCTGGAGGCCGAGCAGCTCGTCCTGCAGGCGTTCGCGGCTGATGGGGTCGAGCGCGCCGAACGGCTCGTCCATGAGCAGCACGGGCGGGTCGGCGGCCAGCGCCCTGGCGACGCCGACGCGCTGCTGCTGGCCGCCGGACAGGCGCCGCGGGAAGGTGTCGCGGTAGACCTGCGGGTCCAGGCCCACCAGCGTGAGCAGCTCGTCGACCCGCTCGGCGATGCGGGCGCGGTCCCAGCCGAGCATTTTCGGCACTTGGGCGATGTTCGCGGCCACCGTCATGTGGGGGAACAGGCCGGCCTGCTGGATGACGTACCCGATGTTGCGCCTGAGCCGGTCGGGGTCGATGTCGTGGGAGCTGCGGCCGTCGATGACGATGTCGCCGGAGGTCGGCTCGATCAGACGGTTGATCATGCGCATGGTGGTGGTCTTGCCGCACCCGGACGGCCCGACCAGCACTACGATCTCGCCCGCGGGGATGTTCAGGTCGAGCTCGCGTACGGCGGGGTCGCCGCCGCCGGGGAAGGCCTTGGTCACCTTGCGCAACTCGATCGGCACCCCGCCGGTGCTCTGGTCAGCCACGGACGCCTCCTGTGGTCAGGCGCCGGCTCAGCGGGCCCTCCGGCCTGGTCAGCTTCCCGATCAGCACGAAGCAGCCGTCGAAGAGCAGCGCGAGGATGGCCACCCCGATCGTGCCGGTCAGCGTGGAGTTGACCGCGTTGGCGCCGCCCAGCCTGGCCAGCCCGGAGAAGATCTGCTCGCCCAGCCCAGGCCCTGAGACGTACGCGGCCACCGCGCCGATGCCCATGGCCAGCTGCGTGGACACCCGGATGCCCGTGAGGATCACCGGCCAGGCCAGCGGCAGCTCGATCCTGGCCAGCGACCGGCCCCGGCCCATCCCGATGCCGCGCGCCGCGTCGACGACGAGCTGGTCGACGCCCTGCAGGCCGACGACGGTGTTGCGGATGATGGGAAGCAGCGCGTACAGGGTGATCGCGGTCACGCTGGGCGCCACCCCGAGCCCGAGCGCCGGGATCAGCAGGCCCAGCATGGCCAGCGACGGCACGGTGAACAACACCCCGGAGGAGGCGGTGGCCAGCGAGGCCAGCCGCGGGCGGCGGTAGGTGGCCACGCCGATGAGCACGCCGAGGACGGCCGCCACCAGGACACATTGGGCGACCATGCTCGCGTGTTGCGCCGTCTCGAAGAGGATGAGGTCCCACCGGTCCTCGACGTACTCCCACAGGGTCATCGACTACGTACTAACCGGGATTCGACGTACCAAACATCGCAACTGACACTTTTGTCCCTTTAGTCACACCTGTCTCAGACGAGCCACAACACCAGCGCGAGGACCATGAGCACGTAGCCGGCGACCGCCCCGAACACCTGCTTCCGCTCCGCCCGGAGCTCCAGCAGGCCGGCCCCCGCCTGCACCGCGAACGTGAGCAGGACCAGCAGCGGGTTCCACACGACCAGCAGCCACGCCGCCATCTCCTTGGCGATCATCCCGCCGCTGATCAGCACGTTCACCGGTCCCAGCGCGGGCTCGGGCCTCTCCTGCGGCCCGCGCTCGGCCGCGGGCAGGCGCCTCAGCCCGACCAGCCCGAGCGGCAGCACGAGGCTCCACGTCAGCAGCCCGATCCACGCTGCCTCGACCGCGCTCATGCCCGACCAGAGCACCAGCCCCAGGCGGATCAGCTCCTGCAGCGCGAGATGGACCACCATGACCACCGTGATGTGCCGAGCCGGGTCCGCGGACCGCGCGAGCAACTGCCCGGTGGGCAGGGAGGTAAGGAACGAGCCGGCCATGAAGGCGATCGACAGCCCCACCACGGCCCACGTGGGGCCGCCCGCGAAGAGCGCCAGCCCGGCCGCGACGAGCACGCAGATCACGGCCCGTACGAGCAGCTTCCCCCGCGGACCCGCCGTCATCGAAGCCTCTGTCAAGTGCCGTCCTTTCCGCAGAGCGGGCGGTCGTCCTGCACCCGGCCGTTCAGCGCCCCTTCCAGCGCGTCCACGGACGCGAAGAACGTCTCCCGCGAGACCTTGTCCTCCCAGACGCCCCGGGCACACCGGCGGAACAGCTCGCTGAACTGGGCATAGTAGGGCGACTTCGGCCGCGGCCTGGCCCGGTCGATCGACCTTTTCGTCTCCGCCGCCAGCCTCGCCAGCTCGTCCAGGCTCGGGTTGGTGATGTCGGAGCCGTCCTGGCGCTGGCACGACGGGCCGCCGCCGCCCGCGTAGCGCTCGTACACCTCGGTGAGCACCGGAGAGTAACCGCCGCAGGCGAACAACGTGGCCTGCACCTCCGGGCTGGTGAGCCGGTCGATCAGGCGCCTGGCGGGAGCCAGCTTGGCCGGCTTGATGTGCTGGGAGACGGCCAGCACCGACCCGCCGAGCACGCCGCCGCGCGCGGCGGGCGCGTACACGTCGAAGCGCAGGTCCTCGCCGGAGTCGCGCATGCGCGGATCGGCCGCCAGCTGGTGGAACGCGATCGGCCAGTTGCGCATCCAGGACACCGGCTGCCCGCCGACATGGCCCTCCTTGAAGGCCACGACGCTCGCGTCCTCGTCCATCTGGAGCGACTCGCGCAGCACCGCGACGTTTCCCCCCGTGGTGGACAGCGTGCGCCTGAACGACCTCAGCGCCTCCCACGTGGCGTCGCGCTGCTGGTCCAGCACGATGGAGGTCCTGTCGTCGCCGCCGAGCACCTTCCCGCCGGCCAGCTCGATCGTCTCCAGGAAATTGATGGTGCCCATCTCGTTGTCGTCGAGCTGCAGCAGGTAGCCGCCGGACCGCCGGTCCAGCCGCCGGAACTCCAGCGGCGCGTCGGCGGCGAACGGCACGCCGTACTGCTCGCCGTCGATCCGCCCGGCCCCCAGCGGGCCGGACAGGAATTCGTCGTCGCGATCCGCCAGATCGATCGGCTGGATGTAGCCGTGCCGGGCGAACTCGGTCACCCACGCCACGTCGAGCACGAGGATGTCGTACGCGCAGCTGCCCGCCTGCGCCAGCGCCGCCATCTGGGCGCGCCGCACGTCGGTGCTGGCGGACAGCTCCAGCAGCTTGGCCCGCGGGTCCCCGGGCGGCTTCAGCAGGCCGTTCCACTCCTCGATCACCTCCCGCCGCACGCTGCCCGTGCTGACGTCGTCGCCGGTGGCCACGACGAGCTCGGCGTCGTTGCCGCCGCAGCTCTCCTGAGGCGTGACGGGCACCGAGGGCGGGGAGATCGTCGACCGGGGACGGTCCGGCTGGGACGGTCCTGCGGACAGGCCGGACTGCCAGGTCAGGAGCAGCACCATCAGCAGGGCGCCGCAGCCGAACGCCACCACGTTCCCGCGCCGGACACGTTCGCGCCGGCCTGCCTGGAGCCACGTCCTCATCGCCACCCCCGCACCGTGATGATGGCCCGGGTGAGCGCCTTGTCCGCGCCCTCGCTCGCCGTCACGCAGCGGTACGGCTTGCCCGAGCCGGGCAGCGCGGTCACGGCGCACGCGTCCTGTCCGAAGACGACCACGTACAGACCCGAGACCGTCGGTGCGCGCTCCAGAGCTCGGGCGATCACCTTCGCGGCCTCGCCCCTGCCCTCGTTGTCGAACAACCTGCCGTCGGTCAGCAGCACCACGGGAGCGGCCACCGCCTCGTCGCCCGTGCCCAGCCGGGTCAGCCCCGCGGAGGCGGGGGCGTCCCAGTGGTCGAACGCGGTGCTCTCGATGCTCGCGGCCACGGCGCCGAGCTGCTCCCTGGTGCTGTCGGCGGCGATGCTCGTGACCTCGGCGGGCCCGTTCCTCGTACGCGCGTGCAGGCCGAACACCCGGACCCCGTCGCGCGGCCCGAGCAGCCGGCTGTTGGCCCGAACCGCCTCTGCGGCCCGGACCCGCACCGGGCGGTCCGCCGATCCCGAGGTGTCGACGAGCAGCCGCAGGTCGAGCTTCGGGCGCAGCTCGTCCAGCACCAGCTTCTTGAGCCGCCCGAGGTCATGGCGGTCGAGCTCGCCGTCGGCCGGCCCCGGCGCGTTGGGGAAGAGCGGGTGGGCCCGCAGCCACGCGCCGAAGTGGTCGACCAGCTTCTCCCGCTCGGCCGAACGCTGGTCCGGCCAGGACACCTTGACGAACTGGTAGTCGAGCGTGCTCAGGTCGTGGTGCCGCACCGCGACGAGGCGCGCGCTGTCACCCGTCCCCTCGCAGCCTTTCACCCGGCCCGCGTTGAAGTCGTCCACGCTGTGCCCTGGAACCAGCATCGCGATCTTCGGATCGCCGGCGCCCGACCTGTCGGCCAGCCGGTCGAACTCGCACAACAACGAGGTGACGGTGTCCGCGCCGAGCCCGTTCTCCACCAGCTCCTGCTCGGCCTCCAGATAGCGCGACTCGGGCAGCCCGCGGTCGTGGAACACGTCGTGGGTGCCGATCAGCGCGGCCACGGACGTCTCGGGGAACGGCCGCGCGATGGTCATGCCCATCTTCTTCGTCAGCGTGTCCCACACCTCGCCGAACGCATAGCCGTCCGGATTGTCCATGTACGTGCCCAGCTCCTCGTGCCGCTGCCCGGTCATCGCCAGGACCAGCTGGTCACGCCCCACCGCGTCCTCCGGCTTCGGAGCGCCGAGCGAGCGGAGCTCGCCCGCCCTGAGCTCGTCCGGCTCGGCAGCGGAAGAGGCGACCCAGGCGTCGGGCTGCAGGTCATAGAGGCGGGCGTACGGCTGGTCGCGACGGTCCTCCCGCCACTCCCACCGGTTGTCGAAGGCGTCATGGAGATGGATGGGCGGCGGCGCCACCGCCACGGTCATCCTGACCACGGGGCAGCCGTCCTCCGTCTGGTGCTCGCGCACGTAGCTCCGGGCGCGCGCGGTCAGCTCGGTCACGTTCTCGGGCGCGGTGACCAGCCGCAGCTCGGCAGGCGCCGGGCACTGGTCGTCCGCGGCGACCGCCCGCACCCCGGTCCACACCCCGGTGGCCAGCGCCCCGCCGGCCAGCACGCACAGCGCCGTCCTGACCTCCTTCGGGTGCTTCTGGATGAGATCGCGCAACACCGGGATGAGCGCCACGGCCCCGACCAGGACGCCCGTCCCCAGCGACCCCCACAGCTGGATGTGCAAGGGCTGGCTCGTGAACAGGTCGAGCCACGGCGCGGAGATCCACGTCACGAACGCGCCGGCCAGGGCACCGATCACCGCAGTCTGCACCGCTGCGGCGAACCGCGACCTACCCGGCTCCGGCGCAGGGGGATTCTCCGGCTGGACATCGCTCATGTGAAAGGGCGCCCTCCTGCGACGGGATCACCTGAAGACTAATCCGCCTATCCGACGCATGTGTGGCTGTTATGCAGTCGTTCGATATCGGCCCAGGGCGAATTACAGCCGAAATTCGAGTTTGCCCGGTCCGTATTTCCCGCCGCCCTTCTGCCCGCCCGGGGCTCTACCGTGGACGAATGCTGACCATCGGCGTCGATCTCGCAGCGGAGGCGGCACGGACCGCGGTGGCCTGGCTCGACTGGCACGACGGCCGCGCACGGCTCGTCGACGTACGGACCGGCGCCGACGACGAGGTGATCGTCGAGGCGGCGATGGAGGCGGGCAAGGCGGGGGTCGACTGCCCGCTCGGGTGGCCGGACAGGTTCGTCGACTTCGTCACCGCCCACCGCGCCGGGCACGTCCGGGTGCCGGACGGGCTCGCCGGCCGGGCCTGGCGGCGAGACCTGGCCTGGCGGGTCACCGACCAGGTGGTGCACGCGCGGACCGGGCTGACGCCGCTCAGCGTCTCCGCCGACCGCATCGCGCACGCCACCATGCGCTGCGCCGCGCTGCTGGCCGAGCTGGCCCGCCGCGGCCGGCCCGTCGACCGGCGGGGCGGCGGCGCGGTCGTCGAGGTCTACCCGGCCGCCAGCCTCAAACAGTGGGGGCTGCCCCACCGCGGTTACAAGCGCACCGCCAACCTCGCCGGGCTGGGAGAGCTCGTCGACCGGCTGCGGGAGGCGGCGCCGTGGCTCGACCTGGGCGAGTACGAGCCGCTCTGCCGGGCCTCCGACGACGTCACCGACGCCGTCATCTCCGGCCTCGCGGCCCGCGCGTCGGCGCTCGGCCTCGCGACCATGCCCGACGGGGACCAGGCACAGGCCGCGGCCACGGAAGGCTGGATCGCCCTGCCGACCACGTCCCTGGACCGCCTCGTCACCTGAGCCCGTCAGCCGAGAGCTTCACCTTCCGGCGCGCTTCCACGCATCGACGAACTCCCGGTAGAGGAACCGTTGGTACGGCTGTGCTCCGGAGAAGGCGCACTGCTTGCGCTCCAGGAGTTGCCTCTTGACGTCTTCGATGTCCCTGGCTAATCGAATGCTGTCTTCATCGGTCACGCACTGCTCCACCGCCTGCCGTAAGGTCGTGGCGCGTTCGCGATATTCCTGGACTCGGGCCGACACGAATCTGATCCACGAATGGTCGTCGCGTCGGCCGGCGTCGGTGCGTGACCACAGTCGTCCGCCCAGCAGCGGCAACTCCAGCTGAAGCAGTTGGAGGCGATATTCGTCCCCTCCCGCCGCGTCCCGCAGCGAATCGTGGATGCCGCGTACGGCCTGGATCAGATCCAGCACCGTGGCGTCGGCCGCGCCCTTACGGGTCAGATCGAAAGCCAGCGAGAAATCCCGTCTCGATGCCGTCAGTCGTCGGAATGCGCATGGAGTGGTGTCCTTGTTTCAGCCGCACCTCGCTCTCGTGGAAAGGCTCCAATCGCGCAGCCGCGTGGACAGGGCGGTCTGCTGGCCCTCGCTTGCCTGATCGCAATTGAAAGTCTGCTCCACGAAGCGAGCTGGTTCGAGCATGACATTCCGTCTCTTCCCACGGGTCGAAGGAGCGCACAAGGCGAGAGGAGGGCGGGCCGGGTGCCCGCCCTCCTCCCGGTTCGTTCTGCATGAACAGGTCGGTCAGCCTTGGCGGATCCAAAAGGACTCGATGCGGTCGTTCATGTACGAGCCCACCCATCCCTGCAGGAGACACCGGCAGGGTTTGTTCATCGACCACGTCTGGCGGTCGCCCTCCCACAGGGTGAAGTTGTATCCGGTGACGACGTTGCACCGGCTGTAGGAGTTGAAGCCGGAGATGTTGTTAGCCCAATGGTCGAGGATGTTGATGTGATAGCCATCGGCGTCGCAGTTGCCGTAGTCGCCGTGGATGCGGGTCAGGTTGGAGGGTGAGTTGTTGGCGTTCCAGAACCACTCCATGAGGAGCACCGTGTCGCTCGCGCCGGCCTTGCGGGAGGCGGTGGCATAGTCGTCGGCGCATTCGTGTGACCGGACGGGGGACGCCTTTCCTGGCGGCGCCTTGCCGATGACCATCACGCAGTACTGGCCGGATGGGGCCGGTGTTTCGGCGGTTGCTGCCGCGGGCGCGGCGGATGCGGCCAGGAGGAGGACGGCGGCGGCGAGCGCCGACAGGAGCAGGTGGATTCTCTTCATGGTGGTTTCCGTTCCGAGGGCTGTGGAGCCACGACGTGCCGCAGCGGATCCGTTCCCTCATCAGGTGGTCGAACAGCCTTCTGGCTGTTCGGCTTGTCCCTGTCACGCTCTCCTGGTGACGACGGCCCGGCCAGGACGATGACCGGGCATTCTCCGGACATCCCGTACATCTCCATGCCGCGCGCTTCGGCGGCGGCCCGGGGTTTCGGTAGGGCCGGCCCTACCTGGGAACGCCCGCCACCAGGATCGATGCGGCTTCAGCGGGATCACTGGCGTGGTCGCGTGATCACGTCACGTTCTCGCCGGTGGCCGGCCTGAGCCTGGCTGCGAGCCGTATGTCTGGCGCGCCTGCGGGGCTGCCGGCCATCTTGGTCGGTCGCCGACGTCAGGCCGGTCGCAAGGGGGCGATGCAATATTGAGGACGAAATGAGGATTATGTCTGTTATATTCGATGGTCAGAAGATCGAAAATGGCAGGCACCAATGATGCTGTAGCGGTATAAGGCCAGCTCAATAGCCTGCGGCTGAATGTCGGCGAGCCTCTGTTTCCGCTCTGTGCGGCTGGCGGATGCGCCAGGTTGAGGTCGGTCGTGTTCCGTGTGCGCGACCAGGTCCGCCGATCGACGATTGGAGCAAAGTGCGGAGAGGACTGTCCACGCTGGCCGCCTTCGTGGTGACGGCGGCTGCTGTCACCGCCACGATAAGCGCGGCGGGCAACGAGGCGGCCCCGGGAGGGAAAGCCGCGGGAAGCGTCGGACAACGGGGCATCGCCTGGGCGCCGTGCAAGGAAGCCCCCACCGTCGAGTGCGGCACGCTGACCGTACCGATCGACTGGTCCAAGCCGAAAGGACCCACCGTCGACCTGACCCTCGCCCGGCGCAAGGCCACCGACCCCTCCGCGCGGATCGGAAGCCTGCTGACCAACCCGGGCGGACCGGGCAACTCCGGCGTTAACGACATCCTTCGCCCTTCCGGGTTCAGCGAGGATGTGCAGCGGCGGTTCGACATCGTCAGCTACGACCCCCGGGGCGTCGCCCGCAGCGGTTCGGTGACCTGCTCGGCTTCGCTGTACAACAAGATCCCGTACGAGGTCATGACCAGCCAGGCCGACTACGACAGGTGGATCGCCTTCAACAAGAAGCTGCGCGCGGACTGCCGCAAGCTCACCGGCCCGCTGTACGACCACATCGACTCGGTCAACGTGGCCCGTGACATGGACGCCATTCGCGCCGCGCTCGGCGACGACAAGCTGACCTCGTACGGCGTCTCCTACGGCACGCTGGCCCAGCAGATGTACGCCGAGCTGTTCCCGAACCGGGTCCGGGCCATGGTGCTGGACAGCAACATGGACCACAGCCTGAACGCCAAGGCGTTCCAGGTGAGCGAGGCGGCCGCCATCCAGGACGGCTTCGACGAGTTCGTCGCCTGGTGCGAGCGGGACACCGACTGCGTCCTGCACGGGCGCGACGTCCGGGCGCTGTGGAAGGGACTGCTCAAGAAGGCTGACCGCGGCAAGCTGTACTGGCCGGGGGTCTCCGACCGTCCGGTGAGTGCCCACAACCTGCTCTGGCTGGGCGTGGTGATGAACGAGGGACCGGACTGGCCGCTGGAGGCCAAGGTGCTGCGCGCCCTCGAGGGCGGGCCGGTGCCGGATGACATGCCGGACCCTCCCGGCAACGGGCCCGTGAGCGGTGAGCACGCCGAATTCCCCACCGCGATCCTCTGCGAGGACTTCAACCTCAAGCTCCGCGACTACGCCGAGTACGCCGATGTGATGCGCGGCGCCAACGCGGCGGCCCCGGACATGCGGTACAACCCGATGCCGATGGGCGACATGCCGAGGTGCCAGGGCCACCCGGTCAACAACCCGCAGCACCGGCTTCGGTACACCGGGAGCGCTCCGCTGCTGGTGGGCGCCTCCAGGCATGACCCCTCCACGCCGTACAAGTGGTCGGCCAACGTGGCCCGCCAACTCGGCTCCAAGGCCACGCTGCTCAGCTACGAGGGCTGGGGCCACGGCATCTACGGCATGACCCAGTGCACCACGGCGGCGATGGACAAGTACCTGATCTCGCTGAAGGTGCCCGCGAAGGGCACCCGCTGCCCGGCGGACCCGGACCCCGCAGCCAAGGCCGAGCAGCAGTAGACCGGCGGGCTGCCGACGGCCGGGCTGCCGTCGGCCGCCATGCGACCATTGCCCGGCCGGCTCGTTGTCGTCTCCCGCATGACCTTCCCGCGGGCTGAAGGGCCGGTCTGCCGGAGGCGCTTCCGCCGAAGGCGCGGGGCATGTTTCGAAGTTTTTTCATGCATTCTGCCCTGCGGCGCAGCGACAGTACGATGGCCTGATGCCGCAATCCGAAACTGCGTTCACATTACTTCGCCGATAGTTGACCTGATATTCAGCCATCGGCGCCGTAACCCACGCAAGGAAGGGCGGAATGTGAACGTCGGGCGCATGGAAGTGCAGCCTGAAGGGCTGTCCGGCGACGCCGCGCGGCTGCGCGCCCTGGCCGGGGAGCTCGACGAGATCAGGTCGATGCTGGAGGGGGAGATCGCCGCCAACGAGGGCTGGGAGCGGAACGACGAGGCCGGCCGGCAGCTCGCCGAATCGCTCGAGCCCAACAGCGACGTCGCGATGCACCTTTTCGGCCAGGTGGTCACGCAGCTGTCGGGCACCGCGGACGAGGTCGAGGCCACGGGTCGCCTCGCGGCGGATACCGACGGCGGCATGAAGGCCTGATCCATGGAGTTCCCCGCCTGGGCCGAATGGGCGGCCGGATGGCTCGGCGGCTGCAAGTGGCCGGATGTCGACCTGGAGGGCATGCGCCGCCTCGGCGACGCGTGGCTGCGCGCCGCGGACGGCATAGAAGCGCTCCTTCCCGCCCTGGACGAGGCCCTCGGTCAGGTGATGTCGCACAACAAGGGCGACTCGTCCGCTGCGTTCTCGGGCCGCGCGTCCGAGCTGCGCGAGTCGGCCGCCCGGCTCGAACAGCTCTGCCGGGCGATGGGCACGCAGTTCAAGGACGCCGCCACCGAGATCGAGTACGCCCAGATGATGATCCTCGCCACCCTGGCCGTGGTGGTCGTGTCGATCGTGCGGCTCGTGACCGCGCTCTGGGCAGGCGGGATCACCGCTGCTGCGGTCGCGGCCCGGCTGGCCCAGCAGCGCATGCGGATCACGCTCATCTACCGGCAACTGCTGCAGGCCTTGGTGCGGTACGCCGCCGTCGACTTCGCGACGGGGGCCGGTCTGTCCATGGCGGTCCAGGGCATACAGGCGTTCCAGGGCAACCGCGGCCGGATCGATCTCGGCAAGGCCGCCATGGAGGGTTTCCAGGAGGCCATGGAGTCGGTGGTGCAGAGCCTCACCCAGGGCGCCCTGAACCGCAGGGGCACGCCGGGTGCGACCGGCATCGCCGACGCCGGCCGGATGTTGCTGCTGCGATCCGCCGGCCACAGCGCGTTCAGCGGCGCCACCGGTGGCGCCGCTGCGGCCGCTGTCATGGGCTTCATCACGGGGCAGCCCGTCTCGCTCGAGGACATGGCTCGTGCGGGCGTCTCCCAATCCGTCATCGGCACGGCCACGGACATCCGCGAGCTGATCACCCCGTTCGACGCCGGCCCGGCGCCCGCCGCGCCGTCGACCGGCTCTTCGGGGCCCGCCGGCTCCGCTTCCGGGTCCCTTCCCGGCCCGGCAGGGACCGCCGAACCCCCTTCCGGGCCTCCCAGGGGCGCGGGCCTGTCCGCCGCGCCGGTTTCCGGGGGCGCCGGCCCCTCGCCCGCGGCGGACCCGTCTCTCCCACCCGCCGGACCTCCGGTCGCCGACACCGACCCCGCACCGGCTCCGCCGGCCGGGTCCGCACCGCGTCCGTCCCATCACCCGGCCGCCGCGGCGCCATCCGCGCCAGGTACGATCGGTCCTCCCACGGCCGCGCCCTCCCCGACCTCGGCCTCCCGGGTGTCCGGTCACGCAGGGCACGAAGATGGCGGGCCGATGCACGCCGCGCCGCCGGATGCCGGAGCGCCGAGCACGCCTGCGGCCCCGCTCCCTTCCTCCGGTGACGACGCCGGACTCGCGCGTGAGGACGTCGTCCCGTCCGCCGCCGATCTGACGAGCGCGCTCGGCGGGACGGACGTCCCGGTCACCAGCCCTGCCGCTCCCTCTGCGGATCCGTCGTCGGGCGCGCCGGCGCGGACGGCCGAACCAGCTCCCGCGGGTTCCCCGCCCGCGGCTCAGCAGGGCCCGGCCCACGGGAGCCCGACGGCCTCCGCAACCGCGTCCTCCGCCCCCGCGGCTTCGCCCTCTGCGCCGGCCCAGCCGGTGACAGCGGCCCACGACGTTCCTGGTGCAGGAGCCGCACCCGGCGCGGTGGCGAGGGAAGCGGGGCAGCAGACGTACGAGGGCGAGGCGCGGCGGGAGGCGGAACGGCCGGCCGAGCGCCTGCCTGGCACCGGCCTCCGCGTCGATCTCGACGGCATGCACCCGGAGGCGGCGCGTGCGAGTGCGGCGGCCGTGCGAAGGCTGGCCGAGCGCTATCCGGTCGAAGGGCTCCGCCATTTCCGGGCCGTGAACTTCGATGAGGATTTCGCCCACATCCCTGGCGCGGACACGCAGCCGGCCGTGGCCGTCACCACCGGGGAACGCCGGGGTGTCTATCTCAACCGGCGGCAGTTCGCCGACCCCCCCGGCGTGGTGGCGCGTGCGGCGCGGGACGAGGAAACCGGCCGTACGGTGCCCGGCGGGGGCACGGTCGAAGGCATCGTCCACCACGAGTACGGTCACCAGCTCGCCGAGGGCCTGCTGGGCGACCCCGCCCTCCGCGCGGAACTCGACCGGGCCGTGTCGCGGGTGCTGCGCATGCGGTACGACGCGGGGGACTTCCACGACGACCCGGCGATCAGGACCGAGGTCGAGTGGCACCTGTCGACCATCGGGGCGGCCGACCCGCACGAGATGATCGCGGAGGCGTTCACCGAGTTCCACAACGCCGAACGGCCGCGCCCGCTGGCCACGGCGATCGGCCGGCTGATCGACCGGCACCTGTCCCGTGACGCGGCGAGCCGGCCAGGCGGTCCCGCGGAGTCCGGTACGCGGGAGCTGGAGGAGGTGCATGCCAGGGACGCCTTCTCCCCGCGGCCGAACGACGCCGACGGCTTCTGGGTGGACGTGGCGCTGGAGGCTTTCCACATCGGGGAGGACCGTGCCGCCGCGGCGCGGAACCACCAGTGGGTTCGCTGGGAGGAGGGCAAGGCTTCGGAGCGGGAGCTGGTCATCGCCGCCGGGCTCGACGACCTGGCCGCCTGGCGGGAGTTCCAGGAGAACGGGCGAGCGGTACCGCCGGATCATCCGCGATGGCGCGACATCAGGAAGGGCCACGACTACGTCTACGGGACGCTGAGGAACCATTTCGGCAGGACGCACGAGGAGCTCTACCCGGAGGGCGAGGGCGGCCGGACGGCGGGGGAGGGCGATCGCGCGGGTTCCGGCGCGCGCCCGTCGGCGGCGGAGCCGTCCTCGGCCGGCGCCGGCGTGGTCTCGCTGTCCACCGACGCCGCCGGCCATGTGAGGAGGGCGGAGGAGAAGGCCGAGGCGGCGGCGCGCCGCGGCGAGTTCGTATCGCCGCTGAACGATCCGGCGCTGCCCAACGACCACCGGCTCGTGCAGCGGCAGATCCAGCGGACGCTCCGCCACCTGAGGGACACCTTGACGGACGCCGTCGACGCCGCCTGGGCAGCGGGGATGGAGCACGTCAAGAAGGCCCGGCCCGATCTGCACAGGAGCGACGTGCACTTCGCGGGACCCGCCAAGGACGCTGCCATGACGTACGCCCGCGAGGAGCTCGCCGAGTGGTTCGCCGGCCACGGGCCGGGCCTGCTCGATGGCGTGTGGGGCTATCGCGTCCGGGGCGGGGTCCATTACGACCGGCGCGGCCGCGAGGTGGAGGTGGCGGCTGACGGGCGGCTGCCGCTGCACAAGAGAATCGGAGCCGTCCGCGCCGACGTCGTCATCGAGCGCACGGTGTGGGACACGCGCCTCGGCGAGCGCTGGATACCGGCCCACATCATGGACATGGCGGTGCGGACGGAGGATGACATCAAGCAGCGCGGGCGGGTGAAGGACCGGCTCGGCCTCAGCCTTTTCCCCAAGGGCATCTCGCCGACCGGTTACGCCCCGCCGAACGAGTACGCGGCCGGGCGGGTCGCCCCTCCGAGGACCGACGACCAGTGGAAGGCCCTGTCGGAATACGTCATCACCAACCTGGGACACCATGTCGACAACGTGGTGATACGGGAGACGCGGGAGCCGCTCTACCGTGTGGACAACCGCGGCCCGGACCAGTTGAAGGAGACCGGTTTCCTGGCGAAGGACATCCACGACGCCGACCTCGACCAGCACCTCGGCGCGGGCAACAGGGCCTTCGTGTCGACCAGCCGCAATCCCGTGATGCCCTGGCGCGGGAAATACCAGTACGAGCTCGACCTGGAGGGAGGCGTCGACGCGGACAGGACCGTCGGCAGCGAGCTGTACGGCGGGCACCAGCAGGAGGTCGCCATCCCCGGAGGTTTCCCCTTCAAGCACGTGCGGAGATTCCGGGTGATGCTGAACGAGGAAGCGGTCGGCAACCATCTGGCCGAGCCGGAATATGGTCCGTGGCACGACAACCCCGACTACGAACCGCCATAGAGAAGACATGAGGGGGAGGACATGCGGCTACGGCCGGCCATCTGCGACGCGTGTTCCCGGATCAGGAAGCGGGCCAACCCGGCGGGGACGACGTCGGCCGACCGGGTCCTGCCGTTCTGCGCGGCGTTTCCCGGCGGCGTGCCGGACCAGATCTATTTCGGCGGTTTCGACCACCGGCAGGGCTATCCGGGGGACCACGGCGTGCTCTTCGAGCTGCGCGAAGGCGGCGAGCCGGCGTTGGCCGCCTACGAGCAGGACGCCGGCGAATGACCCGGCGTTCTTCCTGGAGCGGCTGAAGGACTCCGCGGTCAGGCGCGATACGCGGCGTGCCGCTTCAGGCGCTCCGGCCCGCCGCCAGCGCCGGCTCAGCCCGATGGCCGAGCACGGCCGCCCTGGTGAGTTCGGCCTTGTTGCCCAGCCCCAGCTTGGTCCTGATCCTGCGCAGGTAGGTGTCGACGGTGTGCCGGCTGATGCCCAGGCTCTGCGCGATCTGCTGCTGGGTCAGGCCGTCGGCGACCCGCTGGAGAACCTCGTTCTCCCTGATGGACAGATCGGGATGATGCGGGGGCGGGTCGTTCTCCACCGCTTCCTGAATCACTCCCACGACCCTCTCGATCAGCTCGCCGCGCTCCCCGCCGGCCACCAGGAGGAGGACGGGTGTGATGGTGGCGGCGTCGATGCCCTCCTCATGGAGGACCTCGGACAGGCCGCGGGTGAGGATCGGCGATGGTGAGACAACAGAGATGATCGTCATATGGGCACCCCAAGCTCTGTGACGGACCTGCTCAGCATGCGGCACGAGGGCGCACGCGGACATCGCGGTAAACCTTGATTCCCGCGATCGGCCGCATCAGGGTGCGTGGTGGTCACATCCAGCCATCGAGAGCGTTCTTCATCCCGATGCGGGAGGTGACCCCGAGCTTGGTGAAGATGTGTGACAGGTGGGTCTCCACCGTGTGGATGCTGATCGACAGTTGCTGGGCGATCTGCTTGTTGCTGCTGCCGCCGCCCGCCAACTCGGCCACGTCCATCTCGCGGCGCGAGAGCCCGAACGGCCCCGCCGCGCGGCCCGGCGACGACGACACCCGCACGCCGCTCCTGCGCTGCTCCCGGACGGTTTCGGCCAGCAGGTGCCTGGCCCCGCATCGGACGAAGATCTCCGCTGCTCGCTGCAGGGCCGCACGGGCGGGGTCGCGCGCGTTCGCGGTGGTGAAGGCGGTGCCCGCGACCAGCCACGCGCGCCCGGCATCCACCCAATGGCCGGCATGGGTGAACTCCTCGGCTGCGCGTGCGGCCTGCCCGGCCGAGGCGGCGGGGTCGTCGAGGCGCAGCGCGTGGGCTCTGCTCAGCCGGGCCGTTGCCTGGGAGGCGGGTAAGGCGGACGAGGCAACGCGGGTGGCGCGCTCGGCCCACAGCGCGGACTGCTCGCCTCGCTCCTGGGCCATCTCGGCGAAGGCCATGGCCTCGTAGCAGGCCAGCAGCGTGGCCCGGTCGAGGAGGATCCTGGTGGACGGCGCGCAGACCTGTTCCAGCGCCTGCGCGCCCGCGGCCACCTTCCCCGAGTTGATCAGCGCCCGTGCACCGGCGTAGCGGGCGGTGGCCGCCCACGATTCCGCTCTGCCCGCGCACACCTGCATCGCTTCCTCGGCGTGTCGCAGGGCCTCCTCGTGACGCCCCGACCAGGAGGCCACCAGGCAGCGCTCGGTCAGTCCGAAGACCAGCAGCTGCACCGAGGACAGCGATCTGCCCATCTCTGTCGCCTCGTCGGCCGCCATCTCCGCTGCCGAGAGCTCGCCGGCCTGCCAGAGCGTCCGAGCCTGCCCGGCCAGCAGGTTCGGCAGGATGTAGTTCTGGCCCGTCGATCGGGCCACGGCGACAGCGCGCGAGAACCAGTGCAGGGCCGGCTGCTGGCGGCCCAGCAGCGTCTGTGCCCAGCAGAACCAGGACAGGGCGTCGATCCACTCGGCCAGGTGCTCGTCGGAGGTCTTGCCGGCCAGGCGCTCCGCGGCCTCGATGTGGAAGAGCGCGTCTTCCGCCCGCCCGGCCGAATAGGCCGTTATGGGCCGCAGCGCGGCCACGGCCACGGCCATGCCCGGCTCCTCCTGGACGGAGATCTCCGGGATGAGATCCAGGTAGTGCCGGGCGGCCTGGACGTCACCGCGCATGAGGTTGTCCCCGACGAGCCGTAGCCGCAGGGGCACCGCCGCGCGCAGCAGGGGATGGGGCATGCGGTTGAGCTCCGCCATGAGCAGGGCCTGCCCCTCGGCCGGTCGGCCGAGCATCCGGTCGATCATGGCCGAGCGCCGGACCACCGACGCCCGTCGCGCGTGATCGGAGTCGGGCAGCAACCGCAGCGCCTGCTGCGCGGTGCTGCTGCCCTCGTTCAGCTGGCCGCTGATCGCCTGGAGCCTGGCCAGCTCCATGAGGACCTCCACCCGGTCCTGCTCCTCCTCCGGCATCAGGCGCAGCGCCGCCTGCAGCCAGCGCGCGGCTGTGGCAGGAGCGTGTTCCTCCGCCGATCGTGCTGCCGACTTCAGCGTCCGGATCGCGCCGGCGTCGCCGGGCCGGGCCGACTGCACCAGGTGGTGGGCGCGTAACGACGCCGGCGCGCCTATCGTGGCGAGGTACGCGGCGATGCGCGCGTGCGCCCGCACCCGCCAGCCGGCGCCTGCCGAGTCGTAGACGGCGCTCCTGACGAGGGGGTGGCGGAAGCGGAAGTGACTCGCCGACCTGGCCGGGCGAATGACGTCGCGAGCGGCCAGCCGGTCCATGCTCTCCGCGACCGCCTCTTCCGGCAGGGCAGCGGCCACCTCCAGGATCGGCAGATCGAACTCCTCGCCTGCGACCGCCGCACCGTGGGCGACCAGCAGCGCGTCGGGCGGCAGCGCGTCGAGTTCGAGCCTGAGCGCGGTACGCAGGTCGGCGGGCAGGCCGCCCGGCGGCGCCTCGGCCATGACCGGTGAATCCAGGTCGGCCAGGACCTCCAGATAGAAAGGGTTGCCGCCGCTGACTTCGTACAGCGCCTGTGAACGGGCGGGCCCGGCCGCCGGGCCGAGAAATTCCTCCACCTCGGCATGGCTCAGGGGATCCACCGCCAGCCGGTGGGCGTGTTTGGCGGGCTGCACCAGTTTGGCCAGGTGGGACGGGGCCTGCGCGGGACGGTAGGCCAGCGCCATGAGCACGCCGCCGCCAGGCGGATGGCGGATCAGATAGCCGAGCAGCTCCGCCGAGGCCTCGTCGGCCCAGTGCACGTCGTCGAGGACCAGAGCCAGACCCCTGGGAGCGGCCAGTTCCTCCAGCACGCCCCTGACGGCCCGGTAGAACCGGTTGCGGGTGAAGGGACTCAGCTGCGCCTCGCCGGCCGGTTCGCCGGCCAGAGCGGGGAAGACGGAGGCCAGCAGGGAGATCGCCGGTCGGCCGAGGCGCTCACGCAGCTCCTCGCGCAGGCCGGCAAGCCGCTCGTCGAGGGCGTCGACGACCAGGGCGAGCGGCAGATCAGACTCGTACTCCGAGGCCAGTCCCCTGGCCGCGCACATGCCACGCTGCTCGGCCTTGGACGTCACCTCATCCAATAACCGTGACTTGCCCACGCCGGGTTCGCCGGTCACCGCCAGGAGCTGGAAACGCCCGCCGAGAGTGGTCTCCAGCACGCCGTCGAGCGCCGAGAGCTCGGCCTGCCTGCCCACGAGCCGCCTGACCCGACCGTCCACGTACGACCTCCAGCCGCGCGAGATCAATGATCTTCAACTCTATTGCCTGCGCGGTTGCCTGACTATGCGGCTGTCAGGTGTTTTCGTGACTGTCGTCATCGCCCGGCCGTCGGCACGATAAAGACATCGCCCCAAAGAAAGGGAACAGAAAATGAATTCTCCGTTCGGTCTGGGAATCGCGCGCACCGTCCCCGCCGAGGCGACCGGCGAGCCGACCGGCGCCTACGACGCCGACCAGCAGGTGTGGGTCGGCGGGGACGATGTCTCCGCCGGTTACTGCACCAAGTTCAAGGTGTGCGCCCTCGGCGGCTGCATCACCTACAACCGCCAGCTCTGGGACACCGGCCCCATCGGCTGCTGACCCGCCGGGACAGCTCGGGGGCGGACGCACCCGCGGCGTCCGCCCCCGAGCTCCCCACCCCGTTCCATCCCTACGAATTGGCGGGCCGCAGAAATGCAGGAATCGCAGATACTGATATTCACGAACACGATGGACCCGCATGCCGACGTCATCATAAAAAAGCTGACCGGCTGGGGTCATGAGCCCGTGCGGCTGAATTCCGACGACCTGCCTGACGCGGCGGTGATCCGTACGGCGCTGCGCGGCCCGCGCTGGACGGGCGGGTTTCACATAAGTGCCGGCGACCGCGTGGCAGACCTGGAGCGCGTGCGGTCGGTGTGGCTGCGCCGCCCCTACCCTTACGGTCCGTCGGCCGCGCTGGGGCCGACGGAGCGCGCCTTCGCCGCCGCGGAGTTGGAGCAGACCATGGGAGGGCTCCTGGCATCGCTGGACTGCTACTGGATGAGCCGTCCCGGCGACGTCAGGGCGGCGAGCTGGAAACCCGAGCAACTGCGGCGGGCCGCACGCATGGGGTTCGAGGTGCCGCGCACGCTCATCACCAGCGACCCGGAAGCGGTGCGCGCCTTCCACGCCGAGTGCGGGGGAAGAACGATCTTCAAAAGCATGACAGGACCCGCCGCGCTCGCCTCCGTCGAGTCCGTCGCGGCAGGGGTGCCCGGACCGCCGACCGCCTTGGAGATGCCGACCACCATGCTCGGGGAAGCCGAGCTGGCGGCGCTGGAGGCCGTTCGCCTGACCCCCTGCCTGTTCCAGGAGTACGTCGACAAGGACAGGGAGTTGCGGGTGACTGTCATCGGCGATGAGGTCTTCGCCGCCGAAATCCACTCGCAGGAACGGCCGGAGACCGCGGTGGACCTGCGGCACTTCGACGTGGACGTGCCCTACCGCGCGGCCCGGCTGCCCGACGAGGTGGCGGGACGATGCCTGGAGTTCGTGCACAGCTACGGCCTGACCTTCGGCGCGCTCGACCTCATCCTGACTCCGGACGGCCGCCACGTCTTCCTGGAGAACAATCCCATCGGCCAGTTCGTCTACATCGAAGAGCGCGTGCCTGAGCTGCGCATGACGGACGCGCTGGCCGGCTGCCTGCTCAACGCGGGACGACCGTCGTGAGCGGGCACGCGGTAGCCGACGCGCTGGCCGAGCTGGAGGGCGTACGCGGTGGCCGGGCTCTCGCGCTGCTGGCCGACCGCCTCGACGCCGCGCACGCCTACGCTCTGTACGAGTGCCTGCGCGGCCGCAAGCGCGCCGAGCGCATCGACCTCGTGCTCTTCACCAGCGGAGGCGACGTGGACGCCACGCGGCGCATCGCCCTGCTCCTGCGCGAGCACGCCGACCGGCTGACCGTGCTCGTTCCCGACCACGCCGAATCCGCGGGCACCCTGCTGTGTCTGGCCGCTGACGAGCTGGTGCTGGGCCCGATGGCGCAACTCGGGCCGATCGACCCGCACGTCTCCGCCCTGGGAGAGCACGCGGCAGGTCCTGGCCGTATCTCCGCCGAGGACATCCGGCTCCTGCCCCGGATGGCCGGTGAGTGGTTCGGCCTGGACCAGAAGGCCGACCAGCTGCACATCTTCTCGGCCGTCAGCCAGCGGCTGTTCCCCACGACGCTGTCCACCTTCTACCGCGCCGACCGCAACATCCGCAGGGCGGCACGGGAGCTCATCGCCCTCCAGCGGCCCGGCCTGGACGAGGAGGGACGCGCCCGCGTCGTCGACGAGCTGGTCTCCGGCTACGACAGCCACGGCCACGCCATCACGCGTGCCGAAACCGCGCGGCTGGGGCTTCGGGTGACGATCCCGAGTCCGCGGGAGGAGGAGCTGATGTGGCGCTGTGCCGAGCCCCTGCGCGAGTGGCTCGTGCGCAGCGACGAAAGCGGCGGCCTGCTCGGCATGGTGGCCGACGCCGAGGGCTTTCGCGCCCGCAGGTTCTTCACCGCCCCCACGCCCGACCAGCCGCCCCGCCCCTACTGGGAGTTCGACCACACCGGAGGTGAACGCGCATGCTGAGCCCTTTTCCCGAATACGCGCTGCTGTTCTTCCGTCTGAGCCTGACGCTGGTCTTCGTCCTGGCGGTTGTGGCCAAGCTGCGCAACCTGCCGGCTTTCACGAAGGCGACCGCCGACCTGTCGGGCCTGCCCGCCCGCGCAGCCCGGCCCGCCGCGACCGCGGTGGTGCTGGCCGAGGGTACCGCCGCCGTGCTGATCGCGGCCGGTGGCGCCGCGCTGACGTGGGGGCTCCTGCTCGCTGCGGGCCTCCTGCTGCTGTTCTCGGCCCAGCTCACGCTGGCCCTGCTGAGGGGGCGGAGGATCTCCTGCAACTGCTTCGGCCGCAGCACGCAGCCCATCTCGGCGCTCGACCTGCTCCGTAACGCCGGGCTGATCGCCTGCGCCTGCGCCGCGCTCGTCCTGCGGGTGCTGACGCCGCACCAGGGTGTCCTCCGCGCGGACGCGCTCGCGCTCGTCGCGGTGATGGCCCTGCTGTTCGTCACTGTCTGGCTGCGCCTGCCCGATCTGGGCCTGATCCTGCGCCCGGCGCGGCAGGCGGCGGCCACGAAGGAGAGCCTCTCATGACCACGACGACGATGTTCGCCCTCACCTGGGCCGTCCTGCTCGGCTCGGTGGCGCTGACCCTCCTCATGGCGGCCAAGCTCAGGTTCGTGCTCGATCCCTTCCGCCATCAGCCGGCCGACCTGGGACTCCCCGAGGGCACGCCCGCGCCGGCCTTCTCCGCGTCCACGCTCGACGGGGCGGTGGTGGACACCGAGGACTACGCCGAGCGCGCCTTCACCCTCGTCTTCGTCTCCCACCACTGTCCGAGCTGCCGCGAGCACCTCCCTCACATGAGAGCGCTGTGGTCGCTGGCCGCGTCCGCGGGGAGCGACCTGGTGATGGTGGTCTTCGACGAGGAGTCAGGAAGCCGTGCCGAGGCCGAGCGGCTGGTCGCCGAACACGACGTCCCCGCCAGGACCGTGCTGGCCGCGCCGGGCCACCCCTTGCGCGAGCTCTACAACCCGCGGCAGGCCACGCCGCTCTACTGCCACGTGGAGTCGGGCGTGGTGCGCGGCAGCGGCCCTCTCGGTTCACAGGGCTGGCAGAACCTCGTGCGCGGCTGGCAGGCGGACGTGGTGGGCGCACGATGACGGCGGCGTGGGAGTGCGAGGCAGCCGTCAAACGGTTCGCGGACCGGACGGCTGTGGACGGTGCGACCTTCCGGTGCGAGTACGGGCAGATCACCGCGCTGCTGGGGCACAACGGCGCCGGCAAGTCCACGCTGTTCAAGGCGGCGGCCGGACTCGTACGGCTCGACGCGGGCGCCACGTTGGTCGGCGGCCACTCACCCGGCAGCACCCGGGCCCAGCAGGCGGTGTCCTACATGCCGGAGCAGCCCGACCTGTACCCGGGGGTGTCGCTCTGGGAGCACATCACCTTCGTCGCCCTGGCCTACCGGTTGCCCGCATGGGAGTCCCGCGCCCGCGAGCTGCTGGAGCGATTCGAGCTCACCGACCGGCGCGACGCGCTGCCCCACGAGCTCTCGCAAGGGCTGCGGCGCCGGCTCGCCCTGGTCATGGCGCTGCTGCACGGGGCCAAGGTGCTGCTGCTCGACGAGCCGTTCAACGGCCTGGACCCCCACAGCGCCATGCGGCTGCGCGCCACCCTCGCCGACCTGGCGGCGGGTGGTGCGGCCGTCGTGGTGGCCACCCACATCCTGCACGACGCGCAGCGCATCGCCGATCGCGTGATCGTGCTGGAGAGCGGACGGGTCATAGCCGGCGGCGACCTTTCCAGCCTCGTGCGCCAGGCGGGGTTGTCCGGGCCGATCGGGCTCGAAGAGGCCTACCTCGCTCTGACGGCGGAGAGCCGGTGAGGGCGTTCGCGGCCGCGAGCCGCGCCCTTGCCTACCTCTCCTGCGCCGCCTGGTCCCGGCGGGTGCGGGAGCTGCGCCCGTGGCGGATGTTGCTGCTGGCGGCGGGGGCGGCACTGGTGGCCCTGCTCCAGTTGCGGCTCACCGCGCTCGCGCCTCCCGGCCAGGACGGCGTGGCCGACCGGGTCACCACCGTCGCGCCGCTGATCCTTCCCCTGCTGTTGCTGACCGCGACGCGTCGCTCGCCGCTGCGGCTGTCGACCGCCGACGCCTCGTGGTCGCTGACCGCTCCCGGAGGCGGCCGCGCTCTGCTGGCCAGGCATCTGCTGGCCGGGCCGGCGCGTTTCGCGCTGATGGTCCTGGCCGCCGGAGCGCTCACCCGCTGGTGGGCGGGGCTCGACCCGGTGTGGGCGTGGCAGCCGGCCGCCGCCTGCGCCGCGCTGCTCCTGCTGTTCGGACTGGTCGCGTGCGTACGCCATCTGCTGGTGCTGGGGCCCGCCGCGGCGCGCGTGACCTTGCGCGTCGCCGGAGCGGTGTGGGCCGTGGCGATGCTGATCTCATACGCCTCCGACCTGCCCGCCGCGGCCTGGGTCCGGCTGGCGCCGCTCGTGCGGGGACTGGCCGGACTGTTGTTCGAACCGGCACCAGGATCGGCGCCGCTGCTGCTGGCCGGCCTGGCGTCTCTCATGTGCGGAGCGGCTCTCCTGATCGCCATGGCCGACGGCTACCAGGAGCCCGCCGACGCGGCTGCGCGGGAGAGGGCCGGCGCGCAGGAGGTGCTGCGCCACTCCCACTCCGGCCAGGAGCTGGGAGCCGAGCGGTTCCGAACGGGGGTCGCCTCGCTCAGGCGACCGTCGGCACTCACCGGTGAGCGGGCGGTGCTCTACCGGGCCCTGGCGCAGGAGCGGCGGGTACTGGCCGACCGTCTGGTCATGCCCGTCCTGCTCCTGGCGGCGGTGGCGGGACTCATGGTGGTGGCTCCCGCGTACGGCTGGGTGCCGCTGCTGCCGGCGGTGCCGCATCTGCTGGGCGAGCATCTCGTCGGAGGCGTGGCGGTCGAGCGCGACCACCACTTCGCGCGGGTGACGGGCATGCGGATGGAGCGGGTCCTGATCTGGGCCAACATCCTCCCGGTGGCGCGCACGGCCGTGGCGCTGGAGGTGCTGTGGTTGCCCCAGATCCTCTCGCCCGCGGTCGGGGCGACCATGTGGTGGGCCGGGGTGCTGCTGGCTCCGATCACCGCCGTGCTCATCGCCGGCGCGAGCGAGCTGGCCGGCGCGCTCATCGACCCGCTCGCGGCGAGGTTCACGCTCGCGCTGGCGCTGTGCGGGCTCGGCTGGACACCGTGCACGATCCTGCTGGCCGTGGATGCGCCACCGGCCACGGCCGTGGCGAGCCTGTCGATGGCGACGGTGGCGATCTGGGCCGGTGCCGCCCGTGCCCTGCCTCGCTCGCCGGCGGCGCGCGCCGCGCTATCGCCGCGCTAACCGGCGGCGAGTGCCCCTCCCGATAATCGCCACAACCGTCAGCAGGCAGGCGATACGAGGAGGCAGGACGTGAGAGTGATCATCGACAGGGCTCTGGAGCTGGTACTTCCGGAGGAGAAGGCGGCGGCCGTGTGCGCGTACCAGTACAAGTGCTTCACGAACGGCTGGCACAGGAGGTTGTGCTGCTCGTCCTCCGCCGACAACTGCTCGCCCTGGCAGCGGCTCGGCCCCAGCTGCCCGGTCTAGCGAGCCGGTCTAGCGAGGGGGCCTGTCGCGGGCCGTGCCACGGAGGCCGTCGCCGCGCCGCCGATCCGGGGGCCGGCGAGCGCGGTGCGGTCCGAGGGCGGGCGGTCGCTTCAGGTCGTGAGTGAGTCGACGAAGCGGGACATCCCGGTGAGCCACCGATCGGGGTCGTCGGCCTTGCGGCGGACGTACTCGGCCACTTCCGGATGAGGAAATATGTGGAACCGTTCCGCCGCCAGGCCCTCGATCACCGCTCCTGCCACGTCCTCCGCGTCAAGAACGGGCGCGGAGGCGCTGACGGCCCGGGCGGTCAGGTGGTCGTCCGCCAGGCCCTGCTCCAGCATCGCCGTACGCACTCCTTGCGGGCACAACACGCTGACCCCGATGCCCTGGGTGGCGTAGTGGATGGCCAGCCATTCGGCGAACGCGATCGCCGCCGCCTTCGTCACCGCATATGGTGCGTCGCCGGGGCAGCTGATCAGCCCGGCCGCCGAGCAGGTGTTGAGCAGGTAGCCCCCGCCGCGGGCGATCATGGAGGGCACGGCGGCGCGGGCGGCGTAGACGTGGGCCAGCACGTTGACCGCGTAGAGGCGGTTCCAGTCCTGGTCGGAGGCGTCCAGGCCGTGGCCGTCGATGACGCCGGCGTTGGAGCAGAACAGGTCGACGGGGCCGAACGGGGTGTCGACGAGCGCGGCGACCTCCTGCTCGGACGACACGTCCACGCGTACGGCGGCGGCCCGGTCGCCGATCTCCTTGGCCACCGCGCTCGCTCCGGCGGCGTCGAGGTCGGCGACCACCACGCCCGCCGCCCCCTCAGCGGCGAACCTGCGGGCCATCGCCCTGCCGATCCCGCCGGCCGCGCCCGTGACGACGACGACCTTGCCCTCTGCGCGCATCCGTGCTCCTCCTGAAAGCCTGAGACGATCGACCGGTAACAGAACAACATTCTACTGCGTCGGCGCTGCCCCCAGATGAGAGTTCTCTCATCTGCACCTCAGCGTGGTCTCCTCGAAGGGCGTCAGGCTCGACCCCATGAAGCAGCGGGGAACCGTGATCCTCCTCGTCCTGGCGGCGGCCGTGGCGGGATTCATGTCGGTGGGGCTGGTGCAGGCGGCCGAGGAGCCCGATCTGGGCGGGCCCGTCGTGGTGACGCCCTCACCGGACGGGCACAGCACGTACGATCCCCGGACGTCCGATCCCAGCCCGAGCGGCCAGCAGACCTCCGAGCCCGCCGTCTCCGGCTCGCCGTCCACGAGCCCCGGTCCCCGCCACAGCGTCGGCCCCACACCGCGCAGGACGAAGGCGGAGCCGGTCAGGCCACCCTCGCCGAGACCGGGCGGTGGCGACGACGACGATGATGGTGACGACGACGATGACGACGACGACTGACGGGGAGGTCGCATGCGGGTGAGCGCCCGTGCCCGGATCGTGGGCTGGATGCTCGCCGTCGTCGGTCTCGCCCTGTCAGTGTCGATCTTCGCGACCTGGTCCGTCCTGCTCGCCCGGCTCGACAGCCGGATCAACCTCGAGATCAGCAACGAGGTGGACAAGCTGCGCGCCTACGTCCACCCGAAGACCGGCCACTCGTTCACCGCGCTCGAAGACCTGCTCGACGGATACCTGTCGGTCAACACCCCCGACCGGTGGGAGACCTTCTTCAGCATCGTCGACGGCGAGGCGCACAAGGTCACCGCCATCCCGCCGCCCGTACGCATCGACACCGACGCCGAACTGGTCGCCGACATGGCCGAGGCCACCGAGGCCGAGCGCGGCACGGTCGAGAGCGAGCAGGGCCCGGTCAAGTACGCCGTGATCCCGGTGCGGGTGCAGGGCGACCCCCGCCGGGGCCACTTCGTCGTGGCGATCTTCTACGAGCGGCACCGCGACGAGATCGTCGAGGCGGTGAGCACGCTCGGGCTGTCCGCGCTGGCCGCGATGGCGCTGTCGGGCGGCGCCGGCTGGCTCGTGGCCGGGCGCGTGCTCGCCCCGGTCCGGCTGGTCAGGCAGACCGCGGAGCAGATCAGCGACTCCACCGACCTCACGCGCCGGCTCGACGTGCCCGGAAACGACGACGTGGCCGCGCTGGCCGCGACGTTCAACCACATGCTCGACCGGCTGGAGCGCGCGTTCGTCGGGCAGCGGCGCTTCCTGGACGACGCCGGCCACGAGCTGCGCACCCCGATCACCGTCATCCGCGGCCACCTGGAGCTCATGGGCGACGACCCCGCCGACCGCGCCGAGACCATCGCCCTGGTCACCGACGAGCTCGACCGCATGCACCGCATCGTCGACGACCTGCTCACCCTCGCCAAGGCCGAGCAGCCGGGATTCCTCACGGTCGACGACGTCGAGCTGGCCGACCTGACGGTCAGCGTGGTCGCCAAGGCCCGCGCGCTCGGCGAACGCCGGTGGCGGGTCGACGAGGTGGCCGAGGCGCGGCTCCCGGCCGACCGGCAGCGGCTCACGCAGGCGCTCATGCAGCTGGCGGCCAACGCCGTGCGCCACACCACCGACGGCGACCTGATCGCCGTCGGCTCCGCCGTCCGCGACCGGCAGGTGGAGCTGTGGGTACGCGACAGCGGCCCCGGCGTGCCGCCCGCCGAGCGCGAACGCATCTTCGGGCGGTTCGTGCGCGGCACGGGCCGCACCGGCGCCCACGACGGGGCCGGCCTGGGGCTGGCCATCGTGCAATCCATCGCCGAGGCCCATGGGGGCGACGTGAAAGTGACCGAGGCTCCGGGCGGAGGAGCCCGTTTTGTCATGACCCTGCCGCTGCGGCAGGTGTGGAGGCAGTGGTGAACCGCATTCTGATCGCCGAGGACGAGTCCAGGATCGCCTCCTTCGTGGAGAAGGGGCTGCGGGCCAACGGCTTCGTGACCGCCGTGGTCGGCGACGGGGTCGCCGCGTACGACCTGGCCTGCGCGGGCGGGTTCGACCTGCTCATCCTCGACATCGGGCTGCCGCTGAGCGACGGGTTCACGGTGTTGCGGCGGCTGCGCGAGTCGCGGGTCACCATGCCCGTGATCATCCTGACCGCTCGCGACAGCGTGAGCGACACCGTGGCGGGACTGGAGGGCGGCGCCGACGACTACATCGCCAAACCCTTCGCCTTCGAGGAGCTCCTGGCCAGGGTGCGGCTGCGGCTGCGCGCGGAGCGCACGCCCGAGGTGACCGTGTTGCGGGTCTCGGACCTGTCGCTCGACCTGCGCACGCGGCGGGCGTACGTGGGGGAGCACGCGGTCGACCTGTCGGCCAGGGAGTTCGCGCTGGCGGAGATCTTCTGTCGCCATCCCGACCAGGTGCTGACCCGCGAGCAGCTGCTCAGCCACGTGTGGGGCTTCGACTTCGACCCGGGCTCCAACGTCGTGGACGTGTACGTACGCTATCTGCGACGCAAGATCGGCGCCGAGCGCATCGAGACCGTCCGCGGCACCGGCTACCGGATGAGAGTGGCCTAATCATCACCTCACGGTTGCTTCACCCCGTACGTAGAGGCTGTTCATCAACGGCACTACAGAGGGAGAAAACGTGGCAACCGGGCTGGTGATGGACCTCGCGGCGATCGTCGCGCTGGCGTACGGGCTCTACTATCGGCGGCACCACCGGCGCGACCTGCTGTTCGCCTACGTCGCGCTCAATGTGGGCATTTTCGCCGTGGTGTCGCTGCTGCTCGTCCAGCGGGTCGACATCGCGGTCGGGTTCGGGCTGTTCGGGGTGTTGTCGATCATCCGGCTGCGGTCCAGCGAGATCACCCAGCAGGAGATCGCCTACTACTTCATCGCGATCGTGCTGGGGCTGGTCAACGGCCTGGCCGGGGCGTGGCCGCTGACCGCGCTGCTGCTCAACGGCGTGCTGCTGGCGATCATGTACGTCGCCGACCATCCGCGGCTGCTCGGCCGCACCCGGCAGCAGGTCGTGACGCTGGACGTCGTCCACGCCGACCCCGACCTGCTCCGCGCCGACCTGGAGAGCCGGCTGCGCGCGCGGGTGCTGCACCACGTGGTCACCCAGGTCGACTACGTGCGTGACGTGACCGTGGTCGACGTGCGGTACGCGGTCACGGCGCCCAAGGCGACGGGGGTGCCGCGATGACGGACGCGGACGTGCTGCTCGCCGGGGTGGCCGCGGCCGCCAGGCCGGTCGGGCTGGCCGACGTGCCCGAGCTGATGAGCCGGGTCGACAACAAGTATCTCGTGACGGGCGCGACCATGGCCCGGCTGGCGGGGGAGCTGGGGGACCGGTTCTCCGTGCTGCGGATCGGCGGGCGACGGCAGTTCCGCTACACCTCCACCTACTTCGACACCCCCGACCTGCTCACCTTCCGCCAGCACCGCCAGGGGAGGCGGCGCAGGTTCAAGCTCCGTACCCGTACCTACCTGGACGGCGGCGGGCGGTGGCTGGAGCTCAAGCTCAGCGGAGCGCGCGGCAGCACCGACAAGCACCGCATCCCGTACGACGGCGTGCCCGCGCACGTCCTCACCCGGGAGGCGCGCGACTTCGTGCACAACACGCTGGTCGGGGAGCTGCGCCTCGCCCCGCCCGCCGGGCTCGCACCGGTGTTGTCCACCGACTACCGGCGGGTGACGCTCATCGACCGGGCGGGCGCGGCCCGGCTCACCTGCGACACGGGCCTGCTCTGCCACGACGGGCGCCGGCACGTGCCCGCCCGGCGCGACCTGGTGCTGCTGGAGTCGAAGTCGGCTGACGGCAGGGCGCTGGTCGACAGGGTGTTACGCGGGATGGGGGTGCGGCCGGTGAGCGTGAGCAAATACTGCATCGGGATGGCGGCGCTGCGGGACCTGCCGGGCGGCAACCGCTGGCGTCCGGTGGTGCGGCGCTATCTCGCGCCCCAGGAGGATCTTTCCTGTCTCCGCCAGGTGGCATAGTGATCGCCATGGACGACGAGTTGATGCGAAAGGTGCTCACCGCCCATATCCGCACAGAGGTGGCAATCGGGCGCAGCACGTTCGAGCAGGTGATCCGTGGCGCCCTGGACGTGTGGGAGCAGGAAACGGACGACCACGACCTCTTCGTGCGCGCGGCCGAGGAGATCGCAGGGCGCGAGTTCGCCGGGCACCTCGCGGCGCAGGACACCTGGCCGGAGGTCACCGCGTGCGACCGGCTCAGCATGGCCATGATCGACCTCGCGCTGGCCGGCATCCTGCCGCGCGAGAGCTACACCGACTGCCTCAACTGCGGGCGCACGGAGCTCGGCGGCGAGCTCGCCGAGCTCCCCGGCATGCGCGGCTACACCTTCTACCACCGCCAGGACGCCCAGGCGGCGGCCGGGGGCGGCGGCGTCATGCTCGCCTACGGGGCCACCGGCGACGGTGACGCCGCCGAGATCGGCGCGGAGATCGTGGCCGCCTGCCGGCGCCGCGGGCTGGAGCCCGAATGGGACGGCGACGTCCGGCAGCGCGTCCACGTGCCGCTCGACTGGCAGCGGCGGCGCTTCGGGCCACTGGCCGGCCACCCGGGGGCGGAGCGGGCACCCGCCCAGCCCACCGTGCCGGTCACCTTCTGCGACTACACCTCGATCTGGCGCGACGAGCCCCTGACCATGTCGGCGCAGGAATGCCGCGACCTGCTGCTCTGGCTGACCCCGCACGACGGCAACTTCGTCTGCTACCGCGGGCGGTCGGGGCCCACCCTGCAGCTCGCGTGGGAGCCGGGGATGCGGCTGTGGGCCGAGTCGCCCGATCCCCAGGCGCGGTGCTCCCACGGGCGGCACGTGACCGTTGACGAGGCGCTGGAGCTGATCACTGTCCACGTCAGGAACGGGCGGACCACCCTGGCGGATCTGCGGGAGGCGAAGACGGTGCCGTGGTGAACGTCCGCGACACGATGCGCCTGACCGTTTCCTCCAGCGAGCTGGCCTGGTCGATGACGATCTCGCCGGCGCCGGGGAGCAGGTCGCGTTCGACGTACCAGCCGCGCATCATGTCGGCCCCGAACTCCCTGCTCTGGGGGCGGGTGGCGTGGCGGCGCAGGGTCTCCTCGAAGGAGACGTCGAGATAGAAGAAGTGGCTGCGGCCCGGATGGTCGCGGCGCAGCGCGGTCAGCATGTCGCCATAGCGGGCTGCGGTGAGGATGCCCTCCAGGACGACGTGGTGGCCGTGGCCGAGGGCGTCGCGGACGGCCCGCGCGACCGTCGTCTTGCCCGAGCCGGAGTTGCCGCGCAGCACGATCAGCCGCGTCTCGTCCGAGCACGTACGCACCGCACCAGGCTAGCCGCATCCGTTTATCCGGGGCCTGGCCGGTGATAGGCACCGTAACGACCTGCAGCGACGGCCGGCCACGAGGGACAGTCTTCATGCTTGAGCGCATCCACGAGATACCGGCCGTCCTGTTGAGCGCCGATGACTACCTCGACGACTTCTGGCCGAGTTACCGTCGGACCGACGACGTGTTGTGGAAGCTCGAGCGCGCCCAGAGTTTTCGCGCGGCCGAGGAGCCGGGCTGGGCCGCGCTGATGGCGGACGACTGGGACCGGTCGCTCAAGCTGATCGACGACGGGCAGGCTGGGGCCGGGGGGTTCGCGCGCAGGCGGCTGCGGGTCGTCGAGCCGCCCATCACGCCCTACCTGCGGTGGGAGATGCACGTCCTGGCACTGCGGGGCAGGGCGGGCGAGCAGGTGCGGGTGCTCGATGCTCAGCAGGTGGCCGATCTCGAGGTCGGCCGGCGGCTGCCCGAACTGGTGGTGCTGGGGACCTCGGTGATGTACGAGGTGACGTACGACGCCCTGGGCACCCACAGCGGCGCCCGGCGGATCGACGACCCGGAGGTGATCGCGGCCTGCAGGGGCGAGCTGGACAAGCTGTTCGCCGCGGGGGAGGACTTCAGGGCCTTCTACGAGCGCGAGATCGTCCCACTGCCCGCTCCCCAGGTGGCCATCTGAAGCAGCGAGGCTGCCCGACTCATATCCCGACGAGTCGTACCCGATTTCCGCAGAGCTTCTTCATGTCGTCCACATCTGAGGTCAGCATGACGACAGGCCGTTGTTGTCGTATGGCCATCTCGGCGACCGCAGCGTCGATCGCGTATTTGTGCCCGTGCAGCCCTGCGCCGAGCAGGAGAGCGGACGCCGCTCTGGCCTCCTTGTCGCTGACCGGTGAGATGCGCAGACCGGACAGGAGCCAGGCCAGCCGGGTCTGGTCGGTGTGGCGATGTGTGGCTTCCACGATGGTCAGGGCATTGATCAGGACCTCCATGCCCCGGCGACGAGCCTCGGCCACCCGCGCGGCCGTGGGCTCGTGGTCGTCGAACAGTCTGGAGAGACCTTCGCAATCCAGGACGAGGGTCCCCTCATGGCTCAGCTTGCGGCGGGCCACTGGGCCTCGTCGGCGAACACTTCGTCGAAGATCTGGCGCGCTTTGTCCTGCTCCTGCGCTGATATCGCGCCCTTGCGCCGCTCGTAGTCGGCGAGGTATTCGTCCAGGATCTGGCCTCGCAGCTCGCGCTCGACCGCGGCCGCGACGTAGGCCGAGAACTCGCGCTTGCCGACCCTCTCGCTTATGGCCGCCGCCGTGCCTTCCGGCAGGGAAAGGCTGACCCTGGTCGCAGGGCCTTCGCCGATGGCGTACGAGTCTTCCTTCATGGAACCAGATTATCAAATGAGTAGGAAGACTGTCGGCGTCAGAGGGGCAGGTCGCCGGTGGCGGAGGCGGTGGAGCCGGTGGCCTGGTAGGCGGCGATGGTGCGTTCGGCGATGCGCATCTGGTGGATCTCGTCGGCGCCGTCGGCGAAGCGGGCCCAGCGGGCGTGCTGGAACATGTGCGCCAGCGGCGTGTCCGTCGAGTAGCCGAGGGCCCCGTGCACCTGGATGGCCCGGTCGATGATGCGGTTGAGGCTGTTCGCGACGAAGTGCTTGGCCATCGAGACCTCCGTGCGGAAGTCCTCGCCCTTGTCGATCTTCGAGGCGGCGTGCAGCACCATGAGCTTGCACTGGTAGAGCTCCATGGCCGAGTCGGCGATGAGCCACTGGACGCCCTGCTTCTCGGCCAGCAGGGAGCCGTGGCTGTAGCGGGTGAGCGCGCGGCCGACCATCATGTCGAGGGCCGTCTCCGCCTGCGAGATCCAGCGCATGCAGTGGGCGAGCCTGGCCGGGCCCAGGCGGTACTGGCCGAGGCGGTGGCCGTTGCCCCGGCCGCCGAGGATCTGGCTGCCGGGCAGCCGCAGGTCCTCGATGACGATCTCGCTGTGGCCGGTCGAGCCGTGCATCGTCTCGACCTCGCGCACGTCGTTCCAGCCGGGATCGGGCAGGTCGACGAGGAAGGCGGTGTTGGCGCCCCGCGAGCCCTCGGGCACGTCCTGCTCGGTCCTCGCGATGAGGATGGCGAAGTTGGCCCGGCGGGCGTTGGAGATGAACCATTTGTGGCCGTTGATCACCCACTCGTCGCCGTCGCGTACGGCGGTCGTCCGGATCAGGGTGGGGTCGGAGCCCGCGACCTCCGGCTCCGTCATGGCGAAGCACGACATCTTGGTGCCCTCCAGGAGGGGCCGGAGGTACTTCTCCTTCTGCTCGTCGTTCGCCCAGTGCAGCAGCGTGTGCATGTTGCCCTCGTCGGGGGCCTGGCAGTTGAGCACCCACGGGCCGATGCGGGTCTTGGCCGCCTCCGACTGCACCATGGCCAGCTCGACGTGGCCGAGGCCCATGCCGCCCCACTCCTTCGGCATGTGCGGCAGCCACAGCCCCTCGGCCTTGGCCAGGGAGCGCAGGTGGAAGATCGTGCGGAGGTAGGCGTCGCGGTCGCCCTCCTCCAGCTCCTCCATGGCGGGCGCGACGGTGCCCTGGATGAAGGCGCGGACCCGCTTGCGGATCTCCTCGTGCTCGGGGGCGAGGGTGAAGTCGATGGCCATGCTGCTCCTCGTGGTCAGTCAGGTGAGCCGGTCGGGTGGTGGCAGGCGAGCCAGTGATCGGCACCGACCCGCCGGATCCGGGGCTCCTCCTCGGCGCACCTGGCGGACGCGCGCGGGCATCGCGTACGGAACCGGCACCCGCTCGGCGGGTCGACGGGCGACGGCGGTTCGCCGCTGATCAGGGTGTCTGCCGGCGGGAGGTCCAGGCCGCCGCCCGGGATGGAGGCGATGAGGGCTCTCGTGTACGGATGGGCGGGCCGGGAGATCAGCTCGGCGCTCGGCGCGAGCTCGCACACCTTGCCCAGGTACATCACCATGATGCGGTCGCTGACGTTCTTCACCACGGCCAGGTCGTGGGCGATGAACACGAGCGTGAGCCGGTAGCGGTCCTTGAGGTCCTCCAGCAGGCCGAGGATCTGCGCCTGCACCGAGACGTCCAGCGCCGACACGGGCTCGTCGCAGATCATCACCTCGGGATCGAGGATGAGCGCCCTGGCGATGGAGATGCGCTGGCACTGGCCGCCGGAGAACTCGTGCGGCCTGCGTACCGCCGCCGCCCGCGGATCGAGGCCGACCGCCTCCAGGACCTCGTCCACCCGGTCGCCGGGCAGGCCCCACACGCGGGGTCCCTCCCCGACGATCTCGCGGACGCGGCGGCGCGGGTTCAGGGACGAGACGGGATCCTGGAAGATCATCTGGAGGCGGCGGCGGGTCCTGCGCAGCGCCTCGCCGCGCAGCGCGGTCAGCTCCTGCCCGTCGAGCCGGACGGACCCGGACCGCGGCGGCGGGAGCTGGACCAGCGCCCTGGCGGCGCTCGACTTGCCGCAGCCGGACTCGCCGACGATCCCGAGCGTCTCGCCCCGCGCCAGGTCGAAGCTCACGCCGGAGACCGCCCGCACCGTACGGCCGCGCCCGGCGGGGAACTCCACGACCAGATCCTCCACCCGCAGCAGCACCTCGTCACGGGGACGCAGGTGCGCGTTTCCGCTACCGGCCACCGCTGTCCGCCCCTTCCTTCAGAGCCTGCGCGTGCTCGCGCGGGTACCAGCAGGCGTAGGAGCCGGTCAGCGGCGGCGCCTCCTTCGCGCAGCGGTCCCGCGCGTACGGGCAGCGCGGCTGGAAGGCGCACCCGCGCGGCAGGTCCACCAGGTCGGGCGGCCGGCCGGGGATGACGCGCAGCCGGTGGTGCACCGGGTCCGTCAGCTTGGGCGCGGCCTGCAGCAGCGCCTCCGTGTACGGCATCCGGGGCCGGGCGAACACCTCCGCCGCCGGGCCCCGCTCCACGACCTTGCCCGCGTACATCACGATCACTTCGTCCGCCCACCGGGCCACCACCGACAGGTCGTGGCTGACCAGCACCACCGCCATGTCCCGCTCCTCGCGCAGCCGGTGCAGCAGCCGCAGCACCTGGTCCTGGATGGTGACGTCGAGCGCGGTCGTCGGCTCGTCGGCGAACAGCACGTCCGGCCCGCACGACAGCGCCATCGCGATCGTCACCCGCTGCCGCATCCCGCCGGACAGCTGGTGCGGGTAGCGGCGCAGCGTGCGCTCGGGGTCGGGGATGCCGACGGAGGCCAGCAGCCGCGCGGCGTCGGCGCGGGCCTGCCGGCGGTTCATGCCGAGATGCACCCGCAGCGGCTCGGTCACCTGGGTGCCGATCGTGCGTACGGGGTTCAGCGCCGTCATCGGGTCCTGGAACACGGTCCCGAGCCGCCGCCCCAGCACCGAGCGCATCCGGGCGGGACTGTGGCCGGTCAGGTCGTCGCCCGACAGGTAGACGTGGCCGCTCCTGACGGACGAGCCGGGCAGCAGGCCCAGGATCGAGCGGATCAACATCGACTTGCCGGAGCCCGACTCGCCGACGATGGCCAGCGTCCGGCCGCGGCGCAGGGTGAAGGAGACGCCGTCCACGGCCTTGACGACGCCGCGCGGGGTGACGAAGTGCGTACGCAGGTCCTCGGCCTGCAGCAGGCAGTCGGCTCGGACCTCGTGCTCCCCGGCAGGGGCGGGGGCGGCCTGGCGGACCGGCTCCAGGCCGCTCTCCCGCACGTCCGTCAGCGACCTGAGCCGGTCGCCCACCAGGTTGAACGAGAGCACGGTCAGGAACATCACCAGCGAGGGCGCCAGCACCACGTGCGGCGCGCTGTCCAGCAGCGTGCGGCCCTCGTTGATCAGCCCGCCCCAGGTGGGGGTGGGCGCCTGGACGGACAGGCCGAGGAAGGCGAGGCTGCCCTCGGCGACGACGACCACGGCCATCCCGATGAACGCGTACGACGCCGCGGGCACGGCCACGTTCGGCACGATCTCCCGCCACAGGATGCGCCGGTCGCGGGTGCCGAGCACGCGGGCGGCCAGCACGAACTCGCGCTCGGCGTAGCTCAGCGTGGCGCCCCTGATGAGCCTGACCCAGGACGGCACGCCGAGCACGCCGAGCACGATGAGCACGTTGCGCAGGTTCGCCCCGGCGAAGGCCACCACGGCCAGCGCGAACACCAGCGCGGGGAAGGCCTGCGCCACGTCGTTGACCGCCATGATGACCGCGTCGGTGGCGCGGCGGCGGTAGCCGGCGAGGATGCCGAGCGGCGCGCCGATGCCGAGGCCCAGCAGCACCGCCCCGACGCCCACGCCGAGCGAGACGCGGGCGCCGTGCACGACCCTGCTGAGCACGTCACGGCCGAGGCCGTCGGTGCCGAACGGGTGCGCGGCGCCGGGACCCGAGCGCGGCGGCCCGGCCAGCGTCTCGTCGTAGCGGGCCAGCGGCAGCACGTCGGCCAGGACGGCGGCCAGCAGCACCAGCCCGATCCAGCCGGCGGCGGCCCAGAACCCCCACCCCAACCGGCGCCCCAACCCGCGCCCCAACCGGCTACGCATGCCGGATCCTGGGATCGACGGCGGCGTACACCAGGTCCACCGCGAAGTTGACCGCCACGTAGCCGACCGAGATCAGCACGACGCCTCCCTGAACCGTCAGGTAGTCGCGGGAAAAGATGGAGTCGACGATGAGCCGCCCGACGCCGGGCAGGCCGAAGAGGGTCTCGATGATCACTGTGCCGCCGATGAGCGCGCCCAGGTTGAGCCCGACCGCGGTGATCAGGGAGATGGCCGACGGGCGCAGCGCGTGCCGCCACAGGATGCGGCGCGGCGACAGGCCGCGCGCGCGGGCCAGCGTGATGTAGTCCTCCTGGAGGGTGGCGATCAGGTCCGTGCGCAGCAGCCGCGCGTAGACGGCGAGCTGCCCGCACCCGAGCGTGATCGCCGGCAGGATCACCGACGTCAGGTTCCAGCCCAGGTCGAGCGAGATCGGGGTCCAGCCGGTCGCCGGCACGACCTGCCAGGTGACGGCGAAGACCAGGATGAGCAGCACGCCCAGCACGAAGACCGGGGTCGACAGCAGCGCGAAGCTGAGCGCGGTGAGCACCTGGTCGAGAGCCCGGCCGGCGCGGCGGGCGGCGGCCACGCCCACGGGGATCGCCAGGCCCAGCGCGATGACCTGCGCCGCGACCAGCAGCTCCAGGGTGACGGGCAGCCGCTCGGCCAGCTCGCTCGCGACGGGCATCCGGGTGATGTACGACTCGCCGAAGTCGCCGGTGACGAGCCCGCCGAGCCAGCCGAGATAGCGCACCAGCAGCGGCTGGTCCAGCCCGAGGTCCTGGCGGACCTGCGCGCGGGCCTCCTCGGTCGCCGACAGGCCGAGGATCTGCGTGACCGGGTCGCCGGGCAGCAGGTCGAGCAGCGCGTACGACAGGAAGGTCACGACGAGCAGGACGACGGCGAGCCGGACCAGCCGGTGGACGACGATCACTGCGCGTCGACCCAGAGCTGCGCGAACGGGTGGTAGGGGATGGGCGACCCGGTCAGCGGCAGGCCCGGCTCGCCGTCGGGCAGCCGGTGCTCGCCGATGCCGTGCACCTTCGTGCGCGCCACGATGGCCCCGGTGTTCAGGTGGTCGACGAACACGTACGGCACCAGCTCGCGCAGCCGCCGCTGCACGGTCGCGTACGCCTTCTTGCGCGCGGCCTCGTCCGGGTCGGTGCGTCCGACGTCGAAGGCGTCGCTGAGCTGCTTGTCCTTGAAGCGGGAGAAATTGAGCGACACCTTGCCGACGGGCTGGGAGTAGGCCTGGTGCATCCAGATGTACTCCCCGTCGGGGTCGGGGGAGGAGAACTGGGTCCACACGGTGGCCGCGAAGTTGCCGGTGACGGCGCGGTTGATCAGGTCGGCCTGGTCCGCCTGCTTGATGGTGACCTCGATGCCGGCCTTGCGCCACATGTCCTGGGCCAGCTCGATGCCCTGCATGGTGTTCGGGTCGGGCGTGGAGATCATCTCGAAGCGGATGGGGCCCTTCTCGGCCTCCACCTCCTTGACCAGCGCCGCCGCCTTGGCCGGGTCGTACGCGGGGTAGCCGCCGCCCTCGGCGTACCACTTGGAGTCCTTCGTCCACGGGCCGTCGGCCGGCTCGGTCATTCCGCCGCGCAGGGTCGAGATGACGGTCTCGCGGTCCGTGGCGTGGGCGAGCGCCTTGCGGACGCGCAGGTCGTCCAGCGGGGGCACGGTGGTGTTGAGCATGAACATGTACTCGGCCACGGCCATGCCCTCCGACCGCTGGACGGTGTAGGCGCCCTTCTGGGCGGCGTACTTGGTGAGGTCCTCGTCGCGTGAGGTGCCCATGGCGTCGATGCCGCCGGCGTCGAGCGTCTGGGCGCGGGTCTGGCTGTCGGGCAGGATGCGGAACTCGATCTCGTCGAGGTAGGGCAGGCCCTGCCGCCAGTAGCGCGGGTTGCGCGTGACGACCATGCGGTTGTCCGGCACGTACTCCTTGAACAGGAACGGGCCCGTGCCCACCGGTTTCAGGCTGGCCGCCTTGGGGTCCTCGAGCGAGGCGGGCGGCACGATCATGCCGACCTGGGCGTCCAGGTAGTAGGGGAAGGCCACCCATGGCTGCTTGAGCACGACCTTGACCGTCATCGGGCCGGCCGGCTCGATCGCCTTGACCGGCGCCAGCACGGCGGCGTTGAGCGGGGATGCCTTCTGCGCCTCCAGGTTGGCCCTGACGACGTCACCGGTCAGAGGGAGGCCGTCGGAGAACGAGATCCCCTCCCTGATCTTGATCGTCCACTCGTCGTGTGCCTCGTTGGGGGTGAGCGATTCGGCCAGGTTCGGTTTCCAGTCGCCGTTGGCGTCGACGGCCGTCAGGGTCTCGATGATCGTGCCGGCCATGCTGTAGCTCTGCCCGGCGAACTGGTCGGTGACGGGGTTGAACCCGTTGGCGTCGGCGCTCAACCCGTACACCAGGCGCCCGCCCTGGGCGGGGCCGGACGCGCCCGCCTGCGGGGTGGCGACGGGGCGTTGCCCGCTGCACGCCAGCATCACCGCCGCTGCCAGCATCAACGTGGCCGGCGTCCTCCAGCGTTTCATCCGCGCCTCCTCCCGGTAGGCCCCCGAGAGCAATTTCACCGATAGTACTATCGGTGAAAATCCGTACAAGAGCCACGGGAGAATCGTTACGGGAGGGGAGGGAGCATCGATGACGAGCACACCGCGCAGCAGGAGCGAGGCGAAAGACCTGACCCGGCGCAAGCTGGTCAGGGCCGCGCTGGCGATCCTCGACGAGGAGGGCGAGGCCGGGCTGACCACCGTCAAGGTCGCCAGGGCCGCCGGCATCGCGCAGTCGAGCTTCTACGTGCACTTCAAGGACATGCAGGACCTGCTGCTGGTGCTCGCCGAGGAGGGCGGCCGGCGGCTGCGGAACTCCATGCGCGAGGCCCGGCGCGCCGCCCGCGAAGCCCCCGGCGACCTCGAAGCCCACCGCGACACCTTCCGCATCCCCCTGGAGGCCATCTGCCGTCACCCCGAGCTGCTCCGCATCCAGCTGCGGGCCCGGCACGACCCGTCGTCCTCGCTGCGCGACTTCGCCACGGAGACCGCCGCCGCCTACCGCGAGCACCACGCCGCCGACCTGGCCGCCCTCGGCTACACCGCCGACGACGAGCACGACAGGCGGCGGCTGGAGATGATCGCCGACGGCATCAACGCGGCCACCAACGCCCTGGCCATCGGCCACCTGGAGGGCCGCTACCCCGACCTCGACGAGGCGGCCGACATCCTGGTGGCCCTGTCGCGGGGCGCGCTGCGCCTGCTCAGGTCCGGCGCGGGCCGCGACGAAGGTCCGCGCCCTCCGGAGCCCTGTTAGGGCTCAGAGCCCGGCGGGCGGTCATCGGTAGGCGAGTGCCTGGGTGAGATAGAGGTCGGCGTAGTCGCCACCCGCCGTGAGCAACTCGGCGTGGCTGCCCTGCTCCACCACCTGCCCATGGGACAACACCGCGATGTGGTCGGTCATGTGCACGGTCGAGAACCGGTGCGAGACCAGAACGGTCACCGCGCCCCGCTCGGTGAAGTCGCGGGTCTGCTCGGCGTACAGCTCGAAGAGGTCGTGCTCCGCCTGCGGGTCGAGCGCCGCCGTGGGTTCGTCGAGGACGCGCAGCAGCGGAGTCTCACGCATGAGGCCACGGGCGAGTGCGACGCGCTGCCACTGGCCGTGGGAGAGTTCGGCGCCGCCGAAGGTCCGTCCGAGCTGCGTCCGCAGGCCGTCGGGAAGGCTCTCCACGATCCCGCCGGCGCCCGCTCGCCGCAGCGCCAGCCCGATCCGGGCGGTGTCGTCGATCCTGGACAGGTCGCCGGCGCCGACCGAGTCGGCCACTGGGGTCTGCAGCTTGAGGAAGTCCTGCAGCGTGCCGGTGCACCCGGCCGCCCATCCGGACGGATCGAAATCGCGCAGGTCGACGCCGTCCACCAGGATCGTGCCCGAGGTGGGCCGGTACACCCCGATGAGCAGCTTGATCAAGGTGGACTTGCCCGCGCCGTTGATGCCCACCAGGCCCAGCGTGCAGCCGGCGGGGATGGTGAGGTTCACGTGGTCGAGCACCATCGTGTCCGTTCCCGGATAGGTGAAGCAGACGTCGCGCAACTCGATGCCGGCGGTCAGCTGGGCCGGCACGGCCGTCCCCGCAGGATGTACGCCGTGTTCGGCGGCGTAGGTGAGGAGCCAGTGATGGTGCTCGGCCACCCGGCCGCCGTCGGCGACCAGGGCGATGGACTCGACCGCGCTCTGCTGCTGCTGCCGTAGCTGACCGGCCAGCGAGATGATCAGCACCGCGTCGCCGGGAGTGGCCTGGCCGCGGGCCAGGAGCAGCCCCACGACCAGCAGCGCGCCGGCCAGCATGGAGAAGTAGAGCGCCCAGGCGCCGATCTCGCCACCGAGCCCGCGCAGCCGAGCCCTGGCCTCCAGGTCGGCCGCCTCCTCCCACAACGCGCGCGCGTGCCGGTCCAGCTCCGCGCCGTTGCCGGAGATCCAGACCTCCTTGGCGGGGTCGGGGTTCAGGCAGAGGTCGTGCAGCCTGCTCTCGCGGCGCAGCGACTCGGCCGTGGCGTCGAGCGCCTGCCGCTGCATCCGCATGGCCCGGTTGGCCAGAGGCAGGATCGGCACGGCCGCCACCGCCAGGAGCGCGAGCGCGGGATGCACCTGGATGAGCAACCACAGGCTCAGCCCGATCCCGGCGAGGGTGGAGGCCGTGTGCGCCGCCGCCCACCCGGTCTTCGACAGCGCCAGCGTGCCGCGGCGCAACATGGCGATCCGGTTGAGGAAGTCCGCCCGCTCCAGGTGGGTGATGGTCGAGATCTTCGCCGCTGCCTCGGTGATCTCCTGCTCCAGCGCCAGCTGGATCCGGTCGCGCAGATCATTGCGCAGGTTGTGGGTGAAGCGCCAGCCGATGAGCTGCAGCGCGTGGGCGGTCATCCCCAGCGCGACCGCGGCCAGCAGCCCGCCGAGCAGGTGGGCGCCGGCCGCGTCGACCAGATGCCGCTGGGCGTAGGCGATGCCGGCGGCCATCCCGGCCTGCAGCAGCACGAGCACGCCCACCGTGATGCTCACGCGGCGGTCCGCGCGCAGGCCCAGCGCCAGGGTGTGCCGCGCCATCCGGGCGCTGTCCCGCAGTGTCATCGCGCCTCCTCGCCGCCCTCGCGAGCGACGGCTCCCTGCTCGGAATCGACGGCCCCGGCACCGTCGGCCCGGCTGTCGGCGGCTCCGTTGCCGGTGGCCCTGTCGTCGCCGGCCGTGGGCCTGTGGAATCTTGACGCCTGGAGCAGGAAGAGCCGGGTGTACTCGCCGCCTAGCCGCATCAGGTCGTCGTGGGAGCCCTCCTCGGTGATCCGGCCCTCCCGCAGCAGGACAATGCGGTCGGCGGGACGCACGGTGGAGAGCCGGTGCGAGATCAGCACGACCGAGGCGTCCCCGACCGAGCCGATCACCTGCTCGTGGAAGCGGGCCTCGGCCTTGACGTCCAGGTGTGCGGTGGGCTCGTCCAGGACCACCAGGCGCCGCCCGTGCTCCACCGCGTAGAGTGCCCGGATCGCGGCGAGCTTCTGCCACTGCCCGCCCGACAGGTCACGGCCGTCGGCGCCGGTCCGCCACAGTTCGGTGTCGAGCCCCGATTCCAGCCGGTCCAGCACCGGCTGCGCGCCGCCCTCCCGTACCAGCTCCAGGAGTCTTTCGTCGTCGGCCGGCGCGGCTTCAGGAGCGGCCAGCGTGATGTTGTCGCGCGCGGTGAGCGGGTAGTGGACGAAGTCCTGGAACAGCGCCGTCATCCCGCGCCGCCACGCCGTGGCATCCAGCGAGCGAAGGTCTGTGCCGTCGGCGGTGATGCGGCCCTCGGTGGGCTCGTACAGGCCGGCCAGGAGCTTCACCAGCGTGGTCTTGCCCTCCCCGCTGGCTCCGACGATCGCCAGCCGCTCGCCGGGGCGGATGGTCAGGCTCAGCCCTCGCAGCACGGGCACGGAGGCGCCCGGGTACCGGAAGGACACGTCCTCGAACCGCACCAGGGGCGCGGGGCCGTCAGGGGGAGCGCTTTCCCGAGGGGCGTGCCGATCCGGGCCGGTCAGGTCCTCCAGCTTCCGCAGCGCCGTCACCGCGGTCCTGCCGTAGTCGATGTCGTACGACTCCCCGCCCATCGCCGAGATCGCGAGGATCCCCCAGACCGCCACCAGGCACTGCGACAGCTCGGCGATGCTCAGCGCCCCGGCCCACGCGGCGAGCCCGGGGACCAGCAGGCCCAGTCCAGCGCACAGCGCCGCGAGCAGGAACGTGGCCTTCTGGCTGCGCAGCACGCGCCGGCGGGTTCGCCAGTGGCCGGCCTCCCACGCGTGGTGCGCCGCCAGACGCCGCTCGCTCACCCACCCCGCCAGACCGAACAGCCGGACCTCCTTGGCCGCGTCGGACCCTGCCGCCAGGTCCGCCCAGAAGTCGACCTTGCGCCGCTCGGGGGTCGCCGCGTCCTTGACCGCCTCCAGATGCATCCACTGCCGCCGGGTGATCGACCGGATCAGCACAGACAGCGCCAGCAGCACCACCGCCAGCACGGGGAAGTACGCGGCCAGCACCGCCGCCATCGCCACCGCCGACATCGTTCGCGCGGTGATCTCCAGTTGGCCCACGGCAGCGGCACCGGGAGAGCGTATCCGCCAGGTGAAGCCCTGGTCGCCGGCGCGCACGGCCACGTCGTGGAACTCCGGGTCCTCCAGGTGGGCGATGCGATCCGGGCGCAGGGCGATTCGCCGTACCCGGGAGCGCACCACACCGTCGATGCGCCTGCTCGCCGACGCCTTCAGCGCCCACGCGAGGACCTCGGCGGCCTGCCTGGCCAGCATCGCGGCCGCGAACCCCGCCACCGGCCACACCAGCGGTAGCAGGCCGGCCTCGGGAGACGCCGCCGTCATCGCATGTACCGCGTGGCTGGCGAAGATGGCGGTCAAGGGGGCCGCGGCGACCGAGGTGGCCACCGTCGCGCACAGGGCGGCCAGCGTACGTGGGCGGCTGAAACGTAACAGCGCCAGCAGGCGTCTTCGTTCGTCGAAGGTGTCCTGGATCCGGGCCAGGCTCAGATCGCGCCAGGAGAATCTTGGATAGGCCGGCTGCGTGTCGGTCACCGTGTCTCGCCGTCCCCCAGGTCGACAGTCGGGGTGATCTTCACATGGGCCGCTCCATAGGTCAAGAAATATTCATACGGCGTTAGATATGCAGCGTGGAGAGGCGGGGTCGCCGGACGACACTCCAGCGGCCCCCGCGCTATCGCAGCAGTTCGCCCGCGACGGACCCGGCGGCGGTGGCGTCCAGCCGGCCGTCGATCACCGCCGTGACCACCCGCCTGGTCAGCGTGTCCTCGACGATCAGCGGCCGGTCCCAGGCCAGGGCCTGGCCCACCCCCGGATACTCCTCGACGCGCACGAACCAGGGGTCGTCGCCGTCCTGCGCGAACACCAGCGTCCAGTCCCGCCCGTCCGGGTCGGTGCCGGACATGGCGACCCAGCGGTCCCGGCTGCCGTGCACCGCCCGCTCGTCCCCCGGCACCGTGGCCCTGGCAGTGGAGGCGCCGGGCGCGCGCCAGAAGAAGCCGCCGTATCCCGCGCCCGCGCGGCCCTTGGTGGCCGAGCTGTTGATCTCCAGCGGGGCTCCGGTGAGGTTGGTGAGCGTGAACGCGAAGTCCAGGGCCCAGGCGTCCTGGAGCGGCCGTACGGTGACCGCGCGCTCCTCGCGGGCCATCAGCCTGCCGCCGGGCCCGATCCACTCCAGTTGCTCGACGAAACCGCCGTCGTCGAGCCGCGAGAACGCCACGTGCCGCTGGACGCCGTGGTCGTCGAGCCAGGTGGGCCCCTGGTCCCTGACGTAGGTGCGGCCGCCCCAGAAGTTCGCCCCGCCCAGGTCGGCGATGGCCACACCGGCGCCGAGGTGGTGGACGTGGTCCTCGGGCCTGACCTCGGTGACCTCGACGCCGCCCAGCGTACGCACCCGGTGCAGGTAGGGGCGGGGGGAGTCGGTCACCGGCAGGTCGGGCCGCGTCTTGTAGCGGGCCACCGGACGGTCGCCGGCCAGCAGCTCCACCCGGGTCCACGGCACGTCCAGCTCGGAGTAGAGCGCCAGCCGCTCGGCGCTGCGGGCGGTGAGGCCGGCGACGCCCGGCAGGACCCGGCGCACGACCGCGCCCTCGCCGTCCCGCTCGACCTCCTGGTGCCGCTCGGCGATCGGCTGCGGCTCGGGCGCCAGCCGCACCGCGTCCAGCACCTGGGTGAACCTCTCCGTACGGGCCAGCGGGACCAGCAGCGGGGTCCCCGTGCGCACGTGGTCGAGCAGGTTGTCCAGCAGGTCGGTACGGTCGTACACGGTGGTCGTGACCGACCCGTCCGGCAGCTCGACCCTGACGCTGTCCTGCGTGTAGACGAGCGTGGCCCGGCCCGCGTCGCCGTGCACCACCAGATACGGCTCGTGCCGCTCCGGCGCGCACAACGACACCGCGACGGTGAGCACGAGGCCGTCGTCGAGGCGGATCCGCACGCAGGACGTGTCGTCCGACTCGATCGTGTTGGCGCGGTAGAGCTCGGTCTCGATGTCCGCGATCGGGCCGTCCACCAGGGCCAGGGCGGTGGCCACGGCGTGCGCGAACGGGTTGGTGAGCGCGCCGTCCACCACGTCGGCGCCGTCCAGCCGGCGCCTGCCCGACCATGCCGAGCGGGTGAAGTAGGAGGCGGGACGCTCCCAGGCGCCCGCGCCGCCGATGCCGCGCACCCGCCCGATGCCGCCGCTCGCGATCAGCTCGCGCAGCGCCGGGATCGCCGCGGAGCCGAGGGACTGGAAGCCGACCTGGCAGGCCAGCCCCGTCTCCGCGACCGCGGCGGCGATCTTCCGGTGCGCCTCGGGTGTCGCCGCGGGCGGCTTCTCCAGCAGCACGTGCGAGCCCGCGTGCAGCGCGGCCACCGCGAGGTCGGCGTGGGTGTGGATCGGCGTGCAGATGATCGTGATCTCCGCGCCGGTCTTCGCGATCAGCTCGCGCAGGTCGGACGACTGCAGGGGCGAGCCGAAGCCGACCTCGACCGGGCGCACGTCGCAGATCCCGGCCAGCTCGGCCACGCCGGAGTCGGACAGCAGGTGCAGTTGACGCAGGTGGTGCCGGCCGTGCCCGTGTGCTCCGGCCAGCACGATTCTCGCCGCCGCCATCACGACCACCTCAGCCCCAGCCCGGCGTGCGCGCCCGCGCGGAGGGCGCCGCCGGAGATCTCCACCGGGTACGGCTCCGCCAGCAGCCCGAGGGCGGCGAACGAGGCGTCCTCCACGTCCTCCACCATGGCGGGCAGCGGCAGGGCCAGCGCGAGCTGCCCCGACATCTCGCTCAGCAGGTGCGGGTAGACCGGCACGTCGTACGTCCTGGCCAGCTCCACGACGCGCAGGAACGGCGTGATGCCGCCGACCCGCGCCACGTTCGGCTGGACCACGTCGCACGCGCCGGCCGCCAGCAGGTCGCGGAAGCCGTACGCGGTGTAGACGTTCTCGCCGACGGCGACCGGCACGTCGGTGGAGCGGCGCAGCTCCACGTGCGCGGCCACGTCGTCGGCGGGCAGCGGCTCCTCGATCCAGTGCAGGTCGAACGGGCGCAGCGCGGCGAGGGCCCGCCGCGCCCGATGCAGGTCCCACCGCTGGTTGGCGTCGATCATCAGCAGCCGGTCGGGGCCGATCACCTCGCGGACGGCGGCCACCCGCGCCACGTCCTCGGCCAGGTCGGGGCGGCCCACCTTGATCTTGACGCCCCGGTAGCCGGCCGCCACCCAGCGGCGGGCCTGCGCGACCAGCTCCTCCAGGGGGTAGTGCAGGTTGACGCCGCTGCCGTAGACCGGGACCTCGTCGCGCCGCCGTCCGAGCACGCCGGCCAGGTCGCGCTCACCGCAGCGCAGGTCCCACAGCGCCAGGTCGACGCCGGCCAGCGCGACCGTGGTGATCCCGCCGGGGCCGGCCTCCCGCAGGTGCCGCCAGAGCCGGTCCCACACCACCTCGGGGTGCGGGTCGAGGCCGATCAGCGCCTCCCGGAGGTCGTGGTCGAGCAGCGCCTTGACGGCGTGCGCGCCGATCTGCGGCGTCCACGAGAAGCCGCTGCCGGTGCGCCCGTCCGCCAGCGTGACGTGGGTGACGATCACGTGGTTGGCCGGCACGTCCGCGCCCCAGGGACGGGGCAGCGGGACGCTGCGCAGCTCGGTACGCAGCTCGGTGACGGTCATGACGCCACCAGGTCGAGACCGGTCTTGATCAGCGCCTCCAGCTCCTCGAGATGCTCTGCGGTGACGTCAACCAGCGGCGGGCGGACGCCGCCCACGTCCAGGCCGCGCAGCCGGACTCCGGCCTTGACCAGCGAGACCGGGTAGCCGGGGACCTTGCCGCGCAGCCGTACGAGGGGGGCGTAGAACTCCGTCAGCAGCCGCTCGTCGCCGTTCAGGTAGGCCGTGGCGATCTCCGGCGCGAACGCGAACACCGCGCTGGAGTAGAGCTCGACGCCGATGCCCCGGTAGGCGGGCATGGTCAGCTCGGCCGTCGGCAGCCCGTTGAAGAACAGGAACCCGGGGAACCTCTCGCGCACGGCCAGCACGGTGCGCTGCATCCTGTCGATGTCGCCCAGGCCGTCCTTGAGCCCGATCACCCCGGGGATCCCGGCCAGCTCGACCACGGCGTCGGGCTCCAGCACGACCGTGCCGCGCTGGTAGATGATCACCGGCAGCTCGGCGGCGATCGCCGACACGTACGCGGTGTAGCCGTGCCCCGGCCCCTGCGCCAGGTACGGCGGCATGAGCAGCAGCCCGTCCGCGCCCGCCTCCCTGGCGGCCCGCGCCTGGCTCAGCGCCGCGCCGAGCGGGCCGCCCGCGCCCGCGAACACCGGCACCCGGCCGCCCACGGCCTCGGCCGCCACCCGCACCGCGCGGGCGTGCTCGGACTCCGACAGGGCGGAGAACTCGCCGGTGCCGCAGGCGGCGAAGACGGCGCCCGGGCCGTGCTCCATGCGCTGGGAGACGTGCTCGGCCAGCACCTCCTCGGCGAGCCCGCCGCCGGCGTCGAACGGGGTCACGGGGAAGAACAGCACACCGCTGAGATTCATCAGACGTCCTTGAGTTCGGTGCGCCAGCTCCGCTTCGGCTGCCAGCCGAGCAGGCGCTCTGCCTTGGTGGTCGAGAAGGCGGGGGAGGCGCCGGTGAGCCCGGCCGCGAGCTGCTCGGTGCCGGGCACGACCTGGGGGAGCAGCTCGGCCAGCGGCTTCCTGGCCAGCGCGTCGGCGGCGCCGGCGAAGAAGACCTCGCCGTTCGGCAGCTCCGGCAGGGCCTGGGCGAGCACGGCGATCATGTCGGCGGCGTCGCGGGAGTCGATGTAGTTGAACAGCGAGACGCCGGCGAGCTCCGGCCGGTCCAGCCGCTCCTTGACGGTGTGCCCCGACTGGGTCGGCGCGCCCGCCCACTCCTCGGGCGGGATGACGAAGCACGGCCGGACCGCGGCCATCCTGGTCGTCCCGGCCACGGCGAAGGCCCTCATCGTCTGCTCGGCCGCCACCTTGGACAGGTTGTAGGCGTTCCACGGCCGCACGGGGTGTTCCTCGTCGATCGGCAGGTACGCCGGCGCCCAGCCGCCGGGGGCGCCGTACCCGAGCACGGTGGGGCTGCTGGCCACGACCACGCCGGCCACGCCGAGCGCCACGGACGCCTCGCAGACGTTGAACGCCAGCTGGGTGTTGATCTTGTAGATCACCGACTCCGGGCGGCTGAAGGGGGTGGCGATCGCGGCCAGATGGATCACCGTCTCCGGCCGGAATCGGGCGATCGTCTCGAACGCCTCTCCCGTGTCGGTGAGGTCGGCGGGTAAGGTGGCGGCGGCCTCACCTGGGGTTCCTGGGGCGCGGTCCACGCCGACGACCTCGTGCCCGGCCTTCGCGAGCGTTGTGACCACGCTGCGGCCGAGGCGTCCTGCGCTTCCGGTGACGAGGACTCTGCTCACCGTGAGGGGCTCCTTCAAGACTGCAAACAGTTGCACTAAACCTTTGTGTCAGGAAGGCCAGGGCGTCAAGAGGTGATTTCGTGGCCAGCTGTCTAGCTGGGGTTTTCTGGTTGCTCAGGGTGCGGGATAGTACAGCAAGCGCTTTCATCTGCCCCATGGCCTCTGCAAGCGGTTGCGTTAGGGTGTGCGATTGTGACTGTGACGATTCGTGATGTGGCCCGGGCCTCCGGCGTGCATGTATCGACCGTGTCGCGGACGTTCTCCGCGCCGCACATGGTGAACGCCGCCACCCGCACGAGGGTGCTGACGGTGGCCGAGGAGCTCGGATACCGGCCCAACCGGGCGGCCAGGGCGCTCACGACCGGGCGCACCCACAATCTCGGCCTGATCGTGGCCGACATCGCCAACCCGTTCTTCCCGCCGCTGATCAAGGCCGCCCACGCGGCTGCCAGGCAGCGCGACTACCACCTGTTCGTGGCCGACACCGACGAGGAGCCGGCCGCCGAGGAGGAGCTGGTGCAGGCCTTCTCCAAGCAGGTGGACGGCGTGGTGTTGTGCAGCCCGCGCTCGTCCAACAAGGCGCTGGAACGGCTGGCCGAGCGGGTGCCGTTCGTGGTGATCAACCGGCGGCTGCGGGGGGCCGCCACCGTGCTGATGGACGTCGGCCACGGCGCCAGGCTGGCCGTCGAGCATCTGTCCGGGCTCGGGCACCGCCGGGTGGCGCTGGTGTCCGGTCCCGCCGGCTCGTGGACGAGCGCGGAGATCCGCGCCGCCGCCGAGCAGGTGCCGGGCGTGGAGCTCGCCGTCATCGGCCCCAACGCGCCCACCGAGCGGGGCGGCTTCGCCGCCGCGGGCCGGGTGCGCGACGCCGGGGTGACGGGCGTGCTGGCCTACAACGACCTGGTCGCGATCGGGCTCATCGAGGGCCTCGCCGATCTGGGGCTGAGCGTGCCCGCGGACGTGAGCGTCGTGGGGATCGACGATATCGTGCCCGGACGGCTCAACCGTCCCAAACTCACCACGGTCGCCATGCCCACCGCCGCGGCGGGGCGGCTCGCGGTCGATCTGCTCATCCAGGAGGTGAGCGCCACCACCTCGTTGGAGACCCGGCTGGTCGTGAGGGACTCCACGGCTGCTCCGCGTTAGCGGAGGGCTGCAAACGGTTGTACTAAACGAGGGCCAAATTCATCTGACTTCTGTTGAGGCCAACTCGCTGAGCAGGGCAAACACGTCAACGATATATCGGTAACGGCTAGGTAACGGCTGCAAAGGGTTGACGCTCCTTTCCCGCCAGCTATAGGAAAGCGCTATCCAGTACCAATCTCGCCGGAGGGTTCTTGATGAGGAGTGAGTTCCGTCATGGCTGACTCGGTGGCGGTGAGGCCCCGGGAGGCGGTGACCGGACCCGCGCGTGGTGGCGGACACCGCTCCACGAAACGCTCCCGTCGCGAGGCGCGGGCCGCCTATCTCTTCCTGGCCCCCTGGTTCGCCGGCCTGCTCGTCATCACGATCGGCCCGATCCTCGCCTCGCTCTACCTGTCGTTCACCGACTACAGCCTCCTGGAGGAGGCCAAGTGGATCGGCTTCGACAACTACGTCAAGATGTTCACCGAGGACCCGAGGTACATCTCCTCGCTGAAGGTCACCACGATCTACGTGGTCGTCTCGGTGCCGCTGCAACTCGCCTTCGCACTCGCGCTGGCCCTGGTGCTCGACCGAGGGCTGCGCGGCCTGGCGATCTACCGCTCGATCTTCTACCTGCCCTCGCTGCTCGGCGGCAGCGTCGCGATCGCGATCCTCTGGCGCAAGGTCTTCGGCGCCGACGGCCTGGTCAACGCGCTGCTCGGGGCATTCGGCATCCAGGGCCCCGGCTGGGTCGGCCACCCCGACTACGCTCTCGGCACGCTGATCATCCTGCACGTGTGGACGTTCGGCGCCCCAATGATCATCTTCCTGGCCGGGCTGCGCCAGATCCCCAGCAGCTATTACGAGGCCGCCGCCGTCGACGGCGCCGGCCCGCTGCGGCAGTTCAGGGCGATCACGCTGCCGCTGCTGACGCCGATCATCTTCTTCAACCTGGTGCTCGAGATCATCAAGTCGTTCCAGTCGTTCACGCAGTCGTTCATCGTGAGCAACGGCACCGGCGGCCCCGCCGACTCGACGCTGTTCTACACGCTCTACCTCTACCTGAACGGATTCAGGGACTACGACATGGGCTACGCGGCCGCGATGGCGTGGGTCCTGCTGCTCATCATCGCCGGGCTGACCGGGGTGAACTTCCTCGCTTCCAAGTATTGGGTCTTCTATGGCGACACCAAGTAGGCCGCTTCCGGTTCTGTTCCGCCCGCTCAAGGGCGGACGGGTGGTCAAGCACCTCCTGCTGATCGGCTTCGGCGTGATCATGCTCTATCCGCTGCTCTGGATGGTCTCCAGCTCGCTCAAGCCGGAGGAGCTCATCTTCCGGCAGCCCGGCCTGCTGCCGAACGAGGTCACGCTGGAGAACTACACCGAGGGCTGGACCGCGCTGAAGCACCCCTTCGGCTACTACCTGTGGAACTCCGCGGTCATCACCGCGCTGTCGGTGGTGGCGAACCTGGTGGCCTGCTCGCTGGCCGCCTACGCCTTCGCGCGGCTGAACTTCCCGCTGAAGAAACTCTGGTTCACGATCATGCTGGGCACGATCATGTTGCCGCACCACGTGGTGATCGTGCCGCAGTACATCATGTTCTCCGAGCTGGACCTGATCAACACGATCTGGCCGCTGGTCATGCCGAAGGTGCTGGCCACCGACGCGTTCTTCATCTTCCTCATGGTGCAGTTCATCCGCACCCTGCCGAGGGAGCTGGACGAGGCGGCCGAGATCGACGGCGCGGGCTACTGGCGCATCTTCATCAGGGTCGTCATGCCGCTCTCGCTGCCCGCCCTGGCCACCACCGCGATCTTCACGTTCATCTGGACGTGGAACGACTTCCTCAGCCAGCTGCTCTATCTCAACAACCCGGACAACTTCACCGTCCCGGTCGCGTTGCGGACGTTCCTGGACTCTAGTGGAGAGTCGTCGTGGGGCCCTATGTTCGCCATGTCGATCATCGCGCTCGGCCCGATCTTCGGTTTCTTCCTGGCCGGGCAGAAGTACCTGATCCGTGGTGTCGCCACCACGGGACTGAAGTAGCTCCTCCACCCCCCAACCCAGAAGACCCCCTAGGAGGTAGAGCCGTGAGCTCTGGCAAGAAGATGTGGTCTGCGGCCCTGCTCGCCACCGCCGTGCTGGCGGTCACCGCGGCCTGCGGCAGTGACAGCGGCGGCGAGAGCGCCGACGGCAAGGTCAAGGTGCGCTTCTCCTACTGGGGCAGCGACGCGCGGCAGAAGATGACCGAAGAGGCGATCAAGAAGTTCGAGGCGAAGAACCCGAACATCGACATCGAGGGCGAGTTCTCCGACTTCGGCAGCTACTACGAGACGCTGGCCACCAAGGTCGCGGGCAACGACGCGCCGGACGTCATCACCATCGAGATCCGCGGCCTGCGCGAATATGCCGAGCGCGGCGCGCTGGCCGATCTCGCCGGCAAGGTCAACACCGCCGACATCGACGCCAAGGTGCTGGCCACCGGCAGCCTCGACGGCAAGCAGTACGCCATCCCCACCGGCGTCAACGCCTTCAGCCTGGTCGTCAACCCGGACCTGGTCGAGAAGAACGGGCAGAAGCTGCCCGACGACACCACGTGGACCTGGAAGGACTACGTCGACCTGGCGACGAAGATCACCGCCGAGAGCGGCGGCAAGGTCTTCGGCACGCAGCAGAGCTTCAACCCCGGCTACCTGCAGATCTTCGCCGCCCAGCGCGGCGAGGAGTTCTACCAGGGCAACAAGCTCGGCATCTCGCCCGACACGCTCAAGGCGTGGTGGGCCAACATGCAGAGCCTGATCAAGTCCAAGGGCACCCCCGACGCCGCCAAGAGCGTCGAGATCGGCGCCCAGAGCGTGGACCAGTCGCTGCTCGGCACCAACACCGGCGCGATGGGCATGTGGTGGAGCAACCAGCTCGGCGCCATCAACAAGGCCTCGGGCCAGGACGTCAGCCTGCTGCGGATGCCGAAGGCAGAGGGCGCCACCACCGGTGGCATGTTCCTGCAGCCGGCGATGCTCTACACCGCCTCGTCGAAGACCGAGCACCCGGCCGAGGCCGCCAAGTTCATCGACTTCATGATCAACGACCCCGAGGCGGGCGAGATCATCCTGAGCGACCGCGGCCTGCCGGCCAGCTCCAAGGTCCTGGCGGCGGTCAAGGACAAGCTGCCGGACACCGACATCAAGACGCTGGACTTCATCGACGAGGTCAGGAGCGAGCTGTCGGACCCGCCGGCCGCGCCGCCCAAGGGCGCCAGCGCCATGGAAGACATCCTGACGCGGTATTCGGAGGAGGTCCTCTTCGGCAGGATGACCCCCGACGACGCCGCACAGAAGTTCCTGACCGAGGCCAACGCCTCGATCGCGGGCTGATCCTTCGCACCAGAGGAGAGACATGAAGTACGCGTTCGTCGGGCTCGGGCACCGCGCGCAGATGTACGTCGACGCGCTGCTCGGGGAGTGGCGCGACGCCGGCACCATCGTCGCCCTGTGCGACACCAACCGCACGCGCATGGACTACTACGCCGAGCGGATCGGTGCCCAGGTGCCGCGTTTCACGCCCGCCGAGTTCGACAAGGTGCTCGAGCTCGCCGACGCGGTCATCGTCACCACGGTCGACGCCGCGCACGCCCGCTACGTGTGCGCGGCGCTCGACGCCGGCAAGGACGTCGTCGTCGAGAAGCCGCTCACCGTCGACGCCGAGGGTTGCGCGGCCATCGCGGCGTCGGCCGAGCGCAGCAGCGGCAAGCTGATCGTCACCTTCAACTACCGCTACTCGCCGCGCAACTCCGCCGTGCGCCGCATCCTCATGGACGGCGCGATCGGCGAGGTGACCTCGGTGCACTTCGAGTGGACGCTCGACACCATCCACGGCGCCGACTACTTCCGCCGCTGGCACCGCGACAGGGACAGCTCGGGCGGCCTGCTCGTGCACAAGTCCACCCACCACTTCGACCTGGTCAACTGGTGGCTGGGGGCGGCCCCGGCGCTCGTCTTCGCGCAGACCGACCTGCGCTTCTACGGCGCCGAGAACGCCAGGAAGCGCGGGCTCGACCCGCGTCCAGAACGCGGGCAGGGCGCGCCCGGCCTCGGCAGCGACCCGTTCATCCTGGACATCTCCGCCGACCCGCGCCTCAAGCGCCTCTACCTCGAGGCCGAGCACGAGGACGGCTACGTCCGCGACCAGGACGTCTTCGGCGAGGGCGTCACCATCGACGACAACATGTCCGTGCTGGTGCGCTACACCAACCGCGCGATCATGACGTACTCGCTGCACGCCCACGCACCCTGGGAGGGCTACCGCGTGGCCTTCAACGGCACGGAGGGGCGGCTGGAGCTGGACGTCGTCGAGCGGGAGTGGACGCCGCCGCACGCCGCCATCGACCCGAGCGCCGCCTCCAAGGAGCACGCGTCGGGGGCGTGGGAGCGGCTCACGCTGCGCCGCCACTGGAGCCGGCCTGAGGAGGTGCCGATCGAGACCGGGGCCGGCGGGCACGGCGGTGGTGACCGTCTCCTGCTCGACGACGTCTTCCGTGGCCCCGGCGACGACCCGCTGGCCAGGCAGGCCGGCTACCGCGACGGCATCCGCAGCGTGCTGACGGGCGTCGCGGCCACCATGTCCGCCCGCACCGGGGCCCCCGTGGTCCTGGAGGACGACGGCACGCGTGTTCGCTGAGCTGGCGGAGATCGCCGCGGCGCAGCGCGGGCTCTACCCCGTGCTCGGGGGGCCCGAGCTGCGCGCGGCGGCCCGTGCGGCGATGGGGGTGCTCGACCTGACCGCCCGCGACGTGCGGGTCGAGCGCACGTGGACCGACGGCGACCTGGCGGGCGAGGAACTGTCCTGGTCGGTGGGGTTCGGGCCGCGCACCCGCGCGTTCCTGCTGCGCCCGCGCGACGCGGACGGGCCGCTGCCCGGGGTGGTGGCGCTGCACTGCCACGCCGGGATGAAATGGGCCGGCAAGGAGAAGATCGCCGACGGTCCCGAAGGGCCGTCGCCCGAGGTGAGCAGGGTGCGGCAGGACCTGTACGGCGGGCGCGCGTTCGCCAACGAGCTGGCCCGCCGGGGCTTCGCGGTGCTCGCGCACGACGTGTTCGTCTGGGGCAGCCGCCGCTTCCCGCTGGAGACCGGGGACGGCCCGGAGAGCGAGGCCGACCGCTACGACCGGGCCGCCGTCGCGCACGAGCACGTCGTGGCCAAACACTGCGCGATGCTCGGCACGTCGTTCGCGGGCGTGGTCGCGGGCGAGGACCTGGCCGCGGCGGCGTACCTGCGTTCCCGGCCGGACGTAGGGCCGGTCGGGTGCGCGGGACTGTCGGGCGGCGGGCTGCGCGCCGGGCTGCTCGGCGCCTTCGACCCGCAGGTGCGGGCGGTCGTCGTCGCCGCGATGATGTCCTCCTACCGCGACATGCTCGGCGGGCACGTCGCCAGGCACACCTGGATGTTCTACCCGCCGGGCCTGCCCCGCCTGGGCGACTGGCCCGACCTGGTGGCCGCCCGCGCACCCGGACCCCTCATGGTCCAGTACGCCCTGCGCGACGACCTGTTCCCCGAGCCGGGGATGCGGCGCGCCCACGCCACGATCGGCGAACGTTACCGCGACGCCCAGGAAGCGTACGAGGCGGTGTTCGCCGACGTGCCGCACAGCTTCGACGTGCCCATGCAGGAGCGGGCCTTCGACTGGCTGGCCCGCCGGTTGGCGGGCTGACGGACGGCCGCCGCCCGGCCTGCCACGGGCGGCGGCGCTCCTGCCACGTGCGGTGCTAGTCGGACTTCTTCCAGGTGGCGATGAGCTTGTCGTAGTCGAGCGTCTCGGGCTTGCCGCGCTCGTCGGTCAGCTTCGGCGCGGGGGCGCCGGGCTGGTCGTACCAGTACTGGGCGTCACGCTCGGGGTTGAGCTTCGGCGCGCACTGGCCGCCGTAGCCCTCCCGCTCGCGCGAGAGCCGCTCCAGCCGGGACAGGATGTCGTCCTGCTGCTTGGCCAGGTTGTCCATCGACTGCTGCGGTGTGGTCTCGCCGGTCACGGCCGTGGCCACGTTCTGCCACCACAGCTGGGCCAGTTTGGGGTAGTCGGGCACGTTGGTGCCGGTCGGGGTCCACTGCTTGCGGGCCGGCGAGCCGTAGAACTCGATGAGCCCGCCGTACTTCTTGGAGTTCTCGGCGAAGTAGTCGCTCCTGATGTCGGAGTCGCGGATGAACGTCAGCCCGACGATCGACTTCTTCAGCGACACGGTCTTCGACGTGACGAACTGCGCGTACAGCCAGGCGGCGGCCCTGCGCTCCTCCGGCGTGCTCTTCAGCAGCGTCCACGAGCCCGCGTCCTGGTAGCCGAGCTTGTTGCCCTCCTTCCAGTACGCCCCGTGCGGGCTCGGCGCGATGCGCCACCTGGGCGTGCCGTCCTCGTTGACCACGGACAGCCCGGGCTTGGTCATGTCGGCGGTGAACGAGGTGTACCAGAAGATCTGCTGGGCGATGTGGCCCTGGGCGGGGACCGGGCCCGCCTCGCTGAAGTTCATGCCCGCCGCTTCCTTGGGGGCGTACTTCTTGAGCCAGTCGACGTACTTGGTGAGCGAGTAGACCGCCGCGGGCCCGTTGGTGTCGCCGCCGCGCGTGACGGACGAGCCGACCGGGCGGCAGTTCTCGACCCTGATGCCCCAGTCGTCCACCGGCAGGCCGTTGGGGATGCCGGGGTCGCCGTTGCCCGCCATCGACAACCACGAGTCGGTGAAGCGCCAGCCCAGCGACGGGTCCTTGCGGCCGTAGTCCATGTGGCCGTAGACCTTCTTGCCGTCGATGGTGCCGTCGCCGTTGACCTTGTTGGTGAAGAAGTCGGCGATGTCCTCGTAGGCCGCCCAGTTGACCGGAACGCCGAGGTCGTAGCCGTAGGCGTCCTTGAACTGCTTCTTGATGTCGGGGTCGGTGAACCAGTCGTAGCGGAACCAGTAGAGGTTGGCGAACTGCTGGTCGGGCAGCTGGTAGATCTTCTTGTCCGGGCCGGTGGTGAAGCTGATGCCGATGAAGTCGTCGAGGTCGAGCGTGGGCGAGGTGACGTTCTTGCCCTCGCCGGCCATGTAGTCCGACAGCGGGAGCACGTAGTCGCCGCGCGAGTGGGTGCCGATGAGGTCGGAGTCGTTGACGTAGGCGTCGTAGATGTTCTGGTCGCCCTGGATCTGGGTCTGCAGCTTCTCGATGACGTCACCCTCCTGGATCAGATCGTGCTTGATCTTGATCCCGGTGAGCTCGGTGAACGCCTTGGCGAGCTGGCGCGACTCGTACTCGTGCGTGGTGATCGTCTCGGAGACCACGTTGATCTGCATGCCCCGGTACGGGGCCGCGGCCTTCATGAACCACTCCATCTCGGCGAGCTGCTCGTCCTTGCTCAGCGTGCTCGGAGTGAACTCGTCCGACACCCACCGCTGGGCGGCGGCCCGGCCGTCGGCCTCCTTGAAGTCGCTCGTGGGCTTGTCCGCGCCCTGCGTGCAGCCGGCCACCACCAGGATGAGCGCCGCCGCTCCCATGGTCGCGGACCTCGTCGTCCGTCGCCTCATCGTCTGACTCCCTTTCCGTTAGCCCCATATGCCGATCGCGACCGCCACGAGCAGCGCGCAGCCGAGCGCGAGCCACATGGACAGGTCGGTGATTGCGATCCAGCCCGCCAGCACGACGGCGGCGCTGATCAGGCCGATGTAGAGCCGGTCGCCGCGATCGGTCTCGATGCGCAGGAAGCCCCGCCTGGCCACGGGAGGCGAGATGCGGCCCCAGACCGTCATGGCGATCAGCAGCACGGCGAGGCCGGCGAAGACCAGGGCCGTGGGGACGGTCCAGACCATCCAGTCGAGCACGGCTACACCCTCCCCATGGCGAAGCCCTTGGCGATGTAGTTGCGGACGAACCAGATGACGATCGCGCCCGGCACGATCGTCAGCACTCCAGCGGTCGCCAGCAGGCCCCAGTCGACGCCCGCCGCGCTCACCGTCCGCGTCATCGTCGCGGCGATGGGCTTGGCGTTCACCGAGGTGATGGTCCTGGCGATCAGGAGTTCGACCCAGCTGAACATGAAGCAGAAGAACGCGGTGACGCCGATGGCCGAGCGGATCATCGGCAGGAATATCCGGACGAAGAAGCGCGGCAGCGAATAGCCGTCGATCGCGGCGGTCTCGTCGATCTCCCGGGGAATTCCCGACATGAAACCCTCGAGAATCCAGACGGCGAGCGGCACGTTGAAGAGCATGTGAGCGATGGCCACGCCGAGGTGCGTGTCGAAGAGGCCGACGCTCTGGTAGATCTGGAAGAACGGGAGCAGGAACACCGCCGGCGGCGCCATCCGGTTCGTGAGCAGCCAGAAGAACAGATGTTTGTCACCGGCGAACCGGAAACGCGAGAAGGCATAGGCCGCGGGCAACGCCACGATGAGCGACATCACGGCGTTGAGCGCGGTGTAGATGATGGAGTTGAGGTAGCTCGAATACCACGACGTCTCCCCGAAGAACGTGGCGTAGTTGTCGAACGTCACCCGTTCGGGGATGAGCGAGAAACTGCCGAGGATGTCCTCGTTCGGCCGGATCGACATGCCGAACATCCACAGGATCGGCAACATGAGCGTGGCCACGTAGAGCCAGAAGACCGTGCGCGCCCACGGGAGCCGTCTCATCGGTTCACCTTCCCGACCTGGTCAGCACGGTGAAGAAGACGTAACAGAGGATCTGCACGAACAGGAAGTAGAGCAGCGAGAACGCGCCCGCCGGGCCCAGGTCGAACTGGCCGACCGCGATCTTCGACAGCAGGATGCTCAGGAACGACGTCGCGTTTCCCGGGCCGCCGCCCGTCACCACGAACGGCTCGGTGTAGATCATGAAGCTGTCCATGAACCTGAGCAGGATCGCGATCGTCAGCACCCCGCGCAGCCTGGGCAGCTGGATGTGCCGGAAGGTCGCCCACGCCGAGGCCCCGTCGATCTGCGCGGCCTGGAAATACGGCTGGGGGATCGAGCGCAGCCCCGCGTACGCCAGCAGCGCCACCAGCGGCGTCCAGTGCCACACGTCCATGACCAGCACGGTGAGCCAGGCGTCGGTGGAGTCGAGCGTGTAGTTGAAGTTGACGCCGAGCACGTTGTTGATCGCCCAGCCGCCCAGCCCGATGTCGCCGCGGGCGAAGATCTGCCAGATCGTGCCCACCACGTTCCACGGGATGAGCAGCGGCAGCGCGACCAGCACCAGCGCCACCGACACCGACACGCCGCGGCGCGGCATCGCCACGGCGATGGCCACCCCGAGCGGGATCTCGATGAGCAGCACCTGCGCCGAGAACAGCAGCGTGCGCACGAACGCGCCGCGCACCTCCGGGTCGCGGGCGATCTCGCGGAACCACTCCAGGCCGACGAAGATGCGCTCGCTCGGGCTGAAGACGTCCTGGACGGAATAGTTGACCACGGTCATCAGCGGGATCACCGCCGTGAACGCCACGGACACGACCACCGGCAGGACCAGCCACCACGCGCGGTTGTTCTTGGGCCTCGGGTCCACCCGGGCGTCCCTCGCCTCCTCGGCCGGAGGGGGCGCGGGTTCGGCGGGGCCGGCCGGGTTCGGCGCGACGGTGGTCTGGTCGGTCATGCCGGCCCCCTTCCGTTCAGCGGCGCGAGGGAGCCGCACCTGACCTCGTCGCGGAACAGGAACGTCCGCTCCGCGGGGAAGTGGAGGAACACGGCCGCGCCCGGCTCGCAGGCGGAGCCCGCCCCGGTCTTGGCGATCACCGGGTGCTCGCCGACCCGGATGTGCACGAGGTCGTACGCGCCCATGCGGTCGGTCCCGGTGACCGTGGCGGACGCGCCGGGTGCGGCGTCAGGCCCGGCGATCCTGACGAACTCGGGCCGCACCCCGATCCTGACCGGTCCCGGCGGCAGCCCGTCGGGCGCGGCGCCCACGTCGGTGGCGCCGACGCGTACGACGCCGCCGTCGATCTCGGCGGGCACCATGTTCATGCCGGGCGAGCCGATGAAGTGCCCCACGAACTCGTGCGCCGGCGACAGGAACAGCTCGGCCGGCGGGCCGGCCTGGACGATCGCCCCGTCGTTGAGCACCACGACCTCGTCAGCGAAGGTCAGCGCCTCGGTCTGGTCGTGCGTGACGTAGATCAGCGTGTGGCCGGTGTCGCGGTGGATCTCCTTGAGCTTGCTGCGCAACGTCCACTTGAGCGCCGGGTCGACCACGGTCAGCGGCTCGTCCAGCAGGACCGCCGCCACCTGTGGGCGCACCAGGCCGCGGCCCAGGCTGACGATCTGCTGGCGGCCCGGGTCGAGCCGGCGCGACCTGCGGCGCAGGACCTGGTCGAGGCCGAGGAGCTGGGAGACCTGGCGGACGCGCTGGTCCACCTCTTTCTTGGGAAATTTCCGGTTGCGGAGGGGGAAGGCGAGGTTGTCGTAGACCGACATCTCCTCGTACAGGACCGGGAACTGGAAGACCTGCGCGATGTTGCGGCCCGCCGTCGGCACGCCGGTGACCTCGCGGTCGCCGAACCAGATCCGCCCCGCCGTGGGCGTGATCAGGCCGGAGATGATGTTCAGCAGCGTGGTCTTGCCGCAGCCGCTCGGCCCCAGCAGCGCGTACGCCCGGGAGCTCTGCCACGTCCAGGTCATCGGCTTGAGCGCCCACGTGCGGCCGCCGTCGTAGCTGTGTCCCACGCCTTCGAGGCGGATGTCAGCCATGCAGGTCGACCTCCGCGGCGCTGGTGGCGAGCAGGCGCCCCCCGGACTCGTCGAAGACGAAGACGTGCGCCGGGTCCACGTAGGCGACCGTGGACTCGCCCGGCGTGAAGAGCTGGGTGCCCTCCAGGTGGGCGACCAGGTGGAGGCCGCCTCGGAGCAGCAGGTGCAGGAACGTCGCGCTGCCGGTGACCTCGGCGAGCCGGATCTCGGCCGGCAGTTCGAGCGCGGCTTCGCCGTTGGAGGTGAGGCTGACCTGGTGGGGGCGCACGCCGAGCATGACCCGGTGGCCGTCGGCGTGGGCGCGGGGCGCGGGGAACGACGTGCCGAGGCATTCGATGCGGCCGTCGCGTACGACGCCGGGCAGCAGGTTGAGCGGCGGGTCGCTGAGCGTGGCCGCCACGTCCAGCGTGGGCGGGTGGGCGTACATCTCGGCCACCTCGCCGGTGTGCCGGACTTTGCCCTCGCCCAGGACCACGGTCGGCGCGGCGAACGTGAGCGCCTCGTTCGGGTCGGCGGTGGCGTAGAGGACGACGCCGGGGGAGTCCGCGAACATGGTCTTCAGGTCTGCGCGGAGTTGTTCGCGCAGCTTGAAGTCCAGGTTGGCCAGGGGCTCGTCGAGCAGCAGCACGTCGACGGGGCGGGCCAGGGCGCGGGCGATGGCGGTGCGCTGCTGCTGGCCGCCCGACAGTTCGGAGGGCCGGCGGTCGAGCAGCCCCGCGATGCCCATGAGCTCGGCCACCTCGCGGACCCGCCGGTCGATCCCGTCGCGGCGGAACTTCGGGTCGAGGCGGAGCGGCGAGGCGATGTTCTCGTAGACGGTCAGGGACGGGTAGTTGATGAATTGCTGATAGACGAAGGCGACCGAGCGTTTGCGCACGGAAATGCCGGTCACGTCCTTTCCGCCGACCACCACCCGGCCGGATTCGGGCGGCAGCAAACCGGCTGCGACGCGCATTAGTGTCGTCTTTCCCGCGGTCATGGGGCCGACGAGGGTGGTCATTCCATTCGGTAATTCCAGGTGAATGTCGTCGAGCCAGGTCTCCCCGCGCCGCCGCACGAAGACGCCATCGAGTATCAGCGTCACGGTGCCCGGTCCTCTCTGCCGGCGCATGATCAGTTCCTTTGCTCTCCATCTAACATGATCCGGTTGTGTGTGCAAAGAGGGCAGTTGCTAACACAGTTAATGGTGGGGCTGTTGTGCGTCACGATTCGAGTCCGAGATAGCGGTGAACGGCCGGGCCTATCGCCTCGACGACTTCTTCCCTGGTCAGCGCGACCATGGGAGGGATGGCCAGAACATAACGACATAGGGCCATTCCGAGTATCTGCGCGGAGACGAGTCCTGCCCGGACCGGAGCGCCCCCCGGGTCGCCGGTCAGAGCGGCCGCGACGGGAACGAGTTGTGCGACGAAGACGGTGCGCATGCGCTCGGCGGCCGCCGCGTTCGTGACGCCCGTGCGCAGCAGGATCTGCAGGGTCTCGTCGGACTCCCAGAGCTCCAGGAAGTGGCGTACGAGCGCGGTGGCGACCTCGCCGGACGGCGTGCCGAGCAGGTCGGGCAGGTTCAGGTGGATGGCGCACGCCGCCGCGAACAACCGGTCCTTGCTGCCGAAGCAGCGCATGACCTGGCCCGGGTCGACGCCCGCGTCGGCGGCGATGGCCCTGATCGTGGCCCGCTCGTAGCCGTCGGCGGCGAACCGCTCGCGGGCCGCGGCCAGGATGATCGCCTTCGTCTCGCTGGATGATCTCCTCATGCCAACAACTGTAGGCCAACAACTGTTGACAAGCGCGGCGGTCCTCCTTAATGTCAACATGTGTTGGCCTACGAACGTTGGCTCTCCTGAGGAGGAGAAATGATCGACACAGAGGTGCTCGTCGTCGGCGCCGGCCCGGTGGGGCTGGCCACCGCCGTCGTCCTGACCCGGCTCGGCCACGACGTGGTGGTCGTCGACGGGCAGGCCGAAGGCGCCAACACCTCCAGGGCCGCCGTCGTGCACTCCCGCACGCTGGAGCTGCTGGAGCCGTACGGCGTCACGCCGGCGCTCGTCGAGCGCGGGGTGCGCACGCCCCGCTTCACCATCCGCGACCGCGACCGGCTGCTGGTGCCGGTGCCCTTCGACGGGCTGCCCACGCCTTACCCGTACACGCTGATGATCTCCCAGGCGGACACGGAGGCGTACCTGCTGGCCCGGCTGAAGGAGCTGGGCGGCGAGGTGCTGCGGCCCGTGCGGGTGACCTCGTTCGCGCAGGACGCCGGCGGTGTCACCGCCGCGCTCGACGACGGGCGCTCGGTGCGGGCCGCCTACCTGGTGGGCGCCGACGGCATGAACAGCCTCGTACGCGAGCAGTCGGGCATCGCCTTCGGCGGCGGCACCTACGCCGAGTCATTCACCCTCGCCGACGTGCGGCTGAGCGGCGGCGTGCCGCCCGACGACGTCATCCTGTACTTCTCGCCCGAAGGCCTCGTGGTGGTCGCGCCGCTGCCCGACGGGCTGCACCGGATCGTGGCCACCGTGGACGAGGCGCCGCACGAGCCCGGCGTGGAGTTCGTGCAGCGGCTGCTCGCCACGCGCGGGCCCGAGGCCGTGCCCGCCGTGGTGGAGGAGGTGGTGTGGGGATCGCGCTTCCGCGTCCACCACCGCATCGCGCAGACGTACAGGAAGGGGCGGGTGCTGCTGGCCGGCGACGCCGCGCACGTGCACTCGCCCGCAGGCGGGCAGGGCATGAACCTCGGCATCGAGGACGCCGTCATGCTGGGCGAGACGCTGTCGGAAGTGCTCGGAGGCGGCTCGCCCGACCTGCTCGACGGCTACGCCGCGGCCCGCCGCCCCGTCGCCGAGAAGGTGGTGGGGCTGGCGAGCCGCCTGACGAGGCTGGCCACCATGAGCGCGGCCAGGCGGCCGCTGCGCAACCTCGTGCTGCGGCTGGCGGGCCGGCTGCCCGCCGTGCGGCGCCGGCTGGCCTGGCAGCTGTCCGGCCTGGACCGGCGCTGACCGCCGGCCTCCGCCGCACGGCGAGGACGTGGCCTTTCACGGCATCAGGCGGACTCAAGGACGAAGAACAGGAAACACACGAAGGAGTCCGAGGGCTTGTCCGCGAAGACGTCGGGGAAGAGCTCGCGGGCGCCCGGCGCGGGGGGTGGCTCGCTCATGACCGCGATCCGGAAGCCCGCCGCGGTGAAGGCGTCGGTCATCGCGTGCAGCGGCCGGCCATAGAAGCGCATCAACGCGGTGTGCCCGCCGAGGGTCCATTCCTCACGAGCCTCGCGGACCCCGAAATAGCCGCCGCCGGAACGGGCCGCCTCCAGGAAGTCGACGAACGGGTGATTGACGGACACGAGCAGCCGGCCGCCGGGCGCCAGCACCCGCCGCAACTCGGCCAGCGGCGCCGTCCAGTCCTCCAGGTAGTGCAGGACCAGGGACGCGACCACATCGTCGAACGCGGCGTCGGGGAACGGCAGCGGCTCGCCCAGGTCGGCCAGGTGCAGGTCCGCATCATCGCCGAGCCGCCGGCGGGCCAGCTCCAGCATCTTGGCGCTGGAGTCGAAGCCCGTCACGACGGCGCCCCGGTCGCGCAGCGCCGCGGACAGCGGGCCGGAGCCGCAACCGGCGTCGAGGATCCGCCGGCCGGCCACGTCACCGGCCAGGTCGAGCATCGCGGGCCGCTCGTAGTAGGCGTTGAGCAGGCTGGTCTCGTTCTCGGCCGAGTACGCCTCGGCGAAGCTGTCGTAGTCGTTGGGCGCCGCCCGCTCCGCGCCCTCGGAGACAGGACGGATCCACGACGGCTGCGTGGGAGCCGGGATGTCCGACGGCCCGGCGGAACTTCTGGAAGCGAAAGCCATACGGGCGATCCTGGCACGCCCGGCCCGTCCACCGCCTAAGGGAGGATGGAGTCCACGTAGCCGCCGTCCACCCGCACCGCCGCGCCCGTCGTGGCCGAGGCGAGCGGCGAGCTGAGGTAGGCCACCATGTTGGCGATCTCCTCGGGCTCGATCAGGCGCTGCAGCAGCGACTGCGGCCGGTGCCGCAGCATGAACACCCGTTGCGCCTCCTCCCACGGCAGCTCCCTGCTCACCAGCTGGTAGACGAAGTCCTCCACGCCCTCGGTGTGCGTCGGCCCCGCGATCACGGAGTTGACGGTGACCCCGCTGCCCGCCGCCTCCTTGGCGAACCCCCTGGACACGGCCAGCAGCGCCGTCTTGCTCATGCCGTAGTGGATCATCTCGGCGGGGATCGCGACGGCGGAGTCGCTGGCGATGTACTGGACCCGGCCCCAGCCCCGCTCCATCATGCCCGGCAGGTAGGCGCGGGTGAGCCGGACCGCGGCCAGCACGTTGACCTCGAAATAGCGCCGCCACTCGTCGTCGCTGATCTCCAGCGCCGGCTGCGCGCCGAAGATGCCCAGGTTGTTGACCAGGATGTCGACCTGCGGCAGCACGCTCAGCACCCGCTCGCACCCGTCGTCCTTGGACACGTCGCCCGGCGCCGCGACCAGGTCGCCCTCCATCCGCTTGACGACCTTGGCGACCGAGCCCTCGCCCCGGCCGTTGATCCCGACCCGGGCGCCCGCCCGCGCCAGCACGGCGGCGATGGCCGCCCCGATTCCCTGCGTCGACCCGGTGACCAGCGCGGTCTTCCCGGTGAGATCGATGTGCACGATTCCGCACCCCCTTGCTGCCATTCTCGGCGATCGGTCTTCCGCGGGCACGCACCGGCTCCGGCGCCGGTGCGTAGGCTGTGGGGGCAGGCGTGGAAGGGGCGTGGGTGCACCGGATCCTCTGGTCGATCGTCGCGGTGGCTCTCGTCGTGGGCGCGTTCGTGCCCGGAGCCTCCGAGCCCGAAGGGTGCCCGCCGCGCGACACCCGGGTCACCGCCCCCTACGCGATCACCGGCTACTGGGTCATGCCGCGGGCCGACCGCTGCGTCACCCAGCGCATGGTGGAGGCGATCCACACCATCGGCGGCGACACGCTCATCACGTTCGGCCCGCGCTTCAACGCCCGCGAGGACCCCGGGTTCGCCGCCTGCCGCGTCGACGGCCGCCCGTGCGCGCAGGTGCCGGGCAAGCGGATCAGGCAGGTCTACACGTACACGACCAGCGAGGAGTTCGGGAAGGGCATGCTGCGCTGCCCAGGGCTCGAACGGCGGATCGAGAGCGAGGGCCGCGTCTTCTACCGGCTGTCGCTGGCCGATGACTGCCGCGAACCCGTGCACGACCTCGTGCTCGTCGCCACGGACGGCGACGGGCTGGGCAACCTGATGGCTGAGGCGGCGGCGTACGGCATGAAGGTCTTCCCCGGGCTGCCGGCGGCCGCGCAGCGGGAGGACAAGCCGTGGGAGCCCGACCACGACCACACCGGCGCGCTGAACGCCTTCACCGCTCGGGTGCTCGCCGACTACCGGGCGCGCTTCGGGGCGTCCGGCGCCTTCGGCGGGGTCTACCAGTCGTTCGAGCTGGCCATGCGGGACCGCGCGCCGAAGGACCCGATCATCGAGCTCTACACGGCCCAGCACGCCGTCGTCGCCGGCGCCCTGCCGGGCAAGCCGATCCTGGTCAGCCCGTACATCGACGCCCGCCGCGGGCGCGGGTTCCCGCCCGAGCAGGCGGGCGACGGCGTGGAGGACATCGCGGCGACGCGGGCCGGCGCGCCCATGGCCATCGCCGTCCAGGACGGGCGCGGCACGGGCAAGGTGCCGGTCCACGGCCCGCACGAGGCGGGCGCCACGGTCGTGCCGCGGCTGGTGCCCGTGGTGGGCGAGGTCAGCAACGCCCAGGCCTACCACGGCGCCACGCGCGACTACGTCGAGGCGGCCGCCGGCGAGGTGCCCGACGGGGTGGAGCTGTGGGTGAACGTCGAAGGCTTCGAGCCCACCCCGGCCGCCGGCGAGTGCGGGCGGGTCGATCCGCTGCCGCTGCGCGGGCGGACCACGAAGAGCCGGCTCGACCAGCAGATCATGGCCTCGGGCCCGCACGCCACGAAGATCATCTCGTACGGGTGGGATCCGTTCTTCACCTGCCAGGCCCGCTACGACACGCCCTCGCTGGCCGACGACATCGCGAAGGGCTGGCGGCAGCCCGTCATCGTCCACGCCGTGCGGCAGGACAGGAACGGACGGGCCGGCATCCTGGTCCAGGGCCACAACCTGCGGGGCGGCTCCCTGCGCTTCGGCCCGGAGGGCACGGTGGTCCGGCAGGAGTGGCACTCCGGCGGCCGGCTGGAGTCGGCGTGGGCCCCGTACGTTCCCCAGGGTTCGTGGACCTCCGTCACGGCCACGAACGGCGCCGGCCACACCAGCACGAGCCCATACGTGATCGGCTAGGCCAGCGCCGCGACGAGGATGTCGGCGAGCAGCGCCGCCTGGCCGCCGTCCTCGTCCAGGTCGGGGTCGAGGATCGTGACCTCCAGACCGGCCGCGCCCGGCAGCGCGAGCAGGCCGCGCAGCAGTTCGGTGAGCCGGCCGGCGTCGAGCCCTCCGGGGGTGGGCGAGTCGACGGCGGGCAGGATCGACGGGTCGAGCACGTCCACGTCGAGGTGGATCCAGAAACCGTCGAGCTCGTCGCGGACGAGGACCTTCCCGGCGGCGTCCAGGGAGATGTCGGCGCCGGGGACGTATGCGATGCCGCTGCCCTCGATGTCCCGCAGATCCTCCTCGTCGCGGACGCCGAGCACGATCACGTCCTCGTCCCTGACGTAGGGTCTCAGCCCGTCGATGTCCGTCAGGTAGCCGTCGCCGCGGCCGGTCGCCAGGGCCAGGTCCTCCCCGGCCGCCGAGCCGACGTGCGGGGAGTTGCCGAGGTGCCGGAAGTCGGCGTGCGCGTCGAGGTACGCCAGCCCGTACCGGCCGCTCCTGCGCAGGGCCAGGGCAGGGCCGAGCAGGATCGAGCAGTCACCGCCGAGCAGGATGGGGAACCCGCCCGACGCCCTGATCGCGCTCACGCGGCCGGCGAGCCCGCGGGTGTAGGCGGCGATGGCGGGGCCGTTGCGCACGCCGTCGCCCGGCCGCCACGTGGCGACGTAGCGGGGCGGGACGAGGGCGCCCGCGTCGATGGCGCCGATCCGTTCGACCAGCCCGGCGTCACGCAGGGCCCAGGGGGCCTTGTAGCAGCCGGGGACGGCGCCGGCCGCGGGCGGGCGCAGGCCGAGGTTGGAGGGGGCGTCGAGGATCGTCGATCTTCTGTCAGGAGTTACTATGGTCATAGTCGTGACGGTAGCAAGGGGGACGCGGATGCGCCAGTTCGCCGAGACGGGTGTGGTGGCGATCGACCTGGCCAACACCTGGGACACCTATCTGGACGATCCCGAGCGGCTGCCGGACGTGGCGGCGCTGCGTCGCTTCTGCGCTGAGCTGGGCGAGCATGACGAGGCCGGGGCAGACCTCGACGCGGTGAGATCGGTGCGCGCCCGCCTGCGCGCCGTGCTGGCATGCGACCCGCCCGAGCGCACGCCCGCCCTGGCCCGGTGGGCGAGCGAGCTGCCGGTCCGGGTGACGGTCGCCGACTCTGACGGCACACCGCGCGCCCGGCTCACCGCGCCCGGCGGCGCCTCCGTGGCGGAGCGGCTGGCCGTCCGCGCGGTGGCGGAGCTGCTCGACCTCGCCGCCTCGGGCGGCTGGGACCGCCTGCGCCTGTGCGCCGCCCAGCCCTGCCAGGACGCCTTCGTCGACCGCAGCCGCCCGGGCCGCCGGCAGTTCTGCTCGACCCGGTGCGCGAACCGCGCCCACGCCACCGCCTCGCGAGCCCGCCGCCGCTGAGCCGGGCGCCTCGGCAGGTGCGCTTTTGTCGGGAATCTCCCTGGATTGGCGGCCAAGGTCAGGCCTGTGATGTTCTGATGGCCGGGGGAAGGCGCGTGAGGGCATGGTTGGGCCGGTCGTTGCGGGTGCGACTGGCGATGTTCGCCGGCATCGCGATGCTGCTGCTGATCATCGTCGTCAGCGCATTCGTGCTGCACGGCATCCGCGACGAGCTCGCCGACATCCAGGCGCAGGAGATGTCGGGCAGGGCCGTGTCCGTGCTGCTCAAGATCAAGGCGGACCGCCTGCCCCAGGTGCTGGAGGACGCCGGGCTCGACGGCGTCCAGGTCATCGACCCGTCGGGGCGCCCGGTCACCTCGACGCTCAACCTGGTCGGGCTGCCCAGGCAGACGGCGGCGATCCCCCGTGACGGCCAGGCCAACGCCGTCGCCGAGCTCTGCGGGCTGAGCGGCTTCCCCGGCGAGTGCGAGCTCGTGGTCGCCCTGACCGCGTACCAGCCGGACGGCGAGTGGATCATCTACGCCTTCGAGTCTGCGGTGCCCTGGTACGTCGGACCCCAGGTGATCCTCTCGCAGGTCGCCCTCGCGGCGGCGCTTGTCGCGCTGACCTGGTTCGCGGTGTGGCGCGCGACGACCAGGACGCTCGCCCCCGTCAGCGCCATCACGAAGCGGCTGGCCGAGCTCACCGCGTTCGGCGGCGGGATGCGCGTGCCCGTGCCGCAGAGCGACGACGAGATCGCCGCTCTGGCCGAGACCGCCAACCGCACCCTGGAGCGGCTGGAGACGGCGATGCGGGAGAAGGAGCTCGCGATGGAACGGCAGCGCAGGTTCGCCGCCGACGCCTCGCACGACCTGCGCAGCCCGATCACCGCCATGCGCGCCCAGATCGAGGAGGCCCGGCTCTACCCCGAGGAGACCGACTGGATGGAGACGAGCGCCGAGGTGCTCGCCAGCCTGGACCGGTTGCAGGGGATCGTCTCCGACCTGCTCGTGCTGACCAGGCTGGACGCGGGCGCCCCGAGCCGCCGTGAGCCCGTGGACCTGGCCGAGTCGGTCGCCGCCGAGGCCGTGCGGCGGCGTTCGAAGCGGGTCGTCACCGACGTGCGGCGGGACGTGGTCGTCACGGGTGACCGGCTGCAACTGGCCCGCCTGCTGACGAACCTCATGGACAACGCCGACCGGCACGCCGAGAGCCAGATCACCGTGACGGTGCGGGAGGAGGACGGGCAGGCCGTGCTGGAGGTCCTGGACGACGGCGAGGGCATCGCGCCCGAGCAGCGCGAGGTCATCTTCGAACGGTTCGCCCGCCTGGACGCCGCGCGCAACCGCGACGCCGGTGGCAGCGGGCTCGGCCTGCCCATCGCCCGCGAGATCGTCACGGCCCACGGCGGCACGCTGACCGTCGAGGACTCAGAACGCGGCGCCCGGTTCGTCTTCAGGATGCCGCTCAGGGACGGGTGACCCCCGGGGTTCACCCGTACGCGGCCGTGCTCTCCCGGACGATCAGCTCCGTGGCCAGCTCCACCCGTTTCGTCTCCGGCACGTCACCGTGGCCCATGGCCAGCACCGTACGGGTGGCCAGGGCCGCCATCTCCTGCAGCGGTTGGCGTACCGTCGTCAGCGGCGGCCAGGCCGACTTGGCCAGTGGCAGGTCGTCGAAGCCCACCACGCTCAGGTCCTCGGGGACGCGCAGCCCGCGCTGCCTGGCCGCCTCGAAGACGCCGAACGCCATCAGGTCGCTGTGCGCGAAGATGGCCGTGGGCGGGTCGTCGAGGTCGAGCAGGGCGTGGGCCTGGTCGAAGCCGGAGTCGACCAGGAACGTGCCGCGCCTGATCAGCTCGGGCGCCACGGGCAGCCCGGCCGTCTCCAGCGCGGCGCGATAGCCGTCGATCCTGGCCTGGCTGCAGAGCATGTCGGACAGGCCGCTGATCATGCCGATCCTGCGGTGGCCCAGCTCCAGCAGGTGGCGGGTCGCGGACAGGCCGCCGTTCCAGTTGGTGGCGCCCACCGAGACCACGCCGGGGGCGGGCTCGCCCTCGGGGTCGACCACCGCGAACGGCAGCGAACGGGCGCTGAGCTGGGCCTGGATGCCGGTCGACAGCTGCGAGGCGACGATCACCACGCCGTCGGTCCTGCGCGCGGCCAGGCGTTCGAGCCAGTCGCGTCCCGGTCCGGCGTGCGTGTGCAGGACGGAGATGACCACGCTGGCCCCCGCCTCGTGGGCAGCGCCTTCCGCGCCCCGCACGATCTCCATGGCCCACGGCGACTCGATCTCGGCGAACACCAGGTCGACCAGGCCGGCCGGGGTGTCGTCCTGGCTGATGCGCCGTTGGTAGCCGTGTTCCTGCAACAGCCGCTCGACCCGGTGGCGGGTCGCGGGAGCGACTTCTGGACGTCCGTTGATGACCTTCGAGACCGTCGGGATGGAGACTCCGGCCTCCTCCGCGATCAGTGCGATCGTCACCCGCCTCTTCGCTGACACGTTCGGGAGTGTATCCGAAAGTTTCGGTTTGCCATCGCCCGGCCCCCAGGTGTTGACGCTTTACCTGGTGTTTACTTACGCTCCGAGCGTAGAAAGTATCGGGGGTTTGGCGAAATTTTCGATTCCTGAGGAAGGGACCCCTATGCGACGCAGTGTGGTGCTGATCGCGGCCCCCGTGCTGATCGCCGGGCTCGTGACCGGCTGCGGCGGCGGAGAGTCCGCGTCACCCCAGGGCGAGGGCGGCTCGCCCGGCAAGGTCACGATCGAGTGGTGGCACCTGTCGACCGCCGACCCGCTCAAGACGCTCTGGGCGCAGCGCGCCGAGGAGTTCATGGCCAAGAACCCGAACGTCACCATCAAGGCCACCGTCCTGGAGAACGACGCCTACAAGGCCAAGCTCACCACGGTGACGCAGTCGGGCAAGGCGCCCGACATCTTCGCGACGTGGGGCGGCGGAGTGCTCCAGCAGCAGATCGACGCGGGACTGGTCAAGGACCTCTCCGGCGACGTCGCCGACGTCCTGCCGAACTTCACGCCCGCCGCGCTGAGCGCGTACCAGTTCGACGGCAAGACGTACGGGCTGCCGACCGACATCGGGCTGGTGGGTTTCTGGTACAACAAGAAACTTTTCGAGAAGGCGGGCATCAGCGAACCCCCGGCCACCTGGTCGGCGTTCCTCGAAGACGTCAAGAAGCTCAAGGCCTCGGGCATCACCCCGATCGCCCTGGCCGGCAAGGAAAAGTGGCCGGGCCACTACTACTGGGCCTACCTCGCCATGCGCATCGCCGGCCTCGACGCGCTCAAGCAGGCCGCCACCGACCACGACTTCACCAAACCGGACTTCGTGGCCGCGGGACAGCAGGTCAAGGCGCTGGCCGACCTGCAGCCGTTCCAGAAGGGCTTCCTGGGCGCCGGGTACGGCACCCCTGACGGCCAGGCGGCCACGATGGGCAACGGCAAGGCGGCCATGGAGCTGATGGGCCAGTGGGCGCCGGTCACGCAGGAGGACGCGGGCGAGGGCCTCGGCGACGACCTCGGCTTCTTCCCCTTCCCCGCGGTCGAAGGCGGCAAGGGCTCGATCGGCGACGCCTTCGGCGGCGGCGGAGGCCTGGCCGTGGGCGCCGACGCGCCCAAGGAGGCCGTCGACTTCGTCAAGTACATGACGGAGATGGAGAACCACTCCAAGGCCGTCGAGGCGGGCGGCGTGCTGCCCGTGCTCAAGGGCGAGGAGAGCGCGGTCAAGGACGCCAACCTCAAGCAGGTGGCGGCCCTGCTCGCCGAGACCACCGGCTACCAGCTCTACCTCGACCAGGCCTACCCGCCGGCCGTCGGCCAGCAGGTCAACGACAGCGTGGCCGAGCTCATCGGCGGCACGAAAACGCCGGAAGAGGTCTCCCAGGACATCACGGAAGTGGCCAAGAGCGAAGAATGACGACACTCACCAGAGGGCCGGAGGCGGTCAAGCTTCCGGCCCCCGCCCCCGCCGCCAGGCGGCGCGGACGCTGGGTGACCATCACCCTGTTCCTGCTGCCGGCGCTCGTCCTGTTCCTCCTCCTCGTCGTGGCCCCCATGCTGGTGGCCGTCTACTCCAGCGCCTTCAAGTGGAACGGCTTCGGCGGGCTGCCGACCGACTTCATCGGCTTCGACAACTTCACCCGGCTGTTCGGCAGCGAGATCTTCGCGCAGGACCTGTGGCACCTGCTGGTGCTGGTCGTGTTCTCGATCTGCGTGCAACTGCCGTTCTCGCTGGCCCTCGCGATGCTGCTGAACCAGCGCATCCGCGGGCGGGCGCTCTACCGGGTCGTGTTCTTCGCGCCGTACGTGCTCTCCGAGGTGATCACCGGCGTGCTGTTCTCGCTGATCCTGGCGCCGGACGCGGGCATGGCCAACCAGCTGCTGTCGGTGTTCGGGGTCGAGTCGGAGTGGCTGGCCGACCCCGACACGGTGATGCCGTCGCTCTTCCTGGTCATGACGTGGAAATACTTCGGCTTCCACATGATGATCTATCTGGCGGGACGGCAGAACATCCCCAACGAGCTCATCGAGGCGGCGCAGATCGACGGCGCCACGGGCTGGAAGACGTTCAGGCACGTCACGCTGCCGCTGCTCGGCCCGACCATCCGGATCAGCATCTTCCTGTCCGTCATCTACACGATCCAGCTGTTCGACCTCGTCTGGATCCTCACCGGGGGCGGGCCGTCGCACTCCTCCGAGACGATGGCCGTCACGATGATGGAGTGGGGCTTCAAACGCACCCAGGTCGGCTACGCCAGCGCGATCAGCGTCGTGATGTTCGTGCTCAGCCTCGTCTTCGCTCTCGTCTACCAGCGTTTCGTGATGCGCCGTGACCTCGAGGGCGCGTCCACCTCCATGGGAGGCCGCCGATGAACCACGGCAAGGCGACCCGTGTGCGCCGCACCACCCTGCCGCTCCACCTGATCGCGTGGATCGTCGGCGCCTTCATCCTGATCCCGGTCGTCTACGCGCTGCTCGGAGGGTTCAAGCAGAACAGCGAGCTGTCCTCGAACCCCTTCGGCCTGCCCAGGACCTGGGCGACCGGCAACTACACCGAGGTGCTGGCCTCCGGCTCGTTCTGGTTGCAGATGTGGAACAGCACGTTCATCGCCGTCGCCACGACCGTGGTGACGGTCGCGCTGTCGGCGCTGGCGGCGTTCGTCTTCGCGAGGTTCGCCTTCCGCGGCAGGGAGCTGTACTTCACGCTCTTCACGGCCGGGCTGATGTTCCCGTTCGCGGTGGCCATCCTGCCGATCTTCGTGCTGCTGCGCACGCTCGGGCTGCTGGACGACCCGATGGGCGTGATCCTCACCCAGGCCGCCTTCGGCCTGCCGCTGACGATCATCATCCTGCGGGGCTTCTTCCGCAGCATCCCCGGCGAGCTCGAAGAGGCGGCCACCATCGACGGCTGCTCCCCGTTCGGCTTCTTCTGGCGCATCCTGCTGCCGATGGCCAGGCCCGCCATCGCCACCGTCTCCGTCCTCGCCATCGTGGGCAGCTGGAACAACTTCATGCTGCCGCTCGTGGTCTTCAGCGAAGAGGCGAGCTGGACGCTGCCGCTCGGCATCCAGCAGTTCCAGGGCCAGTACGCCTCGGACACCGCCCGCATCCTCGCCTACCTCGTCCTGGCCATGGTGCCGGCACTCGGGTTCTACGCCGTCGCAGAACGCCACCTTGTCGGTGGTCTCACCGCTGGTGCTACGAAAGGGTGAACATGCTTCACGTGTCCGGAACCCAGCTCGTCGCGGACGACCACACACCGGTACGACTACGCGGGGTGGGTCTCGGGGGCTGGATGAACATGGAGAACTTCATCACCGGCTATCCGGCCAACGAGAGCTCGATGCGGCGGGCCGTGCGCTCGGTGCTCGGCGAGGAGCGGGCGGAGCTCTTCTTCGACCGGCTGCTCGCGTCGTTCTTCACCGAGCAGGACGCCGACCTGCTGGCCGGGCTGGGGATGAACTGCGTGCGCATCCCGGTCAACTACCGCCACTGGGAGTCCGACGACCGGCCGTTCGAGATCGACCCGCAGGGCTTCCGCCACCTCGACCGGGTGGTCGGGCTGCTCGGCGAGCGTGGCATCTACAGCGTCATCGACCTGCACGCCCTGCCCGGCTCCCAGAACCAGCACTGGCACTCCGACAACCCCACGCACGTGGCCGGGTTCTGGCAGCACCGCCACTTCCAGGACCGGGCGGTGCACCTGTGGGAGGTCATCGCCGACCACTACCGCGACCATCCCTGGGTGGCCGGCTACAACCCGGTCAACGAGCCGGGCGACCTCACCGGCAAGGTGATCGGGCCCTTCTACGATCGGCTGGTCAAGGCCGTGCGCGCCGCGGACCCGGGACACATCCTGTTCCTGGACGGGAACACGTACGCCACCGACTTCTCCATATTTCGTGAAATGTACGAAAACACGGTTTTCGTCCTGCACGACTACGCGCTCGCCGGCTTCGCCCACGGCGGACCGTACCCCGGCTACACCCGGGGCGAGTGGTGCGACCGCGACGAGCTGGAACGCACCTTCGCCAAACGATCCCGCTTCCAGCGCGAGACCGGCACACCTCTGTGGGTGGGCGAGTTCGGCCCCGTCTACACCGGCGACCCCGGCGTGGACGCGCAGCGCTACCAGATCCTCCGCGACCAGCTGGACATCTACGACGGCCACGGCGCGGGCTGGTCGTTGTGGACCTACAAGGACGTGGGGCTGCAGGGCCTGGTGCACGCCGCGGGGCCGTACCTCGACAGGTTCGGCGACTTCATCGACAGGAAGCGGCGGCTCGGGGTGGACCGCTGGGGCTCCACCATGGAGGAGTCGGCCGATGTCCTGGCCCCGCTGCACGCGCTGATCCAGACGGAGTTCCCCGGCTGGAAGCCCTATCCGTGGGGCGCCCGCTACCAGACCGACGACCTCATCCGGCACATCCTCATGGCCCAGGCGCTGCTGCCGGAGTACGCGGAGCTCTTCCGCGGGCTCGACGACGGGGAGCTGACCGCCCTGGCCGACTCCTTCCTCCTCGACCGCTGCGTACGCCGCCGGCCCCTGCTCGACCTGCTCTCCGACAACCTCAAACCCCGCTGACCGCCATCGGCCGGCCCGCCGTGGACGCCCGGGTGATCCACCCCCGGGTGGTCCACCCCGGTGGTCCACCCCGGTGATCCACGGGGTGGGCTCCTCGTCGTCGATGGCATTCCACTCGGTAGTGTCCTGTTCCGTGACGACGGAGCTGGAGGACCTCGCCGTACGGTTGCGGGAGTTCGCGAAGGTCAGGGAGTGGGAGCAGTTCCACACGCCGAAGAACCTGGCGATGGCGCTCGCGGGCGAGGTGGGGGAGCTGGTGGCGGAGTTCCAGTGGCTCACCGCCGAGGAGTCGAGGAGCCCCGGCGACGAGGCGCTCGCGAGGATGCGCACCGAGCTCGGCGACGTGACCCTCTACCTGGTGCGCCTGGCGGACGTCCTGGGCGTCGACCTGGTGGAGGCGGCCAGGGCCAAGCTCGACGACAACGACCGCCGCTACGACCCCGACGCCTATCGCGGCTCGGCCAGGAAGGCGCCGCCGTCCGCCGGCACCACCTGAGGAGGGCTTCTTCTCGCGGTCACCTGGCCGCACATATGGTGACGAGCATGCGATTCGGGGTGTTGGGCCCGCTGACCGTGTGGACGGACGCCGGCGAGACCGTCACGATTCCCGGCCGGAAAGTCCGGGCGCTCCTCGTGGACCTGCTCGTCCACGAGGGCCATCCGGTGTCCGTGGACCGGCTGGTCGACGACCTCTGGGGCGAGGAGGCGCCGGCCAACCCCGCGGGCGCGCTGCAGGTCCGCGTGTCCCAGCTGCGCAAGGCGCTGGAGGACGCCGAGCCCGGCGGCAAGAACCTCGTCGTCTCCCGTGCCCCCGGCTACCTGCTGCGACCCGATGGCAGCCCTGATGGCAGGGCCGTGGACGCCGTCCGCTTCGCGGCCCTGCTGGCCCAGGCCGAGGCGGTGGGCAGCGCGCGGGCCAGGGCGCGGCTGCTGGGCGACGCGCTGGCGTTGTGGCGGGGTCCCGCGTACGCCGACTTCGCCGACGAGGAGTACACGAGGACGGCCGTGCTCCGGCTGGAGGAGCAGCGGCTGTCGGCGCTGGAGCAGCACGCCGAGGCCCGGTTGGAGCTGGGCGAGCACGGGCTGCTCGTCGGCGAGCTCGGCGACCTGGTGGCCAGGCATCCGCTCAGGGAGCGGCTGAGAGCCGTGCACATGCGGGCCCTCTACCGGGCCGGGCGGCAGAGCGAGGCGCTGGCCGGTTACGGCGAGCTGCGCGAGCGGCTGGCCGACGAGCTCGGCCTCGACCCCGGTCCCGAGCTGGTGGCGCTCCACCAGGCGATCCTCGGGCAGGCCCCCGAGCTCAACGTGCCCGCCACGCATCCCGTGACCAACCTGCCCGCCCCCGTCGGCAAGCTGATCGGCCGGGAGCAGGCGCTGGCCGAGGTGTGCGCGCTCGCAGGCGACGAGCGGCTGGTGACGCTCACCGGCAGCGGCGGGGTCGGCAAGACCCGGCTGGCGCTGGAGGCCGCGAACCGGCTCGTGGACGACTTCGCCGACGGCGCGTGGCTGGTCGCGCTCGACCAGGCGTCCCGCTCGCCCGCCGAGGCCGTCATGGCGGCCCTGGAGATCAGGGAGGACACCGGCGGCGACCCGGCGGGGCAGCTGACCGCCGCGCTCGGGCCCCGGCGGATGCTGCTCGTCCTGGACAACTGCGAGCACGTGGTCGAGCAGGTCGCCGAGCTGGCCGAGCGGCTCCTGCGGGCCTGCCCCGACCTGCGCGTCCTGGCCACCAGCAGGGAGCCGCTGGCGGTGGCGGGCGAGGTGTTGTGGAGCGTGCCGCCGCTGGACGTGCCCGCCGGCGCGGACCTTTCGACCATGGCCCGCTCCGACGCCGTCAGGCTGTTCGTGTCCAGGGCCGCCGCCTCCGCCCGCGGCTTCCGGCTCGACGCGGGCAACGCGCAGGCCGTCGCCCAGCTGTGCCGGCGGCTCGACGGCATCCCGCTGGCCCTCGAACTGGCCGCGACCCGGGTGCGGGCGCTCGGCGTGCACGGCGTGGTGGCCCGGCTCGACGACAGGTTCCGGCTGCTGGCCTCCGGGCAGCGCGGCGCCCCCGCCAGGCAGCAGACGCTCACCGCGGTGATCGACTGGAGCTGGGACCTGCTGTCCGACGGCGAACGTCGCGTCCTGCGCCGCCTGGCCGTGCACGCCGACGGCTGCACCATGGAGTCCGCGGAGGCGGTCTGCGCCGAGAGCGGCCTCGACGTGCTCGACCTGCTGGCCCGCCTCGTCGACCGCTCGCTCGTCGTCGTCACCGACGCTCCTGGCGGCGTCAGGTACCGGCTGCTGGAGTCGGTGTCCGCGTACTGCGTGGCCCGGCTGGCCGACGCCGCCGAGCTCGACCGGGTACGCCTCGCACACCTGCGCCACTACCTGGAGCTGGCCGAGCGGGCCGAGCCGGAGCTGTACGGGCCCGAGCAGCGCGACCGGCTGCTGCGCCTCGACACCGAGGCCGCGAACATGCGGGCGGCCCTGGACACGGCGGTCGCGCAGAAGGAGGGCGAGCGCGCGGCCCGGCTGGTCAACGCGCTGGCCTGGTACTGGTTCCTGCGCGGCAGGCTGGCCGAGGGCCGGCGGTCGTTCGCGGAGGCGCTGGCGATCGAAGGAAGGCCGTCCCCCGCCAGGGCCAGAGCCGCCGCCTGGCACGCCGGGTTCGCACTCATCCTGGGCGAGCAGGTCGCGTACGAGCCCGCGCTGGCGGCGATCGACGACCCGGGCGCGCGGGCCAGGGCCGAGCTGTTCGTCGGCCTGCACCTCAGGGACATGCCGACCGGGCAGGAGCTGACCAGCCGGGCGCTGGCCACGTTCCGGGCCCTCGGCGACAGGTGGGGCATCGCCGCGGCGCTGACCCGGCAGGCGAGAGACGCGTTCACCCAGCGCGACCTGGACGCGCTCGAACGCACCGCGGGGGAGAGCGCGCGGCTGTTCACCGAGCTGGGCGACCGCTGGGGGCTGCTGCGGGCCACCGAGTGGCTGGCCTCCCAGGCCGAGATGGCCCATGACGCCGAGCGCGCGAACCGGCTGTTCGGCGAGGGCGTGCGGATGGCCGAGGACCTCGGGTTGTGGACGGAGGCCGCCACGCAGACGGCGTGGCTGGGCTGGACCGCGTTCTCGAGCGGCGACTACGACGGCGCCGTCGAGATCTGCGAGCGCGCCATGAAACTGGCCATCGGGCAGGGCTACAAGGAGGGCGAGGTCATGGCCAGGATGGGCCTGGCCTTCGCCGCGCGCCGCGCCGGGCTCCCGGACCTGGCCGAGGTCCACCTGCGCCGCCTGCTCGAAGGCGTGCCGCGCGACCCGGACACCGAGCCCTCCCTGCACGTCCCTTCCACGCTGATCGAGCTGGGATTCCTCGCGGAAGGGCGCGGCGACCCGGCCACCGCCCTGGACCTGCAGCTGGAGGCGCTGGCCGGCGCCGCGAAGATCGGTGACCCCAGGACGATGGCGTGGGCCGTCGAGGGCGCGGCCGCCGCGACGGGGGCGCCCGGCGAGGCCGCCCTGCTGCTGGGGCTGGCGGCCGCGGCCAGGGAGCACAACCGGACCCCCGCGGGGCCGCCGGAGCAGGTCGAGATCGACCGGGTCACGGCCAGGGCACGCGAGGCGCTGGGGGAGGAGGGGTTCGCGGCGGCGTACGCGGAGGGCGCGGCGTACAAGCTGGTGGACGTGCACGACCTGCTTCGCGGTGGCGTACGGCGCTGACGATCCCCTTCTCGGCGCCCGAAGGACCATGACAGGGTGAGATCATGCGGATCATTCGCGCGGCCAGAGTGCTCACCGGACGTCCCGGAGAGGTGATCGCCGAGGGGGAGGTCCTCGTCGACGGGGCGACGATCGTCTCGGTCGGGCCGCGCGGCAGCGCCGGCGAGGCTGGCGAGGTCGTCGAGCTGCCCGGCCACACGGTGCTGCCCGGCCTGGTCGACGCGCACGTGCACCTGGGGTTCGACGCCGCGGTCGACCCGGTGACGCGGCGGAGCGCCAGAGCGACCACCACCTGCTGCTGCGGATGGCGGAGAACGCGCGCAAGCTCGTGTCCGCCGGCGTCACCACCGCCCGCGACCTCGGTGGGCGCGACTTCCTCGACCTGGCGCTCCGGGACGCGATCGAGGAGGGGCTGGCCGTCGGCCCGCACATCGTGGCCGCCACCAGGCCCATCACGATCACCGGCGGCCACTGCTGGTACATGGGCGGCGAGGCCGACGACGAGGTCGCCATCCGCCGCGTGGCCAGGGAGAACCTGCGGGCCGGCGCCGACTGCCTCAAGGTGATGGCCTCGGGCGGCCAGATGACGCCGGGCGCGCCTCCGAGCTGGGTGCCCCAGTACACCACCGAGCAGCTCAGAGTGGTCGTGGAGGAGGCCGGCGCGCGCGGCAAGGGCGTCGCCGCGCACGCCCACGCCCACGCGGCGATCCGCAGCGCGCTCGAAGCCGGGGTCACCACGATCGAGCACTGCTCGTTCTTCACGCCCTCGGGCCATCGTTACGACTCCAAGCTCGCCGACCTCGTCGCGGCCGGCGGCACGTACGTCTGCCCGACCCTGCACGGCGTGTTCTGGCGCTCACGCGAGGTGCTCGGCGCCGAGATGCTCGACGACTGGCTGAGCGGCATCGTGGCCATGCGGGAGGCGGGCGTGCGGCTCATCGCGGGAACCGACGCCGGGTTCGCCTCCGGCGGCGTGGCCAACCGTACGGACGGATTCGTGGCGAGCCTGGAGGTGTTCGCGGAGGCCGGGTTCGGCAACGCGGAGATCATCGAGCTGGCCACCGTGCGCGCCGCCGACGCCTGCGGGGTGGGGGAGGTCGCCGGCAGCCTGGAGGCGGGCAAGCGGGCGGACCTGATCGCGGTCGCGGGCGACCCGCTCACCCGCCTGTCCGACCTTCGCAACCTCGCCCTCGTCCTGGTCTCGGGCCGATCCGTGGGGCAGGCGGACGTGGACACGGTGACGTCGTCGGCGGGCTGACGTGCTCGCGGACGGCTAGGCTCCTCCCATGAACTTGAAAGATCGCGTACGCGAGCTGCGCCTCCAGGGCCGCTCCCCGAAGGAGATCGCCCGCGCGCTCAAGGTCGCGCCGTCGGTCGTCGCGCCGCTCGTGCGGGCCATCGCCGCCGAGACCGCCCCCACGGGCGACCCCGAGGTGGTCGGGTGCTGGATCAACACCGGCTGGAGCGACGGCCTCGACGTCGACCCCGCGCGCGGCTGGGTGGACGAAGCCCCCGGCTCCGGCGCGGACGGCATGGTGTGCGTGCTCGTGGCCCGGCGGCACACGTGGGACCGGATGACGGTCTGCGGCTACCTCGCCGACGTCTACTGCCTGGGCGTGAAGAACGCCATCGGGCCCGACGTGCTCGACGACCTCGAGCTGCGGCGCTTTCGCGAATACTTCTTCGGCGAGTACGCGGGATGGCAGGAGGCGCCGATCGAGCTGGCCAGGCACCTCGTGCTCGGGTCGATCGACTACGCCCGCACGCTCGGGTTCGAGCCCGACGAGGAGTTCGAGCCGGCGGCCGGCGCTCTCGGCGCGTGGGACGAGAAGTCGGCGATCACGTTCGGCCGCGACGGCAGGCCCTTTTACGTGGAAGGGCCGCACGACGACGCGGCCAAGGTGCTGCGCACCCTGCGGCGCACGCTCTCCGACGACGACTTCGACTACGTCACCGCGGCCTCCTGACGGCCGGCCGCAGGGGACCTGGCCGGCACGGATCGCATGACGAGGGGGCGCACGAGCGAGCCCGGCCGGCCAGGCGCCGCCATCCTCCGGCTGCCGGAAAGGACCCGGGACAGTGCGAAAGTACATTCTCTTCGATCACGATGGCGTTCTGGTGGACACCGAATTCTGGTATTACGAAGCCGGGAGGCGAGCCCTGGCGGACCTTGGCTTGACCTTGGACAAGGATCAGTATCTCCGGGGGATGAGCCAGGGATCGGACACATGGGCCCAGGCCAGGGCGGCCGGTATTGATGAAAGGACCATCAGCAGGCAGCGTCAGATCCGTGATGATTTCTATCAAGAATATCTGAGGACAGAAGCCATCGAGATCGAAGGCGTCGCTGAGGCGCTGGCTGAACTGTCGAAATACGTTCGTATGGCCATCGTGACGACTGCGAAACGTGCGGATTTCGAGCTCATCCATGAAGAGCGTCAGATCAAGCACTTCATGGATTTCGTCGTCGTTCGTGAAGATTGCCAGCTCACCAAGCCGCATCCGGAACCATATCTGATCGGCTTGAAGCGGTTCGGAGCCACCAAGGAAGAGGCGCTGGTCGTTGAGGATTCTTCCAGAGGACTGAAGTCGGCCGTGGCGGCCGGCATCGACTGTGCTGTGGTCCACAACGACTTCACGAAGTCACATGACTTCGCGCAGGCTGCCTATCGAATCGAAACTCTGGCTGAACTGAAGGACATCATCCTGCGGGCTGGATGAAAAAGCGTTGTCCAAAATCCTTTGGTCGTGGCTCTTCCCCGGCGGCCGGAGCGATGACCCGCTGGGCGATGATCGAGCCGGCCCGGAGCGGGTCTCCGGGAGCCGGAAACGGTGCGGAAACGTCTGCTGCTCTAGACATGAGGCCGGCGTCGCGGTGGCCCCGGCTCGGCGAGTTCCGGGCATGCGGCCGGCGCCTTCCAGATGTTTCCGGCAAGGAAGGACCACGAGTATGAATCGCACGAAGGCCATCGGCATTGCCGGGCTGGCCTGCGCGATGATGGCGCTGGGCGGCGTGCAGACCGCCACCGCCGAGGCCAAGCCCCGGTACGGGGACGTGCAGAAGGCGCTGACCGTCCTGGCCAAGAACCCTGGGATCGTCGGGGCCATCGGCGAGCTCTATGTCGACGGCAAGAAGGTCGACGGAGGTACGGCCGGCTCCAGGCTCCTGGACGGCAAGGGCGGGAAGATTCCCGAGAACGCCCGCTACCGCATCGGATCCCAGGGCAAGTACATGACGGCCACCGTGGCGTTGCAACTGGTCGAGGAGGACAAGCTCGACCTGGACGACAAGCTCAGCGACGTGCTGCCGATCGTGGTCGAGCAGGACCTTGTGGAACTCGCCGACAAGATCACCGTCCGGCAACTTGTCCAGCAGACCTCCGGCATCCCCAACGGCCACCTCGACATCTTCGACTTCACGACCGACTACTCGCCGGCCGATCTGGTGAGGAAGACCCGCGACCTGCCCAGGACGGGGGAGCCGGGTGAGAAGTACCACTACTCCAACACCAACTTCATCCTCCTCGGAATGATCATCGAGGAGATCACCGGCAACCCTTCCACAGAGGAGTTCAAGCGGCGGATCTTCGACCCGCTCAAGATGACCCGCACCTACGGGACCGCCAGGTCCTCTGAGGGCATCAAGGGCCCGCACGGGCACGGTTACGCTCGTGATGACGAGGGCAAGCTCCACGACATGGACCGGCTCAACTCGAGCTACGGCGCGGGCACCGGAGGAGTGGTCTCCACCGCGCGTGACATGGGCAGGTTCTTCAGCGCGTTCGAGAAGGACAAGCTGTTGCCGGACGACCTGCAGCAGGTCTGGGACGAAAAGCCGCCCGGCAAGCCGGAAGCGCCGCCTCCCGCCGAGCGCCTATGCGGGAACGAGCCGCCGATGCGGGTTGCCGGAGGCGCAGCGGCAGGTTTCAACGCGACGACCTACAGCACGCTCGACGGGCGCGTGCAGTTCGCCGTCTCCACCACGCTGACCATCAATCCGCATGCCCCTAACCCGATCATCCAGCAGGCGGCCGAAGCGGTGCTCTGCCCGAAGCGGTAGCCGCCGCTCCGCGTTCATGCGCGTTCCCGCCGCGGCCCCGTGACGGCCGGCACGGAACGCATGACGCCGGCGTCCGCGGCTCGTTCACTTGTCGATGATCACGCGGTGTCCTGGGGGTTATCCCGCTTGGCCGCCTCAAGATCTCCTCACCGGCAGGTGTCGCGAGCCGCGACCACGGCCCGTAGGTGCGACGATTCCACGCGATCAGTGCGGTCAGCATCACTGCCGCCAGGACGCACAGGGTGAGCACCGGTAGCGGTGTCACGCTCGTGGCCGGCGCGGCCCATAACGCCCCGAGCGCCACCGCCGCCGCGGTCCAGCCCAGCACTGCCACTGTTGCGACCCGCCGGTCGATCGGGTGGAAGCAAGCGGGCGGATGCAGCAGGTCAGGTGGACGGCCGGGCGGCTCCGGGCGTACGCTCGCCGCACTTTCGATCAAGGAGTGAGCGATGGCGCAGTCACGGGAGCACACCTTCTCCGGCACCAGGGGCCGCATCACGGTCCGCAGCTGGCCGAATGACCGGCCGCGCTATGCAGCCGTGCTGGTCCACGGGTACGGCGAGCACATCGGCCGCTACGAGTACGTGGCCGACCGGCTCGTCCGCCACGGCGCCGCCGTCTACGGGCCCGACCACATGGGCCACGGCAGATCCGAGGGCGACCGCGTGCTCATCGAGGACTTCGAAGACGTGGTCACCGACGTGCACACCGTCGAGGAGCGCGGCAGGGCCGAGCACCCGGACGTGCCCGTCGTGGTGGTCGGCCACTCGATGGGCGGCCTGATCGCGGCCCGCTACGCCCAGCGCTACGGAGCCGGGCTGGCCGCGCTCGTCCTGTCGGGGCCGGTGATCGGCAGCTGGGCGATCGTGCCGGAGCTGCTGGCCTACGAGGAGCCGCCGGACACCCCGATCGACCCGGCGACCCTCTCCCGCGACCTCACGGTCGGCACCGCGTACGCCGCCGACCCGCTGGTGTGGCACGGCCCTTTCAAGCGCGCCACCCTGGAGGCGTTCGCGACGACGCTGGCCACGATCACCAAGGGCGGCACGCTCGGACCGCTGCCGACGTTGTGGGTGCACGGGGAGGCGGACGAGCTCGTCCCGATCAGCGGCAGCCGCCCCGGCGTCGAGGCCGTGCGCGGCACCGATCTGACGGAGCACGTCTACCCGGAGGCCCGGCACGAGGTGTTCAACGAGACCAACAAGGACGCGGTGCTGGACGACGTCACGGCCTTCATCGACCGCGCCCTGCCCCAGACCTGACCCTCCCGACCCGGCCCCGGCGTGGCTCTCCTGGCCTCGGACGGTGGGTCCGGGCCTCCTGCTCCGGGCCTGGGCGTGGCTCTTCGGCGACGGGCGTGGTCTTTCGGCCTGGAACCGCCCTCGGCCGGGGCGGGCGCGGGGTCAGTCCACGGCCAGCCAGACGTGCCCCGAGCCCCGCGTACGGGTCAGCTCGACCTTCCAGCATCCCGGCTCGGGGAACACGAACCCGGTGCCCCACTCCTGACCGGGCCGCCGCCAGGTGGATCCGCCGTGTTCCTCGGGCCCCCAGACGAGCGTGGCGGCGGCGCCGCCGGGCAGCGTGGCCTTGACACGCAGCGGCCCCTCACCGGTCATCCGCCACACGATCTTGATCTCGTCGCCATGGTGGAGCGGGGTCTTCTTCACGAAGAGCAGCCCCCACAGTTCCGCGTCCTGAGCCGTCCCCTGGACCTCGGGGAACCCCCCGCCCGCCGGCGGCGCCACGGCGTCCGCACACCCGCCGCTCCGGCCGGTGTCCGGGGTGGCGCCGGCAGCGCCGCTCGGAGCCGGGGTCGTCACGCCGGTCGGGGTCGCGCTCGCCACCCCGCTCGGTACGCCGCCCGCGGTCGGGCTCGCCACGCCGCTCGGGGCGGGACCAGAAGCGGGCGCCGCGGTCGAACATCCGGCCAGGACGGCCGCCGCCAGCACGGCCGCCCCGCATGTCAGCCACCTCATGATCGAACCTCCTCACGTTGTCTACTTCCGATCAGCCAGGAAGGTTGCGATGAATTTCCCGCCGTGGCCGGGTCTTCCTGTCCGAGGAGGCGATGATGGGCGAGCAGAATCGGGCACTGGCCGCCGGTGTGGCGCTGCTGGAGCGGGCGATCGAGTATGCCGTGGGGAACCTGCGGGTCGTCACGCCGGACGTGCTCTGCCGCGGCACGCCCTGCTCCGGCTGGAGCCTGCAGCGGCTGCTCGACCACGTCGACGACTCGCTGCGGAGCCTGAACGAGGCGGCGGCGTCCCGTGCCGTCGAGCTCTGCGGGGCCGCCGCTCCCCGCCCGGCGGCCGCCAATCCGGCCCTGCATCTCAGGGACGACGCGACGGCGGTGCTCGGTCTCTGGACGGCCCTGCTCGCAGACGAGCCCGTCTCCATCGGCGGATGGCACGTGTCGAGCCCGATGGTGGCCGCGGTCGGCGCGATCGAGATCGCCGTGCACGGCTGGGACGTGGCCAGGTCGTGCGGGGAGCACCGCCCGATCCCGCCCGCGATGGCCGAGGAACTGCTGGAGCTGGCCCGGGTGTTCGTCACGCCCGCGGACCGCCCGGGCAGGTTCGCCGCGCGCGTGGTCGTTCCGCGCCAGGCGCCCGCGCAGGATCACCTTCTCGCCTTCCTGGGCCGCGACCCGGACTGGCGCGCACACCTGGGGACGTGACCCCGGCCACGGACGTGCAGGCGCGGCGCGGTTTCGTCCATCAACAGGAGATCTTGGGTGTTCCGCATGGAACGACCCTTGGAGGGGGAAGCGTCGCGGGCGCCACCCGAGGTAATCGAGCGCGCCCATCCCACCAAATCCACACAAAACGCCGTACGATCGTGCTGTACAGAGCAGTCACCCGGACATGACTCTCCGCGAACCCCCAACGATCCATCCGATACGGTGGGAAGATCGTAAGTGGCCACCGGTCACCACCGGACCATCACACGGGGCATTCCGTGTCACAAGGGGGCGGATATCCGTCCGGCCCGGTCGGCGGGGCGACCCGGCGGATCGCCGCGGCCTGGGCCGAGCAACGTGGTGGCGACGACCGTTCTTCGTGCGGCCGTCGCCACCACCCGACCCGGCTGGTCGCCGCCCTCCGATCCCGATGGCGGGTGTCAGGGGTTGTCGTGCAACGCGGCCAGCACCTGCTCGCCGTATTTGGCCAGTTTGTTCTCGCCCACGCCGTTGACCTGGCTCAGCTCCGCCAGCGAGGACGGCGATCGGGTGGCGATCTCGCGCAGTGTCGCGTCGTGGAAGATGACGTAGGCGGGCACCCCCTGCTCCTTGGCGGTGGCGGCGCGCCAGGCGCGCAGGCGTTCGAAGACCGGCGCCGCCGCCTCGGGCAGCTCGGCCGCGACCTGGGCCTTCGCCGACGCGGTCCTGGCGCGGGCCGGGCGCAGCGTGTCACGGCGCAGCGGCACCTCGCGCCGGCCCCTGAGCACCTCCGCGCTGCCGTCGGTGAGCACCAGCGCGCCGTGGTTGGGCTCCACCGCCAGCAGCCCCTGGGCCAGCAGCTGCCGCACGACCCCGTGCCACTCCACGTTGCCCAGGTCGGCCCCGACCCCGAACACCGTCAGCGTCTCGTGGCCGTGCTGGAGCACCTTGGCGGTCTTCTTGCCGAGCAGGATGTCGACCGTCTGCCCCACGCCGAACTTCTGGCGCCGCTCCTTGTCGAGCCGCCACACGGTGGAGAGAACCTTCTGGGCCGCGGTCGTGCCGTCCCACGACTCGGGAGGCGTCTGGCAGGTGTCGCAGTTGCCGCAGGGCTCCGAGCTCTTCTGGCCGAAGTAGTCGAGCAACATCATCCGCCGGCAGCCCACGGTCTCGCAGAGCGCGAGCATGGCGTCGAGGTGGTGCACCTGGCGGCGGCGGTGTGCTTCGTCGCCCTCCATGGCCATCCGCCGGTGTTGCACCACATCCTGCAGGCCGTAGGCCATCCACGCGGTGGCGGGCAGGCCGTCGCGCCCGGCTCGCCCGGTCTCCTGGTAGTAGCCCTCCACCGACTTGGGCAGGTCGAGGTGGGCGACGAAGCGCACGTCGGGTTTGTCGATGCCCATCCCGAACGCGATCGTGGCCACCACGACCAGCCCGTCCTCGCGCAGGAAGCGGGCCTGGTGGGCGGCGCGCGTGCGGGCGTCGAGGCCCGCGTGGTAGGGCACCGCGGCGATCCCGTTGGCGGCCAGGAACTCGGCGATCTTCTCCGCCGAGGAGCGGGACAGGCAGTAGACGATGCCCGAATCGCCCGGGTGCTCGGTGCGCAGGAAGTCGAGCAGCTGCCGCTTGGGCTCGCTCTTGGGGAGGATGCGGTAGTGGATGTTGGGCCGGTCGAAGCCGGCGACGAAGTGGCGGGCCTCGTCGAGACCGAGCCTGGCGGAGATCTCGGTGCGGGTGGCCGGGGTGGCGGTGGCGGTCAGGGCGATGCGCGGCACGTCGGGCCAGGACTCGCGCAGCTTGGACAGCTCGAGGTAGTCGGGGCGGAAGTCGTGGCCCCACTGCGCCACGCAGTGGGCCTCGTCGATGGCGAACATCGAGATGTCACCCTTGGCCAGCAGCCGCAGCGTGGCATCGACGCGCAGCCGCTCGGGGGCGAGATAGAGCAGGTCGAGCTCGCCCGCCAGGAACTCCGACTCCACCAGCCTGCGCTCGTCGAAATCCTGCGTGGAGTTGAGGAACCCCGCCCGCACGCCGAGCGCCCGCAGCGCGTCGACCTGGTCCTGCATCAGCGCGATGAGGGGCGAGACGACCACCCCCACACCGCGTCGCACCAGGGCGGGGATCTGATAGCACAGTGACTTGCCGCCGCCGGTGGGCATGAGGACGAGCGCGTCGCCGCCGGTCACGACATGGTCGATGATCTCTTGCTGACCCGCCCTGAACGAGTCGTAGCCGAACACGCGGTGGAGGACCTCGAGGGGTGTATCCATGCGGCTACCTTACGTGTTCGGGGGACGGCTTTTCGTGAGTTCGCCGACGGCGATCGGAAGATCGGGCGGGTGCCCCGCCGGTCGACTCGCTCCACGGTAAGTCACCTGATCCCGTGGGACGGTCGTCGCGGCTCCTCCCCGGAGCGGGGGACGCGGATCGCTCCCGCAGGGGAGTGTCCCAGGTCACGACCCGGTGAGGATGGCTGTCATGAGCACTGACACGCCCCCGAGCCGGCTCACCGTCTGGGCCGGCCGCACCATGATCCTCATCGCGGCGCTGCACACCGCCGTGTTCGCCGGCCTCGCCCCCTGGTCGAGCTGGTTCGCCGGTGACCTGCGCAACCGGACGGGGAACACCGAATCGCTGACGACGTTCTGGGCCCTTCCGGGCGGGTTTGTCGTGGTCCTCGTGTTGCTGGGGCTGCTGGTGTCGCGGATGGGGAGACAGGGGCAGCAGGTCCCGGCTTACGTGGGCTGGACGATGCTCGGGTGGGTGGCGCTGGCCGTCTTCCTGATCGGGCCGAGCGGGTTCCTCGGCGGGCTCATTCCCGCCGGACTGCTGATCGCGGCGGGTCTCACCGCCAGGCAGCCGGCGTCCGCGAGCAGGCTCCCGTCGTAGGGCCGACCGCCACGGTCGACGCCGTTCGCCGCGATGACTTCGCGACCGGTCGGCGCGCTGCGCGGGCGGGCCCGGCGAAGGCGACCTCCCCGGCGGGGCGAATAGCCGCAACGCGTAATAGAGCACGCCGTATCCGGCGGTCCGGATGATCGCGCGTGCCCGATCATTCGTACGGCAGGCGACGCGTCTGTTGCCTCATGTGGCGGCAACTCGTGATAAAAGTCACGACGCCGGAAATTGCATTGTCCTATATGCGTGAACGGCTAATAGCGTTGTGTCATGGATCATTCTTATGTGGTAACCGGTGGCGGGCGCGGTATCGGCAAGGCCGTGGTCGAACGGCTGCTCGGCGAGCGGAACACCGTGGTCGCCGTCGAGCACGACCCCGACGCCCTGGCCTGGGCGGGCCCTCGGGTGATCCCGGTGATCGGTGACGCGGCGGACGAGGAGGTCGCCGCCTGGGCCGCGGACCTGGCCCAGGAGTCGGGCACGCTGCGCGGCTGGGTGAACAACGCCGCCGTGTTCCGGGACGCCTCGGTGCACTCCGCCCCGATCGCCGAGGTCAGAGCGTTGATCGCGGCCAATCTGGACCTGGCCGTGGTCGGCTGCGCCACCGCCGTACGCCATTTCCTCGGTGCCGGCACGCCGGGCGCCATCGTCAACGTCACCTCGCACCAGGCCGCCAGGGCGGTGCCCGGCGGCCTCCCGTACGCGACCGCGAAGGCCGCCACCGAGGGGCTGACCAGGTCGCTCGCGGTGGAGTACGGCAGGCACGGCATCAGGGTCAACGCCGTGGCACCCGGCACGGTGGCCACAGAGCGGCACGAGGCGTTCATGGCCGCCCAGGCCCCGGAGAGCGCGGCGGCCATCGAGGAGCAGCTGGCCACGCTCCATCCCCTGGGCCGCGTGGCGACCCCCGCCGAAGTGGCCTCCGTCGTGGCCCACCTCCTGTCGGACGACGCCTCCTTCGTCAACGGGGCCACGATCCCGGTGGACGGCGGACGCACCGTCCTCGGGCTCGACCCGGAGGCACGGTGAGCCCGGCCAGGAGGTACGGGAATGAGGACGCCCCGCCCCCGGGCGGGCGGCATGTCCGCCCCCACGGCGGGTAAGAGGTGGTCACCGGTGTGAGGTGATCGCGATGAGTCTCTCCCCAAGGGAGCGCCGCATCCTCGCCGAGATCGAGGGTGCCCTTGAGCAGGAGGACCCCGAGCTCGCCAGGCGCGTCGCTGAGATCAACAAGGACGCGCGCGGCGTGCGCAGGAGGGCGCCCCGCGCCTGGATGATCTATCTCGCCGCCGCCCTGGTGATCGTGTCACTGCTGGTCGCCGTGCTGGCGACCTGATCGGTGGCGCAGCACCACCAGGTCGATGGCGGCGACGACGGCCACCGCGGCGGCGATGGTCGCCTCCCAGCGCCATACCTCCTCGCCCGTGCTCATGGCGCGTACGAGGAAGAACACCCCCGCCACCACGGCGATCACGAGTGCCACCCACGACAGGATCCGGCGCGCGCGCAGAGGGCTGCGCGCGGTCACCGGCTCCGTTCCCGAGCGGTCGCGCAACCACATGACCTGATCTCCTCTCTGCAGCTGGAAGGGCTCAGGCCAGGCACCTCAGCGCCGCGACGACGCGCTGGTCGACGCCGCTCGAGGCGGGCAGCCGGCCCACCGTGGCCTCGACGAACTGCGCGGGCGACAGCGTCGCGGCGACTCCGTCGACGGACGCCCGGATCTGCCCGGCCGCCTGCTCGACCTGCACCTCGGCCTCCTGCTCCGCCAGCACGAACCGCCCCACGGCGACCCGCCACGCGGTCCTGCCCTCGGCCTCGCCGGCGGGCACGGGGGCGCCGACGTCGTCGGCGTGGGTGGCGTACTCGGAGTCGTAGTGGAAGGCCTGCAGGCCGTTGGGATAGGGGCCGGCCATCGTGTCGAGCAGGGCGTCGGGGCCGAGCTCCCGCATGCGCCTGCGCGTCTCGCCGTTCTTGACCCGCCACTCCTCCAGGACCTCTCCGACGGGCGACTCCCGGCGCCTTCGCACGGACCACTCGTTGAAGTCGTTGTAGCCGCTCACGCCTTCCGCGGACAGGCGGGTCAGCAGGTCCTGGACGGTCCCGTCGAGGCAGGCGTGGTTGTACAGCTCCTCGCCCGCCAGGTGGCCCAGCACGTCGCGGACGGACCAGCCGTCGCAGCGCGAGGGGCTCGACCAGCCGGCCTCGTCGAGCCCCGAGAAGAACCGGTCGAGCCGGGCCGCCTCGGCGTCGAGGATGTCGAACGGGTCGTGATCCTTGAGCAGGTCGTCAGCCATACCCCGGACGCTACCCGTCAGGTGCCGGCTTTCACCGCCATGGAGCCGAGGGCCGTCCTGACACGGGCGTATTCGTCGGCGCAGGAGGGCGCCCGCTCGGCGGGGACCCAGCCGCCCCTGGCGATCTCGGCGTGCTTGCCGGGGTCGGAGCCGTACAACAGGCAGGCGAACGTGGCCGACTGTGTCAGGCCTGACAGGTGGTCGACGCCGGTGTGCCCGGCCAGCAGGTGGCGGGCCTCGGCGGCGGACACCACGCGCTTGGGCGCGTCGGCCGCGAGCGTGAGCGCGGCGAACTGGTCGGCCTGGCCTTCGCTGTCCGGCATGCCGTTCAGCGTGGTCAGGGCGTGGCCGAGCTGGTGGTGGAAGAGCATGCTCAGCGCGCCGTCCATGCGGGCGGCCGCGTCTTTCGCGTCGACCTCCTCGGTCTCCGCGATGCCCTTCATCGTCGTGCGCACCTTGTCGACCAGCTGGTAGCAGATCGTCATGCGGCGCTCGGCGTGATCCCAGATGGCCCTGGGCGAGCCGCAGTCCTTGGCCACGACCTTGACGGGCCGGGGAACCCGGATCTTGGTCTTCAGCGCGCCGCTGTCCTTCAGGAGCTTCCTGGCCTGCTCGGCGCGCGGCGAGCCGGCGGGGTCGTAGCGTACGGACACTTCGGATGGAGGGGCCGTCCCGAGCGTGCTCGTCATGCTCAGGACGAGGGCGATCACGGGATGCGGCATCCGGCGGCTCCTTCGAGGTCGATCAACGCAATGGGGTACTCCATGCAACATTCGCGTGATCGATAAACCTCGGATCGTGCACGAATCCGGAAAGCCTGAGGCCCGGTCCCCCCGACAGGGGACCGGGCCTCAGGTGGATGAACTAGCGGCGCCAGCTGTAGACCCGCACGTAGTCCGTGCGGCTCGTGGTCGGCTCGAGCTCGCGGTCACCGCGGTAGACGGCCTTGAAGCTGCCGCTGCGGTAGGCGCGCGTCTTGCCGTAGAACTTGCCGTCCCGCCCGGTCCTGGCGGAGTCGACCCACTTCCAGGCGCTGGAGCCACTGGCGCGGTGGTAGATGCTGACCCGCTCGCCGCGGACGCCCTCCCACCGGTGGTCGTCGGCCTGGAGCTTGCCGGAGAAGTAGATCGACCGGCCCTTGCGCACCTTGTACGGGGACGCGTTGAACCGGGTGATCCTGGTGTCGGCCCGGCCCTTGCGGATGTCCACGTAGAAGTACGCGGAGTCGGTGGCGATCCGCCTGCCGTCCTCGTTGTAGGCGACGGCCGTGGCCTTCCACTTGCCCTCGGGGTCGTTCTTGTTGAAGGCGATGGCGTAGCGCCAGCCCTCGAGGTCGTCGACGCCCTTGGTGCGCATGGTGCGGAACTTGGAGCTGGCCGGCTCCACGCTGAGCACGACCTTCTCGACGTCGCGGCTGGCGCCGACGTCGAAGAACGCCTTGGTCTCGGAGTTGCCCTTGACCACGACGGGGTTCGGCGAGATGTCGCGGATCCGAAGCTCGGTGTCGTAGGTGGTGGCCGACGCCACGCCCGCGCCGGACACGAGCATGGTGCCGCCGGCGACGGCGGAAATGAGTCCTGCTGTGATCTTCTTCATGAGGGTGCTGATTCCTCTCCCCGTATTGACTTCAGAACCGGCCCGGGGCGCCGGCTCCTCTACTGCTTAGAGGCACCCGTTCGGGAAAAGGTTGGCCCAAGTTTCGAGAAAATTTTTGATCACGCTTTAACCTGCGCTTATGCGAGAAAAAAGACTGTTTGGGTGACTTGAGCCACTACAGTTTGAGGTCATGACCGACGTCTACACCCTGGGCGAGCCGCTGGGCGTCGTCTCCAGCGGCCGCGTACGCCACGAGAGCGAGGCCAGGCTGGACGTCTGCGGGCCCGAGTTCACCCTGGCGATCGCCCTGGCCCGGCTCGGGCACCGGTCCGCGTACCTCGGCAAGGTGGGCGACGACGAGCTGGGCGCCAGGGCGCTCACCGTGCTCAGGGGCGAGGGCGTGGACGTGCTGGACATGCGCGTGTCCGAGGGGTTGCGCACGGGGCTGCTCCTCAGGGAGACGCGCGTCGGCCGCGAGCCGAGGGCGGCCCAGTACCGCGCCGGCTCGGCGGGCTCGCGGCTGGCGCCGGGCAACGTGCCCATCGACCGGATCGCCGCGGCCAAGATGTTGCACGTCACCGGCCTGACGGCCGGCCTCGGCAGGGACACCCGCGAAGCCGTGCGGGTCGCCGTGAACGCCGCCAGGAACGCCGACGTGATGATCTCCTTCTCCGTCGAGTACGTCCCCGACCTGTGGGCGTCCGTACGCGAGGCCGAGGAGGTGCTCGGCGAGCTGGCCTGCCGCTCCCACCTGCTCTTCCTCCGCCAGGACGAGCTCGATCTGGTCAAGCCCGCGCTCACGCCCGAGCGCGAGGTCGTGGTGGACCGCGGGGCGAAGGGCGCGAGCGTACGGGCCGACCGCATGCGGTACGACGTTCCCGGCTGGCAGGTGCCCGTCGTGGACACGTCAGGGGCGGGGGAGGCCTTCACCGCGGGTTACATCAGCGCCGCGCTCGACGGCCTCATCCCCCAGGAACGCCTGCACCGCGGGGCGCTGCTGAGCGCCGCCGCGGTGACCAGCGCGAGCGACTGGCAGGGCCTGCCCACCAGATCCGACCTCACCTGACGGTGGAAGGCGCTATCAGGGATCGATGTCCAGAGTGAAGGTCGAGGTCGTGTTCTTGACGTCCTGGGCGTTGCCGGAGAAGCGCAGGCCGTTGAACGTGGCCGATCCGACCGCCGGGCCCTGACCGGGCTCGGGCAGCTCGTTAACCCAGATGCCGAACCCGGACTTGGCGTCGAAGGCGTCACCGCTCTTCTTCGCCCCGCTGATGGACACGTTCGTGAAGACCGTGTCCTCGATCGGGTTGAGCGGCGCCGGACCCTGGTAGCCGGTCTGGAACATGATCCCGCTGTACGTCGGGTCCACGATGTCCAGGTTGCTGACGCGGATGCCCTGGAACTTCTTGGACGCGGAGAACAGCCACATCGCCGGGAACGTCTGCTGTCCCCAGAAGTGCCCGCCTGCCCTGACCAGCGAGATGTTCTCGAAGACCGTGGGCGGGTCGGCCCCGAACCCGTGCATCGGGATGCCGAAGTCCAGCGAGCTGATCGTGACGCCGGAGTACACCAGCGTGTCGGCCACGTGGATGTTCCTGAACGTGTTGCCGTAGCCGCCGTAGACGGCCACGCCCGCGGCCCGCCAGGTGAGCAGCGAGGTCAGGTTCTCGTAGACGTTGCCGTGCTGCTCGCCCGCGTTGTTGTCGGTCGCGGAGAACAGCGCGAAGCTGTCGTCGCCCGTGGACCGCGTCTCGACGTCGGTGACGTGGTTGCCGGTGCTGCCGTTGGTCATGTTCAGGCCGTCGGCGAACACGTTGCGGATGCGCGAGTTCCTGATCGTCATGTCGTCGGTGTTGGAGCCCCAGTACATGCAGATCTGGTGCTCGACCCAGATGTTGTCGATCGTCATGTTCGCCACGTTCGTGAAGTCGAACACCTTGCCGGGGCCGTCGATGCGCGAGGTGTAGTTGCCGAAGTAGGCGAAGTTCGCGAACGTCGTGCCGTTGGCCGTGGCGTCGGCCCGGAAGCCGATGTCGGTGTTGGACTGCCCCGAGGGCGCGTGGAACCTGGTGAACCACGGGCCGGCGCCGACGATCTCGATCGCCTTGCCGTACACCTGGAACTTGCCGGAGGTCTGGTAGTCGCCCGCGGGCAGGTAGACGCCGGTCAGGCCGGCGTCCATGCGGGCCTTGTCCAGCGCGTTCTGCACGTCCTGGTGGGAGAAGCCGGCCGGCACGGCGTACGCGTCCGGGTCGGGGTTGGCGACCGGGGCCACCCGCTCGAGGTCCACGAAGTCGATCGCGTACGTGGAGCCGTTGGCCGCGTCCTTCTGCAGCCTGATCTTGCTGCCCGCCGGCACGGTGGCGTCGAGCATCAGGTTCGCCTCGTCGTAGATGTGCCGGGGCGGGCCCGAGCCGGGATCGTTGCCGGGACTCGCCTCGGGGCCGTAGAGCCAGGCGTAGCGGGAGGTCAGGTCGATGGCCTTGTGGAACGTCCCGTCGACGTAGACGTTGAGCGTCGAGTCGATGCCGCCGCCGCCCGGGGCGTCGGGGATGGAGAAGCGGGTGACGAGGGTGTTGGCCGGCGCCTTGGTGGTGAACTCGACGTAGGCGCCGGTCCTGTCCAGCGTCACCGCGCGCCGCCCCGACGCCTCGCCGGCGGTCGTGCCGATCTCCCTGCTCGGGCCGACGCGGGTGGCGCCGCCGCCGAGCACGGCGTCCTCGGCCTCGTAGGTGTCGTACGGCATGTTCGCGCCGCGGCCCACGAACAGCGGCAGCGTGCTGGTGTTGTTGTCGCGCCGGACCGGCAGTTCTTCGGGGTCGGCGGCGAGCACGGTCTTGACGGTGTACCTCCCGTCGGCCGCGGTCCAGGTGCCGAGGTTGACCGGGGCGGTGGTGGCGCCGGGGGCGATCACGCCGGTCACGGAGCCGGCCAGCGTCCTGACGACGTCGCCCGAGCCGTCGGCGACGGTGAGCGTGACGCCGTGGGAGCCGCCGCCGGAGGCGACCGTGCCCTGGTTCCTGATCGCCACGGTGAACGTCACGGTGGCGCCCGCGGGCGGGTTGCCCGGCGTCCAGGAGACGGGGGAGGCGACCAGGTCGGCCGTGTCGGCGGGTTTCACGGTCAACGTGCCGGTCGTGGCGTTGTTGGTTTCGTCCTGCTCGGTGACCTCGCCGTCCTCGTCCACCCTGGCGGACAGCTCGTGGGGGCCGGCCGTACGCGCCCCGATGTCCGCGGACACGGTGGCCGACGCCCCCGCGGCCAGCGCGGCCACGTCGGCGCTGCCGGCCTTGTCGTCGCCCACGTAGAAGTTGACCGTGGTCGCGGCGGAGCGTTCGGTGCCGGCGTTCCCGACCGTGGCCGAGAGCGTGACGTCGTCGGTCTCGACCGGCGACGCGGGCGAGGAGGTGAGGCCCGACACGGTCAGGTCGGGGTTGGGCGCGGGCGCGCCGAAGATCTGGAACTCGGCGATCTGGCCGCCGGGCGCGCCGGAGTTGGCGGTGATCCTGAGCCGGACGTCGGCGGCCCTGCCGGTCACGGGGATGGTGACCTCGTTCCCGGTGGCCGGGTCGAAGGTGTAGGTGGCCTGGGAGACGAGGCTGGTGAAGCCGGTGGCGCCCTGCGCGCGGCCGAGGACCTGGATGGCCTGCGTACGCCTGGCCCACGCCTGGGCGGGGTCGAGCTTGAGCGTGACGGAGCTCAGGTCGGTGTCGGCGCCGAGCTTCACGGTGAGCGTGCCGGGGTAGGCGGCGCCCTCCCAGTACGTGCTCAGGTCGTCGTCGTTGGCGTTGGCGGCGACGTAGGTGTGGGTGTGGGAGGAGCCCTCGACGGGCTTTCCGAGGGCCAGGTTGGCGCCGTCGCCGGGGTCGCCGGGCCCGTCGGGGCGGCTGCCCCAGATCTCGAACTCGGACAGTTGCCCGGCCGGCCAGCCGGTGTTGGCGGTGAACGCCAGCCGGACGTGGCGGGTTCTGGCCTCGGTGAGGGTGATCGTCGCGGTGGGCTCGAAGGTGTACGTGGCCGAGTCGGCGAGCGTGGTGAAGGCCGTGCCGTCGGCGCTGCCCTGGACGGTCAGCGTCTGGGTGCGGCGGGGCCAGCCGGCGGGCAGCTTGAGCACGAGCCTGCTGATGTCGGCGGCGGCGCCGAGATCGACCTGGATCCACTGCGGGAAGGCGTGGTTGGCCGACTCCCAGTAGGTGGCCTGGTCGCCGTCGGTCGCGTTGGCGGCGCGGTAGACGTCGGCGTGGCTGCTGGCGGTGGCGGTCTTCCCGGCGGCGAGGTCGGTGTCGGCCGCGGCGTGCGCGGGGGCGGCGAGGAGTCCGGTGAGTAACGCGAGGGCGGCGATGAGTGCTCTCATGGGGGTGGCCCTTCGGGTCAGGCGGTTGGCCGAACCATAGGATGACAAGCAGATAGCCGCAATATTCCGACGACATTTCGCAAGGAATTGACCGGGTCTCGCGATGGCTTCCAAGGCTCTCCTCGCTGGTCAGGGCTTGCCCGGGTCATCGAAGGGCGCCGTGCGTCCACTGCAAGCGGCCGCGCCGGATTCACGTAAGCCGTTGCAAGCGCTTGCGTTCCAGGCCGTATAGTTTGCGCATGACACGACGACTCGCAGAGGTGGCCAAGAAGGTCGGGGTGAGCGAGGCGACCGTGAGCCGCGTGCTCAACGGCAAGCCGGGGGTGTCCGACGCGACCCGCGAGGCGGTGCTCACCGCCCTCGACGTCCTCGGCTACGAACGCCCCACCCAGCTGCGCGGCGACCGGGCCAGGCTGGTCGGCCTGGTGCTCCCCGAGCTGCAGAACCCGATCTTCCCCGCCTTCGCCGAGGTGGTCGGCGGCGCCCTGGCCCAGCAGGGCTTCACTTCGGTGTTGTGCACGCGCACGGTCGGCGGCGTCTCCGAGGCCGACTACGTCGACCTGCTGCTCCAGCAGCAGGTCAGCGGCGTGGTCTTCGCCGGCGGGCTCTACGCACAGGCCGACGCCGCGCACGGGCACTACGAGCTGCTGCACGAGCGCAAGCTGCCCACCGTGCTGGTGAACGCGGCCGTGGCCCGGCTCGACTTCCCGCAGGTGTCCTGCGACGACGTGGTGGCCGCCGGGATGGCCGTCGCCCACCTGCGCGCGCTCGGCCACGAGCGGATCGGCATGGTGCTCGGGCCGAAGGACCACATGCCGTCGCGGCGCAAGCTGGAGACGTTCCTGTCGGAGGGTGGCGATCCCGAGCTGGTCGAGCACACGATGTTCTCGCTGGAGGGCGGGCACGCCGCCGCGGCCCGGCTGGTCAGGCGCGGCGTCACCGGCGTGGTCTGCGCCAGCGACCTGCTCGCGCTCGGCACCGTCAGGGCGGCCCGCCGCGCCGGGCTCGCCGTGCCGGCGGACGTCTCGGTCATCGGCTTCGACGACTCGGCGCTGATGAACTGCACCGAGCCGCCGCTGACGACGGTCCGCCAGCCGATCGACGCCATGGGCAGGGCCGCGGTGGACCTGCTGGTCGCGCAGATCGACAAGGCGGTCGTGCCCGCGGACGAGCTGCTGTTCGAGCCCGAGCTCGTGGTCAGGGCCTCCACGGCCCGCGCTCCCGGCAAGGCGCCGTTGACGCGAGCTCGCTCGTGACGTAGTCGTTATCTTGCAATAGTCCGTCGAAATATTGCGGACTTCGGTTGGCGATCCTATGGTGTGGGCACCTCGCATCAGAAGGGTCAGACCATGCAGAGATCCACCGGACTCCTGCTCGCAACCGTGCTCGGGCTCGCGGCCACGGCCTGCGGCTCGGGCGAGCCAGCCTCCCCTTCCGCCGGCGGCGCCGAGGCCGTGACGATCACGGTGGCCTGCCAGCCCGCCAAGTCGGCGCCGAAGGAGCGGCAGGCCTGGGATGACGACGTGGCCACGTTCATGAAGAACCACCCCCGGGTCACGGTCAAGAGCACGGACCAGCAGCCGTGCTTCGACCCCAAGACGTTCGGCCCCAAGATGGCCGGCGGCCAGATGGAGACCGTCTTCGTGGTGCCCGTGACCAACTACGCCGACGTCATCGGCAAGGGCCAGGCGCTCGACATCACCCCGTACACCAGCACGATCAAGAACTGGAACGACCTGCGCCCCGACGTCCGCGACCTGGTCACCAAGGACGGCAAGGTGTACGGCGTCCCGAACGTCCACTACGGCGTCGGACTCGTCTACAACCGCGCCCTGTTCGCCAAGGCGGGGCTCGACCCGAACAGCCCGCCCACGACGTGGGCCGAGGTCCGCGAGGCGGCCAAGAAGATCGCCGCCCTCGGCCAGGGCTACGTCGGCTACGGCGAATACTCCGGCGGCAACACCGGAGGCTGGCACTTCACCCAGGCGATCTACGGCCGCGGCGGCAGCATCCTGACCCCCGACAACACGAAGGCCGCCTTCAACTCCCCCGAGGGCAAGGCCGTGCTGCAGACCCTGCACGACATGCGCTGGGTGGACGACAGCATGGGCAACAAGCTCCTGGTCGGCTGGGAGTCGCTGATGATGGCGATGGGCAGCGGCAAGGTGGGCATGATGCTCGGGGCGCCCGACGTGGTCACCGACGTGGTCAACAAGTTCAAGGGCAACGTCGCCGACTACGGCATCACCGGCTTCCCCGAGGCCAAGGCGTCGCTCAGCGGCGGCGAAGCGTTCATGATCAACCCGAAGGCCACCCCTGAGGAGGCCAAGGCGGGCCTGGCCTGGCTCGACTTCCGCTTCAACACCGTCGGCAAGGGCCGCTTCGACTTCGCCCGGGGCAAGGCCCTCGGCAACCCGGTCGGCGTGCCCGACAACGACGTCTACGGCGACTCGCCCACCGGCAAGGCGATCCAGGCCGACCGCGTGAAGAACGCCTCGCTGCCGGTCGAGAACTACGACCCGTACGTGCGGGCCGCCGCCACGATCCCGCCGAAGGCCGAGCCGGTGCACGCGCAGGAGCTGTACGCCATCCTCGACGTGCCCATGTCGGGCGTGCTGAGCCGCGAGGACGCCGGCATCGACCAGCTCCTCGCCGACGCCGAGACCAAGGCGAACTCCCTGCTGGCGGCCAAGGGCTGACCCTGTGGGAATCGTGAGGCGCAATCTGACGGCCTACGGGTTCCTGTGCGCGGCGCTGGCCTGCTTCGCGGTGTTCGCCTGGTATCCGATGGTCAGGGAGTTCGTGCTGAGCTTCCAGAAGACCGACCTGATCAACCCGCCCGAATGGGTGGGCCTGGACAACTTCACCGCGGCCGTCCAGGACCCCGCCTTCGGCGAGGCCTGGCTGAACACCATGGAGTTCACCCTCCTCGCGCTGTTGTGCGGCTATGCCGTGCCGTTCGTCGTCGCGCTCGTGCTGAACGAACTGCGCCACGCCCGGGCCTACCTGCGGTTCGTCGTCTACCTGCCGGTCATGTTGCCGCCCATCGTCGCGGTGCTGCTGTTCCGGTGGTTCTACGATCCGGGGCCCGGGCTGTTCAACCAGATCCTCGGCGCCGCCGGCCTGCCGCCGCTGGCCTGGCTCGACAGCTCGTCCACGGCGCTGATCTCGCTGGTGCTCGTCTCGACGTGGATGAACATGGGCAGCGCGACGCTGATCTATCTCGCCGCCCTGCAGAACATCCCGCCCGAGCTGTACGAGGCCGCCGAGCTCGACGGGGCCGGCATCCTCAAGCGCATCAGGCACGTCACCATCCCGCAGACCCGGCTGATCCTCCTCCTCATGCTGATGTTGCAGATCGTGGCCACCATGCAGGTCTTCATCGAGCCGTACATGCTCACCGGCGGCGGGCCGGAGAACGCCACGGTCTCGGTGGCGTACCTGATGTACCAGTTCGCCTTCTCGCAGATGAACTACGGCCAGGCGGGGGCGCTCGGCATGATGCTCATGCTGGCCCTCCTCGTCTTCGCGGCCTTCCAGCTCCGGACGACCAGGGAGGACCAGGCATGACCTCCGCAACGGACGTCCGGCCCGCCGCACGACGCCGGGCCAGGAAGGCGCGCGCGCCGAGACCCATCCACGTGCAGTTCCGCACGATCGTCTCGCCGCACCAGCTCAACAGCAGGTGGGGGCGGCGGATCTACTGGCTGGTGCTGGCCGCGGTCATCGTGCTGTTCACGCTGGCCTTCGTCTTCCCGCTCTACTGGATGGTCACCGGCGCCATGAAGACGCCGGAGGAGATCGCCGAGATGCCTCCGTCGCTCTTCCCGGCCCGCCCGACGACCGACGCGTTCGCCGAGGCGTGGGACCTGTTCGACATCGGCACGCTGCTGGCCAACACCGTCTACTACGCGCTGGGCGCCTGGTTGTTCTCCATGGCGGTGGACGTCACGGCCGCGTACGCGCTGTCGAAGCTGCGGCCGGTCCTCGGCAACGTGATCCTCGGCGCCATGCTGGCCACGCTGATGATCCCGCCGATGGTGATCCTCATCCCGCTCTACGTCACGATCGTGGACCTGGGGCTGCTCAACAACCCGTGGGGCCTGTGGTTCCCCGCGGCGGCCAACGGCTTCAACATCTTCCTGCTCAAACGGTTCTTCGACTCCATTCCCCGCGAGCTGATCGAGGCGGCGCAGATCGACGGCGCCGGCCCCTTGCGAGTGTTGTGGTCGGTCGTGCTGCCGGTCTCCAGGCCGATCCTCGGCGTGGTCTCCATCTTCACGATCGTCGCCGCGTTCAAGGACTTCGTCCTGCCGCTGCTGGTCATGACCGACAGCGACAAGATGACCATCAGCGTGGGCCTGTCACAGACGGCGGGAGCGGTGACGCAGAACCAGGTCATGGGAGGCCTGGTCATCGCCGGCATCCCCATGATCATCGTTTTCTTCATCTTCCAACGGCACATCATGGCGGGACTCACCGCCGGAAGCATCAAGGGATGAGCGCATGTCGCAAACGTGGTGGCGGGGAGCCGCGATCTACCAGGTCTACCTGCGTAGCTTCGCCGACGGCAACGGCGACGGCGTGGGTGACCTCGCCGGCCTGCGCGCCCGCCTGCCGTACCTGAAGGACCTGGGGATCGACGCCATCTGGCTGAACCCGTGGTATCCGTCGCCGATGGCCGACGGCGGCTACGACGTGGCCGACTACCGGGACATCGAGCCGGACTTCGGCACGCTCGCCGAGGCGGAGCGGTTCATCGCCGAGGCGCACGAGCTGGACATCAAGGTCATCATCGACGTGGTGCCGAACCACAGCTCGACGCAGAGCGCCTGGTTCCAGGAGGCGCTGGCGAACCCGGCGGCCAGGGACCGGTTCTGGTTCAGCGACGAGCCCGTGAACGACTGGCAGTCCATCTTCGGCGGCTCCGCCTGGACCCAGGTGCCCGACGGGCAGTGGTACCTGCACCTGTTCGCCCCCGAGCAGCCCGACTTCAACTGGGCCAACCCGGAGGTGCACCGGGAGTTCGAGGACGTGCTGCGGTTCTGGTTCGAGCGCGGCGTCGACGGTTTCCGCATCGACTCGGCGGCCCTGCTGTACAAGTCGGACACCGGCTACGAGGACCTCGACGAGGTCCACGACGTCTACCGCCGGTGGCGCGAGGTGGCCGACGAGTACGGCGAGCGCGTCCTGATCGGCGAGGTCTGGCTGCCCGACCAGGAGCGGTTCGCCCGCTACCTGCGCCCCGACGAGCTGCACACGGCTTTCAACTTCGGCTTCCTGTCATGCCCGTGGGACCCGGCCGAGCTGCGCCGGGTCATCGATCTGACGCTGGCCACCCACACCCCGATCGGCGCCCCGCCCACGTGGGTGTTGTCCAACCACGACGTGACCAGGCCCGTCACCCGCTACGGCCGCGCCGACACCGCGTTCGAGCACGGCGGGCGCCTGCACGGAACCCCGTCGGACCCGGAGCTGGGCTACCGGCGGGCGCGGGCGGCGGCCCTGCTGTCGATGGCGCTGCCCGGGTCGGTCTACGTCTACCAGGGCGATGAGCTGGGCCTGCCGGAGGTGGAGAACCTTCCTGACGAGCTCCGCCAGGACCCGATGTTCGCCAGGTCGGGCGGCGCCAACCCGGGCCGTGACGGCTGCCGGGTGCCGCTGCCCTGGTCGGGCGACGAGCCGCCGTACGGCTTCGGGACCGGCACGCCCTGGTTGCCGCAGCCGGAGAGCTGGCGCAAGCTCACCGCGCAGGCCCAGCGCACGGATCCGGGGTCGATGCTCACCCTCTACAGGGCGGCCCTGGCCATCCGGCGCGACCGGCTGGGCGACGGCACCATGACGTGGCTTCCGCTGGGGGAGAACGTGCTGGCCTTCACCCGCGAGTCGGGCCTGACCAGCGTCACCAACCTGGGCCCTTACCCGGTGCCGAGGCCCGCCGGCGAGGTCGTCCTGGCCAGCGGGCCGCTGGAGGACGGCGCGCTGCCCTCGGACACCACGGTCTGGCTGACCGCGAGCTGACCGCTCACGCGCTGTGCGCGGTGTGGACGGCCCGGCGGGTCCCGGCCGTCTCGGGTGCGGATCGCCCGCGCCTGAGGAGCCGCAACCCGCCGGCCGCCGCGAGCGCCAGGCACAACCAGGCGAACCAGTCGCCGAAACGGGCGTAGACGGTGGTGCCCGGCCCTTCGGGCACGCCGGCGGCGGCCATGACGAACGGGCTGCTGCTCGTTTCTGTGTCGGTCTCGGCGAGCACGCGTCCCCACGGGTCGGAGATCATCGGCGTGCCCTGCTGGGCCGCCCACGCCACCGAGAGCCCGTTCTCGACGCCGCGCAGCAACGCGTTGCGGCTGTGCTGCCGGCCGTTGCCGAACTCGTCGGCGGCCGGCGTCGCCAGCAGGCGCGCCCCCGCCAGGGCGTAGCCGCGGATCGGCGTGGGGAAGTTGAGGTCCATGCAGTTGGCCAGGCCGACGTCGCGCCCGTGGCCGTGCGCGAAGACCAGCGCGTCACCGCGGCGGAAGGGCGCCCCGGGGGCGAAGTGCCACTTCGTGTAGGAGACCGGCGCGGACCCGTCGGCCGGGAGGTGCACGGAGTAGTTGTACTTGATCTCCGGGGTCGTGTGCACGATCCCGACCACCACGTCGACGCCTCGCTCGCGGGCGACCGCGCGCAGCGGCTGGAGCGCGCCGGGCAGGCTGTCCTCGTCGGTGCCCAGAGCGCCCTCCGGCAGCACGGCCATCGTGCCCTCCGGCAGCGCCGCGATCCTGGCCGCGTAGTCCTTGATCAGGGCCTGGCCTCCCGGGCCGGCCGCGTCGGGGGCCCACTGGAAGCGGCTCGCCGACATGACCACCACCCGCTGCGCGACGGGTCCGCCCGCGTCGGCCAGGCGCAGCACCCCGAAGCCGAGCACGACGGCGCACGCCGCCACCCCTGCGACACCGGTGCGCAGCCGCGCCCTCGGGACCGCTCCCGGCCAGGCCACCGCCGCGATGGCGGCCGGCACCATGAGCACGAAGAACGTCACCCCCCACGTGCCCGTCACCGAGGCGATCTGGATCACGACGGGCACGTCGGCCACCGACGTGGCGAGCGGCCAGACGATGCCGGTCGGGTTGGCGAGAACGGTCACGTACATGAAAGCCACCCATACGGCGGGTGGCGCGCTCGCGGCGAGCAGCGGCAGCCCGCGCAGGAGGAGCGCCCGGAACAGCCAGGCCACCAGCCCGAACAGCAGGGAGGAGCCGATGACGATGGCGATCCCGATGGGCAGCGGCACCGACGGCGTCTTCAGGAAGAACTCGAACTGGTTGCCCAAGCCCAGCAGGTACGCCAGCAACGCGACGCAGAAGGTCGACCTCGCGCTCACCCGCGGCGCCAGCAGCAACACCGGCAGCGGGGCCAGCCAGGTCAGCGCCGGGATGGGCGCGAAGCCGGTGCCGAAGTAGAACAGCAGCGCCGAGGCCACCAGTGCGGCCGGCGCCCTGAGTCGTGATGCCATGAAGCTTGCCCCGTCCGTTGGCGTGTATACACCGTAAACATCGACGTATACGGTGTCAACATGCCGCGGGCGACCCTGCCGCGCAGCGCTACCATCGCCTGATGGCCCGCCTGCGCAGAACGCCCCCGCACGACCTGGCGCCGCACGCCCGCGCCCTCCATGACAAGATCACCGCCGGCCCGCGCGGCACGTTCATGGTGGACCCGGAGGGCGGGCTGACCGGCCCGTTCAACGCGATGTTGCTCAGCCCGCCGGTCGGCGACGCGCTGCAGGAGCTGGGGGCGGCCGTCCGCTACCGTTCGGCGCTCACCGACCGGGCGCGGGAGCTGGCGATCCTGGTCGTCGCCGGCCACCACGACAGCGCGTTCGAGCGGGCCGCCCACGAGCCGATCGCCCGCGGCCTCGGCTTCACCGACGACCAGCTCCAGGCGTTGCGCGACGGCTCGCCCCTGTCACTGCCCGAGGACGAGCAGGCGGTCCTCGACGTCGCCCGCGCCCTGGTGACCAGAGGCGACCTCGACGACGACGAATACGCGAAGCTGGAGGAGAGCGTGGTGTTCGAGCTGACCACCCTGGTCGGCTACTACACGACGCTGGCGCTCCAGCTCCGCGTCTTCCGTGTCTAACTGGGCGGCGGGCCGCCGCAGGCTCCACGGATGCTCTTGAACCAGGCCTCGTACCGGTCGTGCAGGTCGCGGCCGGAGAGCCGCAGCCAGGCGTCGTCGGCGTTCTCCAGATACGTGAAGTTCGCGCTTCCGGTGTAGACGCGGGGCGTGATGTCGTCGTCGTAGAAGCCGTCCAGCAGCATGAGCTTGGTGTGCGGCACCACGCTGCGCGAGCCGACGGTGAACCGGCAGGGCGTGACCTGCATCTTCTTCCCGTTGGACGCCGTGGTGCCAAGGATCTTCCGGATCTCGCTGTCGACGTTCTCCATGGCGTTGCCGGCGTTCTCGTAGAAGACGATGTCGATCCAGCAGTTCTTGCCCCTGAGCCGCAGCAACTCGTCGGCGATGGCCTTGCGGTTCTTGTTGAAGGCCGTGAGCGCCATGCGGATGTCGGTCTGCCGGGTGACGCCGTCGGGGGTCTGGTACGAGCACTCGACGAGCCGCAGGATGTTGACGACGGGGTCGCCGGACGACACCCGGCGCGGGAAGAACATCGCCCGGATGGGAGTGCCGGTCGGGGTGGTCCAGAAATAGCCGGGATCGACCGACGTGCGCCGGCCCGCGCGCAGGTCGTTGAAGTAGGTCAGGTAGCCGTCATAGACCGTGGCGTCGGTGAAGGTGTAGGCGTCGTTGTAGGAGTTGTACAGGTACCAGTCGGACAGGTTCGACGACGTCTGGAAGCCGACCTTGGGATGCAGGGTGCCGCCGACCAGCACGTTGGAGAAGAGCGCGAACTTGTTGTGCTGGTAGTTGCGCGCGATGCAACCGCGGTTCTCGGCGGACGGGTCGGGATATTCGCAGCCCACCACCCACGAGCCTGCGCTCTCCGAGGTGCCGAGCGCGGAGGTGAGCTGGGCCTCGACGGCGTCGTTGGAGGCGTCCTCGCGGCTGTCGAGGATGACCTTCACCCGCACGCCGCGCTCGTGGGCGGCGACCAGCGCGTTCGCCACCTCGCTCGACCGCTGGCCGGTGGAGAACTGGTGCATCACGAACCGGATGTCGCCACCGGGCTGCACCGCCTGGATCAGCCTGATCAGCTGGTCCATGACGGCGGACTGGGCGGCGCTCGGCGTGCCGGGCACGTCCGAGTCGGCGGTGGGATCGTTGAAGACGGGCGCGTCGAGGACGGGCGGGCCGGTGACCGCCGTCGTCCGCGCGGGGTCGGCGGCGGCCGGATGGCCGGTGGCCAGTAGCGAGGCGGCCAGGCATAACGCCACACTGACGCGGCGGCTGACGGATCTCGTGGTCATGGGGTCCCCTTCGGGGGTGGGGCATGATCGTCGAGACCGACTGTCGTGTCAGCGGTCGGAGCTGTCAAGGCCGCGGTCAGGCCGACTCGCGGATCACCAGCTCGGTGGGCAGGATCACCGGCTCGCTCGCACCACCCTCGAAGAGGTTGAGCAGCAGCCTGACCATGGCCGCCGCCTGCTCGGCGACCGGATGGCGGAGCGTGGTCAGCGGCGGCTCGGTGTATTTCGCCGCCTCTATGTCGTCGAAGCCCACCACGGCGACGTCGTCGGGCACCCGCCGGCCGGCCTGGCGCAACGACTGCAGCGCGCCGACCGCCATCAGGTCGTTGGCCACGAACACGGCGTCGAGCTCGGGATCGTCGCGCAGGAGCTGGCGCATCGCCACCGCCCCCGACTCCCGCGTGAAGTCGCCGACGGCGACGATCGAGCGGTGGTCGGAGTCGCGCAGCACGTTGCGGTAGCCGGTCAGGCGGTCCTGGCCGCCGATCATGTCCTGCGGGCCGGCGATCGTGGCGATCCTGCGCCGCCCCGTCTCCACCAGGTGCCGAACCCCCGCCTCCGCGCCGCCGATGTTGTCGTTGTCGACGTAGGGGATCTCCACGGGGACGGCCGGCCGGCCGTAGGAGACCACGGGGACGCGCAACCGAGACAGGGCCGACGGCAGCGGGTCGGCGCCGTGCATGGAGATCAGCATGACGCCGTCGACGTGGCCGCCGGAGATGTAGCGCTCCACGCGGGCGTGGCTCTTGGCGGAGGAGGCCATCATGAGCACGACCTGCTTGTTGACCGCCTCCAGCTCCATGGAGGCCGACCTGATCGCCGTGGAGAACATCGGGTCTTCGGAGAAGACGCGGGTGCCGGGCTCGCTGACGACCAGGGCGATCGAGTCGGTGCGCTGGGTGACGAGGCTGCGCGCGGCGGAGTTGGGGACATAACCCAGCTCGTCGATCGCGCGCAGCACGGCGTCACGGATGTGCGGCGCCACCGTCGTCTGCCCGTTGACGACCCGGGAAGCGGTGGCGCGCGACACGCCCGCCCGGGCGGCGACCGCTTCCAGCGTCGGACGTCTCATGGCTGGACCGGCAGGAGGGAGAGCATGGAAAAAATCTACAGGCCGTTTCGGCCGATCACGTCCCGGTACCAGAGGGCGCTGTCCTTGGGCGTCCTGGTTTGTGTCGCATAGTCCACATGGACGATGCCGAAACGCCGCCGGTACCCCTCCGCCCACTCGAAGTTGTCGAGCAGCGACCAGACCAGATACCCGCGCAGGTCCGCGCCCGCCTCGATGGCCCGGTGCACCTCGCGCAGGTGCCCGTCCAGGTACGCCACCCGCTCGTCGTCGCGCACGCGCCCGTCCTCCACGACGTCCTCGAAGGCCGCGCCGTTCTCGGTGACCATCAGGCCGACCTGCGGGTAGTCCCGCGAGAGGCGTACGAGCAGCCTGGACAGGCCGTCCGGCACGATGGGCCAGCCCATCGCGGTCGTCGGCGCGTCCGCCGCGGCGAACCTGACGTCCTCCGAACCCGGCCACGCGGCGTCCGCGGGCAGCCCTGGGCCCGCCTCGACCACGCACGGGTTGTAGTAGTTGATGCCCACCAGGTCGATCGGCGCGTTGATGAGCGCGAGGTCGCCGTCCTCGATGTGGCCGGTACCGCCGTTGCGGGCCGCCGCGTCCAGCACCTCCTGGGGGTACGTCCCGTACACCGCCGGGTCCAGGAACTGCCGGGTCAGCAGCGTGTGGATGCGGTGGGTGACGGCCGCGTCCACCTCGTCCGGCACCGCGGAGGGGTTGTTGACCTGGGCGGGGGTGAGCACCGGCGCCGAGTTGACCACCAGCATGATGCTCTGCGCGCCTCCGGAGCGCAGCCGCCGCGCGGCCAGCCCGTGGCCGAGCAGCAGGTGGTGCGCGGCACGCATGGCGTCGGCCGGGAGACGGCGGCCCGGGGCGTGCAGGCCGTTGCCGTAGCCGAGGAACGCCGCCACCCAGGGCTCGTTCAGCGTCGCCCAGTCGCTGACGCGGTCGCCGAGCCGGTCGTGTACGGCCTGGGCGTAGTCGGCGAACCGGTAGGCCGTGTCGCGGTGGGTCCAGCCGCCGCGTTCTTCGAGGGCTTGGGGGAGATCCCAGTGATAAAGCGTGACGTAGGGCGAAATTTCGGCGGCTAGTAGTTCATCGACGAGCTTGTCGTAGAACGCCAGCCCGCGCGGGTTGATCGGCCCCGCGCCGTCGGGCTGGATGCGCGGCCAGGCGATCGAGAACCGGTAGGCCGCCAGCCGCAGCTCGCGCATCAGCCCGACGTCGTCCCGGTAGCGGTGATAGTGGTCGCACGCCACGTCGCCGGTGTCGCCGTCCGCCACGTTCCCGGGGGTATGGGAGAAGGTGTCCCAGATCGACTGGCCCCGCCCGTCCTCCTTGACCGCCCCCTCGATCTGGTACGAGGCCGTGGCGGCTCCCCAGACGAAGTCCTCGGGAAAAATCATCCCTTCACAGCTCCTTGCATGATTCCGCCGATGATTTGCTTGCCGAACAGGGCGAAGACGGCAACGAGTGGCAACGTGCCGATCGCCGTTCCGGCCAGGCCCAGCACGTAGTCGTTGACGTATCCGCTGGCCAGCGTCGACAGGGCGACCTGGACCGTCGGGTTGTCCGGGCTCAGCACGACCAGCGGCCAGAAATAGTCGTTCCAGGCCGACATGAAGGTCAGCATGCCGAGCACGGCCGCCGCTGGCCGGGCCGCCGGCAACACGACGTGCCAGAACAGGCCCCACGTCGTGCACCCGTCCACCCGCCCGGCCTCCAGCAGGTCGGTGGGCAGGGCGCGCGAGAGGTACTGCGTCATGAAGAACACGCCGAACGCGTTGACCAGCGCCGGCACGATCAGCGCGTAGTTGGTGCCGGTCCACTCCAGCTTCACCATGAGCATGTAGAGCGGGATGATGCCGAGCTGCGCCGGGACCATCATGGTCGCCACGGTGATCACCAGCATGGCGTTCCTGCCCCGGAACCTGAGCTTGGCGAAGGCGAACCCGGCCAGCGTCGAGAAGAACATCACCGCGACGGAGATCGATCCGGCCACGATGATGGAGTTGAGCAGCGCGAGCCCGAAGGGGACGGTGTCGAAGACCCGGGCGACGTTGGCGAAGAAGTTGCCGCCGGGCAGCAGCGGCGGCGGCACCTCGGCCAGCGCCGAGTTGTGCCGGGAGGCCACCACGACGCTGTAGTAGAGCGGGAACGCCGAGAAGAAGGCGACCGCGGTCAGGGTCAGATAGCGCAGCCTCATACCAGCCCTCCCTTCGCCCTGCGGGTGATCAGGAAGTTGATGCCGGCCACGATCACCACGGCGAGGAACATCAGCCAGGACGCGGCCGAGGCGTAGCCGAAGTCGAACGTCGAGTTCGCGAAGCCCTGCTCGTAGACGAACAGCGCCAGGGTCTGGAACTGCCGGTCGGGCCCGCCGGTGGCGATGCCGCCCCCGCCGCCGCTGCTCTGTCCGAACAGCATGGGCTCGGCGATGATCTGCATGGCGCCGATCGTGGAGACGATGACCACGAAGATCATCGTTGGCCGGATCATCGGGATGGTGATCTTGCGCAGCTGCGTGAGGTTGCTCGCCCCGTCGAGGGTGGCGGCCTCGTACAGCTCGCGCGGCACGGCCTGCATGGCGGCCAGGAAGATCAGCGCGTTGTAGCCGGTCCAGCGCCACATGATCATCACCGAGAGGGCGACGTGCGAGCTCGCGGTGCCCGCCGCCCAGTCGATGCTGCCGACACCGAACCACGACAGGACCCAGTTGATCATGCCGAAGTCGCGGCCGAAAAGCTGGCTGAAGATCACCACCACCGCCACCACGCTCGTGACGTTGGGCAGCAGCAACGAGACCCGGAACAACGTCTGGAACCGCAGCCGCCGGTTGAGCAGGTGCGCCAGCCAGATGGCCAGCGCGAGTTGCGGCACCGTCGACAACACGCCGATGGAGAGCGTGTTGAACGTGGCGTTCCAGAAGTAGTCGTCGGCGAGCAGCGTCGCGAAGTTGTCCAGCCCGACGAACGTCTGGGTCTCCGACAACAACGTCCACTCGTGCAGGCTCACCCAGGCCGTGTAGATGAGCGGGAACAGCCCGAACGCGCAGAACAGCAGGAAGAACGGCGCCACGTAGGCGTACGGCGACACCCTCACGTCGAGGGTGTGCCGCACGCCCTTCCCGCGCCGTCGCGTGACCGCGAGGGGGAGAGTGCTCATTTGATCTTCTTGACGTCCTCGAGCACCTGCGCCCACGCCTCGTCCGGCGTCTGCTTGCCCTGCTCGACCCGGCCGAGCCCGTTGCCGATGGCGACCCGGACGTCAGCCTCCTTGGGGCCGAGGTGCTGCGGCTTGAGCGCCTTGGCCGCGTCGGAGTAGATCTTGCCGATGGGGGCGTCGCCGAAGAACGGCTTGGTGAAGTTCTGGATCTCCGGGTCGTCGTAGAGCGCCGGGATCGAGGGGAACGTGCCCTCCTCCTTGAACACCTTGGCCTGGTTCTCCTTGGAGGTGAGGAAGTCGATCAGCTCCGCCGCCTCCTTCGGGTGGTCGCTCTGCTTCGGCACCATCAGGTGCGAGCCGCCGCTGTTGCCCGAGCCGCCGGGCACGGCCGCGATGTCCCACTTGCCGGAGGCGTCCTTGGCCTGCTCCTGGATGAAGCCCGTCATCCAGGCCGGGCAGATGATCGTGGCGAACGAGCCCTTGGCGAAACCGGTGTTCCACGGCGGGGAGAAGGCCGCCAGCTTCGCGGTCAGGCCCTCCTGGGTGAGCTGGTTCGACAGGTCCCAGGCCTTCTTCACGTCGGGGTTCGACTCCACGATGATCTGGTCCTGGGCGTCGTACAGACCGACGGGGGCCTGGTTGACCATGGCGCGGAAGATCTCGCCGGGGGAGTCGACGAACTTCGCGCCGGCCACGTCGGCCGCGGCGAACTTCTTGCCGGTCGCGATGTACTCGTCCCACGTCGGCCAGAGCGCCGCGACCTCCTCGCGGTCGCTCGGCAGGCCCGCCTTCTCGAACAGGTCCTTGCGGTAGCACATGGCCAGGCCGCCCACGTCGGTGCCGAGCCCGAGCACCTGCGAGCCGTCCTTGCTCAGGCCCTGCTGCCACTTCCAGTCGAGGTAGTCGGCCTGCCGCTTGTCGAGCCCGAACTGCTTGAGGTCGGTGAACTTGGCGGGCTGCGCGGTGAACGTGCTGATGTAGCCGACCTCGACGGCCGTGACGTCGCCCGCGCCCGAGTTCGTGGCGAGCCGCTTGACCAGGTTGTTGTGGTGGTCGTTGAACTGCGTGACGTTCTCGACGATCTCGATGTCGGGATGGGTCTTCTTGTATTCCTCGTAGAGAGGTTTGAACCCGAAGTCGCCGAAGAGGTCGACGGTCAGTTTGATCTTTTCGCCGGGGTTGGCGCTCGCCTCTGCGGCGGAGTCCCCGCCACCGCCGCCGCCGCACGCGGCCGCCAGGGTGAGTGCGGACGCGGCGAGCAAGGACAGGCCGATCCGCCGGATACGAGGGGTCATCGGAAACCCTCCTGGGTAGGTGCTGAAGGGTGGAGAGAGCGCTCTCTCAAGAGATTCCAGGCGTTCGTACGGCTCTGTCAACGGGCTCTGTGTAACAATCGGGGTTATGAAGAGAGCGTTCTCACGAACCGGACAGGTGCCCGGCAGGCGTCGTACGGGGTCTGATCAGTCGCTGAGCACCCGCCCGGCCATCCGGGCGTACATCCGGCCGGGGCTCGGCGCCCTCGTCAGGAAGCCGGGCAACATGGGCAGGCTGACGGCGAACGGGTCGAGCCGCTCGTACAGCTCTTCGGCGTCCGCGGGCCGGTCGTCCGGCTTCTTCTCCAGCAACTGCGCCAGCAGCGCGCCCAGCTCTCCCGGCAGCCCGGGCAGGGCGGGCGGACGCTCCTTGACCTGCTTCTCGAAGACCACGTAGTCGGTGGGACCGGTGAAGAGCTGGCGTCCGGCCAGCATCTCGTGCAGGACGCAGCCGAGCGAGTAGAGGTCGCTGCGCGGCTCGGCGACGCCGTGCTGGATCTGCTCGGGCGCCATGTACGCCGGCGTGCCCAGGATCTGGCCGATCCTCGTGAACGTGGTGACGTCCGCGTCGCGGAGCATGGCCAGCCCGAAGTCCAGCACCTTCACGCTGCCGTCGGGGCAGAGCATGAGGTTCGTCGGCTTGAGGTCGCGATGGCAGATCGACAGCGCGTGGGCCGCCGACAACACCGCGCACGCCTGGGCCGCGATCGCCGCCGCCCACGGCACGGGCAGCGGGCCGTGCTCGCTGACCACGTCGGCCACCGTGACGCCCTCGATGAACTGCATCACCTGGTAGAGCCGCTGATCGTGGGCGCCGAAGTCGTACAGCACGGGGGCGCCGGGGTGCTCCAGCCTGGCCAGGATGCGGGCCTCTCGGATGAACCTGCGCTCCAGCTCCTCGTCGGGCCCGCTGGGCAACCTGAGCAGCTTCACCGCGACCCGGCGATCGAGGTGGCGGTCGTGGCCCGCGTAGACCGCACCCATGCCGCCCTGCCCTAGGGGCAGGTCGTCGAGCTCATAGCGGTCGCCGATGACCATTCGCCCTCCTGCCGCCTTATCGGGAAAAAACTACACCGTCAGGACGGCGAGGAGTGCCGTCGTCTGGAGGAGTGGCGGGAGCGGAGCGACCAGAACGGGGGAAGGCGGCGGCGTCTGGCGACCGAGCCGCCGAACGGAGTGAGGCCATGAACTCGTGAGGAGTGCCGTCGCCTGGAGGAGCGGCGGGAGCGGAGCGACCAGAACGGGGGAAGGCGGCGGCGTCTGGCGACCGAGCCGCCGAACGGAGTGAGGCCATGAACTTGTGAGGAGTGCCGTCGCCTGCCGGAGCGGCGGGAGCGGAGCGAGGCCATGAGCAGGCGGCGACATGGGGTGATCGAGCCCGTCTCACGAAGTGGGGCCATGAGCAGGTGGGTGCAGGTGGCCGTCGGCGAGCCCGTCGAGGCCCAGCCTGATGAGCGTCTGTCCGAGGGCGGCGGTCTCGCGCAGGGTGTCCTCCAGCACGGCGAGCTGCCGGAACGCCGCGCCGTAGGCCTGCTGCTCCCGCAACGACAGGCGCGGCAGCCGGGTGCGGCGCACGTCGAACCTGCTGGAGCCGGTCGTCACCCGGCCGCCCGCGGCCCGCAGGAAACCGGCCAGGAAGTCGGGGTCGAGCCGCCCGGCGTCGACGCGGTAGAGGGTCAGGTGGGGCCCCAGCACCGCGCCGTCGTCGGCCATCACCCGCACCGCCGAATAGGAGGCCACCACGTCGCCGGGGCGGATCGCGACCAGCCCCTGCTGCGTGCTGGTGAGGCCGGACGGCGAGGTGCCGTTGAGCACGTCGTCGGTGGTCAGCACCGGGATGTCGCCGCCGTCCGCGGCCATCTTGGGCGGGGCCTGCGCGGAGGTCACCAGGCCCTCCTTGATCAGGTCGCCCAGCGTGGTGGCGGGCTGGTCGAGCGGCTGCTCCAGGACCTTGAGGTCGGGCGGCACGGCGGCGGCCGCCAGGAACCGGTCGCGGGCCTCGGCGAACGCCCGTCCGACGTCGTCACGCCGCTGGTGGCGGGCCGGGGTCATGTCGACCTCGTCGGCCAGCAGGTCGATGATGCGTACGGTCTGGTCGGAACGGTCCTCCAGATAGGCCTGCCAGGCCGGCTCGACCAGCGACAGGTCGGCCGTGGCGTCGAGGATCAGCACGTCGGACGGCGGCCGCTCGCCCGCCGCGGGGCGGCGCAGCAGCCACAGGTCGGAGCCGGGCAGCGCCACGACAGCCCGCAGCGCGCCCGCGCGCAGCAGGTTGGCGCGGATGCGGCGGCCGGCCTTGCGGCTGGCGGCCGCCGGGGGCATGAGGATGGCGACCAGGCCGCGCGGTTTGACATGGGTGAGGCAGTGCTGCACCCACGCCAGCTCGGGCTCGCCGCGCGGCGGCAGGCCGTGCTCCCAGCGCGGGTCGCCGGTCAGCTCCTCGTAGCCCCAGGCCCGTTCGTTGAACGGCGGGCTGCACACCACCGCGTCGGCTCGCTCTCCGGCGAACCCGTCGTGGCGCATGGAGTCGCCCGCCACGACCGTGGCCTCGATGCCGCGCAGGCGGAGCCGGGAGGCGGTGATGGCCGCCGACGTCTCGCTCAGCTCCTGGCCCAGCGTCCTGGCGGGCATCCTGCGCTCGTCGCCGTCCTGGCCGTGGACCGATCGTGCGGGGGCGAGCAGCAGCGTCCCGACACCGCAGGCGGGGTCGAGGATGGTGGCGCCGTCCGGTTCGACGAGCCGGAGCATCAGCTCGGCCACGTCGTCGCGGGTGACGGAGAGCTGCCTGGAATGCGCTTCGAGGTAGCGCTCACACAGGAACTCGTACGCGGTCAGGGGGCCGTGCTGCCCGGCCAGCTCCAGGATCAGCTCGGCCAGCTCGGGGTCGAGCCCGGCCGGTTCGTCCACCGTTCTGGCGCTCTCAACGGGGTCGTCTCCGGCTTGGGGGCGAGGTCGCTCGCCGTCCCGGCCGGGTCCGTCGCCGGCGTGGGTTCCGGGGGAGGGAGAGGAGGCGGTGGCCTGCGCGTGGCGGGTCAGGAGCACCCCGGCCTGGGCCACCAGCTCGCCCAGTCGCAAATCGCCGGCGGCTTTCAGGCGTTGCCACACCCGATCACCCAGGGAGACCTGGTAGGACTTCCCGTAGCGACGCAGCCAGGACTCGACCTGCCGCAGCGAGAACAGCGGCTGGTTGGCGGTGCCCCCGACCGGGTGGGGGAAGTCGTCGTGGCGGCGGCGCCAGTTGCTCACCGCGGCACGCCCGACACCGGCGAGCCGGGCGATGTCCCCGGCGTTGACGGTCGGGTCGTGGCTCATGGGGCCCACATTAGTTCACAAGGGTCTTCAGCGCATCTGCTTGTGAAGTCTTTCAACCAATGATTTACTGCTGGGTATGAAGCACAACATCCGCTATGCCGCCGGATCAGACGTGGGCCGCCGCAGGGAGCAGAACGAAGATTCCGGCTATGCGAGTGGCCGGTTGCTCGTGGTGGCTGACGGGATGGGCGGCCATGCCGCCGGTGAGCTGGCGAGTTCGGCGGCGATCGCCGTCATGCGGGAGCTGGATGCCACGCTTCCCGAGAGCGGCGCCGACCTGGAGGCGGCGCTGGAAGGCGCCGTGCACGAGGCGGCCCGCAGGCTGGTCGAGCTGGCCGACATCGACCCCGCGCGCAGGGGGATGGGGACCACGGTGACCGCCATGTTGTGGGACGGCTACCGGTTCGCCCTGGCTCATCTTGGTGACTCCCGCGGATATCTGCTTCGCGACGGCGCTCTCTACCAGATGACCAAGGATCACACACTTGTGCAGTCGATGGTGGACGAAGGGCGGATAACGGAGGACCAGGCGGCCGTGCACCCCAGGCGCTCGATGGTGCTGCGGGTGCTGGGCAGCGAGGGCAGGGCGGAGCCGGACATGGCGCTGCGCGAAGCCGAGCCTGACGATCGCTACCTCCTCTGCTCCGACGGTCTCACGACCGTGCTCGGGCCCGAGGTCCTGCACGAGGTGCTGACCACGGTGGCAGACCCGGGCGCGGCCGTCCAGCGGTTGATAGATCTGGCCAACGAGGGCGGCTCTCCCGACAACGTGACCGTGATCGTGGCCGACGTCGTCGCGCCGGGCGCCGGAGAGGTGAGCGTCTACCGCGTCGGCGCAGGTTCCTGATCTTCGCAGCGCAGGCCGGATCCCAGGAGTCTCAGAATTCTCCTCAGCCTCGTCAGTGTGCTGATGCCCCGAAAACCGCATAGCCGATATTTCGCCTCATAGCGAGACACTTTCGCAGTGACGCACGCGTATGCGCGATGGCGCTATTACAGTCCATCGTGATTTGTCGGTTATCTGGGAGGTGTCACCCTGGACCCGATCGCGGACGAGCTGCTGAAGACGGTGCGGCAGGAACTCGGCTACAGGGAGAAGAGCGGCCAGGTCACCAAATTCGGCCAGTGGTATGCGGATCGCGTCCAAGACACCCAGTATCGCAACGCGCCATGGTGCGACATGTTCCTCGCCTGGGCCGCGGACAAGGCCGGCCTCACCGAATACGTCGGCGAATTCGCGTGGACACCCTCCCACGCGGCCTGGTTCATCAAGCAGGACGCGTGGACGCGGAAGCCCGAGCCGGGAGCTCTGGTCTTCTTCGACTGGCGCGGCGGCGAGAGTTACAAAGGTGTCGACCATGTGGGCGTCGTGGAGCGCGTCGCCGGCAAGAAGATCCACACGATCGAGGCCAACGTCGACCGGGAGTGGCTCAAGCGCAAGACCCGCGAGACGGACAAGGTCGTCGGCTACGGCGTCCCGCGATTAGTCAAGGCGAACGCCGAGCGGCTCGACGAGATCCGGTCGACCGAGCGGCCGTTCGTGTCCGCGCCTCGACCGGAAACGGGCAACGGCTCGCCGCTGGACGTCTTAGGCACCCCGCCCGCGCTGCTCGCCGCGATGGTGATCACCACGATCGTGCTCACGCTGCGCGTGACCGGCCGCCGCCGCGGCACCCACCGCCGCTTCACCCGCCGTTTCGCCCGCCGTTTCGCCCGCCGTTTCCCCTGGCCCCGGAACGCGCCAACCACTCGCCGTCCCGCCAAGACCTCCTCCGGTACGCGGCCTCCCAAGGTACGCGAGAAGGCGCGGGCCGCAACCCACCCCGGCCCCGCCCAGCGCCATCCGGCCCCCGAGCAGCCCGCCCGCCCCGCCAGGATCCGCGTTCCCGCCGGCCCGGCGCATCAGGCCGCCAAGCAGGCCGCGCCCACCCGGCGCCGCCCGTACGAACCCCGCTGAGTTCGCCCCGCGCATGCCCGTCCGGCAACGGCACGGCGCGCCGCCCGGTCGGTCCGACCCCGTGCACGGCCTTCCGGTAAGGGTGCGGTGCGGGAGCCCGGCGGGCGCTAGGACGGGAGATCGATGACGGCCTTGACGTCGTGGCTCGGCTCGAAGGCCTCCAGGGCGCGCTCCAGCGGCAGCCGCCGGGTGATCAGCCGCTCCAGCCACGTGATGTCCGCCTGGGCCAGTGCCGCCGCCGCGTCCCTGAAATGGCGCAGGTTGCCGTTGACCGTGCCGAAGATCACGTCGTTCTCCAGGACGATGTCCCGGTTGATCACCCCGGCGTCCACCCGATGGGAACGCCCTCCAGGGGCGAGGCCGCACAGGCAGACGATGCCCGCGGCGGCGGTGGTGCGCATGGCGTCGATGACGAGTTGCCCCACGCCCGTGCACTCGATGATGATGTCCGGCTTCGCGTCGGCGAACGGCTCCAGCCCCGTGCCCGAGTGGTAGGTGGCGCCCAGATCCTCCACCAGGCCGGACTTGAGCCCTTTGGGGGCGCGGTCCAGCACGTGCACGTTGAGCCCTCGCTGCCGGCCGAGGAGCGCGGCCAGCAGCCCGATCGGCCCCGCGCCGATCACGAGCAGCGTGCGTGGCTCGAACCAGGATCGCGACCCGATGCGCTCGATCTGCTCCCACGCCTTGGCGACCACGGAGGTGGGCTCGACCAGCATGCCGACGCTCTCCAGCGAGGGGTCGAGGCGGACGGCGTAGCCGGCTTCGACGACCCAGCGCTCGCTGGCGTACCCGTCGAGGTCTTTGATGCCCCGCTCGGTGTAGCGGCCGTTGCGGCACATGTCGAACTCGCCCCGCTCGCAGGCCCCGCAGGGCACGGGGTCGGGGCGGCGGACCACGCCCACCACCAGGTCTCCGGGTGAGAAGGCGGATCCTTGGGGCGATTCGAGCACCCGGCCCAGCGACTCGTGCCCGATGACCATGCGTTCCCTGCCGGGCGGCGGCCAGCCGTATTCGGCGGCGGCCAGTTCGCGGTCCGTCCCGCAGATGCCCAGGGCCAGCCCTTGGACGAGCAGCTCGCCCTGGCCGGGCTGGGGTTCGGGTAGTTCCTCGATGCCGAGTGTCCCCTGCTTGCCCGGTGCGAACGTCAGTGCACGCATCGCGCTCACCCCCTCCAGCGGGACCCTACCCCGGACGGGCTTGGGAAATAGTAGGACGTCCTAGTATCTTCGGAGATGACACCCTCACGAAGGAGTGAACAGGCGTGCACGTCCCGGTACACCCAGTCCGTTTCGTGACCGCCGCGGCCCTGTTCGACGGCCATGACGCGGCGATCAACATCATGCGACGCATCCTCCAGTCACAGGGGGCCGAGGTCATCCATCTCGGGCACAACCGTTCGGTTGACGAGATCGTCACGGCCGCCATCCAGGAGGACGCCCAGGGGGTGGCGATCAGCTCGTACCAGGGCGGGCACGTGGAGTTCTTCTCCTACCTGGTGCAACTGCTGCGCGAGCGGGGCGCCGGCCACGTCAGGGTGTACGGAGGCGGCGGGGGAGTGATCGTCCCCGAGGAGATCGAGCTGCTGCACTCGCGCGGCGTCGCCCGCATCTTCTCGCCCGAGGACGGCCAGCGCTACGGACTGCCCGGGATGATCAACAAGCTGGTCGAGGAGTGCGACGTCGAGCTGGACGACCCGCCCTCGGTGGAGGCCGTGGTCTCCGGCGACCAGGCGGCCCTGGCCCGGGCGATCACGCTCGTGGAGTGCGGGCGCGCCCCCGCCGACCTGATGGAGGGCCTGCGGGCCGCGGGGCCGAAGGAGGGCGACGCGAGGGCGCCGGTGCTCGGCATCACGGGCACGGGCGGCTCGGGGAAGTCGTCGCTGACCGACGAGATCGTCCGCAGGTTCCGCGTCGACAACGACGACAAGCTGCGTATCGCGATCATCGCCATCGACCCCACCCGCAGGCGAGGCGGTGGCGCGCTGCTCGGCGACCGCATCAGGATGAACAGCCTGGGACCCCAGACCTACTTCCGCTCCCTGGCCACCCGCGGCGCCGCCAACGAGGTGCCCGCCTGCCTCGACGACGTGATCACCGCCTGCCGCGCGGCCGGCCACGACCTGGTCATCGTGGAGACGCCCGGCATCGGACAGGGCGACGCCGGCATCGTCCCGCACGTCGACGTGCCCATCTACGTGATGACGCCCGAGTTCGGCGCGGCCTCCCAGCTGGAGAAGATCGACATGCTCGACTTCGCCGAGGCCGTGGTGATCAACAAGTACGAGCGGCGCGGCGCGGAGGACGCCCTGCGTGACGTGCGCCGCCAGCTCGTACGCAACCGCGAGGCGTTCGGGGTGTCCCCGGACGACATGCCGGTCTTCGGCACCATCGCCGCCCGCTACAACGACAGCGGCGTGACGGCCCTCTACCAGCACCTCAAGCCCCTCCTGCTGCCCGGCGCCGGCCCCGGGCTGCTGCCCCGGGTGTCCGAGCGCACCTCCAGGGCCTCGGCCGCCATCGTCCCGCCCGCCAGGGCGCGCTACCTGGCCGAGATCGCCGAGACGGTCCGCGCGTACCACGCCGAGACCCTCGCCCAGGCGGAGGTGGCCCGCCGCCGCCAGCAACTCGCCGCCGTACGGTCGCTGCTGGAGGAGGGCGACGGGCGGCTGGCCGAGCTCGAAGCCCAGGCCGAGCGGGAGCTCGGCGACGAGAGCCGGGCGCTGCTCGACGCCTGGCCGGCGCTCAAGGAGCGCTACACCGCCGACGAGCTGGTGGTGAAGATCCGCGATCGCGAGATCCACACCCCGCTCTGGCGCGAGACGCTCTCCGGCAACCGCGTCCCCAGAGTCGCCCTGCCCCGCTACACCGACCACGGCGACCTGCTGCGGTTCCTGCGCGGCGAGAACCTGCCGGGCATGTTCCCCTTCACCGCCGGGGTGTTCCCGTTCAAGCGCGCGGACGAGGACCCGACCAGGATGTTCGCCGGCGAGGGCGACCCGTTCCGCACCAACAGGCGCTTCAAGCTGCTGTCGGAGGGCCAGCCCGCGACCCGGCTGTCCACCGCCTTCGACTCGGTCACGTTGTACGGCCACGACCCCGACCTGCGGCCCGACATCTACGGAAAGGTCGGCACGTCGGGCGTCTCCATCGCGACGCTCGACGACATGAAGGTGCTCTACGACGGTTTCGACCTGGCGGCGCCCAACACGTCGGTGTCGATGACGATCAACGGGCCGGCTCCCACGATCCTGGCCTTCTACCTCAACGCCGCCATCGACCAGGCCCGCGACCGGTTCCGGGCCGAGCACGGCCGCGACCCCGGGGAGCAGGAGGACCGCGACCTGCGCGCCCGCACCCTGGCCACGGTCAGGGGCACCGTCCAGGCCGACATCCTCAAGGAGGACCAGGGACAGAACACCTGCATCTTCTCCACGGAGTTCTCGCTGCGGATGATGGCCGACATCCAGGAGTGGTTCATCCGCAACGGCGTGCGCAACTTCTACTCGGTCTCGATCTCCGGCTACCACATCGCCGAGGCCGGGGCCAACCCCATCAGCCAGCTGGCCTTCACCCTGGCCAACGGCTTCACGTACGTGGAGGCGTACCTGGCCAGGGGCATGAAGATCGACGACTTCGCCCCCAACCTGTCGTTCTTCTTCTCCAACGGCATGGACCCCGAGTACAGCGTGCTCGGGCGGGTGGCCCGCCGCATCTGGGCGGTGGCCATGCGGGAGAGGTACGGCGCCGGCGAGCGCTCGCAGAAGCTGAAGTACCACATCCAGACCTCGGGGCGGTCCCTGCACGCGCAGGAGATGAACTTCAACGACATCCGCACCACGCTCCAGGCGCTGATCGCCGTCTACGACAACTGCAACAGCCTGCACACCAACGCCTTCGACGAGGCCGTGACCACGCCGTCCGCCGACTCGGTGCGCCGGGCCATGGCGATCCAGCTCATCATCAACAAGGAGTGGGGCCTGGCCAGGAACGAGAACCCCCTGCAGGGTTCGTTCATCATCGAGGAGCTCACCGACCTGGTGGAGGAGGCGGTGCTCGGCGAGTTCGAGCGCCTGTCGGACCGGGGCGGGGTGCTGGGCGCGATGGAGACCGGCTACCAGCGCGGCAAGATCCAGGACGAGTCGATGCTGTACGAGATGCGCAAGCACGACGGCTCGTTGCCCATCGTCGGCGTCAACACCTTCCGCAACGGCGCCCACGGCGAGGACTCCGACCCGCACAAGCTGGAGCTGGCCAGGGGCACGGAGGAGGAGAAGCAGTCGCAGCTCGACCGCCTGCGCGCCTTCCACGAGCGCAACCGCTCGGAGGCGCCCGCCCAGCTGGCCCGGCTCCGTGAGGCGGCGATGTCGGAGGAGAACGCGTTCGAGGTGCTGATGGACGCGGCCCGCGCCTGCTCGCTCGGCCAGATCACCGACGCGCTGTTCGAGGCCGGAGGCCAGTACCGCCGCAACGTCTGAAAGGTCCGCTGGCGGGATTCCGTCAGGGCGGGTTCTCGCCAGCGGATGACCTACCCGAGGGCATGGCGGAAACGGTGAAATCCTCACCATGCCCCTCAAATCGCTGACGGGTGCGCTGGTCACGAGGGAGTGGTTCGAGACGCTGGGGCCGCTCGCCAGGATCGCCCTGTCGGGACCACGCAGGATGTCGCTGAAGGCCACCGCGGCCGACGCCAGGGGCAACACGGTGAGTCGTGAGATCATCCGGGCGATCGTGGCTGAATAACCGTGCAGTCACGATTGAGGGCTGATGTCGCCTTTGGGCCTGTCGTCTCTTCCATACTGGTCGGCGTTCCGGCCGGGAAGGGGGAGACGGGCACCGTGCTCGAAGCGCTGGGTCTCACAGCCGGTGAGGAGGCCGTCTACCGCTTCCTGATCGACGGCCCCCGCGCCGCCACCGAGCTCGCCGAGTCCCTCGACCGCTCGCGCTCCTCGATCGAGGAGGACCTCGTCGCGCTGATCGGGCGCGGCCTGGTCTCGCGGCTCGCGGGCACCCCCGTCCGGCACGTGGCCGCGCCGCCCTCGGTCGCGCTCGGCGGCCTGCTCACCGCGCGCAGGGAGGAGCTGCGCACCGCGGAGCTGGCCCTCGTCGCGCTGGCCGAGCAGCACAGGATGGCGGCCACCGACCGTGCCGCCGGAGACCTCATCGAGGTCGTGACCGGCATGGAGCCGGTACGGCAACGTTTCCTGCAGATCCAGTGGGCGGCGGGCAGGCAGGTGCGCTCGTTCTCCACGGCGCCCTTCGTGGCGGTGCCGCCCGGCGACAACACCGCCGAGGACCAGGCCGTCGACCGCGGCGTGGAATATCGCGTGGTGCTGGAGCGCGAGGTGCTGGCCACCCCCGGCGTCGCCGCGATGACCCTCGACTCCGTCCGCAGGGGCGTGCAGGTCAGGGTGGTGGACAAGCTGCCCATCAAGCTGATCATGGCGGACGGCGAGCTGGCCCTGGTCCCGCTGACCACCGAGCCGGGCGGCGAGCCCGCGGCCGTGCTGCTGCACCGCAGCGGCCTGCTGAGCGCCGTGGAGGCGCTGTTCGACGCGGTGTGGCAGCGGGCCTACCCCCTTCGCCTGGACGCCTCCGGCGCGCTCGACGAGCAGCCCGAGCCGGCGATCACCGAGCTCGACAGGAAGATCCTCGGCCTGCTGCTGTCAGGGCTGACCGACGAGTCCGTGGCCGGCCAGCTCGACCTGTCGCTGCGCACGCTCCAGCGGCGGCTGCGCGCTCTGATGGACCTCGCGGGCGTGCGCACACGCGTGCAACTCGGCTGGCACGCCGCCCGCCACGGGTGGGCCTGACCCCCTGGTTCGTGGATCCCCGGCCCAACCTGATATCCAGTGAATCGAACATCGCTACCAGGAGGCACTCATGTCCGACGTCACGTTCAAGGGCAACCCCATCACCGTAGGCGGCTCCTTCCCCGAGCCGGGCGACAGCGCGCCCGCGTTCCGCCTGGTCGGCGACGACCTGAGTGAGCGTACGCTCGCCGACTTCGGCGGGCAGACCAAGGTGCTCAACATCTTCCCGAGCCTCGACACCGGCGTCTGCGCGGCCTCGGTGCGCCGCTTCAACCAGGTGGCGGCCGAGCACCCCGGCGTGGCCGTGCTCTGCATCTCCGCCGACCTGCCGTTCGCGCAGAAGCGGTTCTGCGGTTCCGAAGGGCTCGACAAGGTGACCACGCTCTCGCTCATGCGGGGCCGCGAGTTCCTGGCCGACTACGGTGTCGCGCAGGAGTCGGGGCCGCTGGCCGGGCTGGCCGCGCGCGCGGTCGTCGTGCTCGACGGCGACAACAAGGTGGTCTACTCCGAGCTGGTGCCGGAGATCACGCAGGAGCCCGACTACGAGGGCGCGCTGGCCGCTCTCAAGTGACCCCCGAACTCCGCGGCCAGCTCCAGTAGGTGCTCGTCGCCCGTGGCGGTGTGCTGGAGGTCGATGATCACCGCGTGGACCCCGGCCTCCGCCGCGGCGGCGAGATAGTCGCAGATCTGGGCGACCGTGCCGCTCCACGGAGGCCTGCCGGTCTCCGTGATCTCGGGGTTGGTCCGCAGCACCATGCGGAGCGCGCCGGGGTCGCGCCCGGCCCGCTCCGCCGTCTCGCGCACCGTCCGCCACATCGCGGTGAGCATCGGGATCGGCAGCGAGGCCGTCAGCCAGCCGTCGGCCCTGCGGCCGATGCGGCGCAGCGCGGGTGCGGCGAAACCACCCAGATAGATCGGCGGGCGGCGGGCCGGCTTGGGCTCGATGTGGCTGGGCACGATCGTCCACGGCTCGTGCTCGAACGAGACGGGATCGTCGCGCCAGATCGCTTCCAGGGCGTCGAGCGTGGCGTCATAGCGGCTCGCCCGGTCCCGCCAGGTCACGCCGGCGGCGGCGTACTCGTCGGACGACCAGCCGAGCCCCAGGCCGACGTCCAGCCGGCCGCCGCTGAGATGGTCGATCGTGGTGAGCGAGCGGGCCAGCACCACCGGGGGATACCAGCAGGCGTTGAGCGCGCTGGTGCCCAGCCGGATGGCGGAGGTCGCCGAGGCCGCCACCGAGAGCACCGCGAACGGGTCGAGGAACACCCGGTGCGCCTCGGGGATCCGGCCGTCGCCCCCCGGGTAGCGGTCTCTGGGCCGCAGCGGCGTCAGCAGCCGGTCGCCCGCCCACAGGCCGGCGAACCCCATCGACTCGGCCTCCCGAGCCACCCGCAACACGCTGGACAGCGCGGCGAACCTGCCGTATTGCGGCACGGCCAGCCCGACGTCCATCATTCAGGTCGTCTCCAGCGCATGGCGTGGATTCTACGGGTCCGCACCGCTTTAGGCTCGTGTTGTGGAAGACGACACCGGGGTGCAGGTGAGGGTTCCGGAGACCGTGCGACGGATCGTGTCGCTGGTGCCGTCGCTGACCGAGTCGGTGGCGGCCACCATGCCCGAGGCGCTGGCAGGGGCGACCGACTGGTGCACGCATCCGGCCGACCTCGACGTGGCCAGGGTCAGGGGCACGAAGAACCCCGACCTCGACGCGATCAGAGCGCTGCGGCCCGACGTGGTGCTGGCCAACGCCGAGGAGAACCGCCCGCCCGACATCGAGGCGCTGCGCGGGGCGGGCATCCCGGTCTGGGTGACGAGGATCGAGACCCTGGACGAGGCCTTCGCGTCCCTGGGCCGGATGTTCGCGTACGCGTGCCGTACCGACCGGCCCGGCTGGCTGGACGCGGCGGAGCGGGCGTGGCGCGTGCCCGCCGGGGGCCCGCGGCGCACGGCGATCGTGCCGATCTGGCGGCGGCCGTGGATGGTGGTGGGACGCGACACGTTCACCGGCGACGTGCTGCGGCGCCTCGGCGTGGACAACCTCTACGCGGGCCACGCCGAGCGCTACCCCAGGATCCCGCTGACCGAGTTGGCCGGGCTCGGGCCCGATCTGGTGGTGCTGCCGGACGAGCCGTACGCGTTCTCCGCGACCGACGGGCCCGAGGCCTTCCCCGGGCTCTCCTGCGCCCTGGTCAGCGGCCGCCTGCTCACGTGGTACGGCCCGTCGCTCGTGCAGGCGCCCGACCTGCTCCGCCGCGCCCTGGGCTGACCGGTCAGCCCGTCGTTCGCCCCCGCTCGGCGGGCCCGTGGACGCCGAGCGCGGCGTCCACGGCGGAGGGGGAGAGCACGTGCTCCATGACGACGACCGCCATCCCGACGATCCCGGCCCGCTCGCCCAGCGACGTGGTGACGATCTCCAGGTTCGCGGTCGTGTACGGCAGGCTGCGCCGGTGGACGACCTCCCTGATGCCCGTCAGGTAGTGCTGCCCGGTGTCGGCCATGTCGCCGGCCAGCACCAGCACGCCCGGGTTGAGCAGGCTGACCGCCGTGGCCAGCACGAGGCCCAGGGTGCGCCCGGCCTCCTGGGTGCGCGCGATGGCCGCGGGATGGCCGGCCTGGACGAGGCGGACGACGTCGCGGCTCGACCCGTGGCCCAGGCCGGCGGCCACGGCGTTGCCGCTGGCCAGCGAGGCCACGCAGCCGCGCGAGCCGCAGGTGCAGACGCGGTCGTCGGTCTCGTGCAGCCGCACGTGCCCGAGATTTCCCGCGGCGTCCCCGACGCCGCGATAGATCGACCCGTCGAGTACGATGCCGGTGCCTATCCCGGTCGACACCTTGACGAGGAGCAGGGATTCCGTGTCCCGCCACGTCGACCACCACTCGCCCAGCGCCATCGCGTCGGCGTCGTTCTCGACCATGACCGGCACGTCGTAGGCCGCGGCGAAGGCCTCACCGACCGGGTGATCGTCCCATCCCGGCATCAGGAACGACCTGATCGGCCGGCCGGTGCCGTGGTCCACCGAGCCCGGCACGTCCAGGCCGATCCCGCACACCTCGCCCGGCGCCCGTCCGGCCCTGTCGAGCAGGCGCTGGAACGCCTGCCGCACCCACGACAGCACGGCCTCGGGCCCGAGCTCGATGCGCATCGCGGTGCGCTCCTCTGCCAGCGGCCTGGCCGCCAGGTCGGTCAGCGCCACCCTCGCGTGGGCGGCGCCCAGATCGGCCACCAGCACCAGCCGCCTGGTGGCGTCCACGGCGAGCACCGAGGGCGGCCGTCCGCCCCCCGAGACGGTCACCCCCGACTCGTGGATGTAGCCGGCGTCGATGAGCCGGTCGACCCGGTCGGTGATCGTCGAGCGGGACAGGCCGGTGTGCTCGATCAGTTCTTTGCGCGTGCGGCAGGTGCCCTGGCGGATGAGCTGGAGGATCTGCCCTGCCGTCAGCATGGGCCGCGGCGCCGGGCGTTCACCTGCGCCCCTTGCGGAGGGCGCGGATTGTCCTCGCGGCAGGCGATTGTGGAAAGCGTCGGTCCGGTATCCGCGAAGACACGCCTGACACGATCACATTCGGCGGCATCGAAACGATCTACTCTGATGTTATTTCGGTCATCAGAAGACCGTCGGCCCGCCACGTCGAGAGCCTCGAAGCCGTGCGCTGTCGCTGATCGAGCGATGTCGGTAAGGTCGCTTTCCGGAAGACACGTCGTCAGGGACCCCGATTTCATCAGCCACCTCCCAGGTCGGAGTCGTAGACTTACTACTGTTACGAGCGCAACTAGGGTGTGCAAACAACGACTAAATCTTTGACTTCTGTCTGATCATAAAGCGTAAGTGTGGGGAATGCGCGTCATCACCTTTGAAAAGCCAGGCCAAGTCAGCGTCAACCTTGAGCCGCCCGCCGATCTCGTGCCGGGCTCCGTGCGCGTGCGCACGATCTACTCCGGGGTTTCGGCGGGCACCGAACTCACCGCCTATCGAGGCACCAACCCTTACCTCAGCCGCAAGTGGGACACCGAGCGACGGCTCTTCGTCGACGGCCGCACTCATGCCTACCCGCTGTCCGGCTGGGGCTACCAGGAGGTCGGCGAGGTGGTGGAGGCGGCGCCCGACGTCGCCGATCCCCCTGTCGGCAGCATCGTCTGGGGCATCTGGGGCCACCGCGCCGAAGCCGTCGTCCCGGCCGGCAAGCTCGTCGGCCACGCGCTGCCGCCCGGCGCCGACCCGCTGAGCGCCGTCCTCGCCCGGGTCGGGGCCATCGCGCTCAACGCCGTGCACGCCGCCGACGTGCACCTCGGCGACCAGATCGCGATCTTCGGCCAGGGCGTCATCGGGCTGCTCGCCACCCGCCTGGCCGTGCTGAGCGGCGCCAGGGTGGTGGCCGCCGACGCCATCGCCGACCGGCTCGAACTGGCCAGGGCGTTCGGCGCGGCCGAGACGTTCGACGTCACCTCGGGGTCGGTCGCCGAGTTCATGCGCAAGCGCGTGGCGGGCGCCGACACCGCCATCGAGCTCAGCGGCACCCATCAGGGCCTGCAGGAGGCGATCAGGACCGTGCGCAAGGGCGGCCGGGTCGTGGCCGCGGGCTTCTACCAGGGCGACGGCATGGGCCTGCGCCTGGGCGAGGAGTTCCACCACAACCAGGTGCAGCTCGTCTCCTCCCAGATCGGCGGTGTCGCCTCGTGGCTGGCGCACCGGTGGGACGTCGAACGCCTGCAGCGCACGTTCATGGAGCTCGTGCACCGCGGCGAGGTCGAGGCGCGTGACCTCGTCACGCACGTCGTCCCCGCCGAGCGGGCCGCCGAGGCCTACGACCTGCTCGACAAGCACCCGTCAGAGGTGCTCCAGCTCGTCTTCGACTTTGAGGAGGCACAGTGAAGCTCGCCGTACAGGAGCAGCTTCTTCCCGGCCGCACGCTGCAGGAGAAGTACGCGTTCGCGGTCGACGCCGGGTTCGACGCCATCGAGCTGCGCGGCAAGGGCGACTTCCACTTCGCGGGCCGTCTGACCGAGCTCAAGCGGGCGCTGGCCGACGGCGTGGTCATGCCGACCGTGTGCGTGGACATGCCGCACTTCATCGGCGACTTCGACCCGGCCAAGCGCAAGGACGCCATCCAGCAGCTCAGGTCGCAGCTCACGGTGATCGGCGAGCTGGGCGGCATCGGCGTCATGACCCCCGCCTCCTGGGGCCAGTTCTCGCGCAGGCTGCCGCCCTTCGAGCCGCCGCGCAGCGCCGCCGAGGACCGCGAGGTGCTGACCGAGGCGCTCGGCATCCTCGGCGAGCACGCGCAGCGCAACGGCGTGCTGATCATGCTGGAGCCGCTCAACCGCTACGAGAACCACATGGTCAACACCCTGGCCGAGGCGGTCTCCTACTGCTCGATGGACACGATCAGGATCGTCGGCGACACGTACCACATGAACATCGAGGAGGACGACCCCTGCCGCTCGCTGGCCGAGGCCTCCCCCTACATCGCGCACATGCAGATCAGCGAGTCCAACAGGAACCAGCCCGGCACCGGCCACATCGACTGGGGCGCGCAGCTGGCCTCGCTCGACGCCGTCGGCTACGACGGCTATCTCGCGCTCGAATGCCGGCTGCGCGGCGAGCCCGAGATCGTCCTTCCCCAGACCGCGGCCTTCATCAGGAAATACCTGTGATGCGCGCGGCCGTGCGCGTCCTGGTGAGCAACTGGGACGGCAGCTACACGATCCCCTCCCGCCGCCTCTACCCGCACCAGTGGAGCTGGGACTCCGCCTTCGTCGCCATCGGCAACGCCCGCTGGTCGCCGCGCAGGGCCCGCTCGGAGCTGCTGTCGCTGTTCGGCGCGCAGTGGCGTGACGGCAGGGTGCCGCACATCGTGTTCAACCCCGCGGTGCCCGAGGGCGCCTACTTCCCCGGCCCCGAGTTCTGGGGGGCGCGCGCTCCGTCAGGCTCCGCGACCTCCGGCCTCGTCCAGCCGCCGGTCCACGCGCTGGCGGCGTGGAAGGCGCACCTGGCCGAGCCCGACGTGGCGTTCCTGCGCCGGATCTACCCCCGGCTCGTGGCGCAGCAGGAGTTCCTGCGCGCCGCCAGACGGTCGCCCGAGGGCCTGATCTCGATCGTGCATCCCTGGGAGTCGGGCATGGACAACAGCCCGGCCTGGGACCTGCCGCTCCAGGCGGTCGAGCCGGGCACCGCCGGTTTCGTCCGCAGGGACCTCGACGCCGTCAGCGCCGACGAGCGGCCCACCGACCGCGACTACGAGCGGTACGTCGCGCTGGCCCGCGCCTACCGCGACTCCGGCTACCGCGACCCCGGCGCGTTCCAGGTCGAGGATCCGCTGTTCAACGCCGCGTACGGCGTCGCCGAGTCCACCCTCGCCAAGATCGCCGAGGCGTGCGGGCTCGACCCCGCGCCCCACGAGCGCGAGGCGGCCGACGTCACCGCCGCCATGGTCGAGCACCTCTACGACGACGGCCTCTTCCACGCCCGCGACGTGCGGACGGGCTGCCTGATCCGCTCCAGCAGCGCCGCCGGGCTGACCCCGCTCCTGCTGCCCGGGCTGCCGCGCGAGATCGTCAACGCGCTGATCGGCACCGCACTCGACCGGTTCGCGCTGAAGGACGGGGTGCTGCCCAGCTATTCACCGGCCGCGCCCGAGTTCGACGCCGCCCGCTACTGGCGCGGCCCGAGCTGGATCAACCTGGCCTGGCTCGTCTGGCAGGGCCTCAAGGACCGCCGCCCCGACCTGGCGGCGCCGCTCGCCGAAGGGATGATCGGCGCGGTGTCCAGCGCCGGGTTCCGCGAATACTTCGACCCGTTCACGCTGCGCGGCCACGGCTGCAGCGACTTCAGCTGGTCAGCGGCTCTCATCCTCGACGTCGTGGCGGAGCACGGCCTGGAGGGCCTGCCTGCGGCGGGCGGCGAGGTCGGAGAGCAGCCGGGGAGCCTCGGCGAAGCCGGCGACGTCAGTGATCACGTGGTCCTCTAGCAACCTGCCGCGCTCCCTGAGCAGGAGGATCGTCTCGTGCGAGAGGCGTTCCCTGTCCCAGGCGTGCGCCAGGCCGCGCGGCACCCGGCCGATCTGGGCGCAGCGGAGCGACAGCCCGTTGTGGTGGAACTCCTCGCCGAGTCGCACCTCGTGCGCCCCCTGCGTGTAGAAGGCCAGGTCCACCAGCGTGCCCTGCGGGCGCAGCAGCCTGAGCCCCGCAGCCAGCGCCCGGGGCTGGCCGCGGCACTGGAACACCACGTCGGCGCCGCGGTCGTTCCGGCCGTGCCGCCAGCGGCGTTTCAGCACCACCGCCGGGTCGTCGCCGGCGGACAGCACGTTCGCGCCGAGCGCCTCCGCGACCGCCAGCCGCTCCGGGGTCTCGTCCACGACCACGACCTCGGCCGCGCCGGCGGACAGGGCGAAACTCGCGGTCAGCAGCCCGACCACGCCGGCGCCCACCACCGCGATCCGCCGCCCGCGCACGCCGTCGCCGAGCTCCCTGACGGCCGGGCCGTGCAGGTCGTGGGCCGCGTGCAGAAGGCCGTTGGCGCAGATCGGGCCCATGTGGGCGACGTAGATGCCGAGCAGCGGGTCCAGGTCGTCCGGCACCGGCACGAACCTGTCGGTCATCGGGTCGGCCACGTACGCGGTGCGGTGCCCGTAACACATCGCGACCAGCGTCCCCGGGGTCACCGCCCGGGTGCGCGCCTCGACCACGCGTCCGACCTGCATGTAGCCGATGCCGCGCACCGGATAGGCCACCGACGGCACGCCCTCCGTGAACAGCCCGAGCGCCGGGTCCCAGCTGGAGTGCAGGTAGGGGTTGGTGCCCTTGACGTAGGTCAGCTCGGTGCCGGCGGACACGCCGCTGTACACGGTCTCCACCATGAACCCGCCCTCAGGCACGTCGGGCAGCTTCTCCTCGACCAGGCGAACCTCGCCCGGCGCCTCGATGCTGACGAGGGTGCTGCTCATGGCGTCACCTCGAGGATGTCGCTCGGTTCGAGGAACACGGGAGCGCGCTCGGCGGCCGAGCGGGCGAGGGCGAGGGCGAGGCGATGCGTGCGCAGGGCCTCGCGGTACGGCACCCGCACATCCGCCTGCCCGCCCCGGACGGCGTTGACGAACTCCCGGTCGACCCGCGTCTTCGCCTGCCCGTCGTCCTCGATGACGCGCCGGCCGTCGACCAGCAGCCGGGTCTCGCTGACCTCCAGGGCGAGGCCCTCGGCGCACACCTCCAGCCCGACCCGGTGCTTGTGGGCGAGCAGGCAGGAGGTGGCCAGCAGCCCGGCCGCGCCGCCGGCGAACCGCATCACCGCCGCGGTGGCCCGGTCGACCTCGCCGTCCTCCGCCGCCCCGTCGCTCTCGGAGGGTACGGCGTGCACCATCGTCACCTCGCCCACCAGGAGGCGGGCCAGGTCGAGCACGTGCACGGCCTGCTCGACGATCTGGCCGCCGGACATGCCGGCCTTCAGCCACCAGCCGACCGGGGGGATCTTGTCCAGCCAGTGGCCGAGCGCGAGGCGTACGGGCCGGCCGGCCAGCAGGTCGCGCGCCTGCTCGACGATGTCGAGGTAACGCCAGTGGTGCCCGACGGCTGACGGCAGGGATCGTCTGTCGATTTCTGAGGAGATGTTCTCCGCGGCGCGGAGATCCAAGGAGAGCGGCTTCTCCACAAAAATTGGGATATTGCACGACAAAACATCGAATTCTGGGTTTCCGTGCGCGAAAGGCGGCACGCAGACGTAGACGGCGTCGAGACCGCCGGCGGCGAGCAGGGCCGCATGGCCGCCATACGCGGGGGCGCCGTGCCGCGCGGCCAAGGCCTCGGCCCGGTCGAGATCGGTGTCGGCGATTCCGGCGATCGTCACGTCGGGGAATCCGGACAGCACGTCTGCGTGGCGAGCGGCGACATTTCCTGCGCCTATGAAGCCGATGCGAGTCATGAGGGACACAATCCCGCATATGCCACATCAGGCAGCCATCAAACAAACATGTTCATAAGCGCTTGTGTCGGGCAGATGCCGTGACCTCATGAGATCGGGGCTGACGGCATGGAGACAGATTTGCGCGCCTTGTCCAAGGTCCAGAAATGGTACGGTCCGCACTCGAGCACCGCGGCCGAGTGGCCGGTCGACGCCTTAATCCCGGCCAAGGGAAACACGACGGTGAGCGTCGTCCTGCCCGCTCGCAACGAGGAGAGCACCGTCGGGGACATCGTCACCGCGATCCGCCGCGACCTGGTCGAGCGGGCGCCGCTCGTCGACGAGATCCTCGTCGTCGACTCCCGATCCACCGACGCGACCGCCGAGCGCGCGCGCCGGGCGGGCGCCCGGGTGGTGGCGCAGGACGAGGTGCTGGCCCACCTGCCGCCGCTGACCGGCAAGGGGGAGGCACTGTGGAAAGGGCTGGCCGCCTCCCGCGGCGACCTCGTCGTGTTCGTGGACGCCGACCTGCGCAGTTTCGGCGCCCACTACGTGACGGGACTGCTCGGGCCGCTGCTGGCCGACCGCGGCATCCAGTTCGTCAAGGCGGCCTACGAGCGGCCGTACACGGGGGAGGACGGGGTCGTGCGGCGTGGCGCCGGCGGCCGCGTGACCGAGCTGGTGGCCAGACCGCTGCTCAACATGTTCTGGCCGGAACTCGCCGGATTCGCCCAGCCGCTCGGCGGCGAGTACGCCGCGCGGCGCCAGGTGCTCGAACGGGTGCCCTTCGTCACCGAGTACGGCGTGGAGTTCGGGCTCCTCGTCGATCTGCTCCAGCTCGTCGGGCTCGACGCGATGGCCCAGGTGGACCTGGGGCACCGTACGCACACCCACCAGCCGATCGACGCGCTCGGCCGCATGGCCGGGCAGATCCTGCAGACCGCCTGGTCCCGCCTGGAACGGCAGGACCGCGTGCTCGCGCCGGAGCCTCCGGCGCGCACGCTGTTGCAGTTCGGGCTCGAAGGGCGGGCCGATCTGGTGGACGTGGCCGTGGCGGAGCGACCTCCGCTCGCCTCCCTTGTCCTGGAGGAAGATGTGGCATGAAAGTCCTCATGAACGCGGGGCCGTGGCTCTCCATCCCGCCCCCTGGATACGGAGGCATCGAGAACGTCGTCGCCACGCTGGTGCCGGCGCTGCGCGAGCGCGGCGTCAGCGTCGTCCTGGCCGCCGCGGGATCGAGCACGCTCGAGGTGGACGAGCTGGTCCGCGTCTACGACGAGGGCCGGTTCCCGGAGTTGCAGAAGCCGTACAACCAGGTCGTGGGCATCGCCCACGCGCACCAGGCCAGGGTGGTGGCCGAGCTGCGCGCCCGCGACGACATCGACCTCGTCCACGACCACCTGGAGGTGGTGGGGCCCGCGGTGCTGTCCGCGTTCGGCGGGCCGCCCGTCCTGCACACCCTCCACTGGGACCTGCGCAAACATCCGGCCTTCTACGGCTCGTTCCCGCCGTCGATCGCGGTCAACGGCGTGTCCGAGTCGCAGCTCGCCCGCGCCCCCGAGGCCCTGCGCGCGGCCTCGCTCGGCGCGATCCACCTGGCAACGCCGCTCGCCGACGGCGACGTGCGGGCCGAACGCGGCGAGCACCTGATCGTCATGGGCCGCATCTGCGGGCTCAAGGGCCAGCACGTGGCGGCCAGAATCTGCCAGAAGCTCGGGCTGCCGCTGGTGCTGGCCGGCCCGGTGTGCGGCCGTGACTCCGCGGCCGAGCTGGACGTGGTGGCCCAGAACCCGGACCACCCGCTGCACCACCACCCGGACGTGCGCTACCACCTCGACCAGGTGTCCCGCTATCTCGACGAGGAGCTGGTCCGGTGGGTCGGGGCGGTGGGCGGCCAGGCCAGGGACCACCTGTACGCCTCCGCCAGGGCCGCCCTCTTCCCCCTCCAGTGGGACGAACCCGGCGGCACGGCCGTCGTCGAGGCGCTGGCGCTCGGGGTGCCGCCGGTGGGCCTGCGCCGCGGCTGCCTGCCGGAGATCATCGACCACGGCCGTACGGGCTTCCTGGCCGACACCGAGGAGGAACTGGCCGAGTGGGTCCTGCGGGTGGACGAGCTGGACCCGGAGGAGTGCCGCCGCGAGGCCGCCCGCCGCTTCTCTCCGTCCGTCATGGCCGAGCGCTACCTGGAGCTGTACGAGCAGGTCACGCGCCCCTAGGAGAAACCGCGGGGGAGCACGGTGACGGGGCAGGGGGCTGCCCGCAGCACCTTCATGGCCAGCTCGCCGAGGAACACCCGGTGCGGCTGCGCGTCCTCGCCGGCCGCGCAGACCAGCAGCTCGCCGGGCAGCCAGGCGACGCCTTCCATCGCGGCGGCCACGTCGTGGCCCTCGGCGACCTCCGACTCGGCCTCGATGCCCGTGGTCTCCCAGGCCAGCCGGACGGCCAGCGCGAGGTCGTCCCTGAGCTTGCCCTGGTCGTCCGTCCGCAGGTCGAGGGTGATCAGGCGGAGCGGCACCCCGAGCCGCAGCGCCGCCTGGGCCACCCGCTCGACGGCCTCGTCACACTGCGGCCGGTGCACGTAGGCCAGCGTGAGCCGGGCTAGCTCGCCGGCGGGCTCGTGCCCGGCGGGCGCCAGCATGACCGCCTCGGGCGACAGGTGGAGCAGGTGGTTGGAGGTCGCGCCGATCGTGATGCGGCCCTGCCGGCCGCCCGACCCCGAGCCGACCACGATCAGGTCACTTCGGATCCTGCTGGCCACCACCGACAGCCCGCGCCCCGTGCCCCGGCTCTCGAACGTGATGTACTCGGCCTGCGCCTCGCCCAGCTCGTCCGCCGCGTGCGCCAGGTTGGCCTGCGCCTCCACCGCCAGCCCGGGGCTGGCCGGCGGGTAGATCGTGGCGACCGTGAGCTCGCCGCCGGTGAGGTGGGTGATCGCGGCGCCGAGCGCGAGCGCGTCGCGCCCGCCCGCGTCGTTCGTGTATCCGACGATCACGTGCTCACCGATCACGACTGCCTCCCTACCCGCTCCCACCAGGGAGTACGCGGCACTCCCCACACCATGATCCGCCGGCTGCCCGTCAGGACGAAGAATCTCGGTCTTTCGACCGAGGCTTTTCCGGATTTTCCACCTCATGATGGAGGCATCTGATGATCTCTGTTCGTAAGGTCGTGTCCATCGCTCATTCACCGATTGGACGCCTGTGTACGACGAGATTGTCGACTTCGCCATGGCCACGCCCGCGTGGCTGCACGTGCTCGCCGAGGTGGGCACGGACGCCGGGTTATTCGTGTTCGTGGCGCTGTTCGGGGTGGCGGCCTGGCGCGCGTGGCGAGGGCCCGCACGTGACCTGGCGCTCGTGATCGCCGGCCCGGCCGGGGTGGTGCTGGCGTACATCGTCAGCGAGATGGTCAAGCTCATCGTGCGGGAGGACCGGCCGTGCAGGGGCGGGGTCGCGACGATCGCCGCCTGCCCGCCCCTGGACGACTGGTCGTTCCCCAGCAACCACTCCGCGATCGCGGCGGGCGCGGCGGCCACGCTCGTGCTGGTCTGGCGCGCGCTGGCCTGGGTGGTGTTCCCGCTGGCGGCCGTCATGGCGTTCTCGCGGGTGTTCGTCGGCGTGCACTATCCGCACGACGTCGCCGCGGGCTTCGTGCTCGGGATGGTGCTCGCGCCGTTGTTCGCGCTGCTGGCGGTGGGCGCCGTCACCCCCGCGGTCAGGCTCGCGCGAAGCCGTCTGTCGCCGCGATGAGCCGGTCCAGGATGCCCGGCTCGGAGTAGGCGTGCCCCGCGTCGGGCACCACGTGGAACTCGGCCTCGGGCCAGGCCTTGTGCAGGTCCCAGGCGGTGGCCATGGGCGTGCAGGCGTCGTAGCGGCCCTGCACGATCACCGCCGGGATGTGCCGGATCTTGCCGACGTCCCTGATGAGCTGCTCGGGCTCGAACCAGCCGCCGTGGTGGAAGTAGTGGTTCTCGATCCTGGCGAAGGCGACGGCCATCTCCTCCTCGCCGAACTCCGCCACCCGCTCGGGATCCGGCAGCAGCGAGACCGTGGCCCCCTCCCACTGCGCCCACGCCCTGGCCGCCGCCAGCCGCACCTGCGCGTCGTCGCCCTCCAGCCGGGCCCGGAACGCCGCGATCAGGTCACCGCGTTCCTCGGCGGGGATCGGCGCGACGTAGCGCTCCCACAGGTCGGGGAACAGCTGGCCGGCGCCCTCCTGGTAGAACCACCTCAGCTCCTGGGGGCGCAGGGTGAAGATCCCGCGCAGCACCAGCTCGGTCGTCCGCTCAGGATGCGTCTGGGCGTACGCCAGCGCCAGCGCGCTGCCCCACGAACCGCCGAACACCTGCCAGGCGTCGATGCCCAGGTGCTCGCGCAGCCGCTCCATGTCGGCCACCAGGTGCCACGTCGTGTTGGCGGCGAGGCCGGTGGCGGGGTCGGAGGCGTGCGGCCGGCTGCGGCCGCAGTTGCGCTGGTCGAACAGGACGATCCGGTACAGCTCGGGATTCCACTGCCGCCGGTGCTTCGCACTGCACCCGCCGCCGGGGCCACCGTGCAGCATGACGGCGGGTCTGCCCTCCGGGTTGCCGCAGACCTCCCAGTAGATCTGGTTGCCGTCGCCGACGTCGAGCAGACCGGAGTCGTACGGTTCGATGGGCGGGTACAGAGTTCTCATGCCACCCGATCCTGCCATTTCACGCCCAGGTGTGGCGGGTCAGGAACGACCGGTCGCCGGTGGCGTACTCGTGGAACGCCCGCCGCACCTGCGCCAGGTCCGGCACCGTCGTGCTGACGAGCGTGCCCTCTTTGTACTCCAGCTCGTAGCCGGGGGAGACCTGCAGGAAGTGCCGGCCGAAGTTCACCAGGGCGGCGAACGGGTTCTGCGGGGAGAGCGTGCCCAGCACGTCGTGCACCAACGCCAGGTCGGGGTCGTGGACGACCAGGCCGTCGCCCGAGTGCAGCTGCATGCCCTCGTAGACGCCCAGCGGCGCCACGTTGTGCACGAGGTCGCGCTGGGGGTCGTAGCAGACCAGCCCGTGCGCCCGCGCGACCGTGAACACCTTGGCGGACAGCTCGTCCATCGTGTCGAGGTCCATCGTCACCAGCACGTGCCCCGGATAGGGCGTGACCCGCCCCGGCAGCTCGTCGGCCACGGCCGGCACGTCACCGCCGCCGGGCTCGCTCCGCTTGACCGCCAGGTAGGTGGCGCGCGCCTGGTCCCTGCTGATCGGCTCAGGCTCGTCCCAGACCATCAACTCAACGCTCATCCGTCCATCTTGTCGGACCGCCGCCGCGCCCGCGCATCGGGTGGGCGGGGCGCGGCGCACCCTTTTGACCTGGGTGAACGTTCAGCGGAGTAATGAAGAGGCGTTGGGGGGAAGGTACAAGGTCATCACTGGGGTCCGGGCTTGTCCGGGGGAGCAGGGGAACAGAACATGGGGAGAGACCGCAAGGGAGCCTCGATGATCGAGATCTGGCCGGGAGACCCCTATCCACTCGGGGCGACCTATGACGGCGCGGGCACCAACTTCTCGCTCTACACCGAGGTCGCCGACAAGGTCGAACTGTGCCTGTTCGACGAGGACAACACCGAGTCCAGGGTGCCGCTCACCGAGGTGGACGGGTTCATCTGGCACGGCTACCTGCCGGGGATCGGCCCGGGTCAACGCTACGGCTACCGCGTCCACGGCCCTCACGATCCGGCGCACGGGCTGCGGTGCAACCCGGCCAAGCTGCTGCTCGACCCGTACGCGATGGCCATCGAGGGCGGGGTGCGCTGGCACGAGGCGGTGTACGGCTACCGCTTCGGCCAGCCGGACACCAGGAACGACCTCGACTCGGCCCCCTACGTGCCACGGTCCATCGTGATCAACCCGTTCTTCGGGTGGGGGCACGACCGGCCGCCCGCGAGGCCGTACCACGACACCGTGATCTACGAGGCTCATGTGCGGGGGCTGACGATCTGCCACCCGAAGATCCCCAGGCATCTGCGCGGCACGTACGCGGCCCTGCACCACCCGGAGATCCTCGACCATCTGACGAAGCTGGGCGTGACGGCCCTTGAGCTGATGCCGGTGCACCAGTTCGTCACCGACCACATCCTTGAGCAGCGGGGCCTGTCCAACTACTGGGGTTACAACTCGATCGGGTTCTTCGCGCCGCACAACCGCTACTCCAGCCAGGGGCAGCGCGGCGGGCAGGTGCTGGAGTTCAAGGCGATGGTGCGGGGCCTGCACGAGGCGGGCATCGAGGTCATCCTGGACGTCGTCTACAACCACACCGCCGAGGGCAACCACCTCGGGCCGACGCTGGGGTTCAGGGGCATCGACAACCCCGACTACTACCGGCTGGTCGAGAACGACAAGCGCTACTACGTCGACACCACCGGCACGGGCAACAGCCTGCTCATGCGCTCGCCGCACGTCCTTCAAATGATCATGGATTCGCTGCGCTACTGGGTCATCGAGATGCACGTCGACGGGTTCCGCTTCGACCTGGCCTCGACGCTGGCTCGGGAGCTGCACGAGGTCGACCGGCTGAGCTCGTTCTTCGACCTGGTGCAGCAGGACCCGGTGCTGTCGCAGGTCAAGCTGATCGCCGAGCCGTGGGACGTGGGTCCAGGCGGCTATCAGGTGGGCAACTTCCCGTCGCGGTGGACGGAGTGGAACGGGCGCTACCGCGACACGATCCGCGACCTGTGGCGCGGGCAGCCGGCCACGATGCCGGAGTTCGCCTCCCGCTTCACCGGGTCGAGCGACCTCTACCAGGCCGACAGCCGCCGCCCCGCGGCCTCGATCAACTTCGTCACCTGCCACGACGGCTTCACCCTGCAGGACCTCGTCTCGTACGACGGCAAGCACAACGAGGCCAACAAGGAGGGCAACCGCGACGGCACCGACGACAACCGCTCGTGGAACTGCGGCGCGGAGGGGCCGGCGGACGACGCCGTCGAGACGCTGCGCGAGCAGCAGAAGCGGAACTTCCTCACCACGCTCTTCCTCTCCCAGGGCGTGCCGATGCTCTCGCACGGCGACGAGCTGGGCCGCACGCAGCAGGGCAACAACAACGGCTACTGCCAGGACAACGCGCTGACCTGGGTCGACTGGTCGGACATCAGGGAGAACTGGCTGATGCTGGAGTTCACCCAGAGCCTGGCCGAGCTGCGCAAGAGACATCCCGTCTTCCGGCGCAGGAGGTTCTTCTACGGCAAGCCGGTACGCGGGCTGAGTGACATCGCCTGGCTCACCCCCTCGGGGGAGGAGATGACCGACAGCGACTGGAACGTGGGGTACGCGAAGTCGCTGGCGGTCTTCCTCAACGGCGAGGCCATCACCGAGCCCGACCGGCGCGGCCGTCCGATCAGGGACGACTCGTTCCTGCTGCTGTTCAACGCGCACCACGACACGATCCAGTTCACGATCCCCAAGGACTACGGCGAGATGTGGCACACAGAGATCGACACGGCCATGCCCATCGACGTGGGCGCGCGGATGTGCCGGGCGGGCGAGGCGGTCGCGGTGCCGGGCCGCAGCGTGCAGGTGCTGCGCCGTGTCTAGGCCCACGTCGACCTACCGGTTGCAGCTGACGCCCGACTTCGGGTTCGCCCAGGTGGCGGAGATCGCCGGCTACCTGCGCGACCTCGGCGTGAGCCACGTCTACCTGTCGCCGATCCTGCAGTCGACCCCGCAGTCGCGCCACGGCTACGACGTCACCGACCATTCCAGGATCAGGGACGAGTTCGGCGGGGCGAGCGGGTTCAGGGAGATGGCCCAGCACCTGGCCGCGCACGACCTGGGCGTGGTCGTGGACATCGTGCCCAACCACATGAACACGGTGAACGCGCGGTTCTGGTCGGTGCTGAAGGACGGACCCGCCTCGCCGTACGCGCGGTGGTTCGACATCGACTGGGTCGACGGGACGGTGGCGCTGCCCGTCCTGGGGGACGACGTCGAGCCCGTCGTGGACGGCGACGTGCTGCGCTACCACGAGCACGCCTTCCCCCACCCCGGCCACTACCGGCTGGCCGGCTGGCGCGAGGGCCCCGGCTACCGGCGCTTCTTCGACGTGTCGTCATTAATAGGGCTGCGGGTCGAGGACCCGGCGGTGTTGTTCGCCACGCACGAGGTGATCTTCTGGCTGCTCGACGAGGGGCTGGTGGACGGCCTGCGGGTCGATCACCCCGACGGGCTCGCCGACCCGCGCGGCTATCTCGAACGGCTGCGCAGGCGCGCGGGCAGCGCGTGGACGGTCGTGGAGAAGATCCTCATCGGTCCCGAGCAGCTGCCGGACGACTGGGCCTGCGACGGCACCACCGGCTACGACGTGCTCAACCGCGTCAACGGCCTGTTCGTCGACCCGGCGGGCAAGGAGCCGCTCGTCCGGCTCTTCAGCGAGCGGACCGGGCAGCCGGCGGACTACCGCCCGGTGATGGCGCGGGCCAAGCGCGAGGTGCTCGACCTGTTCTTCGGCTCCGAGGTGGACCGGCTGGCCAGGGCCGCCTCCTGCGACCCCGCCGCCGTGCGCGAGCTGCTCGCCGCGATGCCGGTCTACCGCGCGTACATCGTGCCGGGGGAGGAGCCCCCGCCCGAGTCCGTCGAGATCGTCGAGCTGGCCGCCGAGGCGTGCTCTCCTGCCGTGCGCCCCCTCGTCCGCGAGGTCCTGTACGGCTCCGCCGAGGCGATCATCCGCTTCCAGCAGGCGTGCGGCCCGGTCATGGCCAAGGGCGTCGAGGACACGGCGCTCTACCGGTGGTACCCGCTGGCCTGCCTCAACGAGGTGGGCGGCGAGCCCGACGTGTTCGGCGTCCCGGTGGAGGACTTCCACGAGTTCTGCGCGGGGCTGCGGCCGTACACGATGACCACCCTGTCCACGCACGACACGAAACGGTCGGAGGATGTGCGGGCCCGGCTGTCGGTGGTGTCGGAACTGCCGGACGAGTGGGCCGAGGCCGTGTCGGAGTGGTCGTCGGCGCTGAGCTTCGACCCGTGCCTCGACTACCTGGCCTGGCAGAACCTGATGGCGGCGTGGCCGATCTCGGCCGAGCGGTTCTCGGACTACCTGCTGAAGGCCGCTCGCGAGGCGAAAACCGCTATTTCCTGGAAAAATCCGGATCCGTCTTATGAGCGGAAGTTGCGGGACTTCGCCGAGGCGGCCGTGCGGCTGCCGGTGGGGGAGTTCACCGCGCGCATCGAGCCGTACGCGATGTCCAACTCCCTCGGGGCCAAGCTCGTCCAGCTCATGATGCCCGGCGTGCCTGACGTCTACCAGGGCAACGAGATCACCGACTTCTCGCTGGTCGACCCGGACAACCGGCGTCCGGTGTCCTTCCCGCCCAAGCCCGTGACCGCATGGGACACGGCCAAACAGCTGGTGACCACCCAGGCGCTGCGGCTGCGCCGGCGGCTCGGCGGCGCGGGGGCGTACCTGCCGCTGCCGGCGGAAGGGCAGGCGGCGGAACACGTGATCGCCTTCGCCAGGGGCGGCGAGGGCTCCGGCGAGCGGCCGCGCGCGGTCGCCGTCGCCACCAGGCTCCCCGTACGCCTGGCCGCGACGGGCTGGGGCGCCACGACGCTGACGCTGCCCGCGGGGGCCTGGCGCGACCTGCTCACCGGCGTCCGGCACACCGGGCGCGTCCCGCTCGCACACCTGCTCGGTCAGTATCCGGTCGCACTCCTGGAGAGACATGATCTTTGAGGTCTGGGCGCCCAAGGCCACGGCAGTCGAGGTGGACGTCATGGACGGGCGCTGGGCGATGACCCCCGGTGAGGGAGGATGGTGGTCGGCCGACGTGGCCGAGGCGGGCCACGGCACGACGTACGCCTTCCTGGTGGACAGCGGCGGGCCCTACCCCGACCCGCGCTCCCGCCGCCAGCCCGAGGGCGTCTTCGGGCCGAGCGCCGTCTACGACCACGACCGCTTCCTCTGGTCCGACCACGACTGGAAGGGCCGCGACCTGCGCGGGGCGGTGATCTACGAGCTGCACGTCGGCACGTTCACGCCTGAGGGCACGTTCGCGGCGGCCGTGGAGAAGCTGGAACACCTGGTCGAGCTCGGCGTCGACTTCGTGGAGATCATGCCGGTCGCTCCCGTGCCGGGCGGGCGCAACTGGGGCTACGACGGGGTCGACCTGTACGCGGTCAACGAGACGTACGGAGGGCCCGACGGGCTCAAGACGTTCGTGGACGCGTGCCACCGGGCGGGGATCGCGGTCATCCTCGACGTCGTCTACAACCACCTCGGGCCGTCGGGGAACTTCCTGCGGCCCTTCGGCCCGTACTTTGCCGGATTTGAGGGGAGCTACTGGGGCGAAGCAGTCAACCTGGACGGGCCCGGCTCTGACGAGGTGCGGCGCTACCTCATCGGCAACGCGGTGCAGTGGCTGCGCGACTTCCACATCGACGGGCTGCGCCTGGACGCCGTGCACGCGCTGCACGACAAGCGCGCCGAACACCTGCTGGCCGAGCTGTCGGAGGAGGTGGACGCGCTGGCGTGCTTCGTCGGCAGGCCGCTGACGCTGATCGCCGAGTCCGACCTCAACGACCCCCGCATGGTGCGCCCGCCGGAGGCCGGCGGGCTCGGCATGACGGCGCAGTGGGACGACGACGTCCACCACGCCCTGCACTGCGCGGTGAGCGGCGAGTCCCACGGCTACTACCAGGACTTCGCGCGGCTGCCCGCGCTGGCCAAGGCGCTGACGTCGGGGGTGGTGCACGACGGGTCCCATTCCAGCTTCCGCGGGCGCTCCCACGGGCGCTCCTACGCGGGCGTCCCCGGACACCGGCTGGTCGCCTGCCTGCAGAACCACGACCAGATCGGCAACCGGCCGCAGGGAGACCGGCTGCCGATGCCCGCGCTCAAGCTGGGCGCCGGGCTGCTGCTGACCTCGCCGTTCACCCCGATGTTGTTCATGGGCGAGGAGTGGGGGGCGCGCTCGCCGTTCCTGTTCTTCTCCGACCACGTCGAGCCCCGGCTGCGCGAAACCGAGGCGGCGCGGCGCGAGCGGGAGTTCGAGGGGTTCGGGTACGCGTGGAACGCGCCGGACCCCTCCGAGGAGGAGACGTTCCTGCGCTGCAAACTCGACTGGGGCGAGGTCAAGGAGGAGGCGCACTGGTCGCTGCTGTGCTGGTACCGCGACCTGATCGCGCTGCGCAGGGCCCTGCCCGAGCTGTCGGACCCCCGGCTCGACCGGGTGCGCGTGCAGACGGACCCGCACGGCACCTGGCTGATCATGTGGCGGGGCTCGCTGGCCGTGCTGGTGAACTTCGCCACGGACTCGGTGACGCTGCCCCTGACGCCGGGAACGATCGTCCTGGCCTCGGACGAGCCGGTGGCGGCCGATGGAGAGAGGGTGCGCCTGCCGGGCCAGTCACTGCTGATCTGCCGCCCGCCCGCACCCCCGGAGGCATGAAGGTGCCTGACCCCGGATCTCAGCTCGGGCTTCGACGGCGGAGAAAAACGACACGGTCACACGTTGACGTGGCATGGGCGATTCGGGCGGTGGGCCGGGCCGTGCAGCCGGCAACGAGCGCGCCGGAGTGAGAGCAAAGGCAGCGGCCGGGCTGCTCGTCGTCCTGGCGGTCCCGGCCGGGCTCGCGGCGGGGCTCGGCGCGCTGTGGGCCGCCGCCGCGGCGAGCGGCAACCGATACGTCGCGCTGGCCGTGGCCGCGCCGGTGCTGGCGGGCGTTGTCTGGTGGTCGTGCCGGTCGGCGCTAGGCCGAGTGGCGGGCTCACAGGTACGGCGCTGGGTGCCGATCGCGGTCGCCGGGGCCGAACTGGCGGCCGTGGCGGTGCCCCTCGCGGGCCTGCTCTTCGGCGGGTCGCCGTACCGGCCGATCGTGGCCGGGCCCGGCACACAGTACTGGGACCTGCCGACCGGCTCGCGCATCGCCTACACGCGCACCCCCGCCCACGGCGAGCACCAGGACACGCCGGTGATCCTCGTGCACGGTGGGCCGGGCGCGCCGGACGCCGAGCCGTCGCCGCTCGCACCCGCGCTCGCCGCCGCGGGCTACGACGTGTACGCCTACCACCAGGTGGGTGCGGGCCTGTCCAGCCGCCTGTCCGACGTGCGCGGCTACACGATCGCCCGGCACGTGGCCGACCTGGACGCCGTCAGGTCCGCGATCGGCGCCGACCGCGTCGTGCTGGCCGGTGTCTCCTGGGGAGGTCAGCTCGTCGCCTCCTACCTGGCCGCGCATCCCGACCGGGTGGCCCGCGCGGTCGTGGCCTCGCCGGGAACCATGTGGTCTCCCGCCTTCCCGGACAATCGGCAGATGACGGAGGGCGGGCTGCGCGACCAGAACCGGGTGGTGTGGGAGCACCCGCGCTTACTGCTGGCGCACGTGCTCATGGAGGTCGCGGGGCCACGCACCGCCCACGCCCTCCTGCCGGACGACGCGGCGGACGGCGACTTCGAGTCCCTCGTCGGAGGGCTCGACATGCGGGCGGGATGCCCCGGCCGGCCGCTGCGGGTGCCGCAGCCGGGGTTGGGCTTCTGGGCCAACGCCATGACCTCGCGCGACGCCGGCCGGGTCGCCGACCCCCGGCCCGCGCTGCGCCGGATCAACGTCCCCACGCTGGTGCTGCGCGGCTCATGCGACTACCTGGCGCCCGAGGTCGCCCGCGAGTACGCCGACGTGCTGCCGAACGCCGTCTTCCGCGCGATCGACGGATCCGGCCACGACATCGCCCACGACCGGCCCGGCGAGTACGGGGAGCTGGTCACCGCCTTCCTGCGCGGCCAGATCACGCGTTGAGCGGGACGAGCACGGCTTGCCTGTTCGCCCTCGCGGACCGCCATGACCACGCAGTTCTGACCGCGCCGGATGACGGACCCCCGGCAAAAAAGGTCTCGCTGTTCTGTGGACATCTGCTCACCCGCTAAGAGGCCCACATCGGCAGTCTGGCGGCGTACAGGCACGCCTGAGACCCCGCGCCGGAAGATGCCTGCTGGGACACCCTGGTCTGTCCCAAACCGAGGGATTTCTGGCCTCGCATTCTGCCGTAGCGGCTCGCGCCCATCGGTAGGGTCTCTGTCACGTGCCGGTCACATCATTTGCCCGGACGGCACGACTTCAGTGCCGGCATGGCTGAGACAGGGTATGCGGAATTTTTCTCCGCGATTTCCGAACGAAACGCATGGGTGATTCCCCGGCCGGGCGCTGGTACGCGTGCACAACGGAAAGGGGTGTTCATAAAGAAGGTCGTTATCGGATCTTTGCCTGCGGCGGTCGCCGTGGTGGGGGTGCCTGGGATTGTGGCGGTGCACGCCGATTCCCGGTCGTCGTCGGCTGCGGGGGTCCTTCTGCCTTTGAAGGCATGACAATTACGGGGGCGGCGCAGCCTGTTTCAAGACAGGTGACGGTGACCTGAGGAACAATCAATGGCATGGCACCAGTCGGTCGGTCGACAACGGTGCGGGTTCGTTGAAGATCCACACCAGATACTACGTTCATTTGGATGAAGCAGGAGCGATAACCAGTCGGACTATATCGCCAGGCCGTACTCCGAGGACACTGACCTGACGAAGAACTCCGGTCAACAATCCTTCGACGACAAGGCCAGTAAGATCCTCTTCCGCAATTACGGATGAGGAATATCGTTTCAGGTGGGATGGATTGCGTAGCGTTCGTGGAATCGGTACGGCGGGCCGTGTCCGAGACTCGTGGCCGTGACCATTGACCAACGGGCGATGCGCACGACGCCGGAGCTGAGCGGATACCTGGAGCAGGCGGTCAACCAGGCGATGGACGAGGCGGCGGTGAGGTCTCGCGAGCACCGCGGAGCCGCCGGCGCCGACCCCGATCTGATCGAGGCGCGAATCCATGGTCTGCGGGAATCGGGCATGGCCCACATGCGATCGTACGGGGAAGCGCTGGCCGCGTTCATGTCGAGCATCGCTCGCGGGTGATGACGGAGAGAAGACGCTGCATGGAAGCTGAAGTAGACCTCGACCACGCGCAGTTCGGCCGGTCCACCGAGGGCCTCGTCAATGTCGGCCAGCAGGCGTCAGCCCTGGCTCAGGCATTTGTAGAGGATGTGAAGTCCTACGGGCAGCCGTGGGGGACGAACAATGCCCTCGGCCAGACGATCGGCATGTGCTACGAGACCGCACTGGGATTGATTGAGGAATGTACCCGGAGCAATCTGGATGATTACCACGGCTATCCTCAGGGCCTGCAGTTCATGACCGCTCAATACCAGTCGGCCGAAGCGGAGTCCGCCTCCGCCATCGACAGTGTGAGGGTGTAGTGGGTCTTGGACTTCCCGAAGGACAGCTCGCCGCGATCGAGGCATTCCTCGGCTGTGTCTTTCCTGACGGCGACGAGAACGCCTGCATGGAGTTGGGCAAGGCGCACGATCTGCAGGCCGGTCGGCTCCGCGAGTTGCTGGCCGACGGAGACGGCCATGTGAAGGCCCTTGCGGCCAGCAGCCGGGGAGAGGGCGTCACCGCCTTCACGGAAGACTTCTCCCACCCCGAGGGAGCCAGCAACAATCTCACCGACGCAACGACCGGAGTGCGTGCCGCCGCTCTCGGGCTGCACGCCGGCGCGCTGCTCGTGCTCGCGCATAAAGCCTTCACACTGTACTACTACGCGCTGGCCGCAGCTGCGCTCGTGTCCGGCGGGGGTATGGCGGCGCCCGCCGCCCAGCGGACATTCAGGCTCGCCATCGACCGGATGACCAACACCGCCGCCAACGCCGTCTTGGCCTGACCGCGCCGCTGTTGGTTGCCGGAATCGAAAGAGGTGTGATGATCAGCGAAGCTGGCGCGCGGGCACTTCTGGAGCGCTATCTGAACAGCGTGTACATCGACGGGCCGCCAGGCGATGGGATCGTGGTGAACGCCGCCGCAGTGGAACGTGCGTACGGTTGGGTGTTCACCTATACGACGGCGGCGTTCCGCAGGACAGGAGATTATCGTCACGCTTTGGTGGGGGCAGGCCCCGTACTCGTGCTGCGGGACAGCGGACGCATCATAACGTTCCCCTCGTACCTGTCCCGCAGCCAGGCGATCGCGGAGTACGAGGCTGACCCGCAGAAGTTCGCCACGGGTCAGGAATGAGCCGCATCATCTTTCCTCGCCAGGCGGCATGGGTTGAGTAAGTTCGAGTTTTCGCTGCCACCCGGCATCTTCCGACCGGTGGGGCTGTTTCTGCGGCCGGGTAGGGGGACGCCCGAATTCGAGAGATACTTTAATCACTCTTCGGGCGTGCACACCGGGGTGGCCCGGCGCCCGGTCCAGGGCGTCGACTATCGCCCGTCCGGTATGGCGTACCTCAATGACGCACCGCACACGGCGCAGGATCTGGCGCTCCTGGCGAATGCGCATGCCAAACTGAAGCTGCTGATGACCATGTTCCCGAACGGCGTTCCTCAGACGGCCAAAGACGTGGCCAGCCTGTTGCCGTACGTCAATCCACTGAAGGGGACGGCTAACTGCGCCGAGATATCGTTGGCCGTCAGGTCCGTTCTTCTCGGGGATGCCAGAGTCGCGGGACGCTCTCCAGGAAATAATATGAATGCCTTTCCGATAGCAGGTCCCCAGGCGATCGAGAAAGAGTTGCTGGACGCCGGGAACCGTGCCCAGGGAAACGTGCAACTGATGTTCCCGGATGGTGGCGGTCATGGTCTCAATGCGGTTAACCTCCATAACAAGGTGTGGTGGGTCGATGGCCAGGTCCCGGCGATAGGAGACGCCATCAGTTCCAACGTAGGCGGGAATTGGTTCTTCACTCTGACCGATCGAGGGCTGCACTAGAAACAACACCTGCTGGTGTCGACCTCAGCCCCCGTCGAGAGCTTGGACGCTGGATGGGTGAGCATCCGGCCATCTGGGACCTTCAGTTCATCGCCTCAGAACTGGTGACCAACGCGCTGGTCCACGGGGGACGCAGGGCTGTCGTGCGCCCGTTGTGGATAACTCGACGTCATCCACAGAACGTCGCTCCACTTGCTCTCGCTCACCCGCCGTCCCAGATCCTGAGCGCCTCACCGCTTCGAAACGTCCGGAGGCCGCCCATGAAGATCACCCTGCCCCTGCCCCGCACGCTGACGTCCCGGTTCGTCGTGGCCATGGAGCGCACGCGGTTCGACGTCGACGCGTTCCTGCCCTGGCGCGTCGCTGGCCCTCACAGGAAGGCCGTGATCAGCGCGATGCGCAGCCGGGCCCTGACCGCGACCTACCATCCGACCCCGTGGAAACCGACCGGCGCCAACCTCGGCGACGAGGAGAGGCGTCGCCTTCGGCGGGCGAAACACCATGTCGTGGTGTCCGCCACGGCGCCCCCGCACCTGCTGCCCGCGAGTGCGCAGGCCGCCAGGGCCGCGGCCAGAGCCCTGGCACGCGAGTGCGACGGACCGCTGATCGACCCCTTGACCGGTGCGGCCATCCTCACCTGCGGGCAGTGCGCCGGCGAGCCCGCGGCGTTCCACCTCAACGACGACTGGCTGGCCTGGGACGTCCGCACGCACGAGGTCGCCGCCTGCGCGCCCTGGGATCCCGGTGACACCTCCTGCCTCCGGGTGACCTCGCGCGGCCTGCGCCGCTTCGCCCTGCCCGAGATCACCCTCGACGGCGCCGCCTGCGCGCACAACCTGTGCGCCACCAACCTCCTGCGCACGGTGGCCAGCCGCCTGGTCGCCGACCACCTGGCCCACCTCACCGCCCACCCGGAGGCAACCGAGCGCCGGATCGACGACTTCCTCCAGATCCAGCCAGGCGACCAGCCCGACGGTGGTTGCCCCTTCGGCGTCCTGCTGACCCCTTACGAGGCCGACGCCGTGGGCCCCGCGGGGGTCCGGCGGTTGAAGGTCGGTCCCGCGCCCGGCACCGGCCAGATCACCTGCCTCAAGGTCGGGCCGCCCCTGGGCTTCACCGGCTCCACCAACGACTGGCTCTGCGCCACCCAGAGCACCGCCCACGCCTCCCTGACGAGCATGCACCCCCCGTCCTCCACCCTCGCCGCCTGACGATCCCTTGCCGGGTGGCCCGGGTGCTCGTCGTGTGACGGACTCTTCTGGGTCGGCCCGGGTGCTCGTCGTGTGACGGACTCTTCTGGGTCGGCCCGGGTGCTCGTCGTGTGACGGGCCCCTTCGCGGCGGGAGCCAGGTTGCCGCCACCGACGTGGCCCGTCGCCTCGGGTTCTGTGATGGATCAGCGGCTGAGGATCTGTCTCATGACCCCTTCCAGGGTGGCCGCCGGGTCCTCGACGGGGTCGGGCGAGCGCCAGGCCACATAGCCGTCGGGCCGGACGAGCACGGCGCCGCCCCTGTTGACGCCGTACACCTCCTGGAACCGTCCCGTCACGTCCATGAGCTCGGCATCGAGGAGCAGCCGTGTGAGCTGCACGCCGAGCCGTTCCTTGACCTGGCGGCCGGCGTCCACCCAGGCCTGGCCACCCTCCTTGGCGGCCAGCAGCACGAAGCCGGAGCCGAACAGGTCGATGGTGGAGATGCGCTGCCCCTCCCAGTCGAGCACCACGTGCGGGGCCCGGCTGCCGGGGCGCCCGTGCGGGACACGGGGGTCCTCCAGGATCGAGCCGTCGTCGCCGGGTTCGTTCAGGATCGCCGTGGAGTGGTAGCGGTGTCCGATCAGCCAGGCCGCGGTGTCCTCGAAGGGCTCCGGATAGCCCTCGCGGGCGCCGGGAGGCATGCGGACGCCCAGGTTGGCGAGCTGGGCGTCGGCGGTCATGGCGCCGATGGGGCGGCGTTCGGCGTCGTACGTGTCGAGGAAGTCCTGACCTGCCTGGCCCGTGACGACGAGCCACAGCCGCCAGGCCAGGTCGCAGCCGTCCTGGAGCGCCGTGCTGCCGCCCTGCCCGCCGGTGGGCGGCATGGTGTGGGCCGCGTCGCCGGCGAGGAACACCCGGCCGGCGCGATAGGTGTCGGCGAGCACGTGCCCCAGGTCGAACGTCGTCCTGTCCAGGATGCGCACGTCGAGATCCGGTCGCCCGGTCGCGATCCGCACCAGCTCGGCGCAGCGCACGCCGGTGAAGTCGGCCGCGCTCTCGCCTTCGGCGTGGTTGACGCCCAGCACGTGCGCCCCCACTCCGGTGCCGGTGAGGATGGCGCCGGTGAAGACGTCGTTCTGCAGATACCAGAGCGTGACCATACGATCCTCGACGAGCCCGGTCAGGTCGGCATCGAACATGATCGAGCACATGGTGCCCAGCACGCCCTTGCCCGAGGTGGGCACGCCGAGCATCCGGCGTACGGGGCTGCGACAGCCGTCGGCGGCCACCACGTAGTCCGCCCGCACGACGCGCTCCCCGTCCTCGCCGCGGATCAGCGCCGTGACGCCGTCCTCGTCCTGGTCGAGCGAGACCAGCTCGGTGGAGAAGCGCAGGTCGGCGCCGAGCGCTTCGGCCCTGCGCCGCAACACCCGCTCGATCTCGGCCTGGGGTGCGCCGACGTTCGCCACGGGGGTGATGTCGGTCAGGAAGGCCAGCTCCTCGACCTCGTCCTCCATGATCATGTGCGGATCCGGGTCGCGGAGGTCCCTGGCGATGGCGATGCGCAGGTTGTCGCCGATGCCTGCCCAGATGTCGCTCAGTTCCTGCTCGATGCCCGGCACGGGGCGGAGCAGCTCGATCGCCCGCGGTCCTACGCCGAAGGCCTTGGGCTGGATGGAGGTGTCCGGGTGCCGTTCGACCAGGATGACCGGCACGCCTCGCCAGGCCAGGAGCGCCGCCGCGCTCAGCCCCGCATACCCGCCGCCGACCACGAGGATCGGCACCCGCTCTCGCTCCATTGCCCGCCACCTCCGTAACACGTACTATCGCGTTGGTGGGCAACACGATATGTCGCGTCCGTTGGATGGTCAAGATATATCTCGAAATGCGCGCCGTTCCGGTCAGCGCTTGGTGTGGTGGACCTCCGTGCCCTTGTCGGTGAAGACGAGCGCGGCGTAGGCGTTGACACGATCGGGCGCGACCCCCGCATCGGTGCTGACGGTTCGTCCGGTACGCGCGTCGATGACGAACGCACCCTCTTCGCCCTTGGCATAGGCCAGGTCCTTGAAATCGGCCTCAGCGGTGGCGTTCCAGTCGTCCGGGCCGTCGCCCGCCGACCGGCGCCACAAGACCTTGCCGGCGCCATCCACCGCCAAGGCCCCGTCCTGCTTCGAGGCGCACAGATCGACGGTGCCGCCCTCGCCGCGATCGCATCGCATGCGCTTGGTCAAGCCGCCCTGCTTGGACAGGGCGATGTCGCCGGTCGCAAGCTCGATCAACTGTCCCTTGTCGCCGTCATCGTCGAGCTTGGCCAAAGGGCCGCCGGTCTCCCTGATCGCCCAGGTGGTGTTGGCCGGCACCTCCTTGTGCCACAGGTCGCGGCCGTCTGGGACGGCGATACCGGCCATCACATAGTTGTCGTCCGCATTTCGGTGAAACCCCAGCAATGCGCCGTCGTATCCCCCGATCATCCAGAAGCCCGCACGCTGCCACAGAAGGCGGGGCTCATCCAGGGAGACCGCGAAGGTGCCCGCCGAGTAGCCGTCCTCCGTCCAGGTGACGGCCGCCGCGCCGTCAACGGCCGACACCAGGAGTGCGCCCAGCTTGCCCGTCGGTTCGCCATAGACGTCCACGGGCAGCCGCCAGATCGGCTTGCCGTCGTCCGCCCGTGCCGCGATCACCTCGAACCCTGCCTGGGCTGAGCCCTCGCCCCGCGGAGCGAGCTTGACCGGCACGACGGTGATCATGGCTGGCGCGCCGCCGATTTGGACCGGCTCCGGCGTCGACACACGGCTTCGTATCATCTCGGCCTGCTTCCGGCTCAGTTCGCGGGGCGCAGGCATGTCATACGTGGGCGTGTTCTCGGTGGTGATGTCGGTGACGGCCTTACCCGAAGCCAGGTCGTACACCGTCACGCCAGAGGCGTGCGAGAACCACGCTGCGCGCCCGTGCAGGGCGACGGTGGGGACGCCCTTGGGGCCGGTCGGCAGGACATGGGCGGCTTCGTCGTCGAACGCCAGGGGGGCCGCGGCGTGTGGGTCGCCACTGAGGTCGAGAGCCTTGTGGGCGGGCGAGACCGGCGGCGAGTCGCTGGCCGCAGGGTCGCCGGGTGCCCCGGTCGGGCTCGCGGTGCACGATGCCACCAGAGTCGCTGCGGTCAAGGCGATGACAACGTCACGAACCGGTCTTCGCATCCGTACCTCCGAGTTGCTGACCTGATCTCCAGCGGTGACCAGGCAGGCATTTCTGGCGACGGCACATTGAATCACCCGTGGGCCGGGACCGGTCCGACGTCGAAAGGGGTAACCGGCCCCGGAAGTAGCGGCCGTACGGTCATTTCCCGCCGAGCAGCCGGAGCAGGCTGACGCGGAGCGCCTCGTCCGTCTCCGCGGCGGTCAGGCGTCCGGCGGTGCGTTCTTCGCTCGCGGCGTGGCCCAGCGTGATGGTGGCCGCGACCAGCCAGTCGACCGGTAGGCGATCGTCGAACTCCCCGGTCCGCACGCCGCGCTCGATGATGAGCTTGAGCCGGTCGGCGACCGCCGTGTGCCGCGCCTGGTCCTCTCCCGGAGGAACGGGCAGCGCGGCGAGCTTCTGCATCAGCACGGGATAGCGCCCGGCCGTCCTGGCGCCGGCGTCGATCAGCCGCAGCAGCGCGTCCGCGGCCGGCCCCGTGCCGAGGTCCGCGGCGTCCATCTCGTCCACGGCCTCCTCGGTGAGCCGGTCGAGCACCGCCGCCAGCAGCCGCTGGCGCGAGGGGAAGTGGGCGTAGACGGTCTGGCGGGTCACGCCCGCGGCGGTGGCGATGGCGTCGACGCTGGCGTCGGGCCGGGCGTTGAGCAGCCGGATCGCCGCGTCCAGGATGGCCGCCCTGCTGCGTCGGGCGTCGGCGCGGCGAGTGCGGCCCGGGGATGAACTCATTTCTTACATGTTGCCAAAGATAATCAACTATGTATAGCTTACATGCTGTCAAACTTATCGCGGACAGGAGTCCCCATGCGTCCATGCAGCGACAGCGACCCCGCAGAGTTCATCACCAAGTTCTTCACCTCCTTCTCCGAAGAGCTCCTGCGCGACGACGAGGATCCAGCGGAAATCGTGGACCGCTACCACACCACGGACATCATCGAGATAGCAGACGGCCACCGGATGGACCGGGACAAACTCATCGCGCACACCCGCCCGGTGCGCAAGAACCGGCCCAGCAGCCGTATGGAGGTGCACGAGGCGGTGGCGGACGGCGACCGGATCGCCGCGCGCTACACGTTGCATGTACAGCAGCGCAAGAAGGAGTTCGCTATGGAGGTGTACTTCTTCGGGCAGTTCACCGACGACGGGCGGATGCGCAGGTCGCACATGCTCACCCGCACCGTCCCCGCCGGAGGGAAGGGCGACCAGGCGACGGCGCTCGGCAACCGGGACGCGCCGGCGTGACCACGAGCACCTACACCGTGATCGGCATGGCGTGCGGGCACTGTGCGGACGCCGTCACCGAGGAACTCGAACGTGTCCCCGGCGTCACCGCCGTGAGCGTGGACGTCGAGGCGGACCGGGTCTCGGTGACCAGTGACCGGGAGCTGGAGCTCGCGCATGTGCGCGCCGCCGTCGAGGAGGCGGGCTACGAGCTCACCGCCCCCCGTGTCTGAGCCTGCCGGACCTGCCGGCGTCTCCCGAGCCTGGAGGTCTCGATCGTGTCGGCAGCTCCGACAGAGCCACGACCTCATCTTGACAGTGGCCGCCGCCGACGATGCCGCAGCATGATGATGCGGGGTCCGGGGCGACGAGTTTCCCTGGCGATGGCGATGCGCAGTTTCCTGACGGGGTTCCGAGCGTGTCGATCGTCACTCTTCGCCCGAGCGCACGTCCGGGCCCGGGCCGGGGAGCGCGTCGTCGTTCGTGTCCGTGCTCTGTTCGAGGAGGTGGTGCAGGCGCTGCAGGACGCGTAGCTGTGCCGGGTTGTAGAGCTCCGCTGCCGCAAGTGCCATCGCGTTTCCGGCCAGCTCCGCTCCTCGTGGCGAATCCGCCACCGGGTCGTTCGACCACGGGTGCTCTTCCCGCATCTTGCGGACAGCCGGCAGGATGCGCTCGGCAAGCCGGTCGATCGTGGCATCCCCGGCGTCCGGGGGAAGGGCTTCGAACTCCTCGCCGGTGTCGTCGCGCACGGCGACGATCCGGCGGAATTCCTCCAGGCCCTCCTCGCTGAACACCGTTGAATAGACCATGAACAGGGACCGGTTCGTGTCGGAGAGCTCTTGGGAGAGAGGAGCGAATCCGGGCGGCACATGGAGCGGCGCGCGGTGGCGCAGGATGACGGCCAGCTCCGCGCGCACGCGATTGAGCCGTTCGATCGTCGCCGCCAGCTCGGCGTCCAGCGCCCGGATCGCCTCGTCCGGTTCCTGGTCGGCCCGTCCCATAGCCGCGACCTGCGACAGCGGCACCCCAAGGTCACGCAACCGCTTGATCTGCAACAGCCGGATCAGGTGCGCGACCTTGTACTGCTTGTACCCGTTGGCCGCGCGCTCGGGCACCTCCAGCAGCCCGAGCTCGTGGTAATGCCGGATGGCCTTCACCGTCGAGCCGGCAAGATCGGCTAGTTGCCGGGTGCTCCACGCCATTCTCCGCCTCCCTCTCGTGCACGGCCGGCCACCGCGTCTTAGTCCACACCATGCCCCAGGGGCACACTCAAGCTCGGTGACCGGTCGTGTGGCACCCCTTGACCGTGTCCCAAGGGCACGCTGTTAGGTCGGTGTCAAACAGCACGTTCACGACCTTCGCGGTGCCGCGCACTGGACGTGAGCCTGCTCGGGCATCCGGCCCCATCCCCTGTGGACCAGCACCTTCGACGATGGAGAACGTCCATGTCATATCGCAAGCCACCAGCCGTCGTCATGAGCGTCGCGGCGCTGACGCTGCTGCTCGGCGCCTGCGCAGACCAGGCGGGCGGCCAGGTGGGCGGCCAGGTGGGCGGCCGGTTCGGCCCCTCCGGCACCGGTCAGGCCGGCCGGCAGCCCGCCCTCTCCGCCACCGGCCTGGACCGCTTCTACGCGCAGAAGCCGACGTTCCAGCCGTGCGACGCGCCGAAACCGACGCCGGACGCGCCGGCCGTCAAAGCCGAGTGCGCGCGGCTCAAGGTGCCACTCGACTACCGGAACCCGAAGGGCAAGCAGGCGGAGCTGGCGCTGCTGCGCGTCCCCGCGCGCGGCAAGGACCCGATCGGGTCGCTCCTGGTGAACCCCGGCGGCCCCGGCTTCCCCAGCACGGAGCACGCGGCCCTTACCGCCGCCGCGTGGGCGACATCGCCGATCACCGAGCGCTTCCATATTGTCGGGTTCGACCCGCGCGGCGTCGGCGCCTCGAAGCCGGCGCTCGACTGCTTCACGAATGCCGAGCGCGAGCGCGACGTGAAGCTCTCCTCGATCCCCGCCGGCGTGGACGACTGGACCAGGCAGGAGACCCGCCGGCTCGTTCGGCAGTGCGCCAAGCGCTCCGGCGGCAAGCGGGTGCTCGCGCACGTCGGCACCCGCGACGCCGCGCGGGACATGGACGTGCTGCGCCAGGCCCTGGGCGACGAGAAGCTCTCCTTCGCGGGCTCCAGCTACGGCACCCGGCTCGGCGCCGTGTACGCGGAGATGTTCCCGAAGAAGGTACGCGCGCTGGTGCTCGACGGGGCGATGGATCCGCTGAAGGACACCTACGAGCGACGCGTCCAGCAGGCCACCGGAATGCAGCGCTCCTTCGAGCGCATGGCCGCGTCGTGCGCCACCAAGCCGGACTGCCCGCTCGGCACCGACCCCGGCCGCGCAACCAAGGTCTTCCAGAAGCTCGTCCGGCCGCTGATCGACAAGCCGGCGCGGACGTCCGGCGGGCGCGGGCTGACGTACGGACAGGCGGTCGAGGGAGTGATCTTCGCGATGTACGGCGAGGCGCTCTGGCCCGCCGCGATCGCGGGCATGGCCGAACTGGAGGCCGGCAAGGGCGACACCCTGCTGAAGCTGCGCGACACCTACCACGGGCGGACTGCCGGCGGCGCCTACTCCGACTCGCTCGAAGCCACGATGGCGATCAACTGCCTGGACGAGGATCGCCACACGCCGGAAGAGGAGACCGCGCTGAACCGGGCGTGGTTCAAGGCGGCGCCGTTCTCCGACCCCGGCCGCCCGATCAAGGAGGCACGCGACGGCTGTGAGTACTGGCCGGTCAAGCCGACGCTCGGCTACCCGTACGCCACCGGCATCAAGGGCCTGCCCGACACGCTGACGGTCTCCGTCACGGGCGACGCCGCGACGCCGCACGAGGGCGGCATCAACCTGGCCAGGACGCTCGGCGGCAGCCTGCTCACCGTCGAGGGCGAGCAGCACGGTGCCCTCCTGGCCGGCAACACCTGTGTCAACAAGACGGTGGCCGCCTACCTCATCGACCTCGAGTCCCCGGCCGAAGGGGCCCGGTGCAAGCTCTGAGCCGCTGACGTCGTCCTTCGGCCGTGATCATTATCGTCCAGCCGGCCGGAGCGCCCTCCAGACCGATCCGGCCGCGACGGTGGGCTCAGGAGAGGTGGTGTTCCAGGGACTCCAGTTTGGACGTCATGCCGTCCGTGACGCCCTCCCTGAGGTCGGCCTTGAGCACCAGGCTCACGCGGGGAGCGACCTCGGCCACCGCGTCGACCGCCCGCTTGACGACGTCCATCACCTCGTCCCACTCGCCCTCGATCGTGGTGAACATGGCGTCGGTGCGGTTGGGCAGCCCGCTGGAGCGGACCACCTGGACGGCACGGGCGACGGGCTCGGCGACCCCTTCGCCGACGCCGAGCGGGGTGATGGAGAATGCGACGATCACTACGTGCCTCCTGCGGTGAACCCGGGGATCTGGTCAGGAGCCGCTCCTGCTCCTTCACGCTCGGCCTGCCGGGGCCGGCTGAGCCTGCGAGATCCCGATCGTAGCGGCAGCTTCGCGAAGAGCCACGACGCCGTCGAACGCCGTGGCCGCCGCTGACCGTGCCGCCGGACGTCACCCGTGGTCGTGCTCCTCTTCCTCTTCCTCGCTCGGCCCCTCGGACGGCTCCACGCCGAGCACGGCCTCGCGCGGCTCGATCTCGGTGATGTGGTCGACGAGCTGCAGCACGTGGTCGGGCTCGATCAGCCACTGCAGCGCGGAGGCGCCGGAGTCGTCGGAGGAGACGAGCTCGGCCTGCTCGGTGCGCTCCTCCTCGGTGAGATCGGCGTCGGGGTGCCGGACCTCGGCCAGCGCCGCCGCCTGCAACGCGTCCACATCGAGCACCTCGACGGTCAGCTCGACCGTGAGACGCAGGAATTTCGGTTCATCACTCATGGCGATGATGTTAGGGGAGCTTCCACTCCACAGGTGCCGCACCTTGCTGAACCAGCGACTCGTTGGCGCGGCTGAACGGCCGCGAGCCGAAGAAACCGCTGCGGGCCGACAGAGGCGAGGGATGGGCGGACTCGACGCGCGGCACGTCGCCGAGCATCGGCGCCAGGTTGCGCGCGTCGCGGCCCCACAGGATGGCGACCATCGGCTTGTCGCGCGCGACCAGGGCGCGGATGGCCTGCTCGGTGACCTGCTCCCAGCCCTTGCCCCGGTGGGAGGCGGGCTTGCCGGGCATCACGGTCAGCACCCTGTTGAGCAGCAGCACGCCCTGCTCCGCCCACGGCGTGAGGTCGCCGTTGGCCGGCCGGGGCAGGCCGAGGTCGCTCTCCATCTCCTTGTAGATGTTGACCAGGCTGCCCGGCAGCGGCCGGACGTCGGGGGCGACGGAGAACGACAGCCCGACGGGGTGGCCGGGCGTGGGGTAGGGGTCCTGGCCGACGATCAGCACCTTGACGTCGTCGAAAGGCTGGCTGAAAGCACGTAGCACGTGCGCGCCGGCCGGGAGATACTGCCGGCCCTCCGCGATCTCCTTGCGCAGGAACTCGCCCATCTGGGCGATCTGCGCGGCGACGGGCTCAAGCGCCCGCGCCCATCCGGCATCGACGATTTCATGAAGGGGACGACCAGCCATGGGCGTGAAGCTTAGCCATGTCTGGTACGGCTTGCGGGCAAAACACGGTCGCCCGCCGTACCGGAATGATCACATCGGTACGGCGGGCGCCCGCGAGGTCACTTGACCGAGCCGGCCATCATGCCCTGGACGAAGTACCGCTGGAACGCGAAGAACAGCACCAGCGGGATGATCAGCGACAGGAACGCGCCGGACGAGAGGATGTCGACGTTCGACCCGAACTGCCGCATCTGCGACTGCAGATATTTGGTCATCGGCTGGTTCCCGGTGTCGGCGAAGACCAGCGCGATGAGCATGTCGTTCCACACCCACAGGAACTGGAAGATGCCCAGCGAGGCGATTGCGGGCTTGCCCAGCGGGAAGACCACCGACGCGAAGATCTTCCACTCCGACGCGCCGTCCATCCGCGCCGCCTCCAGCAGCGAGCTGGGGATGCCGACGAAGAAGTTGCGGAGCAGGAAGATCGCGAACGGCAGCCCGAACGCCACGTGGAACAGCACCACGCCGGCGATCGAGCCGAACATGTCGGCGGCGCCGTAGAGGGACGCGACGGGGATCAGCGCGATCTGGATCGGTACGATCAGCAGCCCGACGACGACGAGGAACGCGGTGTCACGGCCGCGGAAGTCCATCCACGCGAACGCGTACGCCGCCATCGCCGCGATGCCGATCACCAGGACCGTGGTCGGCACCGTGATCAGCACGGTGTTCCAGAAGGACGCCGTGAAGCCGCTGCCCAGCAGGTTGGCGTAGTTGTCGACGGTCAGCTCGGCCGGCTTGGTGAAGATCGTCCACCAGCCCTCGGCGTTGTTGACCTCCGAGGTCCGCATGGAGACGACGAGCAGGCCCAGCGTCGGCACCAGCCAGAAGAGCCCGAGCAGCACCATCACGACCTGGACCGCCCCGCCGCCGAGACGGTCCGCGAGCCTGCCGGCGAGGCTCCTGCACGGCGCTCCCGCGTACGTCTCGGCCGGCGCCGTGACCGTCGCCGTGGTCATGTGCCCCTCCCCGTCGGATCCCGAGGCGTCCGGCGTGCCGGGCCTGTCGATGGGCTCGCTCATGTGTCCTCCCTCCTGAACCTGCGGATGTTCATGATCATGAAGGGGAGGACCAGGATGAGCAGGAAGATGGCCAGCGCGCTGCCCAGGCCCTGGTTGTTGCCGCCGCCGAACGACACGCGCCACATCTCCAGCGCGACCACGTTCGCCTGTGGCTGGACCGAGGCCGGCGCGATGATGAAGACCAGGTCGAACACCTTCAGCGTATTGATGATCATTGTCACGAAGACGACGAGCAGCACCGGCGAGAGCAGCGGCACCGTGATCTTGCGGAACACCTGCCACTCGCTCGCTCCGTCGATGCGGGCCGCCTCCAGCGCGTCGCGCGGGATCGCCGCCAGCCCGGCCGCGATCAGCACCATGGCGAAGCCGGCCCACACCCAGACGAACGCGCCGATGATCGCCGGGGTGATGAGCGTCGGGCCGAGCCAGCTCAGCCCGCCGTAGGCGGCCTCGAAGTTCGACGCGGGCAGCCGTACGACGTAGGAGCCGGCGGGCAGCCCCTCGAAGCGGAAGGAGCCGTCGCCGGCCGTGGTCGCGGTCGCGGCGACCTGGCCGTCGCGCACCGCCTCGACGGTCATGCCGGGCAGGCCCTTCTCGGCGGCGTCGACCGCGTTGTTCGTGCCTCCGCCCCCGGGGGTGAAGTCGAACCACACGGTGCCCGAGAGCCCGTCGCCGGCCGCGGGGGCCCTGGCGGGCTGGGCGTCGCCCGGCACCAGCTCCGGCTTGACGCCGACGATCGGCACCAGCACGGGCTGGCCCGCCTGCGCGGGCTGCTTGGTGACGACCGCGCCGTCCTGCTCGGCGACCGGGGACTCGTCGCCCCCGCGCGGGCGGGCCTCCGGGTAGCCCTGCGAGGAGGAGAACGTGTCGTGCACCGTGGTGAGCACGGCGTTGGCCAGGCCCTTGTCGGGGCTCTCCTCGTAGACGAGCCGGAAGATCACGCCGGCCGCCATCAGCGAGACGGCCATCGGCATGAACACGATCAGCTTGAACGCCGTCGCCCACCTGATCCGCTCGGTCAGCACCGCGAAGATCAGGCCGATCGTGGTGACCACGATGGGCGCGACCACCACCCAGATCAGGTTGTTGCGGATGGTGGTGAGGGTGCCGGCGTCGGTGAAGATCGTGGTGTAGTTGCCCAGCCCCACGAATCCGGTGCCCGTCGAGTCGAACAGGCTCCTGAAGATGGAGTAGGCGATCGGATAGATCACCCAGATGCCCAGCAGCAGCGCCGCCGGGAGGAGGAAGGCGATGGCGACCGCCGGGGAGGGGCCGAGGCGTCGCTTGCGTTGGGGGGTTTCAGCCGGTCCGGTGGAGGGCCCGCCCGCGGCGTTCGCGGGCGGGTCCTGCGGGCCGTCCAACCGTTCGGTCACGGCCTTACCTCTTTACTTCCAGGCCTTCTTGGCCTCGGCTTCGAGCGCCTCCTGGGCGCCCTTGACGTCGGACGGGTCGCGCAGGAAGTCCTGCAGCACCTTCCACTCGCCCTTGCCGTCGGTGCCGCCGAACGCGCTCGGCGCCAGGTCGGACATGTCGTAGCGGACGGTGTCGCCGGCCGAGACGATGGTCTGGCCGAGCTGCTTGGTCAGCTCGTCGGGGTAGTTGTCGGGGGAGACGTTCTTGTTGGGCGACAGGTAGCCGGGCAGCTTGGCCCAGACCTCGCCGCCCTCCTTGGAGGCCAGGAACTGCAGCAGGGCCATGGCGCCGGGGGAGTCCTTCATGGCCACCGCGACGTCGCCGCCGAGCACGACCGGGGCGGTGTCACCGACCTTGGGGAACGGGAAGTATTTCGCCTCCTCGCCGACCTTGGCGCCCGACTGGTCGGCCTCGACGGCCACGAAGTCGGCCTCGATGACCATGGCGGCCTTCTTGGTGCCGTAGACCTTGCTCACGCAGGTGGGGAAGTCGGTCTGCATGGTGCCGGAGACGCCGTCGACCAGGAACTCCTGCTTGCTCACGATCTGCTGGATCTTCTCCAGCGCGGTGGCCACGGTGGGGTCGGTCCACGGGATCTCGTGCTTGGAGAGCTTGTCGTAGTTCTCCGGGCCCGCGGTGGAGAGGTAGACGTTCTCGAACAGGTCGGTCAGCGTCCAGCCGGAGGCGCCGCAGAAGGAGAACGGCGGCGTGCCGGAGTCGGCGACGGTCTGCGCGGCCTTGACCAGCTCGTCCCAGTTGGTCGGCGCCTGTACGCCCGCGTCGTCGAACGCCTGCGAGCGATACCAGACCAGCGACTTGTGCGCCGCCTTGATCAGCACGCCGTAGACCTTGTCGTCGGCGGAGCCGAGCTCCTTCCAGTAGGGGGTGTAGTTGGTGTCGATCTCCTTGATGACGGCGTCGTTCAGCGGCTTGAGCGCGTCCTGTTCGGCGTACTGCTGGACCAGGCCGGGCTGCGGCAGGATCGCCACGTCGGGCGGGTTGCCGCCCTGGATGCGGGGGCCGAGGTAGGCGCCGGTGTCCTCGCCGGTGGAGGCGTAGGTGACCTTGGCCCCCGTCTTGTCGGTGAAGGCCTTGAGCACCTGCTCGAAGTTCTTCTGCTCGGCCCCGGTCCACTTGGCCGCGACCTCGAGCGTCACGCCTTCGAGCGTCTTGTCGCCGCCGGTGGCCGGCGCCGACCCCGAGGCGGTGGGCTCCGTCGTCGTCGGCGCGTTGCCGCAGGCGGCGACCGCTACCGCGAGCCCGGCCAGGATCGCTGCTGCTCTGCTTCTTCGCATGGCTGCCTCACTGGGTTCTGATGATCTCTTCGAGTTCGGACTTCATGGAGGCCGCGACGTCGTCGGCGGACTCGGTGGCAGGGTTGGTGAGGGCCTTGGCGACCGAACTGGCGATCACCAGGCTCAGCTGGTTGTAGTTGGCGCTGACCGGCCGTGGCTTGGCGGCGAGGATGCTCTCCTTGAGCACCGGCAGGTAGGGGAAGCGCTTGATCAGGGCAGGGTCGTCGTAGAGCTCGGTCCACACGGGCGGGAACGAGCCCTCGGTGAGCACCCGGCGTTCGTTCTCCAGGCTCGTGAAATAGCGGATGAACTCCTGCGCGGTGTGCTGGTGCTTGGAGAAGGCGCTGACGGCCAGGTTGGCGCCGCCCAGCGCGCTCGACCCCGGCCCGTCGAGCCCGGGCAGCCTGGTCACCGCGACCTTGTCGCCCAGCTCGGCCTTCGCGGGGCCGTACGCGTGGGGCCAGTTGCGGGCGAAGGCCAGCCTGCCTTCCTGGAAGGCCAGGCGCGACTCCTCCTCCTTGTAGCTCAGAGACTCTTCGGGGATCCAGCCCTCGCGCAGCCCCTGGAGCAGGAAGCCCAGGGCGGTCCCGCCCTGGGCGGGGTCGAGGGTCACCTCTTTGCCGTCGCGGCTGACGATCTGGCCGCCGGCTGATTGCACGGCCTCGCTGAAGTTGACCGTGAGCCCTTCGTACGCCAGGAACTGCCCCGCATACCCATCTATGTCATGCTTTTTCGTGATCTTTCGTGCTTGGTCGCGAAGCTCGGCCCACGTCCTCGGCGGCTTGTCGACCAGGTCGGTCCGGTAGTAGAGCAGCCCCGCGTTGCTCGTGTAGGGGACCGCCCAGAGCTTGCCCTTGTAGACAGCCGTCTCCACGACCGGCGGCAGGAACCTGTCGAGCGGGAACAACCCGCGCTCCAGGGGGATGATCCAGCCGTTCTCCGCGAATTCGGCGGTCCACACCACGTCGAGCCCGAGCACGTCGTATCGGCTGCTCTGGGCCTGGAGGTTGGCCACCATCTGGGCGCGCTGCTCGTCGGCGGCCTCGGGCAGCTCCAGCAGCGTCACCTTCTCGGCCGGATGGGCCTGGTTCCAGCGGTCCAGCAGGGGCTGCAGGTATGTCGTGGTGTCGCGTCCGGTGGCGAACGTGATGGGCCCGGTGCCGCCCGTCCCCGTCGCGCCGCCGCCCTCGTCGCCCGCCGCCGCGCATCCGGCCGCGAGAGCCACGGCCAGCAGGAGCACGAGCGGGCGGAGCACTGTTTCCTCCGGGTATTCAGAGGGTTTACATACGTGTTAGGTAGATGCATTCATGTTATGCACAGCGGTAATCTGTAGGTCAACGGATATCTTCGTAACGCATGCGTAACACAGCGGGGAGGTGGGGCGGTGCGGCTTCACCTGCTGGCGCTCCTGGCCAAAGAGCCGGCTCACGGCTACGAGCTCAAACAAGCTCTCGAGCAGACCTTCGGCGGCGCCTACCCCTCCCCCAACATCGGCCAGATATACGTGACGCTCGGCAGGCTGGAGAAGGACGGCCTGGTCAGGGCGGTGGATGTCGAGCAGTCCAACCGGCCCAACAAGAAGGTCTACTACCTGACGGCCAAGGGCCGCGAGCACCTCACCACCTGGGTCGACGAGCCCACCGAGGGTCCGAGGGTGCGCGACGAGTTCTTCATGAAGCTCGTCCTCGCCCCGCTGACCGGCATCGCCGACCGCATGGCGCTGATCAACAGGCAGCGCCGCCACTACCTGTCGCTGATGCGTGACCTCAACGACCTCCTCGACCGCACGTCCCCGTCCGACCGGGTGGCGATGCTGCTCATCGAGGGCGCCATGCTCCACCTCCAGGCGGATCTTGACTGGCTCGAACGTTGCCAGGAGGATCTGGCATGAGCGCCGTGCTGAAAACGGTCAATCTGGTCAAAATCTACCAGGATGGTGCCATCCCCGTGCCCGCCGTGCGCGGGGTGGATCTGCAGGTCGAGCCGGGCGAGTTCGTCGCGATCATGGGTCCGTCCGGCTCGGGCAAGTCCACGCTCGTCCACATGCTGGGCGGGCTCGACGCCAGGACCAGCGGCGAGATCTGGCTCGACGGCAAGCGCGTCGACACCCTCTCCGAGAGCGCGTGGGCGCTGTTGCGGCGCAAGAAGGTCGGTTTCGTCTTCCAGTTCTTCAACCTCGTCGCCAACATGACCGTCGGCGACAACGTCGAGCTGCCCGCCCTGCTGGCCGGCGTCTCACCCAAGGTGGCCCGCGAGCGCAGGGAGAGCCTGCTCGGCGCGCTCGACCTGACCGACAGGGCCGACGCCGCGCCGGCCCAGCTCTCCGGCGGCGAGCAGCAGCGGGTGGCGCTGGCCAGGGCGCTGGCCAACCAGCCCACCCTGCTGCTGGCCGACGAGCCCACGGGCAACCTCGACAGCCGCAACACGCGCGACGTGCTCCGCCTGCTCGGCAAGGTGCACAAGGAGGGCCAGAGCATCGTCATGGTCACCCACGACGCCCGCGTGGCCGCCCTGGCCGACCGGGTGGTCTCGCTGTTCGACGGGGAGATCGTCGACGACGGCCGCATCGCCCGCAGGCGCACGGGCACCGCCGGCGAAGTGATCGACCTCCGGTGAGCGACGGGTGAGCGACCGATGAGCACCGCGCTGGCGGGCAGCCGGTGGATCAAGGCCGACCTGCGGGCCAGGAAGGGCCAGGCGGTGCTGACGGTGCTGGCCGTGGCGGGCATCGTGGCCGCGCTGATCACCGCGGTGACCCTGCTGGAGGACGGCACCAACCCGTGGCGGAGCCTGTCGGCCCAGACCGACGGCGCCCATGTGTGGTTCTACACCGGTGACAGCCCAGAGGTCGCTCTTGGGGGCGTCGACGGCGTGACGCAGATCGCGGGCCCGTACCGCTCGGCGCCCGTGACCGTGGGCCAGGACGGCAGGCGAGAGCCCGCGGCGCTGCGCGCGATGCCGGCCCGGCCGGCGGGGGTGGCGCACCCGCTGGTGGCGGAGGGCGACTGGCTGGACCCCGCCCAGCCGGACGGCGTGGTCGTCGAGCGGTCCTTCGCGTCGTCGCTGCGGCTGGAGGCCGGCGCGCCCTTCACGATCATCGCGCTCAGCGGCGAGCGCCACACCCTGTACGTACGCGGCATCGCCGACACCGCCGAGCACGGCTTCTACCCCGAGTGGACGCCGGGCCTGGCCTACGTGCTGCCCGGGACGCTCGACCGGATCGAGCCCATGATGGGCCGCAGCGAGTGGGTGACCGGGCTGCGCCTGGCCGATCCCGACGCCGCGCAGGTCGTCTCCCAGCGCGTGGTCGTCATGCTGGAGGACCAGCTCCAGCGCGTCTACACCTGGCGCGAGGTCAGGGGCGCCATGGAGCTGGACAACCGGCTGCTCGGCACGCTGCTGGCGTTGTTCGGGGTGGTCGGGCTGGTGGCGGCCGCGCTCGCGCTGGCCAACGCGGCCGGCGGCCGGGTGCTCGGCCAGTTGCGTGACCTGGCCACGCTCAAGTCGATGGGTTTCACCAGAGGCCAGATCACGCTGCTGCTGGTGGCCGAGCACGGCGCGCTCGGCCTGCTCGGGGTCGCGCTCGGCGCGCTGGCGGGCTGGGGGGTGATGGCGGCGGTGCTCGGCCCGACCTCCGTGGCGCCGGTGCCGGTGCTGGCCATCGTCACGGGCACCGCGCTGGTGGTGCTGGCCGCGGTGGGGTTGCCCGCGTGGCGCGGCGGCCGCACTCCGCCGATCCCCGCGGCGCCCGCCTCGCCGCCGCGCGGCCACCTGTCCAGGCTGGCCAGGCTCGCCCTCCTCGTACGCCTCCCGCCCGCCCTCGTCCTCGGCACCAGGGACGCCTTCACGAGGCGGGTGCCGGCGTTCCTGACGGCGTTCGGGCTGGCCGTGCCGATGATGATGATCACGATCGGCCTCGGCGTGTGGGCCACGCTCGACAACTTCCTCAGCCATCCCGAGCAGGTCGGCCAGCACGCCGGCCTGTACGTCAGGCCGGGCAAGCTGGAGGCGTCGGAGGCGGGGCGCATCGCCGGGCGCGACAAGGACGTGGCCGCGGTCTATCCGGGCACCGACGTGAACGCCCTGGCGCCGGGGGAGGCCCGCTCGGTGCGGGTGCGGGCCGTCGGCAGTTCCACGGACCCCTACCCGTACCCCGTGGTCGAGGGCCGCGGATATGCCCGTCAGGGCGAGGCCGTCGCCGGGCAGGGTCTGCTCGACCTGCTCGGGATCAAGATCGGCGACCGGGTGCGGCTGACGGTGGGCGGCTCGCCGCTGATCGTCAGGATCGTCGGCAGGACCGTCGAGCCCGACCAGGACGGCGTGGTGCTCTCGGTGGGGCTGGACAGCCTGGCCGCGAAAGACTCCGTGCCGCCGGAATACTACGCGCTCGCGCTCAGGCCGGGCGCCGACCGGGCGGAGGTGCGCGGCCGGCTGCTGGCCGAGTCGGCCGAGGGCCTGGACGTGCAGGCCGCGGTCAACCCCGCGGACCGCCTGTCGATCATCAGGGTCGTGATCGTGGCGCTGATCGCCGTGCTGGCCCTGATCGGCCTGGCCAACCTGCTCACCGCGAGCGCGCTCGGCCTGCGTGACCACGCCTTCGACCTGGCCGTGCTGAAGGCCATGGGCCTGACGCCCCGGCAGGTCATGGCCACGCTCGTGACCGGCACCGGGCTGCTGGTCGTGCTCGGCGTCGGCGCGGGCGCAGCCGCCGGCGCCTCCGTCGTCACGGGACTGATCGACCTGCAGGGTCACACCAGTGGCGTGGGCGCCGGCATCGGCCGGCCGCCCTCGCCGCTGACGCTGGCCGTCGCCGTGGTGATCGCCGTGGGCACGGCCCTCGCGGTCGCGCTGATCCCGGCCCGCCGCGCGGCCCGCGCCCAGGTGCCCGTCACCGCGCGCTGACGGGTCCGCTCACCGCGCCCGGCCGCGCGGTCTCCTCCCGCTTCAGCGCGAACCAGTAGAACCCGTGCCCCGGCAGCGTCAGCAGGTAGGGCAGCTCGCCGATCGGCGGGAACCGCACCCCGCCGCGCGCCTCGACGGGGACCATGCCCTCGAAACGGCGCAGGTCGAGCTCGACCGGCTGCGGGAACTTCGACAGGTTGTTGACGCACAACATCGCGTCGTCGCGGTCCTCGCGCACGTAGGTGAGCACCGAGGGGTTCGACGACCACATCTCGGTGTACGCCCCGACGCCGAACACCGGGTGCCTGCGCCGGATCTCCAGCATCTTGCGGGTGAAGTGCAGCAGTGAGCCCTCATGGCGCTGCTGGGCCTCCACGTTGACCGCCTGGAAGCCGTAGATCGGGTCCATGACCGCGGGCAGGTAGAGGCGTCCGGGGTCGGCGTTGGAGAACCCGGCGTTGCGGTCGGGGCTCCACTGCATCGGTGTGCGGACCGAGTCGCGGTCCTCCAGCCAGATGTTGTCGCCCATGCCGATCTCGTCACCGTAGTAGATGACCGGCGAGCCCGGCAGGCTCAGCAGCAGCGCCGTGAACAGCTCGATCCGGTCCCTGTCGTTGTCGAGCAGCGGGGCGAGCCGGCGCCGGATGCCGAGGTAGGCCCGCATGCGCGGGTCCTTGGCATATTCGCTGTGCATGTAGTCGCGTTCTTCCTCGGTCACCGTCTCGAGCGTGAGCTCGTCGTGGTTGCGCAGGAAGATGCCCCACTGGGCCGAATCGGGGAGCTTCGGGGTGCGCGACATGATCTCGGAGATCGGCTCGCGGGTCTCCTTCTTCACCGCCATGTAGATGCGCGGCATCAGCGGGAAGTGGAAGGCCATGTGGCACTCGTCGCCGCCCGTGGTGGGGTCGCCGAAGTATTCCACGACGTCCTCGGGCCAGCCGTTGGCCTCGGCCAGCAGCACCCGGTCGGGGTAGAGCCGGTCGACCTCGGCGCGGATCTTCTTCAGGTAGGCGTGCGTCTCCGGCAGCCCGGCGCAGGCCGTGCCCTCGCGCTCGAACAGGTAGGGGACCGCGTCCAGACGGAACCCGTCGATGCCCAGGTCGAGCCAGAAGCGCAGCACCTCCAGCATCGCCTCCTGCACGGCAGGATTGTCATAGTTCAGGTCCGGCTGGTGGTGGAAGAACCGGTGCCAGTAGTACTGCTTGCGCACCGGGTCGTAGGTCCAGTTGGACTCCTCGGCGCCGATGAAGATGATCGGCGCGTCCGGATAGGCGCCGGGGTGGTCGGACCACACGTAGAAGTCGCCGTACGGCCCTTCGGGGTCGTGCCGGGACGCCTGGAACCAGGGGTGCCGATCGCTGGTGTGGTTCATCACGAGGTCGGTGATGATGCGCAGGCCGCGCTCGTGCGCCCGCTCGATCAGCTGGACGAAATCGCCCAGATCCCCAAAGTCCGGCAGGATCTTCATATAGTCCGAAATATCGTAACCGCCGTCGCGCAGCGGCGACTCGTACAGCGGCAGCAGCCACAGGCAGTCCACACCGAGCCACTCGAGATAGCCCAGCTTCTCGATGAGACCGCGCAGGTCGCCGGTGCCGTCGCCGTTGGAGTCCTTGAACCCCCGGACGAGGATCTCGTAGAACACCGCCCGCTTGTACCAGGCTGGATCTTCCGAGACGAACGCCTCGGAGATCGGCTCCGGTGTTGGGGATGCGTTGATCATATGTCGCTCACAGGAAGAGATGTGGGCAGGACGAAGTCACCGGTTACCCCGGCGTTCTTATCTGGTGACCGCGCCGCCTGGAGTCGTCATCCCTGCGAACCCCATGCCCATGAACGAGACCGGATTTGTGATCTGGTGCCCGTTTGTGCGGCGCTTACGGGCCGAACACTACCAGCCCGTTGGCTTTCCGGAACCCGCTTCTGCTGTGCCGGGTTGATACCCGAGAGATCGGTATGTAATCACCCTGTTACCCAGAGTTCACTAAAAAGGTGGAGCGACGTCCGAGAGGTCGTTCTCGAAGTCGCTCAGCCAGAGCCCGAACAGCACCAAACCGCGCACCCAGAAACGATCGTTCCACCCGTTGAACCTGGTCAGCGCGTCAGGGCCGCCCGCGATCACCTCGTGCAGCTCATCCGACAGCAGGCTCGGGACCCGGCTCACGAGGGTCTCCAGCATCCGGTGCGAATAATTTCGGGCAGGAACGGCCGTCGACCGCAGCGGCACCCGCCGCAGCGGCTGCTTGACGACGTTGGTCGACGGCAGCGCGGCGACCCGCGGGTTGGCGGCGTGCAGCACCTCGCGGTAGAAGCGCCCCTTGTCCTTACGGGCCACGCCGACCGACAGCGCCGCGTCGAAGAAGCCCGGATGGATGAACGGCGCCGCGAACGACGCCTCGGGGCCCACCAGGTTGACCACCGAGCGCGCGATGCCCCGCACGGTCCTGGTGTGCAGCACCGACAGCGGCAGCTCGGCCCGGTGCCCGTGGAGCATGGACGTGGCCGCCAGGAACTGCTCGCGGACGGTCTCCTCCATCCACTCCGCCGCCGCCTTGGACAGGAACGGCTGCGACGGCGCGCCCAGCGACAGCGACCGCAGCACGGCGGCCGAGCGCTCGGCCTGTGTCCTGGCCTCCAGGGCCGCCCCGCTGACCATGAAGTTCTTCAGCAGCGGCCCGCCCGCCAGCCCGTCGATCAGCATGCGGCCGGAGCCGTGCACCTCCTTGGCGAAGGGGGCGTACCAGGCATGGTGGGGCGTCAGGTATTCGAGCCTGCGGGCCACGTCGACCGCGTCGGCGGGATAGTCGGCGGCGTCCTGGATGATCACACGGTGCGGGATGCCCAGCTCCCTGGTGATCGACTGGGCGAACGCGATGTCGGTGTCGGTGCCGTCGTCGGGGCTGGTGGTCCACGACTCGACGTCGGCACCGCGAGCCTTGGCCACGCTCGCCAGCAGGCGCGAGTCGTAGCCGCCGCTGACCGGCACGAGCAGCTTGCGCCCTTCGTATCCGGCGTACACGTCGTGCAGCAGCTCCACGATCTCGTGCGGGCTGATCCACGCCTCGTAGGGCTCGGTACGCAGCCAGCGCGGCAGCCTGCGCTCGGTCATCGGCCTGTCGTGCTCGAACACCAGCGCGCTCGACCCCGGCAGGCGCTTGACCTCGGTGTACGGGGTCGCCTCGCCCATCGGGAACGTCGCCTGGATGATCGAGGCCCACGCCGCCCAGTCGATCTCGATCGGCACCAGGCTGAGCAGCGGCTGGATCAGCGACGAGAAGTAGACCGCGTCGCCGTGGCGCACGTAGTAGACGTCGACCAGCCCCAGCGCCCCCGTATGGAGGGTCACCCGGCGGCCGTCGCCGATCAGGCCGGGGGTCTCGTACGTCTCCGCGACCGCCATCCAGTCGTCCGGCCCGGCGGGCTTGCGCTCGCCCCAGGAGAACGCGAACCCCCCGCCCGCGCGATGGTAGGGCGGCAGCGGCGTGGAGCTGAACAGTGCGGCCTCGGGCGTCTGGAGCGCCGGCCGGACCTTCGGGCCCGCGGCGGTCAGCTTGCCGAGCATGGCGGTGTCGATCCGGCCGAGAGCGCCGCATACGTAGGGCCGCACGTTGAACTGCACCGGATCTCATCCCTTCGAGACGCTTGCTGCAAAAGAGTATCCTTTGCCGGGCCGAGAGAGCGGAGGGCCGGTTGTCTACTGAGCTGGAAAGCACGCGGAGGGCGTTGCGTGATGCCGTGGCGCAGGCCGAGCGCGCCGCCGAGCTGGCGAGGCTGCTGGACGCCGCCCAGGCCAAGCTGGCGGCGGCGGAGCAGAGCGCCGAGGAGGCCAGGGCGCTGGCCGAGCAGCTGGGCGAGGCCGAGGAACGGCTGGAGATCGAGCGGGCGGCGGCCGACAAGCTCCGCAAGGAGCTGGCCGAGCAGCGCTTCCAGGCCGAGGTGGCCAACTGGAAACTCTCCTCGATCAAGGTCGCGCGATGGAACCGGCTCGGCGACGCCATCAAGAGCGGCAGGAACAACCCCATGCGGCTGGCCAAAGGGCTGAGGGGCGCCGCCAAGCCGGTCAAGCGGCCGTCCGCGCCCAAGCGCAAGCCCGTCGCCGGCGCGGGCAAGGCCAAGGACGAGCGCCCTGGAGCGGCGTTCCAGGCCACCAGCACCACCAGGACGCTCGGCGGCGCCTCGTTCAAGCTCAAGCCGTTCCGGGTGCCGACCGGCCCCAACACGCGACCCCACCTCACGGCGGCGGTGATCGCCGACCCGCACGCCGAGGCGCTGCTGCGCTACGAGTGGCGGCAGACGACCGGCTTCACGCCGCGCGACTTCGCCAGGGTGCTCCCGCTGGAGGTGCCCCACCTGCTCGTGGTCGAGTCCGTCACGCAGGGCCCGTGGGCCGAGGAGATCACCGGCGAGCCCGGAGAGGGCCTCAAGGCGCTGCTGGCCTGGTGCGCCGAGCGCGGCATCCGCACGGTCTTCTGGCACACCGGGGGAGACGTGGCCGCCTACGCCGCGGCGGCCGAGCTGTTCGAGCACCGCTTCACGACCGACCTGACCGTGGCGTGGCCGCGGCTGCAGTTCGGGGTGCAGCCCCGGGTGCACAACCCGCTGCCGCTGGCGGGCGGGCGCATCGACCGGGTGCTCACGCTCGACCAGCTCCTGCCCGGCCACCTGGCCTACCCCGACGTGCTGACCTCCTACCGCTGGCCGGCCGCGGCCGACTGCCCGTCGGGCACGCCCCAGTGGCGGCTGGCCGAGATCGCCGCCTGCGGCACGGCCATCGGCACCGAACCCGACGCGCGGCGGGCGCACGTGGCGCTGCGCAGGGCGTACCAGATGGGCACGATGACCGAGCGGATCGACGAGATGCTCGACGCGATCGGCCTGCCCAGCGCCCGCGCCACGCTCAACACCTCCGTCCTTCTGCCCATCCTCGACCCCTTCCTGATGGAGCACGCGCTGGCGCAGGTCGCCAAGCAGTCGGGCGTCGACCAGCTCATCGTCATCGGCCCGCCGGAGGCCGAGCTGCGGGCCCGCGACGTGCTGCCCGACGTGGACGTGATCTACCGCAGGCCGCAGCCGTCGATGACCGGGGGCGCGATGCTCAACGCCGGCATCGACCTGTGCGAGGCCGACCTGGTGGCGGTCATGGACCCGCGCGACGTCTACGGCGCCCACTACCTGTCCGACCTGCGGCGGGCGTTCCTGTTCAGCACCGCCGACATCGTCGGCAAGGCCGCCTACTACGCCCACCTGCGCAAGCCGCAGGCCACGCTGCTCAAGCAGCCGGACGCCGAATACTCCTACCTTCCCGAGATCGCCGGCGCGACCCTGCTCGCGCGCAGGAACACGCTGCGCGAGCTGCGTTTCGCCGACCTCACCGACGGGTGGGACGAGGTGCTGATGCGGCAGTGCCGCACCGACGGGATCAAGGTGTTCTCGGCCGACCGGTTCGGCTACGTGCGCGTGCGCGACGAGGACCGCTGGCTGCTGGGCGCCGCCCTCCTGGTCGAGTACGGCTCCGCCGAGCCGCACGCCCTCATCTGAGGCCGTCGCCATGACGCCCGGCGAGCTGGCCGAGGTGCTGGGGGAGCCGCCGGCGCCCGAGGGGACGTGGGAGCGGGAGGCCGCGTACGTCTCGGCGGCCGCGCTGCGGCGGCGCGTACCGCCCGCGGCGCTCGCCGCCCGGGTGCGCGAGGTCGGCGGGGTGTCCCGCGTGGACGTGCGCGAGGACGGGTTCCTGCGGATCGTCGTGAGCGTGCCGGGCGAGCTGGTCGAGGCTGTGGAGCCGCTGGACATCCCCGATCCCGGGTGGCCCGACTTCCCGCGCACCTGGGACAACCCCGGTTTCGTGGTGCGCTACGGCCACGCGCGGACCTGCGCCGTCCGGCGGTGGGCCCGCGAGCTGGGGGTGCCGTCCGGCGGCTATCCCGCCGGGCTGCCGGCCGACCCGTACGATCGGAGGGTGCTGCGGGTGCTGGCCGAGCTGCCGGGGCGGCTGGCGAGCAGGGATCCGCGGTGGGAGGCGTACCTCGTGCGGCTGGCGCTGGCCTATCACGACGCGCACGAGCGCGCGCCCGCCGTGCCGGTGGGGGACGCCCCGGCGGAGCCGGTGCACACGGCGCGGGTGCGGCTGGCGGAGGCGGTCGGCAGGGTGCTCGTCGGGCCTGATCGGTTGTGATGGCTCACAAAATATCCGGCCAAACGGCGAAATGACGTAAAAATATCCCTTCTAGGGCGTGATCGCGTCTCGATCCGTGGTCACGAGTCCTGGGAGGGGTGGCGGTTCCGATAGCCTCGATCGGGTGAGTCGATACGCCCATCCCGCCGGGGACCGCCACGCCGAGATGATGCCCCACGAGCGCCCGCCGCTGGCGCCCGCCGACATCAACCGCATCAATCCCGCGATCTGGTCCCGAACGTCGACGCGCGCCGAGCAGGGCGCGCTCACCGTCGGCGGCGTGGACGTCCGCGACCTGGCCCGCGATCACGGCACCCCGCTGTACGTCCTCGACGAGGACGACGTGCGCTCGCGCATGCGCGACTACGCCACGGCGTTCGCCGACTCCGACGTCCACTACGCCGGCAAGGCGTTCCTGTGCAAGGAGATCGTGCGCTGGCTGCGCGACGAGGGTCTCGGGCTCGACGTCGCCAGCGGCGGCGAGCTGGCCGTCGCGCTGAGCGTCGGGTTCCCCCCGGAGCGCATCACGATGCACGGCAACAACAAGTCCGCCGCCGAGCTGACCAGGGCGCTGGAGGCCGGGGTCGGGCACATCGTGGTCGACTCGTTCGAGGAGATCGCCCGCCTCGGATACCACGCCGAGCGGCTCGGCAAGCGGCCCAAGGTGATGGTCAGGGTGACCACCGGGGTCGAGGCGCACACCCACGAGTTCATCGCGACGGCCCACGACGACCAGAAGTTCGGGCTGTCGCTCAACTCCGGCGCCGCCGCGGAGGCCGTACGCCGCATCCTCGCCTTGCCGCAGCTCCAGCTCGTCGGGCTGCACTCGCACATCGGCTCCCAGATCGTCGACACCGCCGGTTTCGAGGTGGCCGCGCGCCGGCTGACCACCCTCCTCGTGCAGATCAAGGACGAGCACGGCGTGGTGCTGCCCGAGCTCGACCTGGGCGGCGGCTACGGCATCGCCTACGTCGACGGCGACGAGGCGCCCGACATCAAGGAGCTGGCCGACGGCCTGCGCGAGATCGTCACCAAGGTCTGCGTCGACGCGGGCCTGCCCGTGCCCCGCCTCACGGTCGAGCCCGGCCGCACGATCGTCGGCCCGGGCGGCATCACCCTCTACGAGGTCGGCACCGTCAAGGACGTCGAGGGCCTGCGCACCTACGTGAGCATCGACGGCGGCATGAGCGACAACGTGCGCACGGCACTCTACGGCGCCGAATACACCGCCGTGCTGGCCAGCCGGGAGAGCCAGGCCCAGCCCGTGCTCAGCCGCCTGGTCGGCAAGCACTGCGAGAGCGGCGACATCATCGTGCGCGACTGCCACCTGCCCGCCGACCTCGCCCCCGGCGACCTGATCGCGGTGGCCGCGACCGGCGCCTACTGCCGTTCGCTGGCCAGCAACTACAACTACCTGCCCCGACCCGCCGTGGTGGCGGTGTCGCGCGGCGAGTCCCGTGTGATCGTGCAGGGTGAGACCGAGGACGACCTGTTGAGGGGGCAGCTGTGAAACCGCTGAAAGTGGCGCTGCTGGGCTGCGGCGTCGTCGGCACCCAGGTCATCCGGCTCATGCACGAGCAGGCCGACGACCTGGCCGCCCGCATCGGCGCCCCGCTCGAGCTGGCCGGCGTCGCCGTGCGGCGGCTGGGCCGCAAGCGCGACGTCGAGATCGGCCCCGAGCTGTTCACCACCGACGCCGAGGCGCTGGTGACCCGCGACGACGTCGACATCGTGATCGAGGTCATCGGCGGCATCGAGCCGGCCCGCTCGCTGATCGTCGCCGCCCTGTCGGGCGGCAAGTCGGTGGTGACCGCCAACAAGGCGCTGCTGGCCGAGGACGGCGCGAGCCTGTACGAAGCCGCCCGCCAGGGCAACGGCGACCTCTACTTCGAGGCCAGCGTGGCCGGCGCCATCCCGCTGCTGCGCCCCCTGCGCGAGTCGCTGGCGGGCGACCACGTCAAGCGGGTGCTGGGCATCGTCAACGGCACCACCAACTACATCCTCGACAAGATGGACACCACGGGCGCGTCCTTCACCGACGCCCTGGAGGAGGCGCAGACCCTCGGCTACGCCGAGGCCGACCCGACGGCCGACGTCGAGGGCTTCGACGCCGCCGCCAAGGCCGCCATCCTGGCCGGGCTCGCCTACCACAGCCGCGTCACGGCCGCCGAGGTGCACCGCGAGGGCATCACCGAGATCACCGCCACCGACGTCGCCTCCGCCAAGGACATGGGCTACGTCATCAAGCTGCTGGCCATCTGCGCCCGCTCCGACGACGGCCGCTCCTTCGGGGTGCGGGTGCACCCGGCGATGATCCCGAGGTCGCATCCGCTGGCCGGAGTGCGCGAGGCGTACAACGCGGTCTTCGTCGAAGCCGAGTCGGCGGGGCAGCTCATGTTCTACGGCAAGGGCGCCGGTGGCGCGCCGACGGCCTCCGCCGTGCTCGGCGACCTCGTGGCCGTGGCCCGCAACCGCCTGGCCGGCACCCGCGGGCCCGACGAGTCCACCTACGCCGACCTGGCGGTGCATCCGATGGGGGAGACCGTCACGCGCTGCCACGTGGCGCTCGACGTGGCCGACAAGCCCGGCGTGCTGGCGCGGGTGGCGGAGCTGTTCGCCAAGCACGACGTGTCCATCCAGACGGTGCGCCAGGAGGGCCACGGCGACGACGCCCAGCTCGTCATCGTCACCCATCGCGCCACCGACGCCGCGCTGTCGGCGACCATGGAGGGGCTGCGCGATCTCGACATCGTCCGCGCGGTGGCCAGCGTCATGCGGGTGGAAGGCGACGACTAGCGCACTTCTGTGCCGGATTGTGGCTGGCGGTCAGCGCATCGGGCGTAAGGTAGGCGCCGACCGAGTCCCGAGCGTTCGAGGAGCGCCCTTCATGTCCGCCGCCCCGGCCTCCACCGGGTCAACCATTGGGTCATCCACCGGGTCATCCACCGGGCCCGCCACCCCCAGCGGCTTCGTGCGCACGCCGGAGCAAGGGCTGGGCCGCCTTCACTGGGCCGACGGGAGCTGGGCTATCGACGGGCAGCCGCCCGACGTTCCCGCGCTACGCCCGCTGCGCGGCCTGGAGGTCGAGTGGCCCGCCGCCGAGGTGCCGCTCGACGGCCTGCTGAGCCTGGCCGCCGCCGGCGTCCCGCTGACGGCCGGACGCGCGGAGCCCTGGGTGCCGGCCGGCCTCGCCGAGCTGCTCACCGACCGCGACTGGCTCGGCCACGCCGCCGACGGCGGCGCGCGCTCCCTGGCCGACCTCCGGCGCGAGGAGCACAGCGTACGCCTGCGCCGGCTGGCGCACCCGCTCGCGATCCATCCGAAGATCAGCATCGTCATGGCGAGCAAACGGGCAGGCCTGATCGGCGCGGCGCTGGCGCAGATGGAACGCCAGCGTGAGGTCGAGGCCGAGGTGCTGCTCGGGTTGCACGGGGTGGGGTTCGACCAGGTGCGCGAGGCGGCCGAGTCCTGCTCGCTGCCGGTGAGGTGGATCGAGGCGGAGGCGTCGGTGCCGTTCGGCGAGGTGCTCAACCGCACGGCCGCGCTGGCGAGCGGCGACCACCTGGCCAAGTGGGACGACGACGACTGGTACGGACCCCGCCACCTGGCCGACCTGTTCATGGCGATGTCGTACACCGGCGCCGACGTGGTGGGCACGACCGCGGAGTTCTTCTACCTGGAGCCGCTCAAGGCGACGATCAGGCGTACGACGTTCGCGAGCGGGGCGCGTTATCCGAGCGAGGTGTGGTCCGATCACGTGGCCGGAGGAACCATCATGGTTTCTCGTTCAAAATTTGAGGAAATAGGGGGATTTCCTGCTGTGCCGCGGGCTGTCGATCTCGAATTTCTGAAAGCCGCGCAAAAGGCCGGCGCGCGAATCTACCGCACCCACGGGCTGGGCTACGTCCTGCGCAGAGGGCTCAGCGCCGACCACACCTGGCAACTGCCTCTCGCCCATTTCCTCAAGGTCGCCGCCAACCAGTGGCGCGGCTTCCGGCCGAGCCTGCTGCTGGAAGCCGCATGACGCCACCCGGGGGCGCCGCCGGCGCGTCCGCCCAGCCCACGCCCCAGCACACGGCTGCCGGTCACGTCAGGGTGCGCGGCAACGACTACCGGGTTCTCGGCCCTCCTGAGCACGTCACCCCGGAGCTCACGGTCAGCGTCGTCATCCCCGCCTACGGCGGCCAGGACAAGCTCGACCTGGTGCTGCAGGGCCTGTCGCGGCAGACGTACCCGGCCGCGCTGACAGAGATCATCGTCGTCGACAACGGCACCTCGCCCCCGCTGCGCCTGCCCGGGGGCACGGCGGCCCGGCTGGTCGTCTGCGACAAGCCCGGCCGGGCCACCGCCCGCAACGCCGGGCTCGCCGAGGCCACGGGCGACGTGATCTTCTGGCTCGACTCCGACGTGGTGCTCACGCGGGGAGCGATCGAGGCCCACATGCGCTGGCATCACGCGGCCCCCTACGCCGTCGTGACCGGCTACATCAGGTTCACCGAGGCCCCGCTGCCCGAGGTGCTGCCCGACGACCTGGAGGCGGCGTTCGAGCCGGCCGAGCCGCACGCCTGGATCGTCGACCTGGTCGAGCGCACCGACGGGCTCACCGCCAACCCGCAGCGCCCGTTCAGCCTGCACGTCGGTGGCGCGACCTCCGTCAACGCCCGCCTGATCGCGGCGGCGGGCCCGATGGACGACGACCTGATCCTCGGCCAGGACACCGAGCTGGGCTACCGCCTCGCCCAGGCCGGAGCCGTGTTCGTGCCCGAGCCGCGGGCCCGCGCCTACCACCTCGGGCCCACCATGCGGATGCGCGACAAGCAGCCGATCGACCGGGTGAGTCACGCCTTCGTGGCCGACCGCATCCCGGCCTACCGCTGGTTGCGCGGCCATCCGGCGCGGGGGTGGAAGATCCCGTACGTGACCGTGGTGATGGACGGCACCGTGGGTTACGACACCGTGCGGCCGGCGGTGGACGCCCTGCTCGCCGGCACCGTCCCCGACCTCTCCGTGCTCCTCACCGGCCCCTGGGAGCGGCTCGGCGGCGAGCGCCGCGCGCCGCTGAAGGACCCCGACCTCGAACTCGTGCTGGTCCACGGCCACTACGAGCACGAACACCGGGTGCGCCTGGCGTCCGCGGAAGAGATCGACCCGGCCGTGCCCTTCGTGCTGCGCCTGCCGCCCGGCTGGGCGCCCGGCGAGGACACCCTCGCCCGCCTGCTCGACCTGGCGCGCGACGAGGGCCTCGGCCTGGTGAACGTGCTGCTGCGAGAGTCGGCGGACGGCGTCGTCGCGGCGCGGCTGGAACGCGCGTCGGCCTTCGCCAGGGCCCGCATCGTGGCGGCACCGGACGAGGAGCTCGACGACGCGGTGGACGCGGTGTCGGGGGTCGCCTGGGTCGACGGCGAGACCTACGGGTTCACCGCCGAGCCCGAGCCGCCGGCCGGGCGGCGGGCGGCGTACAAGGCCCGCGTCGAGGCGCAGACGGAGGCGGCCAGGCGGGCCGGCGAGAACGAGCGGCTGCGGGCACAGGTGGCGAAGTGGAAAGAGGAGGCGGGGCGCTGGCGCAAGAGCACCGTCGAGCTGCGCCGCGAGGTCGGCACCCTGCGCCGCCAGATCGCCGCGGCCAACCGCGCCCAGCAGAGCCTGCGCGCGATGGTGTCCACCACTATGAGACGCGCCCTCCGTAAACGCCTGCGTGGCTGACCGCCCCGCGCGGCCGGAGCCGAGCCTGCGCGAACGGTCACCGCGGTGCCGGCGCCCAGCGCGCGGTCAGCCGGGGCGCAGGGCCGACTTCAGGCGCCTGAGCAGGGTCTTCTCGGACGGCTCCGCGGGCGCCGGCACCTGGGCGGGAATGGTGACCGGCTCCGGCGCGGGCGCGGGCGGCGCGGGCCAGTAGCGGTCCGAGGGCTCGTGGCGTACCCCATGGGTGGTGTCGATCACGTCGTCCAGGTCCGCGCCCGCCCAGGCCGTCGAAGGCGACAGGAGCACGGCGCGGCCGAGCGCCGAGGTGCGTTCGAGCCGGGCGGAGCGCCCGTCGGGCAGGTCCACGATCAGGATGCCCGCCAGGTCCTTCTGCACCGATTCGATCATGCGCTCCAGCGTCGCCCGGTGCAGCGGCACGTCCGCCGGCCCTCGATATCGGAACGGCGCCGGCGCGGGCGTCGGGGCGGCCTCGTCGATGAGGCGCACGCGTTCGTCGTGCGCGAACAGATCACGCATCAGCCGCAGCTCGAAACACGGGTCGGACAGCGTCACGCGCCGCTCGTCGTCCAGCCGCGACCACGGCCCGACCAGCGTCACCACGACGTCCTGCAGCTTGCCGTCCAGCGCCGCCGCCACCGCCCGCCGCACCACGGACTCGGACGTGTCGGTCACGTCGAGCACGATCTCGACGTACGGCACCAGCCACCGCCGCCCGCGGTCCTTCCGCAGATCCCTGCGGAGCGGGATCCGGTGCGCCAGGTACGGCTCGACCGCCCGCACGGCGCGCTCCCTGTCACGGTGTTGCGAGGGCAGCCCCAGGTGCACGGCCTGCGCCTCCATCTCGGGCACGAACACCACGCCGTGCATCGCCAGCCGGTAGGAGAACTCGGTGTCCTCGCCCCGCACCACGTTCGGGTCGAGACCGCCCACGGCGTGGAAGATCTCCCTGGGCAGGGCGAAGGTCGGGCCCGTACACACGTGGTAGGGGTTGCGGCTCTTGCGCAGCCCGTCGGTCTTGGCGATCGTCGCCTCGGTGGAGCTCGGCACGGCCTCGGCCAGGTCGAACACCTCGTCCAGGCGCTGCGCCGCGAAGACCTGGCGTGGCGTGACGGGCGGCGTGTCGACGAACTTCTTCATGCCGATGCTGACCAGATAGTCGGTCACGTGGTGCCAGCGGGCCATGGCCTCGATGTGCTCTCGGCAGGCCACCATGTCGGCGTCGAGGCGCTGGATGATCTCGCCGTCGGCGGCCTTGACGCCCGTGTTGACGGCGTTGGAGATGCCCCAGCCGTCGCGCACGCGGACGACGCGGGTGTTGACCGGCCTGATCTCGGGCAGCCGGATCGGCGGATCGCTGCCGTCGTCGACGACCAGGACTTCCATGAGATGATCCGGGTACGTCTGAGCGGCCAGAGCGGCCAGCGTCAGATCGAGCCCCTGCCCGCCGTGAGCCGGTATCACCACGCTCACGGACAGATCCGGTGACCAGGCGCCTAGCTGCGGAACCGCTACTGGTGAATAGTCGTTCTGCCTCAAAGCAGGACGCGCGTTCATGGTGGTGACCCCCTGGCCGAGACCTTATCGGGAGATGCTGAGAATTTCCTGAATAGTGCCCCTGTCCAACGACTGTCCGGGGCAGGGGTACATGGCCTGCGTCCGTCCTCGTGCCCGTTCCCGTGTCCGGCCCGTGGACGCGGCTCCGCGACGGTCGTCCGCACCCCGTACACTCTGTGCCGAACACCGCAGGTAGGGAGTCCATCATGAGCAGGTCGTGGCGTGGCCTCATCGAGGAATACCGAGAGCGTCTTCCCGTGACCACGAAGACGCCCGTCGTCACGCTGCTCGAAGGCGGCACGCCGCTGGTGCCCGCGCACCGCGTCTCCGCCCTGACGGGGTGCGACGTCTACCTCAAGGTCGAGGGCGCCAACCCGACCGGCAGCTTCAAGGACCGTGGCATGACCATGGCCATCAGCAAGGCGGTCGAAGAGGGCGCCAAGGCGGTCATCTGCGCCTCCACCGGCAACACCTCGGCCTCGGCCGCGGCCTACGCCGTCCGCGCCGGGCTGACCTGCGCCGTGCTGGTGCCACGGGGGAAGATCGCCATGGGCAAGCTGGCCCAGGCGCTCGTGCACGGCGCCACGCTGCTGCAGGTCGAGGGGTCGTTCGACGACTGTCTCGAGATGACCCGCAAGCTGTCGTCCAACTACCCGATCGCGCTGGTCAACTCGGTCAACCCGTACCGGCTGCAGGGGCAGAAGACGGCGGCGTTCGAGATCGTCGACACGCTGGGCGACGCGCCCGACATCCACTGCATCCCGGTGGGCAACGCCGGCAACATCTCGGCCTACTGGATGGGTTATCGCGAATACGCCGACGACGGGGTGGCGACGAAGCGGCCGCGCATGCTCGGCTTCCAGGCCAGCGGGGCCGCGCCCATCGTGGCGGGAGCGCCCGTCGCCCACCCGCACACGATCGCCACCGCGATCCGCATCGGCAACCCGGCCTCCTGGTCGCTGGCCACCTCGGCCCGTGACGAGTCGGGCGGGGCCATCCAGGCGGTGACCGACCGGCAGATCGCGGCGGCGTACAAACTGCTGGCGCAGGAAGAGGGCGTGTTCGTCGAGCTCGCGTCGGCGGCCAGCGTGGCGGGCCTGCTGCAGGCTCACGCGCAGGGCATGGTCGAGCCAGGGCGGCGTGTCGTCTGCACGGTCACGGGCAACGGCCTGAAAGACCCCGACTGGGCCATCTCGGGCGCGCCGGCGCCCGTGGTGATCCCCATCGACGTCCACGCCGCGGCGGCGGCGCTCAACCTCGCCTGACGCCACACCAGGGCGCGGGGGCCACGGGGGAAGTGAGGAATCATGAGGCAAACGTGAGCACTGTTCAGATCCGCGTGCCCGCCACATCGGCCAACCTGGGGCCGGGCTACGACACGCTCGGGTTGGCACTGAGCCTGCACGACGAGGTCGAGGCCGCGCTCACCGGAGAGCCGGGGGCCGCCGTCACCGTCGAGGGAGAGGGCGCGGGTGAGGTCGATCTCGGCGAGGGCCATCTGATCGTCAAAGCCATGCGCACGACGTTCGCCCGCATGGGCGTGCCCCAACCGGCCGGGATCCGCCTGCGGTGCCGTAACAGGATTCCGCACGCCCGCGGGCTCGGGTCGTCGTCGGCGGCCGTGTGCGCGGGCATCCTCGCCGCGCGGGCGCTGGCCGGCCTGACAAATTTCTCCGACGACCAGGTTTTCGCGCTGGCCGCCGAGATGGAGGGCCATCCGGACAACGTCGCCCCCTGCCTGGCCGGCGGGCTGACCGTGGCCTGGTGCGACCACACGGGGGTGCCGCGTATGGTGAAACTGGCTCCCGACGAGCGCATCCGTCCGGTGGTCGTGGTCCCGTCGACCCGGCTGTCCACGGAGGCCGCAAGGGGGTTGCTGCCGAAGGACGTGCCCCACAAGGACGCCTCCTTCAACGCCGGCAGGGCCGCGTTGCTGATCGCCGCGCTGACCCGACGGCCCGAGCGAGAGGTTCTGCTCGCCGCGACAGAAGATCGGCTCCACCAGCCTTACCGCGCGCCTGCGATGCCGGAGAGCGCGGATCTGGTAGAACGTCTGCGTGCGGTGGGTGTGCCCGCGGTCGTTTCGGGAGCGGGTCCCGCGGTTCTTGCGTTCCTTACATCGGATTCGCAGGATTTGATCGCGCCAGAAGTGGGTAATGACTGGCACATCCAGCAAATGGACGTCGACCCGGTTGGTGCGAACGTTCAGTTCCCCGAGACACGCTGATGCCTCTTTAGACCTTCAGGGAATAGCCGTGTGCGCTGGTGATGTTAGGCTGATAGCCGCACCAGATGCCCCCTTGGTGGGTGCGTGCTTGTCAGCCACACATCGCTGCATCATGCTTCACGTCGCGAGGCGTGAGCAGCGCGGCTGTCTCCCCGGAATCCGTTGCCTCCGGTTGGCCCACACCCGGTTGGCTCAACGCGAGGTGGCGACGACGGGGATCTGCGCGTTCGAATCATCTCGACATCTGGTTGGCGACAGCAATCTGGGGGGTGTCAGCCACGCGCCACGGTCCTGTGGCGGCCTGGACGAGCCCCTCCCCAAGAGTGGCGGCCGTCTCCAGCGACAGCCGAAGATCGCAGAGTGCACCCCGACCCGGTCTGTCCCGCCGGATCGCAAGCACCTCCGGGACGCCCGGCAGAACAAAACCGGCGCCCGACCCCTGGGAAGGACCTTTTAGTTGAGCGACACCACCGAACTCCTCTCCGACGCATCAGGCGCTGAGCCCGCGTCCGGCGACACCCCCACCCGCGCTCCGGCCAAGCCGCGTGCGCGTCGCTCCGGCACCGGCCTGTCCGCCAAGGTGCTGCCCGAGCTGCAGAAGATGGCGGCCGAGCTGGGCATCAGCGGGACCGGGCGCATGCGGAAGAGCCAGCTCATCGCGGCCATCCAGGAGAAGCAGGGTGGCGGTTCCGGCGAAGGCGCTTCGGCTCCCGCAGCCGCGTCCGAGGCGTCCGCTTCGGCCCCGGCGGAGGCGACGCCCGCCGCGGAGCGGCCCACCCGGACGCGCAGAGAGCGGTCGCGCAAGACCGCGGAGGAGCCCGCACCGCAGGCCGCCCAGCAGCCCGCCGCCGCCGAGCCCGTGGCCGCGAACTCCGCGAGCCCCGTGACCTCCGCCGCGCCCGAGCCTGTCGCCGCCCCGGCCGAGCCGGTCGTCGAGCAGCAGCAGGCGCAGCCCGCGGAGAATGGCCAGAACGACACCCGCCCCGAGCGTTCCGAGCGCGGCGAGAGCCGCCGCGAGCGCCGCAGCCGCGGCGAGCGGCGCGACAGGGGAGACCGCGGCGACCGGGGAGACCGCTCCGGCGGCGACCGGTCGGAGAGCAGCCGTGACGGCGGTCGTGACGGTCGTGACGGTGGTCGTGACGGCCGCGACGGCCGTGACGGCGGCCGGGGCGACCAGCGCGGCACCGACTCGGGCAACCGCGGCGACCAGCGCAACGACCAGCGCGGCGGCGATGACGACGAGCGTGGCGGTCGCGGGCGCAGGGGCCGCTTCAGGGAGCGCAACCGTGGCCGTGGCCGCGACCGCTTCGACAGCGGCGAGCCGGTCATCGGCGACGACGACGTGCTCATCCCGATCGCCGGCATCCTCGACATCCTCGACAACTACGCGTTCGTCAGGACCAGCGGCTACCTGCCCGGCAGCAACGACGTCTACGTCTCGCTCGCCCAGATCCGCCGCAACGGCCTGCGCAAGGGCGACGTCATCACCGGCGCCGTGCGCCAGCCCCGCGAGGGTGAGCGGCGCGAGAAGTTCAACGCTCTGGTCCGCCTCGACACCGTCAACGGCATGGACCCCGAGCAGGCCCGCAACCGGCCCGACTTCAACAAGCTGACGCCGCTCTACCCGCAGGAGCGCCTGCGCCTCGAGACCGAGCACAACATCCTGACCACGCGGATCATCGACCTCGTGTCGCCGATCGGCAAGGGCCAGCGCGGTCTCATCGTCTCGCCGCCGAAGGCCGGCAAGACGATGGTGCTGCAGTCCATCGCCAACGCGATCACCCGCAACAACCCCGAGTGCCACCTGATGGTCGTGCTCGTGGACGAGCGGCCAGAAGAGGTCACCGACATGCAGCGGTCGGTCAAGGGCGAGGTCATCCACTCGACCTTCGACCGGCCCGCGGAAGATCACACCACGGTCGCCGAGCTCGCCATCGAGCGGGCCAAGCGCCTGGTGGAGCTGGGCCACGACGTGGTCGTCCTGCTCGACTCGATCACCCGCCTCGGCCGCGCCTACAACCTGGCGGCCCCGGCGTCCGGTCGCATCCTGTCGGGCGGTGTCGACTCCACCGCCCTTTACCCGCCCAAGCGCTTCTTCGGCGCCGCCCGCAACATCGAGAACGGCGGCTCGCTGACGATCCTCGCCACGGCCCTGGTCGAGACCGGGTCCAAGATGGACGAGGTCATCTTCGAGGAGTTCAAGGGCACCGGCAACATGGAGCTCAAGCTCAACCGCTCCCTGGCCGACAAGCGCATCTTCCCCGCGGTCGACGTCGACGCGTCCGGCACGCGCAAGGAAGAGATCCTCATGGCCAAGGAAGAGCTCCAGATCGTCTGGAAGCTGCGCAGGGTGCTCCACGCGCTCGACATGCAGCAGGCGCTCGAGCTGCTCCTGGAGAAGATGAAGGAGACCAAGTCCAACGCGGAGTTCCTCCTGCAGGTCCAGAAGACCACGGTGAGCAACGACCGCGACTGACGGCCTTCTGCCGGCGGTGCGTCACGCGAGAGGCGGACGGGGTGTCCCCGCCGCCTCTCGCGGCGTTCACGAGGGGGGCCGTACGAGCGAGGGCCCGGCCTGACGGTCACCGGCCGCGCCCGCCGAGCTTGATCGGGAATCCCTGATGGCCTGGGATGGTTGCACGATCTGGCACACTGGTAGCTGACCATTTTGCGGTTCCGGTTCACGCCCTGCGATCAGGGCGACCCGGCGGCCGCAGCCCGAAAGGACAGCGATGAAGCGCGACATCCACCCCGAATACCACGTGACGCAGGTGACCTGCTCCTGCGGCAACACGTTCACCACGCGGAGCACCGCGAAGAACGGCGTGATCCACGCCGACGTGTGCTCGGCCTGCCACCCGTTCTACACGGGCAAGCAGAAGATCCTCGACACCGGCGGCCGAGTGGCTCGCTTCGAGAAGCGCTTCGGCAAGAAGCCCGCGGGCAAATAGCTCCACCGACGCCGGCCCGGACGCACCCCGGTGCGCCGGGTCGGCGTTGTCGGTTGCGACGCCCCAACCCACGACGAAGGACGCACGGTGAATCTCGACGAGTTGCTCAAGGAGTATTCCGAGCTGGAGCTGCAGCTCGGAGATCCCGCCGTGCACGCCGACCAGCACAAGGCCCGCACCCTCGGCAGGCGCTACGCCCAGCTCACGCCGATCATCGGCACCTACCGCGAGCTCGAGTCGGTCCGCGAAGACCTGGCCGCCGCCAAAGAGCTGGCCGGTGAGGACGAGACGTTCGCCTCCGAAGCGGCCGAGCTCGAGGAGCGCGTCCCCCAGTTGGAGGAGCGGCTCAGGCACCTGCTCATCCCGCGCGATCCCAACGATGACAAGGACATCATCATGGAGATCAAGGCGGGCGAGGGCGGCGAGGAGTCCGCGCTGTTCGCGGGCGACCTGCTGCGCATGTATCTGCGCTACGCCGAGCGGCTCGGCTGGAAGACCGAGATCATCGACAACCAGCCCTCCGACCTCGGGGGCTACAAAGACGTGACCGTCGGCATCAGGGCCAAGGGCGACGAGGGGGTGTGGTCGAGGCTCAAATACGAGGGCGGCGTGCACCGCGTGCAGCGGGTGCCCGTCACCGAGTCCCAGGGCCGCATCCACACCAGCGCCGCGGGCGTGCTCGTCTACCCCGAGGCGGAGGAGGTCGACGTCCAGATCGACCCCAACGACCTGCGCGTCGACGTCTATCGCTCCAGCGGCCCAGGCGGCCAGAGCGTCAACACCACCGACTCCGCAGTCCGCATCACCCACCTGCCCACCGGCGTCGTCGTCTCGTGCCAGAACGAGAAGAGCCAGCTCCAGAACAAGGAGTCGGCCCTGCGCATCCTGCGCGCGCGGCTGCTGGCCATCGCGCAGGAGGAGGCCGACGCCGCCGCTCAGGCCGAGCGCAAGTCGCAGGTCCGCACCGTCGACCGCTCCGAGCGCGTACGCACCTACAACTTCCCGGAAAACCGCATCTCCGACCACCGGGTCGGCTTCAAGGCGTATAACCTCGACCAGGTTCTCGACGGCGAGCTCACCGCCGTCACCCAAGCCCTTATTGACGCCGAAATGGCGGAGAAGCTCGCACAACACTCATGACATTTCTGCTGGACGAGATCGCCCTGGCCACTGCCCGGCTGGCCGAGGCAGGTGTCCCCTCACCGCGCACCGACGCTGAGGAGATCGCGGCGTTCGTCCACGGCGTGCGCAGAAGCGAGCTCCACACGGTCAGGGACGCTGACTTCGACGCGCTGTTCTGGGAGGGCGTGGCGAGGCGCGAGGCCCGCGAGCCGCTGCAGCACATCACCGGCCACGCCTACTTCCGCTACCTCGAGCTGGCGGTCGGGCCCGGCGTGTTCGTGCCGCGGCCGGAGACCGAGGTGATGGCCGGCTGGGCCATCGAGACGCTGCGCGCGATGGACGTCACCGCCCCCCTGGTGGTCGACCTCGGCACCGGCTCGGGCGCGATCGCGCTCTCCATCGCCCAGGAGGTGGCGCTGGCCGAGGTCCACGCCGTGGAGGTCGACCCCGGCGCGTACACCTGGGCCAAGCGCAACATCTCCGAGCACGGCCAGGGCCGCACCCACCTGCACCCGGAAGACCTCGCGGAGGCGCTGCCCGAGCTCAACGGCAAGGTCGACCTGGTCATCTCCAACCCTCCCTACATCCCGCCCGGCGCGATCCCGCGCGACCCCGAGGTGCGCGACTACGACCCCACCCGGGCTCTCTTCGGCTCCGGCGACGACGGGCTGGGAGAGGTGCGCGCGGTGGAGCGCACGGCCCGCCGCCTGTTGCGCCCAGGCGGCTGGGTGGCCGTCGAGCACGCCGACGAGCAGGGCAGGGCCGTCTACCTGACGTTCCCCGAGGACAACGGCTGGCGTGACGTACGCCTGCGCCAGGATCTCACCAGACGGGACCGCTTCGTCACGGCCCGCCTGGGCCAGGACTAAGATGCACGCCAGCGGCCCGGCCTTCTCCCGCGCGACGAGAGAGAGCGAAGCCACCGAACGAGTTGAGGGGAGGAGGCCTCGAGAGCGCCGCTCGTAGCCGAGCGGAGCGAGGCAACGAAACCGTGGGAAGACGCTTTGACTGCTCCGACCTCGAGCAGCGGACCGAAGGCCTGACGGAGGCGGCGGCCGCCGTACGCCGTGGCGAGCTCGTGGTGCTGCCGACCGACACCGTCTACGGCCTCGGCGCCGACGCATTCACCCCGGCGGCGGTCACCGCACTGCTCGACGCCAAGGGCCGGGGCCGTGACATGCCGCCGCCGGTGCTGGTGGGCACCGTCAGGGCCGCCACAGCGCTCATAGACGACCTGGGGCCCTATGGGCAGGACCTGATAGACGCGTTCTGGCCGGGGCCGCTCACGCTCGTCTGCAAGGCCAACAGGGCCCTTTCCTGGGACCTGGGCGACACCAAGGGCACGGTGGCCGTCCGCATGCCGCTCCACCCCGTCGCCCTCGACCTGCTCAAGGAGACCGGGCCGATGGCCGTCTCCAGCGCCAACCGCTCCGGCGCGCCCGCCGCCACCACGGCAGAGGAGGCGGAGGAGCAGCTCGGAGAGTCGGTCGCCGTCTATCTCGACGCAGGCAAGACCACCGACCAGACGCCCTCCACCATCCTCGACCTCACCACGGCCGTGCCCAGGATGTTGCGGCGAGGGGCGATCCCGGTGGAGAAACTGCGCGGCATCATCGGCTACGTCGCCACCGACGACTGACGTATACCGGCTGCTTATTCCGGCTGCGGTCGCGCTCGCGCCAAATTACGGTGAGGCGCGGAGCGGCTGCCATCGAGAAACCTGCTCGCCCGACTGCCGCCCCGCTGTCGTCCCCGGCCACCGCCGTCGCGGCAGTCCACGTGGCGGGTTTCTCATCGGACGTCGGGAGTGGCCCATGGGCAAGTTCGACGGCATGGATCCCAAGCTGGTCCGTGACCTGCTGGCCGAGGCGAAACACGCGGCCGCGGAGATGCGCAAGGTCGAGGACCAGGTCCGGCTCACCATGAACCGGGCCGGGCTCTCCACCCAGACCACCCACCGTCCCGCCCAGATCGCCGACGCGGTCGACACCATGATCAAAGACGTCAACGTCCGGCTCGGGGTGCTGGAGAAGCGCGCCGATCCGCCCGGGACGGGGGCGGGGGCCGCCGACGAATCCAAGGGGGTTCGCGGGGATCGGGAGCGGTACGAGAATCCGCGCGCCGGTGACAAGACCGACGAAACCCCTCCGAAGAGGGCCGACGATCCGCCGAAGACCGGTGATGCTCCTCCGAAGTCCGCCGACGATCCGCCCAGGAGCGGTGATGCTCCGCCGAAGACGGGTGATGCTCCTCCGAAGTCCGACGATCCGCCAAGGAGCGGTGACGCTCCTCCTGAGACGGGTGACGCCCCGAAGACCGACCAGGACAGGGGGGTCGGTGAGGGCGACACCGACGTTCCGAAGGGCGGGGATGCCCCGAAGAGCGACGACGTTCCCAAGGGTGATGACGGAAAGACCTGCGAGGAGCCCCGCACAGGCGACCAGCCCGGGACAGGCGGCAGCGCGAGAGCCGGTGACGAACCCGGGACGGGTGACCAGCCGGGGACCGGTGATGACTCCCGGACGGATGACCAGCCCAGAGGGGACGGCCGGTCCGGGACCGACCCCGGCGGGAACGGCTGCGACGACGACAAAGGCACGGGCACAGGTCGGGACACGGGCACAGGTCAGGACACCGGCGCAGGGCAGGACACCGGCACGGATCGGGACGCCGGGACCGATCAGGACGCCCGGAGCGGTGATCAGCCTGTCGGCATGCCCAAGGACGACGAGCTGGACAGCAGACGTGACCGCGGTGCCGAGGCCGAGACCGGCACGAGGGACGACCCGTCCGACACTCCGGCCCAGAACGGGCAGGGCGTGAATCAACCGCAGGTCGTGGTGGTCGACGGGGTCAAGGTGTTGCAGGTGCCGCTCGACCCGCCCACCGCCGAGCAACTCGAAGACCTGCTGGAGAACACCGACAAGGTGGTCCCTGCCGAGATGCCCCGGGTGCCGGCCGACAACACCACCGCCGCCTCCGACGTCAGCGCCTGGGCGAACGACGGCGGCGACGTGGTCTCCGCCGGCACGACCCCGCCCGGCCAGGACGCGCTCAACACCGTGGTGGAGCGGCACCGCGACATCCGGCCGCTGGACATGCCGCGGGTCGAGGTTCCGGCGGGCGAATACGGCAAGGGCGAGTGGGCCGACCGCGACATCCGCCCTGACGGCCCCGCAGGCTCCGTCGACCCCGGCCGTCCGAGCACCGGCGACGCGACCCCCCCGCCGTCGGGTGACTCCGCAGGGGGCAAGGACGGCACCTGCGCTCCCGGCACCGGCGAGCAGCCGGATGGCACGGGCAGGACACCAGGCGACGCGGCTCCTGGCGACGGTGGGACGACGCCCAGCAGACCAGCGGGGGACGAACCGGGCCAAGGCACGCGTGACGGTCAGGACACGGGTGGTCGTGAGGCCGGAAACCAGGGCGACCGTGGAGCCGGTGACCCCGGTGAGCGTGAGGGTGGCGACCGAGGAACCGGTGATAAGGAGACGGGAGGCCAGGGAACCGGCAGGGGTGAGCAGGGCGAACCCGTCAGGATCCCGCCGACGAATCCCTCGGCCGACCCGCCCACCGGCACCCCGGCCGTCGCCGACTCCGACCCCGGCCGCGCAACGGGACGGGGTGACGGGGCGGCGACCGGGTACGCCGCGGAACCACGTCAAGCGGGTGCTACGGGCCCGGCCTACACGGTGCAGATCGCCTACGGCACCGAGCCCGCCTGGAGCGACCCCGCCGACGGGTCCGGACGGCGGGACGGCGGCGACGGCGGCGCTGTGGTCTCCGTGAACGTCACCCCGCCCGACCTGGACGCGCTCAGGACGGTCATCGAGCACCACAGGGACATCCAGCCCGCCGACATGCCCTCCGTCGCGGTCCCGCCGGGTGAGTACGGCGAGGGCCGGTGGACGCCCGAGGACATCAGGCCGGACGGCCCGAGCGGGTCGGTCGATCCCGGGACTCCGGAGAGGAGCGCGTGATGTACGTGGACCCGCCCGCCCCCAAGGCCAGGCAGCGCGACGAGACCCCGCCCATCAGCTCCACGGGCCCCCTGGACAACCCGCAGCGGGCCTGGGAGTTCAATCCCGACTACCAGCGCCTGGTCGTCGCATGGAACACCGTCCTGCCCCAGCTGGAGGCGCTCAGAACGGTTCTGGACAAGGCGTACGCCCTGGCCAAGAGCCCGCAGACGTGGGACGCCCCGGTGGGCGAGCGCTACGTCAAGGACATCCGTGAGTGGCGCACCAGGCTGTCGGTCTACCGGCATGCCGTGCTGACGGCGATCAGCGACGAGGCCGCCGACACGCCGAGGTGGATCCAGACGACGGCCAGCGCCCCGCACGCGTTCCAGTGACGGGGTGCGCGTCCGGTCGTTCGTCTGCCGCGGCACGCGGCCGGCGCGGACGAGCGGGCGCGCAGGACGGCTCGCTGCCCGGATCGGAAGGGCCCTCCACGCGTGGCGGGCGCATCCCTGAAAGAACGGATTCCGGGCATCACCTCTCTATGGGAGAGACGGACACCAGGTCGTACAGTGGGGAAATGGGTGCGGAACCCTACTACGGTCCCGACTTCGGGCTGCTGCGCCGGCAGGATCCCGAGCTCGCGCAGGTTCTGCTCGACGAGCTCGAACGTGTGCGCGGCGGGATCCAGCTGATCGCGAGCGAGAACTTCACCTCGCCCGCCGTCCTGGCCGTGCTGGGCTCCACGCTGACGAACAAGTACGCCGAGGGCTACCCGGGCAGGCGCTATTACGGCGGTTGCGAGGTCGTCGACCGGGCCGAGCGGCTGGCGATCGAGCGGGCGTGCCGGTTGTTCGGGGCGGAGCACGCCAATGTCCAGCCCCACTCGGGCGCCTCGGCGAACCTGGCCGCCTACGCGGCGCTCCTCCAGCCGGGTGACACCATGCTGGCCATGGCCCTGCCGCACGGCGGCCATCTCACGCATGGTTCCAAGGTGAACTTCTCGGGAAAATGGTTCGACGTCGTGTCGTACGGGGTGCGTCGTGACAGCGAACTCATCGACTACGACGAGGTGCGGGATCTGGCGCTGCGGCACCAGCCGAAGCTCATCGTGTGCGGCGCGACGGCGTACCCGAGGTTGATCGACTTCGCGGCGTTCCGCGGTATCGCGGACGAGGTGGGGGCGTGGTTGCTGGCGGACGTGGCGCATCCGATCGGGTTGATGGCGGGCGGTGCGATCCCGTCGGCGGTGCCGTACGCGGACGTCGTGACCTTCACCACGCACAAGGCGCTGCGCGGGCCGCGCGGCGGCGCCATCCTGTGCACGGGGGAACTGGCCGCCAGGATCGACCGGGCGGTGTTCCCGTTCGTCCAGGGCGGGCCGCTCATGCACGTGGTGGCGGCCAAGGCGGTGGCGTTCGGTGAGGCGATGCGGCCGGAGTTCGCCGGCTACGCCAGAAAGGTGATCGCGAACGCGCGGGCGCTGGCGGCGTCGCTGGACGCGGAGGGCATGCGGGCCGTGTCCGGAGGCACCGACACGCACCTGGCGCTGATCGACCTGCGCGGGGCGGGGGTGTCGGGTGTCGAGGCGGAGCGGAGGTGCGCGGCCGCGGGCATCACACTTAACCGCAACGTGATCCCGTACGATCCCGAGCCGGCGGCCGTGACCTCGGGGATCCGCGTCGGTACGCCGTGCGTGACGACGCAGGGCATGGAGCCGGAAGATCTGAAGGAGCTGGGGTCCCTGGTCGCCAGGGCAGTGCGCGATCCGGGCGGCGCGGAGGAGGTCAGGGCAAGGGTGACGGCCCTTCTCGCCATCCATCAGCCATATCTCAGCGAATTTTGAGCCGGTCTGTGTCGTTTTCCGGTCACAGCGGGCCGGAGCATCCGGGAAACTAGGTTCGTGCGCGAATACCTCTTCATGGCGCTCATCTCGGCAGCGGTGACCTACCTGCTGGTGCCTCTGGTGCGCCGCTTCGCCATCGCCATCGGCGCCATGCCCGAGGTTCGCGAGCGCGACGTGCACACCACGCCCACGCCCAGGCTTGGCGGCCTGGCGATGTACGGCGGCCTGGTCGTCGGGCTGCTGGTGGCCAGCAGGCTCACCCACACGGGCGCGGCCCTGGCGGAGTCCGACGGCGACGCCGTCATCGCGCTGATCGTCGCGGGCGGGCTCATCACGGTCACGGGCTTCCTCGACGACTGGTGGGGCATGGACGCCTTCGTCAAGCTCGCCGGGCAGATCGCGGCGGCCGGTGTGCTGGTCTTCTTCGACCTGCGGCTCCTCTACATCCCGCTGCCGCAGGACTGGGGCGGCTCCACCAGCCTCGACTACACGCTCAGCACCGTCATCACGATCATGGTCGTGGTCGTGACGATCAACGCGGTCAACTTCGTCGACGGGCTCGACGGCCTGGCGGCGGGGGTCGTGTGCATCGCGGGCATGGCCACCTGGGCCTACTCGATCTTCCTGGCCGAGGAGATCAGCGGGGGGCGCATCACGACGACGGCCGCCATCGCCGCCGTGCTCATCGGCGCGTGCCTGGGCTTCCTGCCGCACAACTTCCATCCGGCGAAGATCTTCATGGGCGACACGGGGGCCATGCTCATCGGCCTCGTGCTCGCCTCGTCGATCGTCACCGTGACGCCGCTCGACCCGGCGATCATCGAGGGCATGAACAAGGTGCCGGTGCTGCTGCCGCTGCTCCTGCCGGCCGCGGTGCTGGTGCTGCCGCTGGTCGACCTGATCACCGCGGTGGTGCGGCGCACCTCGCGCGGCCTGTCGCCGTTCGCGCCCGACCGCGGCCACCTGCACCACCGGCTGATGGACATCGGCCACTCGCACCGCAGGTCCGTGCTGATCATGTACGCGTGGGCGTTCCTGTTCGCCTTCGGCATCGTGGGCATGTCCACGATCGGCGTGCCGGTCCTGCTGTTCCCCGTGGTCATCGTGCTGGCGCTGGCCGTGCTGGTGCTGATGGCCCTGCCGCGCTGGCGGGGCAGGGGCGGGGCGCACTCGGTGTCGCGCGACGACCCCGACGACGACGGTCCGCCCACGGGGCCGATGCCGCCGATCCCGCCCGAGCCCGAGGTCAGGCGGCGGATGCCGCCGCCGGGAGGCGGCTCGCCGCAGGGCCGCTCGACGGCCGAGGGCAATCCGGTCATTCCTGCCCATCCAGGGCGTTCGTGATCGCGAACTAGAAACGGCAGGTAAAAGCGGTCTTCCGTGAGCTTGTGATATCTTTCACGAGCAGGGACTCCAGACGCACCGGTTCTGGAGGTAGCAAACGCTCGCTTGACAACAGGCTGATGGAGCACCGATGCAGGCCAATGACGTGCGCGTCCTCAAAAGCGCCGCGATTCCGACCTTCGTGGTTGGGGTGGTCGCCGTGCTGGTCGCCTTCCTGGCGGCGGGCGGCAAGGGCGCGCTCGGCGCGGCCATGGGCGCCCTGCTCGTCGGGATCTTCTTCAGCGTCAGCGTCGTCGTGGTGTCCTACGCCGCCCGGGTCTCCCCGCAGATGATGGCGATCGCCGCGATGGTGAGCTATCTCGTCAAGGTCCTGGCCATCATGGCCGTGCTGTCGGCCTTCCGCGACACCACGGCCTGGAACACCCAGGCATTCGCGTGGTCCGTGGTGGTCTGCACCCTCGTGTGGACGGGCTTCGAGGTCCGCGCCTTCATGAAGACCAAGATGCTTTACGTCGACCCCGAGGCCGGAGTTCCGGGAAAGGGCGACGCATGACGCTCTTGCCTGGACGGGGTCCGATATGACTAGTCCGCTGTTCGCCTGCTATCGTCGGGCCCGCGATGAGCGCACAGGAACGCCGACCCGAAGAAGACGGTCGCGACTTCGCCGACGCCATGTGGTCAGTCCCCAGTTCTCTACTCGCCGGGATGGCCATCTACGGTGGCCTCGGATGGTTGCTGGACCGGTGGTTGGACATGTCCGCGTTCTTCCCCATAGGCGTTGTCCTGGGGGTTGTGCTCGGCGGCTACCTGGTCTACCGGAAGTTCGGTCGCTAGCCCGGAGCAGCAACCGCTTCGCTGAGGAAACTCTTGTGATCCACTACGACGTTGAAGGGAACGCCGCGTGAATGCGCTGACGGTCCTCGCTCCCGCTGGCGATCAATTCGGGGCGCCGACGCCAGACGAGTTGTTCAACCTGCCTCCCATCATCCCCGGGGTCTACTGGTTCACCAAGCCGGTGCTGCTGGCCGCCATCAGCGCCATCCTCGTGGTCGGCGTGTGCTGGGCGGCCTTCGCCAAGCCCAAGCTCGTGCCGAGGGGCGTCCAGAACGCCGTCGAGCTCGGCTACATGTTCGTCCGCGACCAGGTCGCCCGGCCCTTCCTGGGCAAGGACGCAGACCGGTGGATGGGCCTGCTGGTCAGCGTGTTCTTCCTGGTGCTGGTCTGGAACCTCATGGGCGTCGTCCCGGTGCTCCAGTTCCCCGTCGCCTCGCACATCGCGTTCCCGGCCGTGCTGGCCCTCCTGATCTACGGCCTCAAGGTCTACCTGGGCATCAAGCACCAGGGCGGCATCGGTTACTTCAAGAACATGATGTTCCCGCCCGGCCTGCCGAAGCCGATCTACTTCCTGCTGGCCCCGATCGAGTTCCTGTCGAACATGATCATCGCGCCCTTCACGCACGCGGTGCGACTGTTCGCGAACATGTTCGCGGGCCACATGCTGCTGGCCTTCTTCAGCATGGTGGGCTTCTGGTTCCTGTTCGAGAATCTGACCCCGCTCGGCGCGCCCGTCGGCGTCGTGGGTGTGGTGATGACCATCCTGCTCACGGGCCTGGAGATCTTCATCCAGTATCTGCAGGCGTTCCTCTTCGCGATGCTGGCCGCGATGTACATCGGCGGCTCCCTGCACCCCGATCACTGAGAACCACAGACCGGATTTGTCCAGACCGGTGAGACTCCGCTTCACCGGCCGTCCAGTAAAGGAAAACAGCAATGAGCGTTCTCGCTGAGGTCTCCGGCAACGTCACCGCCATCGGTTACGGTCTCGCCGCCATCGGCCCCGGCATCGGCGTCGGCATCATCTTCGGTCAGGGCGTGCAGGCCATCGCGCGCCAGCCCGAGGCCTACGGCCTGATCCGCCAGAACATGCTCCTCGGCTTCGTCCTCACCGAGGCCCTCGCCCTGATCGGCCTGGTCGCACCGTTCATCTTCCAGGCCATCTGACGGTCCCCACCTGACGAAAGGCTGCATCCATGACTATGGCAGCTACGCTCCTCGCGCAGGAGGAGGGCGCCAACCCCCTCATCCCGCACACGTACGAGCTCGTCGTCGGCATCTTCTCCTTCCTCGTCGTCCTCTTCGTCGTCGGCCGGATCCTCGTCCCGCGCATCCAGAAGACGCTGGCCGAGCGCACGGACGCGATCGAGGGCGGCATCAAGAGGGCGGAAGAAGCGCAGGCCCAGGCGCAGGTCCTGCAGCAGGAATACCGCGACCAGCTGGCCGAGGCCAGGCAGGAGGCGGCCAGGCTGCGCGAGGAGGCTCGCGAGCAGGCCGCGCAGATCAAGGCGGAGCTCCGCGAGGAGGCCCAGGCCGAGGCCCGGCGTCTCGTCGAGGCCGCGCACGCGCAGATCGAGGCGGACCGCCAGGCGGCCTTCGCCCAGCTCCGCGCTGAGATCGGCCGCCTGTCGACCGACCTGGCCGGCCGCATCGTCGGCGAGTCCCTCGAGGACGAAGCCCGGCAGAGCCGCATCGTCGACCGGTTCCTCGACGAGCTGGAAAGCTCCAACGCGCAGGCGGTGCGTTAATGAGGGGCCTGAGCAGGGCGTCGCTGGCCGAGGTCGAGGAGCGGTTCAACGCGGTCGCCGGCAGTGCCGACCTCGGCACGCTCTCCGACGAGTTGTTCGCGGTCGCGGATCTGCTCGACCGCGAGCACGGCCTGCGGCGTGCCCTGTCCGACCCGTCCAGGCCGGGCGAGCAGAAGGCGGCCACGATCCGCTCGCTGCTCGACGGCAAGATCAGCGAGGCGGCGCTCGCCACCGCCGAGACCGCGGTCTCGGCACGGTGGTCGCGCGCCGGCGACCTGGCCGACGTGCTCGAACGGCTCGGCGTCGCCGCCGCGGCCGCGGAGGCGGAGGGCCAGTCACGGCTCGACGAGGTGGAGGACGAGCTCTTCCGCTTCGGCCGCATCGTCGCCGCCAACCCGGAGCTGCGCCGGGCACTCACCGACGCGGGAGCGCCGGAGGCCGGCAAGCAGGAGCTGCTGAGCCGGCTGCTCGACGGCAAGGTCGCCCCCACGAGCCTGCGCCTGATCAGCCAGCTGGTGCTGCACCCGCGTGGGCGTAGCCTGGAGTCGGGCCTGGAAGAGGTCGGTCACCTCGTGGCTGAGCAGCGCCGGCGCCTCGTGGCGGTGGTGCGCACGGCGGTCGAGCTGACCGACGCGCAGCGCGAGCGCCTCATGGCGTGGCTGCGCACCTCCTACGGCCGTGACGTGCACCTGAACGTCGAGGTGGACAAGCGAGTGCTCGGTGGGTTCTCGGTCCGCATCGGCGACGAGATCATCGACACCACCATTGTGGGACGAATCGAAGAAGTCCGCCGCCGGTTGGCCGGCTAAGGCGAATAGGGAGACAGAGTAGAGATGGCGGAGCTTACGATCCGGCCGGACGAGATCCGGGACGCGCTTGAGCGCTTCGTCCAGGCGTACGAACCGGAAGGCGCCGCGCGCGAGGAGATCGGGACCGTCGTCGACGCCGGCGACGGCATTGCCCATGTCTCCGGCCTTCCCTCGGCGATGGCGAACGAGCTGCTCGAGTTCGAGGGTGGCACGCGCGGTCTGGCACTTAACCTCGACACCCGCGAGATCGGTGCCGTTATTCTGGGCGACTTCAGCGGCATCGAGGAGGGCCAGACAGTCCGCAGGACGGGCGAGGTCCTGTCCGTGCCCGTCGGCGACGACTTCCTCGGCCGCGTGGTCGACCCCCTGGGCAACCCGCTCGACGGCAAGGGCGCCATCCAGGCCGAGGGCACCCGTGCCCTCGAGCTGCAGGCCCCCTCGGTCGTCCAGCGGCAGCCGGTGAAGCAGCCGCTGCAGACCGGCATCAAGGCGATCGACGCCATGACGCCGATCGGCCGCGGCCAGCGCCAGCTGATCATCGGTGACCGCGGCACCGGCAAGACGGCGATCGCGGTCGACACGATCCTCAACCAGCGCGAGGCCTGGGCGTCCGGCGACCCCGAGAAGCAGGTGCGCTGCGTCTACGTCGCGGTCGGCCAGAAGGGCTCGACGATCGCGCAGGTCAAGGCCCGCCTGGAGGAGGCCGGCGCGCTCGAGTACACCACGATCGTGGCCGCCCCCGCCTCCGACCCGGCCGGCTACAAATACCTTGCCCCGTACACCGGCTCGGCCATCGGCCAGCACTGGATGTACCAGGGCAAGCACGTTCTGATCGTCTTCGACGACCTGACCAAGCAGGCCGACGCCTACCGCGCCGTGTCCCTGCTGCTGCGTCGCCCCCCGGGCCGCGAGGCCTTCCCCGGCGACGTCTTCTACCTGCACTCCAGGCTCCTGGAGCGCTGCGCCAAGCTCTCCGACGACATGGGCGGCGGCTCGATGACGGGTCTGCCGGTCATCGAGACCAAGGGCAACGACGTGTCGGCGTTCATCCCGACCAACGTCATCTCCATCACCGACGGCCAGTGCTTCCTCGAGACGGACCTGTTCAACGCGGGTGTGCGCCCGGCCATCAACGTCGGCATCTCGGTGTCCCGAGTCGGTGGTTCCGCGCAGGTCAAGGCCATGCGCAAGGTCGCGGGCACGCTGAAGCTGTCGCTGTCGCAGTATCGCGACCTGGAGGCCTTCGCGGCGTTCGCGTCCGACCTCGACGCGGCCTCCAAGGCCCAGCTCGAACGCGGCCAGCGCCTGGTGGAGCTGCTCAAGCAGCCCCAGTACGAACCGTTCCCCGTCGAGCGGCAGGTCGTGTCGGTGTGGGCCGGCACCACGGGCGAGCTCGACGAGGTGCCGGTCGACGACGTGCGGCGTTTCGAGACGGAGTTCCTCGACTTCCTGCAGTCCTCGCACAAGGGCATCCTCGACACCATCCGCGAGACCAACGAGCTCACCGACGACACGGTGACCTCGCTCAAGGACGCCATCACGGAGTTCAAGAAGGGCTTCACCACCTCCTCGGGCGAGCTGCTGGTCAAGGACGAGCCGGTGGCGCCGCTGGAGGCCGAAGAGGTCGGCCAGGAGAAGATCAAGAAGGTCGTCCGTCGGGCGGAGAAGTAGGTCATGGGTGCCCAGCTAAGGCTGCTGCGGCGGCGGATAAACTCGGTCAAGTCGACCGCGAAGATCACGCGTGCCCAGGAGCTCATCGCCTCTTCACGGATCGTGAGGGCGCAGCAGCGGATGCAGGCGGCGCTGCCGTACGAGCGTGAGATCACTCGCGCCGTCACCGGCGTCGTCAGCAACGCGGCCAGCGTCGACCATCCGCTGACCGTGGCGAAGGACAACCCCGAGAGGGCGGGTGTCCTCATCGTCACCAGCGACAGCGGGTTCTGCGGCGGCTTCAACGCCAACGTCCTGCGCGAGGCCGAGGCCCTGCGCGGGTTGCTGGAGGGCCGCGGCCTCGACGTCGTGCCGTTCGTCACCGGGCGCAAGGGTGTCACCTGGCACACCTTCCGCCAGCGCGAGATGGGCGGCCAGTGGGTCGGCTTCTCCAGGAAGCCGGCCTACGCCGACGCCAAGGAGATCGCGCAGACGCTGATCGACTCGTTCAAGGACGACAACGGGATCGACGAGATCCACATCGTCTCGACCGAGTTCGTCTCCATGCTGACCCAGAACGTCGTGGTCAAGCGGATCCTGCCGCTCGAGGTCGAGGAGACCGAGGCGACCGAGTCCACCGCGATCCCGCCCTACTTCGAGTTCGAGCCGACCGCGGGTGACGTTCTCGAGACGCTGCTGCCGCGTTACGTCGAGTCCCGGATCTTCACGGCGCTGCTGCAGTCGGCGGCCTCCGAGGAGGCAGCGCGGCGGCGCGCGATGAAGTCCGCGACCGACAACGCCAACGAGCTGATGCGGCTGCTCACCCAGGAGATGAACCAGGCTCGCCAGGCGGAGATCACCCAGGAAATCAGCGAGATCGTCGGTGGCGCCAACGCGCTCGCTGACGCCGCAGCGGGGAAAGAGTGAAATGACTGCAGAGGCTGTTGAAACTGTGGAAGCCGCGGCGGCCGGCACAGGCCGCGTGGCACGTGTCACCGGCGCGGTCGTCGACGTGGAGTTCCCCGTCGACGCGATGCCCGAGATCTACAACGCGCTCAAGGTCGAGGTGACCCTCGGCAGCGAGACCAGGACCCTGACCCTCGAGGTGGCCCAGCACCTGGGCGACAACCTCGTGCGCGCCATCTCCATGCAGCCCACCGACGGCATGGTCCGCGGCCAGGCGGTGCAGGACACCGGCGGCCCGATCTCGGTGCCGGTCGGCGACGTCGTCAAGGGCCACGTGTGGAACGCGCTGGGCGAGACGCTCGACGTGCCCACCGCGTCGCTCAAGGTCGAGGAGCGGTGGGGCATCCACCGTCCCTCCCCGGCGTTCGACCAGCTCGAGTCCCGCACCGAGCTGCTCGTCACCGGCATCAAGGTCATCGACCTGCTCACCCCCTACGTGCAGGGTGGGAAGATCGGCCTGTTCGGCGGCGCCGGCGTGGGCAAGACGGTGCTCATCCAGGAGATGATCCGCCGCGTCGCCCGTAACTTCGGCGGCACCTCGTGCTTCGCCGGTGTCGGCGAGCGCACCCGTGAGGGCAACGACCTCTGGCTGGAGATGGAGGAGGCGGACGTCCTCAAGGACACCGCGCTCGTCTTCGGCCAGATGGACGAGCCGCCGGGCACCCGTCTGCGCGTGGCTCTGTCGGCGCTGACCATGGCCGAATACTTCCGTGACGTGCAGAAGCAGGACGTGTTGCTCTTCATCGACAACATCTTCCGCTTCACGCAGGCCGGTTCGGAGGTCTCGACCCTGCTCGGCCGTATGCCGTCCGCCGTGGGTTACCAGCCCACGCTGGCCGACGAGATGGGTGTGCTCCAGGAGCGCATCACCTCGACGCGCGGTCACTCGATCACCTCCATGCAGGCGATCTACGTGCCCGCCGACGACATCACCGACCCTGCCCCGCACAACGCGTTCGCGCACCTCGACGCGCAGACCGTGCTCTCCCGGCCGATCTCGGAGAAGGGCATCTACCCCGCGGTGGACCCGCTCGACTCCTCCTCCCGGATCCTCGACCCGCAGATCCTGGGCGAGGAGCACTACCGGGTCGCCCAGGAGACCAAGCGGATCCTGCAGAAGTACCGCGAGCTCCAGGACATCATCGCGATCCTCGGTATCGACGAGCTGTCCGAGGAGGACAAGGTCACCGTGCAGCGGGCCCGCCGCATCGAGCGGTTCCTGTCGCACCCGATGTACGCCGCCGAGGCGTTCACCGGCCAGCCGGGCGAGACCGTCCCGCTGGACGAGACCATCGCCTCCTTCAAGGGCCTGTGCGCGGGTGAGTACGACCACCTCCCCGAGCAGGCGTTCTTCATGGTCGGTGGTATCGAGCAGGCCGTGGCCAAGGCCAAGGAACTCGAGCGCCGCTAAATCGCCCCAGTCGAAGGGCTTCGAGCCCGGACCTACCTAAAGGGCGAGTTCTGCGAGCCCGGACCTACGGTGGTGGTACGGCCGCCCGCCGTGCCACCACCTGATCGGAAAGGAACCTACACAAGTGGCGAAGCTACGCGTAGGGGTTGTCTCACCCGAGCGTGAGATCTGGTCGGGCGAGGCCGACATGGTGATTGCCAAGACCGTGGACGGCGAGATCGGTATTATGCCGCAACACGCACCTGTGCTCGGCGTCCTCGTCGAGGGCGGCGTGCTGCGCATCAAACGGGAAGGCGAGGGCGATCTCGCGGCGGCCGTGCACGGAGGCTTCATCTCCGTGGCCGACGACGAGGTGTCCGTGCTCGCCGAGGTGGCCGAGCTCGGTTCCGAGGTCGACGTCGCGGCTGCCCGTGACGCTCTCGACCGGGCCCAGGCCTCGATCGAGGCCAACCAGGAAGACGCCGACGCGGCGATCGAGGCCAAGCGCGCCAGGGCTCGGCTCCGCGCGGCGGGCGAAGAGGTTTAATATTCCCAACGGGGCGCAGGGGGCGGCATGATGGCGACGGTTGTGATTGTCCTGGTGCTGTTCGCCGCCCTCGTGGTCCTGCGCTGGGTCATGCTGACCCGCTCGCGCGGGAGCGTGCCCTGTCGTCTGCGGGTGGGGGAGCCCTGGCAGAGCGGCGTAGCCCGCTACGCCGACGGGGAGCTCCACTGGATCCCGCTTCTGGGTGTGCGACTGAGGCCGCGCCACGCTATCGCGAGGCGCGGCCTCGTCGTTTCTCCCCGCCGCGAGATCGAGGGCGGGATGTTCGCGGTGGATCTCAGCGGGAGCACGCGCGGCGTGTCCATCGCGATGAGCGCCGACGCGCTGACGGGCTTCCTCGCCTGGCTGGAGTCGGCGCCGCCGAGCGCCTACCTCGACGTCGCCTGACCTCGGCTCGGCGCCCCAGCGCCTCTTCAACGCCGCGGCGGCCGACGGTCGCGTTCAGCGGGTGCCGCCGGGTTTCCAGAGGATCTCGTTGCCAGCGTGGGCGACCCGGCAGGCGATGAAGAGCAGGTCGGACAGCCGGTTGAGGTATTTCGCCGTCAGCACGTTCATGTCGTCGTGCGCCTGGAGCGCGGCCCAGGCCGTGCGCTCGGCTCTGCGCACCGTGACCCTGGCGACGTGCAGGGCCGCCGTGGCGGGATCGCCGCCGGGCAGGATGAAGCTGCGCAGCGGCTTGAGTCCGGCGTTGAAGCGGTCGCACTGCGTCTCCAGCCAGTCGATGTACGACTGCTCCACCCGCAGCGGCGGGAAGTCGGGTTTCGCCACGACCGGCGTGGCCAGGTCGGCCCCCAGGTCGAAGAGTTCGTTCTGGACGCGTACGAGCACCTCCACCAGGTCGGCGGTCAGGGTGCCGTGCGAGAGCGCGACCCCGAGGTGGGCGTTGGCCTCCTCCACGTCGGCGTAGGCCGCGAGCCGCAGGTCGGTCTTCGGGGCGGGGCTCATGTCGCTCAGCGTGGTGGTGCCGTCGTCGCCCGTGCGGGTGTAGATGCGGGAGAGGACGACCGGCTTGTCCTTGTCGGCGCGCGTCATGCCCCCAGCGTACTCGTGACAAATGTCATCGGAATGGGCCGCGAAGTCCATATGGCGCCTGTGATTTCGGCGACTGGCTCGATGAAACGGGTGAAAGCCATGATTGACCCATGATGAAGGAGATGACCTGATGCTCGAGATCAACGAGCTGCGCAAACGTTTCGCGGGCGGCCCCGGCTCCCCAGCGACCAAGATCGCCTTGGACGGGATCAGCTTCACCGTACGGCCGGGCGAGATGTTCGGGTTCGTCGGTGCGAACGGCGCGGGCAAGACCACGACGATGCGCATCGTGATGGGCGTGCTCCAGGCGGACTCCGGCTCGGTGGCCCTGAGGGGCGCGCCGCTCTCGCCAGACGACCGCCGGCGCTTCGGCTACATGCCGGAGGAGCGCGGTCTGTACCAGAAGATGCGGGTCGCCGAACAGATCGAGTACTTCGGCCGCCTGCACGGGATGAGCACGACGGTCGCCACGAAGGCCACCGACGACCTGCTGGAGCAGCTCGGGCTGACCGAGCGCAGGAACGACGCGGTGCAGGCCCTGTCATTGGGCAACCAGCAGCGGGTGCAACTCGCCGTGGCCCTGGTGCACGACCCCGAGCTGCTCATCCTGGACGAGCCGTTCTCCGGGCTCGACCCGATCGCGGTCGACGCGCTGGCCACGGTGCTGCAGGAGCGGTGCAGGGGAGGCGTGCCGGTGATCTTCTCCAGCCACCAGCTGGAGCTGGTGGAGCGGCTGTGCGACTCCGTGGGCATCGTCTCGGCCGGGCGGATGGTCGCCGCGGGCGCCGTGGCCGACCTGCGGGCGGCGGAGCGGAACGAGCTGCGCGTGGTCGTCAGGAACCCCGCGCCGGGCTGGGCGGACGGCCTGCCGGGCACGGTCACCGTCGACGGCGACCGGCACACCCTGCGCACCTCCGGCGGCGACGACCAGGAGATCCTGCGTCGCGCCGTGAAGGCGGGGCGGGTCGAACACTTCGGGGCCGAGCAGCCGAGCCTCACCGAGATCTTCAAGGAGGCCGTGGCGTGAACGGACTGATGCTGGTCGCCCGCAGGGAGGTCGCGACGCAGGTGCGGACGAAGGGGTTCATCATCGGCCTGCTCATCACGGCGGTGCTGGTGGCGGCGGCCTCGTTCGCTCCCAAGGTGCTGGGCGGTGAGGACTCCTACACGCTGGGCACCGTCAACTCCCAGCAGCTCCCGCTGCAGGCCGCCGCGCCCGACACGAAGTTCGAGTGGCGGGCGTTCCCCGACGAGGGCGCGGCGAGGCAGGCGGTGCTCGACGGCGACGTGGACGCGGTGCTGGTCAACGGGTCGAAGGTGCTGACGGACGGGGAGATCGACGGGCAGCTCGGCGTGCTGCTGCAGAGCGTGAACCGCGAGGTCAAGCTCGGCGCCGCAGGCGTGTCCATCCCGCCGCTGCAGATGCAGTCGGTGGGCGCCGACACGCGCTACGAAGGCGCGCGCACCGGCATCGCCGTGGTGCTCGTCCTCGTGCTCTTCACCCTCGTCATAGGCCAGGTCATGATGGTCGCCATGGGCGTGGTGGAGGAGAAGGGCAGCAGGATCGTGGAGATCCTGCTCTCCGCCGTACGGCCGTGGCAGCTGCTCGGCGGCAAGATCGTGGGGCTGGGCGTGCTCGGCCTGATCAACCTGGTCACCATCCTGGTCGTCGGGCTCGGCGCGGCGATGGCCTCGGGCATCGCCACCGACTTCCCGCCCGGCATCCCCGGCCTGGTGGCCGGCGTGCTGGTCTGGTTCGTGCTCGGCTACGCCTTCTTCGCGGCGCTGGCGGCGGCCTTCGGGTCGCTGGTCTCGCGGCAGGAGGAGGTGGGCTCGGTCCTGACGCCGCTGACCATGCTCATCATGATCACGTACTTCGTCGCCTTCTACGCCACCAACGACGCGACGGGCACGCTGGCCACGGTCGTGTCGTACATCCCGCCGTTCTCGTCCATGGTCATGCCGGTGCGGATGGCCGCGACCGAGGTGCCGCTGTGGCAGGTGGGCGCGTCCACGGCGGCGATGATCCTGGCCGTGCTCGCGGTGCTGGCCTTCGGGGCCAAGATCTACGAGCGCGCGGTGCTCCGGACGGGTGCCCGGCTCAAACTCGGCGACGTGCTGCGCACGAAGTAGATGGATCCGATCAGGCGGGCGCGGCGCCTCACCTGGGTGATGATCACCTCGGGCCTGCTGACGATGTGGGTCCTCATCGTCGCCTCGTCCGTGGCCGCGCACGTGGAGGGTACGTTCTCGTGGTGGCGGGCCGTTCCGGCGCTGATCGCCGCCGGCGGCCTCACCTGGCTCTACCCGCGCATGGCCGACGCGATCCTGGACCGCCGCTACCCCACCAGGCAGGTGGTGGTGGCGGCGGTTCTCGCGTTGGTCGCGGCGGGAGCGGGCGGGGCGGACCCGGCCGGATGGGGCTTCGTACTCGTGGCCTGGCTGGGGATCGCCATGCTCGGCGTCTCCATCCGCACGCTCGTCCTGCAGATGCTCGGGACCTGGGCCGCAGGCGTCACGCTGGGTCTTGCGCCGGGAGCCATGGCCCTCGACGTGCCCACCGATCGGGAATTCTTCTATTGCGCCCTGCTCTACGGCCTCTGGTGCGTCGTCCTGCCGCCGTCAGGCCGGGTCTGGCTGCTGATCTGGAGGCTGGCCGTGGAGGCCCACGAGGGCCGTGACGCGCACACGCGGCTGGTTGTGGCCGAGGAGCGCCTGCGCTTCTCCAGGGACCTGCACGACCTCGTGGGGCACCAGCTGTCCGCCATCGCGGTCAAGACCGAACTGGCCGTACGGCTCTCGGACAAGGACGCCGGCGCGGCGAAGGCCGAGATGGCGGAGGTCAACACGCTGACCAGGAAGGCGCTCAAGGAGCTGCGCCAGGCGGTGCGCGGCTACCGCGAGCTCGATCTGGCCGCCGAGCTGAACAGCGTCGAAGGCGTGCTCGAAGCGGCGGGGGTCCGCTCCGAGACGCGCCTCCCCTACCGCGAGCTGCCGGAAGGGGTGGCGCCGGTGTTCGCCTACGCGGTCCGCGAGGCGGTGACCAACGTGCTCAAGCACAGCGCCGCGACATTCTGCCGCATCACGATCCGCTTCACCGATGAGGAGGCGGAGCTGGAGGTGCGCAACGACGGGGCGGTCGAGCGCCAGAGCGAGGACCTGGGGAGCGGCCTGGCGGGCCTGAGGGAGCGGCTGGCCGCCGCAGGTGGGAAGGTGAGCGCCCAGCCGACAGGTGATGGCGAGTTCGTGCTGAACGCAGTCGTGTCACTTCCGATACGTGGGTAGGAGAGTTTTGCGGGGAGTTTCATCCGGCGAGGTTCGCGATGGCCGGTGACCTGCCCGTAGGCGTGACTGAGGAGGTGACATGCGCGTCCGGGGGAATCCGAGAGCCCAGGTGGTGCGGATAGGGACCCGGCTTGACGCCGGGACGTCGGCCGGGGTGCGCGAGCGCCTGCACAAAGCTCTCGACACCGGCGAAGGCGACCTGATCCTCGATCTCTCCAAGCTGGAGATGATCGACGCGACCGGTCTCGGGGTGCTCGTGGGAGCGCATCGGCGCGCGTTGAGCGTGCAACGTCGCCTCGTTCTTCGGGGGGTGCCCCCGCGGATCATGCGGATACTCGCGGTGACCCGGCTGAATCGGGTGCTGCACGTGGAGGTTCCCGCCGCCGCGGTGGCCTGAGGTGACATATCGGAGCGGGCGACGATCAGCCGTCGCCCGCTCTTTCTTGGCTTAGACAAAAAGCCGATTACGGCTGTCCGTGATACCGCTCCGAATCCTCGTTGAAAAGCGATGGTTATGCGGAGTCAGCCGGAGCCGAGGCTGCGGTAGAAGATGTGCACGGCGACGGCGACGAGTTCGTCGATCTCCGGTTGATCCTCGGAGAGCAGCCATTCGATGAGCAACTCTTGGAGCGCGCCAATGACACCCAGCGCCACCAAGCGCCGATTGGACGGGGCGGCCTGCGGGAAATCGGCGGACGCCTCCTCCACGAGCCGGGCGAACGACTCGATCGCGCGCTGGCGCGACATGGCCAGCACATCCCCTGACCTGCGCACCTCGACGTGCATGATGCGGGCCCGGCGCCAGTCGGCGGTGGCGAACTCGACATACGCGCGGATCCCCGCCTCCACCCGGCCCGCCAGCGTGCCGGGCGCCTCCTGTAACGCCTTGGCCACGATGGCCAGAGTTTCCTCCACGCAGCGTTCGTGCAACGCCTGAAGGAGCTCTTCGCGGCCGCCGAAACATTCGTAGAAGGCCCGGTTGGAGATCCTCGCCTCCGAGCACAACCTTTCGATGGTCGTCGCCGCGAAACCCGGTTTCGCGTATAGCGTGTACGCGGCCGTCATCAGCCGCTCTCGTCTGTCCGCCAGCCTTTGCTCAGCCGACATTCCCCGGTAAGACCGGTTCACATTCCACCCGTCCAACATGATCGTGGCCCCCAGAGCACACAATTATGGACGGATGATCGGTTCTGGGAAAGAGCGCGGCGATTATCTCTTACGTCGCCCGTGCAAGAACGTGACAAGCCTGATCAGCCGCTCAAGTTCCGCGGGCCCCCGGGAGAACGACGTCAGGTTCATCCCGGGCATCGCGAAGCGCTGCCGGGAGATCGCCTTGGGCCTGGCGAACTCGCGCAGGCCGTCGGCTCCGTGGATCCGGCCGAACCCCGAATCGCCCATCCCGCCGAACGGCAGCGCCGGAACCCCGGCGAACGAGATCACCGAGTTGATGGCGGTCATCCCCGTGCGCATCCTCCTGGCCAGGTCCGTCGCCCGCCGCGCGTTCCTGGAGAACACCGTGCCGCCCAGCCCGTAGGCCGAGGCGTTGGCCAGTTCCAGCGCCTCGTGCGCGTCACGGGTGCGCCGCACGGTGATGGTCGGCCCGAACGTCTCCTCCCGCACCGCGGGGGAGTCCTCCGGCACGTCCTCCACGATCACCGGATCGACGTACGGCGCCCGCACCGAGCCGGTGCCGCCGGCCACCACGCGCCCCGCCTTGGCGGCGTCGTCGATGTGCCGCCTGATGATGTCCACCTGACCGGGCATCGTGATCGGGCCGTAGTGCTCGCCCGCCCGCACCCCGGCCACCCGCTCGGACAACTCGCGCATGAAGCCGTCATAGACGGCGTCGACGACGTAGACACGTTCGACGCCCACGCACGTCTGGCCCGCGTTGGACATCGCGCCCCACAGGCAGGCGTCCGCCGCCGCCCGCAGGTCGGCGTCGGCGTCCACGATGAACGCGTCCTTGCCGCCGCACTCGGCCACGATCGGCGTGAGGTTCTCGGCGCAGGCCGCCATGACGCGCTTCGCCGTGGCGGTCGAGCCGGTGAACGCCACCTTCTTCACCCTCGGGTCAGCGGCCAGCGCCGCCCCCGTCTCGCCCAGCCCCGTCACGGTCTGCAGCACCGGGTGCTCAGGAACGGACTCCCCGAACAGCTCCGCCAGCCGCACGCCGATGCCGGGAGTGAGCTCGCTCGGCTTGAACACGACCGCGTTGCCGGCGGCGAGCGCGTAGGCGATGGAACCCATCGGGGTGAAGACCGGGTAGTTCCACGGGCCGATCACGCCGACCACGCCCAGCGGCAGGTATTCGAGGGTGGCGGTCAGGTTGAGGCCGATCATGCCGGTGGCGACCCGGCGGCGGCCCAGCACCTTCGCCGCGTTGCGGGCGGCCCAGTCGAGGTGCGTGACGGCGAGGACGAGCTCCAGCGTGGCGTCGCCGACCGGCTTGCCCGTCTCCTCGTGGACCAGCTTGGCGAGAGCCCTGAGCTCCCGGGTCACGACCGCCTTGTAGTCGAGCAGCCGCCGCCTCCGCTCGGCCGCCCCGATCGCGGCCCACCACCGCGCGGCCTCCTCCGCCCGCCCCACCGCCTGGTGCACGGCCTCGGGGGCCTGGTTGGGGTGACTGCCGACGATCTCGCCGGTCGCCGGATTGAGTGAGTCGAACGTCAGCGTCGCCATGGCGTCACCATAAACCGCCCATCCTCCGCTTACCACGGCCCCCACCCACGCCGGAATGCTCTTGAGGGGAATGCCGGTGAGAAGATCACCACTTACCGGGCCCACAGGGCGCGCCGTAGCGGCGGGCCACCACTGAAGGGTCAGAAGCCGTTCCCCTGGAAGGCCGTCAGCCGGAGTGTGGCGGGTGGCTGGCCTCCGCGGAGCCGTAAAGGATCAAAAAAGGGTCGGATTCTCGGGTTGGATGCCGCGCAGGGCGTCGTAGTCGAGGGTGACGCAGGTGATGCCGCGGTCGGAGGCGAGGACGCGGGCCTGGGGTTTGATCTCCTGGGCGGCGAAGACACCGCGCACGGGCGACAGCAGCGGGTCGCGGTTGAGCAGCTCGAGGTAGCGGGTGAGCTGCTCGACGCCGTCGATCTCCCCCCGGCGCTTGATCTCGACGGCCACCGTCGCCCCGTGCCCGTCGCGGCACAGGATGTCGACGGGGCCGATCGCCGTCATGTATTCGCGCCGGATCAGCGAATAGCCGTCGCCCAGCGTGGTGATGTGCTCGGCGAGCAGCTCCTGCAGGTGGGCCTCAACGCCGTCTTTGATCAGCCCGGGGTCGACGCCCAGCTCGTGGCTGGAGTCGTGGAGGATCTCCGCCATGGTGAGGACGAGCTTCTCGCCGGTCTTGCCGTGCGTGACCGTCCAGGTCTCGCCGTCCTCTTTGAGCTTGCACGGCGGGTTCATCCAGTTGAGCGGCTTGAACGCGCGGTCGTCGGCGTGAATGCTCACGCTGCCGTCCGCTTTGATCAGCACAAGTCTCGGCGCCATCGGCAGGTGCGCCGTGAGCCGTCCGACATAATCCACGCTGCACCGCGCGATGACCAACCGCATGACGCCCCACCTTAGCGGCTCTGGAAAACTGGTCGCATGGCGTTCGAACGGGTGGGAGCGGCGCGGATGGCGGATGTGGGTGTGATGGGTCTCGGGAGCCGATGAGCCCGCGTCGCTCCCGCCGCAGGGAGTCCTCCCGCCCCTTCGGCTTCCCGACCGGCCTGGACAAGGTGGAGGAGTGGCCTGACGGCTCGTGGAAAGTACGCATGCTGACCGGCTCGTCGTCCACGAAGAACTACCGGTGCCCGGGTTGCGACCAGGAGATCCGCGTCGGGCTGCCGCACATCGTGGCCTGGCCCGCCTGGCCGGGCGGCGACGAGGAGCGCCGTCACTGGCACCAGGCCTGCTGGCGTAAGAGACTCGACCGCGGCCCAGGCCGCAGCCGTTACTGAGAGGACCCATGGTGGAGATTCGCGCGGCCACGGTGCTGCCCGCCCGGCGAGAGCCCATCGAGTTGCACACCGGCGACGGCCTGACCCTGGTCGGCGAGCTGGCCCTGCCCTTAGACCGGCCTCCCGTGGCCACGCTGGTCACGCTGCACCCGCTGCCCACCCATGGCGGCTTCATGGACAGCCACGTCTACAAGAAGGCCGCCAACCGCCTGCCCGCCCTCGCCGACCTGGCCGTGCTGCGCTTCAACACGCGCGGCACCTCGTCGGAGCGCGGCACCTCGGAGGGCACGTTCGACGGTGGCCAGGGTGAGCGGTTCGACGTGGCCGCGGCCCTCGAGTACGCCGACTTCCACGATCTGCCGCACGTGTGGGTGGTCGGCTGGTCGTTCGGCACCGAGCTGACGCTGAAATGGGCGCACGATCCGCTCGTGGAGGGCGCGATCCTGCTCTCGCCCCCGCTCCACCGGGCCACCGACGACGACCTGGACGCCTGGGCGCGGTTCGGGCGGCCGCTGGTCGCGCTGGTGCCCGAGTTCGACGACTATCTGCGGCCCGAGGAGGCCCGCGAGCGGTTCGCCCGGGTGCCGCAGGCCGAGGTCGTCGGGGTCGACGGCGCCAAGCACCTGTGGGTGGGGGAGCCGTACGTGCGCGTCGCGCTGGACGAGATCGTCAAGCGGGTGAATCCGGAGGCGTGGCCTCTCCCTACGGAGGTCTGAGCCCGCCTTGGCGAATAGTTCCATGTGCCCAAGATCACTGAAAGTTTTTTTGAGCAGAATGAGCAGAACTCTGGACCAAGTGAATTAACCGGGGTGAGAATCCGATCGTCAAGCGAAGATCGTGGAGACGCCGGGTGCTTGAGCCCCGCGCGTAACCCCTGCTCAGCGTGGGCGAGGAACGTATGCGGGCGATGCGTGGAGTGGCTGCGGCGGCGTTATCGGCGACGATCCTAGTGGTTCCGCAGCCGGTGTCCGCACAGGAACGATCGCAGCGGGTGGCCGGGCCGCCTGCGCACGTCCCGGCGGAGACCGAAGGGGCGGCGCTGGCGATGGCCCGGCGCGCGGGCAGGCCGGTCGAGGTCGGGTCGATGCGCAGCGAGACCCGCCAGGTGTTCGCCCAGCCCGACGGCAGGCTCACCATGGAGATGCACGTGCGGCCCGTACGCGTGCGCAAGGGGAATCGCTGGGTCCCCGTCGACACCACGCTCCGCCTGCGCCCCGACGGCGCGGTCGAGCCGGTCGCCACCGCGGTCGGCCTGACGTTCTCCGGCGGCGGCAACGGTCCGCTGGCCGCCATGTCGCGCGGGGGCAAGTCGATGCGGCTGGGGTGGACGGGCGCCTTGCCCAGGCCGGAGCTGAAGGGCGACACCGCCACCTACCCCGAGGTCATGCCGGGCGTGGACCTCCAGGTCACCGCGGACGTGGACGGCTTCTCGCACCTCCTGGTGGTCAAGTCGCGGGCCGCCGCGGCCGGGCTGACCGAGCTGGCGTTCCCGCTGTCCGTCTCCGGCCTGTCGGTGAAGGCGGACGGCGCGGGCAACCTGGAGGCCGTCGACGACAACGACGGCACGATCTTCGTCGCGCCCACCCCGAAGATGTGGGACTCCGAGGGCATGACGAGCCCGCAGCCGCTCAAGGAGGGCCGCTCGCCGGAGGCCAGGGAGACCACCATGGGCGTGCGGCTGGCGGACGGCCGGCTGCGGCTCAGGCCCGACAGGAAGATGCTGACGGACCCGGGGACCCGCTTCCCCGTCTACCTCGACCCGTACTTCTCGGCCGCCCGCAACGCCTGGACCGCCGTCTGGAGCAACTGGCCCAACTCGAACTACCTCAACTCCAGCGACGTCGCCAGGGTGGGCCACGTCAACTCGCAGAAGAACCGCTCGTTCTTCCAGATGAACACCGGCTCGGCCATCCACGGCAAGCAGATCGTCAAGGCCACGCTGCGCACGTACGAGACGTGGTCGTACTCGTGCGGCGCCCGCAAGGTGGAGGCCTGGGCGACCAACACCATCAGCAAGAGCACCACCTGGAACAAGCAGCCCGCATGGGTCACCAAGCTGGACACGAAGAACGTCGCCAAGGGCTGGGGACCGAGCTGCCTGCCCGGCGGGGTCGAGTTCGACGTCACCCCGCAGGTGGTCAACGCCGCCGCCAACCAGTGGTCCAACGTCACCATCGGCCTCCGCGCGACCAGCGAGACCGACCAGTACGCCTGGAAGAAGTTCAGGAACAACCCGAGCCTGGTCATCGAGTACAACTCGGTGCCCGCCGACCCCGTGGCCGCGGACCTGTGGTCGGACCCGGGCGGCGCCTGCGTCTCCGGCGACGGCAGGCCGGTCATCGGCACCGACACGCCCAAGCTGTGGGCCAAGCTGGCGGACGCCGACAACTCGGTCAGGGGCCGGTTCGAGTGGTACGACGCCGGCGGGGTCAAGTCGGGCGAGTACGTCACCCCGCTTGGTTCGTCGGGCGGCGCGTTCTCCGCGACCATCCCGAACAGCCTGTTCGCCGACGGCGCGATGATCCGCTGGCGGGTGCGCGCCGAGGACGGCACGGCCACCGGCGCGTGGAGCCCGTGGTGCGAGGCCACCGTGGACGCGACGGCCCCGGGCAGGGAACCGCAGGTCTCCTCGCCCGACTACACGGAGAACGGCTGGAGCGACGGCGTCGGCCTGCCCGGCACGTTCGCGTTCGCCCCCAACGGCGTCCCTGACGTCGCCGCCTACCTCTGGGGCCTCGACACGACACCCAAGGCGGAGGCCGTGCCCGGCGCGGACGGCACGGCCTCCATCGTGCTCACCCCGCGCCACAGCGGCCCCAACGTGCTGGCGGTGCGCAGCAGGGACCGCGCCGGCCACCTCGGTCCGATCCGCACCTACGTCTTCAACGTCAACACCGGCAAGCCGCCGAGCGGGCACTGGACGATGGACGACGGCGAGGGGAGCGTGGCGGCCGACGCCACCGGCGCTCACCCGGCGACGCTGCACGGGGCCACCTGGACGGCCGGCAGGACCGGGTCCGCGCTAGGGCTGGCCGGCGCGTACGCCCAGACGTCCGGCCCTGTCGTCGACACCAGCCGTGCCTTCACCGTCAGCGCCTGGGTCCGCCTGACCGGCACGGCCGCCTCCGCGACGGCCGTCACCCAGGAGGGCGGCAGGACGGGCGCGTTCGCGCTGCAGTACGCCAAGGCCGACGACCGCTGGGCGCTGAGCCTGCCGGGCGCGGACGCGGACGGCGCGCCGGTGGCCCGGGCCCTGTCGCAGGCGGCGCCCAGGATCGGCGAATGGACCCACCTGACCGGCGTCTACGACTCGGCGGCCGGCCAGATCTCGCTCTACGTGAACGGCCGGCTGGAGTCCACGGTCGCCGTCACACCACCATGGAACGCCACAGGCCCCCTGACGATCGGCCGCGGAAGGGTCGGCGGGGCGGCTTCGGACCACTGGCAAGGGGACGTCGACGAGGTGCGGGTGTACGCCCGCGCCATGTTCGCCGACGAGGTCGCCGATCTGGTCAACAGCGCTGCCACGCTGGTCGGCCACTGGAGGCTGGACGAGGAGTCCGGCTCGTCGGCTGCCGATTCCTCGGGCCGCGCGACCGCCGCGTCGTTGTCCGGAGCCGCCTCGTGGACGGGCGGGTGGCTGGACGGCGCGCTCGCGCTGGACGGCGTCGACGGGCACGCGCAGACGAGCGCGCCGGCCGTCAACACGAGGACGGGTTTCACCGTCGCCGCCTGGACCCAGCTCGACTACCTCCCCACCGGCGCCACCGCGGCCGTGGCCCAGACCGGCAGCCGCGCCGCCGGTTTCCAGCTCGGCTTCGACCAGGGGCGGTGGGCTCTCGGCATGGCCGCCGCCGACACCGACGCCGCCGCCCTCGTCAGCACCCGCTCCGACGCCGTTCCCGTCCCCCTGGAGTGGACGCACGTGGCCGGCGTCTACGACCCCCTGGCCGGAGAGCTGCGCATCTACGTCAACGGCCGCCTGTCCACGACCACCGTGACCGACCACATCAGCGCCTGGAACGCCACCGGCCCGTTGCACCTGGGCCGGACCAGGACCGCAGGCGTCCTCACCGGCTACTGGCCGGGTGCCCTCGACGACGTCCGCACGTACGACGGTGTGCTCAGCGCCGAGCAGATCGCTCAGTTGGCTGCCCAATAGTCCCCGACCCAGTAAGTCCCCCTAGCAGCACCTCACTGGGAGAGATCCATGGACCCGCAGAGCGAGTTAGACCTGCCCGAATCCCGCTGGAATCGTTTTCAGCCATCCCGGGAACCGGGCCACCCAGACATCGCAGACCCCTCCTGGAACAGGCTCGTCGAGCCCAAGCCGGAGCCCCGCTGGCCACGCCGGCTGGCCACAGTCCTCTCGATCGTGCTCGTCGTGCCCATGGCGTACGCCATGCCCGCCCACGCCGCGCCCCGCCAGGCCCCGTCCGTGCAGAAGGAGACGCCGGTCAAGGGCGAGAAGGTCCCGGTGATCCCGCCGATGGCGGACCCGGCGGACAAGCAGGCGTGGCAGGCGCCACCGGGCGTCTCCTGGCCCGAGCCGCGGACGGCCGAGCTCGGAGGCGCCGGAGCGAAGACCCGGGCGGCCGGATTCCCGGTACGGCTGGCCGCGCGGAAAGGCGTGACCGCGGCGGCCCCGGTGAAGGTCGAGATCCTCGACGCCGAGGCCACCGGCAGGCTGGGCCTCGCACTGCGCGTCTCCCCCGGCGGAGGGGCCACGGCGAAGGCGGCCGAGGGCAAGACCCGCCTGGAGATCGACTACTCCGGCTTCCGCCACGCGTACGGCGGCGACTACGGCGCCCGGCTGCGGGTCGTCGAGCTGGCGGAGTGCGCCCTCGACGTCAAGGCCACCGGCTGTGCCCAGCCGCAGCCCGTCAAGAGCGTGAACGACGCCGAGGCGGGCACGCTGACCGCCGAGGTGGCGACGACCGGCCTGTACGCCGTGACCGCCGCCCCGTCGGGCCAGTCGGGCGACCACTCCGCCACCGGCCTGGCCCCCTCTGCCGACTGGAGTGTCGGCACCCAGTCGGGCGACTTCAGCTGGACGTACGAGCTGCGCACGCCTCCGGCGCTGGGCGGCGAGGAGCCGGAGGTGTCGCTCGTCTACTCCTCCCAGAGCGTGGACGGCCGCACCGCCTCCACCAACAACCAGCCGTCCTGGGCCGGTGAGGGCTTCGAGCTGAACCCCGCCGGCTACGTCGAGCGCCGTTTCAAGTCCTGCATGGTCGACGGCAAGAAGACCGGTGACCTGTGCTGGGACCAGGACAACGCCACCCTGTCGCTCGGCAACTCCTCCATGGAACTGGTCAAGGACGCCACGACGCAGCAGTGGCGGCCCAAGCGCGACGACGGCACCAGGATCGAGCAGCTCACGGGCGCGGCCAACGGCGACAACGACGGCGAGTACTGGCGCGTCACCACCGCCGACGGCACGCAGTACACGTTCGGGCTGAACCGCCTTCCCGGCTGGGTCTCAGGCAAGCCGGAGACGAAGTCGGTGCAGACGGTGCCGGTGTTCGGCAACAACAAGGGTGAGCCCTGCTACTCCAGCACCCCGGCCAACGCCTGGTGCCGGCAGGCGTACCGGTGGAACCTGGACTCGGCGGTGGACCCCCACGGCAACGCCACCACCTACTGGTACGCCCAGGAGAGCAACTACTACGGCCGCAACATGAAGCCCGAACAGGGCACCCAGTACGTGCGCGGCGCCTACCTGACCCGCATCGACTACGGCTACCTGAAGGGCGAGCTGTTCACCAGGGCGCCCGCCGCCCGCGTGGTCTTCGACGTGGCCGAGCGCTGCCTGCCCGGCGGCACCGTCACCTGCGCCCCCGACCAGCTCAAGAAGGACACCGCCAAGCACTGGCCGGACGTGCCGTTCGACCAGATCTGCGACTCGGGGCAGAAGTGCACCGACCGCCTGGCGCCGACGTTCTTCAGCCGCAAGCGGCTGGCCAAGGTCACCACGCAGATCCTCGACGGCGAAGGACAGTACGCGGCGGTGGACTCCTGGGCGCTGGACCACCAGTTCCCCGCCACCGGTGACGGCATGAGCCCGTCGTTGTGGCTGGCCTCGATCCAGCAGACCGGCCACGTGGGCGGCACGATCACCCTGCCGAAGACGACGTTCACCGGCGTTCAGCTGCCCAACCGGGTCGACGCGGACGAGGGCCGCGCCCCGCTGGTCAAGTGGCGCGTGCAGGCCGTCGACAACGAGTCCGGCGGCGAGCTGCGCGTCCACTACTCGGCCGCCGAGTGCGAGCCGGGCAAGCTGCCCGCCGCCGACAAGAACGACAAACGCTGCTACCCGCAGCGCTGGGCCCCGCCGGACGAGGCCCAGGTCACCGACTGGTTCCACAAGTACGTGGTGACGCAGACGGTCGAGGCGGACCGCGTCGCGGGCTCGCCGAGCGTGGTCACCGACTACGAGTATCTCGGCGGCGCCGGCTGGCGCTACGCCGACAACATCCTCGTCAAGCCCGAGCACCGCACGTGGGCGGACTACCGGGGGTTCGGCCGGGTGCGCGTCCGCCAGGGCGACGGCCAGGACACCGAGCGCACGCTCACGGAGTTCCGCTACTTCCGCGGGCTGCACGGTGACAAGCAGGCCGACGGCTCCAAGCGCAGCGCGCAGGTCGAGGACACCGAGGGCGTCAAGCTCGACGACCTCGACCAGCTGGCCGGTTTCGAGCGGGAGGAGATCCTGTACGACGGCGACGGCGGGCCCATCGTGACCTCGACCGTCGAGAAGCCGTGGTCGCTCAAGACCGCGGAGTCCACGCACGACGGCGTCACCAAGGCCGCGTACGTGGTCGAGCCGGAGTCCATGGTCACCCGCACCGCCCTGGGCGGCGGCACGTGGCGGCGGACCGGCGAGGAGCGCACGTACGACGCCAAGGGCCTGCTCACGCAGGTGGAGGAGAAGGGCGACCTGGCCGCCGCGGACGACGACCAGTGCACCCGCTACACCTACGCCCGCAACGACGCGGCCTGGATGCTCGACTACACCAGCAGGATCCAGAAGGTCGCGGCGAACTGCGACACCGCCGTGTCCACGCTCTCCGCCGGAGAGGTGATCTCCGACGAGCGGGTGCAGTACGACGGCAAGGCCTTCGGCCAGGCCCCGAGCAAGGGCGACGTGACCCAGGTCCAGCAGCTCGTGTCCGGGGACGGCGCGACGATCACCGACCGCGTCCACACCTACGACGCCTACGGCCGCGAGACCAGCGAGACCGACGCGGCCGGCACCAGGTCCGTCACCACCTACGTCCCGGCCGCGGGCGCCCCGGCGACCGAGGTCAGGCAGGCCAACCAGCTCGGCCACGTCGAGCGCACCCTGCTCGAACCGGCGTGGGGCGAGCCCGTCGCCGAGATCGACGCCAACAACCGCCGCGTCGACATGGAGCACGACGCGCTCGGCCGCCTGGTCAAGGTCTGGCAGCCCGACCGCAGCAAGGCCGCCGGGCAGTCGCCCAGCACGGAGTACTCCTACCTGATGCGCAACGACGGCCCCAGCGTCGTCACCACGAAGACGTTGCGCGCCGACGGCGGCTACACCGCCAGCCACGAGCTGTACGACGGCCTGCTGCGCGAGCGGCAGACGCAGGAGCCCGCCCCCCGCGACGACCAGACGGACGACCCCGCGCTGCGCGAGGGGCGCACGATCACCGACACCTTCCACAACTCGCTCGGCGAGCAGTACAAGTCGAACACCGGCTACTTCGCCACCGGGACGCCCTCCACGGAGCTGCTGGCGGTGGCGGACGCCGACGTGCCGGCGCAGATCGTGTCGTCCTTCGACGGCTCGGGCGACGTGACCGCCCAGGTGCTGAAGGCGAAGGGCGTGGAGAAGCAGCGGGTGAGCGCCGAGCAGGAGGGCGACAGGATCCACGTGACCCCGCCGCCGGGCGGCACGGCGACCACCCGCATCGGCGACGCCGAGGACCGCCTGATCGAGCTGCGCCAGTACAAGGGCGCGACCCCGACGGGCGACTACGAGTCCACCAGGTACACCTACGACCACGCGGGCCGGCTGGCCACGGTGACCGATCCCGCGGGCAACGTGTGGCGTCACCACTACGACATGCGCGGACGGGAGATCAGGACCGAGGACCCCGACAAGGGCGTCACCACGATGACGTACAACGACGCCGACGAGGTCGTCAGCACCACCGACGCCCGCGGCAGGACGCTCTGGTACGTCTACGACGAGCTGGGCCGCAAGACGGAACTGCGCGACGGCTCGGCGACCGGCCCGCTGCTGGCCGAGTGGAAGTACGACGGCCTGGCCAAGGGCCACATGAACGCCACCATCCGCTACGCGGGCGGGCAGGCGTACAAGGCGGAGATCAACGCCATCGACGCCGACTACCGCACGCTGCGCCAGACGGTCACCATCCCCGAACGCGAGGGCAAGCTGGCCGGCGCGTACGTGCTCAACACCCGCTACACGCTCGACGACCAGGTGCAGTCGATCAGCTTCCCGGCCGCCGGCGGCCTGGCGGAGGAGTCGGTCGTCTACAGCTACGACGAGCTCGGACAGCCGGTCAGGCTCGCCGGCGCGTCGACGTACGTGAACACGACCCGCTACTCCAAGCTGGGCGAGACCCTGCAGTACGAGCTGGGCTCGGGAAGCAAGAAGACCTGGCTCACCTACACCCACGACGAGTCCACCCGCAGGCTGACGAGCATGCGGCTGGACCGGGAGGGCGCTGCCGACACCGATCTCGACCTGCACTACTCCTACGACGCCGTCGGCAACATCACCAAGATCGCCGAGCGGGCGGGCGGCCAGGACACGCAGTGCTTCACCTACGACCACCTGCGCCGCATGACGTCGGCGTGGACGGCCACCGACGACTGCGCCTCCGGCTCCCCGCGGTCCGGCACGATCGGCGGCGCGGCCCCGTACGCGGTCAGCTACGCCTACGACGTCACCGGCAACCGCGTCAAGGAGACCAGGCACGCCTGGGGCGGCGCGCCCGAGACCGTGCGCACCTCCACCTACCCGAAGCCGGGCGAGCAGCGGCCGCACGCGCTGCTGAGCGCCGGATCCGACCTCTTCGAGTACGACGCGACAGGCAACACCACCAGGCGCAAGGTCGGAGCCTCCGACCAGACCCTCGTCTGGGACGCCGAGGGCAACCTGGAGTCGGTGACGGAGGCCGGCAGGACGACGTCGTTCGTCTACGACGCGGACGGCGAGCGGCTGATCCGCAGGACGCCGGCCGACGCCACGCTCTACGTCGACGACATGGAGCTGCGCTTCGACTTCGCCAAGGACGCCGTCGAGCAGACCCGCTACTACACCGTCAACGACCAGCCCATCGCGGTGCGCACGCCGGACGACCAGGTCTATTTCCTGGCCAACGACCATCAGGGCACCGCGCAGGCGGCCGTGAACGCCGGCAACGGCGAGCTGGCGATCCGCAGGCAGACGCCGTTCGGCGAGGACCGGGGCTCGCCACCGCCATGGTGGCCGGGCCAGCGCGCCTTCGTCGGCGGCACCAAGGATCCGACGACCGGGCTCATCCACCTCGGAGCCCGCGAGTACGACGCGCGCAACGGCCGCTTCCTGTCGGTCGACCCGGTCATCGACGATCTCGACCCGCAGCAGCTCAACGCCTACGCCTACGCCAACAACAGCCCTGTCACCATGAGCGACCCCGACGGCCAGCTGTTCTGGTTCGCGGCCGGCATCGCGGCCCGGATCGCGATCCGGTGGGCGGCCAGGCGGGCCGCCCAGGCGGCGGCCAGGCGGGCGGCGCTGGCCGCGGCCAGGCGGGCGGCGGCCAGGCGCGCGGCGATCGCGGCGGCCCGGCGCCGTGCCGCGGCGCTCGCCAGGAAGAAGGCCGCCGAGGCGGCCAGGAGGAGAGCGGCAGCCGCGGCGCGCAAGCGGGCGCTGGCGGCGGCCAGGAAACGAGCGGCCGCCAAGGCCAGGAAGGCACGGGAGGCGGCGGCGCGGCGCAGGGCCGCGGCTGCGGCACGGAGGAAGGCGAGGAAGGAGGCTCGCGAGGCGGCGGCCAGGCGGCGCGCCGCGGCGGCGGCCAGGGCGCGCAACCGGCGGGCAGGCAGGGTGCCGCGCGGCATCCAGCGGGCGCGGTCGCGCCCGGCGAGCCGGCCGACCAGCCACAGGTCGACGCAGCGGCAGTCGCCGCCGAAGGTGAACCGGCAGCCGGCCCAGCCACGGCCGAGCCACATCTGGCGCAACGACGGCACGAGGCAGCCGACCCAGTCCTACACCATCTACGGCAACGGCCGGATGTACCCCCAGGGCCGGCCGCCGTCGAACCTGGGCCGGGGCAGCGGCAGCGGCCAGGGTGAGAAGCAGCTGTTCAAGCCGGAGCGGATCGAGCCGGAGAGCACGCGGGCCGGCACCATCGCCGAGACCGGCGGACGGTTCACCCGCTGGATCGACAAGGGCGGCCTGGGAGACGCCCTGGACATCCTCTTCGGCGGCTTCTGACGGGTGGTCCGGTGCGAGGGCGCGTCCCCTGCTCAGGGGGCGGGCCCTCGCTTCTGCCGCGGTGCGGGTCGACCCCGCGCGCTGCCTGACCGCGACGCGCGGGGCCTCCGGCCGCGACCTGCAGCCGGGAGGAGTTCAGGACATGGAGTGATTGTCGCCGTGAACCGGGTTACCGTGGGGCCTGTGCAGCTCTATAAGAGATCGGCCGGGACGGGGATCCCGGTTGTGCTGCTCCACGCGTTCCCCCTGTCGTCGGCCATGTGGCTGGCGCAGCGGGAAGGGCTGGCCACAGCCTGCCGGGTCATCACACCTGACCTGCGGGGCTTCGGCGGTTCGCGGCTGGGCGACGACGAGCCGTCACTCGACCTGATGGCCGACGACGTCGCCAGGCTGCTCGACGATGAGGGCATCGACAGGGCGGTGGTCGGCGGGTTGTCCATGGGCGGCTACGTGACCATGGCCTTCTGCCGCCGACATCCCGACCGGGTGCTCGGCGTGATCCTGGCCGACACGAAGGCGGGCGAGGACCCGCCCGCGGCCAGGGACAACAGGGAGCGCATCGCCAGGGCCGTCCTGTCGGAAGGCAGCGAGGTGCTGGTCAGCGAGGTGCTTCCGGCGCTCATCGGGCCGACCACGAAGGAGCGGCGGGCCATGGTGTTCGGACGGGTCAAGGGGCTGGTGCAGTCGGCTCCGCCGGGCGCCGTCGCCTGGGCGCAGCGGGCGATGGCCGCGCGGGCCGGCTCGTTCGAGACGCTGCGGGCGCTGAAGGTGCCGCTGCTCGTCGTGGTGGGGGAGGAGGACGAGCTGTCACCGCCCGCCGACGCCGAGGAGATGGTACGCGCCGTGCCCGAAGGGCGGCTGGAGGTCATCCCGAAGGCCGGCCACCTGAGCGCGGTCGAGCAGCCTGAGGCGTTCAACGCCGCGGTGACCGAGTTCCTCAGGTCGGAGCTCGGCGGGGTGGGAGCCCGGGGCTCAGGCCCGGGCCTGGCGGGGTAGCACGACCTCACGGATGATCAGCGAGATCGCCGCCGCGACCGGGATGGCCAGCAGCGCGCCGACGATGCCGAGCAGCGCGCCCCCGAACAGCGCGGCGATCACCGTCACGGCCGGCGTCACGTCCACCGAGCGTTTCATCACCTTGGGATAGATGAAGTAGTTCTCGACCTGCTGGTAGAGCACGAAGAAGATCGCGCAGGCGATCCCCGCGGGCAGCGACTGCAGCAGCGCGACAAGGCTCACGAACACCGCGCCGATCGTGGCGCCCACCAGCGGCACGAGGTCCAGCAACGCCACGACCAGAGCGAGCGCGAGCGCGTAGCGCACGTCCACGATCGACAGGAAGATCCAGGCCACCACGCCCGCGATGACCGAGATCAGCACGTTGCCCGCCACGTAACCGCCGATGCCGGTGAGGATCTCCTCGCTGATCGCGCTCGTGCGCTCCCTGCGCGAGGCGGGCACCAGCTTGAGCAGGTAGTCCTTGATCGTGTGCAGCGAGCCGAGGAAGTAGAGCATGAGCACCAGCAGCGTCACCGTGGTGAACACGCCGTTCAGCACCACCAGGCCCGCCCCCATGATCCCGGTGGCCAGCGACGGCCCCAGCGTGCTCGTCACGAACGTGCGCAGCTGCGGCAGGACCTGATAGTCGGCGTCGATCTGGCGCAGCGTCGGATGGTTGCTCAGCTCCGTGATGTAGCCCGGCACCGCCTCGATGAACTCCGACAGCTGCTTGCTCACCGGCGGCACCACGGCCAGGCCGAACAGCACGAACGCCACGATCACCCCGGTGAAGACGATCGAGATCGCCGCGCGCCTGGCCAGCCCCCAGCGCTGCAGGGCCTCCACGGCCGGGTTGAGCCCGACGGCCAGGAACATCGCCACGACGACCAGGATGATCGTGCTCAGCGAGTTGACGACCATCTGGGCGATCGCGATCGCCGTCAGCACCCCCAGCCCGCCGACCAGCCCGAACAGGAACGGCCCCCGGGCCAGCGGCTTGCCGGGCAGCCCGTACGGCTGGGCGCCCGCCTCGCCGCCCCCACCCGCGGCCCGCTCCCCGGTCGCGGCCTCTAGTCCGCCGTCCTCAGGTCGTTCTCCGGCCGGGGCCACGGTGCTGCCGCCCTCAGGCCGTTCCTCGGGTGCGGCCACGAGCCCGGCGGCGGGCTCGGCGTTGGCGGGCTCGGCATCTGTGGACATGGGAACTCCATGGGGGATCGTCGACGTGCCACGCCGAGCCCGCACGGGAGCATGTCGGCCCGGCAACAAAGAGAGAGCCTAGCGACGATCAGGTCGCCAGGCTCTCTCAGCCGTCACTCAGCCCCCGTGCGAACTTCGGCTATTCCTGCCACCACTCCGCGTCGTCCTCCGCCTTGGCCTGAGCCTTGGCGGCGGGCGCCGGCTCCGCGGGCGAGGCCTCGACCACGGGCGCAGCGATCGCCGGCTTGGCCGGGGCGGCCGCGACCGCGACCTCCGGCGACTCCTGACCCGGCAGAGCGGCGCCGCCGAGCAGCTGGCGCAGCTGGGCCAGGTGGCTGGTGATGCTGTCACGCTGGCGGGTCAGCTCGTCGACCTGGCGCTGCATCGCCGTGCGGGTGCGCTCGGCTTCGTTCTTCGCCTCGGTGACGATCGTCTCGGCGCTCGACTTGGCGTCGGAAACGATGGTCTCGGCGCTCTTGCGGGCGTTGGCGACGAGCTGCTTGGCGTGCAGGTCGGCCTCGCGGCGGGTCTGGTCGGCCTGCTGGGTCGCCTTCGTGGCCCTCGACTCGGCCGTGGCGGCGCGCTGCTCGGCCTCGGCGACCAGCTTCTGCGTGGCGGCCTGGGCGGAGGCGTGGCGCTCGGCCTCCTGGCGCTCGGCGTCCTCGCGGCGGGCGGCGAGCTGGATCTCGAACTCGGCCTCGTCCTGGGCGCGCTTGGCCTCCGACTCCTCCAGCACCCGCTGGGCCTGCGCGCGCATCTCGTCGGCCTGCCGCTTGGCGGTGGTCAGCACCTCGTCGCGCTCGCGCTTGGTCGAGGCCCGCAGCTGGGCGACCTCGCGCTCGGTGGTGGTGCGGAGCTTGGCGATCTCGCGCTCGGCGTCGGCCCGCTTCTCCGCCACCTCGTGGTCGGCCGTGGCCCGCAGCTTGGCGGCCTCGCGCTCGGTGGTGTTGGTCAGCTCGTCGGCCTCGCGGCGCGCCGTCGAGCGGATCTCCTCGGCATCCCGCTCAGCGGAGGTGCGCATCTCGTCGGACTCGCGCGTGGCCTGGGCCCGCTTCTCGGCCGCCTCGGCCTCCGCGGCGGCCCGCAGGTCGGCGGCCTCGACCTTGGCGGCGGCCTTGATCTCGTTGGCCTCGGACCTGGCGGCCTGCACGAGCTCGGTGGCCTGCTCCTCGGCCAGGCGGAGCAACTGCTCGATGCGGGCGCCGAGTCCGGAGTAGGTGGGGCGCTCCTGCTCCTGCAGCTGGCGCTGGGAGTCGGACAGATCGCGCTGCAGGCCGGCGACCTGCTCACGCGCCTGGCGTAGCTCTCCGTCGAGCTGCTTCAAGTGATCATGGACCTGATGCCGGTCGTAACCACGGAGCACCACGTCGAACTCGCGCGCTGGGGCGTCCTCGAAAAAGTTGTTGAGCTGGGCGTCGATGTCGGACTGCATGGAGGCTCGATCCTGGGTTGTCGAGACGGCTACACGGGCCGGACGGGGGGTTCGGGGCATCCGATCCAAGGAGCCTGTGCCTCGCGGCAGGCCCCATGTCCGGTGGAAGGTCAAGCGTACTCCGCTGGTGCCACCTGCGAAGCCCCGTCCAACTTTCTGCGTGACTAGTTACATATGCGCGTTATATGGCTTTTTCTAGCGTCTGGCCGCCTGGACCAACTCGGTCAGCATTCCCCCCACGTCTTTGGGATGCAGGAACGCGATCTGTGAGTCCATCGACCCGTGTCTGGGACGCTCGTCCAGGAGCCTCACTCCTCTCTCGTTGATCTTACCCATGGCGTCCGCCACATCTCGTACGCCGAATGCCACGTGATGGACGCCCTCGCCACGCTTGGTGAGGAATTTTCCCACAGGGGAGTCCTCGGAGAGAGGCTCCAGGAGCTGAATGTAGGAGCCCCCGCCTTCGCCGTCGGAGATGTGCAACATGGCCTCCTTGACACCTTGCTCCTCGTTGACCTCCCGGGCAACTACTGTCAGGTCGAACGTGTCAGAAAAGAGACGAATCTTCTCTTCGAGGTCCCGGCACGCGATACCGATGTGGTCGATCCGCAGGAACATATGTGGCCCACCTCCATAGCGAACGGTCACCTACTCGTGGGTATGGTGTCAAAGAACCAGATGGCGAGCACAGGAGGCCCGTGTCCATGTCCAGTTCCGTCATCGTCGCCGGAGCTCGCACCCCGATCGGCAAGCTGCTCGGCGCCCTGTCCGGACTGACCGCCGTCGACCTGGGAGGCATCGCCATCAAGGCGGCCCTCGAGCGGGCCGGCGTGGCGCCCGAATCCGTCGAGTACGTCATCATGGGCCAGGTCCTCCAGGCCGGCGCGGGCCAGATCCCCTCCCGCCAGGCCGCCGTCAAGGCCGGCATCCCGATGACCGTCCCCTCGGTCACCGTCAACAAGGTCTGCCTGTCGGGCCTCGACGCCATCGCCCTGGCCGACCAGCTCATCCGGGCAGGCGAGTTCGACATCGTGGTGGCCGGCGGCATGGAGTCGATGACCAACGCCCCCCACCTGCTGCCCGGCCTGCGCAAGGGCGTCAAGTACGGCGGGGCCGACGTGGTCGACTCGATGGCCCACGACGGCCTGTTCTGCGCGTTCGACCAGTGCGCGATGGGCGAGTCCACCGAGCGCCACAACACCAGGCTGGGCATCGGCCGCGAGGAGCAGGACGCCCTGTCGGCCCGCTCCCACCAGCTGGCCGCCGCCGCCATCAAGAACGGCGTCTTCGAGGACGAGATCGTCCCGGTGCCGGTCCCGCAGCGGCGCGGCGAGCCGGTCGTCGTCAAGGAGGACGAGGGCGTACGCGGCGACACGACGGTGGAGACGCTGGCCAAGCTGCGCCCGTCCTTCGCCGCCGACGGCACCATCACCGCCGGCTCCGCCTCCCAGATCTCCGACGGCGCCTGCGCCGTGGTGGTCATGTCGAAGTCCAAAGCCGAGGAGCTGGGCCTGCCGTGGCTGGCCGAGATCGGCAGGCACGGCAACGTGGCGGGCCCCGACGCCTCGCTCCAGTCCCAGCCCGCCAACGCCATCAAGCACGCCATGGCCAAGCAGGGCGTGTCGGCGGGCGACCTGGACCTGGTGGAGATCAACGAGGCCTTCGCCAGCGTGGTGCTCCAGTCGGCGCAGGAGCTGGGCGTCCCGCTGGACAAGGTGAACGTCAACGGCGGCGGCATCGCCCTGGGCCATCCGATCGGGGCGTCGGGCGCCCGGATCGTGCTCACGCTGGCGTACGAGCTGAAGCGGCGGGGCGGCGGCCTGGGAGCGGCGGGCCTGTGCGGCGGTGGCGGCCAGGGCGACGCGCTGCTCATCCGCGTCCCCTGAGCCCGCGTCACGCCGGACCCGCGGACGCCGGGCGTAGCCTCGAACCATGTCGAAGGTACTGATCACCGGGACGTCGGGCACGGGCAAGTCGTCCGCGCTGCAGGCGCTGGCATCGCGCGGGCACCGGACCGTCGACACCGATACGGACGAGTGGATCCGGTGGGTGAGGCTGCCCGACGGCTCGCGCGACTGGGTGTGGCGCGAGGATGCCATCGGCCACCTGCTCGCGGGTCATGGCGAGGGCGCTCTGTTCGTGGCCGGCTGCCGCAGCAACCAGGGCCGGTTCTACCCGCGCCCCGATCTCGGCGCCGATCGGGGCCGGTTCGACCAGGTCGTGCTGCTGAGCGCTCCCGCCGAGGTGATGCTCGCCCGGATCCGCGCGCGGACCGGCAATCCCTACGGCAAGCGCCCGGAGGAGTGGGCCGCGATCATGAACGACCTGGAGACCGTCGAGCCGCTGCTCAGGGCGACCGCGACCGCCGAGATCGACGCCACCGCACCGCTCGGCCAGGTCGTACGGCGGCTGGAGGAGCTCCTCACACCCCCGTAGGAGGCCGGCGCGCCAGCCCGGGTCAGCACGCACCCGCCGGGCGTCAAATGACGTGGACGGGACAGCGGACCCCCGCGGCGACGGCCAATCGGCGGTCTCCCGTGACAAGCACGCACTCCGCGGCCTCCGCCACGGCGACGAACGCGGCGTCGTAAGCCGTAAGATTGGCGCGCAGCTGCCACATCCGTGGCAGGTGCGGACGCACATCGACCAGGTCGAGCTCGGCGTCACCCAGCGCGGACAACGCCTTTTCCGCGCGTTCCTGGCTGATCTTGCCACCAAGAAGCAGACCGCGAATGCCGGAGACGACTTCCGTGACCATGTGGTGAGGCGCGGCCCAATGAGGGTCGTTCATCATGAGCTTACGTGCGGCGCGTCCCTTGTCGTCGTCGCGTGTCAGCGCATCGATAACGACGGAAGCGTCGAGGACGATCATTGCGCGCTGCTGCCGTCGGAGAGGCGGACTTCGCGCTCGGCGCGCATTTCGCGGACCATGTCCGCGGTGTCCTCGTCGCCGCTGTAGCCATCCGCGCGGTTCTCGAACGCATTGATCAGATCAACGTTCCTGGTGCGACGAGCATCCTCCTCGACCAGCTTGAGGAGGTAAGACTGGAGACTCTTGCCCTGGGCGCGTGCCCGCGCAGCCAGGGCATCCCGCACCGGCTCGGGGACGTCACGGATCTGGAGTGCGACACTCATGCATGCATTATACATGCATCGCTGTCCGGCCGGCCCAGGACAGCGCGATGCCCCGGTCCGACCAGGAATTGGACCGGGGCCCCGTAACGCACTGCTCAGGCCCTCACCAGGAATTCAGGGCCCGAGCGCCCCTCAAGGGGGCTGTTCAGCCCGGCCGCGAGGGAGGTTGCGGCCGGGCTGCTTGTGGGCGGTCATGAGGCCAGGAACCTGGCGACGAGCGAGCGGTGGCGGCGCTCGCCCCGCGGGCCCCTGCGCGCCTCCATGACCCGCCGCTGCTCGGCGGCGGCGCGGCGCAGCTCCGACGCGCGGTGCTGCATCACGGTGTATTCGAGTTCGGCGTTCATCCGAGTGCTCCTCTGCTCTGTTGCCTGCACTCTCAAGACTCGTCCTAAGGCCCTCCCCGCCACATCGGGCGGATGCCTTATCTCTGGACGCGGGCAGGTACTTAAGCGGGGGCACGGGCGGCTAAGGCCGTGAGGCGCGGCTAGGGCTCGCCGGTGAACTCGACCGTCACCTTCGTGAACCCGAGCGACTTGAGCATGCCCGACAACATCGCCCTGGTGTTGGCGTCGGCCCTGGCGCGCAGGTCACTGGCCACCGCCGCTTCCGTGATCTTCTTCTCGGCCAGCAGGTACAGCTCCCGCTGGTCACCCGGCGAGCCCGACAGGAAGTCCTGCACCCGGTCGAACAGCCCCCGCTGGTGCGCGAACACGTAAGAGCGGCTGTTGTCCAGGTTGGGCTTCTCAAGCTGGGCGTGCGGCAGGCGGATGGTCGCCTCCGTGCGGTCCGGCGAGACGGTGACCGCGTTGGTGCCCATGGCGGAGAAGTCGACGTACGCGTCCACGCCGCCCGCCCCGACGAACAACGTCCGCGTGCCCTTGACGGCGTCGGGCAGGAAGTTGGCGTCCTTCTCCAGGTCGACGACCACCTGGAAGGTGCCGGTCGCCGCCTCGAAGCGGCTCATGTCCTTGATCGACTGCAGCAGCGCCGGCTGGCTGCGGTCGATGGTCCGCCCGCCGAACGGGTCGAGCCAGGACCAGGCCAGGCGGCCGCCCACCACGAGCAGGACCGCCAGGACCAGGAACGCCGCGAGATATCGCCACCTGCGGCGCCGCCCTGGCGTCACCTCGGGCGGCGTCGTACGGGAAGTCGTCATGGGAGCATGACTACCCTTCTGGCGATCATCATCGCCAGCCGAGCGGTGACATCTCCGGTCCCTTCGCGGCAGCGGACCTGTCCGCGGCCGCGACCGCCGGCGCCGCCGTGCCCCCGCCGACCGGCGAGGACGTCCCCGGCCCACGTCCGAACGGCGGCGAGCTCGTACCGGGGGCCGAGGTCGACGCCGGGGTGCCGCCGGTGTCGGGGTAGACGGGATAGACGTGGCTCGACGAGGGCGTGGGGCGTACGGGTGAGGGCGCCACCTGGGCGTGGGCGGGCCCGCCGCCGAAGTGGGTGCCGGCCAGCCGGCAGCTCTGGAAGTCGCTGTAGAACATCCGCAACCACTCCCTGCGCTGGTGCTCGCTCAGCCCCGAGAACCACGACGCGGCGTACTGGTGCTCGGGCAGCGGCCCTCCGGGCAGCGGCTCGCCGCGCAGCCAGGCCATCACGATCTCCCGGTAGCCGTCGGCGACCGTGCCGGGGCAGCGGGCGGCCAGCGACTCGATGTACTCGTACGCCGCCTCCTCCGCGAACCCGGCGGAAAGGTCGGGCACGTGGATCGGCGCGAGCCCGTTCGACGGTTTCAGCTCGTCGTCGAGCGGCCGCTGCTCCACCCGCGTGAACGCGGCCGGCGTGCCCGCCAGCCTGGAGGCGATCTGCGTGAACGACGCCCCCAGCTCGGTCAGCCCCGCCTGCATGCCCGGATGCACGCACACCGTGATCGGCCACTCCTGGCAGCTGTAGGCGATCTCCTCGGCGGCGGCCGGCTTGGAGTGGGTCAGGACGCGGGACACGCCCATGCCCGCGGCCAGCACAGCCAGCAGCGCGCACGCCAGCACCAGCGCCTGCCTGGTCACCAGCGCCGCCCAGCCGAGCAGCAGCGCCGCCGTCAGGCCGAGCAGCCAGATCGTCTGGTCGAAGAACGCCGCCCCGCTCAGCCCCTGGAACAGGTCGTACGGCTCACCGGTGCCCGGCGCCAGCTTGTCGGCCCACCCGCGGTCGTCGGCCAGCCATGAGAACACCCCGTAGCAGGCCAGCCCGGCGATCGGCGGCGTGAACGGGTGCGGCAGCACCCAGCCGGCCACCCACCCGATCACCGAGTAGAGGGCCAGGCCCGCCATGCCCATGCCCAGGCCCGCCAGGCTCAGCCGGCCCGCCTGGTCGGTCAGCACCGTCTTGACTGCCAGGACCAGCACCGTCGCCCCGAACGACCCCAGCACCACCACCACGATCGCCAGCGGGGCCTTGAGCGCCCGCCACGTCGTGAGCGAGCGCCCGCGCAGCGCCTTGCGCTTGCGCAGCGCCACCCACGCGGCGAAGGCCGCGGCGACCGGCCCGGTCAACCGCAGCGATCCGATGACCGCTGCCACGATGTTCTCCCAGGCGTCGACGCCGGGTATCAGGACGTTCCACGCCGCGACCAGGCCGACAGCGAGCAGCACGGCCACAGTGACGGCCGCGCTCTGCTTCAGCTCCTCCCGTGAAACGCCCCCGTGCTCACGCACCCGTTTTCCCGTTGAAGTTCATCAAGCACCCCCCGTGCCCCTCGGCAAGGCGGAAGCGATCAGTCCGGCCGGTCCCCACAGGCTGATGGACTTGGCTTCCGCGTCACCATTCGTAGGAGAACCATAACTGAGCGTGATGATTGATGTCCGGACTCTTGGCCAAGCGGAGAGGCCTGTCGCTGTGAGTAGCCAGACGAACCGGGACGACCAGCGCGCTACCGTATCGCTGTGACGCAGCCGAAGCCGCTCAACCTGCCGTTCGACCCGATCGACCGCGCCGCGGAGAGCTGGCGCGCGCACTTCGGCCCGTCCGCGGCCATGGCCGCGGTGACGTCGATCATGCGAGCGCACCAGATCCTGCTGTCGCAGCTCGACGCGCTGCTCAAGCCCTACGGCCTGACCTTCGCGCGGTATGAGGCGCTGGTGTTGCTGACGTTCAGCAGGGCGGGGGCGCTGCCCTTGTCAAAGATCGGGGAAAGGTTGATGGTCCACCCCACCAGCGTCACGAACACGGTGGACAGGCTGGAGAAGTCCGGGTTCGTCCGGCGGTTGCCCAATCCACGCGACGGGCGCGGCGTGCTCGCCGAGATCACCGAGCCCGGACGCGACGTCGTACGCCGTGCCACGGGTGACCTGATGGCCGCCGAGTTCGGCCTGTCGATGTACGCCGAGGACGAACTCCAGGAGATGTTCGACCAGTTGCGCACCCTCCGGGTGGCGGCTGGTGACTTCGCGGGGTCGTCGATGCGGCAAGATGAAGAGCATGGCGGACTTCTCTAAACCCGGGTCGCTCTACGGAGCTGTGGACCTGGGCGCGCGCAAGCAGGCACTGGAGGCGCAGGCCCGGCGGGAGGCCGCAGGTCCCCAGGCGGCCACTGCCTCGGTCGTCGACGTGACCGAGGAGACGTTCACGAGCGACGTCATCGACAAGTCCATGACGGTGCCCGTCGTGCTCGACCTCTGGTCGCCGAGGGCGCCGGGCAGCGCCCAGCTCAGCCCGGTGCTGGAGAAGGTGGTCGGCGACCTCGGCGGCAAGGCCGTGCTGGCCAAGGTCAACGTCGACGCCAGCCCGCAGATCGCGCAGGCGCTGCGGGTCCAGGCCGTGCCGACCGTGCTGGCGATCTTCCAGGGCCAGGCGGTGACCGGTTTCCAGCAGGTGCTGCCCGAGCAGGAGGTGCGCCGCTGGCTCGACGAGTTGATGGGCGCGGTCGAGCAGTTCTACCAGGCCAACCCCGGTGCCAGGCCCCCGGAGGCCGGCGAGGCCGGCCAGCCCGGTGAGCAGGAGGCGCCGTCGGGGCCGCCCGCCGACCCCGACATGATGGCGGCCGAGCAGGCGATCGACCGTGGTGACTTCGACGCGGCCATGCAGGCCTACCAGCGGCTGCTGGCCCGCGAGCCGGGCAACGAGGACGCGAAGATGGGGCTGGCCGGGGTGGGCCTGCTCAAGCGCACGTCCGAGGCCGACCCCGCCGACGTCCAGCGCCGCGCGCAGGACCCCGCCGACCTGGACGCGCAGCTGCTCGCGGCCGACTTCGAGATGATGTCGGGCGCGGTCGACCAGGCGTTCGAGCGCATCATCGCCGTGGTCAAGCGCACCTCGGGCGACGAGCGCGACAAGGCCAGGCGGCACCTGCTCGGGTTGTTCGAGGCTTTGCCCGCCGAAGACCCATCCTTGGCCAAGGCCCGTAGAGCGTTGGCGAGCGCCCTGTTTTAACCTGAATTCATGCGGGTCGTCACCATATCGGCGACATACGGCACGGCCGGCAGCCAGATCGGCCCGGCCGTGGCCGAGCGCCTCGGCGTGCCCTTCGTCGACCGCGCGATCCCCAGTGCCGTCGCCGAGGAGCTGGGCTGCACGCTGGAGGAGGCGCTGGCCCACGACGACCGGGCCGAGCACGGCATCGGCCGGCTCTTCTCCGGGGCGATGCGGCTGCCCACGGTGACGTTCGGCGGCGTCGACATGTACGTCCCCGGCGCGATGCCGCTCGCGCCCGAGGAGTTCGTCAACCGCACCGAGCGCATGCTGAAAGACACCGCGCGCCTCCAGGGCGGCGTGTTCCTCGGCAGGGCGGGGGCGCTGGTGCTGGCCGACCATCCCGGCGCGCTGCACGTCCGGCTCGACGCCCCCGTCGCCCGGCGGGTGCGGCAGACCGCCACGCTGGGGCAGCTGGGCGAGCGCGAGGCCCGGCAGATCATCGAGGACAACGACCGGGCGCGCAGCGCGTACGTGCGCCACTTCTACCGCACCGACCCGGCCGACGCCTGCCTCTATCACCTGGTGATCGACAGCACCACGATCCCCGTGCCCACCTGTGCCGACCTGATCGTCATGGCCGCCGAGGCGCGGGATTGACCGAATGACCTCTAACATGGATGCATTCTTGGTCAGTCCCGAAGGAGCGATTGACGTGGCGACCGTCCCCAGTGTGTCGTACTCCATCACCGTGCGCCTCGAGGTGCCCGCAGGCGGCAAGGCCGTGAGCCTGCTCACGCACGCCGTAGAGTCGGCAGGGGGTGTCGTGACCGCCCT
>NZ_JBDPMB010000020.1:0-182832 GCF_039871615.1 Nonomuraea sp. B10E15
TCTGGTCCGTGCCGGGGCGACCTTCGTCAAGGGCAAGCTCGTCGAGCGGCCCGCGGAATCACCGGCGATCGAGGACCAGTCGAGAGCCGCCTAGAAGATCTTGATCCACAGGTCTTGACGATTGCTCTCATCACGCACCCGGAGGGCCGTACACCTCAGGGCTTTCCTACAGCACCGCCGTCCAGAAGTACACTCCGGAGCTCCGTCCGACGACAAACTACGAGACCATCGTCCTGCAGAGCGAACTCGATGCGATGACGCCGTACGAGCAGGGCTGGGCAGCCGGCACAGGGTTGCCGAACACGAGCCTGATCGCCGTCGACAACGAGAGCGTCCACGGCGTCTTCCCCTACGGCACGGAGGAAGTGGACCGCCCGGTCATCGACTTCCTGCTCGGCGGCGACCGGCCCGCACAGACCGTCGTCGCGGCCGGCAAACCCCTGCCCCTGGAGCGGACCACGTACGAGTCGTGGACGCCGCTCGATGGGAACGCCGAGCACGCCACCGAAACCCCCTCGTTCACGGATCCGACCATCCCGGCAGAGACGGGCGTGCTGCGGGAGCAGGGGAGTCGAAGTGGATGACGTCTAGGGGTCGGCGTGATTGTTGACTTTTTACGGTCTGGCCCGTTATCTCATATGAAGCCGATACGGGCCCGAAGGAAGCAGTTCCACTCAAGACCGTAATCTCCCAGGAGTGCAACCCATGCGTGTCCTCTCCGTCCTGCTGTCCACTCTCTTAGCCGCCTCCCCAGCCCAAGGAACCGTGACCGACTTCGGCGTCCAGTCGACCGCGCTCACCGTCTTCGAGGGGTACTTCGGCACCGGCCAGGACGGGCGGCCCGCCGTTTTCAGCGTCCAGATGGGTACGCCAGGGGTCGTCGCCGAAGTCGACCCGGTGACCCGCGAACTGAGGGACACCGTGGAGTTGCCCGGCTCGTCCGGCGGGTGGGGCATCACCCAGGCGGCCGACGGGACCGTCTATGCCGGGACCTACCCCAACGGCCACCTGTACTCCTTCAAGCCGGGCCAGGAGCAGGCCACCGATCTGGGGCAGGTCGTGCCGGGGGAGTTGTACGCCTACGGGCTGCAGGCCGGTGAGGACGGCAAGATCTACGGGGGGACGTATCCGGGGGCCAAGGCGTTCTCGTACACCCCGGGTGAAGGGTTCCGCGACCTCGGAGTGATGGTCGAGGGCCAGCAGTACACGCCGGACGTCGCGGTCGACACCGACCGGCAACTGCTGTGGGCGGCGGTCGGCTCGGCGGGGCACCTGATCCGGCTGGACCTGGCCACGGGGGAGAAGCGGGACATCTGGCCCGAGGCGCTGCGCGGCGATCCGAGCTATCCGTACGACCTGAACCTGGTGGCGGGCAAGCTGTTCGTCAAGCGAAGCAAGGGGCAGGCGCTCGTGCTCGACCCCGACTCGGGGGAGGTGCTGGCCGACGGGTTCGCGATGAGCTCGCGCGGCACGACCAAGGTCGCCGAGGGCGGCTACGTCTACTTCACCTCGGGCACCGAGCTGTGGCGCTACGACCTGGCCGCCGACCGGCCGGAAGCGGTGCCGGGGGTGGCCTCGGGCGGTGCCGGGGTGGGCTGGGGCTTCGTCGACGGCACGCTTTACGCGGCGATCGGCAACTACAACGGCGACGCGTTCTCCTACGACCCGAGCACCGGCGCGTCCCAGCGCTTCAAGCTGCCGTTCCCGTACCAGCCCATCGACATCAACAATGTCACTGCCGGGCCGGACGGCCGGATCTACACCAACCTCTACATCAACGGCAACGTCGCGGTCCTCGACCCGGCCACCGGCAAGGTGACCCAGCTCGGCCGGGCCGCGCAGACCGACGGGTGGTTCTGGAAGGACGGCAAGCTCTACCTGGGCACCTATCCCAACGGCGCGATCATGCACTACGACCCGGCCCGGCCGTTCGTCACGGGCACGAACCCGCGTGAGCTGTTCCGCCTGATCGGCGACGGCCAGAACCGGCCCGTGGCGTTCGCCGCCGCCGGGAGCGAGGTCTACATCGGCAGCACCCCCGACTACGGCCTCTGGGGCGGCGCGCTCACCGTCTACGACGAGACTTCAGGCGAGCACACGGTACGGCGCGCCCCCGTCGCCGACCAGGGCGTCACCTCGCTGGCCGTGCTCGGGGACACCCTGTGGGGCGGCACGTCGATCTACGGCGGCGGCGGCACCACGCCCAAGGCGACGGACGCCAAGGTGTTCACCTACGACCTGGCCTCGGGCGAGAAGCGATCGGAGCACACGCCGGTGCCCGGCGCGAAGTCGATCACCGCGCTGGTCAAGGGCTCCGACGGGCTGCTCTGGGGCCTCGCCGACGGCACGGTGTTCATCATGGACCCGGCCACGGCCCGCGTGGTCAAGCGGGTCAAGCTCCCCGCCGGATACACCGGCGTCTCTGACGAGCTGCACGTCAACCCCGACGAGCACGTCTACGCCTCCCTCGACGGGAAGGTGTTCCGCATCGACCCGCTGTCGAAGACGTTCACGACCGCCGTCGAGTCCGGCCTCTACCGGGGCGCGCAGGACGGCTCGGGCAACATCTGGTTCCGCAGCGGCACCAAGGACGCCCTCGGCTCCGTACAGGGCGGCGCCCGCCTGCTCCGCTACAGCCCTCCGGCGGATGCCTGCAAGGCCTCCGACCTGACCCCGATGGTCACCGTCAAGGGCCGCGACACCGGGGTGGCGAACCGCTATCGCCCCGACGGCTGCACGATCGAGGACCTCATCGAGGACGAGAAGCACACCGGGCCCCAGCTCATCGCCCACGTCGCCAAGAAGTCGGCCGAACTGGTGGCCGCCCGCCTCATCACCAAGGAGGAAGCCGGCCGCATCGTCAGCGCCGCGGCCAAGCCCTGACACGGGAGGCGTTCACGGCCTACGCGGGTGGGTGGGCCGTGACGCCGCCTTCATGTGTGAAGCCGGTGAACGGCGCGCGGAGTGCGCGGCAGCCGGCCAGGTCCGCTGGCGGCACACCACCGCTGCCTTGATTGCCGCGAAGTCCGGAGAGCGCGCCGGAGAACCAGCCGACTAGACAGAAGGTGGATGGTCGAGGAGCGCTACTCCGTACCGCGCCAGGAGGTCGGCGTGCTCTTCGTCGGCGCGCGCGTCAGCGGGGCCGATCGCCCTGAAGTAGCCCTCGACGGCTCCGGGGTTGTTGATCTGAAGGATCTCCGCGGTCTCCGTGATCGGCTGGAGCGTGTGGGGCACTGACCGGGGTCCGTAGATGAAGGCGCCGGGTTCGGCGTCGTACACGTCGCACGTGGCGAGCGACGTCGATCCGATCCAGAACCGGACGCGTCCGGAAAGGATCACCCAGCTCTCGTCCTCGCGACTGTGGGTGTGCAGGGGCGGCGCGTCGGCGCGCGGCATGTTCAGACGTGAGACGGTGATCGCTCCACTCGTCTCGTCGGTCGACACGACCTGCTCGACCCCGGTGTTGTAGTAGCGGAAGGCCGGACCGTCGCCGGGGTTCCGCACGAGAGCGATGCTCATCCGAAAACCTTTCATAGCGGGTACGTCAGCGCGCTGGACGCGGCCATGGCCGCATGATCAGCCAGCTATCTAGACATTAACAAGTTGAAATATAAACTACAAGGCAGGGTGTGGAGCTCGGCTCGGCGCAGGCATGTGTGCTCGGGCGACTCGATGAGCGACGCGGCATGGGGCGCACCGAGTGGCCCTGGCCGCGGTACGCGGCCGGTTCTCCCACCGGCGCGGATCCCTCGATCACGGCCCGGTCCCACCTGTCGACGACGGGGCCGTGATCAGGGAAGCGCGGTGATGGTCAGGCGCAGGCGTAGCCGGACGGCAGGGCGGTGTTGCCGTTGGGCCTGCTCGCTTGGAAGCCGAAGCTGGTGGCGCCGGCTCCCGGCGCGAGCGTGCCGTTGTGGCTGACACTTCTGACCGTGACGGTCTGGCCGCTGCTGGTGACGGTGGCGTTCCACGAGCCGGTCAGGGTGTGCCCGGCCGGCAGGGTGAAGGTGACGGTCCAGCTGGTGATCGTCGAGGTGCTGGTGTTGGTGATGGTCAGCGGCTGGATCACATACCCGTTCCCCCACTGGGACTGCACGGTCGGGGTGGCGGAGCAGGCACCGGTCGTGCCTGCCTGGGTGGTGATCTGGACGGTGTCGGAGACCGGTGAGACGTTACCGGCGGCATCGCGCGCCCGGACCTGGTAGCGGTAGGTGGTGTTCGCGGTCAGGCCCGTGTCGGTGAACGAGGTCGTGGCCGAGGTGCCGACCTGGGTGAACGTGCCGCCCGCCGCGCCGGGAGCGCGCAGGATCTGATAGCCGGTTACGCCGGTGTCGTCGGTGGAGGCCGTCCAGGCCAGGCTGGTGCCGGTTGCGGTGGTGCCCGAGGCGGTGAGTCCGGCCGGGGCGGTCGGCGGCGTGGTGTCGGTCGAACTGGTGGTCAAGCCGAAGAACTGGATGGCGTAGAGGGCCATGCCGCCCTGCGGAAGAGCATGCCCGGCGCCCTGGACGCTGTACGCCTCCACCTGCACGGTGCCGGACGAAGTGGCGTACCGGCTGCGGTTCCAGTTCGCCTGCGGGGTGTCGGTGCTGGTCGGGGTCTGGCTCAGCCCGAACACATCGGTCCACTGCTCGATCGACTCGCGCAGCAGCGAGTAGGGCACGAGGGTGTCGCTGGTGCCGTGCCACAGCTGCATGCGCGGGCGGGGGCCGGAATATCCCGGGTACGCCTGGCGGACCGCATCGCCCCACTGCTGGGGTGATCGGTCCATGCTCCCGCCGGTGCACCTGCTGCTTCCAGGTGGATAGTCGGAGGCGCCGGCGAAGCAGTTGAAGGGCACACCCATGAAGGAGGCCCCTGCCTTGAACACGTCCGGATGGACGGCGAGCATGTGCTGGGTCATCATGCCGCCGGACGAGCTTCCGGTGGCGTAGACCCGGTTCGGGTCTCCACGGTAGGTCCGCTCGACGTAGTCGATCATCGAGAGGATCGAGTCCGGATCGCTGCCGCCGCCGCGCTGTTTGGCCGCGTCCGACCAGGTGTCGAAGCAGTTGCCGAACCCCGCCGACTGGGTGGCGGTCGGGTAGATGACGACGAAGCCGTATCGATCCGCCAGCGAGGCGAACTCGCTGCCCTGGTGGAAGCCGGGACCGGAGCCGCCGCAGCCATGCATCGCAACCACGATCGCCGGCGAGGTCGGGTGCGAGTCCGGCACATAGACGTGCATCCGCATGTTGCCCGGGTTGTTGCCGAAGCCGGTCACCTCCACCAGGCTGGCGGCGACGGCCGGCGATCCGAGTGCCACGGTCATGACGGCTAAGAGCGCCGCGGCGCAGGCACTGGCCAGCACCCGTATCCATCGGGTCATTCGCGCTCCTCCTCTCCAGATCTGCGGCGCGCCGTGGGTCGGTCCGCCGCGTATTGACACCGGTCGCTGGAAAATAGAAGGGCCGCAATCCGCCGTCAATGCACGCGCGGTGCGCTGGTCCGCCGGTTCACCTGGCAGGGAGCCGTTCTCCCTGGTTATCAAGTAGCTTGTTATCAAGGTCCTTGATAATGGGGTGAAACTTACATCTGGGCCCGTTCTGACAGGACGAGATATCGTCTCCTGGTGACCGATCCGGGTGTCCCCGCGGCCGCTGCGCCGGACGCACCGCCGCCCCATGTGAGCTACCTGGTGTTCCGGCTGGAACGCCGCATCCGCGCCTGCCTGGATGAAGCGCTCGCCCGGCACGGCATGACGACCACCGAATACATGGCGCTCAGCGAGCTGCGCCTGCGCGACGCCCCGTCCTCGGCCGACCTGGCCCGCATCGCCTTCGTCACCCCGCAGGCGATGAACCTGGTCATCCGCGATCTCGAACAACGCGGCCTGATCCGCCGCGACCCGCATCCCCGTGGCGGCCGCGCCCTGCGCACCCGCCTCACCCCGAAAGGCCTGAGCACCCTCCGGCGATGCGACCGCTCCCTCGACGGCATCGAAGCCGTCATGCTCGCCGAGATCGACGACCCCGACCGCACGACGCTCGCGGAAACCCTCACGCTGTGCGCCCGAGCCCTCCACCCGGACACGCGGGCCCTGACCCCGGTCCTTCGCTCGCGGAAGCCGCCACCGTCGCCCTGGCCGTAAGGGTCTTGGGCCCGATTTGCGAGGACGATAGAGTCTGGCCCTGAAGCAGAGCCGTGCCGGGCGGAGGAGGGGATGTCCATCGCGCCCTTATCCCTGCCGCAGCCACCTGCGAAGGCGCCGGAGTTCGGACGAGATGCGCTGATCGTGTGCGAGAGCCTGGTGCGGATCTACCAGTCCGGGTCGGTCGAGGTGCAGGCACTGCAAGGGCTGGACCTGGTCGTGGACAGCGGGGAGATGGTGGCCGTCGTCGGCGCGTCCGGGTCGGGGAAGTCGACGTTGCTGTCCATCCTGGCCGGGGTCGACGCTCCCACCGCCGGGCGCGTGCGCGTCGATCGGTGGAATCTGCTGGACATGTCGCGGGCCGATCGTGTCCGGTATCGGCGGCACACCGTGGGATTCGTACGCCAGCAGACGGCCGCCAACCTCATCCCGTACCTGACCGCACGGCAGATGGTCGACCTGCCGATGACAGCGGCCCGCACCCCTGGCCGGATACGCCGCAGGCGTGCTGCCGAGCTGCTGGACCTGCTCGGCGTCGCCGACTGCGCCGAGCGGCGGCCCGCGCAGCTGTCCGGCGGGCAGCAGATGCGGGTGGCCATCGCGGTGGCCCTCGCCAACGAGCCCAGGGTGCTGCTGGCCGACGAGCCGACCGGTGAACTGGACAGCGCCACGTCGGCCGCCGTGTTCGGGCTGCTGCGGGAGGTCAACCGGCAGCTGGGCGTCACCGTCGTCATCGTGACCCACGATCCCGCGGTCAGCGGGCAGGTGGAGCGGACGGTGGCGATCCGCGACGGGCGCACGAGCAGCGAGGTGTTGCGGCGCACCGCCACCGGAGACGACGGCGCCCAGCAGGTGATCGCCGAGGAGTACGCGGTGATGGACCGTGCGGGGCGGATCCAGGTGCCGCGCGACTACCGGGAGGCGCTGGCGTTGACGCGAAGGGTCCGGCTGGTGCTGGAGGCCGACCACGTGGCGATCCGCCCCGACGGCGGCGGGGCCGGATGAACGGCGGCCCCCTGGTCCGTGTGCGTGGCGTTCATCGCCGGTTCGGCAGCGGGGCGACCGCCGTGCACGCGTTGCGGGACGTGACGTTCGAGCTCGCGGCCGCCACCATGACCGCCCTCGTCGGGCGGTCCGGCTCCGGCAAGACCACGCTGCTCAACATCATCGGCGGCCTGGACCGCCCGGACTCCGGCACGGTCCTCGTGGACGGAACGGACGTCACCGCCCTCGACGAGGACGGCCTGTCCCTGTTACGGCGGGAGAAGGTCTCGTACGTCTTCCAGACCTTCGGCCTGATCCCGGTGTTGTCGGCCGCGGAGAACGTGGGCGCCCCGCTGCGGCTGGCCCGCGTACCGCCGGCGGAGCGTGAGCGGCGGGTCGCGCTGCTGCTGGAACTGGTCGGACTGGCCGCCCATGCCGAGCAGTTACCCGCCGAGCTGTCCGGCGGGCAGCAGCAGCGGGTGGCGATCGCCCGGGCGCTGGCCGCCTCGCCACGGCTGCTGATCGCGGACGAGCCGACCGGGCAGCTGGACGCCGAGACCGGTCTGTCGGTGATGGCGCTGCTGCGCGGGGTGGTGGAGTCCGAGGGGGTGACGGCGTTCGTCTCCACGCATGATCCGACGATGCTCGCGCTGGCGGATCGGGTGATCCGCATCAACGACGGGCATCTCGACGAGCATCCCGGCTCACGCTCTGACGGGCGGCCCGACGGAGGCTCCAACGGTCGGGGCGATTCGTGATCAGCGAGAGCCGTCCGTGCTGAGGCTGGTCGCCAGGCGAGCCCGTGCGCAATGGCCGTTGCTGGCAGCCCTCCTGGCCGTCGCCGTGGTCGGCCCCACGCTGCTGGGCACCTGCGCCCTCCTGCTCACCCGTACCGCCGAGCAGGCGCTGGAGACCGCCGCCTCTCGCGCCGCCTCCGACCAGATCGACGTCACCGCCTACACCGTGACCATTCGCGGCGAGCACGCGAGATCCGTCGCCGACGACACCCGCGCCGTGCTGACCTCGGCGCTCGCCCCGTTCGCGACGACGACGGCCGCGCGCGCGTCGTCCGTGATGCGATCGCTGCCCAGCGCCGGTGTTCCGGCCGTGGCGTACCTGTCGGGGGTGGAGGACCTGCAGGCCCGCACCCGACTGGCCGCCGGACGCCTGCCGCGGGCGGGTGCCGCGCCGGCGGAGGCGGTTGTCCTGGAAAGCACCGCGCGGCAGCTCGGCCTGACCGTCGGCAGGCGGGTCCGCCTCGGCAGAGAGCTGGCCGACGATCCCGACCGGGGCGTCGAGGTGAGCGTGGTCGGAGTCGTGCGACCGCTGCCGGGCACGGGCTGGGAGCGTGACCCCCTCGCCGCCGCCGGGTACGATCCGGCCTACCACGACGGCCGCTCCGCACAGCCGGTTCACGCGTACGGGCCGTTCATCGTCGACCTCGCCGACCTGCTCGGCGGCGGCTCCACCCTCGACCGGCTGGAGATCGGCGCCCACCCCGACCTGTCCGCCCCCGCCGCCCGCGATCTCGACACCGTCATCCAGACCGTGCTCGGCGCCGACCGCCGGCTGGGGCAGACCCTCGGCGACCGGGTACGGATCCAGCGCGTCGCCTCCCGACTTCCCTCGACCCTGCTGGCCGCCCACGAACAGCAGCGGGTCACCACGGCGGCCGTGCTCGCCGTCGCCGCCATCGGACTCGTCCTGACCGCGACCGCCCTCGCCCTCGCCGGCCGGCTCAGCGCCGGTGTGCGCAACGACGAGACCGCCCTGCTGTCCGCGCTGGGCGTCGGCCGCGGCCGGCTCGCCGGCGCCGCGCTCGTCGAGGCCGGCGCGCTCGCCGGGATCGCCACCGCGGTCGCGATCCCGGCCTCGTCCGCCCTGCACGCCGGGCTGACCCGGCTGCCGCCCATGGCCGGGGCCGGGCTCGCCACGCCTTTCTGCGTGAACGCCGTACAGGTGCTGTCCGTCGCCGGCGGCGCGCTGGCGCTGGCGGCGGTGCTCGTCGTGCCCTCGCTGCGGACCTCCTCCGGAGGTTTGCGCGGGCGGCGGGAGCTGCTCGCCCGATCCGGCGCCGACGTGCTGCTCGTGGCGCTCGCCGCCGTCGGCTGGTGGCAGTTGCGCGACCAGCCTGCAGGTTCGGGGTCGCCCATCGACGCCGTGCGGGTGCTCGCTCCAGCGCTGCTGCTCATCGCCGGGTCCGCGGTGGCGTTGCGCCTGGTGTGGCCCGCGTTGCGCGTCGTGGAACGGCTGGCCGGCCGGGCGCGCGGGCTGATGGTTCCGCTGGCCGCGTTCGAGGCCGCCCGCAGGCCACAGGCGGTCGCGGCGGGGCTGCTGATCGGGCTGGGCTGCGCGGCGGCCACGTACGGGATCGGGTTCGATGCCACGTGGCAGCGCTCCCAGCAGGACCAGGCCGATCTGTCCGTCGGCACCGATCTCGTGCTCACCCTCACCGCCCCGCCCGCCGCCGGGCAGGGCAGGGTGGTCGGCGCGGCCACCGGGGGAGAGGTGAGCCCGGCCACCGATCGTGGCATCGCGGTCGGGCAGTGGCTCGGCAGCGCCGGTGACCCGCCGCGGCTGATCGCCGTGGACACCACTCGTGCCGAGGCGCTGCTGCGCGGGCGGCTGGACGACGGCCGCACCTGGAACGCCGTGGGTGGCGGCCTCGCGCCGCCGGCGCGCGCCGCCGGCGTTCCCGTCCCGGCCGGAGCCGCGCTCTCCCTGACCGGGAAGGCGACCGGTGCGACGCCGCTCACCGTGACGCCCCGGCTGCTGCTCCAGGACGCGACAGGTCTGCGTACCCCGTGCACCGGTGAGCCCGTTCCGCTCGACGGCGAAGCACATCCGCTGCCGGACTGCGCGACGGCCGAAGGGCTCCAGCTGGTCGCGGTGTCCCTTCCGTTCGCGATCGCGACGGGGAACGTGGGCACCGGCCACTCCGATCCCCTGGCGGAACTTCCGGCGGGGGACAGCCGTGTCGCCGTGACACTCACCGTGGCGGGAACAGGCTCCGCAGCCTCGCACTGGACCGCCACCTCAGCCGGTCCGGCCCCCGGGCAGCTCGGCAATCCGGCCGTCGCCCTGACCGGCACCTCCGCCGGCACCGAGCTGAGGATGGCCACGACCGTCGCGCTGAAGGGCCGGCCGGACGCCGCCAGGAACCTGGTCGCCACCGCCTTCCCGGCCCCGGGACCGGTGCCCGTCGCCGTCTCCGGCCGCTTCGCCGACGAGGTGGGCGCCCGGCGCGGCTCCCGGCTCGACCTCACCGTCGGCCTCACCCCCGTACAGGTCAGCGTGGCCGAGGTGCTGCCGGCCGTGCCGTCAGCTCCGGGCGCCGCGGCCATCCTGGCCGACTTCGACGCCCTCTCCCGCGCTCTCGCCGTCAGCGGCGACTTCGACGTGCCCGTGGACGCGTGGTGGGTCGGCCGTCCCGCCACGGGCGATGCAGCCGATCTCCGCCTCGGCAGCGTCACCACGCGCGCGTCCGAGACCGCCCGGCTCACCGGCGGCCCGCTGCAGGCCGGGCTGCCGGCCGTGCTCCGGCTGCTCGTACCGGCCGCGGTCCTGCTGATGATCGCCGGGATCGTCCTGCACGTGACGTTCGATCTGCGGGCCCGCGCGGTCGAGGTGGCGCGCCTGCGGGGTCTCGGGATGACCCGGCGCGAGATCCGTACCGTGCTGCTCGGCCAGCACGTCGGCATCCTGCTGCCGCTGCTCGCGGCGGGCGCGGTCATCGGCGCGCTGGCCACCCGCGTCGTCGCGCCGCTGCTCGTCCGCTCCGACACCGGCGCCGCTCCCGTTCCCGAGGTCCTGCCCGTCTGGCCGTGGGCCGCCGAGGCCGCCCTGCTCGCCGGGCTGCCGGCCGGGTGCGCGCTGGCGGTGAGCGCGGTGGTCGCCGTCCAGGCCCGGCTCGCCGATGCCGCGTACCTGCGGGTGGCGTCGTGAAGATCCCGGCACCGCACTGGCCCAGCGTCGCCGGCCGCGCCCGCGCGGACGCCGGGCCGTTGCTCCTGGCCGCCGTCGTGGTGGCGGTCGTCACGTTGCTCGCCGGCGCGATACCGCCGTTACTGTCCGCGACCGCCGACACCGCCGTACGGGACGCGGTACGCGGGGACGGCGGCGACCTCCGGGTCCACGCCCGCATGGAAGACGACGGCGGGCCGAGCGGCAGCCGCGTCCGGCACCCCCGCCTCGCCGAGGGCGTCGACGACTTCCGGGCCAGGGCGACGGACGAGCTCGGCCCCGGCCTGCGCGCCGCCCTGCATCCACCCGTCGCCACCGTCACCAGCCCCACCCTCAAGATCACCGATGGCAGCGTGCTGCGCACGTTCCAGCTCGCTTACGTGGCCCGCGACGGCGGGCCCGGCGTGACCTGGATCGTCGGCGGCCCGCCCCGGCCCACCGGCTCCGAGACGGCGTCGGTTCCCTACGGCGCGCCGCCCTGGCCGGTGCAGGTGGGCCTGTCGGAGGCGGGCGCCGCCGCTCTCCGGCTCCGTCCCGGCGCCCGCATCCCGCTGGCCGACGACCAGGGGAACGTCAAGAAGGTTCAGGTCAGCGGCATCTTCCGGCCTCGGGACAGCGCCGATCCCGCCTGGCGGCTCATCCGCGCGCTGCTGAGTCCCGTCGCCGGCGCGGACGGCACGGGAAGCACCCGCTTCGCCGGGCTGCTGTCCCGCGACTCGCTGCCCGACGCCCGGCTCGCCTTCGGACAGGACGAGTTGCGGCGTACCGCCTGGTTCACGCCCGACCCGGCCCGGCTCACCTGGGACGCGGTCCCGTCGGTCACCGCGAGGGTGGTCGCGCTCAAGGCGGCCTCCGGCTCCTCCGGCGCCCGGGACGGCTCGCTGAAGTGGGAGACCCGGCTCGACGGGGTGTTGCGGAACGTGAGCGCCCAAGTCGACGCCGCGTCCGCGCAGGCGTCCGTCCTGCTCGTCACCCTGCTCGCCGCCGCGGTCCTGGTCCTGCTGCTCGCCGCCGACCTGCTGGTACGCCGCCGCGCCCCCGCCCTGGCAGCCGCCCGGCAGAGAGGGATGTCGCTACCGGTGATCGGTGGCGAGCTGCTGCTCGAATCCGCCGTGATGGCGCTGCTGGCCACGGCGGCCGGGCTCGGCCTGGCCCGGGCCGTCGCGCCGGGGGTCTCCTGGGAGTGGACGGCTCCCGTGGTGGTCACCGCCGTCACCGCCGGGCCCGCGTTCGGCACGCTCACCGCCGCCCGCGCCACCCGGGATCGCCGCGTGCCGGCCAACCGGAGTGCCCGGCGGTGGGTGCGTAACACCGTACGGCTGCGGCGGGCCGCACTTGAGATCGGGGTGCTGGTGGCCGCGTCCGGCGCCCTCGTCGCTCTGTACCAGCGGGGGATCGGCGGCGGGGTGCTGCCCGCGAGCGCGCCCGCCCTCTGCGCGCTCGCGGGCGCGCTCATGCTGGCGCGGGCCCTGCCCCTCGGGACGCGCTTCGTGCTCAAGCGGCTTCTGGGCTCGCGCCGGCCGCTGGCGGTGTTCGGGGCCGCGAGGGCGGCGGCGACCTCGGCCCGGGTGCTCCCGCTGGTGGTGCTCGTGACCTCCGTGGCCCTGGCCTCGTACGCGCTCACCCTTGGTGCCGCTGTCGGCCACGGGACCGCGGATGGGCCGCTGGCCTCGGGACTGCTGCGGTTGGCGTGGGTCTCGGCGGTAACCCTGCCGGTTCTGGGCCTGCTGGGACTCGCTCTCGGCACGGCGGCCGGCGCGCCGGAGCGGTGGCGGACCCTGACCCGGCTGCGCACCCTCGGGCTGCGGCCCCGGGAGGCCCGCTGGGTCGCGGCGGGGGAACTGCTGCCGCCGGTGGTGGTCGCCGTTGTGGGCGGTCCGCTGCTCGGGGCGCTGCTCGCCCGCCTGATGTTCGGCTCGCTCGCCCTGGGCCTGCTCACCGGTGCCGATCCGGCCCCGGCGTTGCCGTGGTGGGGGCCCGCACTGGTGGCTGTCGTGTTCCTGGCGGCGGTCGCCGTCGTGGTGCCCGTCGAATCGGCGCTACGCCGCCGACGACGGCTGAGCGAGGTGCTCCGCGCGGGCGACAGCTGAGCCGGCCGGCTGGTCGGGCCGGGAGCGCGTCTTATCGTCGCTAACAAAACTACGTTAGCGCGCCTTGACTGAATCCTCGATAACGAAATAACGTTGCCGTTGCTTACATGCCATCCGGTCACCACCACGGTCGCCGGCGTGCGGCCGGACATCCGTCCGGAGGAGCTCGCGGGGCCATGACCGGGCTTTCGCCTGTCGCAGAGCCGGTCCGTACGGAGAAGGAGCATGATGATCTACCACGGCAGCAGATTCACCTTCGAAGCGAAGGCGCCACCGGAACAACGGACGAAAGCCCTCGAAAGCCTGCGCGACCAGGGACGGAACGTCCCGTCGGTGACGTCCTTCCTGGTCGGCCGTGACCACAGCGGCGAGTACGAGTGGGGCGCCGTCTTCGTCGTCGAGGACCTGGCCGCCTATGGCGAGTTCCTGGCGCACCCTGCCAGCCGGCACGCCCATCGGGTCGTGCAGCCGCTGCTCGCCGCGTCCACCTCGTTCGACCTCACCGACGACCCGGATCCGGAGACGGGCGCGAAGATCGCCGAGGTGCGTCAGCGCCTGCTGGACGCGCCTGCGGACGACGACGGCGACAGACCCGTGCACACCCGCCGTGCGGTGCTCAAGGCCGTCGCGGTGAGCGCGGCGGGAGCGGCCGTGGCCGGGACGGGCGTCGCCGCTCCCGCCGCCGCCCGGACCGCCACCGCTCAGGCGTACGCCGTCGCCCCCGGGGCGTCGATGGAAGTCGCGATGACGATCAACGGGCGGCTGCGCAAGGTCGTCCTGGAGCCGAGGGTGACGCTGCTGGACACGTTGCGGGAGCGGCTCGGCCTGACCGGCACCAAGAAGGGCTGTGACCGGGGCGAGTGCGGAGCGTGCACGGTGCTGGTCGACGGCGAGCGGGTCAAGTCGTGCCTGACGCTGGCGGTGATGCGGCAGGGAGCCGAGATCACCACGGTGGAGGGGCTGGCGCGGGGAGAGGACCTGCATCCGGTGCAGGAGGCGTTCATCCGGAACGACGCCTTCCAGTGCGGCGCGTGTACTCCCGGCCAGATCATGTCCGCCGTGGCCTGCATCAACGAGGGGCATGCCGGTTCGGAGGCGGAGATCCGCGAGTGGATGAGCGGGAACCTGTGCCGGTGCGCGGCGTACCAGAACATCGTCGCCGCCGTCGCCGACGCCGCGAAGGAGGTGCGGCGATGAGGGCCTTCGGTTACACCGTCGCCCGCGATCCGGCCGAGGCGGTACGGACGGCCGCGAACACCCCCAACTCGACGTTCGTGGCAGGCGGCACGGACCTGCTGAACCTGATGCGCGACGGCGCGGAGGCCCACGACCACCTCATCGACGTCAACCGGCTGGACCTCGGCACGATCGCCGTCGGCTCCGGCTCGCTGCGGATAGGCGGGGCGGCCCGGATGCGGCAGGTCGCCGAGCACCCCGGAGTGCGGCGGGAGTTCCCGATGTTGTCGGAGGCGCTGCTGGCCTCGGCGTCCCCGCAGGTCCGCAACATGGCCTCGATCGGCGGAAACCTGCTGCAGCGCACCAGGTGCGGGTACTTCCGCGACGCGGCCTCACCCTGCAACAAGCGGGTGCCGGGCAGTGGCTGCCCGGCGATCACCGGGCAGAACCGGGGACACGCGATCCTGGGAGGCGGCGAGCACTGCATCGCCACGCACCCGTCGGACCTGGCGGTGGCGCTGACCGCCCTGGACGCGACCGTGCACCTGCTCGGTCCCGGCGGCGAGCGCGCCGTCCCCATCGCCGGCTTCTACCTCCTCCCCGGGTCCACCCCGGACCGGGAGACCACGATGCGCCCAGGCGAGCTGATCACCAGGGTGGACGTGCCGCGCACGGCCCTCACCAGGCAGTCGCGCTACCTGAAGCTGCGCGACCGGGCCACGTTCGAGTTCGCGGTGGTGTCGGTGGCGGCCGCGCTGCGGACGAGGGGCGGCGTGGTACGGGACGTACGGCTGGCGTTCGGCGGCGTGGGCACCCGCCCGTGGCGGGACACCCGCGCCGAGGCGGCGCTGCGGGGCCGGCCGCTCACCGGGCAGGCGATCAACGAGGCGGGCCGGCTCCTGGTCAGGGACGCGAAGCCGTACGAGGGGAACAGGTTCAAGGTCGAGCTCGTCCAGCGGGCGCTGGTGAGCATCCTCAGCGAGCTGGGAGGGCTTCGATGAGCGGGCTGGTGGGGCAGGGCGTGGCGCGGGTGGACGGCCGGGCGAAGGTCACCGGCGCGGCCCGCTACGCCGCGGACCAGGAGGTGCCCGGTGCGCTGCACGGCGCTCTGGTGATGAGCACGATCGCCCGCGGCGAGGTCCTGGAGATCGACAGCAGGGCGGCGCTGGCGCATCCCGGCGTCGTCGCGGTCTACACCCACGCCGACATGCCGAGGCTGAACCTGCCGAACTTCCCGTACAACAGGCGTTATATCCCCCTGCAGGACACGCGGGTGCACCACCACGGGCAGCCCGTCGCGTACGTCGTGGCCCAGACCCTGGAGCAGGCACAGGAGGCCGCCAACCTGGTGAAGGCGCGCTATCGGGCGGAGGATCCGGTCGCGCGGATGGCGGACGTGCTCGACGAGGCGTTCCTGCCGGAGAAGTTCCGCGACAGGCCCAACGAGCTCGCCCGCGGCGATGCCGCCGCGGCACTCGAACAGGCCGCGGTACGCATCGACCAGAGCTACAGCAGCCCGATGCAGCACCACAACCCGATCGAGCCGCACACCACCACCGCCGTCTGGGAGGGCGGCACGCTGACCCTGTACGAGAGCACGCAGGGCGTGGTCCTCGCCCGTGACGCCGTGGCGACCGCGTTCGACAAGCCTCAGGAAAGCGTCAGGGTCATCTCTCCCTACCTGGGCGGCGGGTTCGGCGCCAAGGCCCCCATCTATCCGCACACGCTGCTCACCGCGGCGGCGGCGCAACTCTGCGGCCGGCCCGTGAAGCTGGTGCTGTCGCGCGCGCAGATGTTCACCTCCAACGGTCACCGCGCCGAGTACCGCCACCACCTCCGGCTGGGCGCCGACCGCGAGGGCGCGCTGACCGCCATCGTCAGCACCTCGACGGCTCAGGTGACCCGCGTCGAGGAGAACATCTACAACGGCAGCGACTCCACGGTGCGCCTGTACGCCTGCCCGAACGTGCACGTACGGCAGCTTGGTGTGCGGCTCGACCTGCCGACGTCGAGCTACATGCGCTCGCCGGAGACGACCGCTCACTTCGGCCTCGAGACCGCCATGGACGAGCTGAGCTACGAGCTCGGCATCGACCCGGTGGAGCTCCGGATACGCAACCACACCGAGGTCGACCAGCAGACCGAGCCCCCCACGCCTTACGCCGACAAGCGACTGCTGGAGTGCTACCGGGCCGCGACCGAGGCGTTCGGCTGGGCCCGGCGCAACCCCAAGCCGGGCACCACCAGGGACGGGGACGAGTACGTCGGCTGGGGCATGGCCACCGAGACCCACACCCACGGCGCCATCCCGTCCCAGGCCCGGCTCACCATCGGCGCCGACGGGCGCGCGACCCTGCGGACCGCCACCCAGGAGATCGGCACCGGCACCTACACCGTGCTCACCCAGATCGTCGCCGAAGGGCTCGGCATGCCGCTCGACCACGTCACGACGCTGCTCGGCGACACCGCCTACCCCGACGCTTCCCTGTCGGCCGGGTCGTCCACGATGCCCAGCATGGCCGCCCCGACGGCAGAGGCGGCGGCGAGCGCGCGGACCGCCGTGATCGCGCTCGCCGTCGCCGACCCGCGCTCCCCGCTGCACGGCGTGCCGGCTGACGAGGTCGTGACCGAGGACGGCCGCCTGTACGCCCGGGGCGACCGCGACCGCAGGGACACCTACCGCGACGTCATGACCCGCCACGGCAACCCCGTCGAGGTGACCGGAAGCAAGAGGAACACGGCCGGGCACTCGTTCGGCGCGGTGTTCCTGGAGGTACGGATCCACCCGAGGCTGGGCAGGGTGCGCGTGACCCGGGTGGTGACCGCGCACGACCTGGGCCGGGTGCTCAATCGCCGGACCGCGCGCGGGCAGGTCATCGGCGGTGTGACGTGGGGGATCGGCTTCGCGCTGATGGAGCACACGATGGTGGACCCGAACACCGCGCGGGTCGTCAACCCGAACCTGTCCACCTACCTGGTTCCGGTCTGCGCGGACACGCCGTCGGTGGAGGCGTTGTTCGTGGACCGGCCGGGGGCGGACGCCGAGCTGACCGGGATCCGCGGATTCGGCGAGACGCCCGGAACCGGCGTTCCCGCGGCCGTCGGCAACGCGATCTACCACGCCATCGGCCGGCGTCTCAGGGACGTCCCCTTCACCCGGGACAAGCTGCTCTGACCTCTGCGGGCCCGCGTGCCCGCACCCGTCGCCCGCGACCTCAGCGGGCCGGGGCGTGGCTCGCGGCCCGGTCGAGAAGCTCGTTCAGCAGGGCCCGCTCGCCCGGCGTGTACAGGTCCGGCACCTCGCCGAGGACGGCCTTCAGTCCCACGGCCCGCTGGGCCACGCTCGGCGGGCCGGCCGGGACGTCCGTGGTGATCGCCGCGAGGACGGCCTCGCGCAGGCGGCCGGACAGGGCGGGATCGCGCTCCTCGGGAGGGGTGCCGATGAGGTTGAGCGTGAGGCCGACGCCCGCCGAGTGGACGATGTCCATGGCCGTCTCGACAGCGGCGGAGAGCCGGCCCGCGACGGCGATGCGTTCGACCAGCAGGCGCAGCCGCGCCATCGCCTGCTCGGTGCTGCGCCTGCGGGACCCCGGGGTCGGCCGGCCGTACATGAGCAGATACTGCTCCGGGTTCTCCAGGCCGAAGCCGACATGGGTGTCCCAGCCGCGGCGCAGGTCGTCCACGGGGTCGTCGGAGAGCGCCTGGCTGTGCTTGCGGGCGAGGTAGCGCGCGAACCCGTCGGCCGCGACCGCTTCGAGCAGCCCGTTCATGTCGGTGAACAGGCGGTAGAGCGTGGGCGCCTGCACGCCGGCCGCCGCGCTGACGGTGCGCGTCGTCACTCCTTCGCGGCCCTTGTCCCGCAGCAGCTCGGTCGTGGCGTCGATGATGCGCTGGCGAACCTCTTCCCGATCAGCCATGTAACAACGATAACAGAATTTCGGTATCAGAAATTTTCGTCATCGGAACCCCCACGAACCTCCGGAAGGTCATTGTGCCTACGCCCGCCGTCACATCGGCGCGCGGTGGGTGCCGCGGCGGGTGCAGACGGCTTCCTGTCAGCCGAGCGGGATGATGACGTCGGCCAGCTCGCCGGGCATGGAGAGGAAGGGGGAGTGGGAGGCGTCGAGCGCGACGACGGAGATCGGGTTGTCGGGAAACGCCGCGTCGGCCTCGGCGATGAACCTCGCCTGCAGGGACGGCCGGACGGCCATGTCCCGCGTGCAGGTGATGTACGTGCGCCGCACGGATCCCCAGCCGTCACGAGTCAGGGTGGTCGTACCCAGCATGATGCCGATCGGGCCGTCGGGCGTCAGCAGGCCGGTGGCGGCGTCGGCCAGGACCGGGTCCACGTCACCGTAGAACGCTTCGTACAGCCGCCGCCGGTAGGCCGCGTCGTCCGTGGCGAGGTCGAGCCGCAGCGCGCCCGTCCTGGCCGGGTCGCCCTGCAACAACGGCGCGACACGGTCATCGGCGGCCTCCGGAAGCCGCGTGTACGCCGCCGCGGACACGCCTGACGCCGGCATGTACGCGGTGAGGTACACCGCGTGCGCCACCAGCCCGGGTGTCTCCTGGGCCGTTCGCGTCAGCACCGGACCGGCCGCGCTGTGGGCGACCACCGTGACCGGCTCGCCACCGCCGATCCGCTTGATCTGCGAAGTCAGCAACTCGGTCGCAGCGTCGAGACTCACGTCCGCCAGGGGCGAAACCTCGGTGCCGACCGCCTCGCGGTTGTACGGCTGTCCGGTGAACCACTGAGGACGGCGGGCATGCAGCCCGTGTCCTGCCATGTCCACCGCGACGGACGGGCGCCCGGCCGCCGCCAGATGGGGAACGACTTCGCTCCAGCACCAGGAGCCGTGCCAGAAACCGTGAACCAACACCAGCGTGGACATGGATGCTCCCTGGGGTGACGCCTGCGCCAAGGCTCATGGGGATCGGGTGAACGATGGCCTCGAAGACCGCGTCGGCGACGGCGATCCCTACGAGATCGTTGGCGCCGGGCGGAGCAGGCCGTGTGATCCATACTGCACGCATCGCGCGGGCCTCGCGAAGCCCAGCGTCAGCGGGAAAGGCCGGGCCGAGGAGCTCGCAGAAGGACGGGACGCAGGTCACGCGCCGGCCGGTCGGGCCATTCTCGATGTATCAATCCATCCAGTGAAACCAGGCATCGAACACGCGGTACGGCGGGCTCCCAAGAATTGTCTCCACCCGAAGCCCGGCCTCTAACGGCAGGCTGAGGACCTGGGAACCGAGCAGGGCGATATCGTGTCGATCGAGCACCTGGCCGATCTGCCGAAACTCCTCCTCCCATCCCGGAAGAGCTGTATCCGTGACCAGCGACAGATCCGGCAGGCCGCGACTGCCGGCGCCGCCAGGCCCCGATGAATGAATGTCGGGCTTGAACAGTGCTGCCAGCGGAGCGAGCCGACACAGCGCCAGGGGCAGCCCTTCAACTTCTGTCCGGCCGCTCTCGGAACGGCGCATCGATCCGTCGCGCTTGGTGATGAAGACATCGACGTAGGACGCGTATCCAGAGCCGTAATGCTGGAATTCGGCATGGTGAACGCGCAACATCGGCATCCGGTCAAGATCGGCGACGACCCGCCGGAGAAACCCCTCGACAGAGGTAGCCCCGCCGGCCCATGCTCCCACCGTGCTTGCGAGGTGATCATTCGTGGCGCTTCGGAGAGTTGTCGGGTCGGTCGCCTGCTTTCTGCTCACTGGTTCACTCCCGGTCCGGCTTTCCTTCCGTTCGTGCACGATAGCGGGGACGTCTCGTCTGCCCGACGGGATCAGAGGGCGTTTGCTGACGGCGCGCTCCCTGGCCTGGCTTGACTCGCGGCCGGCCTGTGGTAACTTAATTGCATGCACATGCAGCTATCTGGATCGCATGCCTCCCGTGGAGGCAGTGTGAGTGCCGCCTGGTCGCAAGTGGCGGTGTTCGCCTCCGCGGTGGACGCGAGTCTGGACAAGTGGCTTGCCGATACCTACCGGCTCGGGCTGACCGAGTTCCGGGCGCTGACCTTCCTGAGTCAGGCGTCGGACAAGGAGTTGCGGGTCAACGACCTCGCCCAGCGAGTCGGCCTGAATCCCAGCTCGACCACGCGCCTGGTCAGCCGGCTGGAGGCAAAGGGCCTCGCTCGCCGTGACGTCTGCCCGGACGACGGCCGGGGCGTCTACGCCGTCATCGACGAGCGTGCGGAGACGTTGCTGGCGGAGGTCCGCGACTCCTACGAGGCTCGCGTCCAGGAGTTGCTGAGCAAGCCCGCCATCCACTTCCCCCACCTGGACGCACGTCTCGTCGCCGGTGCCCTCGCCGAGGTGGGCGCGCTCGTCGGACCCTGACGCCGCGGAGCGGGACTGCGACGTCCCGCTCTCTGCGCATATATCTGCATGTACAGACAATAATTTGAGAAAGGATCGTGCCATGACCACCCAGGTCGATGTGTTCGTCGACTACGTCTGCCCCTTCTGCTTCCTCGTCGAGCCGGCGATCGAAGAGCTCAGGCGTGAGCGCGATGTGGAGGTGACGATTCGCCCGTTCGAGCTGCGCCCTGACCCGGTGCCCACCTTGCGGCCGGAAGACGAGTACCTGCCGCGGGTGTGGAAGGACGCGGTGTACCCGATGGCAGAGCGTGTCGGCGTGCCGATGACGCTGCCCTCGGTCTCGCCGCAGCCCCGTACCGAGAAGGCGTTCATGGTGCTGCAGCTCGCCCAGGAACGGGGCAGGGCCGAGGCCTACACCGAGGCGATGTTCCAGGCCTTCTTCCAGGAGGACCGGAACATCGGCGAGGACGACGTGATCCTCGACGTCGCCACCTCGGCCGGCCTCGACCGCGCTGAGGCCCTACAGGCACTTCACAGCGAGGAGCGCCGGATCCGCCAGCGCGAAGATCAGGACTATGCCGTGAACGTCGTCGGGATCGACGCGGTGCCCGGCGTCGTCATCGGGGGGCACGTCCTGCGCGGGGTGCCGTCGGCGACCCGGTTGAAGAAGGTCGTCGACCAGCTCGCCGCGCAGGAGGCAGGACACCGCGCTCCGCAGGCGGAGGACCGGTCATGATCGTGTCCGCGTCCGACCTGGAACCGGTCATGGACCTGGCCGTCGAGGCCTGCGTCACCCACGTTGCGGCCGGTGGGCTGCCCTTCGTCGGCGTCCTCGTGGAGGCCGGAGGGGAGGTGATCTCGGAGTTCGGAGTCAACCGGGTCCGGGAGACCGGCGACCCGACCGCGCACGCCGAGGTCGTCGCGATGCGCGACGCCATGACCACCCACGGTCTCGACAGCCTGGCCGGCACCGTGCTGCTGGCTACCGGGGAGCCGTGCGGGCTGTGCTACCGGTACGCGGTCGACCGCGGCGTTGAGGCGATCTACGTTGCCGTCGATCGCGATGAGGTCGCCGCCTTCGGCTTCGACTACCGGGCCAGCTATCCAGCGTTCGGCATCACCGATGAGCACCGGGCCGAACTGCTGCGCCCGCTGCCCGTTGCGCGCGGCGACGAGCCGTTCACCCGCTACCTCGACAGCAACCACCCTGCCGGGAACGCGCCCGCGCGTCCGGAAAGTGAATCGAGAGGAACACCGTCATGAGCTGGCTCTACCTGGGCATCGCCGTCATCTTCGAGGTCGCCGTCGGCATGGCGGCGGGCCAGGCGCAGGGCTTCACGAAACTGTCGTGGACCATCGGCACCCTCGTCAGCGGCGCGATCGCCACCTTCTTCCTCAGCCTCGCCCTGCTGACCTTCGACGTCGGCATCGGCTACGCCCTGTGGACCTCCCTGGCAGGCGTCGGGGTCGTCATCATCGGCGCCCTCCTCCTCTCCCAGCGCCTGACCTGGAAGAAGCTCCTCGGCATTGCCGTCGTGATCGCCGGAGTCGTCGGCCTCAACCTCGCCGGAACCGCCTGACCCCTGCTCATCCGAGCACCCCGAAAGGACACGAATCCCCATGACCACCGCATTCCAGGCCCTCACCCCGCCCGACACGGAGAAGAAGGCCGGCCCCTGGGTGGCACTGCTCCTGGCCGGAGCCTTCGAGGTTGGCTACGCCCTCAGCGTCAACGGCAGCCAAGGCTTCACCAACCCTGCCTGGTCGATCGTCGCGATCGTCTTCTTCCTGTTCACGCTGTTCTTCCTCAGCGTCGCCCTGAAGGGGATCGACGTCGGCATCGGCTACGCCGTCTGGGCCGGCATCGGTGCCATCGGAGCAGCGCTCCTCGGACCGGTCTTCTTCAACGAAACGCTCACGCCCGTCAAGGGCTTCTGGCTGGCCGTGATCGTCGCCGGAGTCGTCTGGCTCAAGCTCGCCGACAGCTCCAAGATCGAACGAGCCCGGGCGATGACCTGAACCACACCACGCGGCCCTCGCGGTGCCGTGACCGTCCAGCAAGAAACCATCCTGCCCGTATCCAGCGATCGCTGGATACGGGCGCACGGCGGCCCTGTCGGCCGCGCCGCGTCTGTGCGGCGTGGAGCGCCAGGGCCGGTCGTGCTTGCGGCGTGTCGACCTACAACGACACGTTCGCGCCCTCCAGCACGCGCATGAAGGCACGTGACCACTCAGGCAGGTCCGGCCAGCCACGGCAGGAGACCATCGCGCCGTCCACCACGTCGGGGGCGTCCACGAAGGTCGCACCAGCCATCTCCATGTCGGCCCTCAGCGGCGGGAACGCCGCCGTGGTACGGCCGCGCAGCAGGCCGAGCGCGGCGGGCACCTGCGGGCCGTGGCAAATCGTGCCCACCGGCAAGCCGCGTTCGAAGAAGTGGTGCACGATGCGGGCGACGTCGGGATCGGTGCGGATGTACTCCGGCGCGCGGCCGCCCGGGATCACCAGTGCCTGGTAGTCCTCGGGGCGCACGTCGGCGAAGGCGAGATCCACCGGCAACCGGTGGCCGGGCCTCTCGGTGTAGGCGTCCCAGCCCGGCTCGAAGTCGTGGACCACCAGCTTCACCGCACGCGTGGTGAGGGCGGCCACGATGGCCTCATGGCCACCTTCCCGGAGCCGGAAGACGGGGTACATGGAGTCCAGCTCTTCCGCCGCATCGCCGGTCAGGACGAGGACTCGGGCCATGACTCACTCCTCTTCTCCCACGGTGGATCTTGATCAGCATGGAGCGGATAGGGCAGACCGCCGCCGGAAGCCTCGCCCGTGTGGCGATGGCGCGTGGCCGGCTGTCGCAGGTTGGTCAGGAGCGGGTCCACTTCTGGTTGGCGCCGCCGTGGCAGCTCCAGATCTGCAGCCTGGTGCCGTTGGCGGTGCCGGCGCCGCTGACGTCCAGGCACTTGTTCGCCCCGACCGCGGTGATGCTGCCGTCGGCGTTGACGCGCCATTTCTGGTTGTCCTGGCCGTTGCAGTCCCAGATGATCACCGCGGTGCCGTCCGCCGTCCCGGCCCCGTTCACGTCCAGGCACTTGGTGCCGTAGACGCGCAGCTCACCCGCGCTGGTCGAGGTCCACTGCTGGTTGGGCTGCCCGTTGCAGTCCCAGATCTGCGCCTGCGCGCCGTTGGCCCGCGAGGCGCCGTTGACGTCCAGGCACCGGCCCGACCCCGCACCCCGCAGCGCGCTCGTGTCCGGCGGGTTCGGGTCGCCGTCTCCCAGCTGCGTGAAGAACTCCCAGACCACCGGTCTGGTCCAGGAGTTCTCGCCAGGTTCGAAGTCGCCCGGCCTCCCGTCAACGGGACCGGGGGTGTGGCCCGCGTCGAACGCCGCCCACGCGACCGGATACCCGGTCCGGCATCCCGAGTAATAGGTGACGATGTGCGTCAGGCTGCCCTGCGCGGGCTCCGGCGGGTTCTGGGGCGTGCAACCGTTGTTCCTGACGAACCTGTCGCGGAGCGACCGGCCCGCTGAGATGTTGAGCACCGGATCCCTGAGGCCGTGCAGTCCGATGTACGCGACGGGCTCCGTGCCGCCGCTGCACCCGCTGAGCTGCGCGCCGGCGTAAACCGCCACCGCGCGGAAGACCGTCGCCCGGGCGCATGCGAGCGCATAGCTCATGCCGCCGCCGTAGCTGAAGCCCAGGGCGAAGCGTTGTGAGGTGTCCACGCAGAGGTCCGCCTCGATCTCCCGGATCATGTCGTCGACGAAGGTGACGTCCTCACCGCCCGAGTTGGCCCAGCCGTTGTTCAGGCCCTGGGGCGCGACGAAGATCGCGGTGTTGTCCGACAACGCTCTGAGCCCGTAGTAGGACCACGGATAGTCGCTGGTTCCGCCCGAGTCGACATCGTTGGCGGTGCCGCCGTTCCAGTGAAATCCAAAGATCAACCGGTAGGGGGTTGTGTTGGTGTAGTTGTCTGGAATCCTCAGGATGTAGTTGCGGTTCTTGCCGCTCGTGGTGATCGAATGAGTTCCGCTGGTCAGCGTCGGGGTTGCGCCGCATCCCGCGGTGGGCGCGAGGGCGCTCTGTTCAGCGGGTGACGGGGCCGCGCTGTCGCCCAGCGCCGTCTGCCCCGTGGCCGGAACGATGAGCAGTGCCGCCGACGCGACAGCTGTGAAAAGTAACCTGAGCCTCGACATCACGCACATTCCTTTGCTGGTCTCGTGGTGACACACGTGAAAGGGAAGCCACTGCTGTCACCTTGAGGGCGTGGGCGGCCGGAGTTTCTGCTCTCTTGTCCGGTGATACCGGACCGACCGGGCGCGCGCCATTTTCGGCCGATCGGGAACCGGCGCCGTCGCGTACTCGGCACAATGGGCCTGGATTTTATGATGTTAGCGTTAACTAAACGCCGCCGTACTCGCTTCTCCTTCTTTGGGGCGGTCGATGGGGATGGCGTAGAGGAGCAAATATGGCTGTGACAGGACCTGTCAAGGGCCGGCACCCCCGACAACGGGGGCCTCGCCCGAGAGCCCTCGTTCGCTCTTCCGCCTGACCAGGACAGCCGGCCGCGCCCACCGCCGATCCATCGCGATGAAACTTTCACGTCGTTCCGAGTGCCAGGCCGAACCGGTCAGAGACGGCCGGATCAGTGGGACGAGAAGAAAAGGCGCTGTTGGATCTCCCTGCGGTAGTCGTCGAGGGTGTTGTCGATGTGCGTGGCCGCGGACTGGGCAGCCGCTTCCGGATCGCCGGCGCGGATGGCCTGGTAGATGGCGTCGTGCTCCTCGACGGCCTTGGCGGCGTGCCCGCCCACCGAGCCGCGCAGGCCGATGAGGCTCGACTGCGCCTGCAGCCTACGGGCCTCCCGCACGGCGACCTGGAGGAACATGTTGTGCGAGGCCGTGGCGATGGCGGTGTGGAAGGCGTCGTCGCCCTCGTTGAACAGCTCCTCGCGTCCGGTCTCGAAGCCGTGGCGGCACAGGCCGGCCCCTTCTTCGATGGCCCTCAGCTCGGCAGGGGTGGCGCGGCGGGCGGCCAGTCGGCTGGTCTCCATCTCCTGCGCCCGGCGAAACTCGAACAGCATGTAGACGTGGTCGAGGTCGGTCGGGAGGAAGAAGGAGCCCCAGCGCCCGGTGCCCAGCATCCCCTCGTCGTCGGCCACGTACAGGCCGCGGCCCTTCTGGGCGCGTACGCGGCCGAGCGCGGAGAGTATCTTCACCGCCTCGCGCACCACGGTGCGGCTGGTGCCCAGTTGCCGGGCCAGCTCGTTCTCGGTCGGCATGCGGTCGCCCGGACGCAGGCCGAGCTCGACGATCAATTCCAGCACCTGCTCGGCGGCCACCTCGTAACCCGGCCGGTATCCGCTTTCGCGCGGGGTGTCGGTCACCGTGCTTCCTCCTCGCCGTTCCCTGCAAAAGTATGACGGATGAGCCGACCCTCTCCGCCACGAGTGGTGTCCGATGAGTACGACACATATGAACGGTTCATTCGAGGGTTGTCGGCGCGGATCTGCGCGGCCGCAGGCATTACTGCTGATGAACGTATGAACAAGCTCACCATGGCCATGCGATCAGTGCCTGAACCGCGAAATGAGCAGGCTTAAGGGCTTGACGGGTATCCCTGATCCGAAGGTAATTAGGAGCGAGGCCGGCGGTCCCCGCCCGCTCCACCCCGCGAAGGCGTCACCTGTCTGAGGATCAGGGTGTGACCTGGCCATACGCCTACCCCCGAAGGAACAACTGTGCCCTTACGTCCATCCGTCACGATGCTGAGACCGATCCTGATCGGCGTCGTCACCGCCGCGCTTGCCGCGGCGTCCGCCCTCGTCGCCTCCGCCACCCCGGCCGTCGCGGCCACCACGACCCTGCACGCGTCCCCCGCCGGCACCGGCACCGCCTGCACCTCCGCCCAGCCGTGCTCGCCGGCCGCGGCGCAGGCGGCGGTACGTTCGCTGAACGCCGGGATGTCCGGTGACATCGTCGTGGAGCTGGCGGGCGGGGTGTATCGGCTGTCCGCGCCGCTCAGGCTGACCGCCGCCGACTCCGGGAACAACGGCTACTCCGTCAGATGGCAGGCCGCGGAGGGGGCCGTCCCGGTCATCAGCGGAGCCAGGGCGGTCAGCGGATGGACCGTGGCGGACTCGGGAAAGAACATCTGGCGCGCCAACGTCGGCGCCGGGATCGACACCCGGCAGCTGTACGTCGACGGCGCGCTCGCCACCCGGGCGCGCACCGCCGTCAACCGGTCCGACTTCACCGCGAGCAGCACCGGAATGAGCTTCACCAGCGGTGCGCTGAGCTACCTGAACAACCTCGCCAACCAGGGCCGGGTCGAGATGGAGAGCGTCGGCTCGTTCACCGACCGGTACGCGCCGGTGCGGAGCATCAGCGGAAACCTCATCACGATGCGGCAGCCCGCCTGGAACAACAACAACTTCGGGTACGACACCTTCACCAGCCCGCACCGGGCCGGCCCGCTCTATCTGGTCAACGCCTACGAGTTCCTCGACTCGCCGGGGGAGTGGTACCTCGACCCGGCGACGGGCGCCCTGTCCTACATCCCGCTCGCCGGGCAGAACATGGGTAACGCCAGCGTGGAGCTGCCGGTGCTCCAGTCGCTGGTGCACGTCGGGGGAACCTACGACGCGCCCGCGCACCACATCGCGTTCAGCGGGGTCACCTTCACCGGTACGAGCTGGCTCGGCCCCAGCGGCGACCAGGGCTACGTGGACCAGCAGACCGGCGCCTACATAGCGGGCAACTGGAACTGGCCCGCCTTCACCTCCTGCCACCAGGGCTGCAGGCAGTTCGAGGCGACCCGGCCGAACTGGCACCAGATGCCGGCCGCCGTGCAGGTCTCCGCGGCGAACACCGTCACCTTCACCGACTCGCGCTTCGTCAACCTGGGACAGACGGCCATCGGCATCGGCAACGACGCCAACGCGCACGCCAGCGGTGTCGGCCTGGGCGCGGCCGACATCACGGTCACCCGGTCGGAGATCGCCCGTAGCTCGGCCGGCGGCATCGTGGTCGGCGGCGTGCGCGCCGACGCGCACCACCCGAGTGACCAGCGGATGGTCAACCGGAACATCACCGTCAGCGACAACACCATCCACGACCTCGGCCTGGACCACCGGGGCGTCGTCTCGGTCCTGACCACCTACGTCACCGGCACCGACGTGTCCCACAACGAGGTCTACAACATGCCGTACACCGGCATGTCGATCGGGTACGGCTGGGGCGCCAACGAGCCGGGCGGCAGCACCCACTACGCCGACCGCGGCCTGTACGACTTCCAGCCGCGCTACACCACGGCCACCACCGCCTCCGGCAACCGGCTCATCGGCAACTACGTGCACGACGTCATGCAGCAGATGACCGACGGCGGCTGCATCTACACGCTGTCGTGGAACCCGGGCGCGGTGATCAGCGACAACCACTGCCTGCGCACCAACGGCTGGTTCGGCATCTACTTCGACGAGGGCTCGCGGCACTACACCGTCAGGAACAACGTGCTGTCGAACACCGGCACCTGGGCCACCGCCAACTACTGGTACGGCGAGAACATGGGCGACTTCACCGTCACCGGCAACTGGTCGACCAACGGCAGCACCAACGTCACCAACGGCGACCGCGGCAACGTGGTGAACAACAACGTCACCGTCACCAACGGCGCCTGGCCGGCCGGCGCCCAGGCCGTGATGGCGTCCGCCGGGCCCCAGGACCGGCCTCCGGGGAGCACGAGCGCGTACAAGGGGGTGGGGTCGGGCCGCTGCCTGGACGTCAACGGCGCTTCCCAGGCCAACGGCGCGCAGGCGCAGATCTGGGACTGCAACGGGCAGCCCAACCAGCAGTGGACCTCGACCAGCGCCGGTGAGCTGCGCGTCTACGGCACCAAGTGCCTGGACGTGAACGCGGCGGGCACGGCGGACGGCACCGCGGTGATCATCTGGGACTGCAACGGCCAGGACAACCAGAAGTGGCGCGTCAACGCCGACGGCAGCATCACCGCGGTCGGGGCGAACAAGTGCCTCGACGTCAGCGGCGCCGGCACCGCCAACGGCACCGAAGTGCACATCTGGAGCTGTCACGGCGGCGCCAACCAGAAGTGGACCAGCCCCTGACACCGTCCGCCTGACGACGATCCTCGTCTCCCGACGTGGCCGGAGGGGGCACTCCTCCGGCCACGGAGCAGAATCCCGGGCACCTCGCCCTGACCGGTCTTCCTGCTGCAGGAGGGAACACTCATGTCCCGACGTCCGTGGCTCACCCTGCTGACCACGATGGCGCTCATCATGCCCGGAGCGCTCGCGCTCAACGCCTGCCCTGCGAACGCCCTCGACATCCCGGCGTCCGACTACCAGCAGGTGTCCCTCGCGTCGGGTGGCGCGGAACTGGGTGAGGCGATGTCGCTGGCCGTGATGCCGAACCGGTCGGTGGTGCACACGGCGCGCGACGGCACGGTCCGGGTCACCGACGTCGACGGCGACACGACGGTGGCCGGCAGGCTCAACGTCTACACCCACGACGAGGAGGGCCTCCAGGGAGTGGCGGTCGACCCCGGCTTCGCGTCGAACCGGCACCTCTGGCTCTACTACTCCCCGCGGCTGAGCACGCCGAACGGCGATGCGCCGAGCACCGGCACGCAGGACCAGTTCGACCAGTGGAAGGGCGAGCTCTACCTGTCCCGGTTCACCCTCAAGACGGACGGCACCCTCGACATGAGCAGCGAGAAGGTGGTCCTCCGGGTGCAGAACGACCGTGGCCAGTGCTGCCACGTGGGCGGGGACATCGACTTCGACGCCGCCGGCAACCTGTACCTGACCACCGGCGACGACACCAACCCGTTCGAGTCGAGCGGCTACTCCCCGCTGGACGAGCGGACCAACCGCAACCCGCAGTACGACGCCCAGCGCTCGTCCGCCAACACCAACGACCTGCGTGGCAAGCTCCTGCGCATCAAACCGCAGCCCGACGGCAGCTACACGATCCCCGGCGGCAACCTGTTCCCGCCGGGGACGGCGAAGACCCGGCCGGAGATCTACGCGATGGGCTTCCGCAACCCGTTCCGGATGAGCGTGGACAAGGCGACCGGCGTCGTCTATCTCGGCGACTACGGGCCCGACGCGGGCGTGACCAACTCCAGCCGCGGGCCGAGCGGGCAGGTGGAGTTCGATCGCATCACCGGGCCCGGCAACTACGGATGGCCGTACTGCACGGGCACGAACACCACCAGCGAGACCTACAACGAGTGGAACTTCGCCACCAACAGCACCGGTCCGAAGTACGACTGCGCGGGCGGCCCCGCCAACAACTCCTTCCGCAACACCGGCCTGACCGCGCTGCCCCCGGCGAAGCCGGCCTGGATCCGGTACGCGGGGGACGCCGGAAGCCCGCCGGAGTTCGGCTCCGGGTCGGAGTCGCCGATGGGTGGCCCGGTCTACCGTTACGACCCCAACCTGAATTCGGCCGTCAAGTTCCCCCAGGCGCTCGACGGGCGGTATTTCGCCGGTGAGTACGGCCGGCGGTGGATCAAGGCGATCGAGGTCAGGTCGGACGGCGCCTACGGGGAGATCTCGGCGTTCCCCTGGTCGGGGACGCAGGTGATGGACATGGCCTTCGGCCCCGACGGGGCCCTGTACGTCCTCGACTACGGCACCGGGAACAACAACCAGGCGCTGTACCGCATCGAGTACATCGGCAGCGCCGACCGCAATCCGATCGCCAAGGTGTCCGCCGACAAGACGTCGGGACCGGCTCCGCTGGCGGTGACCTTCTCCTCGGCGGGCAGCTCGGATCCGGAGGGCGGCGCGCTGAGCTTCTCGTGGGACTTCGGTGACGGCACCACCTCCACGGCGGCGAATCCGAGCAAGACCTACACCACGAACGGCACCTACACGGTGACGCTCACGGTCCGGGATCCGCAGGGTCTCACCGGCACGGCGAGCGTGATCGTGACCGTCGGCAACACCGCGCCGACGGTCAGCCTCACCACCCCTGCCGACGGGCAACTGTTCTCCTTCGGAGACACCGTGCCCTTCCAGGTCACCGTCAGCGACCCGGAGGACGGCACGATCGACTGCGACGAGGTCACCGTCGCCTACTTCCTCGGCCACGACAGCCACCGCCACCAGATCACCTCCAGGACCGGCTGTTCGGGCTCCATCGCGGTGCCGGTCGACGGTGAGCACGACGCCGCGGCCAACATCTACGGCGTCTTCGAGGCCTCCTACACCGACAAGGGCGATCTGACCTCCACCAGCGCCCGTACGCTCCAGCCGCGGCACCGGCAGGCTGAGCACTTCGGCGCCCAGCAGGGCATCCAGACGGCCGAGCACGCCACCGCGGAAGGCGGCGAGACGGTCGGCTTCACCGACGACGGCGACTGGATCTCCTTCCAGCCGTACAACCTGGCGAACGCGACGAGCATCACGGCCCGGGTGTCCTCGGCCGGTGCGGGCGGCAGGATCGAGGTGCGGGCGGGCTCGGCGACGGGCACGCTGCTGGGAACGGCGGACGTGGCGAGCACCGGCGGCTGGGACACCTTCACCGACGTCTCGGCGAACCTCAGTGGCGCGCCGGCCGGCACGACGACGCTGTATCTGGTCTTCCGCGGTCCGACCGGACAGGGTTACCTGTTCGACGTGGACGCCTTCACCCTCGACACCGGCACCCCGCCCTCGGGAAGCACGAGTGCCTTGGAGGGTGTGGGGTCGGGCCGGTGCCTGGACGTCAACGGCGCCTCGCAGGCCAACGGCGCGCAGGCGCAGATCTGGGACTGCAACGGGCAGGCCAACCAGCAGTGGACCTCGACCAGCGCGGGTGAGCTGCGCGTCTACGGCACCAAGTGCCTGGACGTGAACGGGGCCGGGACGGCGGACGGCACCGCGGTGATCATCTGGGACTGCAACGGCCAGGACAACCAGAAGTGGCGCGTCAACGCCGACGGCAGCATCACCGCGGTCGGGGCGAACAAGTGCCTGGACGTCAGCGGCACCGCCAACGGCACCAGGGCGCGCATCTGGACCTGCACAGGAGGAACCAACCAGCGCTGGACCCGCCTCTGAAAGGGACAACCATGCTGCGACATCCGACCCCCTCCGCGCCCGGGCGCACCGCGGGGAGCGACCGAACGCCCTCCGTGCTGCGACGGCTGTCCGTGGCGGTGGTGGCGATCATCGCCGCCGCGACGGTGATCCCCGCCATCCCCGCCCAGGCCGCCGCCTTCAAGGTGCTGGTGTTCTCCAAGACGGCCGGGTTCCGGCACGACTCGATCCCCACCGGGATCCAGGCCATCCGCGACCTGGGGGCCGCCGACGACTTCGCCGTCGACGCGACGGAGGACTCGGGCGCCTTCAGCGCGGCCAACCTGGCCCAGTACCAGGCGGTGGTGTTCCTCAACACGACCGGTGACGTGCTGAACGACACCCAGCAGGCCGCCTTCCAGACGTACGTGAACGGCGGAGGCGGTTACGTCGGGGTGCATGCGGCCGCGGACACCGAGTACGACTGGCCGTACTACGGGCAGCTCATGGGAGCTTGGTTCAGCAACCACCCGGCGATCCAGCAGGCCACCGTACGGAACGAGGACCGGGCACACGCCGCGACCGCCCACCTCGGGGCGGCCTGGTCACGCACCGACGAGTGGTACAACTACCGCTCCAACCCGCGCCCGAACGTCCGGGTGCTGCAGAGCCTGGACGAGGGCAGCTACAGCGGCGGCGGCATGGGCGATCACCCGATCACGTGGTGCCGGCCACAGTCCTCGGGCCGCGCGTTCTACACCGGCCTGGGACACACCCAGGAGTCGTACGCCGATCCGAGCTTCCGCACGCTGCTGCTCGGCGGAATCCGGTACGCGGCCGGGGCCGCCAACGCCGACTGCCGCCCGGAGACCGGGTACACGACGTTGTACAACGGCTCGACGACGGGCTGGTCGCAGGCGGGGCCGGGGTCGTTCGCCAACAGTGACGCCACGCTGACCTCCCAGGGCGGCATGGGGATGTTGTGGTACGACTCCAAGGAGTTCAGCTCCTACTCCCTCAAGCTCGACTGGAAGATGACCGGCGACTCCAACTCCGGCGTGATCGTCGGGTTCCCGGCCACCGGCGACCCCGACGCGGCGCTCGACACCGGATACGAGGTGCAGATCGACGCGACCGACACCGCGGACAGGACGACCGGGGCGATCTACGGTATCCAGGCCGCCGACCTCGCCGCCCGCGACGCGGCGCTGAACCCTCCGGGGGAGTGGAACACCTACGAGCTGCTGGTGGAGGGTGAGCGGCTGCAGGTGTTCCTGAACGGCAGCAGAATCAACGATTTCACCAACACGGATCCGGTCCGCTCGCTCCAGCAGGGCCACATCGGCATCCAGAACCACGGGTCCGGAGACGTGGTGTCCTTCCGCAACATCCGCATCAAGGAACTGGCCGGCACGCCGGGCGGCACGAGCGTGCTGCGGGGTGCGGGGTCGAACCGGTGCCTGGACGTCAGCGGCGCCTCGCGGGCCAACGGCGCGCAGGCGCAGATCTGGGACTGCCATGGCCAGGCGAACCAGCAGTGGACTTCGACCAGCGCGGGTGAGCTGCGGGTTTATGGCGGCAAGTGCCTGGACGTGAACGGGGCCGGGACGGCGGACGGCACTGCGGTGATCATCTGGGACTGCAACGGCCAGGACAACCAGAAGTGGCGCGTCAACGCCGACGGCAGCATCACCGCGGTCGGGGCGAACAAGTGCCTGGACGTCAGCGGCACCGCCAACGGCACCAGGGCGCGCATCTGGGCCTGCACCGGAGGAGCCAACCAGCGCTGGACCCGCGTCTGAGGCTCTCGGCCACACCCTCGCGCGGCCCTTCGACCGGGGCCGCGCGAGCCACGGGGCGCAGCGACCGCGACCGCGGTGCCGGTGCGCGGTCAGCGTCCTGCCCGGGCGGCCAGGGAGGCCAGGACTCCCTTGACCTCGGTCGCCTCGTACGAGTCACGGTCGAAGGGAGCGATGATCAGCGGTCCGTCGTCGGGGAGATCCGGCAGCCGGCCATGGCTGCCCCGCACCGGAGCCGGGTCGAGCGGCACCACCCGCATCGTGTACCGGAACCCCAGCTTCTTCCTGGCGAGCGCCGCCCCCGCGCGCAGCTTGACGAACGGATCGCGCGGGTCCATGAACAACTCGGCGGGGTCGTAGCCGGGTTTGCGGTGGATGTCCACGAGCCTGGCGAAATCCGGAGCGCGGTCGTCGGAGAGCCAGTAGTAATAGGTGAACCAGGCGTCGGGCTCCGCCACCGCGACGAGCTCGCCGGCGCGCTCGTGGTCGAGCCCGTACTTCGCCTTCCCCGCCTGGTCGAGCACCTCGTCCACGCCGGCCAGTTCGGCGATGACGGCCCGGGTGCGGTCGAGGTCGCCGGGGTCGCGCACGTACACGTGGGCCACCTGGTGGTCGGCGACGGCGAAGGCCCGGGACGTCCACGGGTCGAGGTACTCCATCCCGGCCTGGACGTAGACCTCCAGGAGACCAGCGGTGCGCAGCGCCCGGTTGACGTCCACCGGGCGGGACACCGGGGTGATGCCGTATTCGGAGAGCACGACCACCTCGGCGTCCTCGGCCAGGAGCGGAGCCAGCGCGGCGTCGACGGCGCGGGCGGCCGCGATCGCCTCGGGACCGGCGGGGCCGTACCGCTGGAGGTCGTAGTCGAGGTGCGGCACGTAGACCAGCAGCAGATCCGGCCGTTCGCGGGCCAGGATGCGGCGGGCCGCGGCGATGATCCATTCGGAGGAGGCGATCCCCGCGTTGGGTCCCCAGTAGGTGAACAGGGGGAACGGCCCCAGCGCGGCCTCGAGGTCGTCGTGGAGTGCGGGCGGGCGGGTGTAGCAGTCGGGAGACTTGCGGCCGTCGGCGTGGTAGACGGGACGCGGGGTGACGAGCAGGTCGGTCGGCGCGCCCATCGCGTACCACCAGCAGACGTTGGCGGTGCGCAGGCCGGTCGCGGCGGTCCACAGCTGGTCGCCCTGGATGAGCGCGTTGTGCTGGCGCCACAGCAGCACCTCGCCGAGATCCCGGAAATACCACCCGTTTCCCACGATGCCGTGGTCGCGGGGCATCGAACCGGTCAGCAGGGTGGCCTGCATCGAGCAGGTGACGGCGGGCAGCACGGGCCGCAGCGCGGCCGCCGAGCCCACCTTCGCCACGTTCGGCATGTGCGCGAGAAGGCGCGGGGTGAGCCCGACCACATTGATCACGATCAGCGGTGCCATCAGAGTCTCCCGAGGGGACCGTCGTCTTGGGGCGACGGGTGAATCGGGAGCGGGAGGGCCGTCAAGGCCCGAGCGTGCCCTGACTTGTCGGGTCCGCGCATCACGGATGTCCTTCCTGGTTTTGTCGGCGCCAGCCGATATCGTGGCGGTGTTGTTACCGAACGTGATGGGGGGGTGGGGTGTGCGCAGGTCGTTCAAGTTCCTGCTGCGCCCCACCGCCCGGCAGGCGGCGGCGCTGGCGGCGTGTGTGGAGGATCACCGCACGCTGTACAACGCCGCTTTGGAGCACCGCCGTACCGCCTATGCCAGGGCGGGGGTGAGTGTCCGGTACGGCGAGCAGTCGGCCGAGCTGAAACACATCCGCGCCGATGATGCGGACGGGCAGGGGCGTTGGTCGTTCTCTTCCCAGCAGGCCACGCTGCGACGGCTCGACAAGGCGTTTCGCGCGTTCTTCAAGCGGGTCGGCGAGGGTCGCGCGCCGGGCTTTCCGCGTTTCAAGGGGCGTGGCCGGTTCGACACGGTCGAGTGGCCGAAGGACGGTGACGGCTGCCGGTGGGACTCCCAGCCCGAGCACCCGACCGCCACCTACGTGCGCCTTCAGGGGGTCGGGCACGTCCGCGTCCACCGGCACCGCGCGGTCAAGGGCCGGGTGAAGACGATCGCGGTGAAGCGGGAAGGCAGCCGGTGGTTCGTGGTGCTGTCGTGCGACGACGTGCCGGCTGAACCGCTGCCCGCCACCGGCGCGGTCGCGGGGATCGACGTGGGCGTGGCGTCCCTCGTCACGACCAGCGGCGGACAGCATCTGAGCAATCCCCGTCACCTGGCCGCCTCCGCAGGCCGGCTGGCCGCCGCGCAGCGGGCTCTGGCCCGCAAGGAACGGGGTTCCAAGCGGCGGCGCAAGGCGGTGGCCCGCGTGGCCGCGTTGCACGCCAGGGTGCGCAGGCAACGTCTGGACGGCGCGCACAAGGCCGCGCTCGCCCTGGTCCGGGCCTATGACGTGATCGTGCACGAGGACCTGCGGATCGCGAACATGACCCGCTCGGCGGCGGGCACGATCGAAGCTCCCGGCCGGGGCGTCGCCGCCAAGTCCGGCCTCAACCGGAGCATTCTGGACGCGGGTTGGGGGGTGTTCCTGACGATCCTGTCGTACAAGGCTGAAAGCGCCGGTCGCACGCTGATCGCGGTGGACCCCGCCGGCACCTCCCGCACCTGCGCCCGCTGCGGGCACAACGCGAAGGAGAACCGCGTCACCCAGGCCGACTTCGCCTGCACGGCGTGCGGGCATGCCGCACACGCCGACGTCAACGCGGCGGTCAACATCGTGAGGGCAGGGCTTGCCCTTCGCCAGGCTGCGCAAGCGGCTTAGCGAGAAGCCGCTCCCTTCAGGGAGCGGAGGAGTCACCACGTCTCCTTCAGCCCGAGGGCGGCCAGCTGCGCCCGCATCCAGTGGAGCTCGGCGGCGATGCCGTGCGCGATGTCGGCCGGCGCGCCGGGAAGCACGTTCCACGTGTAGGTCTCCACCTCGACGTGCCTGGTCAGCGGACGCTCCCTGCCGACAAGCACCTCCAGCAGGCGCCGCAGGTAGGGGGCGCTGGTGGCGAGCGGAGGGGGCGGCGCGTCGTGCAGCGGGACGTGGAAGTGCACCCGCCAGCTCTCGTCCGCGGGCAGGCCACCGGCCAGGGCCTCGCCCAGGTCGTCGGTGTATCCGCTGGCCGAGCGCGTCTGGTGGAGGAAGCGGGGCTCGTCGAACGCGGCCAGGGCCCGCTGCGCCCGCGGCGGCGCCACCAACGCGCACGACGCCTGGAGCTTCACGATCGGCAACCCGCAGGCGGCGCCCGCGTCAGGCTCCTCGAAACCCACGGCCATGTGGCAGGCGTCCAGACAGAGACCGAGGTGGTCGTGGTCCACGTCACTCAGCAGGGCGCCCGCCTGGGACGTCGTCTCGACGATGCAGCCGGGCTCCGGCTCGAAGCCCAGCCGGATCACCTTGCCGGTACGGCCGGCCAGCGCGCGCAGGCCCTCGGCGACCGCGTCGAGATTGGCCATCACCGCCGCCGCCTTCTCTCTCGTCCACCCGGTCCGCCAGGCGAGAGGCAGGGTCGAGATCGTGCCCTCGGTGACGTCGTCCGGCAGCAGCGAGGCGAGGATCCCGGCGAGCCCGAGCGTGTGGCGCAGCCGCTCCTCGTCGGCCCAGTCAGGGGTGTAGACGCGGTACTTCACGATCTCGTCGTGGAAGCCGCGGTAGGGGAACCCGTTGAGGGTCACGACCTCCAGCCCGAGCGCGGTCAGCCGCTCGCGCAGCGCCGCGAGTTCCCCGGGCCGGGCGGTGAGGTCCGCGGCGGCGTGCCGGGACAGCCACAGCCCGAGCCCGAGCCGTTCGACGCCGAGCAGGCGCCTGACCCGCGCCGCGACGCCGGACAGCTGACCGTGGATGCCGGGGAGATCCTCCGCGGCGTGGACATTGGTGCAGTAGGACAGGTGCACCGTCGAGCCGTCCGCATGGCGCAGCCGCATGGTCAGCCCCGCTTGATCGTGTTGCCGGCGTAGTCAGGGCCGGCTACGGGGCCTGCTACGGGGCCGCTCTCGAGGTCAAGCCGGCCACTCTGCCCGTAGAAGGCGACCGGATTGCGCCACAGCACCCGATCCACGTCGTCCTCGCCGAAGCCGGCCGCGAGCATGACGTCGGCCACCTCGCGCGTCTTCAGCGGATCGCTGCGCCCCCAGTCGGCGGCCGAGTTCACCAGCATCCTGTCCGTGCCGTACTCCTTGAGCAGGGTCACCATCCGGTCCGGGTCCATCTTGGTGTCCGGGTAGATGGAGAACCCCATCCAGCAGCCCGAGTCCGCGACCATGCCGACGGTCACCTCGTTGAGGTGGTCGATGAGCACCCGCGCGGGGGGCGTCCCGGCCGCCCGCACCACGTCGAGCGTCCGGCGGGTGCCCCCGGCCTTGTCCCGATGCGGGGTGTGCACGAGTACCGGAAGATCATTCTCCTGTGCCAGGGCGAGCTGCGCCTCGAACGCCCGTTCCTCCTCTGCCGTCATCGAGTCGTAGCCGACCTCGCCGACCGCGACGACGGAGTCCTTCAGCAGGTATCGCGGCAACTCGGCCAGCACCGCCGCGCATCGCGGATCGTTCGCCTCCTTCGGGTTGAGCGCGAGCGCGCAGTGGTGGCGGATGCCGTACTGCGCGGCGCGATAGGGCTCCCAGCCGAGCAGCGCGTCGAAGTAGTCGAGGAAGCTGCCCACATGGGTACGGGGCTGCCCCAGCCAGAAGGCGGGTTCGACGACGGCCCGGACCCCCGCGGCGTGCATGCGCTGGTAGTCGTCGGTGGTCCGGGAGGTCATGTGGACGTGGGGGTCGAAGATGCGCATTCAGATCCTCTCCAGGACGTCGCGCGGGACGGGCCGGCCGGCCGCCCGCAACTCCGCCGCGTACTCCGACAACATCCGGGCCAGCTCGGCGTCGAAACGGCGGTCCAGCTCGGCCACCGCCACCAGGGGGATCGACATGAAGACGCACTTGAGCACCCCTTGCCGGAAGGAGTGGTCGCCCAGCCACGCCGAGCCGTACGGGCCGAGGGCCGCGGCGACCAGCCGCGCGTCATTGCTGCGAAGCGCGTCCTCCACCAGCGCGACCGCCGTGCCTTCCAGGTCGAGCTCGTGCAGGACGGTCAGAATCGCCAGCCGCTCACCGCTGTCGCCGGCCTCGTACAGGCTCCGGATCACCGCGTGGCGGCCGCGCAGCGCGCCGAGCAGCGCGTGCCGGGCGCCCGGGCCGCCCCGCCGTTCGGCCTGCGGAAAGAGCCGGTGGATCGCCTGCGGGTCAGCTTTGACCTGCCGGGCGGCCTGGGCCAGCCACTCCTGTGCCGGCTCCTTCATGTGCCCTCCTCAAGAAGTCGATCGATCGGCGGGCGACCTGCGGGGCCGCATGGCTGTGCCGGGCCAGCTCCACGGCCACCAAACCCGGGTAGCCGTGCAGAGCGGCGAGCACCGGCGCGAAGTCGATCTCACCCTCGCCGAATTCCAGGTGCTCGTGGACCCCCCGGCGCATGTCCTCGATCTGCACGTGCACGGCGTACGGCAGCGCCCGCCGGACACAGGTGTCCAGGTCCTCCCGCTCGATGCAGTGACAGTGCCCGATGTCGAGGGTGAGACCGAACCGGGTAGGGGCGCCGAGCATCGCGCGCAGCCGCTCGAAGCCGTCCAGGTCGGCGACGAGCATCCCGGGTTCGGGTTCGAATCCCAGCGTGACGCCCACCTGATCGGCCTCGTCGAGCAGTCGTGCGCACTGGCGGGCCAGCCGCGTGTACGCCTCCTCCTCCGGCACGCCGTCGGGCCGGACGCCGCTCCACAGGTGCACCACGGGAGCGCCCAGGTCGGCGGCGACGCGCATCGCCGTGATGAGAAACTCCGCTCTGCGCCCGGCGCCGTCGCTGATGAGGGTCGGATGGTGTTTGCGCAGGGGATCGAGGGTGTAGCGCCCGCCCGTCTCGACGACGGCAGCGAGGCCGAGGCGATCGAGGATCCCGGCAATCCTGGACACCTCCGCGGCCAGCCCGGGGGAGTGGGGGTCGAGATGACCGTGGTCGAGCGTGATGGCCGCACCGGTGTACCCCAGGTCGGCCAGGACCGCGAGCGCCTCGGGAAGCCGGTGGCCGGAGAAGCCGTTGGTGCAGTAGGCCCACCTCACGATGTCGCCAGCCGGGATGAGAGCCACCTTCCCACGGGGAGCGAACACAGCAGCGCGCCCGCCATCGCGAACCGTCCGCCACCGGCGACCGCCGCCGCCTGGAGCGGGATCAGGCCGAGAATGCTCAGGCGGACGGCCTGCCGCACGTTCTCGGGGTCGGGAAGGGTCCGTAACCCGGCCTGGACCGGAAGGGTGGAGGCGAGATAGCCGGCGATGAGGACGCCCGCTCCGGTCCGGGCGGTGGCTCCGCCCCGCACGCACGAGGCGGCCGCGAGCCCGGCCGCCACGGTGCTGGCCACGAGCGCGCGCTCGGCGGTCCCGCGGGTCGCCCCCGTCACCTCGGCGCGGCCGAGGACGCTGATCCCGTAGGTGTGCGCGCCTATCGCCAGCGCTGCCGGCACCGCGGACCTCGCCTGCTCGCCCGCGCCCAGAAGCACGTCGAGCACGCGGCAGGCCGCCATCGCCGCCGGTCCCGCCACCGTCCGTTTGAGGCGCAGGTCGTAGGCCCACACCGCGCCGGCCAGCAGGCCGGCGACGGCGAGACCGCGACGGCCGCCGGCGAGGGCGGCGGTGGACAGGCCCGCGCCGGTCAGGGCGGCCGCGAGCCCGAGCGCGACGCCCGGGCGGACCCGGCCCGACGGGATCGGGCGCTCGGGACGCTCGACGGCGTCCGCCTCACGGTCCGCCCAGTCGTTGAGCGCCATTCCCGACCAGTACACGAGCACCGACGCCAGGGCCAGGCCGGGTGCCGGGCGCCGCCCCGCGGCGGCGGCTCCCGCCATGGTGTCCCCCGGCACCGACAGCGCGGCGGGCGCGCGGACCAGTTCGAGCAGCGCCCTCATGACAGCTCCTCGGCGAAGGCGCGCAGCCGGGCGTACTGGGCCGCCAGGGCGTGCTCGCCCGTCCCCAGCGGACTCTTGAAGAAGTACCCGAGCTCGGGCTGGACGCCGTGCCGCCCCTTCTCGTGCGCGCGGGCGACCAGCCGGGCCAGGTCCAGGACGAGCGGAGCGGCCAGCGCCGAATCGCAGCCCTGCCAGGTGAACTGCAGCGTCATCCGGACGCCGAGAAAGCCCTCGAAGCTCACGTGGTCCCAGGCGGTCTTCCACTCTCCGAGGTCCGGGACGTAGTCGATGTGCGTCTCACCCTCCACGGGTCCTCCCAGGACCTGCGCGACGACCTGGTCCTTGGAGAGCCGCTTGCTGGACCTGGCGGCAGGATCGGCGAGTGTCGCCCCGTCGCCGCCGCCGAGCAGGTTGAGCCCGGACCAGGAGCGGACGCGCAGCGCCCGGTCGGCGAACATGGGCGCCAGGGCGCTCTTGACCAGGGTCTCGCCGGTCTTTCCATCGCGTCCCGCGTACGGCACGCGCCGCTGGGCGGCGAGTTCCGCCAGGGCGGGCAGGGTCGGCCCGGTGGAGGGGGTGAACTCCACATAGCCGCACCCCGCGTGGAACGCCGCATAGGCGTACAGCGAACTCGGTGGCAGGACGTCGTCCCCTACGGCGAGCCGCTCCTCGAGATCGGCCAGCCTTCCGAACTCGGGGCGCGGATCCGCCGGGGGTTCGGTCGACGACACGTTGACGACGACCACCCGGGCCAGCCCGTGCCGGGCGCGGAAGCCGGCGATGTCGTCGATCAGCCGGGTCGCGGCCCGGCCGCCGTCACCGGGGACGTAGCCCGGCCGGATCTCGGCGTCGGCGGCGTCCAGATCGGGCGCGAGCAATCCCGGTAAGTCCGGCGATATGACCTCTGCTCTGCCCAGCTGTTCGGCGCGCTTGCGTAAGGAGGTCCCGGCGACGTCATGGCCGCCGAAGATCAGGTCGGTCAGCGGAACCAGCCGCCCGGGGAAGCCGGCGGACTCGCTCACGCATCCACGGGGGGACGCCGCTCCCGCCTTGATGGCCGCGGCGCCCACGATGGCAGTGGTCGCCACGGATCCTCGTGCCCCGATAAGCCACACACCGAGCTTGTCCATGAAAGCTCCATCGTGCCGGGACTACCCCGCATGCGAAGGCATCCAGTAGGTAAGTCTCCGCGATGGTAAAAGCTATTTTTGTCGATGGTCAAGCATAAGTAGGCTTATTGCTGTCTTATCATCTGCCGCCTACGGCCATCGCCGCCGGTCCGCCGCGTCGGGCGTACTCGACACCCGCTCTTCATGGGGACGCCACCCGTCGCGGCTCCATAATTATGTCGCGCTGGCGGCCGACTTTTGCTTGACCATCGACATAAGCCCGCTTAGCATCCCGCAACATGACGGATATGGGCCTGAAACCTGCCGATGGCCCCCGAGCAGGGACGGCGCCTACTCCTCGCTGCCTGCCGTGCACGCCCGGGGGTCACCGGGGGCGGGGAGGCTGACCGGATGCTGAGCATGCGCGGCATCGACAAGAGCTTCCTCGGCGTGCGGGTGCTGTCCGGGGTGGACCTCGATGTGACGGCCGGCGAGGTTCACGCCGTCGTCGGCGAGAACGGCGCGGGCAAATCCACCCTGATGAAAATCATCTGCGGGGTTCACACGCCGGACGAGGGCACGATCGAGATCGACGGCCGGCCCGTCTCCTTCGGCCATCCGCTCGAGGCGCAGCGCTCCGGCATCGCGATCATCTACCAGGAGTTCAACCTGCTGCCCGAGCGCACCGTCGCTGAGAACGTGTTCCTCGGGCGCGAGCCCGTCAGACGCGGCCTGGTCGACCGCGCCGCCATGGAGGAGGCGACCGCGCGGCTCCTCGGCGAGCTGGGCGAGGATCCCTTCGGCCCCCGCGACGCCGTCAAGCGCCTGTCGGTCGCCCAGCAGCAGATCGTCGAGATCGTCAAGGCGTTGTCGGTGAACGCGCGGCTCGTCGTCATGGACGAGCCCAGCGCGGCGCTCGCCGAGCACGAGGTCGAGTTGCTCTACCGGCTGATCGGGCGGTTGAGGGAACGCGGCGTCGCCGTCGTGTACATCTCCCACCGATTACGCGAGGTGTTCGATCTCGCCGACCGGGTCACCGTGCTCAAGGACGGCTCGCGCGTCACCACGCTCCCGATCGGCGAGGTGACCCCCGACGCGTTGATCCGCCTGATGGTGGGCCGTGACCTCGGCACCTACTTCCCGCCCCGCTCGGAAGGTGCCGGCGAGGTACGGCTCAGCCTGCGCGCGGCCGGCAACCACAAGCTCCACGACATAGACCTGGAACTGCGTGCCGGGGAGATCGTCGGCATCGCGGGCCTGCAGGGATCCGGCAGATCGGAGCTCGCCAAAGCGATCTTCGGGGCGGAGCCGTTCACCACGGGCGAGATGATCCCGAAGCGCCCGCGTTCGGTCCGGGAAGCCGTGGCCATGGGCATCGGGCTCGTGACCGAGGACCGCAAGGCCGAAGGGCTCGCGCTGCGCCAGTCCGTGCGCGACAACGTCCTGCTCGTCGCCCGCGCGGTGGGCCCACGCAACCGCGACGGCGTCCGCGACCTGCTCGAACGGGTACGCCTCTCGCCCGCGCACCAGGACCAGGAGGTCCGCTACCTGTCCGGCGGCAACCAGCAGAAGGTCGTGCTCGTCAAATGGATGACGATGGCGCCCCGGGTGCTGCTGTTCGACGAGCCGACCCGGGGAGTCGACGTCGGGGCCAAGGCCGCCATCCACGACCTGATGCGCGAACTGGCGAACGACGGCATGGCCATCATGATGATCTCTTCCGAACTGCCCGAGCTCATCGGCATGAGCGATCGGGTGGTCGTCCTGCGCGACGGCCGTGTCGCGGGCGCGCTGCCGGCCGGGGCCTCCGAGGAGGCCATCATGCGTCTGGCCGCGGGAGAGGTGGCATGAATGCACCTGCTCACGCGCGCCCGCCGCGGCCAGGCGCACGGCGGTCTGGCGGCTCACCTGCGCGAACCCTCGCAGGTCGTGTTCCTCGCGCTGCTCGGCCTGGTCGCGGTCGGCTGGGCCCTCGTCGCGCTCGACGGCGGCCAGTTCCTCACCATGGAAAGCGTCGTCGGGATCCAGCAGCGGTCCGCCGCACTCGGCATCGTGGCGATCGGGCAGACGCTGGCGATCCTGGCCGGGTCGCTCGACCTGTCCGTGGCGTACCTGATCAGCCTGTCCTCGCTGGTCGCGGCGGAGATCATGGCGGGCCAGGACGGCAACATCGGGCCGGCGGTCGCCGCGGTGCTGGTCATCAGCTCGCTCGTGGGGCTGGTCAACGGGCTGGTCATCACCAGGCTCCAGGTCCACGCCTTCATCGCCACACTCGGCGTCGCTCTGATCATCAAGGGCATCGTCGACCACCTGTACGACGGCCCGGCGGGCAGGGTGCCCGAGTCGTTCCAGCTTCTCGGGTACTCCCGCGTCGGGCCGGTACCCGTCTCCGCCATGCTCTGGGCAGGCGTGGCCGTCGCGGCCTGGTTCCTGCTGAGCAGGACCCGGCTGGGATACCGGATCTACGCGGTGGGCGGCGACGAGGAGGTCGCCCGGCTGTCCGGGATCCGTACGGCCCGCGTCATCGTGATCACCCACGTGCTGTGCTCGGTCTGCGCCGGCATCGCGGGTCTGCTGCTGGCCGCCAGACTCGGGGCGGGGGCGCCCACGGTGGGCACCGATGGCGGCTATGACCTGGAGTCCATCGCCGCGGTCGTGCTCGGCGGGACCGCGCTGGCCGGAGGCAAGGGCGGGGTCGCCGGAACCGTGGGCGGGGTCCTGCTGCTGGCCGTCCTGGACACCCTCTTCAACCAGCTCGAGGTCAACTCCTTCGTCAAGGACGTGGTCCGCGGCGTGGTCATCGTCATCGCGGTGGCCGTCTACGCCCGGCGCCGAGCGAGGCGGTCGGCATGAAGCGCGCACTACCCATCCTCGCGGTCCTCGTGGTGCTGCTGGCCGCGATCGCGGTCGCCAATCCCCACTTCCTGGAACCCGCCGGGTTCCTGGCGTTCCTCAAGCGGGCCGCGCCGCTGGTGATCCTCGCCGCGGGACAGTACTTCGTCATCGTCTCCGGCGAGTTCGACCTGTCGGTCGGCTCGCTGGTGACGGCCGAGGTGGTGATCGCCGCGCGGCTCATCGACGGCGACGAGTCCGCCACCTGGCCGGTCCTCGCCCTGCTGGTCGTCGTCGGGCTGCTCGTCGGGCTGGTCAACGGCGTGGGCACCACCAAGCTGCGGGTGCCGTCGTTCATCGTGACGCTCGGCATGCTGCTCGTCCTCAGCGGCGCGGTCTTCCTCTGGACCGGTGGCGCGCCACGCGGCGCGCTGTCGGAGGGCTTCCGGATGTTCGGCCGCGGCGCCCTCGGGCCGCTGCCGTGGTCGGTGCTGATCCTGCTGGCCGTGGGCGGGGCGGCGATCTGGCTCATGCGCGCCGACTTCGGCCGGACCCTCATGGCCACCGGTGACAACGAGCGTGCCGCGGCACTGTCCGGGGTCCGGGTCGACCGGGTCAGGATCCTCGCCTTCATGCTCTCCGGCCTGTCCGCGGCCGTCGCGGCGATCCTGCTCGGCGGCTTCGCCGGGGTCTCGGCGCAGGCGGGCCAGGGACTGGAGTTCTCCGCCATCACGGCGGTCGTTCTCGGCGGCGTGGTGCTCGGCGGCGGCCGCGGCTCCGTGCCGGCCGCCATGGCCGGGGCCGTCACGCTGGAGGCGCTGTTCACCCTGCTCAACCTGTACGGAATCTCGGGGGCGCTGGAGTCCACCGTCCAGGGCGTCATCATCATCGCCGCGGTCGCGGCGGGAGCCATCCGACTTCCCTGGAAGTCCACCCCCCGAAGAGGAGACGCTCATGCCGCGCCTTGAGGCCGCAATCGCCCTGTCAGCCGTGCTCGTCCTCGCCGGCTGCACCACCGACAAGCCGACGGACACCACCCGACCCGCGCCGCCCGCCACGAGCGCCGGGAACTCGGGCACAGGAGCGCAGTCGAAGTTCTTCGTGCAGGCGGACTTCGACGCCCAGCTGGCCATGCGTTCCCAGACGCCTCAGGGCCCCGCGGCCAAGCCCTGGGAGCAGGCCATCGACCCGAAGATGATCGACACGGCACAGTACAAGAAGGACGGGCCGTACCACCTGTGCTTCTCCAACGCGGCGGTCAACAACCCCTGGCGCCAGGTCGGGTGGAAGACGATGCAGGCGGAGGCGGGCCTGCACGAGGAGATCGAGGAGTTCACCGCGCTGGATGCCGAGGGCAAGGACGACAAGCAGATCTCGGACATCGCCGAGCTGCAGGCCAAGGGCTGCGACGCCCTGATCGTCTCGCCGAACACCACGGCGACGCTCACCCCCGCCGTGACGGCCGCCTGCGCGAAGGTGCCGGTCATCGTGTTCGACCGGGGTGTGGAGACCGACTGCCCGGTGACGTTCATCAAGCCCATCGGCGGCTACGCCTTCGGTGCCGACGCCGCCGAGTTCCTGGCCGAGAAGGTGCCGGCGGGCGGGAAGGTGCTGGCGCTGCGCATCCTGCCCGGTGTCGACGTCCTGGAGACCCGCTGGTCGGCGGCGAAGGTGGTCTTCGACAAGAGCCGCCTCCAGGTGGTGGGGGTGGAGTTCACCGACGGTGACGCCGCCAGGACCAAGAGCATCGTCAGCGACTACATCCAGCGGCACGGCAAGATCGACGGCGTCTGGATGGACGCCGGTGCCACGGCGGTGGCCGCGATCGAGGCGTTCGAGGACGCCGGCCTGCCGGTGCCGCCGATCAACGGGGAGGACCAGCAGGACTTCCTGCAGAAGTGGAAGGACGCCGACCTCACCGCCGTCGCGCCCACGTACCCGACCTACCAGTGGCGGACCCCGATCATCGCCGCTCTGAAGATCCTCAAGGGCGAGGAGGTGCCCGAGATGTGGAACCTGCCGCAGCCGAAGGTCACCAGCGAGAACCTGTCGGCCTACCTCAAGCCCGACATGCCGCCGCTGCACTACGCGCTGTGCGGTTGTGAGGACCTGCCCGGCTTCCCCGAGGTCTGGGGCGGGAAGAAGAGCTGATCGGCTCCTTTCGCGAACCGACGACGAAGAGGTACGCCATGTTCTCCATCGGAGTGAACACCTGGGTCTGGGTCTCCCCGCTGACCGACGACGACCTGGCGCGGCTCGCGCCCCGCATCGCCCGGTGGGGTTTCGACGTCATCGAGCTGCCGGTCGAGCGACCCGGCGACTGGAACCCGGACAGGGCCGCGGCGGTGCTGGCCGAACACGGGCTGGCCGCGTCCGTGGTGCTGGTCATGCCGCCGGGTCGGGAGCTCGTGGCCGCCTCCCCGGAGACCGTCCGCGACACCCAGGACTATCTGCGGCACTGCGTCGACGTGGCGGTGGCCGTCGGCTCCCCGGTGATCGGAGGGCCGGCGTACGCCTCGGTCGGCCGTACGTGGCGGCTCTCGCCGGACGAACGCGGGAGGGTCTACGCCGAGTTGCGCGAGCATCTGCGGCCCGTTCTGGACCATGCGGCCGAGCGCGGGGTGAAACTCGCGGTCGAGCCGCTCAACCGGTACGAGACCAGCCTTCTCAACACCGTCGAGCAGGCGCTCGAGGCGTTGCCCGAGGACTGCCACCTGGCACTCGACGTCTACCACATGAACATCGAGGAGAAGGATCCCGCCCAGGCGGTGCGGGACGCGGCGGACCGCATCGCGCACGTGCAGGTGTGCGGCACCGACCGCGGCACGCCGGGGGCCGACCGTTTCGACTGGCCGGGCTTCGTCCGGGCCCTGCGCGACACCGGCTATCAGGGGCCGCTCGTCATCGAGTCGTTCACCGCGCACAACCTGAGCATCGCCACCGCGGCCTCCATCTGGCGGCCCCTCGCGGAGAGCCAGGACGCGCTGGCCGTGGACGGCCTCGCCTACCTACGCGCCCTCTGACAGCGAGCTGAAAGTTTCATACTTATCCCGCCGAGACGGGGGCATCGAGACGGCTTCGGGATCGCCGTCACTGCCTTCCACCTGTCGGTTTCCCGATCGCCGCCCAAGCGCCTGCGGAGTAGATGCGAAAAGATGAGAATCAAAGCCCTAAATAAGCATGCTTAAGGGTACGTTTGCGAGCCGAGACGACGCATGTCCTCCCTCGTAGCCCTCCGGCTCGGACCGCTGCCGACACCCCCTCAGGAGATCCTTCATGCGAAGATCACGCCTGTTCACCGCCCTGGTCGCAGCCTTATCGGGGCTCGTGATGTCGTTGTCCCCGCACGTGGCGCACGCGGCCGAACCTCAGTTCAGGGTGCTGCTGTTCACCGAGACGGCGAGCGGCGCCTACCGGCATGACTCCATCCCCGCGGGCGTCGCGATGTTCGAGCAGCTGGCGATCGACCACGACTTCCAGCTCGATCACAGCGAGGACTCCGCCGTCTTCACGACCGCGACGCTGAACACCTACGACGCGGTGATCATGCTCCAGACCAGCGGCATGGTGTGGGACAACGACGCCCAGCGTCAGGCCTTCCAGGCCTACGTGCGCAGTGGCCACGGCGTCGTCGCGATCCACAACGCCACCGACATGAACATCGAGTCGCAGTTTCCCTGGTGGGACCAGGTCGTCCTGGCCGGCGCCCACATGACCGCTCATTCGGCGATCCTGCAGGGCACCGCCAAGGTGGCCGACAAGGCCCACCCCTCCACGGAGGGGCTGCCGGACCGGTGGGTGCGCCCGGAGGAGTGGTACAACTTCGACAAGAACATGCGGGGCTCGGTGCACGTCCTGGTGACCGCGGACGAGACCACCTATGACGCGGGGCCGAACGCGATGGGCGCCGACCACCCGATCTCCTGGTGCCACAACCCGGAGGGCGGCCGGGTGTGGGCCACCGCGATGGGCCACCAGACGTCCTCCTATGCTGAGTCGCTCTTCCAGCAGCACCTGCTGGGCGGGGTGAAGTGGGCGGCGGGCGCGGCGCCGGGCGACTGCGGCGGCACCGTCGCGGACCGGTACCAGAAGGTGACCCTCGACGGCGCGCCGGACCAGCCGATGGAACTCGACGTGGCCGCCGACGGCAGGGTCTTCTACATCTCGCGCTCGGGCAAGGTCAACCTGATCCCCACCGACGGCGGGGGCACGCGCGTCATCGCCACCCTCTCGGTGTACGACGGCGGCGAGGACGGCGGCATCGGGCTGGCGCTGGATCCGGACTTCACCACCAACGGCTGGATCTACGTCAACTACTCGCCGTCCGGCGGCGACGAGGTCAACCGGGTGTCGAGGTTCACCTTCGACGGCACCAGCCTCGACCTGTCGAGTGAGAAGAAGTTGATCGAGGTTCCGGCGTACCGCCACGTCGACGAGCCCGGCCACACCGGCGGCTACCTCGCGTTCGGTCCGGGCGGGAACCTGTACATCGGCCCGGGTGACGACACCAATCCGAACGGGTCCAGCGGCTACACCCCGATCGACGAGCGGCAGGGCCGGGAACATTACGACGCCCAGCGATCCTCGGCCAACACCGATGACCTGCGCGGCAAGATCCTGCGTATCCACCCCGAATCCGATGGCACGTACACGATTCCGTCCGGCAACCTGTTCGCGCCCGGCACCGCCAGGACGCGGCCGGAGATCTACGCGATGGGCTTCCGCAACCCGTTCCGCTTCTCGGTCGACCAGGTGACGGGGTGGATCTCGCTGGGTGACTATGGCCCAGACGCCGGCGCGGCGAACCCCAACCGCGGTCCCGAGGGCACCGTCGAGTGGAACCTGATCAAGGAGCCTGGCTTCTACGGCTGGCCGTACTGCGTCGGTGACAACATCCCGTTCAACGACTACAACTTCGCCACCAACACCTCCGGCGCGAAGTTCAACTGCTCGGCGCCGGTCAACGACTCGCCCAACAACACCGGTCTGACCGATCTGCCCGCGGCCAAGCCCGCGACCGTGTGGTACGACTACCACGCCTCGGCCGAGTTCCCCGAGATCGACTGCTGCGGCGGCGCCGCCCCGATGGGCGGCCCCTTCTACCGCTACGACGACGCCAGCGACTCCGACCGCAAGTTCCCCGAGTATTTCGACGGCACGCCGTTCCTCTACGAATGGAGCCGCAACTTCGTCAAGGAACTCCCGCTGGACTCCTCGGGCAACCTTCTGAAGATCAACCCCCTGGCGGCACAGCTGGCCCCGCATGCGCCGATCGACATGAAGTTCGGTCCGGACGGCGCCCTGTACATGGCCGACTGGGGCAACGGCTTCGGCCACGCGAACACCGACGACAGCGTCTACCGGATCGACTACGTGGCCGGGAACCGCGCGCCCCTGGCCAAGGCGAGCGCCAACCCCGACTCGGGCACGGCGCCGCTGACGGTGGCGTTCTCCTCGGCCGGTTCGTCCGACCCCGACGGCGACGCGATCACCTACGCGTGGGAGTTCGGCGACGGCGGGACCTCTGCCGGCGCCAACCCCTCCCACACCTACACCGCCAACGGGACCTACACGGCCAGGCTGACCGTACGGGACTCCGGCGGGAAGACCGGCAGCGTCACGTTGCCGATCGTCGTCGGCAACACCCGCCCCGAGGTGACCTTCTCGGCACCACCCGACGGCGGCTTCATCGACTTCGGCGACGAGGTGGACTACGCGGTGAACGCCACCGACCCCGAGGACGGCGCCGCCGACTGCAGCAAGGTCAACGTGACCACAGCACTGGGCCATGACCAGCACGCCCACGACACCGGCCAGTACACCGGTTGCTCCGGGACGGTCACGACCACCGCCTCCGGCCATGACGAGGCCTCCAACGTCTACTACGTCCTGTCCGCCGACTACACCGACAGCGGCGGCCTGAAGGGCTCCACCGGCCTCACCCTGCAGCCGAAACACAAGCAGGCCGAGCACTTCACCGGCTCGTCCGGAATCCGCGTCATCGACGAGTCCGGAGCCGAAGGCGGTAGGCGCATCGGCGACATCTCCAACAATGACTGGATCTCCTTCAGCCCGGTCAACCTGTCCGGGATCGACACGGTGTCCTTCCGCGTCTCGGCACCGTCCAACACCGGGGCGTCCATCGAGCTGCACGCCGACTCGCCGACCGGGCCCCTCCTCGCCTCCAGCCCCGTACCGGCGACCGGGGGATGGAACACCTACGTGTCGCTGCCCGCGGTGCAGGTCACCGACCCCGGTGGGACCCGCGACGTCCACGTCGTGTTCAAGGCGCCGTCGGCGAACTCGTTCGACGTGGACTCCATCACCTTCAACGGCAGGGGCGTCGGGCACGGTGACGGCCCGTCCCCCGGCAGCACGAGCGCGCTGCGGGGTGCGGGGTCGGGCCGGTGCCTGGACGTCAACGGCGCCTCGCAGGCCAACGGCGCGCAGGCGCAGATCTGGGACTGCAACGGGCAGGCGAACCAGCAGTGGACTTCGACCAGCGCGGGTGAGCTGCGGGTTTATGGCGGAAAGTGCCTGGACGTGAACGGGGCCGGGACGGCGGACGGCACCGCGGTGATCATCTGGGACTGCAACGGCCAGGACAACCAGAAGTGGCGCGTCAACGCCGACGGCAGCATCACCGCGGTCGGGGCGAACAAGTGCCTGGACGTCAGCGGCGCCGGCACCGCCAACGGCACCACAGTGCACATCTGGTCATGTAACGGCGCGAACAACCAGAAGTGGACCCGCGTCTGATCCCCATGTGACGCCCGCCCCCTGGAGCCGGCCCGCCTTCGCCGGCCGGCTCCAGCGTCCTGCGCGATCAAGCGGCCTCAGAGGGCTGACGGCCGTGCCCGGCCCCGGCGGCGTGTCTCCGAACGTGAACATGCCGTTCTTCTGCGTGCTCCCACGTCAAGATCGTCGGCCGCCGACCACCTCGACTGCCGCGGCTACAAGATCATCGACGACGGAGCAGGCAGGAGTGCCGCCCCAGGCTTGCTCTGCGGCCCGCCCGTCGCCGGTGCGAACCAGAATCGGCCGGACGCCGGCGGCCTGTGCGGCCGCGATGTCCGATGACCGGTCGCCGATCAGATAGCTCTTGGGCAGGTCGAGGTTCAGCTCGGCAGCCGCACGTCTGATCATGGCCGGGCTGGGCTTCGGTGCGTCACCCACGTTGTACCGATCGGAAACGGCACGTTCCCCGGCTACCGGACTGCTGTAGATCGCATCGACGGTGACGCCTTCGTCGGCCAGCAGCTCAGACATTCGATCATGCACTTCGTCCAGGGTTGCCGGCTCCGCGTAACCGAGGCCGACGCAGGACTGATTCGTCACGACGATCAGGGCGTAACCGTGGTCACGCAGGAGCCGGAGCGCGGGTGCGGCAGCCGGAAGCAGGTGCATCGCCTCTGGGCCGTGCCTGTAGGTCGCAAGCGTGTTGATGCAGCCGTCTCGATCGAGGAACACCGCCTTCCGGGCGGGTGCGTCACCTGCGAGATCGACCTGTGCATGCCGGACGGTGCCGGCTCGATCGCCGTCGAGCGCGATGTCGAAGATCCGGTACGGGTGGGGGTGCTCGACAAGTGCCGGCGTGACACTGAAGGTGGCCGACCCGATCGTGGTCGGCTCGGCCCCCGGATGGTAGTGCCCGGACAGGGACAGCACGACCCGGCCGGAGTCGCTGGTCCGCTGCTGGAGCTCCCCACCTTCCGCGTAGGTGTGCGGATAGCCCTCGTCCAACCGTGGCGTGATGACGAAATGCTGCAGATGGACCTGCGGACGTGTGTCCGGGTCGAGCAAGGACGAGTCGAACCGCTCCCGTTCGGTCAGCGTGCGACGAGGCACGTTGCCGGTCGACTCGCGATCCCAGAAGCTGACGAAGCGTAGCCCTCCGACGTCACGGACGAATGGTCCGGATCCCAGTTCCTCGGCGTGGATGCGATAGCTGTCGTGATTGCCGGGAACGGCGATCCACTCGATGTCGCAATCGTCCAGCATCCGTCGCACGAGGCGATAGTCCGCTCGTACCCGTTGCCAGACCAGCCGGTCCCGGGCGGCATCACGCTCGCGTTCGAACAGGTATCCCGGAACGTCCACCACGTCACCGGTGATCACGATCAGATGGGCGCCACGACGGCGGGCGTCGTCGAGCGCGGCTGCCAGCAACTCGGGAGCCGTACGACTACGCCGGACCGGCAGTGTGGAGTGTCCAGGGATATGGCTTCGGAGGTGTATGTCGGTGATATGGGCGATGCGCATCGAGGATGCTTCTCCTGTCGTGCCGGCGCGTGACTCGAACAGCCGGCGTCCGTGGCGTGACGTCGGTCGGTACTGGCTGGTGCAGTGGGGAATGGTCTGTCCGGTGAGAGCAAGCCGGACGTGCTGATGGCCGGCTCTCTCCTGGCACCGGATCGAGCCGGTGAGATCACCCGGCCGGCTGGGCCGTTGACTTTCGAACCTTGAGCTCGACGGGAAGCTCCCGATGAGGCCTCTCGATCTCTTCCCCGTTCAGGGCGCCGATCAGCATCGTCGCCGCCTGCCGTCCGATCTCGAAGCGATCGACCGCGATCGTCGTCAGTGCCGGGCCGAGCAGGTGCGATGTCGGAAGATCGTCATGACCGACGACGCTGAGGTCGCGGGGAATCCGGAGCCCGGCTTCGATCGCGGCATCGTAGACATGGTGCGCCAGCAGGTCGCTGTCGGTCATGATGGCGGTCGGACGATCCTCTCTGGAGAGTGCGCGAACCACTCGCTCGACCGTTTCGTCGGCAGTGCTGCCGGAGATGACCCGAGACGGAAGCCCCGCGGCCTTCATCAGCCGGCGGAACAAGGACACCCGTTCCGATGCCGACGACAGCCCCGGATTGGTGAGCAGGCCGATCCGGCGATGCCCGAGCTCGAGAAGATGGTCAACGGCCGACCGGACCGCTTGAGCCGCGTTACCGCGGATGCTCATCACAGCCGATGACCTCGCGCTGCGCGCCGAGTTGACCAGCACCACGGGACGATCGGATTCGCCCCGCCAGGCCGCCAGCACGGCCTCGCCGTCGATCGGCGCGATCGCCAGCCCGTCGAGCTGCCGGTTCGCCATGGCCTTGATCATGCTGGTCTCGCGCGACCGGTCAAGATCCGAGGTGCCGACCAGGACCTGGTAGCCGCGCTCCTCGGCAGCACCGCTGAAGCCGTCGATCAGGCGCAGGTAGCCGGGGTTGCTCAGGTTGCGGCTGATCAGTCCGAGCATGTTGGAGCGCTCGACCCGGAGCGCGCGTGCGGCGAAGTTCGGACGGTAGCCCTGCTCTTCGGCAACCGCTCGCACGCGCTCCCGAAGCTCGTCACTCACCCCAGGGCGACCGTTCAGGGCCATGCTGACCGCGGTCGGACTGATGCCGATGATCGCCGCCAGCCCTTTGAGGGTCGGACCGCTGGACATCCTCGGCATCAGACGCCCCGGCTCGCCATCGGCTCGCCATCCTTGGCGTACAAGTATCCCGCGTTGGGCCCCAGCACGGCATCTATTGTGCCACTTCGCTCGATGATCGGCAGCGTCGGAGAGCTGAGCGAATTGCCGCTGACGACGGTCGCCGCGATCTCCCCGCCGACGGCGGCGTCCAGGTGGACCGCGGGTCCGCTGGTGCAGGCCACCACGTTGCCGGTGATCGCGACGCCTGTCACCTGCCGGTCACCGCCGGTCCTGATCCGGATTCCTGCGGCGGTACCGGAGAAGGTGTTCGCAGTGATCGAAGCCGCGCTGGTGTTCGTCAGGTTGACCGCCCAGCACGACAGGTCGGTGGCGGTGTTGTTCGCGATCACGACCGAACTGTGCTGGAGGCTCGGATGCCCCGTGTGACAGCCGACGAAGGTCGGATAGCCGGAGCAGAAGTTGTCGATCACGCGGACGTGGCTGCTGTGGGTGTTGTCCTCGGCACCCCACGCCGTCAACCCCGGTGCGGCCAGGTCGAGGCTGACCGCCTCGGTCTGGTAGGCGTGCGGTTCGCGAGCGATGCCGGTGACGAAGCGACATCCGGAGATCGTCACGTTGTAGGTCGAGTTCGTCTCGATGGCGTGCCACTCGGGCATGTTCCGGATCTCGAGATCACGAACCTGAACATCCCGTGCATGGTTGAACACCATGCCGAAGGACGGCCGGGGATTCTCGAAGCCGTTCACATCCCAGATGCCGCCCTCGACCATGATGTTTCCGGGGCCGTCATGAGCGCCGACGGTTCGTCCGGCGCCGTAGGGACCGTTGATCAACATGGTCTGGATCGCTCCTGTCCGCACGACGCGCGTCGCGGGCGTGAGCGTCAGACGAGTGCCGGCGTGCACCCGCAACGGCGCCTCGCGGAGCTGCCACTCCCCGGGACCGACGATCACCCGCCCACCGGCGGACTCGGCCACTTCGTCCAGTGCCTGCTGCAACGCGCGCTCGTCCTGCACTCCGCTCTGTCGAACGACTTCGACCACGGCCCGACCTGTCACGTACGCCTCCGTCTTGCCGAAACTGTTATTTACGGCTCGTCCCGCCGGTGTTAACGTGCCAACTGTAACGTTGAAGTTCGTGGTGGTCGAGACAGAGGATGATGCCGTGACGTCCGTTCAGAGGAGGGACACGACGGGCCGTGAGGTCGTCGTCACTCATCCCGACGCGACGACCTTGAGCCGTCCGGGCTCGCAGTCATCCCCGCCCTCCGGACGGATGCGACGACTTGCGCATGCACTGCGACAGCACAAGGTGATCTATCTCCTGCTGTTGCCGGGCATGCTCTACTTCCTGGCGTTTCACTACGTTCCCTTGGCCGGCGTCTCGATCGCCTTCATGGACTACTCGCCGTTCCTGGGGCTGAGCGGCTCGACGTGGTCCGGACTGGACAACTTCGCCAAGCTGTTCGGCGATCCGGAATTCGCCAGTACCGTCCGCAACACTTTGGTCATTTCGTTTCTGCAGATCGCGTTCGCGTTTCCCGCTCCGATCCTGCTGGCCCTGCTGCTCAACTCGCTGCTCAGCGAGCGGGTGAAGCGCATGGTGCAGACCGTCGTCTACCTGCCGCACTTCTTGTCCTGGGTGATCGTGATCGCCGTCTGGCAACAGGTTCTGGGCGGTGCGGGCGCCTTGGCCGACCTGTTCCAGCAGTTGGGGTTCGGCAGCGTCAACGTGATGGCGAACGCCGAGACGTTCAAGATTCTGCTGACCTCACAGGTGATCTGGAAGGACGTGGGGTGGGGAACGATCATCTTCTTCGCCGCCATAGCGTCGATTCCCACCCAGTTGTACGAGTCGGCTGCGGTGGACGGGGCGGGATCCCTGCGACGCACCTGGCACATCACCCTTCCGGGGATCCTGCCCGTGATGGTGCTGCTGCTCATCCTCAGACTGGGCAACGTTCTGTCCGTCGGTTTCGAGCAGATCCTGTTGCAACAGCCCTCCGTCGGAGCCGAAGCGGCGCAGGTGCTGGACACATTCGTCTATTTCCGCGGTGTGCTCGGCGGCGATTGGGGTAGCGGCGCGGCCGCCGGCCTACTCAAAGGCGCCATCGGCACCCTGTTGATCGTCGCCGCGAATCGGATCGCGCGCCGCGCCGGCAGTGAAGGACTGTTCTGATGACGTCATCCCGTCGGCCGGTCTGGGTCGAACCGCCGAACCGTGTCGTGACGACGACCAAGGGGATCCTGATCGCTCTGATCCTGCTGATCATGATCTATCCCTTGGCGTACGTGATCCTGAACTCGTTCGCCAGCCCGGAGGCCACCACGACAGCCGGGCTGATCCCGAGCGAGTGGAGCTTCTCGGCGTACAGCACGATCTTCAAGGGTGGAATCGTGCAGCGGTCGTTGATCGTCTCGATTCTGATCACGCTGGTCGGTACCGCGCTGTCATTGGCCGTCACCGCAACCCTCGCCTACGCGCTCACCAGGACCCGGCAGGTCCCGGGGGTCCGGCCGGCCCTCTATCTGGTCCTGCTCACGATGATCTTCAGTGCAGGAATCATTCCGAATTACCTGGTGGTGAAGGCGTTCGGACTGCTCGACTCCTACTGGTCGCTGATCATCCCCGTGCTGGCGTCGGCCTTCAACGTGGTGGTGATGCGGAACTTCTTCATGCAGTTGCCGCGGGAACTCTTCGAGGCCGCGCGGATGGACGGCGCCGGGGAGTTGAGCATCTTCATCAAGATCGTGCTGCCGCTGTCCAAGGCGGTGCTGGCGGTGATCGGCCTGTTCTACGCGGTGTCGTACTGGAACTCGTTCTTCAACGCGATGCTCTACCTCAACGACTCCTCGAAGTGGCCGATTCAGCTGGTGCTGAACTCGTACGTCCTCCAGGGCGCGTCGATGAGCTCGATGAACAACACCGAGATGTACAACCTGCCCTCCAGCCAGTCGGTGCAGATGGCCGTTGTGGTGATGGCCACGGTCCCGATCCTGATCGTCTACCCGTTCCTGCAGAAGTACTTCACCAAGGGTGTGCTGACCGGCGCCATCAAGGGCTGACCCGCGCGGCGCCACTGCCACCTTTCACCAGTTCACGCCCTTGACCAAGGGGTTGGGAGTTCAGCATGTCCGCACAGTTCACGTTTCCGCGCGCCGCAGGCGGCGTCCCCACGATGAGCCGGCGGGCCGTACTCGGCCTCGGGCTCGGCGCCGTCGGGGCGGCCCTGACCGGCTGCGGATCCGGTGGCGCGAATTCGTCCGGCACGAAGAAGGCCGCGGCGCCGCCGCCGACGTACGTCGCACCGCCGGTGTATCCCGGGGCCGTCGTTCCGGACGTGCCCGGCGTCCCGACGGCCTATCCCTCGATGCCGAAGAAGCTGACCAGGACCGTTGCCGAGATACCGGGCCGCGGCGGCGCCGTCCGGCATTTCCACCTGACCTGGGGTCCACCGGCGACCCCGCTCGCCGACAATCGGTGGTGGCAGGGGCTCAACGAACGTCTCGGCATCGACTTCAAGGTGACGGAGGTGTCGGCCGGCAACTACGACGCGAAGTTCGCCACCATGCTGGCCGGAGGCGATCTTCCCGAGGTCGTGCAGCTGACCTTCTCCGCGGGCTGCCTGAAGGCCATCAAGCAGGGCGCGTTCGCCGATCTGAGCGAAACCCTGTCCGGCGACAAGGTGCTGGAATTCCCCAACCTGGCCAACGTCCGTACCGAGCAGTGGCAGGCCTGCACCATCAACGGCGGGTTGTGGGGCGTGCCGATCGACGTGCCCGTCGAGCTGCTCGAGTTCCGGTACCGCAAGGACTGGGCGGAGAAGCTCGGCTTCGCCAAGCCGCCGGCCGACGCCGACGAGACGGCCGAGCTCCTGGTCGCGATGACGAAGGGGAACCCGGAGGGGTCCAAGAAGACCTGGGGGCTGACGGCATTTCCAGGGATGGCCCTTGAACTGGCCTACGGCATGTTCGGCGTACCCAACAACTGGAGGTACGAGGGCGGCACGCTCACCCACGCCATCGAGACTCCGCAGTTCGAGGCGGCGATCGGCTGGCTGGTCAAGCTGTGGAAGAACGGCGGAATGCATCCGGACGCGCTGGCGCTGGGAAGCCAGACCGACCGTTACCGGGCCTTCGTCGTACAGGGCCAGGTCGGCATGGCGGTGGACTCGGCAGCGAACTTCCACCGCCCGAACTCCCAGTACGGCAAGGTGGTCGCCAAGCTGGACGGGGCCTTCGCCGCGTTCATTCCTCCTGGTCATGACGGGTCGAGCAAGGCGGTCTTCCGGAAGTCGGCAGGAGTCTTCGGCATCAACGCGATCTCGGCCAAGGCCGCCGAGGACAAGGATCGACTGGCCGAGATCCTCCGGCTGTTCAACTGGCGGCGCGGACCCGTGGGCAGCGAAGAGTGGTACTACCAGGGCTGGGGAGCCGACCGCGACTACTTCACCCGTGGGGCCGATGGGGAGCCGGTCGCGGTCGAGGGCACCAACCTCGATGCGGACAAGGGAGCCATCGGCTACGGACTGACACCGCAGAGCTGGATCTTCCCGACCGCCAAGGAGTGTGTGGAGACCAACTCCCAGATGGTCCGCCAGTCGGTCGCCAGCCCGGTCGAAGGACTTCAGTCGGACACCCAGGACGCGCGCGGCGCCCAGCTCGATCAACTCTTCGCCACCTACGTCAATCAGATCGTGGTCGGCTCCCGGCCGCTGAGCGACATCGAGAAGTACCGCCAGGCCTGGCGCAGCCAGGGAGGCGACCAGATTCGCCGCGAGTTCGAAGTGCGGCTGAAGGGGAGTTGACCCTCACTCTCTCCACCTCTTTCACCTCAGAAGGGAAACGACATGACAGTGAGTCGACGGGCCGCGCTTACAGCCGGTGTGCTGAGCGGCGCCGCGGTGTTGACGGCCGGCGGCGCCTCGGCGGCGCAGGCCGCATCGAGCGGGCGCGGCCAGAATCCGTCGGTCGCGGGTGAGTCGGACAGCGTCCGCAAGCTGCGCCGACTGCTCGACCTTGCCGCCCGCGGCGACCGGAGCCTGCAACGTGACGCCGGTGGGCGTTGCGTCGTGGTCGCCCCGACGGGCGTCCACGTGCTGAAGCGGCCCCTGGTGATCGGCGGGAACACCACGCTGCGGGCGCACGGTGCGACCTTCACCTCCGACATGGCGGTCAAGCCACAGACGTACTACAAGGACACGAACCAGCACTCGCCGGAGCCGACCTACCCCGATTCGTTCGTCAGTGTCGCGGCGGTGAACTCGCGTGAGGCGACGTTATTGATCAACGACGTTCGCGACGACTGCACCGGCTACCAGGCGCCCGGCAACATCCGGGTGGAGGGCGGCATTTGGGACCCGACGGCGCACTTCGTTCGGAACGCGGCCGGTGATGATCGCGCTCGGGCGACGGCCGCGCCGCCGATGAACGCGATCACCTTCGAACACACGCACCACGTCGAGCTGTCCGGGGTCACCGTACGCAACGTCAAGTGGTGGCACGGGATCGAGTTGAACGCCGTCCGTACCGCGACCGTCAGCGAATGCCGGCTCGAAGGCTGGGTCGAGGCGCCGACGGCCGGGCTGTGGCACGGTGAGGCGGTCCAACTCGACGTGGCGACCGCCGGCACCACCTGGGGCGGAGTCGCCGACAACACTCCGACCACCGACATCCGGATCACCGACAACTACTGCGGTGCATCGCAGGACTATCCGGGCTGGGGCAAGATCATCGGCTCGCACACCGGCGCCCCCGACGCGGTGCACAGCGACATATGGATCGAACGCAACCTGATCGAGAACGCGAAGTGGGACGCGATCGGACCGATGAACACCTCCCGGGTCGTCATCCGAGAGAACACGATCAGGTCGAGCTGGGGCGGCGTCTATGTGAAGTCGATCAGCCCGAATCCGAACGAAACGGTCGACATCATGGGCAACGACATCACGCTGGTCGACGGGTCGACCCGTCCCGCGGTCGGCGTGAACGCCACCAACGCCCAGCTGCCGGTCAGCGACGTCGCGGTCTACGCGAACACGGTCCGAGGTGGTGGGTTCAGCTACAGCGCGAACGTCACCTTCAGGCGCGAGCCGCAACGGTGATGTCACACGACGGCGGCGAGCCTGGCAGGACCGTCCATCGTCGTGTATCTCGTCTTCGGTCTCCCGCACCGACCAGGGCCAGATCTCAGCTCCCCATATGAGAAGAGGGACCTGGTGCCGGACCCTGTTCGGCACGCACCGCCGCCGGGCACGTGCCTGCGACGCCTGCCCGAGCCGGACAGGCCCCAGACGTCACATGGCCGACCAGGGGTCGCCGTCGAGCGGGGTGAGCTCGAACACCGGGTGGCGGCCGGCCTCGGCGATGAAGTCCTCCACCGGAGAGTCCCTGGTGGCCTGGAAATACGGTCGGGCGGGGGCCGAGAAGCCCACATAGCGCTTCAGGACGGGTCCGGCCTCCATGGGCGCGAGTTCCCGGATGGTGTAGGCGCGTGTGGTGAACCGGCGGCGCAAGATCACCTTTCCGGCGGCGCGAGCGTTGAGCACCCAGGAAACCGCCCCATAGGGGGCGACCAACCAGCGCCTGCCCTCGTGTTCGACGAGTGCCACCGGCTGGGTGCGCAGGCGGCCGCTCTTGCGGCCCCGGGTGGTCAGGAGATAGCCACGGGGGATCAGGCCCGCGCGGATGAGCACACCGACGATCGTGTTGCCCGCCCGGACGATCCGGCCCGCAGGGTACGGTTTTGTCGGCCCGGCGGCCCTGCCGGAGTGGCTGGCGGCCATGTCATGCACCTTTCATCGGTCGTGTCATGGGGGCGGCTTACAGAGCGGCCATCGGCATCGTCGTCTGCTCGCTTCGGCTTCACCGGAAGCGATCAGCGTGTCTGCCGGCCCACTCGGCATACGTGTTCGGCGGGCCGCCGGTGGCCTGGTGTACCCCCGGGAGGATCGGGGCGGTCGTGCCGGAGGCGGCGGCCAGAACGCCGATCATGGCATCCGCGACCGCGGGTGGATGGTGGGCGACGAGGGCTGTACGGAGTTCCTCCGGAGACAGCTCGGCGAAGCGGAGGGGCCGCCCGAGAACCTCGCCGAGGATCTCAACCCGTTCGACGGTGGTCAGGGGTTCCGGCCCGGACAGTTCGTACGTGTGGCCCGCGCGGTCGTCGTCCAGCAACGCGGCGGCGACAACCGCGGCGATGTCGTGTTCGTCGACCGGTGCCAGCGAGGCGTCAGGGAAGGCGTTGTACACCGTGTCCCCGGCACGGATCGAGGGCGCCCATGACAGGTCGTTGGCCATGAACGCGGTCGGCCGGACGAACGTGCAGAGCATGCCGGAGGCGCGTACGGCGTCCTCATTGGCTCGATGCTGCCGCTCGATCAGGCTGGGCCCGCCGGGGAGCGTCGCAGAGGACAGCAGGACGATCCGGCGTACGCCGGCCTCGCGCGCGAGCGCCAGCAGGTCGGCGACGGGCCACCCGGGCACGGGGAGCAGGTAGGCCACATCCACACCCTCGAACGCCGGCTCGACGGACGCCGCCACCCGGAGATCGCCGAGCATGGCCACGGCACCGCCGGGCAGCTGAACCTCGTCGGGACGTCTGGTGAGCGCCCGCACGGTGGCGCCTGCCGCGGTCAGTTCGTGAACGACCCGGCCGCCTATCCGGCCGGTGGCCCCGGTTACAAGTATCACGTTCCTGTTCCTTCCTCAGATGTTCAGCAGGGCGATGCTGTAGGCGACGATCCAGGCGGCCCAGCCGAGCCAGCCGAGCAGGCCGGTCACCGCGATGCGGTTGGTGCCGTCGGCGTTGTACGGGGCGGCCGTGGAGGAGATGAACAGCAGGGCCGCGCTGATCCAGCCCAGCCACGCGTGCCAGGAGGGGATGAACGCGAGGCTCGCTCCGGCGGCGGTGAAGCCGAGCACCGCGATGGCCAGGAAGACCTGGTTGAACCCGAACAGGACGTTGCCGAACGCCCACAGTCCGGCCACCGAGCCGCGGTGATGCCGGGCGGCCGCGGCCGCCCCGAACCGCAGCGATTCGACCACCATGAAGGTGGCGTTCTGCATGAGGACGCCCGCGAAGCCGACCAGGGCCCAGGCGTTGCCGCCGGTCTGATCGCCTCGCCAGAGCGCCGCGAGCAGCCCGGCGGCGAACACGGTGGTGAACAGCCAGGAGGCCGGGACGAAGACCGAGGGCGCGTTGATCCGCTTGCCGACGCCGGCCAGCGCGTCGGTGACCGCGTCCAGGGATTGGCCGGAGGTGGGCTGCGGGAGTCCGGCGCGGACGTAGATGACGTTGATGATGATCGCGAGCAGGACGAATCCGATGCCTGCGACACCCGCCAGACTGGTGGTGGTCACGGTGACCACCAGTTGAGTTGACGAAGCATATATTGAATATAAGTCACGGAAAGACGGGGTGCAATCATGGAGAACGAGACAGGGCGGCGCCGCTACAACTCACTGCGCCGCGTGGCGCAGGCGAAGCAGACGCGAGCGGAGATCGCCGACGCCGCGCGCCGGCTGTTCCTGTCCCAGGGATGGGCGGCGACCACCGTGCGCGACGTCGCCCGGGAGGCGGGGGTCGCCGTTCCGACCGTGTACGCGGCGTACCAGAACAAGGCGGGGCTGGTCTGGGCGCTGGCCGACGCCGCGGACCTGGCCGCGGGCGTGCCCCAGATGATCGACGAACTGGAGGCCACCTCTGACCCCCGGCGGCATCTGGCCGCGATGGCCGGCTACGACCGGCGTCTTTTCGAGCGCGCGGGCGATCTCATCGTTCTGATACGTGACGCGGGCCGTACCGAGCCCGATTTCGCGGACTTCTATCTGCGGAGCCGGAGGCAGGTCGGCGAGCACCGCACTCAGGTGTTCTCCTCCTGGCCGGACGGCACGCTCCGCCGCGGCCTGGACGTCCCCACCGCCATCGACATCTACGCCGCCCTGTGCAACATCGACGTCTACACCACCCTCCGCGTCGAACGCTCCTGGTCGCCCGACCGGATCGAGTGCTGGTGGGGTGAGGCGCTGGCCCGCGAACTGCTGAGCCGTCCGACCGGCACCCCATGAGATCAGATGCTCAGCAGGGCGATGCTGTAGGAGAGGATCCAGGCCCCCCACCCGAACGCGGCGATCAAGCCGGCCAGCGCGAAGCGGCTGGCGCCGCCGATGGTGTACGGAGTCAGCGAGGAGAAGACGATCATCAGTCCGGCGGTCAGATATCCCAGCCAGGTGTGCCAGGCGGGGATGATCCCGAGGCTCGTTCCGGCGACGGTGAAGCCCAGTATCGCAGTGGCCAGGAAGATCTGGTTGAAGCAGATCAGCGCATCGGTCAGCCTCCACAGGCCCATTACCGAGCCGCGGTCATGGACGGCGGCCGAGGTCATCCCGAACCTGAGGGCCTCCGCCGTGGTGAAGACGACGTTCTGCATCAGGACGCCCGCGAAGCCGACCAGGGCCCATGCATCTGTCTCCATGTCGCCGCGCCACAACGTCGACAGCAGCCCGGCGGCGAAGGTCGTGGTGAACGCCCAGGCGACGGGCACGACCACGGAGAGCCTCTTGAGGCGGCCGCCGATCGTGGCGAGGGAGTCGGTGATCACCTCCATTGACTGACCCGCTGCCGGCGCCGGGAGACCGACACGGATGTAGGCGAAGTTGAGGACGATCAGCATCAGAACGAACCCGACACCGCTCGTGGCCGCCAAGGTAGTGATGGCCATCGCCACCTCCTATTGATTTTACGTCTCCTCTATTGAATATTACACAGGTAAGGTCGGCGGGCGACCATAACGGACGTCGGTGGATGGTTCTGCGCAGGCGGTCGTGGATGGAGCGCACGATTCAGGCGGAGTGTGATCCAGCGGTCGTCGTGCGTCCGCGTCGAGCCGAAAAGCATGGTCCGCCGGCCGCGCTTGGTCGAGGTGGTTGTGATCGCCGGCCAACCGCGCTGTTTCCGAACCCGGTGGAACCCCCCCGATGGCCACCGACGACAGTCGGCTGCATTGAGCAGTTCCAGTTGTGCCGCGTGGTCCTGGGCGCGGTTGGCGCTTCGATGTGTACGGAGCCTTGGCCGACCTGTTCCAGCAGTTGGGGTTCGGCAGCGTCAACGTGATGGCGAACCCCGAGACGTTGATCGTCTCGATTCTGATCGCGCTGGTCGGTACCGCGCTGTCATTGGCCGTCACCGCAACCCTCGCCTACGCGCTCACCAGGACCCGGCAGGTCCTGGGGGTCCGGCCGGCCCTCTATCTGGGTCCTGCTCACAATGATCTTCAGGGCCGACATCATTCCGAACTACCTGGTGGTGAAGGCGTTCGGACTGCTCGACTCCTACTGGTCGCTGATCATCCCCGTGCTGGCGTCCGCCTTCAACGTGGTGGTGATGCGGAACTTCTTCATGCTCAACGACTCCTCGAAGTGGCCGATTCAGCTGGTGCTGAACTCGTACGTCCTCCAGGGCGCATCGTCGAGCTCGATGAACAACACCGAGATGTACAATCTGCCCTCCAGCCAGTCGGTGCAGATTTCGTCAGCGTCGCGGCGGCGAACTCGCGCGAGGCGACGTTATTGATCAACGACCAAGTGGTGGCACGGGATCGAGTTGAACGCCGTCCGTACCGGATCCCTGCGTTGACGGGGGAGGAGCCCACGGCGGCGAGAGATCAGAGGGCGGTTGGCAACTGTCTCTTGTGCTCGGTGAGCTCGTAGCGGCGGACGATGACCTCGAAAGTGGCCTCATCGACCGGCTTGCCTTCCAGAAAATCGTCGATGTCGTCGTAGGTGACGCCGAGCACCTCCTCATCGGGCCTGCCCGGGTTCAGCGTCTCCAGGTCTGCGGTCGGGGTCTTGTCGATCAGCGTGGGCGGCGCACCGAGTGCCTGTGACATGGCCCGTACGCGGCGCTTGGTGAGGCCGGTGAGCGGGACTACATCGGCCGCGCCATCGCCGAACTTGGTGAAGAAGCCAGAGACCGCCTCGGCAGCGTGATCGGTGCCCACCACCAAGCCTTCGTGTGCTCCCGCCACCGCGTATTGAGCAATCATGCGCTGCCGGGCCTTGATGTTGCCGTGCAGGAAGTCCTGGTGGTGCGCGTCCCGGAACACCATGCCGCCGGCCAGCACCGCCTCCAGCGCTGCGTCACTGGCGGGCTGCACATCGACGGTCAGCACCCGGTCGGGCTGGATGAACTCGAGCGCGAGCTGTGCATCCTGCTCATCAGCCTGGACTCCGTACGGCAGCCGCATCGCCAGAAAGGTCGAGTCGCGCCCGGCGTACCGGACCCGCTCGACCGCGAGCTGACACAGTCGGCCTGCGGTCATGGAGTCCAGACCGCCGCTGATGCTCAGGACCAACGAGCTCCGTCTCGTGGAGATCAACTGGTCGGTGAGGAAAGCCACACGGCGCTCGATCTCCTGCCCTACATCAAAGGACGCGCTCACCTGGAGATCTCGGGCGATCTCCTGCTGCAGGGACATGGAAACCTGGTCGGTCATGGTGCTCCTCCGTCTGGACTCGTGGGCATGGCCGGCATGTGCCGCTGCGGCGCCCCTTCGACGCGGATACACCGACCGGCTCCGGATCCACAGCGAACACGCACCTCATGCCGGGATCGGGCGGGAGCGCCGACGGTGGGCGCCGGGTGGGACGCCGGTCTGCCGCATGAAGGCGCGGCGCATGGTTTCGGCGGTGCCGAACCCGCTGTGGCGGGCCACGACTTCCAGGCCCTCGGTTGTGGTTTCCAGCAGCAGGCGGGCGGCTTCGACGCGGGCGCGTTCGACGTACTTGCCGGGGCTGAGCCCGACTTCGCGGCTGAAGATCCGGGTGAAGGTGCGGGTGCTGGTGGACAGTCGGGCGGGCGCGAGCTCCGCCCCGTGGTCCTGCTCGATGAGGGACAAGGCCAGATCCACCCCGGCGCTCACGCCCGCCGCGGTCACGATCGGCGGGTCCTCGACGAAGATCGCATCAGCCTCGACCGTGACGGCGGGATAGGCGGCGGCCAGCTCCTCGCGAAAACGCCAGTGCGTGGTGACGTGACGCCCGTCCAGCAGGCCGCCCTCGGCCAGCACGAACGCGCCCGTGCACATCGCCCCCACCCGCCTGGCCTGATGCGACAGACGCCGGACATGCTCGACCAGCTCACGCTCCAGCATCGCCCGCCGGCGACTCAGCCCTCCGGCCACCATGAGCGTGTCCAACGGACCCGCGACATCCGCCACATCCACATCCACCCCCATGCGCATCCCGCACGAGGTCCGCACATCCCGCCCACCGGCCGAGGCCAGCCACACCCGATACCCGCCACCGGGCACGTCGATGACATCGCGCATCACCCACCCCCGCACTTCACAACATGTCTGATCAGCCGTCGTGTACCTGGACCCGCTCGCTCTGGGCGGCCAGCCGGGCCCGCAGCAGCGGTGCCAGTTCCCGGTCTCGCTCGGTTTCGGCCGGCAGCGCCTCCATGAGTGACCGCATGCGCTCCTCGATCAGCGGTGCCACGTAGCGGTCGGTGTGCACGTACAGCTTGTCCGCCAGAATCGCCTCCAGCACCTGGTCCCCGACCACGTCCGGGTCGAGCCCGTAGCGTTGGAGAAGGGCGTGCCCCTCCTCGGCGGACGGGTCCTGCCGCTCCTCGGCTCGAGCGCTGTTGAGGGTGACGTTCGTTCGCACGAGTCCTGGGCACACGACCGTCACCCCGATGCCGTTCGCTATGAGCTCTGGCTGGATTCGCAGCGACTCCGACATGCCGACCACGGCGAATTTCGACGTCACGTACGTGACGTTGGTGGTGGCGATCAGCCCTGCCCCGGAGGCGGTGTTGACGATGTGCCCCGGCCCGCCTCGGTCCAGCATGCGTGGCAGCACGGTCTGCACGCCGTTGATCACGCCGCCGAGGTTGACGTCAAGCACGTGGTCCCACTGCTCGTAGCGCAGAGCCCTGATCGGTGTGAGGAAGCCGAGCCCGGCGTTGTTGCAGAGCACGGCGATCGGGCCGAGCCGGTTCTCCGCGGCGTCGACGACGCGGGTGAACGCGTCCCGATCGCGGACGTCGAGCGGGAAGACCGCCACGGCCGAACCGTCGCCCGCGAGCGCCAGCAGTTCCCGCTTCGCTGACTGCAGTCGCTCCTCATCGAGGTCGGCCAGCGCGAGACGGGCGCCTGCCCTGGCGAACGCGCGGGCCATGCCGAGCCCGATGCCTTGGGCGCCTCCGGTGATGAACACGGTTCGGCGTGCTAGATCCTTCATGGCGCCTCCTGCTCGTGACAGTGACTCTCACTTTTACTGTAGTGCATGTCACTGTCATCTGAAAGTCACTCCCAAATTTCGGCTAGGCTGGTGCCATGTCTGAGGAGTCCCGGCTGCGAGAGCGGAAGCGTCGAGCAGCGATGCGCCATGTCCAGGCGGTGGCGCTGGACCTGTTCGACGAGCATGGCTTCGCCGCCGTCACGATCGAGCAGGTCGCGGCGGCGGCCGACGTTTCACCAAGCTCGGTCTACCGCTACTTCGGCACCAAGGAAGGGATCATCCTGTCCGGTCCCGACGAGGGTCTGGTCAGCGAACTGCGAGAGCTGTCAGCCGAGGGCCGCCCGATGATCGAGGCGCTACGCCGTACGGTCGCGTTGTTCGTCGCCACCTCGGCCGGTGACACGGTCGACCGGCGGAGGGTGCGTTACCTGATGGAGGTGCCGTCCGTCCAGGCGGCGGTGGCTCATCGGTTCTTCAGCGACACCTCGGCGGTTGCGGATTATCTCGCCAGGCAGATGGGCCGTCCCGTACATGATCTCGAGGTTCAGATCATGTGCGGGGCACTGTACGGCGGGATAATCGGGACGCTCCGGCACTGGCACACCACGAACTACGCGGAGCCGCTGGGCGACTTGCTGGACAAGACCCTGACAGCCCTGGAGAGGGGTTTCCGCGTGGACCGCCACTGAGACGAATGCCGCTGGGCACTGCCGAAGATCCACGGCCACCGCGACGGGCTCAGCAGTTCCGGTCCGGACCGTTCGTACGTGGGGCCCCCGCGAGCGTCTTGCGCACGGATCGAGCAGCCGGGTCCCCGCATCTGGCCGCGGACGAGCACGCCGACGATCGTGTTGCCCGCCCAGCCGTGAAGGGAAGTCGCGGTCCGCGCGAGAAGCTGAGCTGACATAAAGTGCATGGTGAAGTACGTCGGCTTTTCGACGTACTTCAGGATAGTTGTTCGGGCGCAGCAGACTCCTTGTCGCCGGGTGATCTGAGAGTGCCGGTTTCCCTCGGGAGGCCGGCCCTCTCAGGTGCGTTGGGGCCGGGAGAGATCTCGCCCTCCGCGGCCGGCCGCAGCCCGGATCGGCGTCAGCCGCAGTGCTCCCATGGCGAGGTGTACTGCGTGCTACCGTAATCGCCGCCCCACCTGATGCATTTGCCGGCCGCAGACATTTTCACGGGGCCGGCGTAAGTCGAGTAGTGGCCCGGGTCGTTGCGCCACACATCTCCCACCCTGATGACGGCGTCGACGTAGGTGTTATTGGGGCTGTCCTTCCAGGTGACCACGCAGTTAGTGGAACCGTTGTACATCAGGTAGACGGTGGCGCGGCCCAGGTCATGCTTGTCGATCACGTGATAGGAACCGCCGCCGCAGGCCGCGATCGGTGACGAGGCCGCCATCGCCGGACTGCCGACGGCGAGGGTTCCGGCAAACGCCGCCACAGTCGCGAACGCGACCGCAGCGCCTTTCTTCCATGTGCGCACAGAAATACTCCTGATAGATCGCCCGATAAACGTGATGCTCTGCAGGTCGCCTGCCGACGGGTCGGGCATTGATGTACACGCGCCGTCCCATGGCACCGTGGCCTCACGGAAAATGGCTGGACAGAGCGCACGCCAATGTCGGCTGGTTGGTTATTTAGCGAAAAAGGTTCTAGCACACCCGGCATGTGACGGTCAATCAACAGAAAAGGATCCCATTCGAGCGGCCGAACCTTAGGCGAGTTCACGCGCGGCCAGATGATCGACGTTGCGTTGGACGAGAACCGACCATACATCCTGAGCGAAGGACACGTAGCCCACCTATTCGGCCATGCCGCCATGGACTCCTCTTTCGTCGGCCGTCTCCATGATTGAATTGTTTTCGCGTGAGCGGCCGCGAGTCAGGCATGGAGTCAGAAATCAGCCGTAGCCCTGGGGTGGAATTATCGAACGAATGCCGCGGCAGGCCCCGCCCAGCCGCGGCCCTGAGCCTGAATCCACGGCATGATTCCAGGTGATCGTTCTCCGGTCCATTTCCATGAGGGGCCGGTCAAGCCGTCCATCACGCGGGGTGGATCATGGATGGCGGCGAAGGCGTTCATCCAGGCGGGCACGCTGATGAGTCGGCGGGGCGGGGTGGCCCCGCCGGCGCCGGGGTGGAATGCATCCGGAACGTGGTGATCAACGCCGGGATGACGACCACGGCCATGGCCAGGAAGACGTCGGAGAAGGCAGCGCCTTCGTGCCCGGAGTGCAGGGGGTTGATAGCGCCGCTGCCGCTCTGCTGCCTTGCGGTCACCAGCACACCGAACAGGGCGGGGCCGGTACCCGCGCCAAGAAACTGGGCTCCTTGCAGGATCCCGAGGCCGGCGCCGACCTGGTCGGCCGGCAGCGCGCTTGCCACGGCGCTGATGATCGGTGTCATCACGCAGACGAACCCGACGCTGAGCCCGAATATCCCGACCCCAGCGGGGATCGCCGACGTGCCTCCCGCGAAGGTCGACAGGAACAGCGCGAACACTCCGACGGCTGCGAGGCCCGTAAGCACCAGGAGCCGGGTGCCGGTGTGATCGGCGAGGCGGCCGATCAACGGAGAGACGATGGCGACGGCCACCCCGGCCGGGATCATGACCAGGGCCCCGGCCCTCGGTTCGAGACCGTTGACGTCAACCACCAGGAGCGGCACGAAGACCAGGCCGCCGAGGTTGATGATCATGGCGAGGAACGCGACGACGACCCCGGCCCGGTAGATCTGATGGGTGAACAGCGCGGGCGGGATGAACGGCTGCGCGCTGCGGGCGGTGCGCCACCCGAAGAGCGCGATGGCCACGATCGCCACCACGAGGCTGCCCCAGGACGTGGGTGCGGTCAGGCCGGCGACCTGTGCCTGGGTGATGCCGAAAAGGATCAGGCCGGCGCCGAGGCCCAGGAGGATGCCGCCGGGAAGATCGAACCGCTCCGCGCCGGCTGGAGCCCCGCCCGGTAGCACCCGCAGCGTCACGGGAAGCAGCACGCACGCGACCGCGAGCATGAGCCAGAACAGCGCGGGCCAGCCGAGGGACTGGCCGATCCCGCCACCGACAGCCGGTCCGGCGGCGGTGCCGATACCCGCGGCCGCGGAAACGACGCCGATCCCCATCCCCCGCTTGTCCTCCGGCATCAACCTGGTGACGGCAATGATGGAGAGCACCGGGATCGCGGCTGCGCCTACCCCCATCACGATCCGCCCGAGCACGAGCACGAGGAGATCCGGGGCGAGCGCGCAGATCAGGCTGCCGGCGGCGTATGCCAGCAGGGCGAAAGCGAAGAGACGCCGCAGGCTCACCCGGTCGGAGATGCGGCCGTAGAAGGGGATGCCGACCGAGAACGTCAGCAGAAACCCGGTGACGACCCACGCGAGCTCCGCCTCGGAAGCCCCGAACTCCGCTCCGATCGACGGGAGCACGAGATTGACCATGTCGCTGGCGATGACCGTGGCGAGCATCGCCGGCAGGAGCACTGCCAGCAGGGCTGGCCCTGAGCCGGTTCGTTCGGTTGCGGTCGACGTGGGTGTCATGAGACCCGTCCTCCGTGCGGCAATACTGCCACTGAAGTAGTTACAGTTAGGGCAGAAAGAAGGGCGGAGGACGTGCCTCCGCCAGTGCTCGGCTAGCGATTCGGTGGTGCGTGCTCACGCTCGGCGGCCAGCACCTGCTCGACCAGGTGGGCGATGGTCGTCCGGCCGAGCCGTTCCTTCATGGCCTGTTCCGCGTCCCGGAACTCCACCTCGAGCAGGTTTTGCATGTGGCGCCCGACCTCGCATGCATCGCTGGCCGGATGGGCGTGCCGCGACAGGATCGGCCCCTCCTCGACGGCGCCGTAGGCGTCGTGGAGCGTGATCTCGCGCGGGGCGCGGGCAAGGGACCAGCCGCCGCCACGCCCCTCGGTGGACCATACCAAGCCAGCGTTCCGCAGGCTGCCGAGGATGCGCCGCACGAGAACCGGATTGCTCGCCAGGCTGTCCGCGATCTCCGCGGAGGTCAGTGAGCGTTCCCAGCGCGCCAACATCGTGAGCGCGTGAATCGCGACCGCGCTCCTGCTGCTGAGACTCATCCGCACCCCTTCGCGCTCCGCTGCGTGTGGATTGAACTGTAATGAGGCTAGTTGCAGTTTGATGGCTCGTCAATCCAGAAGGTGCGTCGGCGTGGATGCTCGCCGCGCGCGTGCCGGGGAGGTGGTCAGAGCTCGGCGAGGATTCCGGCGACCAGGGCCGCGCGCTCGGGCAGGGTGGACAGCACGATCCGCTCGTGCAGCGCGTGCGCGCCCGCCCCGAGGGGACCGAATCCGTCGAGTGTGGGCAGGCCCAGCGAGCCGGCCGTGTTCGTGTCGGCGGCCCCCGCGGCGGGTTCGGCGGCGACGTCCTGGCTCAGCCGCTGCCCCGCCGTGCGTACGGCGGCGCTGAAGGGGTCGTCGGGGCCGTCGGAGGTCCAGGTGGGCCTGCTGGACAGGATCTCCGCCCGGACCCGCGCCCCCTCGCGCACCGGCGCGAGGGCGGTCAGCTCGGCGAGCACCGCGCTTTCCACGGCGGCGTCGGCGAAGCGCAGCCCGATGTCGGCCGAGGCGCGTTCGGCCACCACGTTGGTCTTGCCGCCGCCCGACAGCGCGCCGACGTTGCACAGGACTCCTTGGGAATGCCTGCCGACGACCTCGCGCACCCTGACGAGCTGGTCGACCAGCTCGTCGATCGCCGAGATCCCCTTCTCGGGGTCGAGCGCGGCGTGCGCCGCGCGCCCGTGCACGCTCAGCCGCAGCCGGGTACTGCCGCGCCGCCCGCGCTTGAGCGCGCCGCCGGGGTGCGGGGACTCGAAGCCGAGTGCGGCGAACGCGCCCTCCGCGCGTTCTCTGACCAGAGTGCTGGACGTGGGGGAGCCGATCTCCTCGTCGGCCACCACGACCACGCGTACCGGCCGGTGCCGGACGCCGGTGCGCGCGGCCACTTCCAGGGCCGTCTCCATGACCACCAGGCCGCTCTTCATGTCGAAGACGCCGGGCCCGTGCGCGAGGGTGCCGTGCTCGGCCGACTCCGTCACCTGCCACGGCATCGGCCCTGCCAGATGGCCTTTCGGCCACACGGTGTCGTGGTGGCCGATGAACAGCAGCGGAGCCTCGTCCGCTCGTCCGGGGGAGCCGGGGAAGTCGGCCGTGACGTGGTCGCCGGTGGGCTCGGCGACCCGGCGGGCGACGCCGCCGAGCTCGGTGTAGCGGGCCACCAGCAGGTCGGCGAGCGCGTTGAGCGCCTCGGCGTCGCCGGTGGGGGTCTCGTGCTCCACGTAGCGGCGCACCCGTTCCGTCATCTCCGCCGCGCGCGCCCGGGCTGCCTCACGAAGCCCGGTGACCGGGGTGCCCGCCGCACCGTCGTGGGGGGATCCGACGCTGATCATCTGCTGTCCTCGGGGGTTGGAGGGCAGGCGACCCGGTGCGGGCCGCCCCTGCGTTGCAGAGCATGATACGTGACGTATATCCGTCGCGATGGCCCGGCTGGCGCGTGGCTTCAGCGTCTATTTCGCGATTATTCGCAGCTCAGCCAGCATTGACAGCATTGACGGCATCTTGATACCTACTCTAGATGCGACTTTAAGGTACGAATCCCCGACATCACCCTCGTTCGCTGCAGGAGCACCCCGTCCTCATGACGTCAACCACAACGCCCGTGGTCAGGACCCTCACCACCCCGGACGAGCTCGGTCAGGCGACCACGCTCTACCGGGACGTGTTCGGCTACACCGACCTGCGCCAGGGCGCCAGCCCGCGGCTGCTCACCGCCCTGCGCGACAACGGCGGCTCCGTCGTCGGCGCGCGTGACGGCGACCGCGTCATCGCCTTCGCCTTCGGCTTCCAGGCCACCGACGGGACCAGCTCCTACCACTACTCCCAGGCGGCCGTGGTCCACCCCAGCCACCAGGGCTGCGGCCTGGGCCGGGCGCTCAAGTCGGCCCAGCGCGAGGTCGCGCTGGGCTGGGGCGTCACCCGGATGCGCTGGACCTACGACCCCCTGATCGCGCGTAACGCGCACTTCAACCTGGATGTGCTGGGCGCGGTCGCACGCTGGTTCCACGGCGGCTTCTACGACGACGGCTCCGACCGCCTCCTCGTCGACTGGGATCTCGGCATCGCTCCGGGACCCCGCGTACCCGCCCAGGATCCCCCCGCTGACCTGGGCGACTGGGCCCGCCCGGTCCCCGACGGCGACCGGATCTGGTTGCCGATCCCGTCCGACTTCACCGCCCTCGCCAAGCGAGACCCGCTCCACGCGGCACGGGTGCGCACCGATCTGGCAGCCGTACTCGGACCGCTGATGGATGACAAGTGGGCGGCCGTGTCCTGCGTGCCGCACACCCCCCAGACCGCCCTTTACCGCTTGGAGCGTGCCCTGTGACGACAGGCGACCTCGAACTCGCCCATGCCGAGAACCGGAGGCTGAGCAGCCCCGGCGAGCGCTTCGGCGCCCGGTTGCAACGCCGCTCGTCGGCCGAGGCGTTACAGCAGAAGGTCATCGAGCAGGAGACCCGCAATCTCGGCGAGGCCCTGGAGCGGATCACCGCCGACGGATCCGCGACCCGGGCCGCCGCCGCCGTGGTGGCCGCGCGGCGGCGCTTCGTCACCGGGTACGGCAAGTCGTTCGCCTACGCCTCGCTGCTGGCCACCGACCTGTCCGCCGGACTCTCCCACGTCACCCTCGTCGACGGCGCCGTGGTGCGGGTCCTCGACGTGCTCAGCGAGGTGAGCCAGAACGACGTGCTGGTCGCGGTGTCGCTGCGCCGATACCGCCGCGAGACGGTCGTCGTCGCCCGGCACTTCGCCGAGGCCGGCGGCGCGGTGGTGGCCATCACCGACGACGCGCGGGCGCCCCTGGCCTCCATCGCGGCCGAAACCATCGTCGTACGGACCGACAGCGCCTCCTACGCCGACTCGCCCACGGCGGTCGCCGCGGTCGTGCACCTGCTGACCACCCTGGCCACCGCCAGTTCGAAGGGCGCCCGGCGCAGGCTCGCGGAGCGCGACCGGCTCAGCCACGCCCTCGGCAACTATCTGGAGGACTGAACCATGCGCATCGTCGAAGCGTCACTGCACCTCGTGCGGCTGCCGCTGGTGCACGCGTTCCAGACCAGCTCCCATCGTAAGACCCACCTGGATCACATCCTGGTACGGCTGGTGGAGGAGTCGGGAGCCGAGGGGTGGGGCGAGATCGCCTCTCCGTCCGACCCCTTCTACTGCCCGGAGACCACCGAGACCTGCTGGCACATCGCCGAACGTTACCTGCTGCCCTCCGTCGTCGACGCCGTCTGGGAGCACCCGGCGGAGTTGCCCCGGCTGTGGCGCAAGGTACGCGGCAACCGCTTCGCGATGGCGGGCGTCGACGCCGCCGGCTGGGCCCTGTGGTCGGAGACCCGCGGCGTCCCTCTGGCCAAGGCGCTGGGCGGGACCCGCAGCGAGGTCGTGGCGGGAGTGTCGCTGGGCATCGAACCCACCTACGACGCACTCCTCGACCAGGTACGCCGCCAGGTCGACGCCGGTTACCCGAGGGTCAAGCTGAAGATCGCCCCCGGCTGGGACACCGAGCCGGTACGGCTGGTCCGCGAGGCCTTCCCGGACCTGGCGATCCACGTCGACGCCAACGGCGCCTACGGCGAGACGGCGGAGGAACTCGCCGTGCTCCGCGGTCTGGACGACTTCGGGCTGCTGATGATCGAGCAGCCGTTCGCGCCGCGCAACCTGGTCGCCCACGCCGCCCTGCAGCGCGGCGTGCGGACGCCGGTGTGCCTCGACGAGTCCGTCGACACCATCGACGACCTGCGCACGGCGCTCGCGCTGGGAGCCGGCCGGGTGCTCAACATCAAGGTGTCGCGGATGGGCGGGCTCACGGCCGCCGTGGCGGCCCACGATCTCGCCCGGGAGCACGGCGTGGACGTGTGGTGCGGCGGCATGCACGAATTCGGCATCGGCCGCGCCGCCAACGTGGCCCTCTCCAGCCTCCCGGGATTCACCCTTCCCTCCGACGTGTCGGCCTCGGCCAAGTACTACGCCCGCGACGTCGTCCAGCCGGAGGTCGTCGCCGACCAGGGCGTCGTCCGGGTACCGGACGGGCCTGGACTGGGCCACACCGTCGACGCCGCCTTCATCGGCGAGAACCGGCTGAAGGAAACCACGATCACCGCCCCCGCCACGTCCGCCCGTCGCGGATCCCCACCCGCAGCGGGCCCTGCCACGGCGGGATCAGCTGCCTGAACCCCGCGCAGAGAGAAAGCACATGAGCACCTCCTCCGGCACCTCCCCCAAGAACGACACCAACGCCTACGCCGTCGAAACCTCCCCCGGGCGCCGCAGGCTGACCAACATCATCGCCCTGATCGGCCTGGTCGCCTCGGTCTGCGCCGGTTTCCTCGCCAACGGCCCGACCCTCTGGGGCCTGCTGCCGATCGCGCTGTACGCACTGCTGTCCCTGCTCGGCATGGACATCGTGATCGCCACGGTCATCGCCCTGCTGTCGGGGGTGCTGGTCGCCCAGATGCCGCCGCTCGACGTCGGCGCGCTGCTCGGAGACTCCCTGGCCGACCAGGTGACGATGATCGGACTGATCATCATGCTGGGGTCCGGCGTAGGCGAGATCCTGAAGGTCACCGGCGTGGCCGCGACCATCGTGCGCGGGGTCATGCGCGTCGTGGGCGAGAGGAGCCGCTCCGCCGTGATCCTGGGCGTCATGGTGGCCTCGTTGCTGCTGGTGGCCAGCCTCGGCACGCTGGCAGGCGCGCTCGCCATCGCGGCTCCCATCCTGCTGCCGATCACCGCGCGAATGGGCTTCACCCGGTCGGCGACCGCGTCGATGATGTTCATCGGCGGCTGCGCCGGGTTGACCGTCGCGCCTTTCGCGGGGTCCAACGTGGCCATCATGGACGCGGCCGGGATCGGCTACCTCGGTTACCTGGGCTACGGAGCCGCACCGCTCGCGGTGCTCTCGCTGATCATGGGGCTCATCGTGGTCCCGTGGATGCAGCGCAGGACCGAGCGCGCCGACGACTTCTACAGCGAGGCCGAGGTCGGCGCGGCGACCGACGCGGACGAGCCGGCCGCGGGCACGGGCCGGGCCACGGCCGCCTTCCTGATCGTGCTGCTCGCCAGCGTCGTCTACGCGACCGTCACCATGGCGGGGACGGCGTTCCCGCTGCTCGCCCTGCCGGTGCTCGGCGTCGTCACGGGCCTGGCGAGCGGCCTCGGCCCCAAGGAGATCATCGAACATCTCTACCGGGGCGCATCCCGGCTGATCAGCATCTTCCTGCTCTTCTGGCTGCTGGCGGGGCTGTTCATCACGATCGACAAGCTCGCGCCCTTCAAGGTGATCCTGGACATGTACGGCGAGAGCCTGGCGGGCAGTTCCCCCTTCGTGTTCACGATCCTCATCGCGCTGCTCGGCTGGGTCGGCGTGCCGGGGGCGACGGCGGCCCAGGTGGTGCTGCTCGACAAGGTCTTCGGCGACCTGGCCGCCCACATCGGCGTCGGCGTCGGCGCGTGGACGGTCGTGCTGCTGTTCGCCTCCAAGGCCGACACCTACGGCCCCTTCCCCAACGGCAACATGGTCGGCGCGATGGGCCTGGCCCGCTCCTCGAACCTGCCGAACATGATGATCACGGGGTGGCTGCTGCTGGTCCCGGCCTGCCTGATGTACACGGTCATCCTGCTCCTCCTGTCCCCATGAGACCGGGATACGGCCTGCTGGACGTCGCGACACCTGGAGGATGAGCACAGTGACGGAGCACGACACCGTAGTCCGTGGCGGCACCCTGATCGACGGCACCGGCGCCCCCGGCTACCGGGCGGACCTCGGCCTCGACGGCGGGCGGATCACCCGGATCGCCCGCCCCGCCGGCGGCGACCCGCCGAAGGGCCGCACCACCGTCGACGCCTCGGGTCTGGCGGTCACGCCGGGCTTCATCGACCTGCACTCGCACGCCGACTTCAGCATCGAAGGCTGGCCCCAGGCCACCACCCAGCTCCACCAGGGCGTGACGACCCTGGTGACGGGGAACTGCGGGTGGTCGCCGTTCCCGCAGGATCCGGCGGGCCTGCTGCGCGAGTGGAGCGACTTCCTCGCTCCCGAGACCGGGTGGGACTTCACCGACACCGAAGGATTCGCGGCCACGGTGTCCGGCGCGCGGCCCGCCGTCAACCTGGCGTTGCAGGTCGGGCACGCGGCGCTGCGGGTCGCCGTCATGGAGGGAGCCGAACGGCCCCCCGAGCCCGCCGAGCTCGGCGCGATGCGCGCGCTGCTCCGCGCGGCGGCGGCCCAGGGCGCCTACGGCTTCTCCACCGGCCTGATCTACGCCCCGGGTTCCTTCGCCACCGAGGAGGAGGTACGCGCGCTGGTGGCCGAAGCGGCGGCGGCGGGCCTGCTGTACTCGACGCACATGCGCAACGAGGCGGCGGCGCTGCTGCCCGCCGTACGCGAGGCGCTGGGCGCGGCGGAGGCCGCCGGCGGCCGGCTGGAGATCTCCCACCTCAAGGCGATGGGACCGGAGAACCACGGCTCCGTCGTCACCGCGCTCGCCGAACTGGACCGGGCGCGGGAGCGCGGCGTGGACGCCGCCGCCGACGTGTACCCGTACACCGCCTCCAGCACCACCCTGACCTCGCGGCTCCCTCTGTGGAGCATGGACGGCGGGCCTCCCGCCCTGCTGCACAGGCTGGCCGACCCCGCCGATCGCGAACGGGTGGCCGAGGGCCTGAGAGCCCGCTTCGGCCGCGACGTCGACCCCGAGGGCGTCATCCTCGCCGAGCTGGCGGACGGACCCTACAGCGGTGCCGTCGGCGACAGCATCGCCGAGATCGGGCGGCGCGAGGGCACCGATCCGGCGGAGGCCGCGCTGCGGGTCCTCGCGGCACACCGCGCCTCGGTGAAGATCGTCAACCACGCGATGAGCGAGGAGGACGTCGTCACGGTGCTGCGCCACCCGATGGTGTCGGTCGCCAGCGACGGCTGGGTGCTGCGGCCGCAGGGCGCGGGGCTGCCGCACCCGCGCAGCTTCGGCACCTACCCGCGGGTGCTGGGACGGTACGTTCGCGAACTCGGCGTGCTCGACCTGCCCGAGGCCGTACGCAAGATGACCGGGCTACCGGCCCGGCGGCTGGGAATGGCCGACCGCGGCCGCCTCGCCGAGGGGGCGGTGGCCGACATCGCCGTCTTCGACCCCGGGACCGTCGCCGACCGTTCGACCTACACGGATCCCTGGCAGCTGTCCACCGGCTTCGCCGCCGTCCTGGTGGCCGGCGTCGCCGTACTCGCCGACGGCTCGCCCACCGGCGCGCGGCCGGGCACGGTGCTGCGCCGGCCTCGCCCTCGCCGCCCGGCCACCCGGTGACCTCGCCACCGATGACAACCCGGGTGCCTCCTGCGCCCCTGCTCAGCAGGGGACGGCACCGGCCAGGCCGGCTCGTCAGAAGCACGGCAAGGTGTGCCGGCGATCCCTCACACGGTCGTGGACGGCGCGCAACCACGGCTCTCGAGCCGCCGGCAACCGGGCCAGCGTGCGGAGAAACACGTCCAGGTCAGGCAGGAAGGGCCGGCACGGCAGCGGCGGTGGCGGATCGTCGCGGCGGACCGCGTCCGGCATCCCGGCGGCCGCCGGGGCGAGACGCCGGTCGTCATGGAAGGCCATGGACACCCACACGCCGGCGGCCAGCGGCACCACCGATCCCGCGTCGCACTGCCATGACCGGCCGGTCTGCGGATGCCGCGGTACCAGGGCGATGTCCGCGGTCGTGACGGACAGCCCAGGCCCGGCCAGGACGAGGTTCCGTGCCGATGGGCCCGGAGGGAGCAGCGTGTCGAGCGCCTTGCGAAACGCCCCGGCGACCGGTCCGTCAGGAACGACGATCCGCCGGCCGCCGGAGACCGCCAGCAGGCGTGCCAGCGCCACCGCGACCGACGCCTCCCATCGCGGGCTCCACCACCCGGGCTGCTCGACGGGCGGCGGGTCGGGACAGGTCTCTCGCAGTTCGTCCCAGCCGGCCGGCGTGCGAGCCGGGCCTTCGACGCCGGCCGGGCGCACGGCGCGGGGGTCCAGCCACACCGCCTGCCAGCGCCCGCAGTCGTCGACGCGGGTCGCCACGGCCAGCCCGCACTGCTCGCACGCCAGGTTGGGGCCGTTCCGTTCGTCCAGGCCGCAGCAGCAGCCGTCACACCGCTCCGGGATGAGAACGGTGCCGCGGACATCCCCGGGCGCGATCGCGACCGTTCCGCGGGGTCCGTACGGCAGGCGAGACACCGGCAGGTAGACGCCACGGGCCTCCGCCTCGTGCGCACCGACCTCGTCCCATGGCCGCCGCGGCGGCCCGGAGGGTTCGGGGCGCACCGCGTAGGTTCCGGGCTCCAGCAGCGCCGGAAGCAGGTCGTGACCGTACGTCTGGTCGGCGTGGTCGGGAAGCTCGACCCGCGACAATCGCGCAGTCAGTACGGCACCGCATCCGGTGCATGCGAAAACGACCAAGCGTCACTCCCACGCCTTGACCATGCGATCGTGGTCATGCCAGAACAGGCCTGTCCACGCTCACCTTGGCACACGAGGGCCTCACGAAGCACCGGGCGGCGTGGGCCGGGCGTAGAGGTTCCCGTTGGAGCTGCCGACATAGACGAAGCCGCCGGCCACGACAGGGACGGTCGCGGCGGTGCCGCCCGTCCGGAACGTCGATCGCACCGTGCCGGTGGCCGGGTCGAGGGCATAGAGCGTCCCCTCGCGGTCCGAGACGTGGACGGATCCGGCCGCCGCCACCGGGCCGGCGTCACGGCCACCGGGCAGCGGGAGACGCCAGCGCATCACGCCCGTGGCGGTGTCGAGCGCGTACAACGTACGGTCGGGTCCGGCGGTGAACACGAGCCCGTCCGCCACGGCGGCGCTCCACGTGAACAGGGGCTGGTCGCCCTTGGCCGGGAAGTCCCACAGGCGGGCGCCGGTGGCGGCGTCCAGCGCGTGCGTGGTGCCCTCGTCGTCGCCCACGTAGACGGTCCGGCCGGCCGCCATGGGGCGGGAGGAGATGGCGCCGTCGATCCGGGTCCTCCACCGGACCTCGCCCGAGACGGCGTCCAGGGCGTGCACGCCGCCGTCGCCACTCGTGGCGTAGACGGTGGCGCCGGCCCGGAGCAGGAGGACGCGGTCGTGTTCCGCGCCGAGCCGGTGATGTCGCCGCCGGGTTCCGGTGGCGGGGTCCAGGGCGTACACCATGCCGTGGTCGCTGCCGGTGAGGACGACGTCGCCGGCCAGCACGGGCTCGGGGGCGAGCATGTCGCCCGCCGGCTCGAAGCCCCACAGCCGCCTGCCGGAGGCGGCGTCGAGCACGACGAGTTCGGCCTTCAGGGACCAGGCGGGGCGCCTGGTCCACAGGTAGAGGCGGCCCGCCGCGACCACCAGGTCGCCCATGACGATGATCTTCCGGCTCCACCTCGGGCGGCCGGTGGCGGTGTCCAGCGCCACCACCCTGCCGGTGCCGCCGGCCGCGTACACGGCGCCGTGCGCCACCACGTGGTCGTCCACCACGGGACCGCCCGTCCGATAGCGCCACCGCACCGCGCCGGTGGCGGCGTCCAGCGCGGACACCGTGCCGTCGCGGCTGGTGGCGTAGATGACGCCGCCGGTCACCACCGGCGCGGTACGCACGGCCGCGTCGGTCGGGAAGCTCCACCCGCGTTCGCGCACGGCGGCGGGAGGCCGGGCACCCGGCTCGTACCGGGCGAGCAGCCGGTCGCGCAGCAGCGGCGAGACGAGCCGCACCGCCTGCCGCGACGACGAGGTCAGCCGGACGACGACGGGGCCCGCGTTGATGATCGTCGCGCCGTAGGAGCCGTTCGTCTCGTGCACGGTGAAGGACAGGAAGCCCGGCGCCTCGGTGGTGGGGTCGATGTCGCCGGTCGCTCTGATGGCGGCGGTCTCGGCGGTGTACAACCTGCGCGCGCTCGCATGCGACGACGACACCCATTCCACGGACAGCGTGACGACGGCGCCGTCGTCACGCGGCGGTATCCAGTCGCATCTCGCCGCGCCGTCCGTTGCGGGGACCGCGCGGTAGCCGTCCGCGAAGGCCGACAGGTCGCGGCCGGTCAGCAGGCCGCAGGCGTCCGGCCAGGCGGTCTTCGGGCGGGCGGTCCCATAGATCAGCCTGTACGCGGTGAGCCGCTCGTCCCCGGGGACATGGCTGAGCACGAAGGCCAGGTCCTGGCTCGCCCCGGCGAGGGAGACGAGGTGAGCGGGCAGGTCGACGGGCAGCCCGGCGAGCCGTCCGGTGCCGGGGTCCACGGAGATCAGGTAGGCGGGCAGCGGCCACGTGGAGTCCTGCAGGGTACGGCCCTGGTCGTTCGCCACGGTGAAGGAGCCGGCGTACAGGGGCGGGTTCCAGCGGTCGGGATCCGTGACCTTGGCGGTCTTCGAGCCGGTGGACAGCAGACGGCCGCCGGGCCCGAAGAAGAAGTCGTCCTCGCCCGCCCTGGCGCGCGCGTACCCTTCGGCGTTGGCCGTGAGCCGGATCGGCGGGCCCCCGTCCTTGGGGGAGGCCGTCGACGGCAACAGGCGCGTCCACACCTGCCGCAGGGTACGCGGATCCATCGAGGCCAGCCGCAGCGCGTTGCCCTGGCAGTAGCTGAGCAGGAGCACCGATCGGGTTGTCGCGGCGCCGGTCAGCCGGCAGCCTCGCGGGTAGGTCACCCTGGCCGTGGTCGTTCCGGTCCGCGCGTCGAGGGCCTGGATGTCGAGGGGTTCGTCCAGCCGTTCGAACACCACGATGCCGCGCTCGGTCGCCATGATGCGCGGGCCGTGGTAGAAGCCGGTGTCGCCGAGCCGGGGCTGACGGTGGCCGGTGGTGATCGTGCGCCGCCACAGCGGCGCGCCCGTCCCCAGGTCGTGGCCGTACAGGGTCTGCTGGGTGCCGTCCGGTTCTCCTCTGGCGACGGCGAGCGTGCCGCCCGCGATCCAGACGCCGGTGACGGGCGCGGGCCGGGCCGGGTCGGCGGGGATGGTGCGCTGGAGCGTGCCCGTGCGAGGGTCGTGCACGCGTACGGTGCCCTGGCGGGTCGCCACGGCGACCGCCCGGTCGGACACGGCGTGGCCCGCGGTCCCCAGGAACTCGACGCCGTTCTCGGCGTCCGCGGGCACCGACCACGACGCACGCCATTCGACGGGTACGCGGGCGAGCGTGGTGTCCACGGCCGCGGCCGGGCACGCCGCCAGGACGACCACGAGCAGGAGCGCGGCGGACCGGTACCGGCGCGGGGTCAGCACTTCCCGGCCTCGGCGAGCTTCCGTTCGATCGCGCACGCGCCGCTCCTGGAGATCGGCTGCCAGCCGCCGAGCGGGGAGGTCGTGTAGTAGGCGCGATAGGAGCTGGAGGTGCCGGTCACCCGGAACGGGGTGCTGTCCGGCCCCTGCACCGTCACCTGCTCGGTCCGGTCCCCCGCGAGCGCGGTGATGACCAGGTCGAAGGCGTAGTAGGCGGCCGTGCCCGTGACCGTCAGGGCAAGCGTGACCCGTTCGTCCCGTTTGAGGTCGATCTGCTTCTTCCTGAAGTACGAGATGTCCGGATCTTCGGGAGAGGTGAAGCGGGGTGCGGGTTCGTCGAGGTCGGCGGAGAGCTCGACGGTGGCGGCCTCTCCGGCGGGGCTGTGGACGAACAGCGCGCCGTCCGAGACGGGCTTGCGGTCGAGGACCCGCGGCCGGATGTCGACGATGCGCAGGCTGCTGCGGTTGCCGACGAGGACGACGGTGAGCTCGGCCGTCTCCACCGGCGCCCGGTCGTGGCGCGCCATGACCGCGTCACGTCGCGAGCCGGACGCGCTGCCCAGCAGGAGCGCCCGGTCCGCCGGGTCGGTCACCGCTTCCCGCAGGGCGGTGTCCTGCGCGGCGTGGTCGACGGCCACGTGGCCGACCTTGATCGGGGGCTCGCCGCTGATGCCGTCGACGGCGTCGGAGCCGCTCGCGTTGTACCAGGCGGAGAACACGACCCCGACCGCCGCGACGATCACGGCGCTGACGATCCCCGCCAGCCACGTCCGCATGGCCGTCCACCCTCCCGCCTCCTTGGCGGGAGCGGCGGATGCGGAACGCCTCTTCTGGCGCGCTCTGGCCATGGGGCGCCCCTTCGTCGGCGGTGTGCGGCAGCTGATTTATAGCTGACGGGATGGCCGCGTGGCCGCGCCGTTGACGAATTCGGTCTGGGATCGCCCCATGGCCCGCGGCGCGGCCCGCCCATCCCGCACACCGCCGCCGGTCAGGTCTCCCGGGTCAGGAACTGGCGGAGGCTCCGGCAGGCCCGGGCCAGCGAGGCCGAGCCGCGCCTCTTCGCATGGGCCGCCACCTCGGGGATCTCGCCCCGCGCGCCTGCCCACGTGGCGATGCCGGTGGCCAGCACGACCGCGTCGGTGTGCGCGCGCCGGGCCCGCTCTCCTTCTCCGGGCAGGAAGGCGGCCAGAAGGTGGCGCAGGATCGTCCACACCTCGGCGTGCGCGCCCTGCCTGGCGGCCAGCTCCAGCGAGGGCAGCGCGGGACCGGCCTCGTAGCGGGTGCGGCGGCCCAGCAGACCCAGCAGCCGGCCCGTCTCGGCGGCCGGGAGCGCGCCCTTGGCCGCCAGCTGGAGCAGCGGGGGCACCGCGTCGTCGCCCTCCATGGCGAGGAAGTAGGCCAGGATCAGGGCCGTCGCCGGGCCGGACGCGCCACCGGCCAGGGCGAGGTTGCGGAGGTCATGACGCGGCCCCGGCGAGGTGGGCGTGCAGGCGCCGGCACTCGTGGACGAAGCGGGTCGTCCGGCGGCTGCGCGCGAACTGGCCGATGACCGGGATCTCGCCGCGCGCGCCGGTCCAGCGTGCCACGTCGGCGGCGAAGGCGACGAGGTCGGTGTGGGTCACGGTGACGCGCCGCCCCTCGCCCGGCAACATCCCGGGCAGCAGAGCACGCACGATGCGCCACACCTCGTGGTGGCCGCCGGCGTCGGCCAGCTCGGTCAGGGCCGCGATGGTGGGGCGGGTCTCCCGCCAGGTGCGGCGCAGCACCAGCGCGAGCTGGCGGCCCATCGCCTCGGCGGGCAGCTCGCCCTTCGCGGCCATGTTCAGGATCAGCGGGATCGAGCCGGGCACGCCGCCGGCCAGGAGGAAGGCGAGGATCACCGCCGTGGACTCGCCCGCCGGGCCCTGGGCGATCTCCAGGCCGGTGATCTCCGTCGGAGTCACCCCCGCGCCCCAGTGGCCGCGCAGCAGGAAGGGCAGGGCGTTGACGGCCACGACCTCGCGGTGCGAGGGCAGCACGGCGGGCCAGGCCATGAACGTGCCGCGCGACTCGCCGATCGTCCAGTCGAACGGCTGGCGCAGCAGCACCTCGTCGATCAGCCGATGGCCGGTCGGGGCCGTGGTCCGCAGCACGGGCTGCAGCCTGACCTCGGTGAAGTGCTCGGGTTCGCCGTCGCCGAAGTCGACCATGGACGCGCCGACCATGTGGCGCCACACGTGGCCGCACTCGGGGTCGGCCAGGCCGTCACCGGCGAGCCAGCGGGCGGCCGAGCGCGCCGCCTCCGAGTCGACCTTGGCGGCCCGGTCGGCCGCGGCCGGGTGGCGGCCCCGGGGCAACCGCAGCAGCGCCTGCGCCAGGTCGGCCGGGGGCGGCTCCACGCCGGCGGCGGCGCAGGTCTCCAGCCGGCCGACCAGCACGTCGGGGTCGAGGTGGCCGCTCGTCCAGGTCGGCGTGGCCAGCAGCACCGGCGGCAGGGTGCCGTTGCGGAGGGCTTCGGCGAGCTCGGCGTAGCGGTGCAGCAGGAAGTCGTGGGGCGGGGAGACACCATTGGGGTGGGGCAGCCGGTTGCGCCGCCGCCACTCGTCGTGCTCGGGCAGCTCCTCGGGCATGAAGGAACGCAGCCGGGGCGGGACGAAGCCGACGGTCACCTGCACGAGCGGCTCGCCCGGGCTCGGCGGGGGCACCTGCTCCCCTGCCCGCATCGCCGCGATCCGGGCGGGGTCCACGCCGAGCTCGGCCATGCGCTCGTAGACGTCGTGGAGGATGAAGGACGGCATGGCCTCCTCGGAGTCGTCGTACACGACGCCGGGCCTCGCCCGCACGGGACGGAGGTGATCCGGCAGGCCGTCGTCGCTCTCCTCGTCGTCGGCGCCGGCCTGCCACGGCTGCTCGACGTCGGTAGGGGAGCCGTTCAGGTGGATCCGGCCGTCGGCGAAGGGGACCTGCCGGCCGCCCTCGTGGGCCACCGCCCCGTCCGGGCCGTCGTCGCTGGTCCAGGTGATGAAGAAGGCGCGCAGCGGGGTGTCGTCGTCGAGGTAGCGGCCGGGCCGGTAGGCGCCGCCCACCATGATCCGCCGGGGCGACGGCTCGGGTTCGGGCTCCTCGCCACGGGTGAGGACGTGTACGCCCACGGAGTGGCTCGCGGTGTCCCAGAACTTCTTCGGCCCGATCGGTGGCAGCTCCGGCACGCTGCCGGGGGTGACGAGCTCGGCGGACAGCGCCGACTGCCAGTCGCTGGGGTGGAGGCGCACGTCCAGGGACCGCCAGTAGCCGTGGTCCTGCTCGACGTGGAGCTTGAGCTCGTGGCGCAGTTTCGCCCGGTCGGCGGCGATCCCGGCGACGAAGGCAGCAAGCCAGCGCTCCTGGCCGATCCAGTGCTCGTGGTGGCCGGGGGAGAGCGACGGCTCGGGGAAGCGCCGCGCCCGCGGCGGCTCGGGCAGGGGCGGGAACTCCTTCTGCTCCGGCACCTCCTCGACCGGGATCTCCCCGCCGAACTGCTCGGCCAGCTTCGCGCCGAGGTCGGCCGGGAGGTGGCGGACGCCGTCGAGGATCGTCTCGGGGTGACCGGTGAACAGGGCGGCGTTCTTCAGGGTCAGCTCGACCGCGCGCCGACGCACGTCGAAGGATTTGTGCGCGTACGCCGTGGTCAGCGCGGTCACGAAGTCGGCGGCCGCCTCCGGCGTCGCCCGGAGCGCCTGCTCGAGCCAGCGCAGGCCCGTGGCGGCGAGCTTGGCCTCGTCACGGAAGGTGAGCGCGTCGACCGCCTCGACCAGGTCGGCGTGGTCGAGCGGCATCGCCCCGCGCACCTGCCCGGCGGCCAGCTCGGCGACCGTGCCCGGAGCCGACGGCAACAACCGCAGGTAGTCACGCAGGCGAGGAGCGGACTCCGCGGGCGTCGGGTCGAGGAGCGTGTGCAGCCGGACGAAGAAGCGCAGATCCTGCGCCTCGCCGCCGCGCAGGAAACGGCTCACGCAACCGTCGAGCGCCTGCTCCCTGGGCAGCTCGCGGGCGGCGGCGGCCAGCCAGCGGGTCGGCCGGGGCTCCAGCCGCTCGTCACGGAGGGCGCGACCCGCGCCGTCAGCGGCGAAGACACGAGGCAGCAGGACGGGGGTCAGCGGGTCGTCGGTCACGCTCGGCGCGGTCAGCCAGGCGGCGACCAGCGGGTCGTGGTCGGGCGGCACGGCGCCGGACTCGCGCAGCAGCGACACGGCCAGCGGCGCGATGCGGTCGGCGGGGCGGCGCACCCGCTGGGCCAGCCGGACCGCGACATCGCGACGCCACTCCAGGGGCCGGGTGGCCGCCACCCGGCACACCTGGGCGACGTTGGGGTCCCCGGCCCAGCGGCGGTTGACGTCGCGGCCGGTCATCCACTTCACGGCGGCCGCCGGGCCGGTGATGACGCCGACACCGGCCAGCAGCAGTCCGTCGGCCAGCCTGTCGAGCAGGTCGCCGACCGCCCAGGAGGCCATCTCCTCGAGGTCGCCGGGATGCTGGGCCCGCACCTGCTCGGTGCGGGCGCGGCGCAGCTCCTTGACGAGGCCGGGCAGCTGCCCGCTCAGCTCGGCGCGCTCGTCCTCGGTGAGCGCGACCAGCCGGTCGGCCAGGCGGGTGACCTGGTTGCGCGTGACCAGGTCGCTGATCTCCGTCCAGAGGGTCATCGGGAGACCTCCACGGCTGCCCCGGCGACGATCCGGGCGGCCAGCACGTGTTTGCACGGCCCACGGGAGCCGCGATGGTCCCACCACCACTCGCAGGTGCAGGAACCGTCGGCCAGCGAGACCCTGCGCGTGCCGCCCGAGGTGCGGACGGTGGCCGACCCGCCTTCGAGGTGCACGGCGCCCGCGCCGACGAGCTTGCGCGCCCTGGCCAGCCGCGGGTTGAGCAGGATCACGTTGTCCTTGTCATAGGGCAGCTCGCGGTGGAAGTGGGCGGCCTCCGACAGGTCGTAGCCGACCCGGCCGGCGACGCCGAGCTGCGTCAGCGCGGCCCGCACCCGGTCGGCCGGGATGCCCGCGCGGCCGGCCAGCAGGCCGATCTCGACTTCGGGCTCGAAGTTGAGCAGCATGCCGACGACGTCGGCGTCGTTCTCGGCCTCCTCGGTGGCCAGGTCGTCGAGCACCGCGCCCTCGCCCGAGAAGCCGCGCCAGCGCTCGGGCGAGAGCGTGAGCGTGTAGCGCATGCCCGGCAGCTCCAGCTCCCAGGCGCTGGAGGCGGCGTCGGACGGGCCGTAGACCCGCAGGGACTTCGCGAAGCGCAGCAGCGGCAGGAGGGTGCCGAGCCGGTTGGGGCCGGCGAGCCGGACCGAGCCAGGGACCTGGCGGTCGGAAACCTTCAGCTCACGCCCCGCCTGCACCACCCACACCGTGCCCCTCCTGGGCAGCCCGCGCAGGAACCGCACCGCCGCCATGCCGGCCAGCTCACCGCGCTGGTCCATGCCCGAGGCGATGACCTGAACCTCGGCGAACCCGCGTAACCAGCGCTCGGGCAGAGGCACCTTCTTCTCCACCACCGCGCCGTCCAGCGTGGTCACGACCAGCTCGTCGAGACCCACCCCCAGGTGCAGCGGGTCACGCGCGCCGATGCGCGCCAGCGCCTCCCGCAGCGGAGCGTTGACGTCGACGTTGGTGGTGCCACGGTCGAGCACCTCGCCGTCGAGCGAGCCGCCCAGCAGGTCGAGCCGGCAATAGACGCCGCCACAGGCCGAGAACGACTCGAACCGTAAGCGGTCTCCGTCGCACGTCACCACCGGATCCCGCACCCAGCCCGGCCGCGCCTGCGGCTGGTGGTAGCGGGCCAGCGCCACATCGGCGACGCCGAGCAGGGCCGCCGCGGCGGGGGCCGCCTGGGTCACCACGCCGCTGAAGAACCGTGGGGCCACGGCCGGGCCGGACAGGGCCCGGCCGCCGGAGGTCGCGAGTCCGAGGCGACCGTCGACAAGGGAGGAGGGCGCGGCGTAGGTGTACGCCTGCGTCGATGAAGTCATGGCCGGGACAGTAGATCGTCCTACCGACAAATCGGCGCGGCGCGCGCCGGCGCACGGCCGTTCCAGACGGACCGCCGATCCGGCGTCCACCCAGCGGCACTGACGCACCCCGCTCCGGCGCCTGGCCACCGTACTCGGGCGGCTCAGGACTCGGGGGTGATGCGCAGGGCGTGCGGGGACAGGCTGGCCTGCAGCCGGAGGCCGCCGATGATCGTGGCCCGCTCGCTGGCGGCGTTCTTCTGGGCCCAGCTCCGCGCGCGCTCGCGCAACTTCGGCTGCGGAACGAGGGCCGCGTCGGCCATCGTGGCGAAGACCGTGGTGCAGGCGTCCTCGTAGGTGCCGAGATGGCAGGTGGCCCTCACCACCCTGATCCTGTCGGCGGCGTCGTACTCGATGTCCACGTACCTGCGCCCGTCGTCGCCCTTCGGCTGGCACCGCATGTGCTGCTTGGCCATGCTCCACGTGTCCGGGTTGCCGGGCCTGTTGGCGCACGTCCAGGAGTTGGCCTTCTTCATCCACTCGTCGACGATCAAGGTCAGGGTCACGCCGGGCAGGTACTGGTCGCCGACATCGGGGAAGTCGTCGGCGAAGGCGGGTGCGGCGGTGCTGGCCCGTACTTCGGTGGTGAGCAGGCCCACGGCGCCTCCCAGCACACCGCCCAGGACGAGCGCCGCGATCACGACGCCGGCGAGCGGCAGGAGGAGAGCCCTCCGCCGCGGCGGCCGGGGCGGCGAAGGCGCCGGCGACGGGGCGTGCTGGAAGGGAAAGGGAGGCGAGGGCTGGACCGGGCGCCAGCCCGTGCCGTCCCACCAGAACCTGCCGTCGGGGGAACGCTGGCCCGTGGTCAAGTGGGAATCCTTATGTCGAGCCGGACGTGGGCCTTCTCCGAGGTACGCAACACGTACGTGTAGTCGAGGATCGTGGCCTGGGTGTCCTTGCCGGCATCCACCTGCGCGGTCAGCCAGTCGCGGATCTCGGCCGTGGCCGCCGGGTCGTCCCGGTAGGGGAGGACGGCGAACCAGGTCAGGTAGGCCAGACCGGCCTCGGTGAGCGGATCCTCGTCGGCGTGGAAGACCCGGGGGGAGAGGCGGTAGACACCCCCGTCCGAGGACTCCACCCACGCCTCGAAGTGGACCGAGCCCACCACCATCTCGCACATCCAGGAGCCACGCGACTTGTCCTCGCAGGTGTGCCCGCGGCCCCGCAACGCGTCGAGCAGCGCGGACGCCTCGAGCCCTGGGATGCAGTCACGCGAGCCGCAGGACTGTGTCACCTGGCCGGCGCGCAGGTCCCGGGCATACAGGTACGCGCCGGCGCCGGCCGCGAGGAAGGCTGCCAGACCGGCCGCGAGGATCAGGATCCAGCGGGAGCGTGTGCCCACCTCACCCACCGTTCCGCACGAAGGCGGTCCACCGGCCGCGGAACGCCGACGCGGACAACCCGAGCACGTCCCTGGCCATCCCGTCGAAGATCGGCAGCTCGAAGAAGGAGGCGCCGGTGCTGGGGCGCTCGATCACCCGCGCGTACAGCTCCACCGCCGCGTCCCGGCCCTTGAGCCGTTCGGCCAGGCTGAACACCGACGAGCCGAGCTCATAGTTGAAGTGGATGTCCTGGCCGTAGAAGTCCTTGTTCGAGGGCGGCGCGCCGCGGAACTTCCCGGCGCGTACCCCGGCCGCCACACCCGCCCGGACCTGCGCGGCCCTCGCCTGGTTGCCGATGGTCTCGGTGTACCGGGCGAAACCTTCGACGGCCCAGGTCGGCGGGCCCAGCTCGCCGATGTTCGTCATCGTGGCCCGTGCGGTGACCGCGTGCGCCAGCTCGTGGCGGATGGTGCTCGCCGGATCGGCGCCCTGGTGGTTGCGCAGGTTGACCACGATCCGGGAGGCCGCGTACTCGCCCTGGTAGAGCTGGCCGTTCTTGCCCACGCCGCGCTGCCGGATCTGGAAGCCGAGGATCTCCGGGTTGAAGTCGCCGGCGGAGCCCAGGCCGAACCACTGCCGGTAGTTCGCGGCGTCACGCGTGAAGAACAGGACGTGTCCCGGGTACGTGAGCCGGTCGCCCCACAGGCGTTCGAGCATGCGCAGCTCCCGGTCGGCGGCGGCCGCGTACCGGTCCAGGTCGCCGGCGCTGCGGTCGCCCGCCAGCCACACCTTCTCGCCGACCTGGACGACCTTCAGCGCGTCGGTGTGCCAGGGCGCCTCGGCCGGCGGCGCGCTGCCGCTCGGGTTCTCCCTGGTCACGCGGGTGATGCCGGTGACCACGTCATCCTTCATCCGGTAGACGAACGACTCGGCGGGCGCGATGTCGCCCGGCCCGGCGTCCGCGGTCAGCTTCAGCACCCGGATGACCGGCTTGAACTGGCTCTCCCCGCCGGACATGCGCTGCTCGATCGTCGGTCCGGTGAGGTGGCGGACGTCTTCGAGCTCGAACTGGCGCAGGTTCGCGAAGACCAGCTTCTCGTACCGCATCAGCTTGTCGTTTGACGTGTCCAGACCGGCCAGGTAGGCGCCTTCGTCACGGTCCTTCAACGCTCTGGCCCGGCGCTCCAGGAACGGTCGCAGACGCTGCATGCCCGAACTGCCGGAATCGTAGTCCTCGCTCTCTATGAGCGGCCTGCGCTGCCCGCCGCACCCGGCGACCAGCAGCCCTCCGGCCAGCAGCACGGCACGTCTCGACCACGCCGCGTTCGTCTCCGGCATCCTTCCCCCACGCTTCACGGTCAGCCTTCGTCCGCGACCCGCCCCTCACGAAAGGCAGCGACCGCGGAGCGGTGTGACGGAGTGAAAGACGGACACTGACGTGCGGACAGGCGGCCCCCTCGACGACTGTGCGGGACGAGACTCTAGCGAGGCATCCGCATGACGGTCATTGACCGTCAGCGCACGAACGTTGGCACCCGGCGCAAGCCGCGGCCGACGGTCCGGCCGCCCGCGTGCTCACGCGCCGCCGTCCCTCTCGCGCGGCGCGGCCGGACGGCAGGGAGCGTCTGCCGGTTGGTGCCGCGTCCTGAGAGATCTCCGGTATTCGCCAGGGGGCATGCCGTACGCCCTCCTGAAGGCGCGGTTGAAGGCGGCGGCGTCCCGGAAGCCCCAGAGCCCGGCGATCTCCGCGACGCGACGCAGGTCGTGGCGGGGGTCGGCCAGGTCCGCGCGGCAGCGTTCCAGCCGCTGCCGGCGGATGTACTCGCTGACGGTCTGCGCCTCCTCCTCGAAGACGTGGTGCAGGTGGCGTACGGAGATGTTGTGGGCGGCGGCGATCGCCGGCGGAGCCAGCGCCGGCTCTCCGAGGTGCCGCCGGATGAACAGCTTGATCTCCCGCGCGAGCGCCTGGTGGCGAGTCGCCTCCGGTAGCGTGCGCGTCGCGTCGGCCAGCCCCGCCAGGAAGACGGTGGCGAGCTCGCTCGCCACCTTCCCCAGCGAGGCGTCCTCTGCGGAGCCCAGTGTCCCGCCCTCCCGGATCAGACCGCCAAGGAACTGGGCGAGCAGCGCTCCTGACCCGCGTGCCGACGACACCGGCCGGCCCACGTGCCGGCGTAACCGCTGCTCGGGCACGGGCAGCGCCCGGCGCGGCAACTGCAGCGAGATGATGCCGGACAGGCCGCCGTCCCGGCAGAGCACCCCGCTGTCGTACGGCCGGGAGGTGTCCATCAGCACCAGGTCGCCGACCGCCAGATCGGCCGTGGAGCCTGCTTGCTCCAGCCACATCCTCCCGGTGCACACGAGCGCCACCCACCACTGATCCGGGTCCGACTGGCGGATCATCCTCGAGGTGCGGAGCGTGCGCAGGTCGGGGTACCTCGGCGCCGACACGGTGATCTCGCCCAGCTGCAGCAGCTTCAGCGCGGCCGGGAAGTCGGCTTCGTGCTCGCTGCTGATCCGCGTGGGCATCAGGTGTCGCCCGACGAGAGCGCACCATCCCTCGAAACGGTCGGGAGGAGGCAGGTGCGAGCTGCGCCACTCGAACACATCGCTCCTTGAGCTTTCCGCGATGCCGCAGGCCGTCGTGGCCCGCACGTGCCGGCCATGTGCCGGCACGTGGCCGGCGGGAGAGCGCGCGACCGGCAGCCGATGCGCGTGCTCATCCGCCGTGTGATCGTACACGAACGTCCCATCAGGCGGCCTTTGTCTGACCGGTGCGGACCGGGTTGCCCGGCTCCTGGTCGCGGGTCCACCAGCCGGCGTCCGCGCCAGGGTGATGGCTCCGCGTCCGCTCGTGGACCCGACTTCGTATCGAACATGTGATCTAAAACTAGGGGACTTCCGGCCTATGATCTTGCTGTTCGCCGACAGGGGCGGGCATGACCGGACAGGAGACCGACTTGAGGCGTGCGCTGATCGCGTTAGGCATCGGCCTGAGCGTGCTGGCATCCACAACCGTCACCGCGCCGGCCCGGGCCGCGAGCGTGGTGAAGGTGCGGCTGGCGTACACGATGGCCGATGCCCAGGAGGTCGCCAGGTTCTGGTTGGCCGACGGAGCCGCCAACCTGAGGAACGCCACGCCGTACGACGTGTGGACCGGGCTCGCGGGGGAGCGGCTGGCCACGGACGTCGTCCCCGGCGGGCCCCCGTACTCCGTCCCGCCGGTGGAGGGGACGGTCCAGCCCGTAGGGGACGCGCCCACGACCCTGGGCAAGGTGTTCTTCATCGGCAGCGACCTCGCGCCCCACTGGTGCACCGGTACGTCCGTGCAGACCGCGTACCGCAACCTCGTCGCGACGGCCGGCCACTGCATGCTGGACGTCGAGGCCCCGATGGGCGCGCTCGGCAAGTGGGTCTTCGTCCCTGGCTACTCCGGGGGCGCGGTCCCGCACGGCCTCTACGTCGGCAAGGAGGCCATCGGCCACTACGACTTCGACGATCTCCGCGACCGGGACCGCGACTACGGCTTCGTCGCCGTGCACGACGGCGCCGTCCTGTCCGCCGCGGGCGTGCTGACCAGCGTCGGCAGGCTGGGCGACAACGTCGGCTGCCAGGGCATGACCTTCAACCAGCCGCTCGCGCCTGAGGCCGACCTGTTCGGCTATCCCGGTGGCGAGAGCCTCGAACGGGTGGCAGGATCCCCGTTCGCGATGCTGCTGGCCGGACCTCGCGAGGACCGGCCCGTCGGCGTGGGCTCCTCGTTCGCCGGTGCGGGCTGGCTCGGGTCCTCGTGGCTGACGCGGTATGCGGGCGACAGCCGTACCGGGTATCTCAACGGCATCACGATGGGCGTATCCGACACCGATGGCGACGGCCGGAACGACGCGAGCGTCTCGGCGTACTTCGACGGGGAGGCCGCAGAGGTCTACCGGTACGCCGCCCACCGCTGGAGCGGCCCCATCGCGTAGACGGCCGCCGCGCCCGCCCCTCCGGGCGGGCGCGGGGCCGCCCTCCCTGATCACCGTGGGTCCTCCGGCCACGCCCGCCGTCCAGGGCGTCAGCCGTCGAGCGCCGCCCCGTGCCGGGACCTCAGCCGGGCCGGCCCGCGCCTCAGCCGGACTCGTCGTCCTCGTGGCCTGCCGGCGCGCGGCGCCGGCGCCGCAGCAAGGCCACGGCCGCGACGATCAGCGCCAGGGCCGCGAGCAGCAGCCACGAGAAACGACCCAGGAGCTCCTCCAGGCGAGCGGCCGACGCTCCGGCGAACGCGCCGAGGCCGACGTACACCGCCGACCACAACAGGGAACCCGCGAGCGACGCCGGGAGGAACCGGCCGTAGGGCACGTGCGCGGCCCCGGCGGCCGCGGGCGTGAGCGTGCGGACGATCGGAACCAGCCGGGTGACGAACACCGCGGCCGCGCCGTGGCGGTGCAGCGCGGCGGTCGCGCGATCCCAGTGGCGCACTCCGAGCCGTCGCACCACCCGGGTGCCGCGCATGCGACCGGCGTACCGGTGCCCGAGCCAGTAGCCGACGTGGTCGCCGGCGGTGACCCCCAGCGCCACGATCAGCAGCATGGCGGCGAACCGCACGGGGGTGGTCGCGGCGACGCCCAGCAGCAGCACGCCCGTCTCGCCGGGGACGACCGAGCCGACCCCCAGCCCCGACTCGGCGAACGCCATGGCTCCGGCCACCAACCCGAGCAGGGGGAAGGGAAGATCGCTCACTGCCTGAACGCCTTCAGCGATCCAGTCCACCCAGTGCCCCCCGCATCCCGACCGCCGCTTTCCCCGCTTGACCCTACTGTTCGTGTCCTGTGCGGTGCCCTGATCAGGCCATCGAGGCGGACGCTGCGCGCGACCCGACGATCGCGTGTGCTCAGGCCAGGGCGGCCTGGATCAGGGCCGTGCACGCGCTGGCGACCAGCACGGCCAGGACGATCCTTCTGAAGCGCTGCGGGTCCGTCCGCGCGAAGATCCGCTCTCCCAGCCACCAGCCCACGGCCATGCCGGGCAGGCCGGCGGCGGTCAGGAGCAGGCTGTCCGCGGTCAGCCGGCCGACGGCGACGAACCCCAGGACGGCCAGGGCGTCTCCCGCGCAGAACGTCGCCTGGAGCGTCGCGCGGAACTCGCGGGGTTCCAGCCTCATCGCCTGGAACGCCGCGACCACGGGAGGGCCGTTCATGCCGGTCGAGGTCAGCAGCGCTCCGCTGACGAAGCCGGCGGCCGCCGCGGAGCCGGCTCCGCGGCGGAGGGTCACCCCGCGGCCGAGGAGGAGGGTGAACGCCAGGACGACGCAGGCGATGAGCACCGACAGCGAGCGTGCGCTCAGCACCGTGATCGCGAGCAGGCCGAGCGGCATGCCGACGAGCCCCGCCCCGGTCACCAGGACCGCGATCCGTCGCTCGACGTGACGCCTCTGGTGGACGGCGATGGCGAGCGCGAGCAGGCCTCCCAGGGCCGTCACCACCGTGACGGCGGTCTGGGGTCCGATCAGGAGGGTCAGGAGCGGTACGGCGACGAGGGCGAAGCCGAAGCCGCTCAGGGCCTGGGCGAAGGCCGCCAGCGCCGCGATCGCCACCACGCCGGCGACGAGTGTCGTCATCACTCACGTTTCCTTCGGTCTGTTCCATCGGCTTCGGTCGTTTCCGCGAGCGTCGCGTTCCGGCGGGCGAGGGGGCCGATGCGCGCGGCTCCTGTCAAGGGTGGCCGCCGGCCAGCGCGTTCGTCTCGTCGAGTGCCGCGCCGAAGCCGGCCATCAGAGCCTCCTGAGGGGACGCTCGCCTTCAGGCGATGGGGGAGTCGGGCGCGGGAGGTCCGCCAAGGCTCGGGCGTTCAGTGGCGGAACCTCGGACACCGTCGCCTCCTGCGGGTCGGATGGTGCTTGTGCTTCCGGGCATCGGTCAGGGCTTGGCCGTCGTCTCCCGCGTAAGCGGGGCGAGAAGCCGCTTCCTTCAGGGAGCGGAGGAGTCACCATCGGGTACACGCGGGTCTCGCGGTCCTGCCGCTCGATCCAGCCGTCGTCGTGGCCGGCGTACCGCGCGGTCCTGCCGCCGGCGAAGCTCCTGTCACCCAGCGGGGGGAACTTCCCGAACGCGCAGACGGCGGCCGCGTGCGCGGCGTTCTCGATGTGGGGCACGACGACGGCGGTGGCGCCGAAGTCGAGAGCCTGCTGGATCGGCCCTCTCTCCGGCCCCAGCACCTTCGCCAGCGCCTCGAGGTTCAGCCCTCGGAGGAACGGGATGAAACGGTCCAGGTCGGCGAGGTCGAAGGTGCCGTGTTCGATGTCGAGGACCACGGCGCCGTAGCCCAGGCCGGCGACGATCTCGGCCGCGGCGAAACCGGGACCGGACAGCCATGCGGCGTACCTTCGGTCCTGCTCGTACGCCATGGAGTCTCCTTCGGGGATGTGGTATACGCTGTGTATACACATGGACAGGGGGGTGGCATGAATCAGTCACTCGGCAACGGCCGGGCGATGACAGCCGGCGAGCGTGCCTACCAGTGGACGCGGGAGGCGATCCTCAGCGGGCGGATCCCCGAGGGGGCGTTCCTCGAGGAGAAGCTCGTCTGTGACGAGGCCGGAGTGTCACGCACCCCCGTACGCGAGGCGTTCCACCGTCTGGCCGCGGAGAAGTTCATCGACCTGCTGCCCCGTCGAGGCGCCCAGGTGCGGCGCGTGACAGCCGGAGAGCTCTTCGAGACCTACGAGATGCGGCTGCTGCTCGAGCTCCACGGCTTCAAGATCCTCTGCGACAAGAGCATCGACATCCCGGCCGGGCTGTCCGAGCATCTTGACCGGATGGAGGACCCCGAACGGGTGGCACGGGTCCGCGCCGGTGACCGGGACGCCATCGCCGAGCACGCGAAGATGGACTTCTTCTTCCACTACTCCTTCGTGCGGGCGACCGGCAACAGCATCCTGATCGACCTCTACGCGACCCTGCAGCCGCGCCACCAGCGGATCGCGGTCAGCGCCGTGTCCCTGCGCCCCAAGCGCCTGGAAGTCATCGCCCCGGAGCACCGCACCCTGCTGAAAGCGCTGACCGATCACGACTTCGACACCGCCGAGCGGACCCTGCGCCACCACCTGCGCCCCGACGAGACAGTCGTCTCCCACCTGAGGTGACGGCGCGTCGGCCCCGTCACCTCGCCGTCTCCCGCCAGAGCCTGCGGCGCTCGGCCTGCTCGACGGGATCGGGCACCGGCGCCGCCGCGATCAGCCTCCTGGTGTAGTCCGTACGCGGATCGCGCAGCACGTCACGGGCGGGCCCGCTCTCCACCAGCCGCCCGTGCTGCAGGACGGCGACGTCGTGGGAGAGCAGCTCGACGACGCCGAGGTCGTGGCTGATGAACAGACAGGAGAAGCCGAGCCTGTCCTGCAGGTCCTGGAACAGCCGCAGGACGGTGGCCTGAACCGAGACGTCGAGCGCCGACGTCGGCTCGTCGGCGATGAGCAGCTCCGGATCGAGCGCCAGCGCGCGGGCGATGCCGACGCGCTGCCGCTGGCCGCCGGACAGCTCGTGAGGGAACCTGTCGGCCCAGCTCGTGGGCAGTTCGACCTGGTCGAGGAGGCTGAGCACCCGCTTGCGGACGGTCTGGCGATCCGCGTAGCGGTTCACGATCATGGGGGCCGCGATCGAGTCTCCGATCGACAACCGCGGGTTCAGCGACGACCCCGGGTCCTGGAAGACCATCGAGTATTTCCTGCGCAGGCCGCGCAGTTGCCTGGGCCTGAGGCTCGTCACGTCCTGCCCGCAGACCTCGATGGAGCCGGCCGACGCCCGCACCAGGCCGACCATCGCCCGGCCGATGGTGGACTTGCCCGAGCCGGACTCGCCCACGAGGCCGAGGACCCTGCCCTTCTCGATGGTGAAACTGACTCCGTGGACGGCCTTGAAGCCCTTGCGGCCCAGCCGCCCCGGATACTCGACCTCCAGATCGGACACGCGGAGGGTCGTGTCCCCGCCCCCGCCGGCCGTGGCCGCGTCCGCGTGCCCTCCGGGCTCCTGCCGCGGCACCGCGGAGAGCAGCTTCCTGGTGTACTCGTGCCGCGGGTCGGAGAACAGCCGGGTGACCGGCGCCTCCTCGACGACCTCACCCTGCCTCATGACGACCACCCGATCGGCGAGATCGGCGACCACCCCCATGTCGTGGGTGATGATGACGACCGCTGAGCCGAGGTCCTCCCGCAGGCGGCGGAGCAGCTCCAGGATCTCCGCCTGGACCGTGACGTCGAGCGCCGTGGTCGGCTCGTCGGCGATGATCACCTCCGGCGAACCGGAGATGGCCATGGCGATCATGGCGCGCTGGCGCTGACCACCGGAGAGCTGGTGCGGGTAGCTGTTGATCCGGCGCTCCGGCTCCGGGATCCCGACCTTCTTCAGCAGCTCCAGCGTCCGCGCGCGGGCCTCGGCCGCCGGCACGGGCTCGTGACACTGGATCGCCTCGATGATCTGCTCTCCGATGGTGTAGACGGGGTTGAGCGCCGTCATCGGCTCCTGGAAGATCATCGCGATCCTTCTGCCCCTGATGGCGCGCAGAGCCTCCTCGCCGAGGCCGAGCATCTCGGTGTCGCCGAAACGGATGCTGCCCCGGCGACGCGAGTTCGGCGCCAGCAGCCCGAGCACCGACATCGAGCTCACGGACTTGCCGGAGCCGGACTCTCCGACCAGCGCCACCACCTCGCCCTTGGCAACCGAGAAGCTGACGTCCCTCACGGCCGGTGTCCACTCGCCGGCGATCCGGAAGTCCACGGAGAGCCGCTTGACCTCAAGAATCGGGTCGGAAGGAATCGTGCCGGTTGTCATGGCCTCTCCTCAGATGCTCGTGCGGGGGAAGGACGGTGAGCTACTTCGCCGACGCGGTGTTCTTGTCGTACTCCCGGATGTACGCCGAGCAGAAACCGATCACGCGCTCGATCCAGATCTCGCCGGTCTTCGCACTGCCCAGGCTCACGTCGCCGGTGCATCCCGTCGAGCTGACCTCGGAGAAGTCCCAGAAGACGGTGCCGCGGACGTCGTAACCGGGAATCGCCGCCTCCGTGTAGCTCGTCGGGGTCCAGCCGCTGGAGGACTCCAGGCCCCCGGCCACGGCGAGGTCGCCCTGCACCTGGTCGGGGAACATCGCGAGCATCGCGGAGTGCTCGGGCTCCGCCCCGTGGCCGTACGCCTTGGCCGGGTCGTCGTACACGTCGCGCATGAGCGCGTAACCCAGCTGCCACGGATACAGATGCCCGATCAGGACCCCGAAGTCGCGCCTGGCGTCGAGGCCCGCGCCCGTGACCGGCCCGACGTTCCCGCCGTTGTTGTCGACGATGATGATGCGCCTGAAACCGGACTTCACCAGCGCCTCGATGATCTCGTACGTGACGTTGCGCAGCGTGGCCTGGCTCAGCGAGAGGTTGCCGTGGTAGCCGCGGAACGTGCCGGAGTGCCCGTAGTTGAGGGCCGGCGCGACATAGCAGCCGTTCTCCTTCGCCAGCTTGTCCGCGACCCACTCGGCCACGATGGAGTCCTCATGGACCGGCAGGTGCGGCCCGTGCTGCTCGACGGCTCCGATGGGCAGAAGGATGATCGGATCCTGCTCCGCCAACTCCTTGACCTGGGTCCAGGAGAGCTCGCCGAGCCTGTGCGTGGCGGGAAGGGCCATGGTGATGGGGTTTCCTTTCTGAGATGCCGTCGTCGCCGGGGAAAGCGGTGGTCAGGTGCGGTGACGCGGGTCGAGGAGGTCGCGCATGCCGTCCCCGAACACGTTGAGCGCGAGGACGACGAGGATGATGAGCACGGACGGGTAGATCAGGAGCGTCGGCTGGACCTCGAGGAAGTCACGTCCCGCGCCGACCATCGTGCCGAGGGACGGAAGCGGCGGCTGCGCCCCGAGGCCGAGGAAGCTCAGGCCCGCCTCCATCTGGATGGCGAAGCTCACCGAGAGGCTGAGCTGGACGATGATCGGCGCGGCCACGTTCGGCAGGATCGTCTTGGCGAGGATGTCGGCCGGTCTGGTCCCCATGATCTCCGAGGCCTCGACGTACTCCATGGTCCTGATCGAGAGCACCTGGCTGTAGACGATCCGGGTGAACCTCGGGATGTAGAGCACGCCGATGACGAGGACGACGTTGACCAGCGCCGGGCCCAGAATCGCCACCACCGCGATCGCCAGCACGATCGGAGGGAAGCTGAGCAGCACGTCGATGCCGCGCATGATGATCGTCGACACCCACCGGCCCACGTAACCGGCCACCAGGCCCAGCGCGACCCCGATGACCCCCGCCACCAGCACCGCCGACAGGGCCACACCGAGGGAGGTGCGCAGCCCGATCAGCAGGCGGGACAGGACGTCGCGGCCGAAGTCGTCGATGCCCAGCGGCCCGCCGGAGGTCAGCGGCTTGCCGACGATGTCGCGGTAGTCGTAGGGGGCGATGACCGGCGCGAACACCGCGACGACGGCGACCAGCAGGAGGAACGCGCCCGCGATGGACGTCCTGCGGTTCGACGCCATCCGCTTGAGGAAGGGTTGCCTGCCGGCGCCTTCGGCCAACGACGCGCCAGGCAGGGCCTGCGCCAGTGACTCGGGAGCAGTTGCCATGATCAGTTGTCCTCCGCCCGAGGATCGAGGGCTCTGACCACCAGGTCCCCGACGAGGTTGACCAGGATGACGATGGTCGCCGCGGCGAGGACCACGGCCTGGATGACGGGGTAGTCGCGCTGCCCCACGGCGTTCATGAGCAGGGAGCTCATTCCCGGCCACCCGAAGATGGTCTCGACCAGGACCGTGCTTCCGATGAGCGTCGTCAGCTCGACGGTCGTCATGGAGACCACGGGAAGCATGGCGGTCCGCAGCGCGTGACGTTTGATGACGCGCTTTTCGACGAGCCCTTTGGCCCGTGCCGTACGCACGTAGTCCGCGTTGAGCGTCTCGAGCATCGCCGCTCTGGTCATCCGGGTGACCACGGCGCATGAGGCCGCCGCCAGCGTGACCACAGGAAGGACGAGGATCTGCAGGTGCGCGACGGGATCCTCCAGCGGCGCGGCGAAGCGGCGCGGCGGCAGGACGGGGATGAGGACCGCGAACACCAGCAGGAGCAGGGTTCCGACGACGAAGACGGGAAGGGAGATCCCGAAGATCGACCCCGCGACGAGTGCGTGGTCCGCCGGCTTGTCGGCCCGCGTGGCGGCGATGCGGCCGAGCACGATGCCGGCCACCAGGGAGACGGCCAGGGCGAGCAGGACCAGCTCGAGGGAGTTGCCGATCCGGGAGGGGAGGTCCTGCATCACCGCGCGGCCGCTGATGAGGGAGGTGCCGAGGTCTCCCTGGAGGAGCCGCGCCCAGAAGCCGAAGAACTGTCCGAGGAAAGGCTCGTCGAGGTGCATCGCGGCCCGGGTCAGCGCCACCTGCTCCTCCGTGGCGGCGTCCCCCAGGGCGGCCCTGGCGGGATCGCCGGGGATGAGCCGGGCCAGGAAGAACACGATGCTTCCGACGAAGAGCAACTGGACGATCGCCTGGGTGAATCGTCTGACAAGGAAACGCCTCACGCTGTCTTCTCCATCCAGGTCCGGCGGAGGGCCGTGGCGGTCCACGCGCCCTTCGGCGGGTGCTCGTAGCCCCTGACGTAGGTGTAGTGAGCCTCGCCCTGCTCGCGGCGGACGGTGTAGGTCATCGGGACCAGCTCCAGCGCTCGTTTCTCGGCTTCGAGGTAGATCTCGTTCCGCAGAGCCGGGTCGGTCGTCCTCCTTCCCTGGTCGAGCAGGTCGTCGATCCTGTCGTCCTGGAAGTCGAGGTTCTTCGCGAAGGTGCCGGTGCCGCCGATGAAGTCACGCAGCGACGCGGGATCGCCGAACTTCGGCGCCGTCCCCCACGAGTGGACCGGGAACGACTTGGCGGAAACGCTGGCCCTGAAGGTCAGCCACTCCTGCTGGGTGAGGTGCACGTTCATGCCGGCCGCGCGCAGGCCTGGCAACATCGCCTGTGCCGGCCGGGCGATGACCGAGTACGAGCTGGTGGTGACCACCGGCAGCGTCAGCCCTTCCTGACCCGCCTGCTTGAGCAGGTATTTCGCCTGCTCGGGGTCGTACGGCATGGAGCCGTCGAGCTGCCGCGCGTAGGGGGCGAAGATCTCGGGCATCAGGGCCCCGTCCATGGGCCGCCCGTTCCCGAGCAGCGCGGTGTCGAGGACCGACGGCCTGTTGATCGACATGGCGACCGCCCTTCGGACGCGCACGTCGTCGAACGGCCGCCGGCTGGTGACGAACCCGACGAAGCCGAAACCGAACGTCTTGTCGGACGCGAACCGCAACCGCGGATTGCCGGTGATGACTCCGACATGGGTCGCCGGAACATAGTCGATCATGTCGACGGTGGCGGTGCGGAGCGCCGTCACGCGCGCGTAGTCATCGCTCATCGGCTGGAACACGATGCCGTTGAGGTACGGCAGTTCGGGCTCGAAGTAGTCGTCGAACCGGACGAAGGTGGTGCTGACGCCGGGGATGCGCTCGACGAACCGGAACGGGCCGGTGCCCATCACCTGGGTCTTGGTGTTCGCGCCCGACTCGATCCACTTCCTGGACACGATGTTGGAGGTCGGCGCCGCGAGGGCGAACGGGAAGGCCACGTCGGGCTGCTTGAAGCGGAAGACCACGGTGGTGGCGTCGACGGCCTCGACGGAGGCGACCTGTTCGAGGAGCGGCCCGGACGTCGCCGCGGTGTCCTTGTCCATCATGCGGCGGAACGAGAAGACCACGTCCTCGGCCGTCAGGGTGGACCCGTCGTGGAACCTCACGCCCGGACGGAGCTTGACCTTGTACGTCCGCTCGTCGGTCCAGCCGAACTCGGTCGCGAGATCGGCGACGATCTCGCCGGCGCCGTCGTACTGGGCCGTTGTAGGAGAGCTGCCGCAGATAGTCGGACGCGCTGCCCGTGGAGACGTGCGGATCCAGGTTGGCCGGATCGGTGGACAGGCCGAAGTGAAGAGCTCCGCCGCGGTTCGGACCGCCGGGGTTGGGCCTGATGGCCTCCATGGACTCTGGCAAGGTCACCGGGTTGCCGCAGGCCGCCAGAGTCGTGGTCCCCAACGTGGCGGCACCTCCCGCGAGGAAGCTTCGCCTGCTCATCATCGCCATGACATCTCTCCAGGTGGCCGGGCCTGACACTGAGCCGTCTTGGGTAGGAGTCCAGCACGTATGGCGCATGTATACACGGCGTTCACACGAGGGGTCAACGGCTATCCGGAAACCCGACCGCACGCCGGCCCGGAACCCGGCCAGGTTCCGGGCCGGCGGGCCGCGCGGCTCACCCGCCGTCCGCGTCCTCGATGATGCGGAACACGGGATGGCGAGGGGCGATCAGGCGGAACCGCTCCAGCGGCGCCGCCGGCGCGAGACCCAGGTGCGGTCTCGCGCCGGGCGCGATGGCGAGGTAGCGGCGCAGGATCTCGGCGCGGTGCTCAACCGGGACCTCCTCCAGCCTGACCGGCAGCTCGCGCCCTCGGCGGCGGAGTACGGCCCGGCCGTCCGCGGCGTGGACGTTGCGCACCCAGTTCGCGTCCGGCCCGAGCATGGACACGAGGAACTCGGCGCCCTGGTGCTCGGCGATCGCGACGGGGACCTGGGTGAGGTTGCCGCTGCGGCGTCCGGCCACCTGGAGCACGGCGCCCTGGCGCGGCGCCGACCACCCGAACCGGTACGCCAGCGCGTCGAACCGGTTGACGAGCCGCATGAACGTGTTGGGCCGTCCGTTCCGGTACGTCCAGCGCTTGAGCGCCGCGACCCCGCGCAGGACGGCCCTGAGCGTCGTCCCCGCCGTCATACCGCCCTTCTCCACAGCAGGACGACCGCTGCGAGTCCGGGGAGCAACGGCAGGAACTGCAGCCAGCCCAGCAGCGGCGCGAGCCCGACCTGACCGTTGATGTCCTGAGTCGTCACGCCCGCTACCGCGACGCAGAGCGCGATCGCGAACATGCCGGACGCCGGCCAGCGGGCCCAGCCTCTGCCGCCGCGGGCCGCCCAGGCGGTGCCGAGCCAGCCGAGGAGTCCCAGGGCTCCCACGACGGACAGGATCACCGTGTACGCGGTTACGGCGGCGTCGACCTCTCCCGGCCCGTAGGCCGGGTAACCCGCGTGGATGTGGCCGGCCAGGCCGGCCCGGTCGACGAACGCGAAGAGGGTGACGAGCACCGTGAGGGCGGCGCCGCCGTACATCAGGGGGAGAGCCGTCTGTCTGGCCGGTTTCGTTGCCGACGCTGTCATGGTTCGAGTCCTTCCGGATTCTTACAACGTATGTTTGTCGTCCACCACTATACTTACGACGTAAGAATCCGTGCTGTGAGAAGGGCCACCATGTCCCCCAAGCGCACCCGCGGCCAGAACGCCGGGCTGACCCGCCAGGCCATCCTTCGTGCGGCCCTGGCGCTGGCCGACCGCGAAGGGCTGAAGGCGCTGTCGATGCGCCGCATCGGCCAGGAGCTCGGGGTCGAGGCCATGTCCCTCTACCAGCACGTCGCCGGCAAGGACGCCCTGCTGGACGGCCTGGTCGAGCAGCTGTTCACGCAGGCCGCGCCACCGCTGGCCGAGGCCGCCTCATGGCAGGAGGGCCTGCGTGGCTACGGCCACACGTTGCTGCGCGTCCTGCTCGCGCACCCGAACGTCATCCCCCTGGTGGTCGGCCGGCCCGCGATCACCCCGCAGAACCTGCACCTGATGGAGGACGCGCTCCACATGCTGCGGGCTGCCGGACTGCCGCTGGAGCGGGCCCTGGACATGTTGTACGCCGTGACCGGTTTCGTCGTCGGTCACGTCGCCATCCTGGCCGCCAGCGGGAGTGACCGGCACGCGCCGGGCGACCGGCTGCAGGCGATACCCGATCCGGATCTGCGGGAGACCCCGCTCCTCGCCGAGGCCACCCGAGCCCAGCGTCCCTCCGGACCGGACCCCCGCTTCGGATTCGCGCTCGAAGCCATGCTGAGGGGCTTCGAGACAGGGTGACCCGCCCGCGGGGCATATATGATCGACCTTTTGGTTTGGTTTTGCCCGATTGTCGGAAGGACTCCATGTCCCACCCCCTCAGCCGGCGGTCCGCCCTGCTGGGCGCCGCGGGCGTGGCCGGCCTCACCCTCTGGGAGGAGCCGGCCGAGGCGGCCGGCGGCGCCGCCTTCGACGCCGCGCGCGAGCGGTGGGTGGGCCTGCTGGCCGGCAGGTCGTACGACCCCGCCTACGCCGACAAGACGCGGGCGGTCGAGGGCTCGGCCCACGCGGTGCTGCGCAAGCTGAAGCCGGCCCCCGGCCGCCCGAGCCTCTGGCCCGACCTGCCGCTGGACGACCCCAGGACGGGCAACTTCAACCGCGCCTACAACCGCATGCGCACCCTGGCGCTGGGCTGGGCCACGCCGGGCACCGCCATGCACCGGGACAGGCAGGTCGCCGAGACCGCGGTCAGGGCGCTGGACTTCCTGTACGAGCACGCCTACCACGAGAAGCTCGACCCGCGGGGCAGCAACTGGTTCTGGTGGGAGATCGGCGTGCCCCGCTCGCTCACCGACACCTGCGCCCTGCTCTACGACGGCCTGCCCAAGGACCGTCTCGAGCGCTGGCTGCGCCCGTTGCGCCGCTGGTGCCCCGACCCGGAGCGCCGCGTCAGCCATCCCGGCGTGACCGAGACCGGCGCCAACCGGGCGAGCAAGGCCATGGCGGTGGCGATGCGGGGATTACTCACCCACGACGCACGGCTCGTCAAGCGGGCCAAGCACGCGGTCTCCGACCTGCTGCGGACGACCAGAGGCCCGGGTGACGGCTTCTATCGTGACGGATCGTTCATCCAGCACGACGTGTACCCCTACACCGGCAGCTACGGCGTCGACTACCTGGAGAGCGTGGCCAAGCTGATCGCCATGCTCGCGCACTCGCCCTGGGAGATCTCCGACACCGGCAAGGTCTACGACATCGTGGACCGCTCGTTCGTGCCGTTCGTCTTCGACGGGCTGATGATGGACTGCGTACGCGGCCGGGCCATCTCGCGCCAGGGCCACCGCGACTACCACGCGGGACAGAAGACCGTGGAGGCCATCCTCACCCTGCTGGACGCGGCGCCCGAGCACCATGCCCGGCGCTGGCAGCCGATGGTGAAGGGCTGGCTCACCCGCAACCAGGCCGTCCCCTACGACACGCTCGCGCCGCTGGCGAGCATCGCGAAGGCCAGGGCCCTGCTGGAGGACCGGTCGGTGCCGGTCGGCCCGCGGACGACGGGCACGTACGTCTTCGCCGACATGGACCGGGTCGTGCACCGCCGCCCCACCTGGGCCTTCGCGATCGCGATGAGCTCGGAGCGCATCGGCGCGGCCGAGGCCATGAACCGGGAGAACCTGCACGGCTGGTACACCGGCGACGGCATGACCTACCTCTACACCGGCGACCTCACGCACTGGAACGACGATCTGTGGCCCACGATCGACCCGTACCGGCTGCCGGGCACGACGGTGGACACCCGCAGGCGCGCCGATCTCCGGCACGGCAGGCGCCGCCTGCCGCCCACCCCGTGGGCGGGCGGCGTGGCGCTCGACGGGTTCGGCGTAGCGGCCATGAAACTGGTCGCCGGCGGCTCCTCGTTGCGGGCCAAGAAGGCGTGGTTCCTGCTCGACGACGCGGTGATCGCGCTCGGCGCCGGGATCACCGCCTCGGACGACCGCCGCATCGAGACCGTCGTGGACAACCGCAACACCCATGACCGGCATCCGCGGTTGTGCCGGGGCGACGGCTGGGTGCACCTGTGCGGTGTGGCCGGCTACGCGCTGCTCGACGGCGCCGACGCGAAGGTGGTCCGCGAGAAGCGCACCGGCCGCTGGCGCGACATCGACAAGGGCGCCACCACGGGCGGCGACAAGACCCGCGTCACCAGGCACTACACGACGATCCTCGTCGACCACGGCGTCGATCCGCGCAAGGCGCGCTACGCCTACGCCGTGCTGCCCGGCGCCTCCGTCGCGCAGACCGCGGCCTACGGCCGGCAGGTCGAGATCCTCGCCAACTCCGGAGGGGTGCAGGCCATCTCCCGCGACGGCCTGCTCGCCGCCGTGTTCTGGCGCGCGGGGACCGTGGAGACCGCGGACGGGCCGCTCGCCGCCGACGGCCCGTGCACGCTGCTGATCCGCCGCGACGACGAGAACGTACGGCTCGCGGTCTCCGACCCGTCCAGGACCACCGACGAGGTGAAGATCACGCTGCCCTGGCCGGTGAAGTCGGTCAAGACCGGTGACCGCGGCGTGCGTAGAACTAAGAAGTCGGTCAAGGTGGAGCTCGACGGCAGCCGCGGGCACGCCCGCACCGCGGTGGTACGCGTCTGACCCACCGGAGGTGACCGGCCTCGGCGATCGTGCGGCCGGTCACCTCGCAGGGCGGGGCCAGGCTCAGGGGGCCGCGTTCTCCGCCAGGTCCGGCCCGGGCAGCCGCCAGCCCGCCGTCCACAGGCGCGCCCCCGACCGGCGGTCGAGGCGGCGCAGGAACGACAGGACGCCCGCGGTGCCCGTGCTCCAGGTGTAGGCGGCCTTGTCGAGGTCGTTGCCGGGGAAGACCGGCTGCGCCGGCTCGCCGCCGGCCCTCACCAGCATCAGCTCGGCGATCTTCTCGGCGTGGCGCCAGTAGCCGTCATCGCCCGTGAGCATCGCCAGGTCGATCAGCGCCTCCCCGGTGCCGGCCAGGCCGCAACACTGGGAGACCACCCAGGCCTGCGGGGCGACGACCAGGCACGCCCGCGCGCCCCGCTCGGCCAGGTCGAGGTAGCGATCATCGCCGTACGCGCGGGCCGCGCGGGCCAGCGTGCCGGCGATGCCCGACATGCCCTGGCACCAGGAGGCCCCCATCGCCCGGGCGTCCGGGCCGTGCAGCTCGGCGATCAGCGCCTCGGCCTGGCCGGCCAGCGCCGCCAGCCGCTCCCGCGCCGCCTCGCCCGCCGCCGGGTCGCCCGTGGCCTCGTGGTAGGAGAGCAGGAAGTCCGCGCAGCCCGCGTCGCCGTGGGCGTACGCCGCGTCGACGGACACGCCGGATCCGGGCTGGGCGGGCGCCACGGCGTCCTCCGACCGCGTGACCTGACCCGTGATCAGCAGCCGGGCGCACTCTGCGGCGATCCGCAGGTGCCGGGCGTCGCCGGGTTCGAGGGCGGCCAGCGCCAGGTGGCCCGAGCCGATGCCCGCCACGCCGTGCGCCTGGTCGGCACGTTGCGGGCCGTCGATGGTGACGGGGTCCGGCGCCCCCAGCTCCGGCGCGGCGGTCAGCCGGGCCGCGGTCAGGAACAGGGCGGTGCCGGTGCGGCCGAAGTACAACGAGGGCGGGAGCTTGGCGGGCGGCATCACGCGGGACGTCCACCGGGCCAGGTCGGCGGCCACGGCCCTGGACGCCGCATGGTGCAGCAGCTCCATGCCGACTCCTGCGCAGCCGCCGTAGACGTTGGTCACCGGCGGGCTCTCCCGGCGGGCGTCCTCGGGCCCGGCCATCAGCTGCTCGGCGAAGGCCGCGCACTCCCGTACGGTGTGGTCGAGCGCCTTGGAACGCACGCCGAGCTGATGGAACGCGACGGCCTGTACGCCGGCCTGTACGAGCTGCAGGCCTCGGCCTACCACCAGACGGTGCCATGATCGTCGCCGAGTCGGCGTACCTCGCCGTGACCGCCGCGCTGCTGTTCGCGGCGCTGGGCAAGCTGCGGGACGTGCCCGGCTTCGCCCGGTCGGTGGCCGGCTACCAGGTGCTGCCGGACGGGCTGGCCGGGCCCGCCGCGGTGGGCGTGCTCGCGGCCGAGCTGGCCGCCGCCGGCCTGCTGCTCGTTCCGGGCGGCCGGCGGTGGGGCGCTGCGGTGGCGGGCCTGCTGTTCGCGGCGTTCCTCGCGGCCATGGCCTCCGTCATGCGGCGCCGGATGACCGTGGACTGCGGGTGCTTCGGCGGCCGTGACCTCGTCGGGGCCGGCACGCTGCTGCGTACGGGCCTGCTCCTGGCCCTCGCGGTGACGGCGGCCCTGGCGGGGCCGGTCGCGTTCGCGCCCGTCCAGCTTCCCGTGGCGGCGGTCCTGCTCGGGCTGGCCATCCTGCCCGCGCGGCTGCTGCATGTGGACAGACCCGCGTCAGGACCGCGCCCCGGCGCCCGCTTCGCGCTGGCCGGCGCGCCTGAGCCGGACGGCGACCGGGTGATGTACGCGCTGGTCTCGCCGGCGTGCGGGCTGTGCGGGGCGATGCTCCCGGAGTTCGCCGCGGCGGCCGCCCGCCTGGAGGTCGTGCTGGTCAGCGCGGTGGACGGACACGGTGGCGACGGGCTGCCCGTGGTCGTGGACCCGGACGTCTTCGACCGCAACGACATCCCGTGGCCGCCGTACGTCGTGGTGACCGACCGTGCCCGAACCGTCCTGGCGGCCGGCGGCGCGGCCACGCCCGCCCAGCTGGAGCAGATCCTGTCCGGCGCCGAAGCGGCCGCTCCCCGCCGCGAGCATTGAGGCTGAAAGGCGTCAGGGCCGTTCGAGCGTGAGCAGCGGCTCGGCGAAGACCGGCGCCGGCGCGTCGGGATCCGCGGCGACGGCCTCCTCCAGGCGGCGGAAGCCGGCCTCCAGCTCGTCGGGAGCGAGCTGGGCGAAGAACGACAGGGTGCGCAGGCGCAGCCGTTCGAGCATGTCGCCGCGGGTGCCCGCGGACGGCTCGGTCACCGTGCCGAAGCCGGCGACGCGCCAGCCGTCCGACGTGAACATCGCGATGACCTCGTGCAGCGGCTGGAACAGCGAGGCGTCCACCTCGTAGCCGCGGGGGAAGTGCTCCAGCCACCACGGCCGGGGATGGTGGTCGCGGAAGTTCGCGCGCAGCAGCAGCCGGCCGCCGGGCCTGAGCACCCTGGCCAGCTCCCGGACCGCCCCCGCCTTGTCCTGGACGTGGTGCCAGGACAGGAACATGAGAGCGTAGTCGGCGCTGCCGGACGGCACCGGCATGTCCTCGGCCGAGCCCGCCAGATAGCGCACGCCGGGATGCGGGGCGCGCGCCTGCGCCGTCTCGCGCATGCGGACCGACGGCTCGACCCCGGTGACCGGCCCGAACGATGTCGCGAGCGCGGGGGTGAACCTGCCGGTCCCCGAGCCGACGTCCAGCCCCTCCAGCGGACGCCGCTCGGGCAGCACCTCCGCGAAGGCGCTGACCCAGGTCCGCAACTGCTGCTCGTTGAGCGCGCGGCCGCGCGCGTAGTCCTGGTACTGCTCGGTGTCGTAGTCGATCCGCCTCATCGCAGCTCCCGCGCGCCGGTCGGACTTCCCCGAACCATCAGTCCGATATATCGAGTTGATACATCGTCACGATATGCAGCGTTCGCGTCATACCGCAAGACCGGCATGGCGGACGGGCGTACCCCGAGGATCGGCGACACGCGGTGGCGGCCCGGCCGCCACCGTCCTCATCGTGTTACGTGTGGTCCTTGCCCTTGTTCCAGTCGCACTTCGGGTAGCTGGAACCGTGGACGGACCGGAAGTTGGCCACGGACATCCACCCGTACGTCCTGGTGCCCTTGACCCGCCCGTAGACCCAGAGATTGCCGTAACTGTTCTTCGTCCAGCAGTGGAAGTAGAGCACCTGGCCCTTGTGCATCCGCCTGACGTTGCAGGTGCGCGTGACCGGCTTCCTCTTGAGGTTGTACGACCCCTTCATGACACCCCAGCCGTCGTCCAGGTTCGGGCCGCTGGCCGAGACCGTTATGCACGGTATCGATGTCGCGGCCTGGGCGGCCGGGGCGCTCACCAACGCCAGGCCCGCGATCGCGCCGACGGTCGCGAGCACTGCCGTGGATGTGCTCAGGTAACGCATACGGTTCCCTTCTCCGCTGACTCGTCCCTCGTGAAAGGGGGACATCCCGGAGAAGTGTGGGGCCCCTCGTGTTGAGGATCTGTTGAGGATGTGTTGCATCCGGACGACGGCCGGATCCAGGGCCGTCCCGGCCGCCCGCGGAGAGCGGCGGTCAGGCGCCGCCGCGCACGGCCAGGTGCCGCGCGAGGTGGTCGATCACCTCGCGGGCGTCCGCCTCGACACCGTGGATGAACGTGGACCGGCGCCGGCGCAGCACGGGCAGCCCCAGCGCGTAGAGCCCGGGGCTGTCGACCACGCCGCCCTCGTGGCGCAGCAGGCCCTTAGCGTCGATCACGGGCACGTCGAGCCACCCGTAGTCGGGCCGGAACCCCGTCGCCCACACGATCGTGCGGATCTCGCCGCTGCGCAGGTCGAGCTGGAGCCGGGCCCTCTCGGGAACGCGGGACGCCGTGAATTCCTCAGGGGGCCCGACCTCGGCGTCACGGCCGTGCGTCCGCGCCCACTCGTCGAACGTGTCCAGCAGGCGCCGCATCTTGAGGTCCGCGAGCGAGAACACGTTGCGCAGGCCGCCGGAGAACAGCGCCCGGCCGTCGCGTACGGCGGCCCAGCGGCCCACGATCTCGACCCCCATCGAGGCGAGCGCGTTGAGATCGAGGGTCGTCCGCTCGGGGGTCCCGACGAGCTGGGGCGAGGGCAGCCGCCGGGCCCGCGTGAGGTCGTCGATCCGATCGAAGGGCTCGTCCCACACGCCCGACGCGTCCATCCACCAGAGCACGTCGCGCCCCCGGTACGTGCGGGGCATCCGCACGTGCTCGCCCACGGAGAGGGTCACCGGCCGGCCGGAACGCCGCAGCTCCGCGGCCAGCTGCACGCCGGTGGCCGAGGCTCCCACCACGAGCACGCCGCCGTCGGGCAGCTGGTCGGGGCCGCGGTAGCCGAACGGCGTCAGCTGCTCGACGGAGCCGGGAACCGCGCCGGCGAACCCCGGCACGGACGGCAGGTTGCAGGCGCCGCTCGCGATCACGACCGTCCGGCAGCGGTAGTCGCCGCGGTCCGTCGTCACGTGGTAGCCGCCGTCGGCCCGGCGTACCGACGTGACGGTCGTGCCGGTCCGTACGGGAGCCCGCGACAGCGTGGCGAAGCGCTCGATGAACGCGATCACTTCGCCCATCGTCATGTAGCCGTCGGGGTCGGGGCCGTCGTAGTGATGGCCCGGCAGGCGGCTCTGCCAGTTGGGCGTGAGCAGCCGGAAGGAGTCCCAGCGTTCGCGCCGCCACGAGTTCGCCACCTCGCCGCGTTCGAGCACGACGTGGTCGATCGACCGTTCGTCGAGGAAGTGGCTCGCGGCGAGGCCGGCGTGTCCCGCGCCGATGACGATGGTCGTGACGGACTCGATGGCTCGGCTCCTCAGGCGACTTCGACGGTGACGTCCGTCGGGTTCGTGAGGGCGTCGAACACGGCGGAGCGCTTCTGGGACTGGGCCACCAGAGCCTCGATGTCCTGCTTCGACGCGTCCGCGTCGATGGTGAACGTCACCTTGATGTCGTTGAAGCCGTTGCGCACGTCGCTGTCGACGCCGAGGATCCCGCGGATGTCGTGCTTGCCTTCGAGCGTCGCCTCGACCGAGCGCAGCTGGATGCCGCGGTTCTGGGCGACGGACGCCACGCCGGCCGTCAGGCAGCTCGCCAGGCCGACGAGGAGGTATTCGATCGGCGTGATGCCGTTGTCCTCCGCCGCGAAGACCGCGGGGTGGTCGGCGTCGAAGACCCCTTCCGACTTGTGACTCTGCTCCTGCCCGAGACCGAAGAACTCCCGGACCCGCGTCGTGCTGTGCACGCCGTCCTGCCACTTGGAGGAGGCCCGCCAGACGAACTGGGCGGCCTCGGGCGCGCCCTTGAGCGCCTCGCGTGCGTCCAGCAGTGCCTGCACGTTCACTCCGTTGGCGACCGTGGTCATGTCACGCCCTTTCGCATGCTTCCCGTATTCCAAGTAGGTATTTGACCATACACCCCGCGTGTCGGGCTACCATAGCCCCATGTCGCAGCTGGTCCGTACGCTCGCTGCCGGCTCGGTCGGCACGGTGGAGACGCAATACCTCGATCTGCCGGAGCCGCTACGCCTCGATTGCGGGCGGGACCTGCACCCGGTCCGCGTGGCCTACGAGACCTACGGCGTCCTGTCGCCGCGGCGCGACAACGTCATCCTGGTGTGCCACGCGCTCAGCGGCGACGCCCACGCGGCCGGCCTGGCGAAGGCGCCGCCAGGGGAGGGCACGCGCGACGGGTTCGGGGCCGAGGAGCGCGACGGCGCGAGCCGCAAAGGGCTCGGCTGGTGGGACGGGATGATCGGCCCGGGCAAGGCGTTCGACACCGACCGCTATTTCGTCGTCTCGACCAACCTGCTCGGCGGCTGCCGCGGGACGACGGGGCCGTCGTCGATCGATCCGGCGACGGGCAAGGCGTACGGCCCTGACTTCCCCGTCATCACCGTCGCCGACATGGTGCGCACCGAGCGCGCCTTGCTCGACGCCCTGGGCATCGATCGGCTCGCGGCGGTGGCCGGGGGTTCGCTCGGCGGGATGCAGGCGCTGGAGTGGGCCATCCAGTTCCCTGACCAGGTCGACGCCATCGTCCCGATCGCCAGCACGCACGCGCTCCATGCCCAGGGCGTGGCCTGGAACGCGATCGCGCGTGAGGCGATCACGCGCGACCCGGCCTGGCAGGGCGGCCGCTACCACGGCACGGGCAGCGCGCCGGAAGCCGGCATGGGCGTGGCGCGGATGGTCGGCCACATCACCTACCTGTCCGCGCCCGCGCTGAGCGAGAAGTTCGGCCGGCGGCTGCAGTTCGCCGACGACGTCCGCTACACGATCAGCGAGCCGGAGTTCGAGGTGGAGAGCTATCTGCGCCACCAGGCCGGCTCGTTCGTCAAGCGCTTCGACGCCAACACCTACCTCTACACCTCGCGAGCGCTGACGTATTTCGACCTGGCCAGGCAGCACGGCGGCGGATCGCTCAAGCGGGCGCTGGAGGACGTCCGGGCGCGGACCCTGCTGATCGCGTTCAGCTCCGACTGGCTCTACCCGCCGTCCGCGTCGCGCGAGATCGACGAGGCACTTCGCGGCCTCGGCAAGCCGGTCGAGTTCCATGTGATCGAGGCGCCGTACGGCCACGACTGCTTCCTGCTGGAAGAAGCGCGGCAGACGCCCATCATCCGGCGGTTCCTGGCCCAGGGCGGGCCCGAGTGACATCAAGGAAGAGAGCTTCGTGACCGACCAGCCCTCCCGTTCAGAGCAGGCCCGCGCGTTCGGCTTCGAGACCCGGCAGCTGCACGCCGGGCAGCGGCCCGACCCCAACACGGGCGCGCGCGCCGTGCCGATCTTCCAGACCACCAGCTACGTGTTCGAGGACCCGGAGTCGGCGGCGGCCTACTTCAACCTGCAGGAATACGGCAACACCTACTCGCGGATCATGAACCCGACCGTCGCGGTGTTCGAGGAGCGCATGGCGAACCTCGAGGGTGGCGCCGGCGCGGTCGCGTTCGCCAGCGGGATCGCCGCGCAGGCGGCCGCGCTCTTCACGCTGCTGCAGCCGGGCGATCACGTCGTCGCCTCCTCGGCCCTGTACGGCGGGACGGTGAACCAGCTCAAGCACCTGCTGCGCAAGATGAACGTGGAGCTGACCTGGGTCGACCCCGACGACCTCGACGCCTGGCGGCAGGCGGTCCGCCCGGGCACCAAGGCGTTCTTCGGCGAGACGATCGGCAACCCCGCCGGCAACGTCCTGGACATCGAAGCCGTGGCGGCCATCGCGCACGAGCACGAGCTGCCGCTGATCGTGGACAACACGTTCGCGACCCCCTACCTGTGCCGCCCGATCGAGTGGGGCGCCGACATCGTCGTCCACTCGGCGACCAAGTTCATCGGCGGCCACGGCACGAGCATCGGCGGCGTCGTCGTCGAGGCGGGGACGTTCGACTGGTCCAACGGGCGCTTCCCCGTGGTCGCGGATCCGTCGCCCGCCTACCACGGCCTGCGCTTCCACGAGACGTTCGGGACGTACGGCTATCTCATGAAGCTGCGGGCCGAGACCCTGCGCGATCTCGGCGGTGCGCTCGCGCCGCTGAACGCCTTCCTGTTCCTGCAGGGGCTCGAGACGTTGTCGTTGCGGATGGAACGCCACGTCGACAACGCGCTGGCGGTCGCGGCGTTCCTCGAGTCGCACGAGCTTGCCTCCGGCGTGACCCACCCCGGCCTGCCCGGGAGCAGGTACGCGCCGCTGGTGGAGAAATACCTGCCGCGCGGCGCGGGCGCGGTCTTCTCGTTCGACTGCGCCGGCGGCCGGGCCGGCGGCCAGGACCTCATCAACGGCCTGACGCTCTGGTCCCACCTGGCGAACGTCGGCGACGCCAAGAGCCTGGTCATCCACCCCGCCAGCACGACGCACCGCCAGCTCGGCGACGACGAGTTGCGGGCGGCCGGAGTCAGGCCGGGAACGGTGCGCCTGTCCGTCGGCACGGAGTCCGTCGAGGACCTGATCTGGGATCTCGAACAGGGCTTCGCCCGCGTCGCCGCGGCCACCGGGAAAGAGGGGAAGACGGCATGATCGACCTCGAGCGTTACCAGGACCCGTTGACGATCCAGCGCGTGCTCCACACCGCCGGGACGATCGCGGTCGTGGGCCTGTCGGGCAACGAGCTGCGGGCCAGCCATTTCGTCGGCTACTACCTCAGGCGGCACGGCTACCGGGTGATCCCGGTCAATCCCCGGGAGAAGGAGATCCTCGGGGAGACCAGCTACGCGAGCCTGCTGGACGTGCCCGTGCCGGTGGACGTCGTGAACGTCTTCCGCGCGCCGGACGCGTTGCCGGGGATCGCCCGGGATGCCGTGGCGATCCACGCCGGCGCCCTGTGGTGCCAGTTCGGCGTGATCAACGAGGAGGGCGCGCGGATCGCCGAGGACGGCGGCGTGACGGTGGTCAAGGACCGCTGCATCAAGGTGGAGCACGCGCGCTACGTGGGCCGGATGCACTGGCTCGGCTTCAACACGCAGCGCATCACGTCCGTTCGCGCCGGGCTGCAGTAGCCGGCGCCGGGACGGGCGCGGGCGGGCGCGGGCGGGCGACCGCTCCCGTCCCGGCGCCTAGGGTGGATCGCCTGCCGCTAGCGGCACGCGATCGGCGGGCTAGGGCGATGGGTGAGCCTTGACGTCGTGCCGGCTCCGCCCGCTGCGCGCATGCGACCGGCGGGCGGAGGGAGAGGCAATCCCTACAGCGAAGGAATGGCTCATGACGTCTGTCCTTGGAAGGCTCGGCGACCGGTTGCTGGCGATGGTCGTTCCGCAGAAGAGCGCCGCGGCCGTGGAGTGCTACTACATCTACAAGTGCATCTACCCCATCAGGCTCCGCGCCCGCTGCTGTGACGGAAGCTGCGGCAAGTACGAGATCATCAGCGAGAACGGCTGCTGACGGCCGTCCTCCACTGCGCCTGCCCGTCCGAACGTGACGGGCAGGCATACCCGCGACATACCTGGAACATACCTCCTCCGGCCAGGATTCCGGTCGGAGGTGGGAGATGTTCACATTGCTGGGACGTCTGGCCGTGGCGGATGGCGGCGGCCGGGCGATCACGGTCCGGGCCGCCAAACAGCAGGCGGTGCTCGCCGTACTCGTCCTGCGTCCGGGCGAGGTGGTCACCATCGACCGGCTGATGGCCGAGCTCTGGCAGGACGAGCCGCCCGCCACGGCGAAGGCGAGTGTGCAGACGTACGTGTACCGCCTGCGGCGCACGCTGTCCCCGCTCGCCGCCGACGGTGTGGACCTGACCACCGTGGGAAACGGCTACACCCTGATCGTCCCGGACCGGGCGGTCGACGTCAGGGTGTTCGAGGCGGCCGTCGCCGAAGGGTCGGACGCCCTGACCGAAGGCGAGGCGGGAGCCGCGGTCAAGCTGCTGCGGGAGGCTCTGGCGCTCTGGCGCGGCCCCGTGGCGCCGGAGATCGACGTCGAGCTCGTCCGCTGCGAGCGCCGCCGCCTGGAGGAGCTCCATCTGACCGCGCGCGAGTTGTGCGCCGAGGCCGAACTGCGGCTCGGCCACCACAACCGCGTCATCCCGGAGCTGGAACGGCTCGTCGAGGCCCATCCCTTTCGCGAGGCCGCGTGGGCGATGTTGTTGCAGGCGCTGGCCTGCCGTGGCCGGCGTGCCGAGGCGCTGGCCGCCTACCGCCGGCTGCGCGACATCCTCGGCTCCGAGCTCGGCATCGAGCCTGCCGACGCGCTGCGCCGCCAGCACCAGGAGATCCTGCGGGGCGGCGGCGTCCTCGTCATGGAGTAGGCCGGATCACGAGCCCACCGTGGTGGGGATGATGTGATCGCTGCTGGCCACCGTTCCGTCCGCGTCGAGCAGGAAGACGGTCGGGTAGCCGGCGACCTTGAACGCCGACTGGATCGGGCCCTGGGGCTCCTCGGTGACGACGCTCGCCACCCGCGCGAGGTCTTCGACGTACGGCGCCGCGTCCTCGCCGGAGCCGGCGGTGACCACGGCGAGCACCGCGCCCGGCGTCTGCCGCGCCGCCTCGACGAAATGGGGCAGCAGGTCCTTGCACGGCTTGCACCCCGCCGAGAAGAAGCCCACCATGGCGGGGCCGCCGAGCAGTTCACCCGAGATCGGCTGGCCGTCCGTGGTCGTGGCGGCGAAGTCCGGGACCCTGTCACCCGGCGCGAGCCCTCCCGTGGTCATCGGCTCGGAGAAGTCCTCCCGGCCGCTCTGCTGGCGGAGCCGGCGGATCACGCCCACCGTCAGCAGCAGGTTCACCATGCACAGCAGACCGACCAGCACGACCGCGGCGACCAGATAAGGCATCACACACTCCCTGACGTTTCCATGAACAGCCCAGCGATGTCGTCGAAGGCGATCAGCACGATCGCCCCCGCCAGCCCGGCGGGCACCGCGACCGCCAGCCCGGCGGCGGCCGGCGGCCCGCCGGAGTAGATCAGGCCCGTGCCGCCCAGCGCCACCACGAGCAGCAGCAGGGCGTTACGGACCAGGTGCACCCGCCCGAGAGGGGTCGCGGAGAGGCCGAAGCAGCGGCACGGCGCGCGTACGCCCTTCCGGATCGACATGATGATCACCAGCGTGAACCCGGCGAGCAGGATCGCGCTCAGGGCCAGCCCCGCCTGGGGGATCGGCATGAGGACCGCCGCCACCGTCTCGCCGGCCGCCACCGCACCGGCGGCGGGCAGGCGGAACGCCTCCGGCAGCATCGTCAAGGACGCCGCGAATGACCGCACGGCCGCGCCGCTGCGGAGCTTGGTGAACGCGGAGACCGCGAAGACGGCTCCGAGCAGGACTTGGCATGCGACGAGCAAGAGATCCACGACAGGACATGGTGTCCGGTCCGTCTAGCGCGTCTCTAGCGCCCCGCTGGCGTCGAGCCCTGCAGCGTGGCCCGCGCCGTATCGATCGGCAGGCCGAGGTGCGGGGCGGTGCTCAGGCAAGGGACGCCGGACGCCCGGTCGTCGTGACCGTAGGCGCCAGCGCCTTTATACGCCACGGATATACCTCCGGTGTATAGTCGCCGCCATGACAGTCCCCTTGGCGCTGCTGGGCCTCCTGGACCGCGAGCCCAGCTACGGCTACGACCTGAAGCGCGACTACGACACCTACTTCGGCAGGGGGAAGCCGCTCCCCTTCGGGCAGGTCTATTCGACGCTCGCCCGCCTGGCCAGGGACGGCAAGGTCACGGCCGGCCAGAGCGAACGCGGCGACGGCCCCGACCGCAAGCGTTACGCCATCACCCCGGAAGGCAGGCACGAGGTGACGGCGTGGCTGGCCGAACCGGTGGCGGCGGAGCCGTACCTGCAGACGGTGTTGTTCACGAAGGTCGTGCTGGCGCTGATGCTGGGCCACGACGCGCAGCGCTTCCTGGACCTCCAGCGCGCCACGCACATGCGGCGCATGCGCGAGTTGTCGGAGGTCAGACGCGGCGGCGCTCTCGTGGACGCGCTGCTGGCCGATCACGGCATGTTCCATCTGGAGGCCGACCTGCGCTGGATCGACGTGACCGCGGCCCGGCTGGGCGCGCTGGCGGAAACGGTCCGGCCCGCATGACCGTCGACGCCCTTCCCGTGCCGGGCCCGCTGCTGGAGGCCCGTTCCATCGACCGTTCGTACGGCCGGACGCCGGCGTTGCGCGAGGCGAGCCTGTTCGTGGCGGCGGGCGAGATCCTGGCGATCATGGGCCCGAGCGGTTCCGGCAAGTCCACGCTGCTGCACTGCCTGGCCGGGATCTTCAGCCCCGACAAGGGCGAGGTCTGGTTCGAAGGGCGGCGGCTGGACACCCTGAGCGACGCGAGGCGGTCCGAGCTGCGCCGCACCGCCTTCGGTTTCGTCTTCCAGTTCGGCCGGCTGGTGCCGGAGCTCACGGTGGCCGACAACGTCGCCCTGCCGCTGCTGCTCGGCAAGGCCGGGCGCAAGCAGGCCTACCAGCGGGCGGGCGGCTGGCTGCGGCGGCTGGAGCTCGACGAGCTGGGCGGCCGGCGTACGGGCGAGCTGTCCGGAGGGCAGGCGCAGCGCGTGGCGATCGCCAGGGCGCTGGTGACGCGGCCCAAGGTGATCTTCGCGGACGAGCCCACCGGCGCGCTCGACTCGCTCGCCGGAGAAAGGGTCATGGAGCTGCTCGTCGGCCTGGCCCGCCAGGAGGGCACGACCGTGATCGTGGTGACCCACGACGCCCGCGTCGCCGCCTGCGCCGACCGGGAGGTCGTGGTGCGCGACGGCAAGGTCACCGATCCCTACGCCGGCGAGGTCGTGCGATGACCTTGTGGCTGGGCCTGCGGCTGTCGTTGCGCGGCGGCCGCGAGTCGGCCGTCCGGCTGGCGCTCGTCACCGCCGCCGTCGCGATGGGGGTGACGGTGCTGCTGTCCACGGTGGCGCTGTTCAACGCCTTCCAGGTGACCGCGGGCCGGCCCTGCTGGGAGTGCACGACCGGCTCCGCGCCGGGCGGCTGGGCGCTGGGCGCCACCCCGGGCGCCGTGTTGTGGAACCACCGCCAGGACTCCTACGCGGGCCGCCCGATCAAGCGACTCGACGTCGCCGTGCTCGACGCGGGAACACCCGCGCCCGCCCTTCCCGGCATCCCGGAGTTGCCCGGAGCGGGGCGGCATCACGTCTCGCCCGCGCTCGCCGCGCTGATGGAGAGCGTGCCACGGGAGCGACTCGCCGACCGCTTCCCCGGCACCCGTACGGGGCTGATCGGGCGGGCGGCGCTGTCCGGCCCTGACGACCTGGTCGTCGTCGTGGGCCGGACCCCCGGCGAGCTGGCGGCCATGGCCGGCACCGTGGCCGTCGACGCCGTCGCCACCACCCCGGCCGCCGACGACACCACGGCGCTGTACGAGCACGGCTTCGGCATCGCCGCCGTCGGCCTGATCGTTCCGCTGCTCGTCCTCGTCGGCACGGCCACGCGCCTGGCCGCCGCCCGCCGCGAGGCGCGCTTCGCGGCGATCAGGCTGGCGGGCGCCACCGCGCGCCAGATCAACACGATCGCCTCGGTCGACGCGGCGCTCGGCGCGCTCCTGGGCGCGCTCGCCGGCATCGCGGCCTTCCAGGCGGTGCGGCCCGCCCTGGCCGGCGTAGCCATCACCGGCTCCCGCTTCTTCCCCGACGTCGTCGCGCCCACCGGGCTCCAGTACGCCGCCGTGGTCGCGGGCGTGCCGCTCGCCGCCGCCGGCGCCGCCCTGTGGTCGCTGCGCCGGGTGCGGATCACGCCGCTCGGCGTGGCAGGAAGGGTACGGGCCTCCGCTCCGGGATGGTGGCGGATCGTCCCGCTGGTGGCGGGACTGGGACTGTTCGCGGGCCCGGTGTTCGCGAACGGCAGGGAACCGGACGCGGTGCTCGTCGACGTCGGCCTGGCGCTGATCATGGTCGGTCTCGTGGTGGCCGGGCCCTGGCTGACGATGCTGGCCGCGCGGCTGGTCGCCAGGGTCACGCCCGGCGCGGCGACGCTGCTGGCGGCCCAGCGGCTGGCGGCCGACCCCAAGGGGGCCTTCAGGTCGGTGAACGGCATCGTGCTGGCGGTCTTCATCGGCACGGCCGTCGCCGGCATCGTCCCCGCCGTCGTCTCGGGCCAGCAGGCCGCGGGCGGAGGCACGCTGAACAACGTCATGCGGGTGTCGTTCGGGTACGCCGAGGCCGCCCCGGGCCTGCCCCTGCCGCCTGACACGGCGTCCGAACTGCTCGCCGAGATCCGCGCCCGTCCCGGCGTCACCGTCCTGCCGGTCCGCCGCAGGGCCGACACGCCGCCCTGGCCCGGCGGCCCTCCGCCGTGCGACCCGGGCCCCGGCTGCCGGCCCGACTTCCTGCTCGCCCACGTGGTCGACTGCGCCGCCCTCGCCCGATTCCCCGCGCTCGGCCGGTGCGTCCCGGGCGTCCGCGCGGTGGCGGCCGACTTCAACCGGCTGCTGACCGGCGACAACATGCTCTCCGTCGATCGCAACCTGCCGCTCGTCGACCCGGCCAACACGGCCACGCCCGCCGACCTGGCCGGCCTGCCCCTGGCGGCGGTGCTGATCAGCGCCGGCGACCCGGCCGTCCTCGAAGAGATCCGCACGCTGCTCACCCCGTACGTCGCCCGCGCCGGCAGCGCCGAGGCGCCGCTGACGTTCGCCGAGGTAGCCCAGGCCCGAGCGGTGCTCCTCGACCAGGCCGAACGCGTGGCGCTGGCCATCGTCGCGCTGACCCTGCTGGTGGCGGGCTGCGGGCTGCTGGTGGCGGTCACCGGCGGCGTGGTGGAGCGCAGGCAGCCGTTCACGCTGCTGCGGTTGTGCGGCACGCCCACGCGGACGCTGTCGAGGGTGGTGCTGCTGGAGACCGCCGCCCCCATGGTGCTGGCGGCCCTGGTGGCGGCGGCCGCGGGCTTCGGCGTGGCCGAGCCGCTGATCGACCAGCTGGCCATCAAGAGCGCGCCGCCGGCGTTGCCGGGGCCCGCCTACTTCCTGACCCTCGGCGGCGGGCTGCTGGCCGCCCTGCTGGTGATCACCGCCGGCCTGCCGCTGCTCAAGCGCGTGACCGCCCCCGACAATGCCCGCTTCGAATAGGCCCGCTCCGAACAGGCCCGCACCGAACAGGACTGCCGATGACCATGACCCTCCTCCGGCGGACTTCCGCAGCGCTCGTAGCGGCAGCGGCCGGCGCCCTCCTCGTCGCGGCGCCGGGGAGCGGCGCCCCCCCGGCGCGAGCCGCCGAAGGCCGCTACGCCGCCGACATCAGGCGCACCGAGTACGGCATCCCGCACATCTCCGCGAAGGACCACGGCGGCCTCGGCTACGGCTACGGCTACGCGTTCGCGCAGGACAACCTGTGCGTCATGGCCTCGTGGGCGCTCACCCTGCGCGGCGAGCGGTCGCGCCACTTCGGCGCGGACGCGATGTCCGACGACGTCACCGACCCGATCTCCAACCTGGCCAGCGACGTGTACTACAAGAGCGTCGAGGCGTCGGGCGCGCTGCGCCGGGTGCTCGCCCGCCCGGCGCCCCACGGCCCCAGCGCCGCGCTGCGCGCGCTCGTGGACGGCTACGTCGCCGGGTTCAACCGCTACCTGAGCGACACGGGCGTGGCCAGGCTGCCCGACCCGGCCTGCCGGGGCAAGACGTGGGTCGGCCCCATCACGGCCACGGACGTCTGGATGAACCTGCTCGACCTCGGCCGCCTGGGCGGCAGCTCCCAGTTCAAGGAGGCCATCGCCGCCTCCGGGCAGTCGCGAGGGGAGCGTCCGTCGAAGAGGGTGACCGCCCCCGGCAGCAACGCCTACGCCCTCGGGCGCGAGGCCACCCGAGGCGGCCACGGCATGCTGCTGGCCGACCCCCACTTCCCGTGGAACGGCAGCCGCCGCTTCTACCAGGTCCACCTGACCATCCCGGGCCTGCTCGACGTGGCGGGCGGCAGCCTCTACGGCACCCCCATGGTCCAGATCGGCCACAACGCGAGCATGGCCTGGACGCACACCGTCTCCCACGCCCAGCGCTTCACCCTCTACCAGCTCGAGCTGGCGCCGGGGCAGCGCACCACGTACCTCGTGAACGGCAGGCCGGAGCCGATGGGCAGGCAGGAGGTCACGGTCACCGTCCGGGACGCCCAGGGCGCGGTCAGGCCCGTCACCACCACCCTGTTCACCTCCAGGTACGGGCCGGTGCTGGCGAACGACTGGACGGAGGAGACGGCGATCGCCCTGGCCGACGCCAACGCCGTCAACCTGCGGTTCGCCGACGAGTGGCTGGCCATGGGCGCCGCGCCCGACGTGGCCGCCCTGCGGCGCGCGCAGGAGACGTACCAGGGCATGCCCTTCGTCTACACGCTCGCCACGGACGTCGGCGGCCAGGCGTACTTCGCCGACGCCTCGGTCGTCCCGCACGTCACCGACGAGCAGGCGGAGCGCTGCCGCGCCGAGGACGACCCCGAGCCGCTCATCCTGGACGGCTCCAGGTCGGACTGCCTGTGGGGCGAGGACGCGGACGCGATCGAGCCGGGCATCTTCGGCCCGGCCGCCCAGCCCCGGCTGGTCCGCGCGGACTACGTGGCGAACGCCAACGCCAGCCCCTGGCTGACCAACCCCGAGGCCCCGCTCACGGACTATCCGCACATCTACGGCAACGTCCGTACGATGCGGGACCTGCGGACCCGGGTCGGCCTCGACATGATCGCGCAGCGGCTGTCGGGCGACGACGGGCTCGGCGCGCCCGGCTTCACCCTGGAGACCCTCCAGAAGGTGGCCACCGGCAAGCGCAACCTGAGCGCCGAACTGCTCCGCCGCGATCTGCGCGCGCTGTGCCGGGCCGAGCCCGTGATGACGGCGAGCGACGGCGAGAAGGTCGACGTCCGCCGGGCCTGCGCCACGCTGGCGGCATGGGACGGGCGCGCCCGCCTCGGCAGCCGGGGCGCGATCCTGTGGCGGGAGTTCTTCATGGGTCTCAACGGCCCGCAGAGACGGCCCGACGGGTCGATCGCTCCGCCGAGGAGCTGGTGGAAGGTGCCGTTCGACGCCGAGCACCCGCTCACCACGCCGCGCGGGCTCGACATCACCGTCCCGGTGGTGCGGACCGCGCTGGCCGACGCCGTGCAGTTCTTCACGGCCAACGACGTCCCGCTGACGCTCACGCCGGGGCAGGCCCAGCGGTACGGCGCCGTCGCGGTGCCGGGGTGCACCGAGGGGGAGGGGTGCTTCGACCGGATCCGTACGGGCGGCCCGCTCGGCGAGGACGGCCGCTACCCGGAGGTCAACACCGGCTCCAGCTTCATGATGGCCGTGGAACTGACCCCGGAGGGGCCGCGCACCCGCACCGTGCTGACGTACTCGTTGTCGGCCAACGCGGCCTCGCCGCACCACGCCGACCAGACCGAGCTGTTCTCGCGCGGGCAGTGGGTGACCGAACGGTTCACCGAGGCCGAGATCGAGGCGAGCCCGCAGCTGGTGACGACGTCGCTGCGCTAGTCGGGCGCGGGCGGCGCGCGCTCACTCCGATCGTTCGCCGGGGGACTCGACCGTGGCGGGCAAACGCGCCGCCCGCTTCTTGCTGGTCTGGACGTCGACGTCGGCGGCCTCCCGGACGTCCCAGAAGTTGTACTTGAAGGCCCGATGGACCTCCGGGTCCGTGATGCGGAGCATGGTCTCGTCGTTCTCGCGCAGCGAGGAGGGATTGAGGTTCATGCTGCCGGTGAAGACCACCTTCTGGTTGATCTCGCCGTTGTACGTGCCGTCGATCAGCAGGTCCTTCTGGTGCGTTCCCGGGGCGTCCGCGAACGTGCGGATCTCCGGGCCGTGATAGCCGTTCGGCGGCTTCAGCAGCGCTTCGAGGGCGGCCTTGCCGGCGTGCCGGTAGACGATGTCGACGTAGCAGCCCTGCTGGTCCAGCTCCCACAGCCGCCTGGCCACGGCCGTCCGCGCGATGTGCCAGGTGGAGACCCGGATGATCGTACGGTGGTCCCCGGTCGTGCCGCCCTCCGTGTTGCCCTTGCACGTGACGTGGCCGAGGATGTTGTACATCGTGTCGCCGTCCTCGCGGGGCGCGTAATAGAGCTTCATGGCCGGCGTCTCGACCGGCGGGTGCGTCTCGTAGTAGTCGGGGATCAGCTCCATCTCCACCAGGTCGTCGAAATACGCCAGGTAGGCGTCGTAGACGGCCTTGTCGGAGAGGGTGTAGGAGCTGTTCCACTGCCCTGTCCCCGAGCCGCCCTTCTTGAGGTTGGCGCTCGACTGCATCACGACGTCGGAGCTGCCGAGGGTGCTGGAGAACAGGTAGAACTTGTTGTGCATCTTCGACCCGTCGTCGCCGGGGACGTCGCCGATGCACGCGGTCGAGGAGTTGCCGTCGTGCCGGCAGTGGCTCGCCCACGACGGCCGGCTCGTGTCGCCGCCCAGCGCCGTGGCGAGCTCCTTGAACTGGTCGCTGTCCTTGGCGCCGCCGTCAGCCAGGACCTTGACGTTGACACCCCTGGCGTGCGCGGCCTTGAGGGCGGCGAGCACGTCGGAGTCGGTGAACTCGAACGCCGTCATCCTGATGTCCGAGCCCGCCGCCGCGCCGCCGATCAGCGTGATCAACTGATCGACGATCTTGCTTGCGTCCGCCGTGCCGGGATTGTTGAACACGGCTCCGAGCGGCGCCTGGCGTGCGGTCTGCGCACCGGCCGTGCCGGGCCACAGAAGGGGCAGGGCGATGGCCGCGGCCATGATGTCACGCGAGAGCATGGCGAGACCTTAGCCCGGCACGATATACGTTCGCTTTAGGTCTCCTCCCCGTTAGGCGTGCGGCTCTCGCGGTAGGAGACGTCCCTGGTCAGCGTGCGACTGGGGGAGAGAAGATGAGCCGCGCCGTGAAGACGATCGTGCTCCTGGCCACGCTGACAACCGCGGCGCACCCGGCCGCGGGCCACGCGAGCGCCCCGGTGCCCTGCGCGTCATCGGGCCCGTCACCGGGCCCGTCATCGGGCTCCACGAAACCGACGGTCGTCCTGGTCCACGGAGCGTGGGCCGACACCTCCAGCTGGAACGGAGAGGTGGACGCCCTGCGCCGGGCCGGTTACCCGGCGCGCGCCATCGCCAACCCGCTGCGGGGCCTCGACGGCGACGCCGCCACCGTCGCGGACTTCCTCAGGACCGTCTCCGGGCCCGTCGTCCTGGTGGGGCACTCCTACGGGGGTTCGGTCATCACGAACGCCGCCGCGAACGCCCCGAACGTCAAGGCCCTGGTGTACGTCGACGCGGCGATGCCGGACACGGGGGAGACCACCGCCCAGCTCAGCGGTCCGGGCTCCGTGCTCAACGGCGACCCGGCCGAGCTTTACGACACGGCGTCGTACGCGAACGCGCCCGAGGGCGCGAAGGACCTGTACCTCAGGCGGGACGTCTTCGTCGGCTCGTTCGCCTCGGACCTGCCGAAGGACACCGCCGTTCGCCTGTGGGCGACGCAGCGGGCCGCCTCGACCAGCGCCTTCCAGACCCCGTCGCGGGCGGCGGCGTGGAAGAGGATCCCGTCCTGGTATTTCGTCAGCACCGGCGACCGGATCATCACGCCCGAGTCGCAGCTCTCCATGGCGCAGCGGGCCCGCTCGAAGATCACCAAGTTCGCGGGCGGCTCGCACCTCACCCTGATCTCGCATCCGGAGAAGGTCACGGCCGTGATCGGATCGGCGATCTGCTCCGTGAAGGGGGACTGACCCCGACACCGCGTTTTCTTGCACGACGAGCATTGATGCGCGCCGTGCATCTTTGTAGGGTCTTCTGGTGACCTCGACCGAGAGCAAGGACGTGCTGATGGCCGAAGACAGCGTGACTGAGGAGTCTCCGAGCGTGAACCCTACGGAGATGCGGCGGATCCTGCCGGCGGACCTGGTGGAGCGAGGGCGTTGCCCGTTCGATCCGCCGCCGGGCCTGCGGGGCGAGAGCGCGGTCCGGCCGCTGGACCTGCTGAACGGCGCACGGGCGTGGCTGGTGACGGGGTTCGAGGAGGCCCGTACGGTGCTGTCGGACGCGCGTTTCAGCGCCGACAAGGTGCGCCACCGCGACGCGACGTCGCTGCAGCCGCACGAGGTGTCCGAGATGGAGGCGCAGCCGCGGAAACCGGAGGTGGCGGAGCGGCAGGACGGTCTCTTCGTCTTCATGGACCCGCCGGAGCACACCCGGTTGCGCCGGCTGCTGACGGGCCAGTTCACGGTGCGGCGGATGCGGGAGCTGGAGTCGCGGGTGACGGAGATCGCGGTCGAGCACATCGAGGCGATGAAGGCGGCGGGCACGCGGGCCGATCTGGTGCCGGCGTTCGCGCTGCCGCTGCCGTCGCTGGTCATCTGCGAGTTGCTGGGCGTGGACTACGCCGACCGCGAGCTGTTCCAGAAGCGTACGTCGATCGGGCTGAACGCGAACGCGACCCCGGAGGAGCGGGCCGTCGCGCGCGCCGAGCTCTACGCGTTCATGCAGCAGCTGGTGGCGGGCAAGCGCGCGAACCCCGCCGATGACCTGCTGTCCGGGCTCGTCCACGACGCCGACCCGCCCCTGACGGACGCGCAACTGGTCGACGTCGCACTCATCCTGCTCAACGCGGGCCACGAGACCACGGCGAACATGCTGGGTCTGGGCATGTTCGCGCTGCTGGAGCATCCCGCGCAGCTCGCGGCGCTGCGTGCCGATCCCGGCCTGATCGACAACACGGTGGAGGAACTGCTGCGGTTCCTGTCGATCATCCAGCTAGGGGTCAGCCGGGTCACCACGGAGCCGGTGACGCTGGGCGGCGTCGAGATCCCGGCCGGCGCGACCGTCGTGATCGCCACGCCCGAGGTCAACCGTGACCCGCGGCACTGGTCCGATCCCGACGCGCTCGACGTGCACCGCTCGCGTGCCCCGCACCTGGCCTTCGGCCATGGGATCCACCAGTGCCTGGGTCAGCAGCTGGCCCGGGTCGAGATGCGCATAGGGCTGGGCGAGCTGATCTCCCGCCTGCCGGATCTGCGCCTCGCGGTCCCGGCCGACCAGGTGCCGGTCCGCAACGAGATGCTCATCTTCGGCGTGCATGCGCTGCCGGTCACCTGGTCCTGAAAACGGCCCGGGGCGCCGCCCCGGGCCCTCTCACCCCCCGCCGCCGCCGAGCTTCTCCGCGACCGCGCGGGCCGTCTCCAGCGCGCCCGCGGTCAGCCTGCCCTCGGCGTCCTCGGTGACGGAGCGGTCGTACTCGACCTCCACCACCGCGTTGCTCACCCGGACCCCCACGACCGCCTTCGTGGGCCCCCTGTCGCTGCCCTCCAGCGTGTACGCGGTGACATAGGAGTCGTCCCCGACCGCCGGCTCGGCCTTGGTGTAGCCCTGGGGGATGAGCGACGCCTCGTGCCGGCGGGCGACGAACTGCTCGTGCGCCTGCGTCACCCCGTCGGGGAACACCTTGGTGTACACCTTCAGCCTGAAGGTCATGTTGGTGGGAAGCCCCGCCCCGTACGAGGGCAGGGTCGTCCACTCGCACTCCTCCTTGTAGATCTTCTGCTGCTTGGGGAAGACCACCAGCTTGGTCAGCAGCTCCTCGCTGAGGAGCTCGCACGGGTCGACGTCGCCGGAGAACTTCGCCTCACCGGTCGGGGGCGGCTCGCTCGTCGGGGGTTGCGTGCTGGGCGGGGGCTGCGTGCTGGGCGGCGCGGACGAGGGCTTCGTCCGCGCGGAGACGGGCTCACCCGGCGGCGCGGGCGGCGGCTCCTGCCTCGTCAGCAGGAAGGCGACCGTGAACACCATCAGCACGAGCACCGCCATGGCCCCGCTGAGGAGGCCGGGCGTCACCCGGACTCCGCCGGGCCGGGGGGAGCGGGGCGGGGTGGGTACCTCGTTCATGTCGTTCCGTGGCGCGGGGCTCCGGTCGTCCGCGGAGCCCGGGGGAACGCCACTCCTCCTCTCGGGGACTTCTGGGTGAACGCCGCGCGCATCAGCCGGTCTCCGTCGACGGGACATCCCCGAGCGCGTCCACGATCGCGCGGGCCACCTTGACCGCTCGGTCCTGCTGCTCGGGTTTCAGCTCGGCACTGTCGGCGGCGGTCGAGTCGATCTCGACGACGAGGTTGCTGACGCGTACCCACACGATGCTGTGGGCCTGCGGGAACAGGGTCGACCACCAGTTCTGGGCGAAGGCCCCGTCCCCGAGGCCTTCGAGCTCGCGCACGGCCTGGTAGGTGCTGCCCTGCGCGCTGCCCTTCTTGGAGGCCTGCGCCCGCTTCCTGCTGGTCAGGATCTTCTTTGCCGTCGCCACCTGCGGCGAGTGCGTGATGTGGATGTTGACGACGTCCTTCAACATGCCGACCGCCCAGTCGCACTTGGTGGTGTCGAGGCCGCCCGCACGCCTGCGCATCCCGGGCATGATCTTCTCGGCCTCCTGGTCGCTCACCAGCCGGCAGGCCTCGGGCGCCGCGGCGAAGCGGCCGTCACCCTTCGGCGCGGGGGCGGGCGTGGTCGCCGGGGCGGAAGCCGGCGGCCGCGGGGTGGAGACCGGCGGGTGCGAGGAGGGCGGGACCTGGGCGACCGGCGTGTTCCTCGGAGGGCCGGTGGTGGCGGACGCGTTGACCAGGACCACCGCCGTGATGGTGACGGCGGTGGCGGCGGCCAGGCCACCGAGCACGACGGGGAGCCTGCTCTTCCTGGAGGGGACGGGCATCGTGGTCGCCGTCATCGCCGAGCGGCGCGCCGGCAGGGGAGCGGCGATCGGCTGGAGTGCCGCTCTGACCTGCTGCGGGTGGGGGCGCGCGGCCGGGTTCTTGTCCAGCATCGCCGCCAGCAGCCCGCCGAACGGTCCCGCGTTGACCGGGGGCGGCGGGGGCTGGGTGAGCACCGCCGCGACGATCGCCATGGGGGAGTCGCGGTGGAAAGGGCTGCGCCCCTCCACCGCCGTGTACAGGGTGGCGGCCAGCGACCAGAGATCGCAGGCCGGCCCAGCGGGCTCGCCGCGCAGGCGTTCCGGCGCGACGTACCCCGGCGAGCCGGCCGCCCCCGGCCGCCCGGCCGCCGCGGTCGCGCTCGGGGTGTCGTCGATGTGCGCGGCGATGCCGAAGTCGGTGAGGACGGCCTCGCCGGAGTCGGTCAGCATCACGTTGCCCGGCTTCACGTCCCGGTGCAGGATCCCGCGCCGGTGCGCCGCCTCCAGCGCGTCGAGCACCCGCAGGCCGATGGACGCGACCTGGCCGGGCGGCAGCCTGCCGCTCTCCCGCAGGAGATCGGCCAGGGACCGGCCCGGGAGCAGGTCCATGACGATCCACGGCTGTCCCTGCTCGGCGAGGACGTCGTGCACGGTGATGATCGCCGGATGGTTCAGCGACGCCGCCGCGCGGGCCTCGCGCAGCGTGTCCGCAAGCGCTCTGTCCCTCCTGGCCGGGTCGGCGGGCAGGCGCACCTCCTTGACCGCGACCTCGCGGCCCAGCACCGTGTCGCGGGCCCGCCACACCGTGCCCGCGCCGCCCGCGCCCAGGGGAGCGAGCAGCTGGTATCGACCGGCGATCACGTGCATCGGTCAGGCCTTGGCGTCGAGGTTCTGGACGAGGTGCTTGATCGCCTTCTCGGTCTTCTCGCGCAACCCCGGCTCCTTCTCGACGTTGCGGGTGAAGCGGATCTCGCCCACGATGTTGCTGGTCCTGAACACCGAGTAGACCGAGGACTTCTTGGTGCTGAACGTGGTCTCGCTCTTCTCCCAGCCGACGGCCCCGTCGCCCGCGCCGGTGATCTCGAAGACCTCGCCCTGCTCGCCGCCGCTGCCGCCGCGTCCGGCCTCCGTCTCGGCCTTGGCCCTGGCGCCCTGCACGTGTTCCTCGGCCAGCTTGGTCTCGTAACCGTCGCCCTGCTGCGGATACAGGAAGAGCGTGAGGTTGAGCGAGAGGCTCTTGTCGTCGCGCGACCTGGCCCACGTGCATTTGACGGTGGGCTCCACGCTGCTGGTCAGGTATTTGCCCACGACCTCGGTGGCCTGGTCCCTGGTGAGCAGCTGGCAGGGCCGGGGGATGGCGGTGAACTTGCCGGGCGTGCGCGCGACGGGTGTGCCCGTGGCGGTCGGCGCGGGCGTGCCCGTGGGCGCGGTCGTCGTCGGGCCTGTCGCAGTGGTGGGCGCGGTGGTGGGCGCGGTGGGCGGTGTGGTGGGGGCCGCGGTGCTCGCCAGAGTGGTCGAGGTGGCGGGCGGGGTGGTGGTCAGGATGAGCGCGACCGCCGTCACGAAGACGGCGAGCACGGCCGCGGCGGACCCGTACACCGGGAGTCTGGGCAGCACCCAGGACGCCTGGTGCGAGCCCGCGGGCATGGTGGCGGCGGTGCCGCCGGTGAGGGGCTGCAGGGCCGCCCGCAACGCCACCGTGTCCTGGCGCCGGGCGGGCTCCTTCTCCAGCAACCGCATGAGCACGGGCCCCAGCGCGCCCGCCCGCTGGGGTGGCCTGGGCGGCTCGGTCATCACCGCGCCGTGCGTGGCCATGGCGGTAGGACGGGCGAACGGCGGCACGCCTTCGACGGCGGTGTAGATCGTCGCCCCGAGCGACCAGAGGTCGGCGGCGGGCCCGGCGGCCCGGCCGGGCTCCTCCGTGAGCGCCTCGGGAGCGGTGTACCCGGGTGTCCCCATGGGCGCGCCGCCCTGCTGCCCGCCGGCCCTGATGGCGATGCCGAAGTCGGACAGCAGGATGCGGCCGTCGTCGGCGAGCAGCACGTTGCCCGGCTTGACGTCGCGGTGCAGCAGCCCGCGCGTGTGCGCGGCGGCCAGCGCGGACAGCACGAACAGCCCGATCGAGGCGGCCCACTGCGGTGACAGCGGCCCGCCCGACTTCACGACCTCATCGAGGGAGCGGCCCTTGACGAGCTCCATGACGATCCACGGCTCGGCCCCCTCCACGACCACGTCGTGGATCGCGACCACGGCGGGATGCCTGACCTGGACCGCGACGCGCGCCTCGTGCAGGGTGCGCTCGCGCAGCCGCGCGTGATCGTCCGGCGAGAGGTTCGCGGGCAGGTGCACCTGCTTGATCGCCACCTCGCGCCCGATCACCGTGTCGTGGGCGCGCCATACGACGCCCATCCCGCCCCTGCCGATCTGCGCGATCAACTGGTAGCGCCCGCCCACGAGTCGTGGCTGGTTCACCGCATCATCACCCCTGGCGTCCTAGCGCCGCCGCGACCCATCGGGCGGCGTCACGCGCGCCCTTGCGCATGGCCTCGTTGTCGCCGATCTTTTTCACGTCGACGTATCCGATCTGCATCACGACGTTGCTCATACGGAAGATCACGTCGTGCCGTTCCACCTGGCCCTTGGTGTTGACCAGCTCGTAACTGAAGGCCTCGTCGCCGATGCCGTTGACCTCCGTGTACGCCTTGCTCTCCTGAAGGAGGGTCTTCTCCAGGCCGATGTCAGGCCAGTTCCATCTGATCTTCGCGCCGGATTCGGCGCTGTTGAGCTTGTTGACGAACTTCTCCGATGCCTCGTCCACGCTGCGTCCCCACGCGCTCTCCAGCGCGACCGGCTCCACCGGGATCACGGTGACGCCGTTGCCGCGCGCCGTCCACGCGCAGCCTTCGTCCTCGCTCGTGCCCTCGGGTGAGGCCTTCGGGACCAGCGTGCGCACCTGGGTGGGCGTCATGAGGGCGCACACGTCGACGGGCGCGCCGAACCTCGCGGCCGTCGCCGTGGCGGAGGGTGTCGCCGCAGGCGTCTGAACGGGGGCGGAGGTGGCGGCAGGCGTGCCGGCGGTCACGGTGGGCTGCAGGGTCGACTGCGGGGTCGGCTGTGTGGTGGTCGGCGCCGATCGCGGCAGGAGCACGACGGTGGCCGCCACGGCCGCCACGGCCGCGACCAGGCCGGCGCCGACGAGGACCGGCCCGCGCCTGCCGCCCTGGCGCGGCACGGTCAGGGGTCCGGATGGAGGCCCGGACGGAGGCCCGGACGGGGACCCGGACAGGGGTAAGGTCGTGGACCCTGACGGCGGGGCGGCGCCCTGCCCGCCTTCCGCCACCTGCCGCAGCAGGTGGGCTGCCAGCCGCGCGTCGGGGCGCTGGTACGGCTCGCGCGCCAGCAGGTGCATGAGCACCGGGCCGAGCCGTCCGGCGCGCTCGGGCGGCCGGGGCGGCCGGGTCAGCGCGTCCCGCAGCACCGCCATGGGCGAGGTGCCGGTGTAGGGAGCCTGGCCCTCGACCGCGGAGTAGAGGGTGGCGCCCAGGGACCACAGGTCGGAGGCCGGGCCGCCGCGCTCGCCGCGCAGCCGCTCGGGGGCGATGTAGCCGGGGGAGCCGACGAGCAGGCCCGACTCGGTGATCGTGGCCTGGTCCTCCAGCCGGGCGATGCCGAAGTCGGTGAGCACCACCCGTCCGTCGTCGGTCAGGAACACGTTGGCCGGTTTGACGTCGCGGTGCTGGATGCCGTGGGCGTGCGCGGCCGACAGCGCGTCGAGCACCCGCAGCCCGAGCGCCGCCGCGCGTTCCGGCGGCCACGGGCCTTCCGCGGCCACGGCGTCCTTCAGGTCGCGGCCCTTGAGCATCTCCATGACGATCGTGGGCAGGCCGTTGTGGGTGAGGACGTCGTGGACCGTGATGATGTTCGGGTGCCGTAGCTGGGCGGCGGCCATCGCCTCACGTGTCGCGCGCTGCAGCGCCTCCTCGCGTTCGGCCGCGGTGAGCGACTCCGGCAGCAGCAGGGCCTTGACCGCGACGTGGCGGTCGAGGAGCTCGTCGTGGGCGAGCCATACCGTGCCCATACCGCCCTGGCCGAGTGTCTGCAACACTCGGTAGCGGCCCGCGATTTTTCCTTCCCCGTTACCCGGCACGCGGCCAACAGTATTGAGGGCAGGTTTCAATTCGCTATATTTCACGCCGCAATCAATCGCATGCGTCCGAGCACCGGGAGCGATGATGACCACAGCACCACCTGTGCCACCTGCGTCCTACTGGCCGGACCAGGGCAGCGGGCAGCCGTCGACCTCGAAGCCACCAGGGTGGGCGATGGGCATCATGGCCGCCGCCGCGACGGTCGCGGTGCTCGGCGGCGGGCTCATCGCCGTGCGGAACGTGGGCACGCAGCCTCCCGTGGCGATGCCTCCCGACCCCGGAGGCAAGGTCGGCGCTCCGGCCACCCCGCCCACCGCGGAACCGACCCTCGGCCCCACCGCGAGCCCGCCCACCGCGTCCCCGCAGGACACGGCGCAGGCCTCGCCCTCCTCCACCGTGACCTCCACCTTCCCGCCGCTGCAGGACGTGCCCGAGGTGTGCGACCTGCTCCCCGCGAGCCTGACCTCGCGGCTGGCGCCCAAGAGCGAGTCCGAGCCGGGTGTGGCCAAGGACGGTTACGGCGCGAAGCGGAAGGACTGCGCGTGGAACCAGAAGGGCTACAACATGAAGGGCGGCTACAACGAGTCCCGCTCCTTCACCGTCAAGGTCAACGTCTTCCCGGACAACGACTCCGCCCGGGACGACGCCGACTTCTCGTGGCGCTCGATGCGTGACGATTCGGGCCAGACCAAAGACGCCCCGTACAACGCGAAATATGGGGAGATCAAGGAAATCAGCGATCTTGGCGACGGGGCGTACGCGATCTACAACGAGCACACCGACAGGCGGAGGGCGATGGCCTGGATTCTCGTCGTCCGAGGCAACGCCACCATCGACATCCGTTTCCACGGCTCCGACAACAAGGGCCGCGAGATCCTTCCGAACAAGGACAGCCGGCCCGTCCCCGAGGAAGAACTGCTGCAGGGAGTGGAGGAGATCGCCAGGGAGACCCTCAAGAACCTCACGGGCTGAGGCGCCCCGCGTGCTCGCCCTGGGGAGGGCCTGTCACGAAACGCATGGTCATCCGGTCTGGACGGTGAAGGGGCCCTTCGTGTACGAGCGCCGGGGGCCGCCATGTTCGCGAGCCAGGAGGGCCAGACCATGAAGATCGCCGTCATCGGCGGGACCGGTCTCATCGGGTCCCGGCTGGTCGAGATCCTTGTCGCGCGCGGGCACGAGGCGGTGCCGCACGCGAGGTCCACCGGTGTGGACCTGCTCAGCGGCAAGGGCCTGCCCGAGGCGCTGACGGGCGCCGACGTCGTCGTCAACCTCACGAAGCCGCCGGCCTTCGACGAGACCTCCCCCGCCTTCTTCCGTACGACCATGGGCAACCTGCTGACCGCCGCCGGGGCGGCAGGCGCCGCTCACGCGGTCATCCTGTCCATCGTGGGCGCCGACCTGGTGCCCGGCCTGGTCTACTACCGCGCGAAGGTGCTGCAGGAGGACATGCTCAAGGCCGGGCCCGTACCGTACTCGATCGTGCGAGCCACGCAGTTCTTCGAGTTCATCGGCACGGTGATGTCCTGGACCTCCGACGAGCACACCGTCCGCCTGCCCGCCACCCGCCTGCAGCCCATCGCCGCGGATGACGTCGCCGAGGCCGTGGCCGGCGTCAGCGCGGGCGCGCCGGTGCGGGGCACCCGGGACATCGCGGGCCCGGAGGTCTTCGCGCTCGGCGAGCTGGGCAGGATCACTCTCGCCGCCCGTGGCGACCACCGCGCCGTCGTCACCGACGACCGCGCCGGCATGTACGCGGCAGTCTCGGGCGACGCCCTCGTGGCCAAGGACGGCGCCGCCATCGCGAAGACCACCTACCGGGAGTGGCTCGCGCGCCGCACGCCGGGCGGTGCATGAGCGGCGGCGCCACCTGCCGGGAGCGGCTCGCGTGCCGGACGCCGGGCGGTGCATGAGCGACCTCTTCCGGGGTCAGGGCTGATCCGCCACCAGGGCCGCGAAACCGTCGAGATGGCGGGCAAGGCTGTACTCGAACAACCCGTCCAAGTCCGACGCCACGTCCTCCTGAGCCGTGGCCAGCAGCGGGAATCGCCCGCTGCCGAGGAGCTCGCCCGTCCGCTTCCGCTGGGACAGCCGCCACTGGTCGAGGGTCACGCCGGTCTCCTGCTCGGCTTCGACCTCGGCCGCCATGGACTGGGCGACGGGGATGACCAGCGCGTGCAGCGTGAGCGCCTCGCGCATCCGTGCCGCCATCGTCAGCCCGAGCCCGTCGAGCGCGCGCAGGGTCCACTCGGTGTGCGCCATCATGGCGGGTACGAGCAACGGGCGGATGAACGAGACGGCGCTGGGCAGCCAGAGGTGCCGCCGGCACAACTCCCACTGCAGGCGGGCGACCAGTTCGAGCTTGGCCCGCCACCCGTCAGGCCCCGGGACGGGCAGTTCCGGTTCGCCGAAGGCCTCGTCGGCCATCTGCGTCACGAGTTCGTGCTTGCCGGCCACGTGGCGGTAGAGCGACATCGGGCCGACGTCGAGCTCGGCAGCGAGCCGCCTCATGGACACCGCGTCGAGCCCTTCGACGTCGGCGATCGCGATGGCGGTGCGGAGCACCCGCTTCCGGTCGAGTGCCGGTTTGGGGGTGGCGTCCTGCCGCCGTCTCGGGGCGGCGGGACTCAGCCGGCCCGCGCGGGCGCTGACCACCGTGCCGGCGCCGACCTTCGTTTCGACCAGCCCCTCGTCGCGGAGCGCGGCCATCACCCTGGTCGCGGTCGCGACCGCGACGCCCCAGCGCTGGGCGGTCTGCCGGATGGAGGGCACACGATCGCCTGGCCGCAGGTCGCCGGCCTCGATCCGGGCGCGGAGCTCCGCGACGATCCGCCGGTAGGGCGCTTCTTTCCGCGACGGCATGTGACCTCCGGATCTGACGCGGCATCGCCCGTCCAGTGTACTAGGTCACCTTCTCGTGTACCAGTGCACTTTCTGTCGCTCTTTTTTGCGGTCTATGCACATCGGGGCGCCGCGTCCATACGATGTACGCATGACAGTCGATACACCGTACGCACCCGTGAGGCTGGCAGGTGAGGCGGACCAGCAGAAGGTGCTGGAGGTCCTGACCGAGGCGTTCATGGACGATGCCCTCGCCCGCTGGCTCTTCCCCGGCGCGGGCCGGCGAGGTCACCTCAGGGCGCACTTCCACCGCCCGCTGCTCACCCACCCCGCCGCCGAGGCGTACCTGGCCGGCCGTTCCGAGGGCGCCTCGGTGTGGCAGACGCTGACGCCCCACGAGGAGAGCCCCGACGAGCCGGACAGTAACGGAGTCCGCAGCGAGAGCGGCGCCCGGTTGCTGGCTCTGGGCCAGGCGCTGGCCCCACGGCACCCCCGACACGAACCGCACCTCTATCTCCCGTTCATGGGGGTGATCAGCGGGCGGCAGGGCGCCGGGCTCGGCTCGGCGATGCTGCGCCACCGGCTGGAACGAGCGGACGCCGACGGCCTGCCCGCCTACCTGGAGGCGAGTTCGCCCCGCAGCCGCGCCCTCTATCAGCGGCACGGGTTCGAGGACCTCGGCGGGCCCGTACAGGCGGCGGACAGCCCGCACCTGTGGCCGATGTGGCGCCCGCCGAGCCGCTGACCACCGTCCCCGCCGCCCGACACAGAGACAGAAGGAGATCACGTCCATGACCACCACCCACGACGCCGACCGCCGACCGCCCACCCTGGTGTTGATCCACGGCACCAACTCCTCGTCGGCCCTCGCCTCGGGACTGGTCAGCGAGCTCACCCTGCGCGGCCACCGCTGCGTGGCCGTCGACCTGCCGGGACACGGCCGCCAGGCGTTCTACCCCCGTTCGTACCAGGCGCCGCAGGACCTCGAAGCGCTGGCGACCGAACCGTCGCCCCTCACGAAGATCACCATCGACGACTACGTCGAGCACGTCGTGGACGTGGTGCGCCGCGCCCGCGAGCATGGGCCCGTGATCCTCGCCGGCATGAGCCAGGGAGGCGTCACCGTGAGCAGAGTCGGCAACGCCATCCCCGACCTGCTCGAGCGGGTCGTCTACGTCGCGGCGTACTGCTGCGTGGACCTGCCGAACCTGACCGCCTACCTCGGGACGCCGGAGAACGGTGACAGCCTGCTCTCCCGGGTGACCGCGGCGATGGTCGCCGATCCGGCGGTCCTGGGAGTGAGCCGGCTCAACTGGCGTTCGGCCGAGCCGGCGGTGTTCCAGGGCGTCAAGGAGGCCCTGGCCGGCGACTTCACCGACGAGGGGGTGAGCCGGCTGCTCAACCTGCTGGAGCCGGACGAGAGCGCGAGCATCCCCCTGGCCGAGGCGCGGGGCGAAGCGCACACCTGGGGCCGGATTCCCCGGACCTATGTGCGGCTCACCCTCGACCGGCTGATTCCGCCGGCGCTGCAGGACCGGTTCATCGAGGAGGCCGACCGGCTCACTCCGGACAATCCGACCGACGTGCGCAGCGTCGCCGCACCCCATGTCGGCCCGTTCGACCGGCCCGAACTGGTGGAGATCTTCGCCGGGCTCCTCAGCCGCTGACCCGGGTGGGGGAGCTCCCCCTGGATGCCCGGCTCACGGCCAGGTCATGATGATCGAGCGTTCGAAGTCGACGTATCCGGCGCGCCGGAAGGCGTTCGCCATGGGGACGTTGCCGAGGTCGGTGGCCGCCCGGATGCGCGGGACACCCTGCGCGGCGAGGACCCGGGTGCCTTCGGCGAGGATGTCGTCGATGTAGCCGTTGCCCCGGTGCGCGGGCACCACGGCGAGATAGCCGATGACGGGGTTGTAGTCGTTGCGGGCCGGGGTGACGAACCCCACCGGCTCGCCGTCCGGCAGCGTCGCGATCCGCCACCAGTCGCGCGGGCTGCGATAACGCGCGAGCTCGTCCTCGTAGTGCCTGACGGCGGCCTCGCGGGCGGGCATCCGGGTCAGGTCGTCCCTGCTGTGCGCGTCGAGCGTGCCCTCGAGGACCCGGGTCATCAGGGAGAGGATCTCCTCGGTGTCGCGGACCTGCCGGAACCTCAGGCGCCCGCCCGGCTCGGGGATAGGCGTTGCCGGACGCCACTCCAGGCGCAGGCGCTCGACGAACAGGCGGGCGCCGGTCCGTTCGAGCGCGGCCATGCGGTCCTCGACGGCGCGCCTGGCCGCCCCGTCGTCGCGCCAGCCGGGCGGGGCGAAGCGACCGTACTCGGGCGGCCGGGCCCCTGCCGGGACGACGGCGGCCATGGCGGTCCGCAACAGCCGCGCGCCGACGTCCACGCGGTCGTCGTCAGGGCCGCCGTCGTCGAGGTCGAAGACGTCGAGGAGGAAGGGGGTGTCGTCGCCGGCCTGGCACCACCAGGCGGCCCTGGCCACCAGGCGGTCGCCGCGGAGGGCGACCCACATCCACTGCGGTCGCCTGCGGCCGGCGGCGAGGTCGTCAGCGAGTTCCTCGTTGAGGACGTAGGGCAGCCGGGAGAAAAGGTCGAGTTCGTCGCGCCCCGTGATCGGGCGCACGGTCAGGTCGTCGTGTTCCATCGGCTGCAAGGACTATCCGATCGCCGGGCCCGCGCGCCAACCCTTTTACGCGTCCGGCCGCGTGGCGTGGGCCCTGAGGGCGGCCCGGGCCCTGGCCGCCATGGCCTCGTCCACCATGTCGCCCTCGAAGGTGATCGCGCCGGCTCCGCTCGCCCGGGCCCGGTCCACGGCGGCGACCAGCCGCTCGTAGCGGGCGAGCTCCTCGGGGCTCGGCGAGAACACCTCGTTGATCACCGGTACGTGGGACGGATGGATCGCCATCATCCCCTCGTAGCCCAGGGAGCGGTTCTGCCTGGCGAAGGCGCGCAGCCCGTCGAGGTCGGCGATGTCCGTCCACAGGCCCGCGACCGGGCAGGGCACGGCCGCGGCGCGCGCGTCGAGCAGGACGCGGGAGCGCAGGGCGAGGGTCTCCGTCCCGTCGCGGCTCCAGCGGTAGCCGACCGCGCGTTCGACGTCGCCGCCCTTGCCGGTGACCGCTCCGAGATAGGCGACGCGCGGGGCGGCGCGCCCGATCTCGTACGCCTCCCGCAGGGCGGCGGCGCTCTCCAACAGCGGCACCAGGGCGAGGTGCCCCCCTGGCAGGCCGTGCTCGCGCTCGCACCAGGTCAGCAGCCGGTCGGCCACCCGCACGTCGGCGGGTCCCGTCACCTTGGGCAGGACCACCCCGGCCAGGCGGGGGTGGGTGACGGCGCGCAGGTCCTCGGCGCCCGCCCAGCCGTCGAGCGGGTTGATCCGGACGAGGAGAGCCATGTCGCCGGTCGCGTTCGCGACGGCCTCGGCCACATCGGCGCGGGCGGCGGCCTTCCCGGCCGGCGGGACGGCGTCCTCGAGGTCGAGGATGGCCGCGTCGGCCCCCGCCGACTCGGCCTTGGCCAGCCAGCCGGTCCTGGTGCCGGGGACGAACAGCAGGGAGCGCAGCCGCGGCCGGTCAGATGACACCGCGCTCCTCCAGCTTCGCCAGCTCCCCGGCGTCGAGCCCGAGCCAGTCGCGGTAGACGAGGGCGTTGTCCTCGCCGAGGGCGGGCCCGGTGCGCCAGACGCCGCCTGGCGCCTGGCGGAAGTGCGGCAGGGCGGCCTGCATGCGCACGGGCCCGAGGTCGGGGTCGTCGACGTGACGGAGCGCTTGTTGCGGCCGGCGACCTTGAACCACAGTGGCACGCCGTCACGCGCCGGCCCCATCGCGCGGGCGGCGTCGCCGGTGCCGGGCGGTTCGACGTGGACGACGTCCGCGCCCTGGTCGGCGAGCATGGACCCGGCCAGCGGCCCGGCGACGACGTGGGCGAACTCCACCACCTTCAGGCCGCGCAACTGCCCGCGCTGTTCAGAGGCCACGCATGAACTCCTTCGTCCTGGTCAACGGAAATTCATCGTGCATGGGTGGAGAAATGCGGGTCCAGCAGAACGACCGGATATATTCATGCGGTTCGTGCATCAGTGGTGAATCCACGTGGCGCCGGCCGGCACCTCCCGCCCTTCGGCGCGGGCCTCGTCCAGCAGGTCGAGGAACGCGGCGGCGGCCGGCGGCAGGGTCCGCCGGGCCCGCACCACGATGTCCAGTCGCCGCTCGACCGCGGGCCCGGTCAGCTCGCGGTGCACGACGTGCCCGGGCCCCAGCAGCGGCAGCACGAGGGCGGGCATCGCCGACACCCCGAGGCTGGCGGCGACCAGCCCGCCCACGGTCGCCACGTTGCCGGCCTCCGCCGCGGGCGTGACCACGGCCCCGGCCTGCTCGAACGCCGCGTCGGTGAGCCTGCGCACGCTCGGCTCGGGGCCGACGGCCAGGAACGGCTCGGCGGCCAGGTCCTCCCAGGTGACCTCGTCGCGCCCACGGTCGTGACGGCGAAGTCGGCGTCGCCGTTCAGCACCCTGCCGAGCACGGCGCGTTCTAGGCCGTCCATCAGAGCCTCCTGAGGGGACCGTCGCCTTCAGACGATGGGGGAATCGGGAGCGGGAGGGCTGCCAAGGCCCGGGCGTTCAGTGGCAGAACCTCGGACACCGTCGCCTCCTGCGGATAGGATTGTGCTCGTGCTTTCGGGCATCGGTCAGGGCTTGGCCGTCGTCTCCCGCGTAAGCGGGGCGAGAAGCCGCTTCCTCCAGGGAGCGGAGGAGTCACGATGCGCACGCTCACGTCCGGCCGCCTGCCGCGGAATGCGGAGATCATCCGGGGGAGCAGCACGGCCGCGACCGACGGGTGGGTGGCCATGGCGACCAGGCCGGACTCGCCGAGCCACCGGCCTGTTCGATCCGCTGATCCGGGGCATCCTGCGCCTGGCCAAGGACGATCCGCTGCGCATCGCCGTCGGCACCGCCGTCCTCACCATGTGCGTGGCCCTCGACGGCGACGGGGCCTCCACGTTCCTCATCACCGTCTCGGCCCTGCTGCCCGTCTACAAGCGGCTCGACATGAGCCCCCTCGTGCTGACCGGTGTCGTCTGCCTGGGCGCCGGCGTGATGAACATGGTCCCGTGGGGCGGCCCGACCGCCCGCGCGATGGCGGTGTTGAAGCTGGACAGCTCCGAGGTGTTCGCCCCCGTGCTGCCCGCCATGGCCGCGGGCATCGTCTGGGTGCTGGTGGCGGCGTACCTGATCGGGCTGCGGGAACGCCGCCGCCTGGGCACCGTGGGCCTGCCCGCCGAGCCCCGGACCCAGGCAGAGGTCCCGGCAGAGGTCCAGGCAGAGGTCCAGGCAGGGTCCGGGCCGGTACGCGGTGACGGGCCCGGCACGCGCCTCGCCCCCGAGCGCGGCGGCGCGGCCCTGACCGCGTTCAACCTCGTGCTCACCGTCGTGCTGCTGGTCGCGCTGGTCCTGCAGGTGATGCCGCTGCCGGTGCTGTTCGTCGTCGGCTTCGCGATCGCCGCCGTCGTCAACCTCCCCACCTGGGAGAAGCAGCAGGCGCTGCTCGACAAGCACGCCAGGAGCGTCGTCCTGGTCACCACCATGATCTTCGCGGCCGGCGTCTTCACCGGCATCCTCACCGGGACCAAGATGATCGACCAGATGGCCACCGCGTTCGTCGGGATCGTCCCCGACTCCTTCGGCGGCCACCTGCCGCTGCTCGTGGCGATCACCAGCATGCCGCTCAGCCTCGTCTTCACCCCCGACGCCTACTACTTCGGCGTGCTGCCCGTGCTGGCGCAGACCGCCGGCGGCTTCGGCATCGAGCCGGCCGAGATCGCCAGGGCCGCCATCCTCGGCCAGATGACCACCGGTTTCCCCCTCAGCCCGCTCACCGCGGCCACGTTCATCCTCGTCGGCATGAGCGGCGTGCAGCTCGGCCAGCACCAGCGCTTCATCTTCGGCTGGGCGTTCGCCACCACCGCCGTCATGACCGTCGTCGCACTCCTGACCGGCGCCATCTCGATCTATCGTGTACGACTACACCGCCTACGACGATCTCGTGAACGTCGGCGAGGCGGCCGCGTACTACGTCACCCGCGGCTACACCGCCGCCGTCTGCAACGCCCGCGGCTCCGGCGACTCGCCCGGCCACCTCGACCCGTTCAGCGGGCAGGAGCAACGCGACAACTACGACCTCATCGAGTGGCTGGCCGTGCAGCCCTGGTCCACCGGCAAGGTCGGGCAGATGGGGCTCAGTTACGGCGGCCACTCCACCCTCCTCGCCGCGGTGAACAAACCGCCCCACCTGGCCGCGATCATCCCCGTGAACGGCATCAGCGACTGGTACGAGAACACCATCTACCGCGGCGGCATCTACTCCGCCAGGATCCGAGGCTGGCAGCGCGAGACAACTCCCGAGACGCTGACGACCTACGCCCGGCACCCGCTCTACGACGACTTCTGGCGCGAACGCAGCGTCAAGGCCCGCTGGAAGGACCTCGACGTCCCGGTGCTGCAGATCGCCGGCTGGTTCGACAGGTACCGCGCGGCCATGGTGGAGAACTTCCGGGCCCGTCCCCGCAACGTCTGGCTGGTCGCCGGCCCCTGGGAGCACGGCTGGCCCGCCGGGCAGCCCGCCGACATCGGCAGGGGCGCGTACCTCGCCTGGTGGGACCGCTGGCTCGCCGGACGCCGGGACGTTCCCATGCCCGCCGGCAAGGTCACGTCCCACGAGATCTCGGGGACCGCGGCGAGCGGCACCGGCTTACGAGCGCCTGGCGTTCCAGACGGAGCCGTACGCGTCGGACGTCGTCCTGGCCGGTGACGTCACGGCGAAGGTCCGGGCCGCCTTCAGCGCCACCGACGGCAACATCGCGGTCGTGGTCGAGGACGTCGCCCCCGACGGCACGGCCGTCCGCATCACCCAGGGCTGGCTCAAGGCCGGCCACCGCTTCGGGCACCATCGCGCGGTGCCGGTCCGCCCCGGCAAGACGTACGACCTGGAGATCCGCACCTGGCCGACGCACTACCGGCTCCCGGCCGGGCACAGCCTGCGGGTCACCGTGTCCAGCGACGACTACCCGGAGATCGACTCCGACGCTCCCGAGGGCCGGGTCGACCTGCGCGTCGGCCGCGGCGGCACCACGATCGAGCTGACCACCTGGAACCGGCGGACGTGAGCCGTTCCCTCGGCCGGCCCGCCCGCGGTTCCTCACACCACACCGACACCGGCGCGGGCGGCCGGCGGCCGGCGCCGGCCCGTCTCGACCGGCCCGTCACGATCGCGGTCACGGGCCGGTGGCCAGGAGGTGGGGAGCGGGCTGGAGGTCAGGGCCGGGCCTTCTCCAGGCCCTGGGCGAAACGCCGGGTGATGTCGGCGGGGCGGGTGATCGCGCCGCCGATGACGACGGCGTGCGCGCCCAGTTCGATCGCCCGGGCGGCCTGGCCGGGGGTGCCGATCCTGCCCTCGGCGAAGACCGGGACGTCCAGGCTGCCCGCCAGCACGGCCACCAGCTCCAGATCCGGCCCGTCAGGAGGCGGTGAGGCGGACGCGTAGCCCGACAGGGTCGTCGAGACGCAGTCGGCGCCGAGCTCGGCGGCGGCCAGGCCCTCCTCGGCGGCGGAGACGTCGGCCATGACGAGCGCCCCCGCCCGGTGTACGCCGGCGATCGTCTCCGCCAGGCCCCGGCCGTCGGGGCGGGGGCGGGAGGTGGCGTCGACCGCCACGATGTCCGCTCCCGCCCGCGCCACCGCCAGGGCGTGCCGGAGCGTGGGCGTGATGTAGACGTCACCGTCGCCGTCCTTCCACAGGCCGATCATCGGGACGGACACGGCCGCGCGGACGGCCTCGACGTCGGCCGGGCCGTTGATCCGCACTCCGGCCGCGCCGCCCAGGACGGCGGAGCGCGCCATCGCGCTCATGAACTGCGGCCCGTGCAGCGGCTCGCCCTCGTAGGCCTGGCAGGAGACCACCAGGCCGCCGCGCAGGAGCCCGAACACCTCGCCGTCGGTCATGCTCTTCCTTTCGCCACGGCGAGCGCGCCCGCCGGATCAGTGCGGTCGCGTCCCGGGTCCGGGGTCCGCTCGTGCCGGTCCTGGAGGGGCCTCATCCGCGCGCCGCCCCGGCACGGGCTCATCGGCGTGCCCGTTCTGCTTCCGCGGCGGCAGCGGCGGCGCCCACCAGTACCGCGTCGTCCCCGAGACGGGCGGTGACCACGGGAACGTCGGCCAGGACGGGCAGGACGCCGGCGGCCAGCGCGGCGCGCAGCGGGGCCAGGTAGAGCTCTCCGGCGGCCAGCACCCCGCCCCCGAGGATCACCACGTCCGGGTCCCAGACGTTCACGACGCCGGCCAGGGCCCTGCCCAGGGCACGTCCGCCGCGCGCCAGCACGCCGAGCGCGTCCGCGTCGCCCTCCCCGGCCGCCCCCACCACCCGCCGCAGGTCAGCGCGCAGGCCACGACCTCGCTCACGGTCCAGGGCGGCTGTCATGGCGGGCCCGCTGGCGACGGCCTCGACGTGGCCTTCGGCGCCGCACGAGCACGCCAGGCCCGCCGCCTCGGGGACAGGTACGTGCCCGACGTGGCCGGCGGCTCCGCGGACGCCGGTCACGACGCGGCCGTCCAGGGCGAGGGCTCCGCCGATGCCGGTGCCCACGGTGACGCCCAGGGCCGCCCGCCACGGGGAGCCCGCCAGCTCGCCGGCGAGGAACGCGTGCACGTCGTTGCGCACCAGCACGGGCAGGTCCAGCTCGGTCTCCAGCAGCTGGGCCAGCGGCGTGCCCGCCCAGTCGCGGATCGCGTCCGTCGCTCCGGCGATCTTCCTGCCGGCCGGGTCGACGACTCCCGCCGTTCCCACCCCGGCGCAGGTGACGCCGTCCAGGCCCAGCTCGCGGGCCAGTCGCGCCGCGGCCCGCACGACCGCCCCCGGTCCCTGCGCGGCCGGTGTCGGAGCGTACGCCCGGCGGAGGACCGTCCCCTCCGGCGTCACCAGCCCGGCGGCGATCTTGGTTCCGCCGATGTCGATGCCCAGCCTCACGTCCCGCGCCCCCTCGCGATCGACAGCCGGTAGTCGTAACGATCGGCGCGGTACAGGCTGACGGCCCGCTCCACCGCCCGGCCGCGCGCGTCGTGCGTCACCCGCGAGACCCGCAGCGCCGGGAAGTTGTTGGGCACGCCCAGCAGTTCGGCCTGCTCACGGTTGACGACCGTGGCCGAGATGGTCTGGTCGGCGTGCTCGGGAGCGGCGCCCGCCGCCTCCAGCACGGCGTACAGGCTCTCGACGTGTCCCCGTGCGACGAGGTCCGGCACCAGGTGCTCGGGGACCCAGGCGTTCTCCAGGCACATCGGCTCGCCGTCGGCGGTGCGCAGCCGGGTGACGTGCACGACCGGCGTGCCCGGCTCCAGGAACAGGTCGCGGGCCACGTCGATCTCGGCGGGCTCGCTCTCCAGCACGAGCAGCCGGCCGCCCGGCTTCATGCGCCTGGCCCTGATGTCCTCGCTGAACGAGCTGAACGTCAGCGACTTCGTGATCTTCCCGGAGTCGGCGACGAACGTGCCCGCCCCCTGGACCCGGTAGACGCGGCCGTCACGAGCCAGGCCCTCCATGGCCTGGCGCACCGTCATGCGGCTGACGTTGTACTGCTGCATCAGCTCGCGCTCGCTCGGCAGCGGGTCGTGCGGCGCCATCCGCGCCTCGATGAGGTCGGTGAGGACGCGCCGGAGCGTTTCGTACTTGGTCTCCTGCGTCATCCCCTGGCCGCCCTTCGAAGTGGTCCGTACCACTGGAAGGGAATCTTGGCCGCTGGGGGAGTGATGTGTCAAACGTTCCGGTATAGGTCCGTACCACTACGTGAGTGCGCGCAGAGTGGCGGGCAGGCCGCCGGCGTCGAGCCGCTCCAGGCAGTCGGTGACCAGCGTGCGGAAGACCCGGTCGCCGGGGAGATCGGCGCCGAAGATCTCCTCGATCGCCAGCAGGCGGTTCACGGTCGCCGCGGCGGAGGCCCTCTCGTCGCCGCGCAGCCGGTCGGCCAGCGGGTCGGTGAGCTCGCGGGCCGTGGTGACGTACCGCATCCACCCGGCCACGGCCAGCGCGATCCAGCGGGGCTCGTGCCCGCCCGCCAGCCTCTCGCGGGCCGGGTCGAGCAGGCGCTGGGGCACCTTCTGCGAGCCGTCCACCGCGATCTGCGCGACGCGGTGCCGCAGGCCGGGGTTGGCGAACCTGGCCAGCAACGACTCCTTGTACCGCGTGAGGTCGAAACCTTCCAGCCCGTCCAGGGTGGGCGAGAGGTCGTCGTCCATCAGCCGGCGCAGGAACCCGGCGAACACGGGATCGCCCACGGCCTCGGACACGTGCGCCGCGCCCGACAGGTAGGCGATGGCCGAATGGCTGCCGTTGAGCAGGCGCAGCTTCATGCGTTCGTACGGCCGGACGTCTCCCACCAGCAGCGCGCCCGCCCGATCCCACGCGGGCCGGTCACCGGCGAAACGATCCTCGATCACCCACTGCGTGAACGGCTCGGTGACGACCGCGCCCAGGTCGGTCACGCCGAGCCTGGCGGCCATGTCGTCCAGGTCGGCCTGCGTGGTCGCGGGAACGATCCGGTCCACCATGGAGGCGGGGAAGGTCACGTTCTCCGCGACCCAGGCGAGCAGCGGAGGCTCGCACAGGTCCGCCACGAGCGCGGCGAGGGTGGCGCCGTTGCCGGGCAGGTTGTCGCAGGAGATGACGGTGAGCGGGCCCGCGTCCGCGGCGGCCCGGGCACCCAGCCCGGCGACGAGCCTGCCGATCGCGCCCCGCGGATCGCGCCGGTACGCCCGCTCCGTGATCGTCAGCGTCACCACCGACGTCTCCGGGGCGCTCAGCCGGGCCGCCAGGTCGTCACCGGGGGCGAGCACCTCGCGTAGGGAGCCGACCACGCGGGCCTCCTCGCCGGCGCGCACGCCGTACAGGCAGTCCTGGGGGCGGAGCCGGTCGGCCACGTCGGCGCTGCGCTGGCTGGCCCCGCAGATGCCCCAGCGGTCGTCGCCGGTCGCGGCCATGGCGCGCTCGGTGTAGATCGCCTGGTGGGCCCGGTGGAAGGCGCCGATGCCCAGGTGCACGACCCCGGTCGCGCGCGGCTCCGCGAGCGGGCGCGCGGCCGGCGCGACCCTGGACAGGGTGGCGCGGCTGAGCCTCACCAAGAGCGCACGCTCCCGCCGGCGACGCTCATCGGCACGCCTCCCGGAGGAGCGCCGCCCGTGATGCTCACCGGTAGGCCTCCAGGTCGGCGAAGAGGGTGCAGGCCGGGTGGGTGCGCAGGACGGAGGCGGGGCAGCTCTCGCTGATCGGCCCGTCGAGCGCGGCGGCGAGCGCGGCCCTCTTGTTCGCGCCGGGCACGGTGGCGACCAGCGTGCGCGCGGCCATCAGCGCGGGAACGGTCAGCGTGATCGCCCGCTCGGGCACGTCCGCGAGCGTGGCGAAGCACCCGTCGCTGACCTGCTGCCGCCGGCAGTCCTCGTCCAGCTCGACCACCTTGACCGCGAGGGGGTCGGCGAAGTCGGCCACCGGCGGGTCGTTGAACGCCAGGTGGCCGTTGTCGCCGATGCCCAGGCAGACCAGGTCGATCGGGGCGCTGCCGAGGAGCGCGGCGTAGCGGGAGCTCTCCGCCTCCGGGTCGTCGCCGGGCTCGATCACGTGGACCGCGCCCGGCCGTACGGACTCCCAGAGTTCGTGGCGGAGGAAACGGCCGAACCGCTGGGGCGCGTCCGCGGGCAGGCCGATGTACTCGTCCATGTGGAAGACGGCGACCCTGGACCAGTCGATCCCCTCGGCCGCGCGCAGCCCGGCCAGCGTCTCCCGCTGCGAGGGGGCGGCCGCGAAGATGACCCTGGCCTCGTCGCGGGCGGCGAGCGCCGTGCGCAACGCCGCGGCCGCGGCCCGTCCGGCGGCGGCGCCGGACCGCGCCCGGTCGCTGTAGATCCGGACCTCGAGGTGTCCGGCCACCCGTTCGATCACGGGGTCCGTGTTCGTGGCCGTCACGGCCGGCCTCCCTGGGAGCGGAGCTCGATGATCTGCATGAGGTTCCTGGTGATGTGGTACGGGTCCTTGACCGGCAGGGCGACGACCTCGTCGAAGGGAGCCCCGGCCCGGTCCCTGATCTGGATCCACTCCGCGCCGTCCGCTCCGCCGGGGAACGTGCGGAGCGTGTAGTCCCAGATCCGGTCGAACCAGCCGGCCGCCTCCCGGTCGCCGTAACGTTCGGCCGCCAGCCGGGTGGTGTAGGCGGCTTCCGTGTGGACCCACCACAGCTTGGTCGACCAGGTCCGCCTGACCAGGTCTTCGTACGGCCCTCCGGCGGGCCGCCCCGAGACGCCGACGTAGCGGAACAGCCCGCCGTGCTCGTCGTCCCACCCGGCGGCGCACAGTGCGGAGACGCTGGCGAGCAGGTCGCCGTGGTCGCCGGTCTCGCCGAGCGACTCGCCCGCCTCCAGCGCCATCCAGATCCCCTCCAGCGCGTGGCCGGGCGTGCGGTGCCTGGCCAGGACGGTGTCGCGCATGCCGGGATCGGCCACGAAGGTCTCGGTGAACAGGCCGCCGTCCTCCCGGTGCGCGAGCACGGCGCGGCGCGCGGCGCGCAACTCGTCCGCGTGGGGGTTGGTCCGGTCCGCGGACGCCGCCTGGTGCGCGCGTGCCTGGTCGAGCCTGGCGTTGAGGACGATCATGCGGGCGCCGAACCCCGAGCAGCCGGGCGGCAGCGGGTACGGCGGGGTCGGGGGATCGCCGGCCTCCACGTCGTCCGCGATCCGCTGGACGATCACGTCGATCGTGGGGAGGTGGGCGGGCGAGCCGGTGTAGCGGGTGAGCTCGGCGAGCCCCATGGCGACGAAGGCGTCGGCGAAGATGCTGCGCTCCGCGGGCAGCGGCAGGCCCTGCTCGTCGAGCGCCGTCCCGCCCCGCCGGCCGAGGACGTAGGCGCACCGGCCGTCGGGGCCGACGGCGTGGTCGAGCAGGAAGGACGCGCCGCGTTCCGCGTGCCGGACGAGCGTGCCGGCGTCGGCGCCCAGCTCGCCCGGCGAGAGCAGGCCGCGGTCGGCGAGCCGGGCGGCGCGGGCGAGCAGCCAGACGAAACGCCCCTGGGACCAGGTGAACTTGTTCGTGGACAGCAGGCGCCGGCCGCGGTTGTCGAAGCAGGTGAAGAACCCGCCGTGCTCGGCGTCGATGCCGTTCCCGAGCCAGAACGGGAGGATGACGTCCTCGAGCTGCCTGCGGGCGACCTGCTCGGGCTGCTCCGAACCCATGCCGTCCTTTCCTGAGGAACAATGAAAGCGATTGCATTGATTCTTGCTCCGCTAGAGTACTTCGGTCAAGCCGGGGCGAGCCGATGCCGAGGAGCGCGGGTTGAGCAAGCCGACGATCTACTCCATCGCCCAGCGGTGCGGCGTCTCCGCGGCTACCGTGTCGCGGGTCTTCAACCGCCCCGAGCTGGTCAGCCGGCAGGTCAGGGAGCAGGTGACGGCCGTCGCCCGGGAGCTCGGCTACCTGCCCAACCCGGCCGCGCGCGGGCTGGTCACGGGCCGGGCCGAGACGATCGGGCTGATCGTCTCCGACATCACCAACCCGTTCTTCCCGCTGCTGGTGCGCTCGATCCAGCGTACGGCGGAGCGGATGGGGAGCTCGGTCATGCTGGTCGACGCGGAGGAGAGCGCGGCGGCCGAGGTGAGACACGTCGCCCGGCTGCGCGGCAGGGTGGACGGGGTGATCGTGGCCTCGCCGCGCTCGTCGTCGGCGGCGTTGCGCGAGGCCGCGAAAGGGCTTCCCTGCGTCCTGCTCAACCGCCCGCTGCGCGACCTGTCCTCGGTGATCTGCGACAACACCAGCGCGCTCTTCGACGCGGGCGAGCACCTCCACAAGCACGGTCACCGCTCGTTCGCGCTGCTCGCCGGGCCGAGCGCGTCGTGGGCCGCGGCCCGGCGCTCGCAGGCGATCCGCGGGTGGGCGCGGGGCCGCGGGGTCGAGCTGACGGAGCTCGGGCCGTTCCGCGCGACGTTCAAGGGCGGCAGGCAGGCGGGCGCCGCGCTGCTGGAGACGGACGCCACGGCCGCGTTCGCCTTCGACGACCTCACCGCGTGCGGAGTGCTCGCCGAGCTGGCCGGGCGGGGCGTCGCCGTGCCCGGCGACCGCAGCGTCGTCGGCTGTGACGACGTGCTGCTCGCCAGGACCGTGACGCCGAGCCTGACCACGGTGACCGCGCCGATGGACGATCTCGGCGCCACCGCGGTCCAGGTGCTGACCAGGCAGATCGAGGCGCCGGGCGGTGCGCCGGAGCACCACAGGCTGCCCGGCGTGTTCGTCGCGCGCGACTCCACGGGGCACTCCAGAGTGCCGCGGTCCACCTCTTGACCGGGGTTCGGTCGTAGTCTTGAATGCCTGCAATCGCTTTCATCGGTCATGAGGAGCTTGCAGGGTGCGAAACGGACGGCCAAACGGACGGCCAAACGGACGGCACGCGTCGCTCATGCGGACGTACGCCGAGCAGGTCACGGGCCTGATCGGCAGGATCGAAACCGAGGAGGCCGGCGCCATCGAGGCGGCGGCGGAGCTCATCGCCGACCACATCACCGGGGCGGACCGGCTGCTCTACGTCTACGGCCCCGGCGGGCACTCGAACCTCGCCGCGCAGGAAGTGTTCTTCCGCGCGGGCGGCCTGGTCAACGTCAGCGCGATCCTCGACGAGGGCACGCTGCTGTCCGGTGGCGCGCTGCGCTCGATGGCCATCGAGCGGACCCCCGGTTACGGTCGCGTCGTCATCGAGGACAACCGGCTCGGCGCGGGCGACCTGCTCATCCTCGTCAACGCCTACGGCATCAACGCCGCGCTCATCGACGCCGCGCTGACCGCCCGCGAGCGCGGCGTCGCCGTCCTCGGTGTCTCCTCCAGGGAGCACGCCGACCGGACCGCGCCCGATCATCCGGCCAGGCACCCCACCGGGCAGAACCTGCACGACCTCGTCGATCTGCACATCGACACGAAGGTGCCGGTCGGCGACGCCGTACTCGAGATCGAGGGGGTGCCCGAGCGGGTCGGCGCCATCTCGACGTTCGCCAACGCGTACACGCTCAACTGCGTCATGGCCGCCGCGATCGCCGAGCTGGCCGAGCGCGGCACCGTTCCGGAGATCTGGCGCAGCGGGAACGCGCCGGGCGGCGACGAGCGCAACGCGCTCTTCCTCGACCGCTTCCGGGGGCGGGTCCGGTGGTTGTGACAGGGGAGGGCCTGCTCGCCGGGGCCGCGGTCGCCGACATCACGCCGCGGCCCGGCGGTTCGCTCGCCGGTTACGCCGCCAGGACCTCCCCGTCCACGGAGGTGCACGATCCGCTGCTGGCCACCGCCGTGGCGGTCTCCGACGGCACGACCACGTCCGTCGTGATCTGCGCCGATCTCGTCGCTCTCGACCCGGACACCACCCGGCACATCGCCGGCGACCTGCGCGACAGCACGGGCATCCCGGAGGAGCGGGTGGCCGTGGCGGTGACGCACACGCACGCCGGGCCCGCGGTGACCAGGGGCGGCATCGGCGGCGTCGCCGACCCTTCGTACGTCCGGCACGCCCGCTCGCGGATCGTCGCCGCGGGGGAGGCCGCGCTCGACGCCATGACCCCCGCCGTGCTCCGCCGCGGCAGCGGCACGCTCGACGGCGTCGCGAGCAACCGGCGCGGCGGGACCCTCACCGACCCCGTGGTCCCCGTCGTACGGCTGGAGCGCGAGGACGGCGAGCCCATCGCCACCGTCTTCTCCTACGCCTGCCACCCGGTGACGCTCGGCCCCGACAACCTCCAGATCACCGCCGACTGGCCCGGGTACGCGCGGCGGCACGTGGAGTCCGGGGCCGGCGGCGTGGCCGTGTTCCTCCAAGGTTGCTGCGGCCAGCTGAACACCGGGCACACCGCGATCGACAGCCTGCGCGGCGCCGGGCCACGGCCGGGCAGGACCTTCGAGGCCGCGGAACGGATCGGGACCCTGGTGGGCGAGGCCGTGCTCGGCACCGCGACACGACCACTCGCAGCCCGGCCCGCCGGGTCGCCCGCCGGGTCGCCCACCGGGTCGTCCACCGGGTCGGGGCGGGTGTCGGTGGCCGCCGCGCGGGTCGAGTTGCCGCTCGGCGAGCCCCTCCCGCCCGACCGGCTGCGGGAGCTCGCGGACGAGCCCGGCGGCATCTGGGCGGCGTGGGCGCGTGCCCAGCTGACCGGCACCGGGCCGGCGGCGGTCGAGGTGCAGGTCGCCGTGCACCGGTGGGGCGGCGTGCCGCTGGTGTTCCTGCCCGGCGAGCCGTTCGTCGAGTTCGCCGTGGAGCTGCGCGCCGCGCTCGGCGATCCCGGGCTGCTCGTCGCCGGCTACACGGGCGGGGTCCCCGGCTACCTGCCCTACCCGGAGACGCACTACGAGGCGGGCGGCTACGAGATCTGCGAGGCCCACAGGGCCTACGGGCTGCGCGCCGCGTTCACGCCCGAGGCCGGCCACCTGGTCATGGCCGCCGCCAGGGCCCTGGCAGGGGAGGCGGGGGAGGCACGGTGAGCGTCGAAGGCAGGCTCGCGGACGGGCGTCCCGTCCGCGTCGATCTGGACGGACCGCGGATCGCCACGGTCACCGAGCTCCGTGACGCGCCCGACGTGCTCATCCTCCCCGGCCTGGTGGACATCCAGGTCAACGGGTACGGCGGGCGTGACTTCAACGCCGACGACCTGTCGGCCGGCGACGTGGCCGAGCTGGTCCGCGAGTTGTGGCGGCACGGCACCACGACGGTGTGCCCCACGGTCATCACCGCGCCGGAAGACAAGATCGTCAGGAACCTCCGCGTGATCGCGGCGGCCCGCGAGGCCGATCCGCTGGTCCGGCACGCCATACCGGCCCTGCACATCGAGGGTCCCTGCCTGGCGGCCGAGGACGGGCCGCGGGGCGCGCACGACGCCGCGCACCTGCGGGATCCCGATCTCGCCGAGTTCGGGCGCTGGCAGGAGGCGAGCGGCGGGCTGGTGCGGATCGTCACGCTGGCTCCCGAGCGGGCGGGCGCCGTCCCCTACATCGCCGAGCTCTCCCGGCGGAACGTCATCGTGTCCATCGGGCACACGGCGGCCGCGCCCGCCGGCATCCGGGCTGCCGTGCGGGCGGGCGCGCGGCTCTCCACCCACCTCGGCAACGGCGCCCACGCGGTGATCCGCCGGCACCCCAACTACATCTGGGCGCAGCTCGCCGAGGACCGGCTCGCCGCGACGTTCATCGCGGACGGGCACCACCTGCCGGCCGACACGTTCACCGCGATGGTGCGGGCCAAGGGGACCGCCCGCGCGCTGCTGGTCAGCGACTCGGTCGCGCTGGCCGGTTGCTCTCCGGGCGACTACACGACCCCGGTCGGCGGCCGGATCACCGTACGCGGGGACGGCCGGGTGACGTTGCCGGGGAGCGAGCTGCTGGCCGGTTCCGGAAGCTCGCTGATCGAGTGCGTCGCATGGGCGGTCACCCACACGGAGATCGACCTCGGCACCGCGCTGCGCCTGGCCGCGGCGAACCCGGCCCGGCTGCTCGGAGCCGAGTGCGGCCGGATCGAGCCCGGCGCGCCCGCCGATCTGATCGTCACCACGTCCGATATATCCGACCTGTCCGTCCTGCGCACCTTCGTGAACGGCGTGCCCGTCCACGGCGCCTGACCCCCTCCCCACCCCCCGACCTGGGAGATCTCATGGGCTTTCTCGACTGGCTAGTGATCTGCGGCTACTTCGTGGTGATGATCGCGATCGGTGTCTGGGCGAAATCCCGCATCCGTGACGCCAAGGACTTCTTCACCGCCGGAGGCAGAATGCCCTGGTGGTTGTCCGGCATCTCCCACCACATGTCGGGCTACAGCTCCGCGGTGTTCGTCGGCTACGCGGCCATCGCCTACACCGCCGGATTCACCCTGTACGTCTGGTGGGCGATCGGCATCACGTTCGCGATGCTGGTCGGATCGGTGCTGTTCGCGCCGCGCTGGCCACGGCTGCGGCAGCGGCTCGGGATCATCTCGCCGCTGGAATACCTCGCGACCCGCTACAACGTGCCGGCGCAGCAGGTACTCGCATGGAGCGGCACCGCGCTGAAGGTCTTCGACGTGGGAGCCAAGTGGGCGGCGACCGCGCTGCTGCTCCAGGTGTTCGCGGGCGTGCCGATCGCCTGGGGCGTGCTGCTCACCGGCGGGGTCACGCTGATCTACTCGACGATCGGCGGGTTGTGGGCCGACGCGCTCACCGACCTGGGCCAGTTCGTCATCCAGCTCGTCGCGGGGATCACGCTGTTCGTCGCGGTGCTCGCCCAGCTCGGCGGCGTGTCCGCGATCTGGACGCTGTGGGACAGGCTTCCCGAAGGGCACGGCCAGCCGTTCAACGGCACGTACACCATGGGATTCGTCCTGGTCTACCTGCTGATCAACACGCTCTCCTACAACGGCGGGACCTGGAACCTCGCCCAGCGCTTCATCGCCGCGCCGACCGGCGAGTCGGCCAGGCGCGCCGCGCTGTTCTCCGCGGGCCTCTACCTCTTCTGGCCCCTCGTGCTGTTCTTCCCGATGTGGGCCGCACCGGTCCTGCTGCCCGGCCTGGCCGAGCCCGACCAGTCGTACGCGCTGCTGACCCAGCAGCTGCTGCCGGGCGGGCTCATCGGTCTCGTGCTCGCCGGGATGTTCGCGCACACGATGGCGATGACGTCCTCCGACGCCAACGCCATCTCCTCGGTGGTGATCAGGGACATCATCCCCGCGGTCTGGAAGCGGGCGAACCGGCTGTCGTCCGCGTCCGAGCTGCTGGCCGGCCGGGTCTCCACGTTCCTGTTCATCGCGCTGTCGATGGGCATCGCGCTCGGCGCGGACAGCTTCGGCGGCGTGCTGGGCCTGCTGATCCTCTGGTTCGGCGCGCTGGTCGGCCCGATCGCCATCCCGATGTTGCTCGGCATGTTGCCGATGTTCCGCCGCAGCGGTCCCGCGGCCGCGATCGGCTCGTGGGCGACCGGGCTCGTGGTCTTCGCGCTGCTGAAGTACGTCTTCCCGGGCCAGAGCCAGACCGTGGAGGTGGCCGCCCCGGTCCTGTCGGCGCTGGTGGTGTTCGTGCTGGTCGGCCTGGTCGCTCCCGCGCGCGACGCCGAGGCCGACGAGCTGGTCGACTCGCTGAACACCGAGCAGCCCGAGACCGCCCCGAGCCGGTGAACGGCCGTACGGGGTGGACGCCGTGACGTCCACCCCGTACGCGGTCACCCGCCGGTGCGGTAGGCGGCGACCTCCGTCAGCGTCGGGCTGTACACCTCGCCCGGCAGCCGGTCGGTGAGCGACACGCGCAGCCTGGACGTGGTGACGTCGCCGAAACCGGTGACGGACGCGTCGTGGCCGATGCCGTCGGAGCCGCGGGCGAACGTCACCCAGGCGCCGGTGCCGGCGTCCCACCGTTGCAGCTCGTACGACCTGACCCGCGGATTGGTGCCCGAGTCGGTGTACTCGTCCAGGTACACCTCGTCGAAGGTGGTGTCCGCGCCGAAGTCGACGTCCAGCGTGACCGGGTAGGAGGCGTCGTCGGCCGCCGCCCAGCGGGTCGCCGGATCGCCGTCGGTCAGGTTCTTCGCGACGAGCGTGCCGTTCGCGCCCGGGTGGGTCGAGCTGGCGGTGACGGGCTTGCCGAGGGCGAGGTTGACGCGGTCGTCGCCGGTCTCCTCCTCGATGGGATCGTCGTCCACCGGGTTGGTGACCTTCCTGCCCTTGCGGCTCTCGGCCATGCCGATGTCGGGCGCGTCGCCGTAGTAGATGTGGGTGCCGAGGAAGTCCTCCGTGCCCAGGCGGGGGTTGTAGCGGCCGGCGTCGATGAGGGGAGAGTCGTTGCGGAGCCTGAAGTGGGCGGCGGCCTTGCGGATGTTCTTCACGCCCGCCCCGGTGACGTATTCGGCGGGGTCGCCGGCGAACTTCGGATCGACGCGCAGCCCGCGCCGGTCCGCCGGTTCCTGGGGAGAGTGCGTGCCGCTCGCCTCGTAGTAGTCGTTGTTGGAGAACACCGCCTGGCGCAGCGCCCCGGTGCGGCGGTACCACGGCGTGGCATCCGTCTTCGAGGTGTTGTAGAAGATGTTGTTCAGGAAGTAGACGGTGCTCAGGAACGTCTCGTCGTGGAACGTGTCGAGGTCCGCGCCGTCGTAGACGAACGTGTTGTTCACGAAATAGGTCGGCGAGTAGTTCGTCGACAACATGTTCTTCACGAGCACGCCGTTGTCGTTCACGCTCAGGTTGTAGCGGGCGACCGAATTCGAGCTGTTACCCATGTACGCCATCCAGCCCGCCGCGTTGTCGTGCGAGTAGTTGAACTGGTAGGTGACGTTGAAGTTCGTGTACTCGAGGTCCCACGGGGTGCCGTCGAACTCGTTGTCGGGGCCGCCGTAGACCTCGTTGTACTGCATGACCGAGTCGGCCCCCGCCCACAGGTACAACCCGCACGACACCGCGTCATAGCGCTGGAGGAAGCCGTTGACCTCGTTGTACTCGGAGATCAGGTTCTTGCTGTTGGCGAACTGGAAGGCGCCCTGGCCGATGCTCTCGGCGTAGTTGTGGCTGATGGAGACGTCCCGGCTGTACAGGTCGCGGGTGCGCACCCAGAGTTGTTCCCAGCCCTCGTGGAACTTCCCGCTGTCGTCGTACTCACCGGCGTCCTGCCCGTCGGCGGCGAACCAGTTGAACGCGAACTGCACGGCGTGCAGCTCGACCTTCTTGAAGGTGTTGTTCTCGATCCGGACGTCCTTGAAGTGGTGGCCGCCGGTGCCGTACTCCTTGTAGCTCTTGCTGCCGAAGACCTGGAAGTTCACGCCGCCGTAGTGGATCTTCTGCCAGGTGCTCGGGCCGTCGAGGTCGTGGACGTACACGTCGGAGACGCGGAAGTGGTCCATGACGCTGTCCGCGCCCGGCTCCAGGAGGTCGGCGTTGACGGAGACCGAGATGCCGTCGCGGACGTACGTCCCGGTGGTGATGTCGGTGGCGAAGTCGTCGTCGTTGGACAGCTCGACGTGGTCGATCTCGAAGTACTGCTGGTTGCGCAGCACGATGGCCCCGGTCAGGCCGACCGTGTCGGGGTTCTTGGTGCCGTCCGCGCGGAACGGGTTCGGCACCTTGCCGTTGGTCGCGATGTAGGGCAGGCGGCCGCGCGCGTCGCCGTACGCCGAGATGGTGATCGGCCGGTTCGCGCTGCCCGAGCCCTTCGGCCAGAGCTGCTCGTCGTGCCACTGCTCGCCGGCCTTGAGCAGGATGCGGTCGCCAGGGCCGAACGTCGTGGCGTTGACCCTTGCCAGGCTCCGCCAGGCGGTCTTCCGCGAGGTGCCGGCGGCGTCGTCGCGGCCGTTCGTGGCGTCGACGTAGTAGTCGGTGCCGCCGGTCCGGTTGGGCTTGTTGCCGGGCAGGTCCCGCTCGGCCGCGGCGGTGCGGCCGGGAGCCGCCGCGGCGTGCGCCGCGGGGGCGAGCGAGGCCGCGACGAGCGCGGCGAGCAGGGCGGCCAGGCCCGCGCGGAACGCCCGCGCCACGGGTCGTCGCCGGACCGGCGCGCCGGGGGGTGCGGTGCCGTCAGGTTTCACTGTGAACATCCTCTGCGTTGATGGACTCCACCGCCGCCGTGTCGGCCGTGACGCCACGGTCGTCCACGCGGCGCTGGAGGTAGGAGCCGAACTTCCTGTCGATGAGTGACTGCCGGATCCGCCGCGCGTACTCGGCGAACGCCGCGTCCTCGTCGACGGACTTGCTGGTGAGCTCGTAGTAGGTGACCTGGCCGCCGCCCCGGACCGGGGCGGAGATCTCGCCCGGCGCGAGCTTGCCGAGCACCGCCATGAGGTCCTGCTCGTGGGCGGCCGAGCCGCCGCCCTGGTGCGTGGCCTTCGTGAGCCGCGCGCCGGGCTCACGGCCGGCGAGGTCCGCCAGCCGGTCGGCGGCGTCCACCCGCCGCTGGAGCTCGGCCAGGTGCCCGGCGGAGGCGCCGTCGGGCACCGGCACCACGAGCCTGGCGTACGCGTACGTCGTCGCGTTGGCGCTCCAGGCCGCCGGGTCGGCGTCGAACTCCCGCCGGACGTCGGCGTCGCTGACGTGCAGCGGGCCGTCCGCGGACGCGCTGAGCCGCTGTTTCAGGCGGGTCGTGAGCTCGGTGAGCCGGTGCGAGTAGTACTCGTCGGGAGAGAACTCCGTCAGGCCGTACACGACCTCGCCCCTGGTGACGGCCTCGGCGCGCCGCTCGTTCTCGGCGGCCAGTTCGGCGAGGAAGCCGGCGTGGTCGACCGACTCGACCAGCCCCTGCTCCTGCGCCAGGATGAGCACCGTCTTGTCCCGCCCGACCTCGTCGAGCGCGCGCGCCGCCAGCCGCTGGAGCGCGCTCCGGTCGCCGGCCCGCGCGTTCCAGTCGACGGCGCCCTGGAGGTGGTAGCGGTTGCGCAGCTCGTTCTGCACGCTCGGCGCCAGCCGCCGCATGTGGAAGAGCAACTCGTCGCGGGTCACGGCGTGCCCGTCGACGGAGGCGACCTCGCCGCCGCGCTGGCTGATCACCGCGCCGGTGAGCAGCAGCGCGGCGAGTACGGCGCACACGCCGGCGACCAGGACGGCGGCCCTGCGCGACGGCCTGCGCGCCGCGCTCTTCGCCGCCCCGCCCTTCCTCGCGGCGCTCTTCCCGTGGCCCTTCTCGCCGGCGCCCCTTCCCGCGGCGCCCTTCTTCCCGGACGTCTTCATGGCGTCGCCTCGATCGCGGCCACCCGGGCGACGACGGGAGTGCCCCGGAACTGCGGGATCTCGACCCGCACGGCGTGCACCTCGGCCGGCGGGAACGCCAGGATGCGCTGGTAGCCCACGGCGTTCGCCTCCGCGAGCGGCAGCCAGCCGCCGTCCCCGAGGCCCCGGACGACGACGTGCTCGATGCGCTGCCCCTGCGCGATGTCCTCGCCCACGACGACCGCCTCGATCCGGCGGGGCTCAGCGAAGGTGAGCGTCACGCCGGGCAGGGGGTCGTCGCCGTCCGGCCGCCACGGCGTACGGCCCCCACCAGGCCACGCGGAGGCGACGTCGCCGGGGGGACCGGACGACACCGTCGCGCCCGCCTCGGCGCGCCGCCCGCGGAAGCCGTCGATGCGCCGCCCGAGCTGCTCCAGCACCGCCACGTCGGCGTCCCGCATCCGCCCGTCGCGGGCCGGCGGGACGTTGAGCAGGAAACAGGAGTTGCCGCCGACGGCACGCAGATAGATGCCGAACAGTTCGTCCGGCGACCGGACCGCGTCGTCCTCGGCGGGATGGTGGAACCAGCCGGGGCGGATCGAGGTGTTCACCTCGGCCGGATACCAGACCAGGTCGCCCTCGTGCCCCGCCAGCGCGGCGCGGCTGCCGAGATCGCGGTCGTCGCTGCGGACCAGCCGGGCGAACGCGCCGTCGTCGGCCTGCTGCGAGCGGTCCGCGATCCGCTCGGCGTCCTGGAGGGCCCGCGGGACCACGCTCCACTCGTCGGGACGGGTCGCCCCGGCCTCGTTGCCGCACCACCGCACGTCGGGCCCGCACACGTTGATGACCGCGTCGGGCTGCAGCTCGCGGACCACCGCGTAGTACCGCTCCCAGTCGTACACCTGCCGCCGGCCGTTCGGGCCCTCCCCGTTCGCGCCGTCCAGCCAGACCGTGAACACCGGTCCGTACCGGGTGAGCAGCTCGGTGAGCTGGGCCACGTAGAAGTCGTCGTACGCGGCGCCGGAGCCGTACGAGGCCTCGGTGCGGTCCCAGGGCGACAGGTAGATCCCGAACCGCAGCCCGTGCCGCCGTGCCGCGTCCGCCACCTCCGCGACCACGTCGCCCCGGCCGCCGCGCCACGGCGACGACGCGACGGAGTACGTCGTGACGTCGCTCGGCCACAGGCAGAAGCCGTCGTGGTGCTTGCAGGTGAGGATCACGCCGGTCATCCCCGCGGCCTTCAGCGCCGTGACCCACTGGTCGGCGTCGAGGCCGGCGGGGTCGAAGGCGGCCGGGTCGTCGTGCCCCTCGCCCCACTCCCGGTCGGTCATCGTGTTCATGCCGAAGTGGATGAAGCCGTAGAACTCCATCGCCTGCCAGGCGAGCTGGCGCCCGCTCGGCCGTACCCGGGCCAGGGCCCGCCCGTCCGGCACCGGCCCGGTCATCGGCCCGGTCATCGGCCCGGTCACCGGAACCGCCGGTTGTACGAGGCGAGCAAGGCCAGCAGCCCGCACAGCGCGACGAGCATGATCGCGAGGCTGCCCCACCCGACCGTCGCGCGGGCGACGACGACCACGGCCACGCAGAGCGCCGCGACGAGCGTCCGGGCGGTGACGAGCAGCACGCTGCGCGTCGATTCCTTCATGGGTTTCCTCTCTCCGGGAGGCGCCGGTCAGCCCTTCACGCCGCCGGACGCCATGCCTTCGATGAGCCGGCGCTGGATGAGCGCGTAGAAGATGAGGACGGGGACGATGACGATGACCATGCCGGCGTACAGGCGCCCGTAGTCGGCCGCCGCCTTCTGCGCGGTCATCAGGTTGAGCAGCCCGACCTGCAGTGTCTTGCCCTCACCTGGGAGCAGGGTGAGCGCGATGATGTAGTCGTTCCAGTAGGCCAGGAAGTTGAACAGCAGCACGGTGGTGAGCGCGGGCCGCGCCATCGGCAGCATGACCCGGGTCATGATCTGGAAGCGGGAGGCCCCGTCCAGGGCCGCGGCCTCCTCGAAGTTGACGGGGATCGACCGGAAGTACGCGGCGAGCAGGTAGATGGTGAACGGGATCGAGGTGGCCGCGTAGACGAGCGAGAGGACCGCGGGGTTGTCGATGAAGAAGCCGCCGGGGAACACGTCGACGAGCGCGCGATCCCAGCCGACGAGCATGAGGAAGATCGGCACGACGATGTAGTTGACGTTGACGAACAACCCGGCCAGCAGCGCGACCTCGACCAGGCCGCGGCCGCGGAACTCGTACCTCGCGACGACGTAGGCCGCGGGCACCGACACGGCCACGACGAACACCAGCCCGAGCACCGTGACCAGCACCGAGGTGAGGAAATACTGTCCCATGCGCGCGGTGACGAACGCGTCGACGTAGTTCTGCAGGTGCAGGCCCTCCGGCAGCACCCAGGGGCTGCCGTAGAACTCGCCCTTCTGCTTGAGCGAGGCGAGCAGCACCCACGCCACCGGCACCGCGATGGCCAGGGCGATCGCGATGACGAGGACGTAGGTCAGTGCCCTGCCGGTCCTCGGCCGTGCGGTGCTTCTGATCGTGGTCATGGTGAGGGTCCTCTAGAACTGGAGGGGCTCGCGCCGTGTCGCCCGGCTCACCAGCAGCGACACGAGGAACGAGAACGCGAAGATGACGACGCCGATGGCCATGCCGTAGCCGTACGACGAGTTCGTGTAGGCCTGCTTGTACATGTAGCTCAGCAGGACCTCCGACGAGCCGTCGGGTCCGCCGCCGGTCATGGCGCGGACGAGCACGAAGCTGAGGTTGACCGCGCTCATGACGAAGAACGTCAGCGTCGTGCGGAGGTTCTGCCAGATGAGCGGCAGCGTGATGGCGAAGAACTGCCGTCCAGGGGACGCGCCGTCGAGCGCGGAGGCCTCGTAGACGTCCTCGGGGATGCTCGCCATGCCGGACATGTAGAGGACCATGTAGTAGCCGAGCGACTGCCAGACCATCGCGATCGCCACGGACCAGAGCACGAGGTCCTGGTCGCCGAGCCAGACCTGGCGCAGCCCGTCGAGCGACAGCGCCCGCAGCGTGCCGTTGATCAGGCCGTTCTCCTGGTCGAAGACGGCGGAGAAGATCGCCGCGATGACGACCACGGACAGCACGCTCGGGACGTAGAGGACGAACCGGTAGAGGGTCCGGCCCCGCAGCCGCTGCCGGGTCATGATCGCCGCCAGGAACAGGCCCATGCCCATCGTCACCACGGTCACGACGACCAGGAGCGCGACGGTGTTCTGGAACGCGCGGACGAACTGCGCGTCGTCGAGGAGCGCGGTGAAGTTGTCGAGCCCGACGAAGCGCATGTCGGGGGAGAAGCCGCTCCAGGTGTAGAACGACATCCGGAACACGTTCACGGTCGGGACGATCATGAACAGCGCGAAGAGCACGAGCGCGGGCGCGAGGCAGGCCAGCACGAAGAGCCCGTTGCCGCGCCGGCGCGGGGCGGACCCGGCCGCGCCGCGCCGGCGGGGCGCGGGTCCTGCCGCGCGGCGCGTCGCGGGGCGCGGCAGGGTGCCCAGTGAGGTGCCCAGTGAGGTGCCCGGTGAGGTGCCCGGTGAGGTGCCCGGTGAGGTACCGGGTGAGGTGCCCAGTGAGCTGTCCGGTGGGTTGCCCGGCACGTCAGCTGCCCGCCTGGCGCAGCTTCTCGCTGGCCTCGTCGAGCGCGGCCTGCCACTGGTCCAGGGTCTTGTCGCCGCTGATGATGCTGTTGGCGGTGTCGAAGAGGGTGGCCTTGATGTCGACGCCCTTGACGGGCGCGGTGCTGGCGAACCCGCCGACGAGCGCGGAGACCGACGGGTCGTCGTAGACCTTGTAGAACTCGGCGTTCTCCTCCGACAGGCTGCCCGCGATGCCCTCGATCGGCTGGATCGCGTTGGACGCGGCGAAGATCTTCGCCGCCGCGTCGGAGTAGAGGTAGGCGACGAAGTCCTTGGCCGCGTCCTTGTTCCTGGCGGCGGCGGGGACCCAGACCGACTCGACCGACGTCGTGATGTAGCGCTTGCCGCCCTCGGTGACGGCGGGCAGCGGGGTCAGGCCCCACGCGAAGCCGTCGGCGCGCGGGGCGTCGGCCATCTCGCCGACGATCCACGTCCCGTTCGGCATGAACAGCGCCTTGTCGTCGAGCACCGACTGCTGGTTCTTGGTGAAGTCCTGCTCGTTGGCGTAGCCGACCGTGGTCGGCGCGGCGTACTTCAGCAGCCGGGCGGTGAGGTCGAGCGCCTTCCGGGCCTGCGGCGTCTGCCACACGCCCTGCTTGTACGTCATGACGTCGGTGTAGAACTGCTCCCCTCCGACGTCGGCGAGCAGCGAGAAGAAGTAGGAGTCGAGGTAGCCGGCGGTCGGGTAGGTGAACAGCGCGATGCCGTCCTTCTTGGCCTTCTCGCCGAGCTCGAACATCTCGTCCCAGGTGGCCGGGACCTTCCAGCCCTTCTTGTCGAACAGGCCCTTGTTGTAGAACAGGCCGGTCGGCGCGTAGTACATCGGCATCGTGTACGTCTTGCCGTCGCCGTAGGGGTTGGTGTTGAGGTTGCCGACGATGCCCTCGATGAGCTTGTCGCCGACGGTCTTGTCCTCGCCGGGGACCTTCGCCTGCAGCACGGGCGTGAGGTCCTCCAGCGCCTTGTCCTTGATGAGGGTCTCGGTGAGCGCGGCCTTGCGGCCCTGGCCGAGCACCACGACGTCGGGGAACCGGCCCGCCTTCATGTTGGGGGTGATCTCGTCCTCGATGCTCTTCGAGATCTGCAGCTGCACGTCGACGTCGGGGTGCGCGGTTTCGTACGCCTGGATGACCTTGGTGTACATGTCGCGCCCGTAGCCGCCTTCGAGGGCGGCGACGTTGAGGGTCGTCTTGCCGGAGTCCTGGCCGTCCCCCTCGGCCGCGCAGCCGGTGAGCAGTCCGAGCGCCGTGATCGCGGCGCCGGCGAGGACGAGTGATCTCCTCATGGTTCTGGGATCCTTCCGTGAAGGGCTGCCCACCTGACGGGGCGGAGGAACGAGTCCGGGATCCGGACGTTGTTACAGTGGCATCGATAACATGGCGGACGCAAGAGGGTACTTCCTGGAATGGCCGGCATGGGGCTCAGGGAGAACGGGGTGGCGCCGTGGACGCGCGCACCGAGAGCGACGCGGTGACGAGCGTCTCCCCGGCGTCGGCCTGCCGCAGCAGCAGGGCGACGGCCGCCGCGCCCGAGCGGTAGAAGTCCTGGCGGACGGTGGTCAGCGGCGGGGTGCAGTAGGCCGCCAGCTCGATGTCGTCGACGCTGACGATGGACACGTCCTCCGGCACCGATCTGCCGCCCTCGCGCAGGGCGCGGATCACCCCGAAGGCCATCTCGTCGCTGGCGGCGAAGACGGCGGTCACGTCGGGGATCATCGCGAGGACCTGCCCCTGCCGGTAGCCCGAGTCGGGCGACCAGTCGCCCTCCAGCGGGGGCGGCGCCTGGATCCCCGCCGCGGCCAGGCACTCCTGCCAGCCCTGCCGCCGCTGGCGGGCCTCGATCCACTCGTCGGGCCCCGAGACGTGCCACACCTGGCGGTGTCCGAGGTCGAGCAGGTGCCGCGTGGCGATGCGGCCCGCCTCCTTCTGGTCGATCCCGAGCACCCGGGCGCTCGCGGTGCGGGAGCCGTCGAGGGTGACGGTGGGGATGTCGCGCGTGATGTCCTCCATCTTCTGCGTCACGGAGATCAGCGGCACGGCGATGACGATGCCCTCCACGCCCTGGTCGGCGAGCTTGGACAGGGACCGCTCCATCAGGCCGGTGTCGAGCCTGGCGATGGTCGCGATGCTCACCGCGTAGCCCTCCTCGCCCGCGGCCGCCTCGACGCCCGCGGTCACCGCCGAGCGCGAGTAGTAGCCGCCCGACTGCAGCAGCACGAGCCCGATGGTGCGGCTGCGCCCGGAGGAGAGCACCCTGGCCGCGTTGTTGAAGCGGTAGCCCAGCTGCTCGACCGCGGCGAGCACGCGCTTCCTGGTCTCCGGGTTGACGTTGGGCGAGTCGCGCAGCGTGCGGGAGACGGTCTGCGCCGACACCCCGGCCGTCCTGGCCACGTCGGTCATGCTCGGCTGCCTCGCGGGCCGCTCGATGGCTCCGGTCATGGCGCTCCTCTCTCGCGGCCCGCCCGCGGGGTCGTCAGGTGGATCCTACCGCGCTTGTTACATATGGCATCGATAACATAGGCTCTCGCCCCGTGATCGAGCCTTCCGCGCCTGACGCCTCCCCGGACCAGACGACGACCACGGCCGACGCGATGGCCGACGAGATGGCCGACGCGCCGGCCGACCCTCCCACCGGCGCTCCCACCGGTCCTCCCACCGGTCCTCCCACCGGTCCTCTCACTGGCCCTCTCACCGGCCCGCTCACTGGCGCGCTCACCTGGCGCGGGCGCCGCCTGCACCGGTACGGCGTTCCCCACCGCATGGTGTCGGGAGGTTTGCACTACTTCCGCGTGCACCCCGGCCTCTGGCGTGACCGGATCCGCCGCCTCGCCGACCTCGGGCTCAACACGGTCGACACCTACGTCGCGTGGAACTTCCACCAGCCCCGCGAGGACGCCGAGCCGTGCTTCGACGGCTGGCGGGACGTCGAGCGGTTCATCCGCACGGTGGGGGAGGAGGGCCTCGACGTCGTCGTCCGGCCCGGGCCGTACATCTGCGCCGAGTGGTCGAACGGCGGCCTGCCGAGCTGGCTCACCGCCCGCGACGTCGCGCTCCGCAGCTCCGACCCCGCGTTCACCTCCGCGGTCGGCCGCTGGTTCGACGAGCTGATCCCGCGCATCGCCGCGCTCCAGGCCGGCGAGGGCGGGCCGGTCGTGGCGGTGCAGGTGGAGAACGAGTTCGGCAGCTACGGCGACGACCAGGCCTACCTGCGCTGGAACCGCGAGGCGCTGATCACCCGCGGCATCAGGGAACTGCTGTTCACCGCCGACGGTCCCACCGACCTGATGCAGGACGGCGGCACCCTGCCCGGCACCCTGGCCGCCGTCACCCTGGGCTCCAAGCCCGACGCCGCCCGGCGCCTTCTCGCGGCGCGGCGGCCGGACGAGCCGTTCGTCGTCGCCGAGTTCTGGAACGGCTGGTTCGACCACTGGGGGGAGCGGCACCACGTCCGCGGCGCGGACAGTGCCGCGCGCGTCCTCGAGGAGATCGTCTCCGACGGCGGCAGCGTGAGCGTCTACATGGCCCACGGCGGCACCAACTTCGGGCTCTGGGCGGGCGCCAACGAGGCGAGCGGCCGGTTGCAGCCCACCGTGACCAGCTACGACTCCGACGCGCCCGTCGCCGAGGACGGCACGCTCACGCCCAAGTTCTTCGCCCTGCGGGAGGCGCTCGGCGCGCGCGGCCCGCTGCGGACGCCAGAACGTATGCCCACGCTGCCGCCGGCCCACGTCCCCCTCGCGCACCGTGCCGACCTGCTCGCCGGGCTCGGCGCCGTGCCCGCGCCCACCTCGACCGGCCCCCGCCCGGCCTCGTTCGAGCGGCTCGGGCTCGACGCGGGGATGGTCCTGCACACCGCGCACCCGCGCATCCCCGCGGGCGAGCACCGGCTCGTCCTCACCGACGTGCGCGACCGGGCCCTGGTCTTCTGCGACGGCACGTTCCTCGGAGAGGCGGGCCCCGACCGCCAGGAGCTCCCGGTACGCGGAACGGGCGCCGTCGTACGCCTGGAGGTCCTGGTCGAGAGCCTCGGCCGGGTCAACTACGGGCCGGGCCTCGGCCGGCACAAGGGCCTGATCGGCCCGGTGCTCGTCGACCGGCGGATGGTCCAGGGCTGGGACAGCAGGCCGATCGCCCTGCAGGAGTGGTCAGAGGGGGAGACGGCCCGCGCGCTCGCCGCCGGCCCCGCGACCACGCGCACCGGGTTCGCGGTCGCGACCGTGCGGATCGCCACGCCCGCCGACACCTTCCTGGCGCTGCCGGGATCGGGCCGCGGCCTCGTCTGGGTCAACGGCTTCCTGCTCGGCCGCTACTGGGAGATCGGGCCGCAGGTCACGTTGTACTGCCCGGCGCCGCTGCTCCGCGCGGGCGAGAACACCGTGACGGTCATGGAACTGGAGCGGCTCGGCGCCGTCCTGGAACTGAGGGACCGTCCCGAGCTGGGGCCGGTGGAGGAGTACGTCGAGGAGTTCGGCTGATCGGCCTCTCCTGCCACGCGGGGTGCGTGATCGTGCAAAGCCGGGGTAGGGGCACGCGCATGGCACTCATGGATCGGGTACGCGCGTACATGCGCAGCCCCAAAGGCAGGCAGAACGTCGAGAAGGCCAAGCGGATGGCCCGTGACCCGCACACGCAGCAGCAGGTACGGCGCTTCCTCAGCCGCTTCAGGACCCGGCGGCACTGATCCTGGGACCGGCTCGGGGCAGGGCGGCACGGCGTACCCCCGCGCCGGGGACGGGCGGCGGGGTCATCCGCGGCGGGCCGAGCGGCGGAAGGCGAGCAGGGACAGCGGGACGAAGACCGCGACCACCGCCAGCGACCAGATCACGGCGGCGGCGATGGGGTGCTCCAGCGGCAGCCGGTCCTGGGCGGCCATCCCGAGCGGGTTGCCGAACAGGCTCCTCGCCGCGGTGACGACGGCGCTCACGGGGTTCCACGCCGCCACGGTCTGGAGCCAGTCCGGCATCGAGGAGATCGGGACGAACCCGTTCGAGACGAAGCCGAGCGGCAACACCCAGAGCAGCCCGGCGGTCCCGGCCACCTCGGGGCTGCGCACCGACAGGCCGATGGCGATGCCCACCCACGTCATCGCGTACGCGAACAGCAGCAGCACCCCCAGCCCGGCCGCCGTGGACAGCGGGCCCGCGTGCGCCCGCCAGCCCACCAGCAGGCCCACCACCGCGAGCACGCCGGTCACGAGAACGGCCCGCACCAGCTCGGCGTTGGCGCGTCCGACGAGCACCGCCACGTGGGCCATCGGCAGGGCGCGGAACCGGTCGATGACGCCTCTGCTCATGTCCACGGCCAGGCTCGTGCCGGTGCCGACGCCCATGAACGCCAGGGTGTGGGCGAAGACCGCCACGACGACGTACTCGGTGAACGGCCCGCCGCCGGGAAGTGGGATCGCGCCGCCGAAGACGTAGCTGAACAGCAGCACGAAGATGATCGGCTGGGCCAGCTGGTAGGCCAGCTCGTCGGGGACGCGGCCCATGCGCAGCAGCCCCCGTCTGGTCATCACGGCGCAGTCGCGCAGCGCGAGGGCGAGGTCCGAGGGCGCGGCGCCCCGGTCAGTCACGGCCATGCTCGTCCGCCTTCCTGGTCAGGGCGAAGAAGACGTCGTCCAGCGTGGGCCGGCGGACGGTGAGGTCGGCGACCTCGACTCCGCAGGCGTCCAGTTCCCTGACCACGTCCGCCATCCGGCCGGCGCCGCCGGGCAGCACCGCCGTCACGCTCAGGGTGTCCTCGTCGGCCTGCGGCTCGGGGAGGCCGGCCGAGGCCAGCGCGGCCAGCGCCGGGGCCAGATCGCCGGCGTAGCGCACCGCCACGTCGAGGTGATCGCCGCCGACCTGGTCCTTGAGCTCGGACGGCTTGCCCGTCGCGATCTCCCGCCCGTGGTCGATGACCACGATCAGGTCGGCGAACTGGTCGGCCTCCTCCAGGTACTGGGTGGTGACCAGCGCGGTCGTGCCCTCCTTGACGAGGTCGCCGAGCGCCCGCCACACCTCCGCCCTGCCGCGGGGATCGAGGCCGGTCGTGGGCTCGTCGAGGAACAGCACGCGGGGGTGGGCCATCAGCGCCACCCCCAGGTCGAGGCGGCGGCGCATGCCGCCAGAATAGGTGCGCACCGGGCGGTCGGCGGCGCGGGTGAGGTCGAAGCGTTCGATCAGCTCCTCGCCCCTGGCCCGAGCCGCAGCCGGGCTCATGCGGGCCAGCAGGCCGAAGATGTCGAGGTTCTCGCGGGCCGTCAGGTACTCGTCGACGGCCGCGTACTGTCCCGCCAGGCCGACGACCCTGCGGACGGCCTGCGCCTCGCGCACGACGTCGAAGCCGCACACGCGGGCGTGCCCGCCGTCGGGGCGCAGCAGCGTCGCCAGGATGCGCACCAGCGTGGACTTGCCCGCCCCGTTGGGGCCGAGCAGGCCGAGCACCTGTCCTTCCGGGGCGTGCAGATCGAGACCGTCGAGGGCGCGGACCGAGCCGTACTGCTTCACCAGCCCTTCCGCCTGGATGCCGCCGTTCATGGCGCGCTCCGCGCGGGGGCCGGGCATCTGAGAGCGTTCATGCGCGCCAGCATGGCGCGGGCCGCTCGAGCCCGGGTGGTGCGCGCCCGCTCGCGGACCGGCGCGCGGCTCGACCGGGCGTCCAGGCGATCTCCAAGCGGCGCTGTCACGGTGGGCTGCCGGAACTGGACCCCGGAACCGGCCCCCGGGACCTCGGGACCGGACCGTGGAACCGGGCCCCGGGGGCCGGTCAGGAGCACCTCGTGAACACGATCGAGTCTGGATGGTGACGCCGTGAGCACGTCAGTCAAACCGTTGCGGATCGAAGGGGCCTTCCTCGTCGAGCCGGAGATCTTCCCCGACGAGCGCGGGCACTTCGCCGAGCTGTTCCAGCAGCGCGCCATCGAGGGACCGACCGGCGGCCGGATGCCGGTGGCCCAGGTCAACTGCTCCGTCTCCCGGCGCGGGACGATCAGGGGCGTGCACTCCTGCGCGACACCGCCCGGCCAGGCCAGGTACGTCACCTGCGTGAGCGGGGCCATCCTGGACGTCATCGTGGACATCCGCCCCGGGTCCCCCACGTTCGGGGAGCACGTGGCGGTGCCGCTGGACGAGTACTCCCGGCACGCCGTCCACCTCGCCGAAGGGCTGGGGCACGCGTTCGCGCCCATCAGCGAGCAGGCCACCGTGGTCTACCTGTGCTCCACCGCCTACAACCCGGCGCTGGAGATCCGCGTCAACCCGCTGGACCCGGACCTCGCGCTGCCGTGGGCGGCCTCGCCGCGGATCCTGTCGGACCAGGACGCCAAGGCGCCGACGTTGCGCGAGGCCGAGGCCGCCGGGCTGCTCCAGGCATGCGCGGGCAGCGCGCCGGCCGGCGTGTGACCGTACGCGCGGGGGCCGCCGGGCTGTCGATGCCCGGCGGCCCCCGCCTCGTGCCCGCTGCCGTGACAGGCGGCTACCAGGGAACCTGCTTCCCGCCGCGCAGGAACGCTCCGGTGGGGCCGTCGTCCGGGAGGGTGGCCGCCCACACGATGTCCTGCGCGGCCTGTTCCGGCAGCCGTTCGGCCTGCGGGCGCATCCGCGTCCGCACCTGACCTGGGTTGACCGCGTTGACCAGCACGCCCGTGCCCCTCGTTTCGGCGGCCATGAGCACGGTCAGCGCGTTGAGCCCGGTCTTCGACACCGCGTAGCCCGGCGTGTGCGCCGAGAGCCCGTTGCTGAACGCCCCCGTGCCGCTGGAGACCATCACCACCCGGCCCCAGCCCCGCTCCACCATGCCGGGCAGGAACGCCTGGCACATCCGCCAGGCACCCAGGACGTTCACCTCGAACTGCCGCCTGACCAGCTCGACCGGCACCGCCAGCGGCGGGCGCCCCCAGTCGAGCTGGATGCCGGCGTTGTTCACCACGATGTCCACGGGCCCCACCAGAGCCCGCACCCGCTCCGGCGCCTCCTCGTCGGTCACGTCGAGCGTGGCCGCCCGCGCGCCGGGGCCCAGCGCCGCCGCGGTGCGCCCGGCCTCCTCCGCGTCCCTGGCCGCCACCACCACCCGGTGCCCGAGCGCGTGCAACCGCTCGCTCACCGCCCGGCCGATGCCGCGATTGGCGCCCGTCACCAGAGCAGTGCGTGATTTCGCCGTCATGCGATCTCCATTAGGCCGTCTTATCGCGCGATTCTCGTCATGGCCGCTGGAGGATCGCTGGAGAGCGCCTATAAGTTTTCTCCATCGCGGAGCGGCGTTTTGACGGTTTTCTCCGCATGGAGATCGTGCTTATATCAGAACACCAGCGTCACTCCATGGGCGACTTCGACCATGGCGGGCGTTCGGCTGGGGGTTGATCGGAGGAGGTCGGGCTGAGGGAAACGAACGAGTGGTAAGCGCAACAGGGCGGACGCAGCACTGCCGCGCTCGGGGTATCGCTCTTTGTGACACTCTGCCCTGAGCGGCTGTGGTGGGGCGTCTCCCCGGTCAGAACGTGGGAAGGCGATGGATTTCCTGGTGCTTGGCCCGTTGGCGGTGCTTGGTCGTCAAGGTGTGGAGCTGACCCCGACGCCGCCGAAAGTCAGAGAAGTGTTGGCGCTGCTTCTGCTGCGCAACCAATCTCTCGTATTAACGTCGGAGTTGGTCGACGAACTTTGGCCGGACAGCCCGCCGGTGAGCGCGTTGTCGACTCTGCAAACTTACATCTACAAGCTGCGGAACATCTTGTCCGAAGGTTACGGAGAGCGGTCCACCGTATTACGGACGAGGCCGCACGGCTACATGCTGGCCGTGCCTCCGGAAAGCGTTGACTCCTACCATTTCGAGAGACTGACGTCGGAGGGTCATGCGGCACTCGCGGACGGCGATCCGGGCAGGGCGGCCGATCTGCTCAGCCAGGCGCTCGCGCTGTGGCGAGGACCGGCTCTGGCCGACGTCACCGGCGGCAGCCTGCTGTCGGCGTACGGGACCGCCCTGGAAGAGGGCCGCCTGCGCGCCCTGGAGTTGCGGATCGACGTCGACCTGCGGCTCGGGCGGCACCGCAAGGCCGTCAGCGAGCTGAAGACCCTGGTCAACGACCATCCGTTGCAGGAGGTCTTCCACATCCAGCTCATGCTGGCCCTGCACAGGTCGGGCCGCCGTCCCGAGGCGCTCGACGTCTACCAGAGGCTGCGCACGCTCCTGGTGGAGGAGCTCGGCGTGGAGCCGTCGAGCCGCGCGCAGGCCATGCACCAGGCGGTGCTCTCCTCTGCCAGCTCCCTGGAGGTGCCCGCTTCCGAGGAGCCGGTCACCATCAGCTCCGCCGACCGGACCGAGGAGGAGCCCGCACCGCCCCCCGCGCAGCTCCCGCCCGACGTCCTCGACTTCACCACCCGGGTGGACAGCCTGCAGGCGATCCTCGACGGGCTCGCCTCGCCGCGCAACGAGCTCGCCCCCGTCGTCTCCCTCAGCGGCATGACCGGCGTGGGCAAGACGGTGCTGGCCGTGCACGCCGCGCACCTGCTGCGCCAGACCTTCCCCGACGGCCAGCTCTTCGCCCGGTTGCGCGGCAGCACCGGCGACCCGGCCGACCCGGCCGACGTCCTGGCCGGCTTCCTCAGCGCCGCCGGCATGACCGACGACCGCATGCCCGCCGGTCTGGAGGACCGTGTCGCCGCGTTCCGTACCTGGGTCGCCCCGAGGAAAGTGCTCATCGTGCTCGACGACGCGGCCACGGCCGCGCAGATCCAGCCGCTGCTGCCGGGCTGCCCGCCCAGCGGCACCATCATCACGGGCCGTGCCGGGCTCAACGGGCTGGTCGGCGCGGTGCACGTGCGGCTGGACCTGCTCACCGCGGCCGACTGCGTCGAGCTCCTGCAGAACATCATCGGCAGGACGCTCGCGGACGGCGAGCGCCAGGCCGCCGAGGTGATCGCCCAGCTCTGCGGCCGCCTGCCGCTGGCGATCAGAGCGGCGGGCGCGCGCCTGTCGTCCACCGGCTGGCCGCTCAAGAAGCTGGCGGAACGCCTGATCGGCGCCGGCAGGCTGCTGGACGAGCTGGCCTTCGCCGACCTCAACGTACGCGACCGCCTGCTGGAGAGCTACCGGCAGCTGGGCGAGGAGGAACGGCGTTTCCTGCGCCTGCTCAGCCTCCTTCCTGGCCCGGTGTTCACCGCGAGCGGCGTGGCCAAGCTGCTGGAGTGGGACTCCGACACCGTGGACAAGCTGCTGCTGCAGCTCGTCGAGAACCACTTCCTGCGGGTGCTCATGCACAACGCCGACGACATCGTCTACACCCTCCACGAACTGGTCCGGTTCTTCGCCTACGAGCAGGTCGAGCAGGAGCTCGGCCACTACGACGGCTCGAGCGGCGACTCCGACCTGCTCTGACGCCCCTCAAGCCGGGCTCGACCCGCTGGACGAGCGCGACTCCATCGCTCCTCCAGCGGCGCCGGGCAGCCTGCGCTTGTCCATGGCCTCGTCAGGCAGGAATATCCATGAAGGCTCTCGTCCTTGCGGGTGGGCGGGGAACTAGGCTGCGGCCCCTCACCCACACTGTCCCCAAGCAACTGGTGCCGGTGGCCAACAAGCCGGTGCTCTTGTACGGCCTGGAAGCCATCAGAGAGGTCGGCATCACCGAGGTCGGCGTGGTCGTGGGCGACCACGGCCCGGCCATCCGCGACGCGCTCGGCAACGGCGGCACGCTGGGGCTCGACATCACCTACCTGCACCAGCACGCCCCCCTGGGCCTGGCGCACTGCGTCATGTTGTCCCAGGACTTCCTCGGCAACGCGGACTTCCTGCTCTACCTCGGAGACAACGTCATCATCGACGGGCTCGGCCCGCTGATCGACGCGTTCTGGCACTCGCGGCCGGACGCCATGGTGATGACCGGCAAGGTCGCCAACCCCTCCGAGTACGGAGTGGCGCAGGTCGGCCCCGACGGCGTCGTCACGGGGCTGGAGGAGAAACCCGCCGACCCGCGCAGCGACCTGGCCCTCGTCGGCGCGTACGTCTTCACCCCGGCCATCCACCAGGCCGTGCACAGCGTCAAGCCGAGCTGGCGGAACGAGCGCGAGATCACCCACGCCATCGAGTGGCTGATGCGCAACGGCTGGCGGGTCGAGGCGCACCTGCACGGCGGCTACTGGAAGGACACCGGCCGGGTCGAGGACCTGCTGGAATGCAACCGGGCGGTGCTGGACACCGCCGAGCGGTCGATCCGGGGTCAGGTGGACGCGTCCTGCGAGATCCGCGGCCCGGTCGTCATCGAGGAGGGCGCGGAGGTCAGCGGCTCCCGCATCACCGGGCCCGCGGTGATCGGCTTCTCGGCGGTGGTGCGCGACAGCCGGATCGGGCCGTACACCAGCATCGGCGCCGACTGCGACATCGTCGGCGCCACCATCGAGAACTCGGTCGTGTGCGAGGGCAGCACCGTGCGCGGCAGCCTGCGCGACTCCCTCATCGGCCGGCAGGCCAGGGTGAGCGGTGACTTCGGCCGGCCCACGTGCCTGGTGCTCGGCGACCACAGCGAGGCCAGGCTGTACGGGAGCGCGTCATGACCGTCACCCTCGAAGCCACGTGGCTGATCTGCCCCGGCTGCTCCGACCTGGTCTTCCGCCCCAAGTACGAGCGCGCGCTGCGGGTCTGCCCCGGGTGCGGGCACCATGCCAGGCTCACCGCCCGCGAGCGGCTCGACTGCCTGCTGGACCCCGGCTCGGAGAAGCCGGTCGAGACCGCACTGCCGGCCGACGACCCCCTCGGCTTCGCCGACACCCGGCCCTACGCCGAGCGGCTGGCCGCCGCGCGGGCCGCCACCGGGCTGCGCGAGGCCGCCCTGTGCGCCACCGGCACCATCGAGTCCCACCCGGTCGTGGTGGCCTGCCTCGACTTCGCGTTCGTCGGCGGCTCGCTCGGCTCCGGGGTCGGTGAGCTCGTGACGGTCGCTGCGGAGAAGGCGCTGGCCGAACGCGTGCCGTTGCTGATCGTGACGGCCTCGGGCGGGGCGCGGATGCAGGAGGGCGCGCTGTCGCTCATGCAGATGGCCAAGTGCAGCCAGGCGCTGGCCCGGCTGGACGAGGCGGGGATCCTCACCGTCGCCCTCGTCACCGACCCGACGTACGGCGGCGTGGCGGCCTCGTTCGCGACGCTGCCCGACGTGCTGGTCGCCGAGCCGGGGGCGCATCTGGGGTTCGCCGGGCCGCGCGTCATCGAGCAGACCATCCGGCAGCGGTTGCCGGAGGGGTTCCAGACGGCGGAGTTCCTGCTGGCGCGCGGGCTGATCGACGCGGTGGTGCCCAGGCCGGCCCTGCGCCGCGCCCTGGCCCGCCTCCTGGCGGCCGCCCGCCCGGACGCCACGGGCGGCCCCGCGGGCGGCCCCGCGGGCGGCCCTACGGGCGGCCTGTCGAGCGGCCTGACGGCTGCCTCGGCCGGCGTACCGGCACGGCCTGAAGCCGACGGGCTCGTACGGGATCCGTCGGTCCTGCCGCGCCGCACCCCGTGGGACGTGGTGCGGCTGGCCAGGGAGCCGGCCCGCCCGACCACCCTCGACTACGCCGGTCTGCTGCTGGAGGACTTCACCGAGCTACGCGGCGACCGTGCGGGCAGCGACTGCCCGGCCATCGTGGGCGGCATCGGACGCCTGCGCGGCAGGGGCGTGATGCTCATCGGCCACCAGAAGGGGCACGACACCCAGGAGCGCGTGAAGCGCAACTTCGGCATGCCGAGCCCCGCCGGATACCGCAAGGCGGCCCGGCTCATGCGGCTGGCCGCCAAGCTCGGCCTGCCGGTGCTCACGCTCGTGGACACCCCCGGCGCCTACCCCGGCATCGAGGCCGAGGAGCAGGGCCAGGCGTGGGCCATCTCCGAGAACCAGCGCCTGATGTCCGCGCTGCCCGTGCCCGTGATCACCGTCATCACGGGCGAGGGAGGCAGCGGCGGCGCGCTCGCGCTGGCGGTGGCCGACCGCGTGCTCGCCCTGTCCAACGCCGTCTACTCCGTGATCAGCCCGGAAGGGTGCGCCGCGATCCTCTGGAAGACCGCCGAGGCGGCCCCGCAGGCCGCCGCGGCGCTCGGCCTGGACGCCCGCGAGCTGCTCCGGCAGCGCGTCGTCGACGCGGTCATCCCCGAGCCGGACGAGGGGGCGCACGTCGCCGCCTCGCGTACGGCCGAGCGGATCCAGGCGGCCGTACGGCAGGCGTTCGAGGAGCTGGCCCCGTTGCCGGTCGCCGAGCTGGTCGAGGCGCGGCGGCGGCGCTTCCGCAGTTTTGGCGCCCCTTCGTCCGAGGAGACGTGATGTCCGACCACGGAGAGCTGATCGAGACGGTCCAGCGGCATGCCGCGGGGTTCATCGACGCCATCGGCGGGCCGATCCGCCGCCTGAAGGTGACGGTGGGCGAGGTGAGCCTGGAAGCCGAATGGGCCGCCCCCGACGGCCAGGACCTGCCTGTGGAGCAGCGCCTTTCGGCGGCGAACGGCACGGCCGTCAACGGGCGGGCGCCGGACGGCGCCGCGCGGGCCGCCGTCACCGTCACGGCGGCGGCGCACGCCTCCCAAGGCGCCGCGGCCCCGGCGGGGCAGGTCATCCCGTCGCCCATGGTCGGCACCTTCTACCGCTGCGCCGAGCCCGGAGCCGAGCCCTTCGTCAAGGAGGGCGACCTGGTCACCGCGGGACAGCAGGTCGCGATCCTGGAGGCGATGAAGATGATGAACCCCGTCCACGCGACCACCGCCGGCCGGATCACCCGGATCCTCGCCGAGGACGCCGCCGCCGTCGAGTACGGGCAGGCGCTCTTCGCCCTGGAGGAGAGCTGATGTTCGGCACGGTTCTGATCGCCAACCGCGGGGAGATCGCCCTGCGGGTGGCCCGCACCTGCAAGGAGATGGGCATCCGCACGGTCGCCGTCTACTCGTCGGCGGACGAGGACTCCCCGGTCGTCCGCGTGGCCGACGAGGCCGTGCGGATCGGCCCGCCTCCGGCCAAGCGGAGCTACCTGTACGCCCCCGCCGTCCTCCAGGCCGCCCTCCAGACCGGCGCGGAGGCCATCCACCCCGGCTACGGCTTCGTGTCGGAGGACGCCGACTTCGCCGAGATGTGCCGGGCGGAGGGGCTGACGTTCATCGGATCGCCGCCGGAGGTCCTGACGATGCTGGGCGACAAGGCCGAGGCGCTGCGCGTGTTGTCGGCCGCGGGACTGCCGGTCCTGCCGGGCTCGCACCGTCCCCTGTCCAGCGTGGGGGAGGCCGTCGAGGCGGCGGCCGGCATCGGCTTCCCGATCATCGTCAAGGCGCTGTCGGGCGGGGGCGGCCGGGGCATGGCCATCGCGATGCGGCCGTCCGAGCTGCCCGAGGCGTACGCGCAGGCCCGCAACGCCGCCCGGGCCGTCTTCGGCGACGAGCGGGTCTACCTGGAGCGCTACGTCGAGTCGGCCCGCCACGTCGAGGTGCAGGTGCTGGCCGGGACGAACGGGCAGGTCCTGCACCTGGGCGCGCGCGACTGCTCGGTGCAGCGGCGGCGGCAGAAGCTCATCGAGGAGACTCCGGTGCCCGGCCTGCCCGAGGACGTGGCGGCCGGGCTGTGCGAGCGGACCGTCGAGGCGGCCCGCGCCGTCGGCTACGTCGGGGCGGGGACGTTCGAGTTCCTGCTCGACGACGCGGGCGAGTTCCACTGCATCGAGGTCAACTGCCGGATCCAGGTCGAGCACCCGGTCACGGAGCTGGTCACGGGCGTCGACCTGGTCCGCGAGCAGCTCCATGTGGCCGCGACGGGCGCGCCCGGCATCACCCAGGACGACGTACGGCTCAACGGCGCGGCCATCGAGTGCCGCATCAACGCCGAGGACCCGGCGCGGGGCTTCCTGCCCACGCCGGGCACGGTCGACTCGCTCGTGCTGCCGGGCGGGCCGTTCACCCGCGTGGACGACCACGTACGGCCGGGCATGCGCGTCTCGCCCTTCTACGACCCGCTGCTGGCCAAGGTCAGCGTGTGGGCGCCGGACCGCGACCAGGCCATCGCCCGCATGGAGCGGGCGCTGTCGGAGTGCGCCGTCACCGGCGCCGGCATCAGCACCACGACCGGGTTCCTCGCGGGTCTGCTCGCCCACCCGCTCTTCCGCGACGGCAAGCACACCACGGCGCTCGCCGAGACCGTGGAGCCCGTCTGACCTCTCACCCCGGAGGACGCCACCGGCCCGGCTCGCGCGGCATGCCTCGCGAGCCGGGCCGGTCGGTTGAGGTGGAGGCGCCGTGGACGGTCCGGTCAGAGCCCGGCCGGTCGAGAGCGGCGCGGTCAGGTGAGCGCGACGCCCACGCTGTTGGCCGTCAGGGCGGCCACGGCCAGCGTGGTCCGCAGGAGGTGGAAGGCCCGCCAGCGCGGCCGCGGATCGGCCCAGTCGGCCGGGACGGCCTCAGGGTCCATCTGCTTCAGCACCCGGTTGATCGGCACGTTGCACAGGTGCGAGACGCCCGCGACCCCCAGCATCAGCACGAACGTGACGCCGAACAGCGCCCGCGCGACGGGCGGCCCCGGCAGCAGCGCCAGGGCCAGGTCGCCGGCCGCCGTGCCCAGCACCAGGATCGGCATGACCGGGTCCCAGTTACGCCCGAGCAGGCCCGTCGTGTAGAGGTAGCGGTCGGCGGGCATCGCCATCAGCGCCGGCACCACGCTCAGCGCCACGGCGAACAGCACCCCCGCCACCATCCCGCTGCCCACCAGCACCGCCACGGCCAGAGGGGAGATCAGCATCGGTCATCACACTCCTTCGCCCACCAGTACGTCCAGCTCCTCCATCGCCGCCTTCCACCCGGCGAGCGTCCCGTCGGCGGATGCGGGCAGCGGCGCCAGCACGGTGCTGCGGCCCGAGCGCACGGCCGCGTGCCGGCGCGCCGGCATCGACAGGCTCCGCCCGGGACCGGCCTCCACCAGCGTGTGGTCGCCGCCGGTAAGCAGCCCGTCGAGCGCCGCCCAGAACAGCACGGGCCGGGCCAGCTGCCCGGCCCAGAAGCCGGGGGAGAGCGCCTGGGCCCGGGTCACGGGCAGGCCCGTCGCGGTGGACCTGATCGGCACCCGAGGCGGCGCCAGCGGCACCCCGGCGAACCCTTCGGCGAACCGCTCCGCCGCGCCCAGCACCGCCGGGCAGTGGAAGGCCTGACGCGACGGCACCCGCCGCGTCGTCACGCCGCCTTCCGCCAGCTCGCCCGCCAGCTCCGACAACCACGGCTCCGGCCCGGCCACGACGGTGTGACGGGGCCCGTTGACCGCGGCCACGGCCACGCCCGCCGCCCGGTACCGCAGGCCGATCCTGGCCTCCAGGTCGTCGGCGGCCACGCCGGCGCCGAGCATGCCGCCGGCGCCGGTCGCCGCCATCGCCCGGCTGCGCGCCGCCATCAGCCGTGCCGCGCCCGCCAGGTCGAACACCCCGGCCAGGCAGGCCGCCGCCAGCTCCCCGACGCTGTGGCCGAGCAGCGCGGCCGGTCTCACCCCGCGGGCCAGCAGCGCCGTGCCGAGGGCGTACCCGATGGCGAACAGCAGCGGCTGGGCGCGCGAGGCGTCGTCGAGGGGGACCCGGGGGTCGTCGCCGAGCCAGTCGGCGCGCAACCGGCCCCCCTCCTCTCCCATGAGAGCGAAGAACTCGTCCATGGCGGCGGTGAACTCCGGCTCGGCGCCGTACAGTTCCACCGCCATGCCGGGGTGCTGCGCCCCCTGGCCGGGGAACAGCAGCACCACCGGGCGACTCGGCTCGGGCATGTGCGCCTCTCAGTAGTCGAGGGTGACGTCATATTCGGTGAACCACCTGGTCAGCCAGAGCGCCATCTCCAGGCTGCCCCGGTCGTAGGGCCGGCTGACGTGGCCGGCCGGGCGCCGGACCGCCTGCTTGACGCGGTCCGGGTCGAGCAGCCCGGCCACCAGGCGCTCGCCGCCCGCGGTCAGCTCGCCGAGCTCGTCGCGCAGGGCCTGCTCGTACGCGGGATCCTGCGTCGCCGGGTACGGCGTCTTCACCCGGTCCCGTACGACCTCCGGCAGCAGGTCGCCGACGGCCGCCCGCAGCAGGCTCTTCTCCCTGCCGTCGAACGCCCGCATCTCCCACGGCACGTTGAAGACGTACTCGACCAGGCGGTGGTCTAGGAAGGGCACCCGCACCTCCAGGGCGTTGGCCATGCTCATGCGGTCCTTGCGGTCCAGCAGCGTCTGCAGGAACCGGGTGAGGTTGAGGTAGGTCACCTCCCGCATGCGCCGTTCCAGCCGGTCCTCGCCCGGCAGCACGGGCACCTCGGCCAGCGCCTCGTGATAGCGGGCCAGCCGGTGCTGCTGGATGTCGAGCTTCTCCTTCAGCTCGTCGGCCAGCAGCGACAGCCCGCCGAAATACCGCGCCGAGCCCGGCGTGAGCCAGGGGAAGGTGTCGGCGTGCACGGCCGCCGGGTTGGAGAACCAGCGGTAGCCGCCGAACAGCTCGTCGGCGCCCTCGCCTGACAGCGCGACCGTGGAGCGCTCGCGCACCGCACGGCAGAGCAGGTACAACGACGGCCACATGTCGCCCCAGAACGCGGGCGGCTGGTCGTTGGCCCGCAGCACCGCCGCCCGCACCGGCTCGGCCACCAGCTCGTCGCTGTTCAGCCGCACCTCGCTGTGCTCCGCTCCGACGTGCGCCGCCAGCGCGCGGGCGAACGGGGCGTCGGGCGCGCCGCGTACCGCGTCCGCCTGGAACGTGTCCTCGGCGCCGGAGAAGGCGACCGAGAACGACCGCACGGGGCCTCGCCCCGAAGCCGCCAGCCGGTCGGCGGCCAGCGCCGTCAGCGCGGACGAGTCGAGGCCGCCCGACAGCAGCGTGCAGACGGGCACGTCGGCCTGGAGCTGCCGGCCGACGATGTCCTCCAGCAGCCCGCGCACCGTGGCGACCGTGGTGTCGAGGTCGTCGGTGTGCTCGCGGGCCTCGATCGACCAGTAGCGGTGCTTGGTCAGGCCGCTCCTGCGCAGGCGTACCAGGTGGCCGGGGCGGACTTCGTACATGCCGGACAGGACCGCCCGCTCGGGCGTCTTGACCATGTCGAAGACCTCGCGCAGGCCATCGAGCCCGACGCGCCGCGGCACCTCGGGGTGGGCGAGCACGGCCTTGGGCTCCGAGCCGAACAGCAGCCCGGAGCGGGTCGGATGGTAGTAGAGGGGTTTGACGCCCATCCGGTCGCGCAGCAGGACCAGCTCCTGCGTGCGAACGTCCCACACGGCCAGGGCGAACATGCCGTTCAGCCGCTGCGCGAAGCCGGCGCCCCACCGCAGGTAGGCCTGGAGCACCACCTCGGTGTCGCTGCTCGTGCGGAACCGGTGGCCGTACGAGGCCAGCTCGGCGCGCAGCTCCCGGTAGTTGTAGATCTCCCCGCAGAACGTCACCGCCGCCAGGGTCCTGCCGTCCTCCTCGGCCGACATGGGCTGGTGGCCGCCGGCCAGGTCGATGACCGACAGGCGGCGGTGCCCGAGCAGGGCGTGGCGGTCCTGCCACAGGCCCTCGTCGTCGGGGCCTCTGCGGCTCATCGTGGCCGTCATCGCCCTGGCCGTCGCCGTGTGGCGGGTCAGGTCACGCGAGAAGTCCACCCAGCCGGCGATTCCGCACATGCGTGCTCCTCAGGACGTGCCCGCCAGGGCCTGGTTGACCGTCTTGAGCAGGTCCGCGGGCGTCTTGGCGCCGCCGACCTCCTCCTCCGAGATCTCGAGCGCGTACTCCCGCTCGATGGCGCTGACCGTGTTGAACAGAGCCAGCGAGTCGTAGCCGAGGGCTTCGAAGGTCGTGTCGAGGATGTCGCCGTCCAGCTGGACCGTCTCGTCCTCGCCGGCGCTCTCGCGGAGCAGCCGCACCAGCGTGCCGATAGTGATCTCCCGCATCTTCGCCCCTTGTCTCACGGAGAGCTGTCTGTGGCGAGCACTGTCGTACGGCGCGCTCGACGGACGTTGGACGGCGGCTCGACGGGCCGCGCGCCCGCGCTCCAGCCGGGCTCGAGCGAGACCACAGACGGCGCGGTCACGGTCGGCACCATGAGGTTGCCCTTAGGCGAATGGCTGCGCGCCTACGCCCGCGCCTGGGCGGAGCATCCGCCCCTGATCTTCTACCAGCCCCACATCTGGGACGACCGCCCCGACCCGGACGATGACCGGACCGACACGGTGAACCGGTGAACCTCGCCGCGAAGGAGACGCCATGACGACAGAAGCACCACCCCCGACCTTCCCGTTCACCGCCGCCGACCCGCTGGAGCCGCCCGGGGAGTACGTGCGGATGCGCGCGGACGGCGCCCCCACCCGCATCACCCTCCCGTCGGGCGACCCGGCCTGGCTGGCGACGCGGTACGAGGACGTGCGCGTCGTGCTCGCCGACCCGCGCTTCAGCCGGGAGGCGATCACCGCGCCCGGCGCGCCCAAGGTGTTCCCGATCGCCAGGGGCGCCAAGTCCATCATCGTGATGGACCCGCCGGAGCACAGCAGGCTGCGCCGCCTGGTGTCGTACGCGTTCTCCGTGCGGCGCATGGAGCAGCTGCGCCCGCGCGTGGAGGACATCGCCCAGGGGCTGGTGACGGCGATGGAGAAGGCGGGACCGCCCGCCGACCTCGTGGCCGGCGTCACCCAGCCGCTGCCCATCATGGTCATCTGCGAGATGCTCGGCGTGCCGTACGAGGAGGTGGACCAGTTCAGGACGTGGACCGACCTCATGCTCAGCTTCGACGCCGGCCGTCGCGACGAGGTCATCGAGGCCCGCGACCGGCTCAACGCCTACCTGGCAGAGCTCATCGCCGCCAAGCGCAGCCGGCCGACCGACGACCTGCTCATGGTGCTGATCAACGCCAGGGACGAGGGCGACCGGCTGTCGGAGGAGGAGCTGGTGGCGTTCGCGTTCACGCTGCTCGGCGCCGGCTACCACGCCACCACCGCCGCGATGACGCACGTGATGCTGCGGCTGCTGCGCCATCCCGAGCAGATGCGGGCGCTGCGCGACAAGCCCGAGCTGCTGCCGGAGGCGGGCGAGGAGCTCCTGCGGTTGTCGCAGGCCGGCGGCGGGGTGGGCGCGCTGCGCATCGCCACCCAGGACGTCGAGCTGGGCGGCGTCCTCATCAGGGCGGGTGACGCGGTGCTGCCGTCCACGACGGCCGCCAACCGCGACCCGGGGGTCTTCTCCGACCCCGACGCCTACGACCCGGCGCGGGAGCACAACCACCACATCACCTTCGGCCACGGCATCCACTACTGCCTGGGCGCGCAGCTCAGCAGGATCGAGCTGCGGATCGTGCTGGAGACGGTGCTGGGCCGCTTCCCCGGTCTGCGGCCGGCGGTGCCCGAGGAGGAGCTGGAGTGGCGTACGGGCACGTCGTTCGCCCGGCCGGAGCGGCTGCCGGTCACCTGGTAGGGAACCCTGGCAACACGGCGGGGG
>NZ_JBDPMB010000021.1:0-182500 GCF_039871615.1 Nonomuraea sp. B10E15
GATCAAACTCTCCAAAAAAGGTCTGAACCCAACTAACAAAAAGGAATCCATCAACCGACAAACGTCGATCAACGGGGTTGTGCATCATGCACTGGCTTTTAACACACTGTTGAGTTCTCAAGAAACGGACGCGTGCTTCCTCGCCTTGATTCTCTCGAATCGAAACTCGGAGGCGTCTTTTTGCTTGCTTCACTTTATCAGGCGGCCTATTTCTCCGTCAAACCCGGAGGTTTGAAGAAAATCGGCCAACCTTCTTAGGATGGTGCACTCCGCTTCCGCGGAGACCCCCGCAACTTACCGTGCCATCCGAGGCGTGTCGAAACAACCGGTTTTTCGGCGATCGCGACGCACCCGCAGACGGCTCGGGCTTGAGCACGCCGAAGCGACTCCGCCGATTGGCTCGTCTCTATCAAGGGGCTTGCCCTGGGGCCCGTCCACCTGACCGGCGTCCGGCTCACACCCGGGGCGAACTGAAAGACTAGGTCGTGATCCGCAACACGTCAAATCGTCCCGCCCGACCGGCGTGGCGGCCGGTCACGATTCGGGCGTCACGCGGGCGATGGCCTCCACGCAGCGGGCCAGCAGGGCCCGCAACGCCGCGCGCTCCTCGGCGCTGAACTCGCCCGCGATCGCGCGTTCGATCAGCACCGCCCGCTCGTCCGCCGCCTCCAGCGCCGCGAGCCCGGCGGGCGTGAGCCGGGTCTCCAGGACGTTGCGGTGCCAGGGGTGCGGCGACCGTTCGACCAGTCCGCGTTCCTCCAGGTTCTTGAGCACCACGGTCATGGCCTGCGGAGTGACGAGACACGCTCTCGCCAGCGCCGCGCCCGAGATGCCGGGGTTGTCGGACAAGGCGAACAGCGCGGCGTACTGCGGGACGGTCAGCCCGGCCGGCCGAACGGCCGCCTGTTTCGCGGCGATCAGAGCCTGCTCGGCGCGCTTGATGTCCAGTCCGAGCCGTTCGTCAGCAGGCATGCCCATAGCGGGGAGCGTACAACCACATACGATCATTCCAGTCTTGATATACATCAAAGCTTTGATATTGTGCCCACGTCCGATGCCCTGAGAAGCGAGGAGAACGCGGATGATTCCCGCGAGCCACCTGGACCTGCTCAGCCGACCGCTGTTCGCCCACCTGGCGACACTCGGCCCCGACGGAGCCGTCAACGTCAACCCGGTATGGACGGTCTGGGACGGTGAGGTCCTGCGCTTCACCACCACGACGGACCGCAGGAAGTGCAGAAACGTCATGGAGAACCCGCAGGTGGCGGTCTCCGTCAACGACCCCGACGCGCCGTACCGTTATCTGGAGATCCGTGGGGTGGTCGAGCGGGTGGAGCCCGACCCGTCGGGCGACTTCTTCGACACTCTGGCCGAGCGCTACGGCCTGGAGTACGAGCGGCCGGTCGCCGATGCCGAGCGGCGGGTCGTGATCGTGATGAGGCCGACGCACACCACCCGGCAGTGAGGCGCTCAGGGGAGGATCGTGATCGTCTCGGCGAGGGCCCGCACCTGCCGCGGCGACTCGTACAGCTCCGCCGCCATGCCCGCCTCGCGCGCCGCGACGACGTTCACCAGGTTGTCGTCGAAGAACAGGATGTCCCGCGGCGTCGCCCCGATCCGCTCCGCACAGATCTCGTACGCCCGACGCTCCGGCTTGGCCGCCCCGATCCGGCACGAGAACGTCAGCGAGGCGAACCGTCCCAGCCAGTCACCATGACGCGATTCCCAGAAGGGCACCAGGTCCTCGATGATGTTCGACAGCAGGCCCAGCCGGTGCCCCTGGTCCGCGAGTTCGTGCACGACCTCCACCATCGACTCGTCCACGTCGCTCCAGCTGGCCAGGTCGGCTCCGATGAGCGCGGGCACGTCCGGGAAGCGGGTCCCCAGCCGGTCCGCCACCGCGTCCCAGTACGCGACACCGCTCTGGCCCTCGTCATAGAGCGGCCGGCAGGCCCAGTACGCCTCCCAGAACCGCTCCTCCGGTACACCCGCCAGCTCGACGAGCCGCCGCCGGCTCTCCGGACTCTGGGTCCGGGCAATCACGCCATAAAGGTCGAACACCATCACATTGGCCATACGCCCGACCCTACGGCGCGTATCCTGCCCCGGTGACCACTGCCGCCACGCTTGCTCCCCCTGCTCGTCCCGCCGCGCGTGTCCGCACGTCAGCGCCCTGGTGGATGGCGTCCCTCGCCGGAATCGCGGCGTTGTCCGGCACGGGCTCCGCCACCCTGAACGGCGACGAGCTGGCCACCGTCAGCGCCGCCTCCCGGTCGTTGTCCGGCCTGTGGGAGCTGGGCCAGCACATCGACGGCCATTTCCTGCCCTACTACCTGTTCATGCACTTCTGGGTGAAGGCGGGCACGGCGGAGCTGTGGCTGCGGTTCCCGTCGGCAGTGGCGATCGCCGTGGCGGCCTGGTTCCTGGCGGACCTGGGCCGGCGCCTGCACAGCGTCCGGGCCGGCGTGGCCGGTGCGGCCGTTTTCGCGATCCTGCCGACGGTCTCCTACTACGGGGCCTTCGCCAGGTCGTACGCCTTCGCCGCCGCCGCGGTGGTGCTCTCGTTCTGGGCGCTGCACCGGGCGCTCCGGCGGCCGGCCGCCCGGCGGTGGGTGCTCTACGGCGTGGCGGTCGCGCTCGTGTGCTCCACGCACCTGTTCGCGGTGCTGGTGCTGCCCGCTCAGCTGTGCCTGGCCCGCCGCGACGTGCCGGCGCGGATGGCCGCGGCGCTGGCCGCCGGGTGTGTTCCCGCCGTGGTGCTGGGGCTCATCGGGTACGGCGAGCGGCACGCCATCAGCTGGATCCCGCAGCGGGGGCCGGAGGTATGGCTGAAGTTCCCGAAGATGGCGGCGGGGACGACCGGGCTCGGCGTGATGTTGTTCGTGCTGGCCGTGGCCGGGGCGGTGCTGCTGTGGGCGGCGGCGCGCAGGCGGGTCCCGGGCGTGGCCGCAGGCCCGTGGGCGTTCGCGCTGGCGGGGTGGCTCGTGCTGCCGCCCGTGCTGCTGCTCGCGGTGTCCCACCTGGTGACGCCGGTCTACGTCGACCGCTACCTGTTCGTGACCGCTCCCGCACTGGCGCTGCTGGCCGGGATGGCCGTGGCCGCTCTCCCCCGGTTCCACGTGGTGGCCGCCGTGGCGGTCGTGCTCCTCGGGTGCGTGCTGTCGGTCCAGCAGCATGTGGACGTACGCGAAGAGAACGGGCGCTTCGAGAACATCCCGTGGGCGCTGCGCGTGATCAAGGCCGAGCCCGACGACGCCATCGTGTACGGGCAGAGCCAGTTGCGCGCGGGCTTCGACTACTACGCCGACTCCTTGATGCCGGTCGACGTGCTCAGGACGGGCGACGCCCCCGATCCCGGCGGGTTCGGCCATCCGGAGCGCTCCGATGTCTCGGCGGCCCTGGAGCGGCACGACCGGGTGTGGGTCGTCTGGCGCGGGACGAAGAAGTCAGGGCTGGAGGGCGACGGCATCGACCGGGTCGGGGAGGTGCGGGAGGCGGGCTTCGAGCTCGGCCTCGCCAAGCACTCCGGCGATCTGCCCGGGCTTACGGTGACGCTCTTCACCCGCCCGTGAACGCCGTACAAGGAGAAGGCGGGCCTGCCCGAACGGGAAGGGCCCGCCTCGCGCCCGGTCAGCCGACCTCGACGCCGCCGATCGACTTCTTGCCGCGACGCAGGACCAGGTAGCGCCCCGCCAGCAGGTCATCGGAGGTCGGCACGTAGGACTCGTCGGTGATCTTCACGTTGTTGAGGTACGCCCCGCCCTCCTTGACCGCCCGCCTGGCCGCCGACTTCGACTCCACCAGGCCGCTGTCGGACAGCAGGTCGACGAACGCCGCTCCGAGCGAGCCGACCTTGGCCTTCGGCACCTCGGCGAGCGCGGCCCCGAGCGTGGCGGCGGGCAGCTCCTCCAGCGTGCCCTGGCCGAACAGCGCCTTGGAGGCGGCCACGACCGCGTCGAGTTCGTGCTTGCCGTGGAGGAGCTCCGTGAGGTCCTCGGCCAGGGCGCGCTGGGCCTGGCGGGCGAAGGGGCGCTCGGCGACGGCCTTCTCCAGTTCCTCGATCTCCTCGCGGCTCTTGAAGGTGAACACCTTGAGGTAGTGGACGACGTCACGGTCGTCGGAGTTGAGGAAGTACTGGTAGAAGGCGTAGGGCGAGGTCATCTCGGGGTCGAGCCAGAGGGCGCCGCCCGCCGTCTTGCCGAACTTCGTGCCGTCGGCCTTGGTGATGAGCGGCAGGGTGAGCGCGTGCACGTGGGCGCCCTCGATGCGGCGGACCAGGTCGGCGCCGGCGGTGATGTTGCCCCACTGGTCGCTGCCGCCGATCTGCAGCGTGCAACCGTAGCGGCGGAACAGTTCCAGGTAGTCGTTGGACTGCAGGATCTGGTAGCTGAACTCGGTGTAGCTCAGGCCCTCACCCGACAGCCGCGCGGACACGGCCTCCCTGGCCAGCATGCGGTTGACCGGGAAGTGCTTGCCGATGTCGCGCAGGAAGTCGATCGCGGTCAGCTCGCCGGTCCAGTCGAGGTTGCTCACCATGAGCGCCGCGTTCGGCTGCGCGTCGAAGTCGAGGAACCGGCCGACCTGGCCGCGCAGACGTTCCACCCATTCGGCGACGATGTCGCTGGAATTGAGCGCGCGCTCGGTGTTGCGCCCGCTGGGGTCGCCGATGAGGCCGGTCGCGCCGCCGACCAGGCCGATCGGGCGGTGCCCCGCGAGCTGGAAGCGGCGCAACGTCAGCAGCGGCACGAAGTGGCCGACGTGCAGCGAAGGAGCGGTGGGGTCAAAACCGGAATAGACCGTGATCGGTCCCTTGGCCATGGACGCGCGCAGGGCGTCGAGGTCGGTGGACTGCGCGATCAGGCCTCGCCACGCGAGGTCATCGAGAATGTCGGTCACGGTGCCGGCTTTCCAGTAGACGGGTTGAGGTTGATTCGATACAAGCGTGCCTGATCGCTCGGGCAGGCCGCCACTTGGATACGCTTCGTGTCCATGTGGAGGGTCCGTCGCGAGCTGGCCGTTTTGAAGATCTTAGGGGCTCTGGCATGCGCCGGACTCGCCCTTTACTGGTGGGCGGGAGCCGACGTGGGCGGCGTGATCCTGGCCGTTCCCGCGGCCGTGCTGATCGGCGCGATGGGCCTGCGTGACCTGCTCGTTCCCGTACGGCTGGCGGCCGACGAGAGCGGGATCACCGTGGTGCACGGGTTCGCGGGCAGGCGGCACGTGCCGTGGGAGGCGATCAGCGACATCAAGGTCGACGTCCGCAGGCGGTGGGGTGTGCGCAGCGAGATGCTGGAGATCGACACCGGCGACTTCCTGCACATCTTCAGCCCTCACGAGCTGGGCGCCTCGCCCACGGAGGTGGCCGCGGCGTTGCGGCGCCGGGGCACGTGAGCGCGGTACGGCGAGACGGCCGGGTCGCCGTCGATCCAGAACCGCCACGGCGTCTCCTTGGCCGTCGAGACGCCCGTGCGAGGGCCCGACCTGATCGCGGACGGGTCCGCGGGGCGGCCCTCCAGCATGACCACCGCGCCGTGCGGGACACCGGTGAGCCGGTGATCCCGCGTTAACAGCGTCTCCGTCTCGCCGGGCGCGCCCGGCCAGATCGCGTCGATCCCGTTGTGCTCGCGGAGCAGGCCGAGGGCGACCGCCAGCCTGGCCGGCCCGCGGGCGAGATCACGATCGGCGACCCGCCGGCCGCCGCCACCGGAGGCCGCGCTGCCCGAACGGCGGGCGCGGGCGACGTCCGCGCCCGCCACCACCTCGCCCGCCCGCAGCAGCACGGCCGAGCCCGAGCCCTCCGGCAGGCACACGAGGTTCGCGCAGAAGTGCATGCCGTAGGTGAAGTACACGTAGACGTGGCCGGGCGGGCCGAACATCACGGCGTTGCGCGGTGTTCTGCCGCGATAGGTGTGGGCCGCCGGATCCTCTCCCGGGCCGCCGTACGCCTCGACCTCGGTCAGGCGCACGGCGACGGGACCGTGCACGAGGACGCGCCCGAGCAGGTCGGGCGCCACCTCGGGCGACGGCCGGTCGAAGAAGCTCCGCGGCAGCGGGGCGGAGCTCAGCTGCCCGCCGCCCATGCCGCCTGCGCGTCGACGGACTCGCGCAGGGCGACGAGCTGGTCGCGTACGCGGTCGGGTGCGGTGCCGCCGTGTGCCTTGCGCGCGGCCAGCGCGCCGGGCACGCTGAGCACGTCGCGGACGTCCGGAGTCAGGTGCGGCGACACCTTGACCAGCTCGTCGTCGGTCAGCTCGCCGAGGTCCTTGTCGTTGACCTGGCACCACACCACGAGATGGCCGACCGCCTCGTGCGCCTCGCGGAAGGCCACCCCGCGGCGCACGAGCAGCTCGGCCAGGTCGGTGGCCAGCGCGAAACCGTCGGGGGCCGAAGCCTCCATGCGGGCGGTGTTGACGCGCATCGTCGCCACCAGGCCGGCCATCGCGGGCAGGACCAGCAGCAGCGTGTCGACCGCGTCGAACACCGGCTCCTTGTCCTCCTGCAGGTCACGGTTGTAGGTCAGCGGCAGGCCCTTGAGGGTGGTCAGCAGCGCCGTCAGGTCGCCGATGAGCCGCCCCGACTTGCCGCGGGCCAGCTCGGCCACGTCGGGGTTCTTCTTCTGCGGCATGATCGACGAGCCGGTGGAGTAGGCGTCGTCCATCTCGATCCAGCGGAACTCCTGCGAGGCCCACAGGACGATCTCCTCGCCGAGCCGCGACAGGTGAATGCCGATCATGGCCGCGTCGAACAGGAACTCCGCCGCGAAGTCGCGGTCGGCGACGGCGTCCATCGAGTTGGGCGCGGCGGAGGAGAAGCCCAGCTCCTCGGCCACGGCCTGCGGGTCGAGCGGCAACGACGAGCCCGCCAGCGCGCCGGCCCCGAGCGGGGAGACCGCGGCGCGTTTGTCCCAGTCGGCGATGCGGTCGATGTCGCGCGCGAAGGCGTGCACGTGGGCCAGGAGCTGGTGGCCGAACGAGACCGGCTGCGCGTGCTGCAGGTGCGTCATGCCGGGCGCGGCCGTGTCGGCGTGCTGCTCGGCCTGCGCCATCAGCGCCGTCTCCAGCTCGACCAGGCGGGAGACGATCGTGCGGGCGTGATCGCGAAGGTAGAGGCGCAGGTCGGTGGCGATCTGATCGTTGCGCGAGCGCCCGGCGCGCAGCTTGCCGCCGAGCGAGCCGAGCCGCTCGAGCAGGCCGCGCTCCAGCGCGGTGTGCACGTCCTCGTCGGCGACCGTCGGCCGGAACTCGCCCGCCTTGCAGGCGCGCTCCAGGTCGTCGAGCGCGCCGATCATGCGCTCGAGCTCCTCCTCGCTGAGCAGCCCCGCCCTGTGCAACACACGGGCGTGCGCCCTGGACGCCGCCAGGTCGTACGGGACGAGCCGCCAGTCGAAGTGCACGCTCACCGACAGCCGGGTCAGCGCGTCGGACGGACCTCCTTCGAAGCGTCCGCCCCACAGCCGCATCGGCTTGCCATCACTCACCGTCATCTCCTCCGTGCCGTGTTCAATGATCGCGCCCGCTTCGTGGTCGTCGGCATCGTGTCTCGCGCTCCCCCGAGCTCCTGCGCTCCGGCCGCGACCTTAGTGCAACTCAACGCCTTTTCGCGTCGCGCGCGGCCGCGATCTTAGCCGGGAGGGAGAAGAGCTGGACGAAGCCCTTGGCCAGCGACTGGTCGAACGAGTCGCCGGTGTCGTAGGTGGCGAGCGAGAAATCGTACAGGGAGTCGTCGGAGCGGCGGCCGGTGACGGTGGCGTTGCCGCCGTGCAGGGTCATCCTGATCTCCCCGTTGACGTGCTTCTGGACGTCGGCGATGAGGGCGTCGAGCGCGTTCTTGAGCGGCGAGAACCACAGGCCGTCGTAGACGAGCTCGCTCCACCTCTGGTCGACGCCCCGCTTGAAGCGGGCCAGGTCCCGCTCGACGGTGACGCTCTCCAGCTCCTTGTGGGCGGCGATGAGCGCGATCGCGCCGGGCGCTTCGTACACCTCGCGCGACTTGATGCCGACCAGCCGGTCCTCGACCATGTCGATGCGGCCGACGCCCTGCGCGCCGGCACGCTTGTTGAGCTCGTCGACCACCTGGAAGGGCGTGAGCGCCCGGCCGTCGACCTTGACCGGGACACCCTGCTCGAACGTGACGACGACCTCGTCGGCCGGGCGCGGCTGCCTGGGGTCGGCGGTGTAGGAGTAGACCTCCTCGGTCGGGCCGTTCCAGATGTCCTCGAGGAAGCCGGTCTCGACGGCGCGGCCCCAGAGGTTCTGGTCGATGGAGAACGGGTTCTTCTTCGACGTCTCGATGGGCAGGCCCTTGGCCTCGGCGTACTCGATGGCCTTGTCGCGGGTCCAGGCGAAGTCTCTCGCGGGTGCGATGATCTCGAGGTCGGGGGCCAGCGCGGCCAGGCCGGCCTCGAAGCGGACCTGGTCGTTGCCCTTGCCGGTGCAACCGTGGGAGACGATGGTGCCGCAGAAGCGCTTGGCCGCCGACACCAGGTGCTTGACGATGAGCGGTCGCGACAGCGACGACACCAGCGGGTAGCGGTCCATGTAGAGGGCGTTGGCCTGGAGCGCGGGCACGCAGAAGTCGGCGGCGAACTCCTCCTTCGCGTCGACGACGACCGACTCGACCGCGCCGCAGTCCATGGCCCGCTTCTGGATGAGCTCCATGTCCTCGCCGCCCTGGCCGAGGTCCACGGCGACGCAGACGACCTCGGCGTTCATCTTCTCGGCGAGGTAGGGGATGGCGACCGAGGTGTCGAGACCGCCGGAATATGCGAGAACCACTCTGTCGGGCATTGTGCTTCGTCTCCAGTGCTGAATGTCAGGATGTCCCGTACGGCGGAGCCCACTCACGCGGAGTGGGCTAACTACGTCGGTCGGCCACCTTCAGCAGCGCGTCGGCGACCGCCTCGCCGCCCATCGGGTCGCGGCTGATGACGAGGATCGTGTCGTCGCCCGCCACGGTCCCGAGAATGGACTCCCAGTCGGCGTGGTCGATGGCGGAGGCCAGGAACTGGGCCGCGCCCGGGGGAGTGCGCACGATGACCAGGTTGGCCGAGGCCTCGGCCGCGACCAGCAGCTCCTCCGCGATGCGGTGCAGCCGCGCCGCCGGGGTCTCGCCGGTGCCGAGCCTGGCCAGCGGGATGCGGCCGCCGCCCTCGCCGGGCAGCGCGTACACCAGCGAGCCGTCCTCGGCGCGCAGCTTGAGCGCGCCGAGCTCGTCGAGGTCGCGCGAGAGCGTGGCCTGGGTGACCTCGACGCCGCTCTCGGCGAGCAGCTTGGCCAGCTCGGGCTGGGAGCGCACGGCCTGCCGCTGCAGCAGGTCGGTGATCTTCGCCTGCCGCGCCGCCTTGGTCATCGGGATGATCACGCGCCCTCCGGCACCCTGGTCGGGTCGGCGTGCGTGGCCAGCCAGTGCAGCAGCGCCTTCTGGGCGTGCAGGCGGTTCTCCGCCTGGTCCCACACGACGCTCTGCGGGCCTTCGAGGACCTCCTCGGTGATCTCGTTGCCGCGGTAGGCGGGCAGGCAGTGCAGCACGATCGCGTCGTCCGCGGCGTGGCGGAGCAGCTCGGCGTTCACCTGGTACGGCATGAGCGCGGCGACCCGCTCCTCCTTCCCCTCCTGCCCCATGGACACCCACGTGTCGGTGGCGACCACGTGCGCGCCGTGGACGGCGGCCTCCGGATCGGTCAGCGCGACGACGGAGCCGCCGGTCTTGGCCGCGATGGCGGCGGCCTGATCGAGGATGACCGGGTCGGGCTGGTAGCCGGCCGGGGCGGCGATCCGTACGTGCAGTCCGGCCGTGGCGCCGCCGAGCAGGTAGGAGTGGGCCATGTTGTTGGCGCCGTCGCCCAGGTAGGTCAGCGTGCACCCGGCCGTGCGGCCCAGCCGCTCGTGGACGGTCTGCAGGTCGGCGAGGATCTGGCAGGGGTGGAACTCGTCGGTGAGCGCGTTGACCACCGGCACCCGGGAGTGGGCGGCCATCTCGTCGATGAGCTCCTGCCCGGAGGTGCGCCAGACGATGGCGGCGACCTGCCGGTCCAGCACCCTGGCCAGGTCGGCGGTGGGCTCGCCGCGGCCCATCAGCACCGAGACGTTGTCGACGACCAGCGGCAGGCCGCCGAGCTCGCCGATGCCGGTGTGGAAGGAGATGCGGGTCCTGGCGGACGGCTTGTCGAACAGCACCGCGACGGTGCGCGGCCCCTCGAACGGCCGGTAGCCGAACCGGTCCTTCTTCATCGCGGCGGCGAGCTCCAGCACCTCCGCCTGCTCGCCGGGCGACAGGTCGTCGTCTCTGAGGAAGTGACGGATGGTCATGCAGCCGCCTCCGTGAGGATCCGCGGGAACGACGCCACCAGGGCGTCCACCTCGTCCGCCGTCACGACGAGCGGCGGCGCCAGGCGCACCGCGTCCGGCTGGAGCGCGTTGACCAGGAAGCCGGCCGCCGCGGCGGCCTCCTGCACCTGGGCCGAGCGCGGCTCGCGCAGCACCGTGGCCAGCCACAGGCCGCGGCCGCGCACGCCCTCCAGCAGCGGATGGTCGATGGCCTCCAGCCCTTCGCGCAGCCGTGCGGCCACCGACCTGACGTGGCCGAGGTCGAGGTTGTCGAGGACGGCCAGCGCCGCGGCGCAGGAGACCGGGTTGCCGCCGAACGTCGAGCCGTGGTCGCCCTTCTCGAACAACCTGCCCACGTCGCCGAAGCCTACGCAGGCGCCGATCGGCAGGCCGCCGCCCAGGCCCTTGGCCAGGGTCAGGATGTCGGGGGTGACGCCGTCGGCCTGGTGGGCGAACCAGTGGCCGGTGCGGCCGATGGCGGACTGGATCTCGTCGGCGACCAGCAGCGCGCCGGTCGAGTCGCAGATCTCGCGGGCCGCCTCGAGGTAACCGCCGGGCGGCGGCACCACGCCCGCCTCGCCCTGGGTGGGCTCCAGGAAGAGCGCGATGCAGTCGCCGGTCATGGTCTCCTTGAGCGCGTCGGCGTCGCCGTACGGGACGAAACGCACCTCCACCGGGAACGGGCCGAACTGGTCGCGGATCGCCTTCTTGCCGGTCAGGGAGAGCGCGCCGATCGTGCGGCCGTGGAAACCGTTCTCGGCGGCGACGAAGTAGGAGCGGCCCTCGCGCCGGCCGTGTTTGAGCGCGAGCTTGTAGGCGGCCTCGTTCGCCTCGGTGCCGGAGTTGGCGAAGAAGACCCTGGCCGGGGCGTCGAGCATGCCGAGGAGTTTCTCGGCGAGCAGGACCTCGGGCTCGTGCAGGAACAGGTTGCTGGTGTGGGCGAGCGTGGCGACCTGCCGGGAGACGGCCTCGACCAGGGCGGGATGGGCGTGGCCGAGCGAGCTGACCGCGATGCCGCCGATGAAGTCGAGATATTCCCTGCCGTCGACGTCCCATACGCGGGTGCCCTCGCCTCGGGCCAATGCCACAGGGGGGACCCCGTAGTTGCCCATGAAGGCTTTCTCGAACCGTTGGAACAGGTTCATCAGGGCATCACCATCGTTCCGATCCCTTCGTTGGTGAAGATCTCCAGCAGCATCGAGTGGGGGACGCGGCCGTCGAGCACATGGGCCCGGGGCACGCCCCCCTGCACGGCCGTCAGGCAGGCCTCCATCTTGGGTACCATGCCGCTGGACAGCGTGGGCATCATGGTCGCGAGCTCGTCGGCGCTCAGCTCGTCGATCACGTCGGTGTCGTCGGGCCAGTTGGCGTACAGGCCCTCCACGTCGGTGAGCACGATCAGTTTGCGGGCCTGCAGGGCCACGGCGAGCGCGGCGGCCGCGGTGTCGGCGTTGACGTTGTAGATCTCTCCGTCGTCTCCCCGCGCCACGCTGGAGACGATCGGGATGCGGCCGTCGTCGAGCAGGGCGGCGACCGCGCCGGGCTCGACCTTGATGATCTCGCCGACCTGGCCGATGTCGACCGGCTGGCCGTCGACGACCGCGTGTTTGCGCACTGCGGTGAACAGGTGGGCGTCCTCGCCGGACATGCCGACGGCGAACGGGCCGTGCCGGTTGACCAGGCCCACGATGTCGCGGTTGACCTGGCCGACCAGCACCATCCTGACGACCTGCATGGCCTCGGGCGTGGTGACCCGCAGCCCGGCGGTGAACGTGGACTCGATGCCCAGCCGGTCGAGCGCGCTGCTGATCTGCGGGCCGCCGCCGTGCACGACGACCGGGCGCAGGCCGGCGTGGCGCAGGAAGACGACGTCCTCGGCGAAGCCGGACTTGAGCGCCTCGTCGGTCATCGCGTTGCCGCCGTACTTGATGACGACGGTCGCGCCGTGGAAGCGGGTCAGCCACGGCAGGGCCTCGATCAGCGCCCCGGCCTTGGTGTGCGCGGTGGTCAGCCTCATGAGGAGTACGCCGAGTTCTCGTGGACGTAGGCGGCCGTCAGGTCGGTGGTGTGGACGGTCGCGGTGTGCGGGCCGGCCGACAGGTCGATGGTGATCGTCACGTCCCTGGCACTCATGTCCACCTTGTCGCGGTCGTCGCCCACCGCGCCGCCCCGGCAGATCCAGATGCCGTTGATGGCGACGTTGAGGCGGTCGGGCTCGAACTCGGCGTCGGTGGTGCCGACGGCGGCCAGCACGCGGCCCCAGTTGGGGTCCTCGCCGTGGATGGCGCACTTGAGCAGGCTGGACCGGGCGACCGCGCGGCCCACTTTCACGGCGTCGTCCTCGTCCGCCGCGCCGACCACCTCGATGGCGATGGCCTTGGAGGCTCCCTCGGCGTCGACGAGCAGCTGCCTGGCCAGGTCGGCGCAGACCTCGGTGACCTTCTGCTCGAACTCGTCGAGGTCGGGCCTGACCCCGGACGCGCCGCTGGACAGCAGGAGCACGGTGTCGTTGGTCGACATGCAGCCGTCGGTGTCGAGCCGGTCGAACGTGACGGCCGTGGCCCTGCGCAGCACGGTGTCGAGCTCGTCGCCGGTCAGGTCGGCGTCGGTGGTGATCACGCAGAGCATGGTGGCCAGGGCGGGGGCGAGCATGCCGGCTCCTTTGGCCATCCCGCCGACCATGTATCCCCGGGCCCCCGAGGACCCCCCGGACTGCAGGGAAGAGGCTTCCTCCCCCGCAGCGGCTTCGCCGCCGCGCTTGAACGAGATCTTGGAGACGGTGTCGGTGGTGCGGATGGCGTCGGCCGCGGCCAGGCCGCCGTCGCGGGCGAGCTGGGCGGCGGCGGTCTCGACGCCCGCCAGCAACTCGTCCATCGGCAGCCGCTCGCCGATGAGGCCGGTCGAGCAGACCGCGACCTCACCCGCGGAGTCCTCCAGGAGCGCGGCCACCTTCTCGGCGGTGGCGTGCGTGTCCTGGAAGCCCTCTGGGCCGGTGCAGGCGTTGGCCCCGCCGGAGTTGAGGACGACCGCGCGCAGCCGCCCGCCCGCCAGGACCTGCTGCGACCAGAGCACGGGGGCGGCCTTGACGCGGTTGGCGGTGAAGACGCCCGCGGCGGCGCGGCTGGGGCCGTCGTTGACGACGAGAGCGAGATCGCGGGCGCCGCCGGGCTTGATCCCTGCGGCGACTCCCGCGGCCCTGAAACCCAGGGGTGCCGTGACGCTCATGACACCGCCTTCCACGGGGACGGGAGCGATGAGCTCCCGTGCTCGTCGGTTGATGCGCTGCGCTTGCTCAAGGTGCAACTCCTGTCAGGGGAAGGCCGAGCTCTTCCGGCAGGCCGAGGGCGATGTTGACGCTCTGGACGGCGCCCCCGGCCGTGCCCTTGGTGAGGTTGTCGATGGCGATGACGGCGACCAGGCGGCCCGCGCGCTCGTCGAGCGTCACCTGCAGGGCCGCGGTGTTGGCGCCGTAGGTCATGGCGGTGGCCGGCCAGACGCCCTCCGGCAGCAGCCTGACGAACGGCTCGCTCTTGAGCGCGACCTCGTACGCCGTGCGCAGCGACTCTTTGGTGACGCCTGGCGCGGCCGGGGCGGAGCAGGTGGCGAGGATGCCGCGGCTCATGGGGGCCAGCGTCGGGGTGAACGAGACACGCACGGGAGCGCCGGCGACCGCCGACAGCCCCTGCTCCATCTCGGGCGTGTGCCGGTGGACGCCGCCCACGGCGTAAGCGCCGGCCGAGCCCATGACCTCGCTGCCGAGCAGGTGGGGCTTGGGCGACCTGCCCGCCCCGCTGGTGCCGGAGGCGGCGACGACGACCACGTCGGGCCCGGCCAGCCCGGCGGCGAGCGCGGGCGACAGGGCGAGCAGGACGGAGGTCGGGTAGCACCCGGGGACGGCGATCCTGGTCGCCTGCCTGAGCACCTCGCGCTGTCCCGGCAGCTCGGGCAGGCCGTAGGGCCAGGTGCCGGCGTGCTCGCCGCCGTAGAACTCCTGCCAGGCGGCGGGGTCGGCGAGCCGGTGGTCGGCGCCGCAGTCGACGACCAGCGTCTCCTCGCCGAGCGCGGCGGCGACGGCGGCGGAGTGGCCGTGCGGCAGCGCGAGGAAGACCACGTCGTGCCCGGCGAGCGTGCCGGCGGTGGTGTCGTCGAGGACGCGGTCGGCCAGCTGGGGCAGGTGTGGCTGGTGGGCGCCGAGACGGCTGCCCGCGCTCGAGGCCGCGGTGAGCGCCCCGATTTCGAACTCCGGATGGCCCAGCAGGAGGCGGAGCAGCTCACCGCCCGCGTAACCGCTGGCTCCCGCGATCGCCGCTCTCATCCTGCCGCCTCCTGCATATTCATGCATCCTAGCTCATGACCTTGCTGGTGAAAATGATGCACTGGTGAGGATGAATATGCAAGCCGCGATGAGCCCGGGCGACCACATCGTGAGACCCGGCGGTCTCCGGGCACGGCGTCCAGCGCTACCGCCCCGCAGCGGTCATGACGTGGCCGGACGCGTGGACGCCGGGGAGGACGGCCGGAGCGCGCCGCCCGGCTTTCCCGCGGGCGGGCCCGGCGGCGGGGGCATGGGACGGCCCGGGCGGGGCGGACCCGGCACGTGGCTGCCGGCATGAGGGGCGCCGGGCGGCTCGTTGCATGCCTTCACCTATGACCCGGCGACCGCGATGTTAATCCTGGGTGTCGCAGATTCCCAGCAGGGGACGTACCGGGCGGGCCCGTTCCGGGGCCCGCCGGGTCCGTGTCAGCGGAGGAAGGCGGCCGCCACGCCCGCGTCCACCGGGACGTGCAGTCCCGTGGTGTGGGTCAGGTCGCCGCCGGTGAGCGCGAAGACCGCGGCGGCCACGTGCTCGGGCAGGACCTCCCGCTTGAGCAGGGTGCGCTGGGCGTAGAACTCGCCCAGCTTCTCCTCCTCCACCCCGTAGACGGCCGCGCGGTTGGCGCCCCAGCCGGAGGCGAAGATGCCGGAGCCGCGCACCACGCCGTCGGGGTTGACGCCGTTGACGCGGATGCCGTGCCCGCCCAGCTCGGCGGCCAGCAGCCGCACCTGGTGCGCCTGGTCGGCCTTGGCGGCGCCGTAGGCGACGTTGTTCGGGCCGGCGAAGACGGCGTTCTTGGAGGAGATGTAGACGATGTCGCCGCCCATGGCCTGGTCGATCATGACCCTGGCGGTCTCGCGGGAGACCAGGAACGAGCCGCGCGCCATGACGTCGTGCTGCAGGTCCCAGTCGGCCAGGGTGGTCTCCAGCAGCGCGCGCGACAACGACAGGCCGGCGTTGTTGACCACCAGGTCCACGCCGCCGAAGGCAAGCACGCCCGCGCGGACGGCCGCCACGACCTGCTCCTCCGAGGTGACGTCGACCGCGACCGCCACCGCCACGTCCGCCTCGCGGTACGCGCCCGCGCCCAGCTCGGCGGCCACCTTCTCGGCGGCGGCCACGTCGCGGTCGGCGACGATCACGCACGCGCCCTCGGCGGCGAGCCTGCGCGCGGTGGCCGCGCCGATGCCCGAGCCGCCGCCGGTGACCAGCGCGACGCGCGTGGCCAGCGGCTTGGGCCTGGGCATGCGGCGGAGTTTGGCCTCCTCCAGCTCCCAGTACTCGATGCGGAACTTCTCCGACTCGGGGATGGGCGCGTACGTGGAGACGGACTCCGCGCCGCGCATGACGTTGATGGCGTTGACGTAGAACTCGCCGGCCACGCGGGCGGTCTGCTTGTCCTTGCCGAACGAGAACATGCCGACGCCCGGCACGAGCACGATCGCCGGGTCGGCGCCGCGCATGGAGGGCGAGGCGGGGGTGGCGTGCCGCTCGTAGTAGGCGGTGTAGTCGGCGCGGTAGGCGGCGTGCACCTCGCGCAGCCGCTCGGCCGCCTGCTCCAGCGGCGCGTCCGGGGGCAGGTCGAGCACGAGCGGCGCGACCTTCGTACGCAGGAAGTGGTCGGGGCAGGACGTGCCCAGCGCGGCCAGCCTCGGATGCTCGGCCCGGGAGACGAAGTCGAGCACCTCGGGCGTGTCGGTGTAGTGGCCGACGACGCGCATGTCGGTCGAGGCCAGGCCGCGGATCAGCGGGAACAGCGCGGCGGCGCGGGCGTGCCTCTCCTCCTCCCGCAGCGTCCGGTGGATCACCGCGCCGAACGGGTCCGCGCGGCCGTGCTCGGCGAGGTACGCCTCGGCGGTCCTGATGATCTCCAGCGAGCGGGCCTCGCACTCCTCGGACGTCGAGCCCCACGCGGTGATGCCGTGTCCGCCGAGGACGCACCCGATGGCCCGCGGGTTCGCCTCCTTGACGGCGGCGATGTCCAGGCCCAGCCGGAAGCCCGGCCGCCGCCACGGCACCCACACGACCCGGTCGCCGAACACGCGCCGGGTCAGCTCCTCGCCGTCGGCGGCGGTGGCCAGCGCGATGCCCGCGTCGGGGTGGAGGTGGTCGACGTGCGCGGCCTCCACGAGCCCGTGCATGGCGGTGTCGATCGACGGCGCGGCCCCGCCCTTGCCGTGCAGGCAGTAGCCGAAGGCCGCCACCATCTCGTCCTCGCGCTCCACGCCCGGGTAGACGTCCTTGAGGGCGCGCAGCCGGTCGAGGCGGAGCACGGCCAGGCCGGGCTCCTTGAGCGTGCCCAGATCGCCGCCGGAGCCCTTGACCCAGAGCAGATCGACGTCCTCGCCGGTGACCGGGTCGGGCGCGGCGCCCTTGGCCGAGGTGTTGCCGCCCGCGAAGTTGGTGTTGCGGGGGTCGGCGCCCAGGCGGTGGGAGCGTCCGAGCAGTTCGTTCACGACGTCCATGGTGGTTCAGGCCCCCCAGCCGGCCTGCTCGCCGCCGACGCGCTCGGCGGCGATCTTCTCGAAGTATCCGGACTTGGCGTACGCGCTCATCGGGTCGGGCGCGAGTCCCATCTCCTCGCGCAGCTCGGCCAGCAGCGGGCGCACGTCGGTGTTGTAGGCGTCCATGAAGACGGCGTTGGCGCCCAGCACGTCGCCCTCGGCCTGGGCGGCCGACAGCGCCTCGCGGTCGACCAGCAGCGCCTTGGCGGTGGCCTCCTGGACGTTCATGACCGAGCGGATCTGGCCGGGGATCTTGGGCTCGATGTTGTGGCACTGGTCCAGCATGAACGCCACCCTGCGGAGGGCTGCGCCCCCCGCATCCTCCCCTGCCGGCTCGGTGCTTCGCTCGTCCCTTCCGTCGTCCAGGGCTCCGCCCCGGACGACCTCGTACATGATCCGGAAGAGCTGGAACGGGTCCGCCGCGCCCACCATGAGGTCGTCGTCGGCGTAGAAGCGGGAGTTGAAGTCGAAGCCGCCGAGCTTCCCCTCGCGCAGCAGGAACGCCACGATGAACTCGATGTTGGTGCCCGGCGCGTGGTGCCCGGTGTCGACCACCACCTGCGCCTTGGGGCCGAGCTTGGCGCAGTGCGCGTACGCGGTGCCCCAGTCGGGCACGTCGGTGGCGTAGAAGGCGGGCTCGAACAGTTTGTACTCCAGCAGGAAACGCTGGCCCTCGCCGAGCCGCTCGTAGACCTCGGCCAGCGCCGCGGCCAGGCGGTCCTGGCGGGCCCTGATGTCGTCCTGGCCCGGGTAGTTGATGCCGTCGGAGAACCACAGCTTGAGGGTGTCGGAGCCGGTGGCGTCCATGATGTCGACGCACTCGAGCAGGTGGTCGGTCGCCTTCCGGCGCACCCTGGCGGAGGGGTGGGTGACGCTGCCGAGCATGTAGTCGTCGTCCTGGAAGACGTTGGAGTTGATCGCCCCGATGCCGACGCCCGCCTCGCGGGCGTGCCGGGCCAGGTCGGCGTAGTCGTCCACCTTGTCCCACGGGATGTGCAGCGCGACCGTGGGGGCGATGCCGGTGTGCGCGTGCACCTGGGCGGCGTCGGCGAGCTTCTCGTACGGGTCGCGCGGCACCCCCTTCTGGGCGAACACCTTGAACCGGGTGCCGCTGTTGCCGTAGGCCCAGGAGGGCGTCTCGATGTGCTGCGCCCGCAGCACGGCCTTGATGTCAGTCATGACTCCCCGATCAATCCAGGTGGAAGACTTCGGTCAGCGGTCTCATGCCCTCGTCGGGCCGGCCGTCGAGGTTCTCGAAGAACGGCGCCATCTCCGCCTGCCAGCGGGCGTTGACCTCGGTCTCGGCCATGGCCTTCTGGGCGGCCTCGAAGTCCTCGGTCTCCAGGTAGCCCACGAGCAGGCCGTCGTCCCTGAGGAAGAGCGAGTAGTTGTGCCAGCCGGTGCGCGACAGCGCCTCTCGCATCTCCGGCCAGACCTCGCGGTGGCGTTCGCGGTATTCCGCCAGCCGCTCCGGGCGGACTTTCAGCAGGAAGCAGACGCGTTGCACCGGCACTCTCCTCAAAACGTTTTAATGCTTCGCCAGGAAACTATGATTCCAGCTGCCCGCTGTCAATGCGCATCAGGGTCCTCCGCGGCCCCGGCGCAGGTTGGGGGCGCCGGGACCGTCAGGTCAGCCGCTGATCACGCGGACGTCGCCCGCGGCCACGGTGACGGATTCGCCCGAGGCCGTGGTCACGACGGCGTCCCCGGCCGTGTGATTGATCGCGAACAGGTGGGAGCGGCCGTCGGGGTGGGACCGCCGCACGACCTCGACCCCCGGCGGGCTCGTCGCGGGCGGCCTCGCCTCGGCCTCGGCGCAGACCGTGGCGATCACCTCGGCCAGCGCGTCGTCGTCGAGCCTGGTGGTCAGGTAGTGGGCCGCGCCGTCGCCCCACACGTTGCGGGTCCAGGCGGGCTCTCCGGTGGCGTAGGTGTCGAGGACCTTCGCGCTGGTCGCGTGCGCGACCTCGCTCCACACGCTCCCCGACCCGCCTGAGGCCAGCCGGATCGGGCCGTCCAGCGGGAAGAACTCCTCCACGGTGACGCCCAGCAGGTCGCGCCACGCCCCGGGATAGCCGCCGAGACGCACCCGGTCGTGCTCGTCGACGATCCCGCTGTACGGGCCGACGAGCGTCACGCCGCCCGCCCGTACGAACCTTTCCAGGTTGGCCGCCCCCGAGTCGCTCACCAGGTAGAGCGCCGGCACCAGGACCAGGCGGTAGCCGGTCAGGTCGCCTTCGGGGTGCGCCAGGTCGCAGGTGATGCCGGCCCGCCACAGCGCGGCGTGCCAGCGCTTGGCCTCCTCCACCGGGTCGAGCTCGGAGGAGGGCTGGGCGGGGTGGTCCTGCGCCCACACGCTGGAGTGGTCGACGAGGATGGCGACGTCGGCGTTGACCCTGCTGCCCGCCACCTCGGCGAGCCCGGCCAGCTCGGCCCCGAGCGCGCTCACCTCGCGCCAGACCTTGGTGCCGACGCCGGCGTGCGGGAGCATCGCCGAGTGCCACTTCTCTGCGCCGGCCCGCGCGGCCCGCCACTGGAAGAACATGATCGCGTCGGCGCCCCTGGCCAGATGGGCCAGCGAGTTGCGGCGCAGCTCGCCGGGCGCCTTGGCGCGGTTGCGCGGCTGCCAGTTGACCGCGCTGGTCGAGTGCTCCATCAGCAGCCACGGGCGGCCGCCGTTGAGCGAGCGCGCGTAGTCGGCGGCGAAGGCCAGGTCGATGTGCGGCTCCGCGCGGGCGCCGATCAGGTAGTGGTCGGTGGAGACCACGTCGAGCTCGGCGGCGAAGGCCCAGCAGTCCATGTCCCAGTGGGCGCCCGCCATGAGGTTGGTGGTCGCGGGCACCCCGGGGGTGAGCTCGCGCAGCAGGTCCCGCTCGGCGATGTAGAGCTCGACGAGCGCGTCGGAGCTGAACCTGCGGAAGTCGAGCTGCTGGCCGGGGTTGGTGAAGCTGGGGGTGTCACGCGGCGGCAGGATCTGCGCCCACTCGCCGTAGTGCTGTGACCAGAACGCGGTGCCCCAGGCGTCGTTGAGCGCCTCCAGGGAGGCGTAGTGGGAGCGCAGCCAGGCCCGGAACGCGGCGGCCGAGGTGTCGCAGTAGCAGTGGGCGTTGTGGCAGCCGTACTCGTTGTGCACGTGCCACAGGGCCAGGGCCGGGTGGTCGCGGTAGCGGGTGGCCACCTGCTCCGTGACGCGCAGCGCCTTCTCGCGGTAGATCGGCGAGCTGGGGCAGAAGCCCTGCCTGCTGCCGTGGTGCAGCCGCCGGCCGGCGGAGTCGAGCGGCAGCGCCTCGGGGTAGGCGTCGCCGAACCAGGGTGGCGGGGAGGCGGTCGGCGTGGCCAGGTTGGCCGCGATCCCGTTGGCGGCCAGCAGGTCCATGACGCGGTCGAACCAGCCGAAGTCGAACACGCCCTCGGCGGGCTCCAGCAGCGACCACGAGAAGACGCCCACGCTGACCCGGTTGACGCCGGCCTCGCGCATCAGCGCGACGTCCTGCTCCCACGTCTCCTCGGGCCACTGCTCGGGATTCCAGTCGCCGCCGTAGGCGATGACGTCCGGCATGAAGCCTGCCTTTCGAGATACTGTTAGCGCTCACAGCTGGTGACGCCAGGGTTCACGGAGGGATTAAAACGTTCTGCGCCGTATGGCACAAGCCCCGGTCCCCCGTCCCGCCACCTTGGGGCCCATCCGGCCTGCCGTGCCGCGCCCGCAGCGCGGCACGGACGGTGCGCGGCGACGCCGCCGGCCCCGGCGAGGGCTCCCGGAGCACGGAGCTCAACCGCAGTAGAACGTTTTACTTCCCGCGCGGGAGGCTAGAGTCCGTCGCACGGCGGTGTCAACGCGGACCGGCGTCACGACCGGTGCCGCGACTGGCGCGCGCATCTTTAGTACGTTTTAATGAGGGCTCATGGCCATGGTCAGCATCAAGGACGTCGCCGCGCACGCCGGCGTCTCGCCCGGCACGGTCTCCAACGTACTGAACCGGCCAGGGAAAGTCGCGCCCGCCACCAGGGAGCGGGTGGAGGCGGCCATCAACGAGCTGGGGTTCGTGCGCCACGGCTCGGCGTCGACGCTGCGCGCCGGGCACAGCAGGACGATCGGCCTGAGCGTGATCGACATCGGCAACCCCTTCTTCACCGAGGTCGCCGCCGGCGTCGAGGACGTCGCCAGCGAGCTGGGCTACGCCGTGATCCTCGGCAACTCGGCCGGCTCGCAGGACAAGGAGGACCGGAACCTGCGGGTGCTGGCCGAGCATCGCGTACGCGGGGTGCTGATCACCCCGTCGGGTGAGGACCCCGCGCGGCTCGAACGGCTGCGCGAGCACGGCATCAGCGTCGTGCTCGTCGACCATCCCGCGCACCGGCCCGACCAGTGCGCGGTGGCCGTGGACGACGTCGGCGGCGGCCGGGCCGCGGTCGCCCACCTGCTGGCCAAGGGGGCCCGCAGCGTCGCCTACGTGACCGGCCCGCTGACCATCCGGCAGTGCGTGGAGCGGCGGGAGGGCGCGCGAGCCGCGATGCGGGCAGCCGGCCTCGACCCCGCGGACCTGCGGGTGACCGAGGCGATGACGATGACCGCCCGCGCGGGCGAGAAGGCCGCCGCCGACCTGGTCGCGAGCGGCCTGCCCGAGGCCGTCTTCTGCGCCAACGACCTGCTGGCCCTCGGCGTGCTGCGGGCGCTGCTGCGGGCGGGGGTGCGGGTGCCCGAGGACGTCGCGCTCATGGGCTACGACGACATCGACTTCGCCGCCGCCTCCACCGTGTCGCTCAGCTCGATGCGCCAGCCCACCTACCAGCTCGGCCGCATCGCCACCGAGCTGCTGCTCGACGAGTGCGACAACCCCGAGACGCACGCGCACCAGCACATCATGTTCCAGCCCGAGCTCGTCGCCAGGGAGTCCACGCAGTGAGTCACCGTTTCGCCGCCGTAGACCTGGGCGCCTCCAGCGGCCGGGTGATGCTGGCCGACCTGTCCGGCGGGCTGCGGCTCACCGAGGCGCACCGGTTTCCCAACGGCCCGGTGCGCGTGGCGGACCGCCTCCACTGGGACATCCTCGGCCTCTACCGGGAGATCCTGGCGGGGCTGCGCGCCGCCGGGCCCGTCTCCTCCGTCGGCGTCGACTCGTGGGCGGTCGACTACGGGCTGCTCGACGAGTCGGGCGGGCTGATCGGCAACCCGGTGCACTATCGCGACGACCGTACCCGAGGCGTGCCCGAGCGGGTGGCCGCCCTGGTCGGGGCCGACGCGCTGTACGACGTGTCGGGCCTGCAGGTGCTGCCGTTCAACACCGTCTACCAGCTGCTGGCCGACCGGCTCGACGGCGCCGCCACGATGGTGCTGATCCCCGACCTGATCGGCTACTGGCTCACCGGCGAGCTGGGCGCGGAGGTCACCAACGCCTCGACGACGGGGCTGCTCGACGTGCGCACCAGGTCGTGGGCGCGGCCCCTGATCGAGCGGCTCGGGCTGCCGGCCGGCCTCTTCCCGCCGCTGCGCCTGCCCGGCGAGCCGATCGGCGGGTTGCGCCGCGACGTGGCCGCCGAGATCGGCTGGTCCGCACCCGTCATGGCGGTGGGCTCGCACGACACCGCCTCGGCGGTGGCCGCGGTGCCCGCGTCGGGCCCGGCCTTCGCCTACATCTCGTGCGGCACGTGGTCCCTGGCCGGCGTCGAGCTGCCCGGCCCCGTGCTGACCCCGGAGAGCCGGGCCGCGAACTTCACCAACGAGGCCGGCATCGACGGCACCGTCCGCTATCTGCGCAACGTCATGGGCCTGTGGCTGCTCCAGGAGTGCATGCGCGCCTGGCCCGGCTCCGACCTGGGCGACCTGCTGACCGCCGCGGCGGCCGAGCGGCCGTTCGCCGCCGTGGTCAACCCCGACGAGCCGGTGTTCCTGCCGCCGGGCGACATGCCGGCCAGGATCGCGGCCGAGTGCCGACGCACGGGCCAGCGTCCGCCCGGCTCACCCGCCGCCTACACGCGCTGCGTGCTGGAGAGCCTGGCGCTCGGGCACCGGCGGGCCGTGCGCCAGGCGATGGAGCTGTCCGGGCGCGACGTCGAGGTCGTCCACCTGGTGGGCGGCGGGTCGTACAACGAGCTGCTGTGCCGGCTCACCGCCGACGCCTGCGGGCTGCCGGTGGTGGCGGGCCCGGCGGAGGCGACCACGCTCGGCAACGTGCTGGTGCAGGCGCGCGCGGCCGGGCTCGTCTCCGATCTGGAGGAGATGCGCTCGCTGGTCGCCGCCTCCCAGCCGCTGCGCCGCTACGAGCCGTCCGGCGACGACCGGCTCTGGGACGAGGCCGCCGCCCGCGTGTTCTGATCCCCTCTGACCTGCGCTTTCCGGTTTTCTCCCTCGTCGAGTAGGGCACAAGTCGGACCGGGGAGCATCGGGGGGCTTCATGGATCTCACGTGGCCGCTGCTGCGGCAGCTGACCGGCAAGGACCGCACGGGCCGCGGGCAGGCGGTGAAGTCGACCGCGACGGAGGCGTTGCGGGCCCGCACGGACGGGGCTGACCGCGTCGTCAAGTCGATCTGCCCGTACTGCGCGGTGGGCTGCGGCCAGAACGTGTACGTACGCGACGAGCGGGTCGTCCAGATCGAGGGCGACCCCGACTCCCCCGTCAGCCGCGGCCGGCTGTGCCCGAAGGGCGCGGCCACCCTGCAGCTCACCACCGATTCCGGCCGGCAGCGCCAGGCGCTCTACCGGCCGCCGGGCGCGGCCGACTGGCAGGCGATCGACCTGGCCACCGCCATGGACATGGTGGCCGACCGGATCATCGCCACCAGGCATGAGACCTGGGAGCAGGAGCGCGACGGCAGGCGCACCGCCCGCACCATGGGCATCGCCAGCCTGGGCGGCGCCACGCTGGACAACGAGGAGAACTACCTCATCAAGAAGCTGCTGACCTCGCTCGGCGTGGTGCAGATCGAGAACCAGGCCCGCGTCTGCCACAGCTCCAGCGTGGTCGGGCTCGGCACGTCGTTCGGCCGGGGCGGCGCCACCACGTTCATGCAGGACCTGCAGCACTCCGACTGCGTGGTCATCCAGGGCTCGAACTTCGCCGAGGCGCACCCGGTGGGCTTCCAGTGGGTGATGGAGGCCAAGGCGCGCGGCGCGGTGGTCATCCACGTCGATCCGCGCTTCACCCGCACCAGCGCGCTGGCCGACCTGCACGTGCCCATCCGCGCCGGCTCGGACGTGGCCTTCCTCGGCGCGATCATCAACCACGTGCTGGAGAACGACCTGTACTTCCACGAGTACGTGGTCAACTACACCAACGCGGCCACCATCCTCAACGAGGACTACCGCGACGCCGAGGACGGAGACGGCGTCTTCTCCGGTTTCGACGCCGCCGGCCACGCCTACGACGACGAGAGCTGGCAGTACGACGGCATGCAGGCCGCGCCCGCGTCGGGTGACCGCGACAGCGACTACCGGCGGCGCTCCGGCCGGGTGCCGCCGGGCCGTACGGAGATCACCGGCAGCGCCGGCATTCCCATGGACGGCACGCCCCGGCGCGACGAGACGCTGCGCGACCCCCGCTGCGTCATGCAGGTCCTGCGCCGCCACTTCGCCCGCTACACGCCGGAGATGGTCGAGCAGGTGTGCGGGGTGCCGCGTCGCCTGTTCGAGGAGGTGTGCCGCCACCTGACGGAGAACTCCGGGCCGGACAGGACCTCCGAGTTCGTCTACGCGGTGGGCTGGACGCAGCACAGCGACGGCTCGCAGTTCGTCAGGGCGGCGAGCATCCTGCAGCTGCTGCTCGGCAACATCGGCAGGCCCGGCGGCGGCATCCAGGCGCTGCGCGGGCACGCCAGCATCCAGGGCTCCAGTGACATCCCCACGCTGTTCAACCTGCTGCCGGGCTACATCCCGATGCCGCACGCGCACGAGCACGAGCGGCTGCGCGACTTCCTGCAGGCCGACGCGCCGCACGGTGGGTTCTGGGCGAACATGCCCGCCTACCTGGTGAGCCTGCTCAAGGCCTGGTGGGGTGACTCGGCGCAGCCGGGCAACGACTTCCGCTTCGATCATCTGCCCAGGCTGACCGGCTCGCACAGCACGTACGACACCGTGATGTCGCAGCTGGCCGGCGAGTGCAAGGGCTACATCCTGCTCGGCGAGAACCCGGCGGTCGGCTCGGCGAACGCCAGGATGCAGCGGCTGGGCATGGCCAGGCTCGACTGGCTGGTGGTGCGCGACCTCAACCTGATCGAGAGCGCCACCTGGTGGAAGGACGGCCCGGAGATCGAGACGGGCGAGCTGGCCACGGCGGACATCGGCACGGAGGTGTTCTTCCTGCCGGCGGCGGCGCACACCGAGAAGAGCGGCAGCTTCACCAACACCAACCGGTGGCTGCAGTGGCACCACCAGGCGGTCGAGCCGGCCGGCGACGCGCGCAGCGACCTGTGGTTCATGTACCACCTGGGGCGGATCATCAGGGAGAAGCTGGCCGGCTCGGGGGATCAGAAGGACGCGCCGGTGCTGGAGCTCACCTGGGACTATCCGGTCGAGGGCGCGACGGCCGAGCCCTCGGCGGAGGCGGTGCTGGCCGAGATCAACGGCTGGGACGCGCGGGGACGGCCCCTTTCCGGGTACGCCGAGCTCGCCGACGACGGCTCCACCGCGTGCGGCTGCTGGATCTACTGCGGCGTGTACGCGGGCGGCGTCAACCAGGCGGCCCGCCGCAAGCCCTGGACCGAGCAGAGCTGGATCGCCGCGGAGTGGGCGTGGGCGTGGCCGGCCAACCGGCGCATCCTGTACAACCGGGCCTCGGCCAGGCCCGACGGCAGCCCGTGGAGCGAGCGCAAGCAGCTGGTCTGGTGGGACGAGCAGGCGCAGCGCTGGACCGGCCACGACGTGCCCGACATCGAGGTGGGCAAGAGCCCGGCGTACCGGCCGCCGCCGGACGCCCGCGGGGTGGCGGCGCTGTCGGGGATCGACCCGTTCATCATGCAGGCCGACGGCAAGGGCTGGTTGTTCGCGCCCGCGGGGGTGGTGGACGGGCCGCTGCCCACGCACTACGAGCCGCAGGACTCCCCGGTGGCCAACCCGCTCTACGGGCGGCAGCGCAACCCGGCACGCAAGCTCTACCCGCACGAGGACAACCGTTACCACCCGAGCGGGGACGATCCGGGCGCGTCGGTCTTCCCGTACGTGGTGACGACGTACCGGCTGACCGAGCACTTCACCGCGGGCGGCATGAGCCGCTTCACGCCCTACCTGTCGGAGCTGCAGCCGGAGATGTTCTGCGAGGTCTCGCCCGGCCTGGCCGCCGAGCGCGGGCTCGTGCACGGCGACTGGGCCACGATCATCACCGCGCGCAACGCGATCGAGGCGCGCGTGCTGGTCACCGACCGCATGCCGTCGCTCCATCTCGACGGGCGGGTGCTGCACCAGATCGGGCTGCCGTTCCACTTCGGGCCCAACGGGCTGGCCAAGGGCGACGCGGCCAACGAGCTGGCGTCGATCTCGCTGGATCCGAACTCCCACATCCAGGAGGTCAAGGCCCTGTCGGCGGACATCCTCCCGGGACGGCGGCCGCGCGGCCCGGCGCTGCGCGAGCTGGTCCGCTCCTACCAGCGGCGGGCCGGCATCGGCGAGCACACCGGAACGGAGGCGTGAGCCATGGCCTTCGACCTGGACGAGAAGCTCGCGGACGGCCGTGTCGGCTTCTTCACCGACACCAGCATCTGCATCGGCTGCAAGGCGTGCGAGGTGGCGTGCAAGGAGTGGAACGCCGTCCCCGACGACGGCATGACCTTCACCGGCATGTCGTACGACAACACCGTGGGGCTGGGCGCCGACACGTGGCGGCACGTGGCCTTCGTCGAGCAGCGGCGGCCGCTCGGCCACCAGGAGCCGGGCGTCGGCGACATGGACTTCCGCTGGCTGATGGCCTCCGACGTGTGCAAGCACTGCACCCACGCGGCCTGCCTGGACGTGTGCCCGACGGGGTCGCTGTTCCGCACCGAGTACGGCACCGTCGTGGTGCAGGAGGACGTCTGCAACGGCTGCGGCTACTGCGTGCCCGCCTGCCCGTTCGGGGTGATCGGCAAGCGGGAGACCACGGGTGTGGCGGCCAAGTGCACGATGTGCTACGACCGGCTGGGCGCGGGCGAGGAGCCCGCCTGCGCCAAGACGTGCCCGACCGACTCCATCCAGTTCGGCGACCTGGATGAGCTGCGCGCACGGGCCGAGCGCCGCCTGGAGCAACTGCACGCGGCCGGGACCGGCTCGGCCCGCCTGTACGGCCACGACCCCGGGGACGGCGTGGGCGGCACGGGCGCGTTCTTCCTGCTGCTGGACGAGCCCGAGGTGTACGGCCTGCCGCCCGACCCGGTGGTGACCACCCGTGACCTGCCGTCGATGTGGCGGCACGTGGGGGTCGCCGCCCTGGCCCTGCTCGCCGGCGTGGCCGCGAGCGCGTGGAGGAGACAGTCATGAGCCAGACCGACGTGCGCCTGGACGGCGCGGCCGGGCTGCGCGGCGAGCGCGAGGCCACGCCGGGCTCGGCGGGCCGCAGGCGTGAGCGCCTGCCGGTGCCGAGGGCGGACTTCGAGTCCTACTACGGCCGGCCGGTGTTGAACGAGCCGACCTGGCAGGCGCCCGACATCGCCGGCTACCTGTTCCTCGGCGGTCTGGCCGGCGCCTCGTCGACGCTGGCGGCCGCCGCCGAGCTCACCGGCAGGCCTCACCTGGCCAGGGCGTGCAAGGCCGGCGCCGTGTGCGCGCTGGGCGGGTCGCTCTACGCGCTGATCCACGACCTGGGCCGTCCCGAGCGGTTCGTGAACATGTTGCGGGTGTTCAAGGTGACCTCGCCCATGAGCGTCGGCACCTGGATCCTCACCGGCTACGGCCCGCAGGCCGGGGTGGCGGCGGCCACCGGGCTGACGGGGATGTTCCCCGGGCTGGGCCGGGCCGCCACCATCGGGGCGGGGCTGGCCGGGCCGGCACTGGCGACCTACACCGCCGCGCTGATCTGCGACACCGCGGTGCCCGTCTGGCACGAGGGCCATCGCGAGATGCCGTTCCTGTTCGCCGGTTCGGCGGCGGCAGCGGCCGGCGGGCTGGGCATGCTGGCCGCGCCGGTGTCGGAGGCGGGCCCGGCCCGCCGGGCGGCGCTGCTGGGCGCGGCCGTCGAGTGCGTGGCCGCCGTGCGGATGGAGCGCCGGCTCGGGCCGCTGGCCGAGCCGCTCAAGCGCAGCAGGCTGCTGCGCGCGGGCGAGGCGCTGTCGCTGGCGGGCGCGGTGGCCGGGCTGGTCGCCGGGCGCCTGGGCGGACGGGGCCGGCTCATGGCGATGGCGGCGGGCGCGGCCCTGCTGGCGGGGTCGGCGTGCACCCGGTTCGGGATCTTCCGGGCCGGGATGGAATCGGCGAACGATCCCAAGTACACGGTGCAGCCGCAGCGGAGGCGGCTGGCGAAGGCGAAAGCGGAGGGTGATCTGCGATGAAGCGGAAGGTCGTCGAATATCTGCCGTTCATGGGCATCGTGCTGATGGTCTGCACGGCGTCCTGGCTGGCGGGCAGGTCGTATCCGGCCCGCCCGGCCGCGCTCGGGAGGGTCAGGGGCAGGCACGCGTCGCCGTGAAGCCGCGCGGGGGCCGCCCGCTCCGCCGCTCCACGTCTTGGGCGGGGTCAGGCCGCCTGAGGCCGGCCGGCGACGTACGATCAGCAGATGACCGAAAAGACCGAAACCACGCCTGGATGGCTCGCTCCTGACGAACTGGAGTCGGTGCGCGGCCAGCTGCCCGTCCTCTACGTCGACGCCGTGCCGGTGCGCGTCGACGACACCGGCGTGGTCACCCGCGTCGGCCTGCTGCTGCGCATCGCCGCGGACGGGACCGTCAGCAGGGCGCTGGTTTCGGGGCGGGTGCTGCTCCACGAGCGCATCCGTGACGCGCTCATGCGCCACCTGGAGAAGGACCTCGGCCCCGTGGCGCTGCCGCGCATCCCTGCCTCGCCGCAGCCGTTCACGGTCGCGGAGTATTTCCCCACGCCCGGCATCACCCCCTACCACGATCCGCGCCAGCACGCGGTGTCGCTGGCCTACATCGTGCCCGTCGCCGGCGACTGCCGGCCCCGGCAGGACGCCCTCGACCTGGTGTGGTTCACCCCGGAGGAGGCGGCCTCGCCGATGGTGCAGCAGGAGATGGCGGGCGGGCAGGGCGTGCTGCTGAAGCAGGCGCTGGCCCACGTCGGCTGCCTGCCCTGAGCGGAGGTCAGGGCCGCTCGGCGCCCCGGCGCACCCAGTCGTAGAGCGGGTCGCCGGGGCACGAGGTGGCGTAGCCGTCCCGGTGTCCCTTGACCTCGTCCCCCGCGTCGCCGTGCTCGCGCAGGTATTCGACGGCGTCGACGAGGGCGTGCAGCAGGTCGTCGTTGGGCTTGGTGAGCCCCGAGCTGCCGACCAGGGCGAGCACCGCGTAGTGGCCGGCGTTGAGGCCGGCGCCGTTGGCCGCGGGCAGCGCGTGGGGGCCGCGGCCCATGAACGTGTGGCGGTGGGGGCAGCACACCATGGTGTAGCCGAGGTCGATGTAGGTCTCGCCGCGGCCGCCCGACATGTGCATGCTCTGGATGTCTCGCACCAGCTCGCCGCACTTGTCGTGGTTGGCGGGCTCGGCGAGGTCGGCCGGCACCTTGCCGCCGGTGTAGTGGATCTTCACGCCCTTGGTCGATTCCAGGCGGGTGTAGTCACTGGTCGGCTTCTTCGCGTGCCACTCGGCACGGGTGATCAGATTCATGAGATCCTCTCCTGAACGGCACACTCTAGCCATCACCCTGCCAACTTTGCGTAGCGAGCAAATCACGCATCGTCACCACAGTGGCCTGCCGCGGGGGTGAGGGTTACCTGCCGTTTCGCTGGTAACACGAGGGAAACACCCCGATCGTCAGACTCGGATCATGTGCCCCCGGTTGCTGCGATTTATCGTGATTCTTTCCGGCGTGGCGCTGCTCATCGCCGCGCTCGTCCTGGCTCTGGACCGCCCCCAGGAGGAGCACTCGCCCTCCACCCTGGCATCCCCCCGGCCGGACACCCTGGTCATCGAGATCACGCCGCCCGCCACGCCGTTCGTTCCCGGCAAGGAGAGGTGCCGCGAGGTGCGGGCCCTCCTATCGAAAGCCACGCTCCGCCCGGTCGTGCCGGAAGGCGTCCAGCCGGTCGAAGTCGAGATCGTACGCCGACACTTCGGCGGGCGGAGGGCCGGAGAAGAAACCCTCGTGCGTCCGCGGGCAGGGGTCGGCGAACCCGGTGACTCCGGCGCACGGATGCCCGAGGTAGGTGGCCTCGTGATGCCAGTCGCTGACGGCCACGTACGTCATGAACTCGTACGCCCGGGCCACGCTCATGTGCCGCCACAACTCGCGCGCCGGGGCGGGGCCGTCCCAGCGGGTGAGGGAGAAGGCGGGCACCAGGACCGCGTCGAGCCCGTCGTGCCCGGCCAGGCTCCCCGAATACCACAGGTCGGCGCAGAGCAGGACGCGCAGGCGCCGGCCGTGCAGGTCGAAGCCGGCGCCGGGCCGGCCGGGCAGCACTCCGGAGCGCAGTTCGACCCCGTAGGGGTGGACCTTGTCGTACTCGGCCAGCAGCGTGCCGTCCGCGCCGAACACGGCGCCCCTGTTGATCGGGCCACCGTTGACGGCGTCGTAGTGCGAGCCGCCGACGACGGCCATCCCGGACCGCAGGGCCAGCGTGCGGACCCGGTCGAGGTAGCCGGCGCGGGGCAGGCTCGACCCGGCCAGTTCGGGCAGCAGCATCACGTCACCGGCGTGGGAGGCGACGAGCTCCTCGATCGCGTCGAAGTTGGCGTGGCCGTCGGGGGACCAGCGGGGAGGTTGAACCAGGAGGATCTTCACATTCCTACTGTGGCTCAGGCGAGGTTGCCCGGGATTGCGGCGAGCAACTCGCGGGTGTAGTCGTCCGACGGATGGTCGAAGATCTCCTCGGCGGTGCCGCTCTCCACGATCCGCCCCTCGCGCATGACGTGCACGGCGTGCGAGATCATCCGTACCACGGCCAGGTCGTGGCTGATGAACAGGTAGCTCAGCCCCAGCTCCCGCTGCAGATCGGCGAGCAGCTCCAGGATCTGCGCCTGCACCAGCACGTCGAGCGCCGAGACCGCCTCGTCGAGCACCACCAGCTCCGGCGAGAGGGCGAGGGCCCTGGCGATGGCCACCCGCTGGCGCTGGCCCCCGGACAGCTCGTGGGGCAGCCGCTCGGCCGCCGACGCCGGCAGCGACACCTTCTCCAGCAGCTCGGCCGCCGCCCTTCTGCGGTCGGCCGCCGTACCGACGCGGTGCACGCGCAGCGGCTCGGCGATCGACTTGCCGACCGTGTAGCGGGGATCGAGCGAGGCGTACGGGTTCTGGAAGACCGGCTGGACGCGCCTGCGGAACGCGAACAGGTCACGCCGGCCCAGCGCCGTCATGTCCGTGCCGTCGAAGCGGATGCGCCCCGAGGTGAGGTCTTCGAGGCCGAGCAGCAGGTTGGCGGTGGTCGACTTGCCCGAGCCCGACTCGCCCACGATGGAGACGGTGCTGCCGCGCGGAATGGTGAAGGAGACCGCGTCCACCGCGGTGATCTCCTCACCGGTGCCCCTGAGCGGGTAGACCTTGCGCAGGTCCTCGACGACGGCCAGGTCGCCGGCCGGGTCGCCGGCCGGGTCGCCGGCCGGGCGCGGCGGTTCGAGCAGGCGCACCGACGACAGGCTCGGCACGGCCTTCAGCAGCCGCCTGGTGTACTCGTGCCCGGGCTCGGCCAGGATGGCGGCGGCGGGCCCCGTCTCGACGATCTCGCCCTGGTACATGACGGCCACCACGTCGGCCCGCTCGGCGGCCAGCGCCAGGTCGTGCGTGATGAGGAAGACTGCCGTGCCCATCTCGGCGGTCAGCTGCCCGAGCTGGTCGAGGATGCGCCGCTGCACGGTGACGTCGAGCGCGGAGGTCGGCTCGTCGGCGATGAGCAGCCTGGGCCTGCAGGCCAGCCCCATGGCGATCAGGGCCCGCTGCCGCATGCCGCCGGAGAACTCGTGCGGGTACTGCCCGATCCGCCGCTCGGGGTCGGGGATGCCCGCCATGTTTAGCAGCTCGACCACGCGGCCGCGGGCGGCCTTTCCCGCGGCGACGCCGTGCACCTCCAGGGCCTCGGCGATCTGGTCGCCGATGCGCATGAGCGGGTTGAGGTTCGACATCGGGTCCTGCGGCACCAGGCCGATGCCCGCCCCGCGGATCGCCGTCATCTCGCGCTGGCTCGCCGTGGCCAGGTCGCGGCCGTCGAAGAGCACCTGGCCGCCGGTGATGCGGCCGTTGCCGGGCAGCAACCGGTTGACCGCGGCCGCCGTGGTGGACTTGCCCGACCCCGACTCGCCGACGACCGCCACGGTCTGGCCGGGCAGGATCTCCATCGAGACGTTCCTGACGACGGTGACGTCCTGCCGCCGGGTGCGGAAGGCGACCGAGAGGTCGCGGATCTCCAGGAGCGGGCTCATACGGTCCTCGATCGTTCGGTGGTGGCCTGCAGCAGGTCGGCCCAGAGCTCCTCGGTCGGCACCGGGACGCCCTCGACGAGCAGGCGGTTGCTCGCGAGCACGAGGGCGATGTCGCGGCCGGGCACGAAGCCGACGGCGCAGCCCACGTAGCCGGGGTGGCCGAGCACGGTGACCGTCTCGCCGGCGAGCGCCAGGTCGTACCTGCGGAAGCCGAGCGCCTGCGCGGGGTCGGGGCCGGGGGCGAAGAACTCCCGTGCCACCTCGGGCCGCCACAGCCGGTCGTGCTCCTCGTAGCGGGACATCGCGGTGCAGTACTTGAGGAGGTCGGGCACGGTCGAGAAGAGCCCCGCGTGCCCGGAGACCCCGCCGAAGGCGTGGTGGGCGTTGCCGTCGGCGACCTGCCCGAGCACGGGCGCGCGGCGCCAGCCGGCGAAGTCGCCGCTGCGGTAGGGCACGGGGTACGGCTCCCCCGTGTCCAGCATGCGCATCTCGACCCGGTCGTCCAGGGCGCTCATGGCCACCTCGGAGCCGGCCGGGCGGGCGTAGGTGGTCGAGGTGAGCCCGAGCGGCCGGGTGACCAGCTCGGCCACGGCCCGCTCCAGGCGCATCCCGGTGACGGCCGAGACGATCCGGCCCAGCAGGACGAAGCCGAGGTCGGAGTAGTGCCGTGCGCGGCCGGGACGGTAGCGCGGCGGCGGCAGCCGCGGCTGGATGTAGAGCGGCCACCACTCCCACAGGCCGCCCCGGTGCAGCAGCAGGTCCCGCACGGTGATCGCCTCGTACGACCGCGGCAGGTACGCGCTGAGCGGCGCGTCGAGGTCCACGAGCCGGTCGGACACCAGGCGGATGAGCGCCGTCGTGGTGGCCAGGATCTTGGTGACCGAGGCGAGGTCGTGGTGGGTGCCGAGGGTCATCGCGGCGACGCCCTCGCGCTCGCCGTCGACCCAGCGCACGGTGCGGTGGCCGGTGCACTCGGTGAGGTCGAACCAGGGCGTGCGCGCGGCCATGACGACGCCGGGTGGCGCCTTCACCGCGCCAGCACCAGGGCGCGGGGCGAGCCGGCGAGCGGCGCGGGCAGCACGAGCGGACCCGCGCCCGGGGTCAGGGTGCCGAGCACGCGGGCGGCCCGCGCGCCCGTACCGCCGGGCACGGTGCCCGGCAGGCCGTGCGCGCTCAGCCAGCCGATGAGGGCGAACGCGATGGCCTCCTTGTCGTCGGCGGGCGCGCCCAGGTCGTCGGACGGCCGCACGTTCACGGCGGGCAGCGCCGAGCTCAGTCCGTCCATGATCACCGGGTTGCGGCAGCCGCCGCCGGAGACGACCAGCGTGCTCACCTCCGCGGCCCGCACGTCGTGGGCGACCGTGCGCACGGTCAGCTCCGTGAGCGTGGCCACCAGGTCGGCGTCGCCCACCTCGCCGCCCGCCGCACCTCCCGCCCGGGCCAGCGCCTCCTCGACGTAGCCGGGGTGGAACAGCTCCTTGCCGGTGCTCTTGGGCGGGGCCAGCCGGTAGTAGGGCTCGTCGAGCAGCGCCTCCAGCAGCCGCGGCCGCACCCGCCCCGACGCCGCGATCCGACCGTCCTCGTCGAAGCCGCTGGCGTTCAGCCCTCTGCCCGTCACCACGGCGTCGATGAGCGCGTTGGCCGGGCCGATGTCGTAGGCGTACAGCTCGGCGCCGCGCACCACGGTCATGTTGGCGATGCCGCCCAGGTTGAGCGCGCCCGCGCCGCCGTCGTACGCGCCGAGCAGCAGCCCGTCCAGCACCGACACCAGCGGGGCGCCGTGCCCACCCGCCGTGATGTCCCTGATGCGCACGTCGGACAGCACGGGCGTCCCCGTGCGCTCGGCGATCCAGGCCGGCTGGCCGATCTGCAGCGTGCCGCGCGCGTGCGCCCCCTCGACCCAGTGGAAGACGGTCTGCCCGTGGGAGACGATCAGGTCGGCGGGGCCGCCCTCGGCGATCGCCGCGGCGGCGGCCTCGGCGAAACACCGGCCGATGAGCGTGTCGAGCACGCACACCTCGGCCAGCGTCGCGGGCGCGGGCGGCAGCGCCGCGATCAGCCGGGCGCGCAGGTCCTCCGGGTACGGTGTGCTCGCCGTGTGGCCGACCCGCCCGTGGAGCACGCCGCCCGTCAGCTCGAAGTCCACCATCGCCACGTCAATCCCGTCGTGCGACGTGCCGGAGATCATCCCGAGAACCCTCATGCCCGCTCCTCCAGTGCAGCGCGCAGCCTGCCGCCGGCCGCGGCCAGCCGCGCCGCCGCGTCCCGCGGGGCCAGGCCGAAGCGGGCGGCGACGACCGCCTGTCTCACGTTGAAACCGTTGGCGTCCAGCACGGCCAGCGCCTCCTCGCGCCCCGCGCCCGTGATCGTGCGCACGATGCGCACGGCCCGCTCGCGCAACTTGCCGTTGGTCGCCTTCACGTCGACCATCAGGTTCCCGTACGTCTTGCCGAGCTGCACCATGACGATCGTCGAGAACATGTTGAGCACGAGCTTCTGCGCCGTGCCCGCCTTGAGCCTGGTCGAGCCGCTGACCACCTCGGGCCCGACGAGCACCTCGACGGCGTGCGCGGCGGCCGCGCTCAGCGGCGTGCCCGCGTTGCAGGACAGCCCCACGGTCAGCGCGCCCAGCTCCCCGGCCCGCCGCACCGCGGCCACCACGTACGGGGTGCGCCCGCTGGACGCGATGCCCACGACGGTGTCGAGCGGTCCCACACCGGCCGCGTCGACGGCCGCCGCCCCGGCCTCCTCGTCGTCCTCGGCGCCCTCGCAGGGCGACACGATCGCGCTCTCACCGCCGGCGATGATGGCGAAGACCTGCTCGGGCGGCGTGCCGAACGTGGGCGGGCATTCGGAGGCGTCCAGCACGCCGAGCCGGCCGGGGGTGCCAGCGCCGACGTAGACGAGCCGGCCGCCGGCCCGCACGCGTTCGGCGGTGGCCTCGATCGCCTCGGTGATCCGCGGCAGCGCCTGGGCGACCGCGGCGGGCACCGTGGCGTCGGCCGCGTTCATGGTCGCGGCCAGCTCGCCCACGCTCATCGTGTCGATCCCGGCGAACCGGGGGTCGGCCGTTTCCGTCGTCAGGTGTGAGAGGTTCACCGCTTGCCTCGGTTTCGCGGGTCGAGAGTGTCACGCAGGCCGTCACCGAGCAGGTTCAGGCCCACCACGAGCAGGACGACGACGGCGCCAGGCGCGATCAGCGTCCAGGGGGCGACGAAGACCAGGCTGCGCGCCTCGAAGATCATCGATCCGAGCGAGGGCGCCGGCGGCGGCGTGCCCAGGCCGAGGAAGCTCAGCGACGCCTCGGTGAGCACCGCCCACGACAGCGAGAGCGCGACCTGGACGACGATGATCGAGGTGATGTTGGGCAGCACGTGGCGCAGCATGATCTGCCAGCGGCTCAGGCCGGTCGAGACGGCCGCCTTGACGTACTCGATCTCCCTGAGCGACAGCACGGGCCCGCGGGTGACGCGGATGAAGATGGGCACGTACACGATCGCGATGGCCACGGCGATGGTGAACCGGTTGCGGTCCAGCACCGAGGCCAGCGACAGCGCCAGCAGCAGCGGCGGGAACGCGAACAACACGTTCGTGACGCCGCCGATCGCGCCGTCGGCGACGCCGCGGTAGAAGCCGGACACGAGCCCGCCCAGCGTGCCCACCACGGTCGCGAACGCCACCGCCACGACCGCGACGAACGCGGAGTTGCCCACGCCGGCCGCCACGCGGGAGAACACGTCCCTGCCGAACTGGTCGGTGCCGAACAGGTGCTCGCCCGACGGCGCGCGGAACCTCGACGGCGGATGCTGGGCGATCGGGTCGTACGGCAGCAGCCCCGCGTACGACAGCGCCGCCACGGCGGCCAGCAGCACGAGGATGACGACGCCCGCGACCCCGGCGGGGCTGCGCCGCGGCAGCGCGGTCACGACGCCCTCACCCGCGGGTCGATGATCCGGTAGAGCGCGTCGGTCAGGAGGTTGACGACGACGAACGCCAGCGCGATCACCAGCACGGTGCTCTGCACGACCGCGTACTCCTTCTGCTGGATGCCCAGCAGCACCTGCCGGCCGATGCCCGGCACGGAGAAGATCTGCTCGACCACCACCGCGCCGCCGAGCAGGTAGCCGAACTGCAGGCCCGTCATGGTGACGATGGGCACGAGCGCGTTGCCGAGCACGTGCCTGACCTGCAGCCGCCGCTCCGGAACGCCCTTCGCCCGGGCGGTGCGCACGAAGTCGTGCGAGCGCACCTCGAGCACCGCCGTGCGGGTGGTGCGCAGGATCGGCGCCGCGATGCCGAAGCCGAGGACGAGCGCGGGCAGGAACATCTGCTGCAGGTTGAGCAGCGGGTCCTCGATGAGCGTGGCGAAGCCCTGCCCGTTGGGGTTGAACCCGAACGACGCCGCGAAGATCGACAGCAGCGTGGTGGCCAGCAGGAAGGCCGGGATCGACAGCCCGGCCAGGCTCACGACCTGGCCGAAGGCGTCCCTGGGTGCGTTGGCCTTCGACGCCGAGAGCATGCCGAGCGGCACCCCGATCAGCAGGGCCAGCACGATGGAGAAGACCGCCAGCTCGAACGTCACCGGCAGCGCGTGCAGGGTCAGGTCGAGCACGCTCTGCTGGGAACGCGCCGAGTAGCCGAAGTTCCCGGTGAACATGTTGCCGAGCCAGGCGAAGAACTGCGTGACCAGCGGCTGGTCGAGGCCGTAGTACTGCTCGAGCGCCTGCTTCTGCGCCGGGGTGAGCGCCGCGGCCTCGGTGCCGAGCCCCGCCGTGATCTGGTTGCCGGGGATCGCCCGGAGCATGACGAACACGAACACGGCCACCCCGAACAGGGTGCCCACCGTGCTCGCCACGCGCCGTACGGCGCGGTTGCCTGCGATCCGGCGCATCAGCTGACGGACGTGGTGCGCAGGTACTGCAGCGAGCCGCTGGCCATGGGGACGAAGCCCTGCACGTTCGAGGTGGTCGCGGTGTAGGTGTAGCCGGCGAACAACCAGATCCAGGCGGCGTTGTCCTCCAGGTGGGCGGCGACCTGGTCGTAGATCGGCTTGCGGGCGGCCTGGTCGGTGGTCGCCTTGCCCTCGGCGAACAGCTTGTCCAGTTCGGGCGAGCTGTAGCCGGCGACCTTGTTGAGGTTGCCGTCGCTGGTGAAGTAGCGGCCGTAGGAGCCGTCGGGGTCGGGCCGGCCGCCGTTGAGCGCGACGGCGGCGTCGAAGTCGGCCGCCACCCAGCGGTCCACGAACGCGCCCGACTCCAGCACCTCCAGCTCCAGGTTGATCTTGGCCTCGGCGAGCTGCGCCTTGAGGTTCTGGGCCTCGTTGACGGAGGTGGCGTACTCGCCCTGCGAGACGATGGTCTTGACGGTCACCCCGCCGGACTTGCCGGCCTTGGCGAGATAGCCGGCCGCCTTGGACAGGTCGCGGGTGGGGCAGGGGCGCTTGGCCGGGTCCGACTTGTAGGCCGGGGCGGTGATCGGGCCGGTCACCTCGCCCTCGCCGAGCGCGGCCGTGTCGAGCACCTGCTTGCGATCGATGGCGCACTGGATCGCCAGCCGCACGTTGACGTCCTTGAGGTCGCCGTGGCTCGCGTTGAGCTGGAGGACGTGGTAGCTGAGCTGCGGCGTCTTGGCGACGGTGATGGTGCCGCCGCCCTCGGCGGTCTGGGCGACGAGCGGGTCGTCGAAGACCGCGAGCTGCACGTTGCCCGACTGCATCGCCGACACGATGGACGACTCGTCGGGGATCACCCGGAACTCGACCGTCGGGACCTTCGGCTTCTCGGGGCCCCAGTACTTGTCGTTCCTGGCCAGCGTGATCGACTGGCTGGCCACGCGCTTGCTCAGCGTGAACGGCCCCGTGCCGTTGGGCGTGGTGGCGAGCTCCTGCTCGGTGTCGTCGGAGGAGAGGATGGCCATGTTGACGGTGGCGAGGTTGGCGGGCAGCGCCGCGTCGGGGCCGGTCAGCTCCAGCACCACCGTGCTCGCGTCGGGCGCCTCGACGGACTTCACCGACGACAGCGACGCCCTGGCCACCGCCGCCGTCTTCTCGTCCATGATCTTCTCGAGGGACGCCTTGACGTCCTCGGAATCGAGCACGCTGCCGTCGGCGAAGGTCACGCCCTGGCGGAGCTTGAGGGTGAGCTTCTCGCCGTCCTTCGAGGTCTCCCACGACTCGGCCAGCCCCGGCACCACGTTGAGGTCCTTGTCGAACTCCGTGAGCGTGCCGTAGAGGTTCTGCAGCACGTTGACGGCCTGGAACTGGGTGGCCTTCCAGGGGAACAGCGTGTCGGGGTCGGAGGTCACGCCGACCACCAGGCCCTTGGCGGGGGTGTCGCCGCCGGCTGCGGGGCCGGAGGACGACGAGCAGCTGGTGAGGGCGATGGACAGCGCCGCGGCGATGCCGACCGCGGAGAGCGCGCCACGGGGCATGTGGTCTCCTCGGAGGAGTAGGTCATAAAATTACGCAGACCCTACCATCAAGGTACTTATTTTCCTTCTGCGGGGGATGACGATGGGCGAGGAAGCCGAGACGGTACTGATCCGCATCCGTGCGGCCATGCCCGCGCTGCGGCCGTCGGAGCGGCGCATCGCGGAGGAGTTCACCGGCGACCCCGCCGCCACCGCCAACCTGTCCATCGCCGAGCTGGCCGCCCGCTGCGAGACCTCCACGACCTCGGTGGTGCGCTTCTACCAGCGCATGGGGTACGCGCACTACAAGGACTTCAGGATCGACCTGACCAGGGCGGTGGCCAGGGAGGAGCTGGCCACCTCGAGCCTGCCGGAGGTGTCCGGCGACATCGACCGCCACGACAGCCTGGAGGGCATCGTCTCCAAGGTGGCGATGAACGAGACGCTGTCCATCGCCGACACGGCCCGCGCGCTGGACATGGAGGCGCTCGGCGAGGCGGTGGCGCTGCTGCTGGGGGCCCGCAGGATCGACACGTTCGGCGTCGGCGCGAGCGCCCTGGTGGGGCTCGACCTGCAGACGAAGCTGTCGCGCATCGGCCGTACCGCGATCAACTGGCACGACGCCCACTCGGCCTGGACCTCGGCGGCCACGCTCGACGGCGCCTGCGTGGCGGTGGCCGTCTCGCACACCGGCGCCACCACCGACACGGTCGAGTTCCTCGCGATCGCCCGCGCGTCGGGCGCCTCGACGGTGGCCATCACGAACTTCCGCGAGTCGCCGCTGGCCCGCGCGGCCGACGTGACGCTCACGACGGCCGCGCGGGAGACCAGGTTCCGCTCGGGGGCGCTGGGCAGCCGCATCGCCCAGCTCATGGTCGTCGACTGCCTGTTCACCGGCGTCGCCCAGGCCTCCTACGACGCGTCGATGGAGGCGCTGCGCAACACGTACGCGGTGGTGCACGACCGAGCCGCGCACAAACGCGGCTAGGTCACGTACGGCTCGAAGAAGCGGGTCAGCAGGCCGGTCAGGCGGTCGAGATACTCCTCGCCCGCCCGTGCGGTCGCCGGCCGGGGGTCGCCCAGCACGCCGATCTCCGACAGCGCCCTGGTGCCGTGCTCGAACAACCTGCGCGCGGTCGGCTCGTCGAACCGGCCGCCGAAGCCGGCCTCGGCCCGGTCCATGTCGACCAGGTCGGGCCGGAGCGCGAGCACGATCGACGTCTCGGCCTCCCCCGCGTGCGAGCCGCTGACCTCGGGCGGGAACCCGCGCTCCCGCCCGGCCTCCGCCAGCGCCCCCACGAACTCCTGCAGGTCGGTGTACGGGACGAGCCGGGCGCCGCCCACCCGGCCTTCCGTCTCCGCGAACAGCTCGGCCAAGGGGGCGAAGTTGCCGCCGTGGCTCGGCAGCACCAGCACGGTCTCGAACCCGTGGGCGGCCAGGCTCTCGCAGCAGCGCAGGATCACCGCCTTGAACGTCGCCTCGTCGAGGGTGACGGTGCCGGGGAAGGCCATGTGGTGGGTGGAGACCCCGAACGGGACGGTGGGGGCGAGGAGGACGCCGGGCAGCCGTGCGGCCACCCTGTCCGCGAGGGCGTCCCCGAGCATGGTGTCGGTGACCAGCGGCAGGTGAGGGCCGTGCTGCTCGGTGGAGCCCGCCGCGAACAGGACGGTCCGCGCGCCCGCGGCCATCCGCTCCTCGACCTGCGGCCAGCTCATCTCGGCCAGGCGCGGGACCGGTGTGAGGCTCATCGGGTGCTCCTCAGGTGGTCGACGAGCAGCCGCGCGACCGCTCCGACAGCGGCGTCGGCCCGGCCGTCGCGCAGGTCGAAGTCGTGCTGGCGCAGGAAGATCGCGACCGCGTACTCCTCGCCGTCGCCGAAGTCCACGACGCCCACCTCGTTCCTGACGCCGCCGTAGAAGGTGCCGGTCTTGCCGGCGATCGCCGGGCCGTCGCGGTAGGCGGTGGAGAGCCGGTGCGGGGCGTACTGCTGGAGCATGACGCGCCGCACCTCCTCGCAGGCCGCCGGCGGCCCGGCCTCGTCGCGCCAGACGAGGCTCAGCAGGGTGGTCATGTCGCGCGCGGTGGTGGTGTTGCCGGTGGTCCCGGCCAGGGCGGGGCTGGCGGCGACCGCGGCCCTGAGCGCGTCGCGGTCCCTGTTCAGCGGATCGCCGTCGAGATCGTCGAAGATCTCCGCGATCAGCCCGGCGCAGTCGAGGCGCACGGTGGTGTCGCGGATGCCGAGGGCGTCGAGCCGGGCGGCGATGCGGGCGGTGCCGACGATCCTCTGCAGCACGTCGGTCGCGGTGTTGTCGCTGACCTGCATCATCAGCAGGGCCAGGTCACGGACCGACAGCTCGACCTCGTCGAGCATCGAGGAGATGCCGCTCGGGCCAGGGCTGCGGACGTCGCCGGGCACCCGGATCCGCCGGGTGAGCGGCAGCTCGCCGGCCGCGGCCTGGCAGGCGACCTCCAGCAGGACCGCGACCTTGTACGTGGACGCGGCGACCTGGACCGCGTCGGCGTCGAGGGCGAGCTCGGCGCCGCCGCCGACGTGGCGGGCGTGGAAGGCTCCGGTCGTGCCCGCCGCGGCCAGGGTCTCGCGCGCTCGCTCGATGGTGGCCGGCGCGCCGGCGGTGACGGTCATGTCGTGCTCCCTGTCTCGTGCCATACCCGGTCGAAGACGCGCAGCCAGTTGCCGCCGAGCACGGCACGGGTCTCGTCCTCGGTGTAGCCGCGCTCGAGCAGCCGCTGGGTCAGGTTGGGCAGGCCCGACGCGTCGTCGAGGCCGGCCGGGAAGTGCCACGGCGGTGGCGGGTAGGTGGCCGCCGACCAGATGCCGTCGCGTACGTACTGCTCGTAGAGCTCCATCGGCGGGTTGCGGATCGTGTAGTCGATCCCGATGCCGACGTGCTCGACTCCGACGAGGTCGGCGACGTAGGTGATGGCGTCGACGAAGCGGTCGAGCGTCGGCGGCGACTGCCCGGACAGGAACCCGGGAAAGCCGTTGATCCCGACCAGCCCGCCGGTCGCGGCCAGGTCCCTGATCAGGGCGTCGGAGATGTTGCGGGAGCTGGGATGCAGCCCGGCGGGGTTGGAGTGGGAGGCGACGACCGGCGCGGTGGACAGGGCGATCGCCTCGTGGCTGGTGCGCGCGCCGGTGTGCGAGACGTCGATGACGATGCCCAGCCGGTTGAGCTCGGCGACGACCGTGCGGCCGAGCGAGCTGAGGCCGGCGTCCGACGCCTCCTCGCAACCGTCGCCGACAGGGCTGCGCTGGTTGTAGGCGAGCTGCACGACCCGCACGCCGAGCCGCCAGAACAGCTCGACGAGGTCGGCTTCGTACTCGAGCGCGTGGGTGCCCTGGAAGTGCAGGACCACGGCCAGCTTCCCGTCGGCCTTCGCCCGGCGGATCTGCTCGGCCGAGGTCGCGAGCACCAGCTGGTCCGGCCGTTCGCGCAGGTAGCGGAAGGCCTCGGCGAGCAGGGAGACCGCCCGGCGGCAGTCCTCGAACGCCACGAAGCTGACCACGCAGCAGGTGGCGCCGCCGTCGATCCAGGTCTGCAGCCGTTCCCTCCAGTGGAAGCCCGGACAGGTGCCGTCCACGACGATCGCCGCGTCGTGGAGGGCGCGCGCGGACCGGGTGACGGGCGTGGTCGTCGACACGGAGATCTCCCCTTACCTGACGTCGGGCGCGACCGGCCCGTCGTCCTCTGGCCGCCCCGCCCACAGGCCGCGGGCGTGGTTGACGTGCGTGGTCATCAGTGCCTCGGCGCCCGGCCTGTCGCCCGCGGCGAGGAGGTCGAGCAGGCGTACGTGCTCGCGTGCGGACTCCACGAGCGGCGCGGCTCCGCGCAGCTTCGGCAGCGCCGACAGCCGGGTCTGGTAACGCAGCACCCGGACGAGCTCGACGTAGCGCGGGTTGCCGAGGAGCGCGGTCAGCGACAGGTGGAACTCGCTGTCCAGCACGACGAACGCCACCATGTCGCCGTTGGCGGCGTGCTCGACGAGCTCTTCGGCCATCGGGCGCAGCTTCTCCAGCTCGGGCTCCGGCCTCAGGTCCGCCAGCCTGCCCATCGCGGGCACCTCGAGGGTCAGCCGGATCTCGACGATGTCGTCGAGCTCCTTGCCGGTCGCCACGCGTACGCGGAAGCCGCGGTTCTGCACCATCTCGACGAGCTCTTCCTTGGCGAGTTCGAGCACGGCCTCGCGGACGGGCGTCGCGGAGACGCCCAGCTGCGCCGCGATGGCGGACATCGAGTAGATCACGCCGGGGGTGAGGGATCCGGCGATGATCTGGCCCCGCAGCTGCGCCGCGGCCTCGTCGCGCAGGTTGCGGCGGGGCAGCGACTCGAACAGGGGCTCTGACCTCGTCATGTGGCGCTCCTTGTGCATCCAGCCCATTGACATGTCGTATGTAAGGTATTACCCATTAAGCCTTACAGGCAACGGGGGGTTAAGGAGAACTCAATGGTCGACCAAGCACCCCCCGGAACCCGGGTCTCCGTGACGAGACGCCAGCTGCTCGCCGGGGCCGCGACGCTCGCGGTCGGCGCGTGCGGGGGCGGCCGCCCCGCGACGCCCCGGAGCACCGGCGGACCTGCCGGCCCGCCGCGCAGGGGCGGAACGCTGCGGCTGCCGCTGACGGCGGAGCCGATCGCGCCGGCGTTCGACATGGGCACGAGGGCGGCGGGCTCGGTCGGCACCGCGGCCATCGCCACCCTCGCCTACAACGGGCTGGTCGAGGTGACCGACGGCGAGGTCGTCCCGCAACTCGCCGAGGCATGGGAGCGGGCCTCCCCCACGCGGTACGTCTTCGACCTGCGGCGCGACGTCGTCTTCCACGACGGCACACCGTTCGACGCCGCGGCCGTGAAGGCCAACCTCGACCGGCTGCTCGACCCGGAGGGCGGCGGGGTCAACCTGCCGCCGTTCCTCGAATCGGTGAAGGTCCTCGGCAGGCACCAGGTGGAGATGCGGCTGTCCCGCCCGGCCGCGTCGTTCCTGCCCTCGCTGCGCAGGGGGCGGGTGATGATGATGTCACCCGCCGCCGTGGCGAAGTTCGCGAAGTCCGATCCGTTCCGCGCCTCGATCGGCACCGGGCCCTACGTCTTCAAGGAATATCGCGCGGGCAACGTGATCCGCCTGGAGCGCAACGACGACTACTGGGGCGACGACAACTACCTCGACGCCATCACCTTCTCCATCATCCCGGACACCAACACCCAGATCATGGCGTTCCTGAACGACGAGTTCGACATGATCGGCGTGCTGCCCGGGCAGGCGACCCAGGTGAAGCGGCGCAGGGACGCCGTGCTGCGCGAGGACATCGGCAACACGTTCAACTACCTCACCTTCAACCAGGCGGTGAAGCCGTTCGACGACGTCGACGTGCGCCGCGGCTTCTCGGCCGCGCTCGACAGGGAGGGGATCGCCGCGGGGGTCCACGCCGGGCACGCCAAGGCCGCCCACGGGCCGTTCTCCCCCGCCATCGGCGCCGCCTTCGAGGACCTGTCGGGCGGCGCCGCCCAGGCGTACTCCGTCGACGAGGCGAAGAAGTTCCTCGCCAGGGCCGGGTACGACTTCGGCGCCGAGATCGCCTTCAACGCCTTCACCCAGTCGCCGTGGGCGCAGGAGGCCGACGCGATGGCGGCGCAACTGGAGCAGATCGGCGTCAAGGTGAAGCTGAACAAGGAGGACTTCGGCTCGTGGGCCGACCGCATCTACACCAGCCGCGACTTCGCGCTGACCAACAGCGGCCAGACGACCCGCACCGTCGATCCCGATGAGGTCATCTACCCGCTGGCGCACAGCAAGGGCGACCTCAACGTCTCCGGGGTCGACGACCCCGAGCTCGACGCCCTGCTGGAGAAAGCGCGCGCCGAGGGCGACTCCGGCCTGCGGGCGGAGATGTACCACGACGTCGCCCGCCTGGTGGCGGACAACGCCTACGCCGCCTTCACCGTGTGGCCCTCGACGCTGACCGCGATGAGCTCCAAGGTGGGCGGCTACACGTTCTCGCCCGGCGGCACCCACGGAGCGGCGCAATGCTGGCTGTCCGGATGAGCCGCGGCCGCCGGCTCGCGTCCGGCACGGTGGTGTCGCTGGCGGGCAGCGTTCTGCAGGCCACGGTGGTGGCCGCCGCCGCCACGTTCGTGGTGTTCCTGCTGATGCGGATGATTCCCGGCGATCCGGCCAGGATCCTCGCGGGGCCGGGCGGATCGGTCACTCCAGAACAGGTCGAGCGGACCCGCCGCGAGCTCGGGCTCGACGACCCGATCCCGCTCCAGTACTGGAACTGGATCACGGACGCCGTGCGGGGCGACTTCGGCAACTCCCTGGTCCTCAACGACACCGTCGCCGGCCTGCTCGCCGACCGGCTGATGATCACGGTGCAACTGTCGCTGTACGCGTTCGCGCTGGCGGTCGTGCTGGCGATCCCGCTGAGCCTGGTCGCCGCCCGCTGGCAGGGCGCCATCGCCGACAAGCTCTCCCGCCTGGCCGGCGCCACCGGCGTCGCGGTGCCGAGCTTCTGGCTCGCGCTGCTGCTGATCATCGTCGCCCAGGGCGTGTTGCCGACGTTCGGCTACGCGCCGCTGTCCGAAGGGCTCGGCACGCACCTCGCCCACATGCTGCTGCCGGCGCTGGCCCTCGGCGCCGGGTTCGCGACCCTGGTCTTCGAGACGACCAGGGCGGGCCTGATCGACACCCTGACCTCCGACTACGTCCGCACCGCCCGCGCGTTCCAGATCCCGGAGCGCCGGATCTACGGCCGGTACGCCCTGCGCAACGCCTTCCTGCCCACGCTCACGATCTTCGGCCTGGAGGCCGGCGCCCTGATGGCCGGCGCGCTGCTGGTGGAGAACGCGTTCGCGCTCCCCGGCATGGGCCGGCTGATCGTGCAGGGCGTGTTGTCGCGGGACTATCCCGTGGTGCAGGCGTGCATCCTCGTGATCGTAGTGATCTTCGTGGCCGTCAACCTGCTGATGGACCTGCTCTACGCCGTGGTCGACCCGAGAGTGAGGCGATCGCGTGGCTGAACGGACGATCGCGGCGCCCGCGCTGCTGCGGCCGCTGACCCAGAAGATCACCTGGTTCCTGCTGGCGGTGTTCGTGCTCGTGGCCGCCACCGCTCCCCTGCTCGCGCCGTACGACCCGCACGCCCAGGATTTGCGCAACACGCTCATGCCGCCGGGCCCCGGGCACCTGCTGGGCACCGACGACTTCGGCCGCGACCAGCTCAGCCGGCTGTGCTACGCGCTGCGTTCGTCGCTGCTCATCAGCCTGGCGACGACCGCGGCGGTGGCGGCGGCGGGGATCCCGCTCGGCCTGCTCGCCGGATACGCCCGGGGGCTCGCGAACGTGCTCATCGCCCGCGCCATCGACGTGGGGCTGGCGCTGCCGTCGCTGGTGCTCGCCCTCGGCCTGATCGCCGCGCTCGGCGCCGGGGTGCGCAGCACCGTCATCGCCCTCGCGGTCGGCTACACCCCCTACCTCGCGCGGGTCGTGCGCGGCGTCGTGCTGCGGGTCCGGCAGGAGGAGTACGTCGAGAGCGCCCGGGTCAGCAACGTGCCGCCGTGGCGGATCGCCGTGCGGCACGTCGTCCCGAACACGCTCGGCGTGACATCCGTCCAGCTCACGCTGATCTTCGCGTTCGCCGTCATCGGGGAGGCGGGCCTGAGCTTCGTCGGGCTGGGCGTGCAACCGCCGACGGCCTCGCTGGGCAACCTGCTGGCCGACGGCTCCGCCCACAGCCTCGACCTGCCGATCCTCACCGTGGCGCCCGGCCTGGTGATCGCCGTCCTCGTCATCGCCCTGCTCTTCGCCGGGGACGGCATCCGCGACGCGCTCGACCCCCGGAGACGCCGATGACCGAGACCCTGCTGGCCCTCGACGGCGTCGCGATCGGCCTGGCCGCCGATCCGCGGGTCCGTGCCGTCGACGGGATCGACCTGCACGTCGCCCCGGGCGAGGCCGTCGCCCTGGTCGGGGAGAGCGGTTCGGGCAAGTCCGTCACCGCCTACGCCGCCCTGGGCCTGCTGGCGCCCGCCCTGCGCGCGTCCGGCACGCTCCGGCTCGGCGCCGGCTCCTACGACCTCGGCGACCCGGGCGGGCTCAGGCCGCTGCGCGGCGGCGAGATCAGCATGGTCTTCCAGGACCCCGGCACCTCGCTGAACCCGGTGATGACCGTAGGGCGCCAGCTGGAGGACGTGCTGCGGCGGCACGGCCGCACGCCCCGCCGCGAGCGGTGGCGGCGCGTGGTCGAGCTGCTCGCCGAGGTCGGCGTCGCCGCGCCCGACCGGGTGGCGCGGGCCTTTCCCTTCGAGCTCTCCGGCGGCATGCGCCAGCGGGTCCTCATCGCCATGGCCCTGTCCTGCGAGCCCCGGCTGCTCATCGCCGACGAGCCCACCACCGCCCTGGACACGACCGTCCAGGCCCAGATCATGGACCTGCTCATGACCCTGGTGCGCGACAGGGGGATGGCCATGCTGTTCATCTCCCACGACCTGGGCCTCGTCGCCGAGTCCTGCCGGCGGATGTACGTGATGTACGCCGGCCGCGTCGTGGAGAGCGGGCCGGTGGCCGACGTCCTGCGCCGCCCCCGGCATCCCTACACCCGGGCGCTGATCGGCTGCCGCCCCGCCGCGGGCCGGCGGCTCGCGCGGCTGCCCAGCATCCCCGGCACCGTGCCGCCGATCGGGTCCATGCCGGACGGCTGCCGGTTCGCGCCGCGGTGCCCGATCGCCGTCGAGGAGTGCCGTACCACCGATCCGGAGTTGCGCGCCGTCGGCGGGGGCGTCAGCGTGGCGTGCCCGCGGGCCAGTGAGGAGGAGTCGTGAGCGCCACGTCACCGGTCCTGCGTGCCGCGAACCTGTCCCGGTCGTTCCGGGTGCGGGGCACCGGGCACGAGGTACGGGCCCTGCGCGGGGTGGATCTGAGCGTCCCTGCGGGATCGGCCGTCGGGCTGGTCGGGGAGAGCGGCAGCGGCAAGTCGACGTTCGCCCGGATCGTCGCCGGCCTGTTGCGGCCGAGCTCCGGAGAGCTGGAGCTGATGGGCACCGGTGTCGCCGGCCTGTCGGAAAGGCGCAGGCGCAGGCTCGCCGTCCCGATCCAGATGATCTTCCAGAACCCGCGGGCCTCGCTGAACCCGCGGCTGCCCGTGCGCCGGTGCGTCGCGGAGCCGCTCCTGGCGCAGGGCCTGCGCCCGGGCAGGCAGGAGATCCTCGGCCTGCTCGACCGGGTGGGGCTGCCCGCCAGGGTCGCGGACCTGCACGCGCACGAGCTGTCCGGCGGGCAGTGCCAGCGGGTGGCCATCGCGCGGGCCGTCGCGGCCAGGCCCGCGCTCATCGTCGCCGACGAACCCGTCTCGGCGCTCGACGTCTCCGTCCAGGCCCAGGTGCTCAACCTGCTCAAGGACATCCAGGAGGAGTCCGGCACGTCGTTCCTGTTCATCAGCCACGACCTCGGCGTCGTCCGCTTCTTCTGCGACCAGGTCAACGTGCTGTACCTGGGCCAGATCGTCGAGCGCGGCGACGCGGAGAGCGTCTTCGCGGGCCCCCGGCACCCGTACACCGAGGCCCTGGCCTCGGCGGTCCCCGCCGTCTCGCCGTCGGACCGGCCGCGGCGCATCGTCCTGGACGGGGAGCCACCGCGGCCCGAGCAGCCTCCGCGCGGCTGCGCCTTCCACACCCGCTGCCATCGCAGGATCGGCCCGATCTGCGACGAGAGCGCGCCGCGGCCCGTGCCCACCGCCACCGGCGTCACCCGCTGCCACCTGGAGGCCTGACTCCGCGCCGTGCTTCCCGGTACCGGTTCACAGCCCTGATTCACCTGGGGTTCACTGCGCCGGCCTAGCTTGTAGCCCCATGAGCTGGAGGTACCGTGCCAACGCCACACTCGAAGGACTGACGGGATACACGTTGACGCGCCGCCTGCGCAGGGAGGCGCCGAGACCGGCCGCCAAGCCGCCGCCTGAGCTGCGGCGGCTGCCGGGCGACGCGGTACGGCCGCCCGTCGACGGCGCGCACGACCGGTTGTTGCGCGAACCGGTGTTCCTGCTGTCGTCCGTGCGGTCGGGCTCGACGCTGCTGCGCGTCATGCTCGACAGCCACTCGCGGATCCACTCGCCGATCGAGACGCACTTCCGCCGGGTGACCGTCGGCCTCGGCACCGATCCCGTACGGCAGGCCATGGACCTGCTCGGCCACACCCACAGCGACATCGAGCACATCGTCTGGGACCGGCTGCTGCACCGGGAGCTGAGCCGCAGCGGCAAGCCGATCCTGGCGGAGAAGACGCCGAGCAACGTGTTCGCCTGGCGGCGGATCTCGACCTGCTGGCCGGACGCGCGTTTCGTGTTCCTGCTGCGCCACCCCATGTCGATCGTGCAGTCCTGGCACGAGGCCGACCCGCCCAAGCGGCCCATGGAGGAGGCCGTGCCGCGCACGCTGAGTTACATGACCTACCTCCAGGAGGCCCGCACGCACCTGGAGGGCCTGACGCTGCGCTACGAGGACCTGGTCGCCGACCCCGAGGCGGAGCTGCGCCGGCTCTGCGCGTTCCTGGATCTCGCGTACGAGCCCGCCATGCTCGCCTACGGCGACCAGGACCACGGCGCCTTCGTCAAGGGCATCGGCGACTGGCGTGACAAGATCCGCGCCGGCACCGTCGTCGCGGCCCGCCCGCTGCCCGCGGCCGAGGAGATCCCGGAGGCGCTCCACCAGATCTGCCGCCAGTGGGGCTATCTCCGGTGAGTGACTTTTCTCACCGCCGTGGATGCCATGCTGTGACAGAGTTCGCCGGTGATTTGCCCGCTGTTCCCCGCAACCTCCGATATGTTGCCCTTCGTGATCAACGGGCTCTCCCGCCGCACCTTGTTCGCCGGAACTCTCGCCGGCCTCGCGGCGCCCTCAGCGGCCTCCCTGGCCCCCTCGGCGGCAGACGCGGCAGCCGTCCGCGGCCGCCTTCCCTCACGGCCGAACATCCTGCTCGTCCTGGCCGACGACCTCGGATGGGGTGAGATCGGCAGCCAGGGACAGCGCAAGATCCACACGCCCAACCTGGACCGGATGGCCGCCGAGGGCGTGCGGTTCGCGACGGCGTACTCGGGTGCGCCGCTGTGCGCGCCGGCACGCTGCGCGTTGCTCACCGGGCTGCACGCCGGCCACGGCACCGTGCGTGACAACCCCGAAGGCGGGCCGCAACGCTCGTTGACCGACGCCGACCTCACCTTCGCCGAGCTGCTGCGGCTGTCCGGCTACCGGACGGCCTGCATCGGCAAGTGGGGCTTCGGCCCCGAGCAGCCCCACCAGGCCTCCCACCCGAACGTGCGCGGCTTCGACGAGTTCTTCGGCTACATCACCCACCGGCACGCCCACCACTACTTCCCGTCGTACCTGTGGCACAACGACAGGAGGGTGTCCGTCCCCGGCCGGTCGTACGCGCCGCACCTGTTCCGCGAGAAGGCGGCCGAGTTCATCGCCAAGGGCGACGACGACCCGTTCCTGCTCTACTACGCCAGCAACCTGCCGCACGCGCCCAGCGCCGTCCCCGGCGACGCGGGCGTCTACGAGAAGGAGCCGTGGAGCGAGGCGAACCGCCGCCACGCCGCACAGGTGACACGGCTCGACACCGACGTCGCCGCCCTGCTGCGGGCGCTGCGGGACGCCGGCGTCGCCGAGCGCACGCTCGTGCTGTTCACCAGCGACAACGGCCCCCACCGTGAGAAGGGCGTGACGCCCCGGCTGTTCAACTCCAACGGCCCGTACCGCGCCGACAAGCGCGACGTGTACGAAGGCGGCATCCGCGTGCCGCTGATCGCCTGGTCGCCAGGGTTACGCCATCGCGTCGAGCGGCAGCCGGTCGCGTTCTGGGACGTGCTGCCGACGCTGGCGGACCTGGCGGAGGTGCCGGTGCCCGCCCACCTCGACGGGCGGTCGTTCCGCGGCCTGCTCACCGGCGGGAACGCGCCCAGGCACGATCACCTGGTGTGGAACCGGCCGCGCAAGGCCCAGGCCATCCGGCGCGGCCGGTGGAAGGTCGTCCGGTTCTCCCCGAACATCGCCGGCGCCGGGCCCGAGGGCCGGGTCGAGCTCTACGACCTGTCCGCCGACCCCGGCGAGAAGCTCGACCTGGCGGCGGACCGCCCCGAGCTGACCGCCGAACTGCTGGCCACCCTCGACGCGTCCATCGGGTCCGATCCGCGCCTCCCGTACGGGCTGCGCACGAGGCTCACGGACGACCAGGTCATCGTGACCCTGCACAACGGGTCGTCCCGTCCGTGGCGCGGGGTCGAGCTGGGACTCGACGGGCCGCGCAAGCGGCGGGCGCACCGGGTGGCGCGGCTGGAGCCGGGCACGGCGGTCACGGTCGGCTTCCCGCTCCCCGCCAAGCGCCGCGGGCGCATCGTCGCGCGCGCCGCCTTCACCGCGGGCGGCCGGAGGCAGGTCTTCCGCGCACGGCACGTCAAGCGCACGGACGCGCCGCCCACGCTCCAGCCCGTCACGTGAGCGCGTCGCCGGCCGCCCGGCGAACGGGCTCCGGGCGGCAGGCGACGTGAGCCCCGGCGACGCGTGAGGGGGGAGGCCCGAGCACGGCCCTCCCCCCCCTCATTCCGGCGCGCGAGCACCCTCGCGCGGGCGCTCAGCGCGTGGCGTAGGCGCGGATCACCTCCTGCGCCAGGGTGTTGCCGTTGACGTCGGAGGCGTTGAGCCGCAGCGAGACGAACCCGGACGGCGACCGGCCGATGGTCGTCTCGTACCTACGGTCGCCCTTGTCCCGCAGGCGGACAGGCTTCCACGTGGCGCCGTCGTCGTACGACACCTCCAGCGCGACGTCCCTGATCGCGCTCTGCTCCGCGCCCTCCTGGTGGTAGAGGGACAGGCCCAGCTTCCGCGACCTGGCCCGGTTCTTCAGGTCGACCGGCGCGTCGAACGTGGCCAGCAGCAGCGGGATCACCGCCGTTTCCGCGGCGCGCTCGGAGGCGAAGGTCCACACCCCCTTGGTACGCGTGGACAACTTCGCCCAACCGGCCTCGTTGGCCAGGTCGTACTCGATCCGGTAGTCCGCCTTCTCCGGGGAGAGCGTGCCCGACCCCGACGGCAGGTAGTTCGTCTGCCACAGGAGCGTGTCGCCCTGGTAGAGCCGGAAGTCGGTCTTCATGCCGTGCTCGAACTTGCTGGTGTGGGTGTCGCCGTAGTTGCGGGCGGCGTCCACGAAGCCCTGCATGGACACGCGCAGCTTGTCGCCCTCCCTGCGCATGGGGTTGCGCGGGTTGATGCCCGGCAGCAGCGGCTGCTTGAACACCGAGCGCCCGACCCGCTCGCCCGCCTCGTACGGGCGGAAGTCCGGCGAGGACAGCGCGATGCGCGGCGTGTCCGGGTGCGGCCACATGGTGTTGTAGTGCCGCTCGGGAACGCCGGCCGACGTGGCCCAGCGCAGGTCGGGCCCGGGGGTGACGTAATCGGTCCGGGTGCGCGGCGCCTTGGCCATCGGATGGTTCGTGGAGACCGACGTGGTGTCCCAGGGCTGGAAGACGAACCTGGCCTCGTTCACCGTCACGTCGCCGGCGAGCTGGGTGTGGAAGTCCGTCTCGATCCTCGCCAGCGACCTCGACCTGACCACGTAGCGCGGCCTGTCGCGCACCTGGCCCTTCTCCTGGAGGAACAGGTCGTAGACGTACGGGCTGGCGACGACGCCCTTGGCCACGATCGGCACCGGCAGCCGGCGCAGCCGCTGGACGAGCTTCAGCCCTTCCTCATGCGTCAGCCGCACGGTCGGGACGGCGAGCTTGACACCGTTGCCGCCGGTGGTGACGTCGTGGCCCGGCTGGTCGCTGTAGACGGCAACCATCCTCGCCCCGGCCGCCGCGGCCGCGTTGGACTGCGTGGAGACCGGAACTCCGGGCGTGCGGCGGATGACGGCGAGCTTGCCGCGCAGGTCGCGCGCCTTGATCTCGCCGGGGCTGCCTCGTCCCGCGTCGGCCGCCATGAGCAGCCGGGTGCCGTCCAGGCGCGGGTACTCGGTGGCGAAGTCGCTGAACTGGACCGGGTCCGCGTACTGGGGTTCCAGTTCGAGCCCGGGGGTGGTGAGGGTGATCTCGGGAGCCGTCAGCCGCCACCGGGTGGAGACGGTGAACGTGCCCTTGGTGACCTTCTCGGTGGGCTGGACGAACAGCCGCTCCTCCACCTGGCCGCCGGGCGCGATGTGGGTCCCGCCGCGCAGCGCGGTGCCCTGCTCCCCCGCCCGGTACCACCGCAGCGCGGCGGCCGAGCCGGTGTTCCGCTTGGTCCTGTGGTCGGGCGTCTCGACCTCGACCTCGACGGCCTTGCGGGCGTCCAGCACCACCTCGGTGTCCTCGGTGATCGTCATCTCGGGGTCGCCGAGCAGGCTCTCGTTGAGCGGCTTGCCCTTCGCGGTGCTGTCCTGGGTGGCCGGCATGGTGAAGATGTGGCCGAGCACCGAGTACGTGCCGGGCTTGACGAGCAGGCACGTGCCCTTGCCGTACTTCTGCTCGGTGCACGGCTGCGCGGGCTCGCCGGGAAGCACGCGGCCGACCAGGGTGCCCTCGTCCAGGTCGAGCACGGTGAAGCCGCCGCGGCCCGGTCGGCCGTCCCTGGCGATGCCGCGGACGCGCAGCTCGACGCGCTTCTCCTCGACGTCGGCGGTCAGCAGCGTGCGCACGGGTACGCCGCCCGCGACGGCGGCCGTCAGCTCCTGGCGCACGAGGCCGGTCTTGTCCGCCTTGAGCGTGACCGTGGCCTCGGCCGTGCCCGACGCGGGCACGGTGAGCCCGGCCGGCTCGACGGCGAACGCGCCGCCGCTCGACAGGTCCAGGTCCGCGGGCTGCTGCCCCAGGTTGTGGTAGGTGACGGTGAGGCTCTTCCCCTCGCCGGGGGCGAGCCTGCCGAAGTTGACCGAGCCCGCCGAGGCCGCGACCGGGTTCTTCAGCGCGGCGGCCACGTCGATCCTGCCCGCGCCCTGCGCGTCGACGGGGATGTCCTTGCCGGGCCTGGCGGTGGCCATGAGCAGCGACTTCAGCTCGCCGCCCGTGACGCCGGGGCGGGCCTGGCGCACCAGGGCCGCGGCGCCCGCGACGTGCGGGGTGGCCATGGAGGTGCCGGACATCGCGGCGTGGCCGCCGCCGGGCTTCGCGGCGGAGATGTCCACGCCCGGCGCGGTCACGTCGGGCTTGACGGCCTGGTCGGCGACGATCGGGCCCTTGCTGGAGAAGTCGGCCAGCCGGTCCTCGCGGTCGACCGCCCCGACGGTCAGCGCCTCGGGGGCGTCGCCGGGGGTGCCCACGCACGAGTCGCAGCCGTCGTTGCCCGCGGCCACCACGAACAGCGTCCCGTACTGCTCGCTCAGCCGGGAGACCGCGGCGGTCAGCGGGCCGCCCGGCTCCTGGCTGCCCAGGCTCATGTTGACGATCTCGGCGCGCTGCTCGCCGGCCGCCCACTCCATGCCGTCGATGATCCACGACAGCTGGCCGAAGCCGTCGCCGGCGAGGACCCGGCCGTTGAGCAGCCTGGCGCCGGGCGCCACGCCCTTGCCGCCGCCGTCCGTGCCGGCTCCCGCTATCGTGCTCGCGACGTGGGTGCCGTGGCCGTGCGGGTCGCCCGTGACGTTCTCCCCGGTGAAGTCGCGCTGACCGGCGACCTTGCCCGCGAGGTCCGGGTGCGCGGCGTCCACGCCGGTGTCGAGCACGGCGACGGTGGTGCCGGCGCCGTCGTACCCGGCGGCCCAGGCCTCGGGCGCGCCGATCTGCGGCACGCTGTGCTCCAGGACCGGCTTCACCTTGCGGTCGAGCCAGATCTTCGACACGCCCGCCAACGGCCCGGCGGCGCGGGCGTCCGGGCCGTCCAGCTTGGCCAGCTCCGCCCCGAACGCAGCCGCGTCCCGCTCGGCCACCGACACGCCCGTCCCGCCGATGCTCTCCAGCGTGCGGACCTGCTTCACGGACGGCGGCGCGGCCTTGGGGGCGTTCCCCTCGTGGGTGAAGATCAGCGGGATGGCGTCGTCGTACCCCTGCTCGGCCAGCGCCGTCACGTTGAACAGCGCGCTGTCGAGCCGCTCGGGCACCAGGGCGGCGACGTCGTCGGGGATGACGCTCAGCTCCCCGTCCGACTCCAGCACCTGGAACGTCGGCACGGAGCCGTCCGCCCTGGGCGCGGGGGTGACGGCCACGGTCCTGTGCTCACCGTCCACGGCGCGCACGCGTACGCGATCACCGGTGACCAGCGTGATCTCGTCGCCCGCCGCGTCGCTCGTGAACTCCACGGGCGGCGCGGCGAGCGCGTGCGCGCCAGGAGCCGGCAGCAGCGCGGCGGTCATGACGGCCGTGACGGCCGTGACCGTTCCGCGCCGCCACCCCTGCCGCCACCCCCGCCGCCGTCGTCTCGCGCGCCCTAACCCATGCAGCATGAACGACCTCCAGAAATCGGTAAGCACGAATATCCGACTTCCTAGCGGCCCTGAGCTGGCGCTGTCTATGAAGTTGGCGTGGCCAGATCCCGACTTGTCGTGGATCCGCCACCCCCGGGCCGCATCCTCACGCTGTCCGCGGATGCGACCCGGGGGTCAGGTGACCCAAGCTTCGAACTCATGGACGCGGGCGGAGGGTCGGAGTTCCGCATGGGGCGGGTGACGACCAGCCGGACGTGCTGTGCTGTGACGGTGAGGGGATGGGTGCTGGTGGCGGTGTTGCCGGTAACCGTCGTCCACGGGTCCGATGCGGCGGAGCGTGGGGTGATTCGTCTTAGGGGCCTGGCTGGTCGCAAGGCGCAGGCACCGAAGGATCTGGCATGCCGGGAGCGCCCCTCGCGCGTCGCCGCAGTCTTGTTGGTTTCTCGATGGCTTCATGGCAACCGCCGAATGGCCACAGCATGAAGTTGACCATGCACTCGGAGTGAAATCATCATGAGGTCATGGCGAGGTTCCGCATGTACCCGACGCGACAGCAGGCGAACATCATGCTCGAGCACTGCGCGCACGCCCGCTACGTGTGGAACCTGGCCGTCGAACAGAACGCCCACTGGCGGCAAGGCCGTAGGCCCGCGCCCGGCTTCGCCGAACAGTGTCGTCAGCTCACCGAGGCCCGGCGCGAGAACGCATGTCGTACTGCCAGTGGCCGAAGGCGTAGTAGCTCTCGTCCAGCGAGCCCTGCGACGGGTTGTCCGAGGTGGGGGCGAACGACACGAGCGAGACGACGCGGCCCTCGCCCGCGCGGGCGTTCGGGTTGGCCTTCAGCGCCGGGTCCTGGGCACGTGGCCGCAGCGGCACGCGGGAGCGGTTGAACCGGGCGTCGGGGTCGGTGGCGGGATCCCAGTCGAGGATCGTGCCGGGGTACCAGTAGGAGGCGTAGGGCTGGTCGCCCGTCGCGGCCAGGGCCGGCCTGGCGGGCGCGGTGAGCAGGGCCGCCACGACCGTGGCCGCGCAGAGCGTGGGTAACAGCCTGCGTCGCATCTGATCTCCTCTCATTGCCGGTCGAGCACGGTGTCGATCCCCCTGGCCGCGAGGTGCGCGGCGTCGCCGGCGCGGGCGGCGGTGACGATGGCCAGCGGCCCGTCCTGGCGCAGCCGCACCCACGCGGCGTGGAAGGCGCTGCCCGGCGCGATCTCCGCGCGGCGCTCGGGCTCGGCTCTGAGGTCCACGTCGCAGGCGAGCGCCCGGCGGCGGCCGGCCCTGTCGCGCCGTTCCTTGACGGCGGCGGCCAGCTCCCTGGCCGCCGGCTTGGGCTGGTGGTCCACGGTGAACAGGCCGAGGTCGTACTCGCGCTCGGGGAAGTCGGCGAGCGAGCGGTCGAGGTCGTGGGAGCACCACCAGGTGACACCCCACAGGGCGGGGTTGGGGGTGACGGCGTCCAGCAGCCCGCGCACGAACGCGGGCGCGTCGGGCTCGGGCACGTCGGGCGCGGGCGCGCCGACCTCCTGGAGCCAGACCGGCCTGGCCGGGTCGGGAGAGGTGGCCGCGGCCAGCTCCACCAGGTAGTCGGCGTGGGTGACGGTGGCGGGACCGAGCGGGCCGTCGACGGCGGACACGCCGTTGAACACCCACGAGTGCACGGTCGTCAGGTCGCCGAGGTCGACGTTGTCGGCCGGGTGGAAGGGGTGTTCCGGGTCGTACCAGGTGGCGTCGTACAGGGAGTGCAGGTGGAGCAGGCGGGGGGCGGCGGCGCGGGCCACGCCGAGCAGCTCGGCGGCCCAGCTTCTGGAGTCGCCGAACGTGGTCGGGTTGGCCGGGTAAAGGTTGTTGACCTCGTTGCCGAGGGTCACCGCGAAGACGTTGTCGCGGGTGGCGGCCTCCCGGGTGAGCGTGTCCACGTACGACACCAGCCCCGCGCGTACGTCGGGGTCGGTGAACAGGCCGCGCCGGTGCCAGGTGAGCACCCACGACGGCAGGAAGTCGAAGCTGGACAGGTGGCCCTGCAGCAGGTCCACCGCCACGGACAGCCCGAACTCGGCGGCGGCGTCGATGACGGCGAGCAGGTCGTCGAGCCCACGCCGCCTGATGAGCGCGCGGTTGGGCTGGATCCACGGCCAGATCGGGAACACCCGGACGTGGTCGAGCCCGATCCCCGCGAGGTCCTCGAAGTCACGGCGGGCGGCGTCGGCGGGCTGGTCGAGCCAGCCGTAGAACCAGCCGGACGAGGGCACGTAGTTCGCGCCGAAGCGGAGCGGGCCGGGGCTGTGGTGCGGCTGGGGCACGCGGGTCCTCCATGGGGTGAACCGTCCCCGCGAGGACGTTCCCCCGGCGGAGGGGCGTCCCCGGCGGGGGTTGAGCCGATCATCGAGACCCTAAACCGCTTTAGTCCGCTTGCCAAGAGCGGGCGGCGCGGTGCTCTGCCGGACGACCAGCCGCGGCGTGCCGGTCTTGAGGTCGCGCCTGGCCCCCGGGTCGGCGATGACCTCGAGCAGCACCTCGGCCACCTGGCCGCCGAGCGCGAAGGTGTCGCGCGACAGCGAGGTGATGCTCGGGTGGGTGACCCGGGTCAGCACCGAGTCGTCGAAGGCGACGATCGACAGCTCGGCCGGCACGGCCACGCCCATCTCCCCCGACACGCCCAGCCCGGCCAGCGCCATCACGTCGCTGTCGTAGACGATCGCGGTCGGGCGGGAGGCGCGCGACAGCAGCGTCCTGGTCGCCGCCGCCCCTTCGGCGTCGCTGAAGTCGGTCGGCAGGGAGACCGCGTCCACCAGGCCGAGCCGCTTGACCGAGTCGCGCAGCGCGCGCATGCGGCGCTGGGTGTGGCGGAGGCCGGGCAGCCCCGCGACGTGGGCGACGCGGCGGTGCCCGAGCGCCGCCAGATAGTCGACGACCGACACCATCGCCTCGCGGTCGTCGGCCCACACGCTGGCCAGCGCCCCGTGCCTGCCGGGCCCGCCGAGCACGACGGCGGGCACGCCCAGCTCCTCCAGCGCGGCGAAACGGGGATCGCGGACCTTGGGGTCGACGAGGATGAACCCGTCCACGCGGTGCGCGGAGGTCCACTCCCTGTAGACCTCGATCTCGGCCTCGGAGTCCTCCACCACCAGCAGGTGCATCGCCACCTGCTGGCGCGACAACCTCGCCTGCAGGCCGGACAGGAGCTGGGCGAAGAACGGCTCGACGCCCAGCGTGCTCGCGGGCCTCGCGATCACCAGGCCCACCGCCTCGGCCCTGGCGCCGCCGAGGGCCCTGGCGGCGCTGTGCGGCCGCCAGTTCATCTCCCTGGCCACCTCGATGATGCGGGCCCTGGTCGCCTCGCTGACGCCGGGACGCCCGTTCAGCGCGAACGACACCGCGCCCTTGGACACCCCGACCCGCTGCGCGATGTCGGCGATCGTCGGTCGGCCCACGCGGCCGCTCCTTTCCTCACAGTCCGGCCACACCCTATTGACAGCGGAGTCTAGCCCGGTGGATAGTCCCGCAACTAGAGCGGTTTAGTACCCGCCGGCCACGAAGGAGAGCGCCATGCGAAGGTACTGGGCAGGACTGGCCGTGCTGGCCGTCACGATCGCGGGATGCGGGCTGGGTGGCGCCGAACCGGACCAGGCCGCGCCGGTCACGGGCGCCACCGGCGAGGTGAAGGGCAAGGTCAGCCTGCAGACCTGGGCGCTCAAGCCGAAGTTCACCGACTACGTGCAGGGCGTCATCGACGGCTTCGAGAAGGAGTACCCGGGCACCGAGGTCGAGTGGCTGGACCAGCCCGCCGAAGGTTACTCGGAGAAGGTGCTCACCCAGGCGGCCGGCGGCTCGCTGCCCGACGTCGTCAACCTGCCGCCCGACTTCGCCTTCCCGCTGGTCAAGCAGGGCGTGCTGCTGGACGTCGGCCCAGCCGACCAATGGGCCGATCAGCAGGCCGACCAGAAGCTGGCCGACGTCTACGTCCCCGGTGGCCTGGAGGCCTACCGCTACCCCGGCGTCCAGGGCACGTACGGCTTCCCGTGGTACCTCAACACCGACGTCAACTACTGGAACGCGGAGCTGCTCACCGAGAACGGCCTGGACCCGGAGAAGCCGCCGGCGAGCCTCGACGAGCTCATCGCCCAGGCCAGGACGGTGAAGGAGAAGTCGGGCGGCAAGGTCTATCTGATGAGCCGCAAGCCGGAGCTGGGCGACCTGGCCAACGCGGGCGTCCCCATGATGACGCCCGACGGGACCCGCTTCGCCTTCAACACCCCGCAGGCGGTCGCGCTGCTGGACCGGTATCGCGAGGCGTACAAGGAGGGGCTGCTGCCGCGCGACGTGCTCACCGACACCTACGCCGGCAACGCCAAGCTGTTCACCGAGGGCACGGTCGCCTGGACGACCGCCGGCGGCAACTTCATCACGAGCCTGGCCACCGACAATCCGACGCTCGCGCCCAAGGTGGTGCCGTCGCCCGCGATCGGCACTCCGCCGCTCTACGTGCAGGGCCTTTCGATCTCCAAGCGTACGGGGAACGCCCCGGCCGCGCTCGCCCTGGCCCGCTGGGTGACCAACGCCGAGAACCAGGCCGCCTTCGCCCATCTGGTCAACATCTTCCCCAGCACCAAGGCCTCGGCGGACGACCCGTTCTTCAGCAAGAGCGACGGCACCCGCTCGGGCGACGCCAAGGTGATCGCGTTCACCTCGCTCGCCAAGGCCAAGGTGCTCGAGCCGGTCCAGGTCACCGAGGCGATGAAGAAGTTCGTCCGGCAGCAGTTCGCGCTGGCGATCAGCGGTGAGGCCACCTCCGAGGAGGCGCTGGACGCCGCCGTGGCCAAGTGCGACGAGCTGCTCAAGAGCTGATGACCCACCACCGCTGGTTCACGCCGTGGCTGCTGGTGGCGCCCGCCGCGGTCTGGTTGTGCGTCTTCTCCGTCTTCCCGTCGATCAACACGCTGGTCCTGGCGTTCACCGACGCCAAGCCGCTCGGCGGCGGCCACTTCACCGGCCTGGCCAACTTCGGCCGCGCCCTGGACGACGACCAGCTCGCCGACGCGCTGGTCAACAGCATCGTCTACATGCTGGTGTGCCTGCCGCTGCTCACGCTGCTGCCGCTGCTGATCGCGATCCTGGTGGAGAAGAAGCTGCCCGGCATCATGTTCTTCCGCACCGCCTTCTACACCCCGGTGGTCGCCTCGGCCGTGGTGGTCGCGCTGATCTGGGGCTGGCTGCTCGACGACCGCGGGCTGGTGAACGGCTTCGCGCAGTGGCTGGGCGTGATCGCCGCGCCGGTGCCGTTCCTGACCGACCGGTGGCTGCTGCTGTTCAGCGCGATCAGCCTGACCGTCTGGAAGGGGCTGGGCTACTACATGATCATCTACCTGTCGGCGCTCGGCAACGTCCGGCGCGAGCTGCACGAGGCCGCTGCCGTGGACGGCGCGGGCCCGGTGCGGCGCTTCTGGAGCGTCACGGTGCCCGGCGTGCGCAACACGATGTTGCTGATCTCCGTGCTGGTGTCGGTCTCGGCGCTGCGCGTGTTCTCCGAGCTGTACGTGCTGTCGAACGGCACCGGCGGCCCCGGCGGCAGGGACATGTCGCTCGTGATGCTCATCCAGCTCTACAGCCGCGGCTTCACCGGCCACCTCGGCTACGCCTCCGCGCTCAGCCTGGTGCTGCTCGTCATCACCATCGGGCCGATGCTCCTGCTGCTGCGGCTCAACAGGAAGGCGGCCTGACATCAACACCGTCTCCGCCCGCGAGAAGGCGCTGCGTTACGTCCTGCTCCTGCTCGCGCTCGCCCTGACCGTCTCGCCGTTCCTGTGGCAGCTGTCCACCTCGCTCAAGAGCGTCCAGGAGGACATCTACACCCGGACGCCGAGCTTCCTGCCCCAGCAGCCGACGCTCGCCAACTACGCCGAGGTGGCCGAGACCGTCCCCGTGTGGTCGTACGCGGCCAACTCGCTGGTCGTGGCCGCCATCGTGGTCGCGGGCAACGCCGTGGGCGCCACGATCGCCGGGTTCGCCCTGGCCAAGCTCCGCTTCAGGGGCGCGAAGCTGCTGCTCGGGCTGTTCCTGGCGACGCTGGTGCTGCCCGGCGAGGTGACGATCGTCTCGCAGTACGTCACCGTCCGCTCGCTCGGTCTGGCCGACACCCTGCTCGGGGTGGCGTTGCCGGGCGCGATCGGGATGCTTAACGTGCTGTTGATGCGTACAGCGTTTCAGGCGATCCCCCGGGAGATGGACGAAGCCGCGATCATCGACGGGGCGACGGCGTGGCAGCGGCTGCGCCACATCGGCCTGCCGAACGTGCGCGGCATGCTCAGCGTGGTCACGATCTTCGCGTTCATCGGGGCCTGGGACGACTTCCTGTGGCCGCTCATCGTCCTGACCGACCCCGCCAACTACACTCTCACGGTCGGCCTGCAGTATTTGAACGGCACGTTCATCGCCAACCCGCGGTTGATCGCGGCAGGCACGATGATCTCCTTCCTGCCGATCGTGATCGTCTTCGCGGCACTCCAGCGCTTCTTCTTCAGGGGCGTGGAGGAAGGCGCCATCAAAGGCTGACAATCCCCCCTTTGTGTAAGGAGTCCCTGATGCACGACGACCGCGACCTGGTCGAAGCCCGCCTGAAGCGTGTGCTCAACGAGCGGATCCGCCCCGCCCTTCACCCCGATTCGGTGCCGCTGGAGGTGGCCGTCTGGCATGCGCCGGACGAGCCCGTACCGGTCGCCGAAGGGCTGGCCGCGACGCCTGAGCCGATCGCGGTGGGCGACGCGTGGGGCGCGCCGTGGGGCACCAGCTGGTTCACCGTCACCGGCACGGTGCCGGAGCGGTGGGCGGGCCGGACCGTCGAAGCCCTGCTCGACCTGGGCTTCGACGAGGACATGCCCGGTTTCCAGTGCGAGGGCCTGGTCTACCTCCCCGACGGCACCCCGGTGAAGGGGCTCAACCCGCGCAACCAGTGGGTCCGCGTCGGCGCCCCCGTCAAGGGCGGCGAGCGGGTGCGCCTGCACGTCGAGGCCGCCTCCAACCCCGTCATCCTCGGCCGCCACCCGTTCCAGCCGACCCGGCTCGGCGACAAGGAGACGGCCGGGAACGACCCCCTCTACCGGCTGACCCGCATGGACCTGGCCGTCTTCGACGAGACCGTGTGGCAGCTCGTGATGGACCTGGAGGTGCTCGGCGAGCTGATGCACGAGCTGCCCGTCGACGGCGCCCGCCGCTACGAGGTGCTGCGGGCCGTCAACCGGGCGCTGGACGCCGTGGACCTCCAGGACGTCAACGGCACGGCCGCCGCCGCCAGGGCCGAGCTGACCGGCGTGCTGTCGGCCCCCGCCGTGCCGTCGGCGCACCGCGTCAGCGCCGTCGGCCACGCCCACATCGACTCGGCCTGGTTGTGGCCGCTGCGCGAGACCGTGCGCAAGGTGGCCCGCACCGCGTCCAACATGACGGCGCTGCTGGAGGACGAGCCGGACTTCGTGTTCGCCATGTCGCAGGCGCAGCAGTGGGCGTGGATCAAGGAGCACCGGCCCGAGGTCTGGGCGAAGGTGACCAAGGCGGTGGCCTCCGGCCGCTTCGTCCCGGCGGGCGGCATGTGGGTGGAGTCCGACACGAACATGCCCGGCTCGGAGGCGATGGCCCGGCAGTTCGTGCACGGCAAACGTTTCTTCATCGACGAGTTCGGCGTCGACAACGAGGAGGTGTGGCTGCCCGACACGTTCGGCTTCGCGGCCGGGCTGCCGCAGATCATCAAGGCGGCCGGGTCGAAGCGGCTGCTCACGCAGAAGATCTCGTGGAGCCAGACGAACACGTTCCCGCACCACACGTTCCTGTGGGAGGGCCTCGACGGCACCCGGATCTTCACGCACTTCCCGCCCGTCGACACCTACAACTGCTCGATGACGGGCGGCGAGCTGGCCCACGCGGCCCGCAACTTCAAGGACAAGGGCGTCGCCCGGCACTCGCTCGCGCCGACCGGCTGGGGCGACGGAGGCGGCGGCACGACGCGCGAGATGGTCGCCAAGGCCGCCCGGGTACGCGACCTGGAGGGTTCGCCCGCCGTCACGTGGGAGACGCCGGCCGCCTTCTTCGCCAAGGCGGAGGCGGAATATCCCCACCCGCCTGTCTGGGCCGGCGAGCTCTACCTGGAGCTGCACCGGGCGACCCTGACCAGCCAGGCCAAGACGAAGCAGGGCAACCGCCGCAGCGAGCACCTGCTGCGGGAGGCCGAGCTCTGGGCGGCGACCGCGGCCGTGCGCGCCGGTGCGCCCTACCCGTACGCGCAGCTCGACCGGATCTGGAAGACGGTGCTGCTGCACCAGTTCCACGACATCCTGCCCGGCTCGTCGATCGCGTGGGTGCACCGGGAGGCGCGCAGGACGTACGAACTGGTCGCGGAGGAGCTGAACGCCGTCATCGACACCGCGCAGCGCGCGCTGGCCGGCGACGCCTCCGGCGGCACGCTCGTCTTCAACGGCGCCCCGCACGCCCGCCGCGGCGTCCCCGCGGGCGGCGCGGCACGGCCGGAGGCCGGCGTGCGGACCTCCGCGGGCGAGCGCGACGGCGGCGGTTACGTGCTGGACAACGGCCTGCTGAGGGTGGAGGTCGACGCCCGCGGCCTGATCGTGTCGGTCCACGACGTGGCCGCCGACCGGGAGACGGTCGCCCCGGGCCAGGTGGCCGGGCTGCTGCAGCTGCACCCCGACTTCCCCAACAAGTGGGACGCCTGGGATGTCGACGAGTTCTACCGCAACACGGGCACCGACCTGACCGAGGCCGACGAGGTGAGCCTGGCGGACGGCTCGGTCCGTGTCCGCCGCTCCTTCGGCTCGTCGAGCGTGACGCAGGTCTTCACGCTGTCCGGCCGGCGGCTCGACATCGACACCGAGGTCGACTGGCACGAGACGGAGAAGTTCCTGAAGCTGGCCTTCCCGCTGGACGTGCACGCCGACCGGTACGCCTCCGAGAGCCAGTACGGCCACGTCTTCCGCGCCACGCACACCAACACGAGCTGGGAGGCGGCCAAGTTCGAGGCCTGCAACCACCGCTTCGTGCACGTGGAGGAGCCGGGCTGGGGCGTCGCGCTCGTCAACGACTCGACCTACGGCCACGACGTCACCCGCACCGCCGGTGACGCGGGCACGACGACGACCGTACGCGTCTCGCTGCTGCGCGCCCCCCGCTTCCCCGACCCGGAGACCGACCAGGGGGTGCACCGCTTCCGCCACGCGCTGGTGCCGGGCGCCACGATCGGCGACGCGGTCCGCGAGGGCTATGTCGTCAACCTGCCCGAGCGCCGCGTGCCCGGCGACGCCGAGGTGGCGCCGCTGGTGACGGTGGACGACGACGCGGTGGTGGTGACCGCCGTCAAGCTGGCCGACGACGAGAGCGGCGACGTGATCGTGCGCTTCCACGAGTCGAGGGGCGGCCGGGCGCGGGCCACGCTGACGCCGGGCTTCCCGGTGGCGCAGGTGGTCGAGACGGACCTGCTGGAGCGTCCCACGGCCGAGCCGCGGCGCCACGACGGCCCGGTGCCGCTGACGCTGCGCCCGTTCGAGCTGGTGACCTTGCGGCTCAAGCGCGCGTGATCAGGCCGAGTGATCAGGCCGCGTGATCACGTCAGGGCCGCCCGGCGAGGGCCGGGCGGCCCGCTCAGCCGCTGAGCAGCGCCCCCAGGCGGGGCGCGTAGGTGGCGTGGAAGACCAGCGAGGCCGCGCCGATCGCGGCGGCGTCCGCCGCGATCGGCGAGGTCTCCACCTGGACCGCGTGCAGCCTCCTGGCCAGCGACCTGCTCGACACGGCCGCCGCGACCACCTCGCGGTAGATCCCGCCCACCTCCCTGAGCGCGGGCCCGCCGAGCACGAGCAGGTCGATGTCGAGCATGTTCACGACGCTCACGGCGGCGTCGGCCAGCCGCCCGGCCACGCGTTCGATCACGGCGCGGGCCTCGGGCTCGCCGCGCGCGGCCGCCGCGCAGATGGCGGCGTGGTCGGATCCGTTGCCCAGCGCCGCCTCGATGGCGCTCGGGCAGCAGACGGCCTCGACGCATCCCCGGTTGCCGCAGTAGCACTCGGGGCCGTCCGGTTCGACCGTCATATGGCCGAACTCGGCGGCGTTGAGCGACCGCCCGCGATAGACCTGGTTGTCGAGGAAGATCCCGCCCCCGATGCCCGTTCCCAGGTAGAGGTAGGCGAAGCTGGGCGTGGACCGCGCCGTTCCGGCCCACCGCTCCCCGATCGCCGCGGCGGTCGCGTCGTTGTCGACGGTGACGGGAAAGCGGGTGTGCTCCTCCAGCAGGCTCTTGATCGGCACCTGGTCCCAGCCGGGCAGCCGCGGCGGCGACATCATCACGCCGTCGCCGTCCAGCGGCCCGGGGCAGGCCAGGCCCACCCCCAGCACCTTGCCGTCGGCGACCCCCGCCTCCCTGAGGATGCGCCGCGCGGCCCTGGCCATCTGCCGCACCACGGCGTCCGGCCGGCGTCCCGGCCGCACCGGCTGACGCAGCCGCGCGACCGGCCGCCCGGCCAGGTCGGCGAGCACGCAGGAGATCTCCCCGGGGTCGAAGTGCACGCCGATGGCGTAGCCGGCGCCCGGGTCGACCCGCAGGATCGTGCGCGGCTTGCCCCCGTTGGACGGTGTGGAGCCGTCCTCGATGACCAGCCCCTCCTCCAGCAACCGGCGGACGATCACCGACACGGTCTGCGCCGTCAACCTGGTGCGGGCCGCGATCTGGACGCGGCTGATCCCGTCGGAGGCCTGGATCGCCTCCAGCACCACGGCGCGGTTGTAGCTCCCCACCTTGGGCAGGTTCGTGCCCAGCTGCATGTCGCCAATATCACACAAACTGTTGACTTTGTAAATCAAATAGATTTAGCTTCTCGGCAACCCCAAGGAAACTTCCCTGGCAACCCAAGAACCACCGGGAGCCCGTGATGAGACGTATGCTGGCCGGTTCCCTCCTGCTGCTGACAGCCGTGGCCGCCTGTGGCGCCGACACCGAGCAGAACGCCTCCGGCAGCAAGGAACTCGAGGTCCTCTACAAGGTCGAGCCGACGTGGCCGCATCTGGAGAAGATGCTCACGGACGCCAAGAAGCAGTACGAAGCCGCTCACGCCGGCGTCACCATCAAACTCACGCCCGTCCAGGGCAACAACGAGGCCTACTACACCAAGCTGGCCCTGCTCAACCGGTCTCCTGACTCGGCTCCCGACGTCTACCTGCACGACACGTTCCAGGTGAACGCCGACGTCGCGGCGGGCAAGCTGGCCCCCCTGGACGACTACCTGGCCAAGTGGCCCGACTGGAGCGAGCAGTTCCCCGACTCGGTCAAGCAGGCCGCCAAGGGTGGCGACGGCAAGATCTACGGCGTCCCGATCAGCACCGACACGCGCGGCCTCTGGTACCACAAGGACGTCTTCGCCAAGGCCGGCCTGCCCGTCCCGTGGGAGCCGAAGACCTGGAACGACGTCCTGACGGCCGCCCGCACGATCAAGCAGAAGCTGCCCGGCGTCCTGCCCTTCACCATGTACTCGACGAAGATCCACGGTGAGGCGTCGACCATGCAGGGCTTCGAGATGCTCCTGTACGGCACGCCCGGCGGCACCCTCTACGACGAGGCGCAGAAGAAGTGGGTGGCCGGCGGCAAGCAGTTCACCGACGCGCTGACGTTCGTCAACACCATCTACCGCGAGGAGCTCGGGCCCAAGCAGGCCGACGCGCACAACGCCAAGCTGGCCGACAAGGTGAACTACGAGTGGTTCCCCAACGCCAAGCTGGGCATCGCGCTCGACGGCGCGTGGACCGCCTCGGCGTGGAAGCCGACCAGCACCAAGCCGTGGGCGGAGTGGAAGGACAAGATGGGCTGGACGGCCATGCCGACGCAGAACGGCGAGGAGCCGGGCGCGGTCAGCATGTCGGGCGGCTGGGTGATGGCGATGAGCTCCTACGCCAAGAACAAGCAGGAGGCGTGGGACTTCATCGCGGTGGCCACCAACAAGGAGAACTCGCTGACGTACGCGCTGGGCTCGGGTGACCTGGCCCCCCGCAAGGACGTCGCGGCCGACCCGAAGTACACGGGCGACAACCCGAGCGTGAAGTTCTTCACCGAGCTGGCCTCGGTGACCCACTACCGGCCGGCGTTCGAGGAGTACCCGAAGGTGTCGGCGCAGATCCAGGAGGCCCTGGAGTCCGTGACCACGGGCGCGCGGACTCCTGAGGAGGCCACCGCCGCCTACGCGAAGGCGCTGCCCACCGCCGTGGGCGGCCCCGACAAGGTGCTGGCCAAATGACGGTCGCCACGGCGCCGGCCCCGCCCGTGACGAGCACGCCCCCCGGCGGCTCGTCGCGGCGCGGGGTGCTGCGCTGGCTGCTCCCCCTGGGGCCGGCCATCGTCCTGCTGGCGCTCTTCCTCGCCGGCCCCATCCTGTGGAGCGTCTACGTCGCCTTCACCAACGAGACGCTCACCGGCTCGGCCTCGGTCAACTCCGAGTTCGTCGGCGTGGCCAACTTCACCAGGCTCTTCAACGACCCGAACTTCATCAACTCGTTCGTCCTCACGTTCGTCTTCGTGATCGGGTCGGCCGTCATCGGCCAGAACACCCTGGGGCTGATCATCGCCCTGCTCCAGCGCGGGCGCGGCCGGGTGACGCGCAGCGCCGTCAACGGCGTCGTCATCGCCGCCTGGGTGGTGCCCGAGGTGGTGGCGGCGGCCTGCTGGTTCTCGTTCCTGGCCGAGGAGGGCACGCTCAACTCGGTGCTCGGCATCTCCCAGGAGTGGCTCTACACGGCCCCGATGCTGGCGGTGATCCTGGCCAACGTCTGGCGCGGCACCGCGTTCTCCATGCTGGTGTACTCGGCCGCCCTCTCCGAGGTGCCGAAGGACCTGGTGGAGGCCGCCGCCGTGGACGGAGCGGGCCCGGGCCGCCGCCTGCTGCACATCACCCTGCCCCTGATCCGCAGATCCATCATGGCCAACCTCATGCTGATCACCCTGCAGACCCTGGCGAGCTTCGGCCTCATCTACGCCCTCACCGGAGGCGGGCCGGGCACGGCCAGCCAGACCACGCCGCTCTACATGTACGAGCAGGCGTTCCGCTACTTCGAGATCGGCTACGGCTCCGCGATCGCCCTCGTCATGCTGGTGATCGGCGCCCTGTTCTCGCTGATCTACCTGCGCCTGATCAAAGTGGAGGACGCGTGACCAGGCTCGCGGCCCGCGGAGCGGCGGGGTTGTCGCTCCTCATCATCTGCCTGGCCTTCCTCGGCCCGTTCCTGTGGGTGGTGATCTCGTCGGTCCAGCCGGAGGCGACCCTCGCCGCTCAGCCGACCCTGAACTTCTCGCTGGACAACTTCACGGCGGTGCTGACGTGGGAGACGCTGATCCTCCCGCTGATCAACTCCATCGTGATCTCGGGGTCCACGGCGATCCTGACCGTGCTCGTCGCCGGCCTGGCCGCCTACCCGCTCTCCCGCTACCAGCTCCGCTACCGCCGGCACTTCATGCTGACGCTGCTGTTCACCACCGGCCTGCCGATGACGGCGGTCCTGGTGCCGGTCTACGCGATGTTCTTCCGCTTCAACCTGTACGGCTCCGTGCCGGCGATGGTGCTGTTCCTGACGGCCAGCTCGCTGCCGTTCTCGATCTGGATGATGAAGAACTTCATGGACGGGGTGCCGGTGAGCCTGGAGGAGGCGGCATGGGTGGACGGCGCCGGCTGGATGCGGTCGCTGACGACCGTGGTGGGCCCGCTCATGGCGCCGGGCATCGCGGTGGTGGCGATCTTCGTGTTCGTCGGGCAGTGGGGCAACTTCTTCGCCCCGTTCGTGCTGATGGACACGCCGGAGAAGCAGCCGGCCGCGGTGACCATCTACACCTTCTTCTCCCAGTACGGGCAGGTCGCCTACGGCCAGCTGGCCGCGTTCTCCATCCTCTACACGGCCCCGGCGGTGATCCTCTACGTGGCGGTGAACAAGTATCTGGCCGGCTCGTTCAGCTTCGCCGGCTCGGTGAAGGGCTGAGGTCCGCCGGGCGTACGATCCGGCCTGCGGAGGGCCCGACCTCTTGCCGAAAGTCTGACTGAACGTTAGACATAAATGTCACCATTCGGCTGAGAACGGAGCTTTCATGCCCTCGCAGGCCAGTTCGCGTCCGAACCCCCGCCTCCCGCGAGCCCTCGGGGTCACGGCGGCCACGGCGGCCGGGATGCTCGCCCTCGCCGCGACGTTCTCTCCCGCGGCCGCGCTGGCCGCGCCGCCCTCCCCCTCGTCGGTGCTGGTCTGCCTGCCGGACACGCCCGTCTGCCAGGAGGTCCGCGGGGCGCCCGGCGACTTCCGCCTCTGGTTCAAGATCAACAACGCGACGGCTCCCGTGGGCCTGTCCTTCACCGTCAACGGCTCCCCCGCCTCCGGCTCCGTCTCCACGCAGGACCTCGGCGAGGCGATCGAAGGAGAGTTCCGGCCCGTGACGCCGCTCGTCAGCGGCGACGAGGCATGCCTCAGCTACGCCGGCGGCAGCGGCGAACACTGCGCCACCGCCCCGTGACGAGCGCCACCGGAAGGACATTCTGCCCCAACAGGGATGGTTGAAAGGCGTACGGTTGTCGCATGGCTGCGACCCCCGCAACGGTGCACTGGCGCGGCGTGCACCACCTCGCCCTGGTGACCGCGGACATGGACGCCACCGTGCGCTTCTGGCACGGCGTGCTCGATGCCCGGCTGGTCGCCACCCTCGCCGTCCCCGCGTTCAGGCACTACTTCTTCGAGGTGGGGCCGGGCAACACCGTCGCCTTCTTCGAATACACCGACCAGCCCATCGACAGCTTCGCCAAACCCGCCGGCGTGCCGTACGCCAGGGCGGCGCAGTTCGACCACCTGTCCCTGCACCTGCCGGACGAGGACGCGCTCAACCGGATGCGCGACCGGCTCAAGGCGCACGGCTGCGAGGTCACCGACGTCATCGACCACGGCTTCCTGCGCTCGATCTACTTCAGCGACCCCAACGGCATCGCCCTCGAGGCCTCCTGGTGGACGCTCGACCCGACCGGCCGCCCCGCGGATCACGCCGACGAGCGGCTGTTCGCCGACCCCGACCCCGTACCCGCCGTCCGCGAGCTGCGCGACGGCGGCCGCCTCCACCACACGGCCGCGACGAAGCTCGTCGACGGCATCATCGAGGACCTCCGGCGCGAAGGCGTCACTCTGGAGCCCTGACCGCCCCGGCTCCGGCACGGCGGCGGCACGGCGGCAGGCGATCCCCCGGGGGCCTCCCCGGGGGATCGCCGTGACCGTCAGGCGCAGGTGTAGCCGGACGGCGTCTGCGTGTTCCCGTTCGGACGGGTGACCTGGAAGCCGAAGCTGGTGCTGGCGTTCGGCGCCAGGGTGCCGTTGTAGCCGGCGTTCCTGGCGGTGACGGTCTGCCCGCTGACGGTCACGGCGGCGTTCCACGAGCCGGCCAGCGTGTGCCCGGACGGCAGGGTGAAGGTGACGGTCCAGCCGGAGATGCCCGACGTGCCGGTGTTGGTGACGGTCACAGGCTGCACGACGTACCCGTTGCCCCACTGGGTCTGCACGGTGCCGGCGGCGGTGCAGCCGCCCCCTCCGCTGCCGCCCTCGGCCGTGGTGAACGTGGTCGTGGACGAGTTGCCGGACAGGTTGCCGGCGCCGTCGCGCGCCCGCACGTACACCACGTACTCGGTCTCGGGGCTCAGCCCGGTCAGGGTGATGGAGTTGGTGGTGGTCGTGCCGAGTTGCGTGTCGCTGGCTCCCTGCTCGCGGTAGACGTTGTACCCGGCCAGCCCGCTGCCCCCGCTGTCGGTCGAGGCGGTCCACGTCAGCCTGGCGGAGTTGGCGGTGACGTTGCTCGACGACGGCGTGCCGGGCGTGCTCGGCGCCGTGGTGTCGTCGTTGCTCGAGCCGTCGTCGAGCGCGTCGTGCACGGCGTCGTAGGCGGGCTTCTTCTGGTAGTTCTCGTCGTAGATGAGCGCCGCGCCCTCCCCCTGGAACGTGTCCGGCACCCACGAGTGCTTGTCGGTGAAGCCCCAGATCGTCACGCCCGCGCAGGCGCTGACGGCCAGGCAGGCGTTGACGGCGTTGCGGTAGTAGGTCGCCTGGGTGGCGTCCTTGGAGGAGTTTCTGGGCATCTGCATGCGGATGTCCAGCTCGGTGATGCGCACCTGGACGCCGAGGGCGGCGAAGCGCTCCATGTTCTGCTGCAGGTCGTTCGGGAAGCCGTACTGGATGGCGAGGTGGCCCTGGAAGCCGACGCAGTCGACGGGCACGCCCTGCTGGCGCAGCGACCGGACGAGGTTGTACATCGCGGTGCTCTTGGCGTTGATGCCCTCGACGTTGTAGTCGTTGATGCACAGCCGGGCGTCGGGGTCGGCCTCGCGCGCGGCCCTGAAGGCGTCGGCGACGAAGCTCTCGCCGAGCCTATTGTACCAGAACGACGAGCGCCAGCTGCCGTTGTCCTCGAAGATCTCGTTCACCACGTCCCACGAGACCACCGCGGGGTTGTCGGCGTAGCGCCCGACGACCTGGGCGATGTGGTTCTCCATCGCGTCACGCATGGCGCCGGCGCCGAGGCCCTGCACCCATCCGGGCGTCTGGTTGTGCCAGACGAGCGTGTGGCCGTGGACCTGCTGGTTGTTCTGCGTGGCGAAGTTGACGATGGCGTCGGCGCCGGAGAAGTTGAACTGGCCCTGGTTGGGCTCGGTGGTGTCCCACTTCATCACGTTCTCAGCGGTGATCTGGTTGAACTCGGTGGCCGCGATGGTGCGGTACGCGGTCTCGTTGGACAGCGGGCTGGTGGCGAGCGCCGCACCGATGAACTTGCCCCGGCTCTGCGCGTGCGTCCGCAGGGGGGCGGACGCTTCGGCCGAGGTGACGGGGAGGAGGAAGGTCAGAAGCATCCCCACCAGGGTGAGGGCTCTGATGAGCGAGGACGAACGCACGGATATCTACCTCCGGAGGCAGGCACTCGGTCCCGAAAGTTTTCGACCCGAACAGGATCGCACCGGAGACGGTATGGAGATGCACCCACGCGGTCAACGCCGAGCCCGTGCCCGACGTATAAGGGCAGCTGGGAGCCAGAAACTATCGGCTTGAATGTGAAACTTTCATCATCCGGAGGCGCCGCACTCCGATGCCCGGCCGCCACGGCATCAGGCAGCCTTCCCCGATCGGGCCGCCGCGGAAACCCCCGATCTGCCTATTTTTCCTGGTCTAGCGTGACGTACCTACCGGTCGGTACTGTGTTTTCCGGAATAATCGTCCACTGCGGGAGTTCTGCGCATGTCTCTTTCGCACGCCCAGGCCCAGGACCAGCTCACCGGCCCCGGCCAGCTGTTCGAGATCGAGGAGATCGGCGACACCGGGATCCGCACCTGGAAACACGCTCCAGGCCACTTCCGCGCACTCCTGCGGACGAGCAGGCTCCACGGCGAGAAGGACTTCCTCGTCTACGAGGACGAGCACATGACGTTCGAGGAGCACTTCCGCCGCGCCGCCACCCTCGCCCACCGCCTCGTCGACGATTACGGCGTGCGCAAGGGCGACCGGGTGGCGGTGGCCATGCGCAACTACCCGGAGTGGGTGGTCTCGTTCTCCGCAGCGCTGGCGGCCGGAGCCGTCGCCGTACCGCTGAACGCCTGGTGGACGGAGGCCGAGCTGGCCTACGGCGTACGCGACTCCGGCGCCAAGGTGCTGATCGCGGACGGCGAGCGCGCCGCCAGGCTGGCCTCGACCGGCGTGCCGATGATCGTCACCAGGGGCGAGGCGCCGGAAGGGGCACGCGCGTTCGCGGAGGTGCTCGGCGAGGTCGCCGCCGGCGTCGAGCTGCCCGACGTCGAGCTGTCCCCCGAGGACCCGGCCACGATCTTCTACACCTCCGGCACCACGGGCAGCCCCAAGGGCGCACTGGGCAGCCACCGCAACCTGGGCCAGTCCCCCATGACGGTCGGGTACGGGCACATGCGCGCGCTCGCCATGGCCGGCAAGGACCCCGCCGCCTCGGCGGGCGTCCGCCGGGTCACCCTGCTGACGGTTCCGCTCTTCCACGTCACCGGCTCCTTCTCGGCCCTGACCACCTCCATGTTCAGCGGCGGCGGCCTCGTGCTCATGTACAAGTGGGACCCCGGCAAGGCCCTGGCCCTGATCGAGCGGGAGAAGATCACCGGGATGATCGGGGTGCCGACGAACGCCTGGCAGCTGATGTCCCACCCCGACTTCGGCGCGTACGACCTGTCGTCCCTGGCCAGCCTCGGCTACGGCGGCGCCCCCGCACCGCCCAGGCTGCTGGAGCGCATCGGCGAGAACCTGCCCGACCGCGCGCCCTCCAACGGCTACGGCATGACCGAGACGAGCGCCCTGGCCATCGGCAACGGCGGCGCCGACTACCAGGCCAGGCCCGACAGCATCGGCCGGCCGCTGCCCGTCGTCGACGTGCGGGTGGTCGACCCCGCGGGCGGCGAGCTGCCGCCCGGCGAGGTGGGCGAGCTCTGCGTCCGCGGTCCCAACGTCATCCTGGGCTACTGGAACAAGCCGGAGGCGACGGCGCAGACGTTCATCGACGGCTGGCTGCACACCGGCGACCTGGCCAGGATCGACGAGGAGGGTTTCGTCTACATCGTCGACCGGGCCAAGGACATGGTGATCAGGGGCGGCGAGAACGTCTACTGCGCCGAGGTGGAGGCGGCCATGTTCGAACATCCGGCGGTGGACGACGTGGCCGTGATCGGCGTGCCGCACGACGAGTTGGGCGAGGAGGTCGGCGCGGTCGTCCGCCTGGCGCCGGGCGCCTCGGCCACGGCGGAGGAGCTGCGGGCGTTCCTGACCGGCCGGATCGCCACGTTCAAGATCCCGGTGCACGTGTGGTTCCGTGACGGCGAGCTGCCCCGCAACCCCGGCGGCAAGATCCTCAAGACCCGCCTGCGCAGGGAGATCCTGGGAACCTGACCGGCCCGCCCGGCCGCCCTCCTCCGGGGGCGTCCGGGCGCTTTCCGATCACGTCCGGCGCCGACGTGACGGTCCTCACAGAGACGGAGTCTCCGCAGGTCGTACCGCCTCCACGGAGCCCGCTCGCGTGCCCGCTTACCTCGCGCGTAATCGCGGCCCCTATCCCGTGGCTGACATCGTTCAGGTGTCGCACCGACCCACTGGAGGAGCTGAGATGACCGCTCTGACCGTCACCACCGACCGGACGAGGTTCCTGCGTCTCGTCCTGGCCGCCGACGCCGTCGTCACCGGCGGCAACGGGCTGGTCTACCTGGCCGCCGCCGAACCCGCAGGCGCTCTGCTCGGTCCTGACGCGGCCCTGCTGCGCGGCGTCGGCGCCTTCCTCCTCGTGTACGGCGCCGCGGTCGGCCTGCTGGCCGGCCGAGCGCCGCGCCGCACGATCAGCCCGGCCGCCACCAGGGCGGTCATCGCCCTGAACATCGGCTGGACCCTCGCCGGCATCGCCGTCGTCGTCACCGGCGCGCTGGACCTCACCACCGCCGGCGCCGTCTGGGTCATCGCCCAGGCGCTGCTCGTGGCCGTGTTCGCCGAGCTCCAGATCGTCGGCCTGCGCAAGACCCGCACCACCTGACCAAGGAGAAGACATGACCCTCGTGGAACGCTACATCGCCGCCTGGAACGAGACCGACCCGCAGGCCCGCGCCGAGGCCGTGGCCGAGCTGTGGACCGAGGACGCCACGTACACCGACCCGCTCGCCGACGTGGCGGGGCACGCCGGGATCGCCGCCGTGATCGAAGGCGCGCAGGGCATGTTCCCCGGCATGGTGTTCACACCCGGCGAGCTGTACGACGCGCACCGCCACCTCGCCAGGTTCACCTGGCACCTGGGCCCGGCGGACGGCGAGCCGGTGGCGGTCGGCTACGACGTAGTGGAACTGGCGGAGGACGGCCGGATCCGCAAGGTGCTCGGCTTCCTCGACCAGGCACCCGCCGCCTGACCCGGCGCCTCCGAGGCCCTCGGCTCCGCCGGGGGCCTCCCGCCGCGCCCCGGAGAAGGTGCACCCCGGCCGCGTGCGTGCCGCGGAAAACGGTTTGCCCGGCCACGACGTTCGCCCGGACAATTCACTCTCGTGCTCGCCGCAGTGAAACGCCTTCTTCGCCACCTCACCCTCGACGTGAGTCCGCTGCGCGACTCCCGCGACTACCGCCTGCTCTTCGTCTCCGGCGTCATCACGATGTTCGGGACGTTCATCACCATGGTGGCGATCCCGTTTCAGATGAAGGAACTGACCGGCTCCTACCTCGCCGTCGGGCTGGTGAGCCTGGCGGAGTTCGTGCCGATGGTGGTGTGCGGCCTGTGGGGCGGGGCGATGGCCGACGCGCACGACCGCCGCACGATCATCCTGTGGAGCGAGGTCGGCCTGCTGGTCACCTCCGCCGCGCTCATGGCCAACGCGCTGCTGCCCACGCCCCAGGTGTGGGTCCTGTACGTGGTCGGCGCCGTCTCCACCGGCCTCGCCTGCCTGCAACGGCCCAGCATGGAGGCCGTGTTCCAGCAGGTGGTCAGGCACGAGCAGCAGGGCGCGGCCGCGGTGCTGACCAGCCTGCGCTGGAACTTCGGCGCCATCGTCGCCCCGGCGCTCGGCGGCCTGCTCGTGACCACCTACGGCTCGGCGGTCGCGTACGGGCTCGACACGCTGACCTTCGTGCTGTCGCTGCCGCTGCTGTGGCGGATCCGGTCGTTGCCGCCGGCCGAGGACGCCGCGCCCGCGTCGCTGACGTCGCTGGTCGACGGGTTGCGCTACGCGGTGGGGCGCAGCGACCTGATGGGCACGTACCTGGTGGACATCGCCGCGATGGTGTTCGCGATGGCGACGGCGCTGTTCCCGTTCCTCGCCGACGAGCTGGGCGCGCCCCAGGCGCTGGGGCTGCTCTACTCCGCGGGCGCGGTGGGCGCGCTGATCGCCTCGCTCACCGGCGGGTGGGCGGCCAACGTGCGACGCCACGGCCTCGGCGTGATCATCGCCGCCGCGCTGTGGGGCGCCGCGGTGGCCCTGGCCGGCCTGGCCACGAACGTCTGGCTCATCGTCGTCTGCATCGCCCTGGCGGGCGCCGCCGACATGATCAGCGGCATCTTCCGGATGACCATGTGGAACCAGACCATCCCGCGCGAACTGCGCGGCCGCCTCGCGGGCATCGAGCTGCTCTCCTACGCCAGCGGCCCGATGCTGGGCAACGCCAGGGCCGGCCTGATGGCCAACCTCGGCGGCACCCGCTTCTCGCTCGGGGCCGGCGGCGTGTTGTGCGTCGCCGCCGTCCTGGGACTCGCCGCCGCCCTGCCGAAGTTCCGCGGGTACGACGCCCGTACGGACGAGCACGCCCTGGCGGAGAAGGCCCGCAGGGAGGCGGCCACCCCGGAACCCACCCCCTGACCAGCCGCTCCCCCACCCGCGCAGCGAGCCGGACCTCACCGCCGACCGGCTGCCCATCCGTCGGATGGGCAGCCGTACGCGGTGTGTGCGCCCATTCACCTGGCGTGAGCACATTAGATTGGTAGCGTTAAGCCATGACTGCCGAAGCGGTGATCGAGATGACGTCGTCCTCGCTGCCCGACTGGGTTTTCCCCCCTCCTGAGGGGTTCACCGCAGAAGACCTCGATCACATTCCGGATTTGCCTGCGCACACAGAGTTGATTGACGGAAGCTTGGTCTTCGTGAGCCCTCAAGCCTCCTTCCACATGCGTGTCACCTCGCTTCTCGAAAGCGAAGTGCGCCGCGCGACACCGGCAGATCTCAGGGTGCGCCGGGAGATGAGCGTCATCCTCGACAGGGACCAGCGCCCCGAGCCGGACCTCTGTGTCATCTCCGCCGGCGCCGAGGAGCACGCCGAACAGACCTTCTATCACGCGCGGGATGTCCTGCTGGTGGCGGAAGTGGTCTCACCGGAGTCCAGAACGCGCGACCGCCAGCGCAAACCGCAACTCTATGCAGGTGCTGGCATCCCCAACTTCTGGCGTATAGAGAACCATTCAGGCAAGGCGGTCGTCTACGTGTACGAGCTCGACCCCGCCACCCAGTCCTACGCCCTCACCGGGATCCACCACGACAGGCTCAAGCTCACGATCCCCTTCGACCTCGACATCGACCTCGACGACATCGACCGCATCTGAGCCTCAACCCGCCTCCCGCCACCCCTCATACCGCGCGACCAGCTCATCCACCCTGGCCAGCGAGCGGTCGTCCATGCCTTCGACGACGACCAGCCACTGGGCGTCCTCGGCGTCGTCCTCCCCGGCCAGCGTCTCCCGCACCACCCGCGGCACCCCCGACGAGGGGAACCACTCCCCCAGCGTCTCGGCGACCTCTTCGGCGTCATCCCGCTCGCCGAACACCAGAAGCACACTCATAGCCTGATGATCGCATCCCGCACCCTGCGCGCAGGCGGGGATCCCCCACTCGACCTCACCACGCTGGACGCGAGCGGAACCGGGCAGAGGGCCGGCACGGCGCCCCGCCGCACCGGCCCTCTGCCAACGATCACCCGCGGAGCTGGGCACCCACGCGGTCGGCCGCCATCGCCACCGCCGCGTCCCGCGCCGCCGTGGTCTCCTCGACCGTCAGGGTCCGGTCGGCCGCACGGAACCGCATCGAGTAGGCGAGCGACTTGTTGCCCTCGCCCACCTGCGCGCCTTCGTAGACGTCGAACAGCCGGATCGACTCCAGCAGCTCACCGGCGCCGTCGCGCAGGGCCGCCTCGACGTCGGCCACCGGCGTGAAGTCGGGAACGATCAGCGCGACGTCCTGGGTGGCCACCGGATAGGCGGAGACGGGAGGCGTCTCGACGGGGCCCGGCATGGCCGCCTCCAGCCGCGACAGCTCCAGCTCCATCGCCGACGTGCGGGCCGGCAGGCCGTAGGCCTCGATGACCCGCGGGTGCAGCTCGCCCGCGTGGCCCACCAGCGTGTCGCCGAGATAGAGCGCCGCGCACCTGCCGGGGTGCCACGGCTCGTGCTGGTCGGCGCTGATGGACAGCTCCGCCCGCGCCTCGGCCGCCACCAGCCGGGCGGCCTGCACCGCGTCGGCCCAGGTGGCCGGCCGGCCGGCGCCCCACCAGCCGGACCGCTCGAACTCGCCGGTCAGCACGACCGCGACGCGCAAGGGCTGGTCGGGCAGCGCCGCCTCGATCGAGGCGAGCTCCTCGGCCGTCGGGCGGCGCTCCACCCCGAGCGCCGGCGCCGCCTCGGGAGCTCCCTCGCGCGGCCGGTAGACCGGCCCGCTCTCGAACAGAGCCACGTCGGCGAACCCGCGCCCGACGTTGCGCACCAGGGTCTTGAGCAGCCCCGGCAGCAGCGTCGTGCGCATCAGCGGCTCGTCCTCCGACAGCGGGTTGGCCAGCCGCATGGCGTTGCGGCGCGCGTCGTCGGCGGGCAGCTGCAGGTGGTCGAAGTCGGCGGCGCTGACGAACGGGTAGCTGAGCACCTCGACGTAGCCGCCCTCGGCCAGTGCCCTGCCCACCCGGCGGCGCAGCCGCTGACCCTCGGTGAGCCCGGCGCCGGCCGGGGCGGCGGGCAGCACCGACGGCAGGCTCTCGTAGCCCTCCAGCCGGATGACCTCTTCGGCCAGGTCGTTGGGGTCGGTGAGGTCGGGCCGCCACGACGGCGGCGTCACCGTGATCATGTCGTCGCCCGTCACGGCCAGCTTGGCCGCCAGCTCGCCGCCGGTCACGACCCCGGTCGGGTCGACACCGCCCTGGCGCACGGCTGCGTCGTCACCGTCGACGACGACGCAGCCGACCTGCTGCAGCCGCGCGACCACGGTCTCCTTGGAGTAGGTGGTGCCGGCCACGGCCCCGGGGTGGCCCGCCGGGATCGCGATGCGCGCCGGCGACACCTCGACCTCGGCGTGCGTGACGCCGGGCTGCACGGTGGCGCCGCCCAGCTCGGCCAGCAACTGCACGGCCCGCCACGAGGCGACGAGCGGCAGCTCCCGGTCGACGCCGCGCTCGAACCGCTTGGACGCCTCCGACACGAGCCCGTGCCTGCGGGACTCGCGGGAGATGCCGGTCGCGGAGAAGTGAGCGGCCTCGATGACGATGTCGGTCGAGCCGTCGGAGATCTCGGTCTCCAGGCCGCCCATCGTGCCCGCCATCGAGATCGGCCCCGACTGGTCGGTGATCAGGATGTCGTCGGGGTCGAGCTCGCGCACCACGTGGTCGAGCGTCTCCAGCCGCTCACCGGGCCGGGCCCGGCGCACCACGATCTCACCGCTCAGCCTGCCCCGGTCGAACGCGTGCAGCGGCTGGCCGAGCTCCAGCATCAGGTAGTTGGTGATGTCGACGGCCAGCGACACGGGACGCATGCCGGCACGTGCCAGGCGTACCCGCATCGGGAGCGGGGTCTGCGCGGCCGGGTCGAAGCCGCGCACCTCGCGCAGCACGAACCGGTCGCACGCCGTCGGGTCGGCGATGGAGGCCGGCCACGACGGCCCCGTCGCGGCGGGCGGCTCGACGTCCGCGGGGTCGCGGAAGGCCACGCCGAACGCGGTCGCCACCTCGCGCGCCACACCCCTGATCGACAGCGCGTAGCCGATGTCGGGGGTGATCTCCAGCTCGATCACCTCGTCGCGCAGGCCGAGCAGCTCGACCACGTCGCCGCCGATCGGGGTGCCGGCGGGCAGCACCATGATGCCGTTGTGGTCGTCACCGAGCCCGAGCTCGCGCTCGGAGCAGATCATGCCCTCGGACATGCGCCCGTAGGTCTTGCGCGCCACGACCTCGAACCCGCCCGGCAGCACCCCTCCGGGCAGCACGACGGGCACCCGGTCACCGGCGGCGAAGTTGGTGGCGCCGCAGACGATCTCGCGCGGCGTCGCCTCGCCCGTCTCGACCTTGCAGTGCCTGATCGGCTTCTTGAAACCGGTCAGCTCCTCGATGGCGAGCACCTCGCCGACCACGACGTTCTTGACGTCGTGGCCGTGCGAGGTGATCGACTCGAGCTTCAGCCCGGCGGCCGTGAGCTTGTCGGCCACCTCGTGGGCGGTGACCGCCGGGAGATCGACATACTCCCGCAGCCAGGAAAGCGGGACCTTCATCAGATCTCCATTCCGAACGGGAGCGTGAAGCGCACGTCTCCCTCGACCATGTCACGCATGTCCTCGGCGTTGTGGCGGAACATCAGCGTGCGCTCGATGCCCATGCCGAACGCGAACCCGGAGTATCGCGACGGATCGACCCCGCACGCGATGAGCACGCGCGGGTTGACCATGCCGCAGCCGCCCCACTCGATCCAGCCCTCCGACTTGCAGGTGCGGCAGGGCGGGTTGCCCGGGATCGCCGATGCGCCGCGGCAGACGAAGCACTTGAGGTCCATCTCGGCGGACGGCTCGGTGAACGGGAAGTAGTTGGGGCGGAACCGGGTCGAGATGCCCTTGCCGAACATCACCTCCGCGAACCGGTCGAGCGTGCCCTTGAGGTGGGCCATCGTCAGGCCCTCGTCGACGGCCAGCCCCTCCGTCTGGTGGAAGACGGGGGTGTGGGTGGCGTCGAGCTCGTCGGTGCGGAACGTCTTGCCCGGTGAGATCACGTAGACCGGCAGCTCGCGCTGGAGCAGCGCGCGGATCTGCACCGGCGAGGTCTGCGTGCGCAGCACCATGCCGGACTCCGTTGAGCCCACGAAGAACGTGTCGTGGTCGGAGCGCGCCGGATGGTCCTTGGCGATGTTGAGGGCGTCGAAGTTGAACCACTCGCCTTCGAGCTCGGGCCCTTCGGCCACTTCGTAGCCCATGGCGACGAACGCGTCGGCGATGCGCTCCTGCAGCGTGGCGAGCGGGTGGCGGGCGCCGCGTGGCCGGCGGTCCCACGGCAGGGTGACGTCGACGCTCTCCTCGACGAGCACGCGCGCGTCGCGCTCGGCCTCGAGCTCGGCCTGGCGTGCGGCCAGCGCCTCGTTGATCACCTTTCGGGCGGCGCCGACGCGTTTGCCGGCCTCCGCGCGCGCGGCCGGCGGCAGGGCGCCGATCTCCCGGTTGGCCAGGGCGATGGGCGAGCGGTCACCCGCGTGCGCCAGCCTGGCCTGCTTGAGTGCGTCGAGGTCGTCGGCCGCCTTGATCGCCGCGACGGCGTCGGCCTCCATGCGGGACACCTCGTCGGCATGCAACGGTGTCACCTCGACGGGGTCGTAGTCAGACAAGAGTGAGCTCCGTATCCAGGGCTTGAGCGGAAATGAGTCTAGTGGGACCCGCCCACCGGGCCCGAATCGCTCGCTACGGGGTCGCGAAGTCAGGCGTGCCGGTGGGCACGGTAAATCGGAACTCCGCCCCGCCCTCGGGGGCCCGCTGCACGGCGATCGTGCCGCCGTGCGCTTCGACCAGGCCTTTCACGATGAACAGGCCGAGCCCGGTGCCGCCGCGCCTGCGGCTGTTTCCGCCGCGCCAGAACTGCCTGAAGACGCGCGGAGCCAGCTCGGGCTCGATGCCCTCGCCCTCGTCGCGCACCGACACGGCAACTCCCCATCCAACGGACTCGATCTCTATGGTCACAGTGCCGCGCCCATGGCGCAGCGCGTTTTCCACCAGGTTACCCAGGATCTGGTCGATCTTGTCCTGGTCGAGCCACATCTCCGGCAGGTGGTCGCCGGACACCAGGCGGAACCGGTGTTCGGCCTCGCCGGCCGCCACCCGCCCGGCGATGAGCCTGCGCGCCCTGGCGGGAAGGTCGACGACCTGGCGGCGCACCTCCAGCCGCCCCGACTCGATGCGGGAGACGTCGAGCAGCTCGGTGATGAGCCGTGTGACACGGTCGGCGTCGTTGTTGACGGTCTCGAGCATCACGCGCTTCTGCTCGTCGGTGAAGCGCGTCCACTTGGCCAGCAGGGTCGCGGTGAACCCCTTGACGCTCGTCAGCGGCGAACGCAGCTCGTGGGCCACCGTGGAGACCAGGTCGGCCCGGCTGCGCTCCAGCCGGGCCCGGGCGCCGCCGTCTCTGAGGGTGATCGTGATGCGCTCGACCTCGCCGCCGCGCTCCGGCTCGCGGATGAACCGGGCCGTGACGTAGAGCTCCTGGCCGCCCGGCAGGTGCAGCGGCCGCTCCGGCACCCTGCTCCGCGTACGCAGCCCGCCCTCGAGGTCGAGGGCCTTCCACCAGTCACGCCCGTCATGGTCGCGGAACGGGAACACGTCGGTCATGTGCCGGCCGACCGCGCGCTCCATGGCGATGCCGGTGAGCCGCGCGGCGGCTCGGTTGACGGCGACCACGCAGCCATGCCGGTCGGCCACGATGAGGCCGTCGGGGAGATCGTCGATGGCTATCGTGCACGCGGCGGCCACAACGCGCCCGTCGGTGTCTGCGCCGTGCACGACCTCGCCTCCTCCGCCTACATCGCCGACAATAGCGGGTTTCCCGCCGCCTAGGACACTCGCTGAGCCCTGGCGGAAGAGTAAAGGCACACCGCCGCCGCGGTGGCCAGGTTGAGACTTTCAGCCTGTCCGTAGATGGGCACCCTGACCACGTCGTCCGCCTCGGCGAGGATCTCCTCCGGCAGACCCCAGGCCTCGTTGCCGAAGATCCACGCGGTGGGGCCGGACAGATCGACGTCGTCGAGCGTGCGCTTGCCCGTGCCGTCGGCCGCCAGCACGCGCAGCCCCCGCTCCTTGAGGTGACGCACGGCGGCGCCCACCGGAGCACCGATGACGACGGGAAGATGGAAAAGACTGCCCGCGCTGGCGCGTACGCACTTGCCGTTGTACGGGTCGACGGAGGCGTCGGTGAAGATCACCGTGTCGGCCCCGGCGGCGTCGGCGGCGCGCATGACGGTGCCGGCGTTACCCGGATCGCGCACATGCGCGAGCATCGCCACCAGGCGCGGCGTGCCCTCCAGGGCCCGCTCCAGGGGGACGTGCACGAGCCCGCAGACCGCCACCAGCCCTTGCGGGGTCACGGTCTGGGAGAGCTCGGACATGACCTCGCCGCTGGCCCGGTGCACGGGGACGCCCTTGAGAGTGGCCTCGGTGATCAGCTCGGGGTGGCGCAGCTCGGCCTCGGCCGTGCTGAACAGCTCGAGGACCACGTCGTCGAGCTTGAGCGCCTCGCGCACCGCCTGCGGCCCTTCGGCCAGGAATCTACGGTCCTGCTCCCTGAAGGCCCGCTTGGTGAGCCGCCGGGCCGCCTTGACCCTCGGCGACCGCACGTTGGTCAGCTCGGACCCCGCCATGCTCTCCCCCACGCCCTTGCCCGCGTCCTTGCCCGCGCCCGGCGGGCCACGTCCCGCGGCCCGCGCGCTGGACGCGCTTCGTGTGCGTCCACAGCAAAGGGCCCACCGTCATCGGTGGGCCCTCGTTCAAAGCAACTGCCTCAGCCCGCGGCCGGAGCGTTCACGTCGGCCGGGAGCGCCTTCTTGGCGGCCTCCACGAGCGTGGCGAAGGTCTGGCTGTCGTTGACCGCGAGGTCGGCGAGGATCTTGCGGTCGACCTCGATGTTGGCCAGGCGCAGACCCTGGATGAGGCGGTTGTAGGTCATGCCGTTCTGGCGGGCGGCGGCATTGATCCGCTGGATCCACAGACGGCGGAACGCACCCTTACGGTCCTTGCGGTCCCGGTAGGCGTACGTCATCGAGTGGAGCATCTGCTCCTTGGCCTTGCGGTAGAGACGCGACCGCTGGCCACGGTAACCGCTCGCCCTCTCGAGGACGACCTTGCGCTTCTTCTTGGCGTTGAGCGCCCGCTTCACGCGTGCCATGATTCTTCTCCCCGGGGGTTCGCGCTACTTGGCGAGCAGCTTCTTGATCTTCTTGTGGTCGGCGTCGGAAAGGACGACCTCGTTCTTGAGACGGCGCGTCAACGTGGACGACTTCCACTCGTTGTAGTGCGCGCGATTGGCACGGCGACGCTTGATCTTGCCGGTGCCGGTGAGCCGGAACCGCTTCTTCGCACCGCTGTGCGTCTTCATCTTCGGCATGTCGCCGTCTCTCCTCGTTTCGGTCGTGCCACTGGCCGGGCCGGTGCTGGCCGACCCGGTAGCGGCGTCTTCGTCTGCCGGTGGCTTGGCTGGGGCCGCGCTTGTAAGGCTAACCCCAACTGCGGGTCACGCTTCCTGTGCGGAAGGCTCCTCGCCGCCACGCTGCGCCTTGGCTGCGGCCTTTTCGGCCTTGGCCTCGGCTTTCTTCTTGTGCGGACCGATCACCATGATCATGTTACGGCCGTCCTGCTTGGCGTGGGACTCCACGAAGCCGAGCTCCTGGACGTCGTCCGCCAGCCGCTGCAGCAGCCGGAAGCCGAGCTCCGGCCGGGACTGCTCGCGACCACGGAACATGATCGTGACTTTGACCTTGTCTCCCGCCTTGAGGAACCGCACCACGTGACCCTTCTTGGTCTCGTAGTCGTGCGGGTCGATCTTCGGCCGGAGCTTGATCTCCTTGATGATCGTGTGCGCCTGATTCTTGCGCGCCTCGCGCGCCTTCATCGCGGACTCGTACTTGAACTTGCCGTAGTCCATGAGCTTGCACACGGGCGGTCGAGCCGTTGCCGCGACCTCGACGAGGTCGAGGTCGGCTTCCTGGGCGAGCTTGAGCGCGTCGTGAATGGAGACGATGCCTACCTGCTCGCCGTTCGGGCCCACGAGGCGAACCTCGGGAACTCGGATACGCTCGTTGATGCGGGGCTCAGTGCTGATGGGGCCTCCTAGGTTTGCGATCCCTACGTGCTCGTCGTGCCGAGAGCCCCTCGCGCTGCGAACGCGAAAAGCCCCGCACGTCGCGCATGCGGGGCCACTGAGCTCTGTGGCTTCGTGGCCTCGAGCTCCCCGGAGTAGTCCGGCGTGATCCTGGACCCGGCCGCCTTTCGGCGACTCAGGTGGGAGGGAGACCTCCGCTTGCGCGTCCAGCAAGGCATGCCGGACCGATCAGAGAGCTACATTACCACAACCACGACGCCTCCCCGAATCATCCCGGCCGGCCATCGCCTGCCGGTAAACATCTACCCAGAAATGGCCATACGGCCACGGCTGCCGCCGTCGTGAACCGGGCGCCCCCACCGGTGCGGGCCGTCTCCGTGCCCCGATTCCCGGACAGCGCCGCGCCTCTTCGTCAACCGGTGCCGGTGGTGGCTACGACCGCCGCAGGAGTTCGGCTTCCCCGGCCGCGCGCATCGCCTCCACCGGCACATCCGTCCGGCCGGTCATCAACTCCACCTGCCGCACCGCCTGGTGCAGCAGCATCGCGAACCCGCCGACCACGGTGCCACCCGCCTCCTTGACGGCGGTCGCGGCCCGGGTCGGCCAGGGCGAGTAGACCACGTCGAACAGCGCGGGCACCCGCGCCAGCCGATCGGCGAAGGCGTCGGCGGCACCGCCGGGCAGCGTGGACACCGCCAGGTCCACCCGCGTCGCCACCTCGAGCTTGTCGAACGTCTCCACCGCCAAGGACACGCCCAGCCGTTCGGCGACCTGCGCCGTCTCCCCCGCTCGCGCGGGGTCGCGCACCAGCAGCGTCGCCTGGAACAGCCCGAGATCGCGCAGCGCCGCCAGCGCGGAGGCCGCCGTGGCTCCTCCGCCGAGCACGGTCGCCGAGCCCGGCGCGGCCACCCCGGCCTCGGCCAGCGCCTGCTTGATGCCATGGACGTCGGTGTTGTCGCCGTGCCGGAGACCGTCACGGAACACCACGGTGTTGGCGCCGCCGACCTCGACGGCCACCTCGGACACCGTGTCGAGCAGCGGCAGCACGGCACGCTTGAGCGGCATGGTCAGCGACAACCCCGCCCAGGCGTCATCGCCGCCGCGCTCCCGGCCCCGCACCGGCACCAACCCGGCCAGCAGCCCGGGCAACCGCGCCTCGTCGCACTCGAACGCCTCATAGCTCCACCCGTCGAGCCCCATCGCCTGGTAGGCGGCCCGGTGCAGGTAGGGCGAGAGCGAATGACCGATGGGAGACCCCAGCACCGCAGCCCGCATCCACACTCCTTCACCCACGAACACGACGACCCTATCGCCCGCGCGTGGCGGCACCGTACGGCACGGGCCAGAGCCGAAGCTCCCGTCGACGAACCTTGCCCTACGGCCGTCCGCCCCGGCTCAGGGCCCGGGCTTCGTACGGCCGCCCGCCCTCGGCGCGGTGCGGGCGGACGGCGCCGAACCCAGGTGCCGAACCCAGGTGCAGCCGCAGACGTCAGCCGCCGCAGCCGCCGTTGCTGCGGCACTCCGCGAGCAGCGCCTGACGCTCGGCCTCCGTGGTGGCGAACTTGGTCACGTTGCTCTTGAGGTCGGTGGCCACGAAGAACAGCCATGGCCCCTTGGCCGGGTTGAGCGCCGCCTCGATGGCGTGGTCACCCGGGTTGGAGATCGGGCCCGGCGGCAGCCCTTCGTACTTGTAGGTGTTGTAGCGGGACTTGGTCTGCAGCTCGGCGTGGGTGGCGTAGGTGCGGAACTTGCCGAGGGCGTACATCACCGTGCTGTCCATCCCCAGCTTCATCGGTGGCTTGCGGTCCAGCCGGTTGTAGATGACGCGGGCGATCTTCGGCATGTCCTCCGCGCGCCCGGCCTCGGCCTGGATGATGCTGGCGATGGTGATGATTTCGTGCGGTGTGTGCCCGAGATCCCTGGCACCGCTCTCGAGGTCGACCGACTCGGCCGTCTTCTTGTAGCGGTCGACCATGGCCGCGAGGATCTGCCGGGGCGTGGTCTTCGGCTGCACCTCGAACGTGGCGGGGAAGGCGTAGCCCTCCAGCTTGCCCTTGGCATAGGACGGCAGGTCCAGGGCGTCGACGTCCTTGGCCGCGGCCTTGAACTCCTTGAGCGGCATTCCGGTCTCCTTGGCGAGCGTGGCCAGGGTTTGGGACAGCCGCAGACCTTCCTTGATCGTCACTGGCACGCGCAGCCGGTTGTCCGGGTCGAGCAGCGCCACGGCGTTCTTGGCCGACATGCGCTTGCGCAGTTTGTACGAACCCGGTTGCAGCGAGGCGCTCGTCCCGGCGTTGCCGATCGCGTTGGTGAAGGCCCTGACACTGGCCACCACGCCTTGGCGCTCCAGCTCCACCGCCACATCGGAGGCGCTCTGGCCGCTCTTGATCTCGATGACGACCTCGCCGGCGCCCTGGCCGGTGTAGTCGTCGGGCACGAGCGCGTCGTTGAGCCACATGTAGCCGTAGTAGCCGCCACCGCCGATGATGCCGGCCAGCACCACGAAGGCGAGCAGTGGTGCGATGAACCGGCCGCGGTTACGGCGCCTGCGCCGCCTGCGGCTGTTGCCGCGCCTGCCGCCACGGCTGCGGCGCCGCGCGGGACCTTCGTCGTCCTCGGCGCCGAGCAAGGAGTTGAGATCGAGATCGCTCATGGGTTCGCTGGCCAATCTCCCGGCACGCCCGGCCAGGCGTCAAGCGGAACTGCCCAACCGGCTGGGGTCACCGAGCGGAACTGGGGGGTCCGCCGGACGTGCTGCCACGGCCAGCGGAGATCACACTGGGTAGCCATGCTAAGGGACGGGAAGAGGACGCATGCCCCGTTTTGGGGCTTTTGCGCGGTGATAGCGGGGGGTCCACCGAACATCAGCTCGTCCCGAGGTTCTTGTTCAACTCTTCCCGGTATCTCACGAACTCGCTCTCTTTGTTGGTGAATTTGGTGATTCTATGGGCTGGATCAGTGGTGACAAACCAGTGCCAATCACCCTCCGCCGGGTGCAGCGCCGCCATCAGCGCCTTCTCTCCGGGGTTGGCGATGGGGCCGGGCGGCAACCCTTTGTGGCGATAGGTGTTGTAGGGCGAATCGACCTTGGTGTCGCTCTCCGTGATCCTCAGCGTCCGGCGTTTCTGGGCGTACAGAACGGTGCTGTCGATCTCCAGCGGCGTGTCCTTCGCGAGGCGGTTGTAGATCACTCTGGCGATCTTGGGGTAGTCGGCGTCGGTGCCGCCCTCGGCCTGGATCAGGCTCGCCACCGTGACGGCCTCCAGCGGCGTCAGATGCACTTTCGCGGCCTCGGCCGCCAGACCCACCTGCCGGGCGGCGGCGCGGAACCGCTCCACCATCGCCGCCAGCACGTCGACCGCCGTGTCGCCCGGCTCCACCTCGTACGTCGCGGGGAACAGGAAACCCTCGATCCCCGGCGCGTAGTCGGGCAGCCCGACCAGCGCGCTGTCGACGCCCCGCAACTCCTCGAGCGGCAGCCCGGTCTGCTGGGCCACCCGGGCCAGCACCTCGGCCGCGCGCAGGCCCTCGGGCACGGTGACCCGCTTCACGATCCTGGACGAGGGCGCGAGCAGCAGGTCGAGGGCCGCCCCTGCCGCCATGCCCTTGCGCATGCGGTAGTGGCCGGGACGCAGCCGCCCGGTCACCGCGCGGTCCTCCGACACCTTCACGAACGACCGCGCGCTGGCCACCACCCCGGCGTCGGCCAGCGTCGAGCCGATGGACTCCGCGCTCGACCCGGGCGCGATGCGCACGGTCACCGAACCGCTGCCCGGCCCTTCGAAGTCGTCAGGACTGATGTACGGCTTGAGCACCGCGATCGCTCCGGCGCCCACGGCGACCAGCGAGACGAGCAGCCCGGTCGAGAGCAGCCCTGCCCGGCGCAGAGCGCGGCGCCGCTGGGACGGCGACCCGGCGGCCCCCGCCCCGGTGCCCAGCACGGAACCCGGCTCTGAGCCCGGCTGAGAACGTGACCCAGAACCCGGCCCGGCATCCGGTCCGGAGCCCGCCTGGGAGCCAGGCGCGGAAGCCGCTTCTGAGCCCGGCCCGGACTTCGCCGCGGAAGCCGCCTCGGAGCCCGGCCGGTCTGCCGTGGAAGCCGGGTCAGGGTCCGGCCCGAACGCCTCCTCGGGCCTCGCTCCGCAAGCCGCTCGCGTCCCCGGTTCCGGAGCCTGGTGCGGCCGGGCGTCGCTCCCCCCGCCGATCACCGGGTCAGCGTCGTCGTCCGCGTCGCGGAACGGGATCACGTCGTCGTCCTCGGGCGTACCGTTCACGAGGCCACCTCGCCACGCGCGCCCGTGACGGGAGCACACCTTCGCTCCGCCGCAGCGGACCCCGCGCACGGGGCGGCCACGCATGCGCGCCGGTCACGGCAGGGGCCCGTCGATCGGCCGCTCATGAGGCAGGTCCGCCGGCCGCCGGTGGCGGTTCGGCGGGCCTGCCTGGTGGTCTTTCCGTGGCGCGTTCGGAGTCGAGGGCATCCTGGAGCAGCACGACCGCGGCCGCCTGATCGACGACGCCGCGCTGCTTCTTCGCCCGCACGCCGCTGGCTCTGAGCCCTTGCTGGGCGGTCACCGTGGTCAGCCGCTCGTCGAACAGCCGCACCGGTGTCGGCGCCACCCGGGCAGCCAGGGCGGAGGCGAACTCGCGTGCCAGCGCGGCCGCCTGCCCCTCACGCCCCGACAGCGAGGTGGGCAGCCCGACCACGACCTCGATCGCCTCATGCTCGGCGACGATCGCGGCGATGCGGTCGAGGGTGCCCTTGCCTCGTCTGACGGTCTCGACCGGCGTGGCCAGCATGCCCGAGGGGTCGCTGCGGGCCACGCCCACGCGTACGGAGCCGACGTCCACGCCGATCCGCGCACCGAATCTCATGCCGGCCGGGCTATCGGCTGACCTGGTCAGCAACGGCCTGCTCGACCAGGCGCAGCGCGTCGCCGATCGCCTCCGGTCGCGTGCCGCCGCCTTGCGCGACATCGTCCTTGCCGCCACCGCCACCCCCAAGAGCCTTGGCGGCGACGCCGACCAGTTGCCCGGCCTTGAGCCCTCGCTCGCGCCCCGCCTCGTTGACCGCGGCAACCACCACGGGCCTGTCGGTGGGGGCGCCGGCGATCACGATGACCGCCGGTCTGTCGGCCGGGAACCTGCCACGCACATCAAGCGCGAGCTTACGCAGATCATCCGCGCCGGTGCCATCAGGCGCGCGGTGTGTCACCACGGAGACTCCGTGCAGGTCACGAGCCTGAGCGGCCAGGTCGCCCGCCACCTGGAGCACCTGGGCGGAGCGGAGCTTGTCGAGCTCCTTCTCGGCCGTGCGCAACCGGGTGACGATGCCGTCGATGCGCTCGGGGAGCTCTTCGCGGCGCGCCTTGAGCTGCTCGGTGAGCTGCGCGACCAGCACGCTCTCGCGCGCCAGGAAGCGGAAGGCGTCGATGCCGACGAGGGCCTCGACACGGCGCACCCCGGCGCCGACCGACTGCTCGCCCAGCACCTTGACCAGGCCGAGCTGTCCGGAGCTGTGCACGTGGGTGCCACCGCACAGCTCTCGGGAGTAGTCGCCGATCTCGACCACGCGGACCTCGTCGCCGTACTTCTCGCCGAACATCGCCAGCGCGCCCATCGCCCTGGCCTCCGCCTGGGAGGTGTAGAAGGCGTTGACCTGGAGGTCGTTGACGAGCACGGCGTTGACTTCGTCCTCGACGTCGCGCAGCACGCTCTGCGGCACGGCGCCCGAGGCGGTGAAGTCGAAGCGGAAGCGGCCGGGCGAGTTCTCCGAGCCGGCCTGCGCCGCCGTCTCGCCGAGCGCGTTCTTGAAGCCGCGGTGGACGAGGTGGGTGGCGCTGTGGCTGCGCGAGATCGCGCGGCGGCGCTCGACGTCGATCTCCGCCTGCGCCTCGTCGCCGACCCTGATCTCGCCCTTGCGGACCTTGCCCCGGTGCACGACGAGCCCCGTGAGCGGCGTCTGCACGTCGACGACCTCGACTTCCGCGCCGCTGGTGCGGATCACGCCCTGGTCGGCGAGCTGGCCGCCGCCCTCGGCGTAGAACGGGGTGCGCGCGAGCACGATCTCGACGCTCGAACCCGCGCCCGCCGCCGGCACGGACACCCCGTCGGCGAGGATGCCGACCACGCTGGTGTCGGCCTCGGTCTGGTCGTAGCCGAGGAAGTCGACCTTGCCCGACGCCTCGAGCAACTGCCCGAAGACGGAGATGTCGGCGTTGCCGGTCTTCTTCGCCGCCGCGTCGGCCTTGGCCGCCTGCCGCTGCTCCTTCATGAGGCGGCGGAAGCCCTCCTCGTCGACCTTGAGCCCGTGCTCGGCCGCCATCTCCAGCGTCAGGTCGATGGGGAAGCCGTAGGTGTCGTGGAGCTTGAACGCCTGCTCGCCGGGGAGCGTGGTGGCCGACCTGCGCTTGGTCTCCTCGACCGCCACGTCGAAGATGGCCGTGCCGGTGCGCAGCGTGCCGAGGAAGGACGCCTCCTCGGCGTCGATGATGCCGTGGATCTGCGGCGCGTCCGCCTTCAGCTCGGGGTATTGCTCGCCCATGACGTTGATCGCGACGTCGGTCAGCTCGTGCATGTAGCGGTCGTCGCCGGAGCCGAGCAGGCGCAGGTTGCGCACCGTGCGGCGCAGGATGCGGCGCAGGACGTAGCCGCGGCCCTCGTTGCCGGGCAGGACGCCGTCGGCGACCAGCATGGTGCCGGTGCGCACGTGGTCGGCGATCACCCGCAGGCTGACGTCGGAACGGTGGTCGCGCCCGTAGCGGGTCTTGGTGAGCTCGGCCGCGCGGTCGAGGATCTTGTAGGTGGTGTCGATCTCGTAGAGGTTGTCGACGCCCTGCAGGATCGTCGCCATGCGCTCGAGGCCCATGCCGGTGTCGATGTTCTTCGAGGGCAGCTCGCCGGCCACGTCGAAGTCGACCTTGGAACGGACCTGGCTGAGCTGGTACTGCATGAACACGAGGTTCCACACCTCGAGGTAGCGGTCCTCGTCGGCGACGGGACCGCCCTCCTTGCCGTATTCGGGGCCGCGGTCGTAGTAGATCTCCGAGCACGGGCCGCCGGGCCCGGCCACGCCCATGTGCCAGTAGTTGTCCTCCAGGCCGCGGCGCTGGATGCGCTCCTCGGGCAGGCCGACGCTGTTGCGCCAGATGTCGTACGCCTCGTCGTCGTCGAGGTAGACGGTCGCCCAGAGCCGGTCTTCGGGGAAGCCGAAACCGCCCTCGGACTCGGACCTGGTGAGCAGCTCCCACGCGAACGGGATCACTTCGGCCTTGAAGTAGTCGCCGAAGGAGAAGTTGCCCAGCATCTGGAAGAAGGTGGCGTGCCGCGTGGTCTTGCCGACCTCTTCGATGTCGGGGGTGCGCACACACTTCTGCGCGGTGGCCAGCCGGGACGCCGGAGGCTTGCGCTGCCCCAGGAAGTACGGCTTGAACGGCACCATACCGGCAGGAACCAGGAGTAGCGTGGGGTCCTCAGCGATCAGGCTGGCCGAGGGCACTATCTTGTGCCCACGCTCCTCGAAGAAGCGCAGGAAGCGGCGGGCGATCTCTGCCGACTCCATGGTGGCCATCCTTTGCGTTGGTTGTGGAAATCACTTGTCTTCAGCGTCGTCGAGCCCGAAGCGCGCCCGCAACTCTGTTTCGCGGCCGGCCGCCTCGCCGAGCGCGTCGGAAGTAAAGTCTCTCACCTGCCGGAGCATGCCCGCCGCGCCGTCGGCGGTGCGGCGGGCGACGTGGTCGGGGTGGAGCGCCTGCAGCCTGCGCATCACCCAGAAGGCGAGGAACGCGCCGAGCGAGAGGTAGAACAGCCGCCTGATCATCTCGGCCGCCTCCGCACCGTATCCCGGACCGTCCCCCGCGACCCCTGCCTCGGCCTGGCCGGCGTGCGGGCCTCGATGGCGCGCCGCACGCCGTAGCCGAGCGACGAGACCTTGATCAGCGGCCCGGTGAAGATGGTCTGCGTCACCGCGCTGAGCTTGGCCGCGTGGCCGCTGACCTGCTTGACGTCTCTGGCGATGGCCTCGACGGCGACCAGCTGCCTGTTGGTCTCGTTGACCGTGACGCTCATGTCGTCGAGCAGCGGCGTCAGCCGGTTGTTGAGATCGGAGACCGCCTTGGTGGTCTCGGTGAGCAGCCTGGCGACCTTGACGAGCACCATGGCCAGCACGCAGACCAGGACTATCCAGCCCGTGGCCGCGATCAGCCCGGCGACCTCTCCAGCGGTAAGCATCCGCGCATCTCCCTCGTACGCTGGGCCGGAACGGCAAGACCCTATCGCGTTCGAGCGACCACATTAGTGGGGAAAGCGACCTTGATCAGGCCGCCACGTCGGCCCCCGGCACTTCCGTGACCCCCCGCGTGAGACCGCGTGCCGCCACGATCCCGGCCCGATCCCGGGCACGAGCCGCCGCTCGGGCGTCAGCGGGAACGCGCCGACGCGCTCGCGGCGTGTCCCGCCGTCACTGCTGTAACCGTACATCCGCCGGGCACGCTCGCGGACCTCAGGCGCCGCGCAGGAAGGCGCGGATCCTGGCCCAGCGCTCGGCCACGGGCCCCTCGGCGCCGTGCCTGGTCGGCTCGTAGTAGCGCTTGTCGCGCACCTGCTCGGGCGCGTAGTCCTGGCGCACCAGCCCGTGGTCGAAGTCGTGGGGGTATTTGTAGCCGTCGCCGTGGCCCAGCTTGGCGGCGCCGGCGTAGTGGGCGTCGCGCAGGTGGCCGGGCACCTGGCCGATCAGGCCCTTGCGCACGTCCCCGACGGCCGCCCCGATGGCCTTGACCACGGCGTTGGACTTGGGCGCCGTCGCGCAGTGGATGACGGCCTGGGCGAGGTTGATCTGCCCCTCGGGCAGCCCGATGAGCTGCACCGCCTGCGCGGCGGCCACGGCGGTCTGCAGGCAGGTGGGGTCTGCCATGCCGACGTCCTCGGAGGCGAAGATGACGATGCGCCGGGCGATGAACCGAGGGTCCTCGCCGGCCTCGATCATGCGGGCGAGGTAGTGGAGCGCCGCGTCGGCGTCGGAGCCGCGCATCGACTTGATGAAGGCGCTGATCACGTCGTAGTGCTGGTCGCCCTGCCGGTCGTAGCGCACGGCGGCCTTGTCGACGGCCTTCTCCACCACCTCGACGGTGATGTCGTCGCCCAGCAGCGCCGCCGCTTCCAGGTAGGTCAGCGACCGGCGCGCGTCGCCGCCCGCGAGGCGTACGAGATGCTCCAGGGCCTCCGGGGCCAGCGTCGCGCGCCCGCCCAGGCCGCGCGGGTCGGACACCGCCCGCTCCAGCACCACGCGGACGTCGTCGTCGGTCAGGGACTCCAGCGTGAGGAGCAGCGAGCGCGACAGCAGCGGCGAGATGACCGAGAAGAACGGGTTTTCCGTGGTTGCGCCGATGAACGTGACCCAGCGGTTCTCCACGGCGGGCAGAAGGGCATCCTGCTGGGCCTTGTTGAAGCGGTGCACCTCGTCGACGAACAGCACTGTCTGCCGGCCGGTCATGCCCAGCTCGCGCCGGGCGTTGTCGATGGCCGCCCGCACGTCCTTGACGCCCGCCGACACGGCGGAGATCTCGACGAAGCGGCGCTTGGTGACGTTGGAGACCACGTAGGCGAGGGTCGTCTTGCCGGTGCCCGGCGGCCCCCACAAGAACAGCGACATGGGCGCCTCGCTCTCGACCAGGCGCCGCAGGGGGGTGCCGGAGCCGAGCAGGTGCCGCTGGCCGATCACCTCGTCGAGGGTGCGCGGGCGCATGCGCACCGCGAGCGGCTGCGGCGTGGCCTCCTCGGCCGCCGAGTCGAACAGGCTGTCCACAACGCGAGGCTACAGGGTCCGCCGGGTCTCGAAGCCCGCGCGGCGACGGTCTGCGCCCTCTGCGCGCGGGCCATGGGGAACGCGGGCGAGGCGGCGGCGGTGTGCAGCGATCACACCCGTAGCATCAGCGGCTTTCGCCACTTACGTCCGGCACATATCGGAGGCCGGTAGCATGCGCGGAGTTGTTTGGTCATGCGTGGGCAAAAGCGAGAGGACATAGCGGTGAGCGGCGACGACCGCCAGAACGAAGAAGACCGCCAGAGGAAGCTGGCGCGGGAGCACAAGGAACGGCAGGTCAAGCGCGCCGCCGACCAGACCTCCAAGGGGAGGCGGAACACCTTCCTCGGCGCCGGCGTGGCAGTGGTCGTGGTGGCGGGCGGGATCTTCGCCGCGACCACGATGGTCAACAAGGAGCCCGGCGAGGCCACGGCGCAGAGCACCCCCTCCGCCAGCGCGTCCATCACCCCGCCGGCGACGCCGAGCCCGACCAAGACAGGGCCGGTGACCTGCACGTACAAGCGGGACAAGTCGCTCCCGCACAAGTTCGTCGGGCTGCCGGGCAAGAAGCCCGACATGAAGCTGAAGAAGATGACGGTCGCCACCAACCGCGGCAGCTTCACCGTCGACCTCATGACCGACGCGGCGCCGTGCGCGGTCAACTCGATGCGCTTCCTCGCGAAGAAGAAGTTCTACGACGACATGAAGTGCCACCGGCTGGTCACACCCGACGTCGCCGGCGTGCACATGCTGCAGTGCGGCGACCCGCAGGCCAAGGCCGACGGCAAGAACCCGACCGACGGCCAGGGCACCGCGGGCTACGTCTACGGCGACGAGAACGCCGGGATCCCGCTGGGCAAGGGCGTGGTGTTCATGACCCAGCCCAGTGAGGCGGCCGGCCGCAACAACAGCCAGTTCGCCGTCTCGCTGTCGGACGAGAACCTTCAGGTCGGCGCGGGTTACTCGGTCATCGGCACGGTCGGCGAGGGCATGGACATGCTGCTCGGGCTGGCCACGAGCGGGCAGGACCTGCTCCTCAACAACGCCGACATCACCGGCGACGGCGGCACCACCGCGCCCAAGAAGCCGGTGATCATCAAGGAGATCACCTTCTCCTGACCGCTCGTGAACGGGTGACGGCAGGCGCCGTGCGGCGCCTGCCGTCACCCGTTCTCCGGCCTGTTACGGCTTGGGCGGCGCGTCGACGCCCGCCTCCTTGCGCTGGCCGGCCGTGATCGGCGTGGGCGCGCCCGTGAGCGGGTCGAAGCCGGAGGCCGTCTTCGGGAACGCGATCACGTCACGGATCGACTCGCCGCCGGACAGCAGCATGCAGATGCGGTCCCAGCCGTAGGCGATGCCGCCGTGCGGCGGCGGGCCGTACTTGAACGCCTCCAGCAGGAAGCCGAACTTGCTCTCCGCCTCCTCCTTGGAGATGCCGAGCACGTCGAACACGCGCTGCTGCATCTCGGCCCGGTGGATACGGATCGATCCGCCGCCGATCTCCATGCCGTTGCAGACCATGTCGTACGCGTAGGCCAGTGCCTCACCCGGGTGGTCCTGGAAGTTGTCGGCCCACTCCGGCTTCGGCCCGGTGAACGGGTGGTGCACGGCCGTCCAGCCGCCCTCGCCGCCGGACTCATCGGACACAGGCTCGAACATGGGCGCGTCGACGACCCACAGGAAGGACCACTGCGACTCGTCGATGAGGTCGCAGCGGCGCCCGATCTCCAGCCGGGCCGCGCCCAGCAGGTCGCGCGCGGCGTTCCTGGCGCCCGCCGCGAAGAACACCGCGTCGCCGGGCTTGGCCCCGACCTTGCCGGCCAGCCCGGAGATCTCCGCCTCCGACAGGTTCTTCGCGACGGGGCCGCCGAGCGTGCCGTCCTCCTGGACGAGCACGTAGGCCAGGCCCTTGGCGCCACGCGAGCGGGCCCACTCCTGCCAGCCGTCGAGCTCCTTACGGGTCTGCGAGGCGCCGCCGGGCATGACGACCGCGCCGACGTAGTCGGCCTGGAAGACGCGGAAGGAGGTGCCGGAGAAGTAGGCGGTCATCTCGACGAGTTCCTGGCCGAAGCGCAGGTCCGGCTTGTCGGAGCCGTAGCGGTCCATCGCCTCCGCGTACGTCATGCGCGGCAGCGGCGTCGGCAGTTCGTAGCCGGCGATCTCCTTCCAGAGCCGGCCGATCAGCGTCTCGCCGACCTGGATCACGTCCTCCTGGTCGACGAAGGACATCTCGACGTCGATCTGGGTGAACTCCGGCTGCCGGTCGGCCCGCAGGTCCTCGTCGCGGTAGCACTTCGCCAGCTGGTAGTAGCGCTCCAGCCCGGCCACCTGCAGCAGCTGCTTGAACAGCTGGGGCGACTGCGGCAGCGCGTACCAGTTGCCGGGCTGCAGGCGCACCGGGACCAGGAAGTCACGCGCGCCCTCAGGCGTGGAACGGGTCAGCGTCGGCGTCTCGACGTAGACGAATCCGAGCTCGTGCATCACCTCGTTGGCGAGGTAGGTGGCCTTGGACCGGGTGCGCATCGCCGTGGCGACCTGCTGGCGGCGGATGTCGAGATAGCGGTATTTGAGCCGCGCCTCCTCCGACACCCCCACGCTGCCCTCGATGGGGAACGGCAGCGGCGCCGACTCGCTGAGCACCTCGACCCGGTCGGCCACCACCTCGATCGCGCCGGTCGGCAGGTCGGGGTTCTCGTTGCCTTCCGGGCGCACCCTGACCTGGCCGACGACCTGCACGCAGTATTCGGCGCGCAGGTCGTGGGCGTGGTCTTCCTCGCGGAAGACCACCTGCGCCGAGCCGGAGGCGTCACGCAGGTCGATGAAGACGACGCCGCCGTGGTCACGGCGGCGGGCCACCCATCCTGCGAGCGTCACCTGCTGCCCGGCGTGCTCCTCACGGAGCGACCCGGCGGTATGCGTGCGGATCACTGCACTTTCCCTTCGTACGGATAGGAGGGGCGAAGGGACGGCGGCGACCCGGCATGAACCGGCCGGAGGATCACCGCGCCTTCCCTTCACACGGATGGAAGAGGCGAACGGACGGAGGCGACCCGGCACGTGCCGGCCGGCGGATCACCGCGCCTTCCCTTCGCACGGGCAGGAGAGACGACGATGCGACGGCGACGACCCGGCCGGTCACTGCACCTTCCCCTTCAGAACGTCGACGACCTGGGCCAGCGGCACCTCGGTCTGCTCGGCGTCGGTCAGGTTCTTCACCTGCACGACCTCGGCCGCGAGGTCACGCTCGCCCAGGATCAGCGCGAACCCGGCACCCGAGCGGTCGGCACCCTTCATCGCGCCCTTGAGCCCCTTGCCGCCGAAGGCCATGTCGGCGCTGACGCCCGCCGCGCGCAACTCGCTGACGATCAGGAACATCCGGCGGCGGGCCTCCTCGCCCAGCGGGACACCGTACACCTGGACGCGCGACTGCGCGTGGTCGTCCAGCAGCCCTTCGGCCTCCATGGCCAGGAAGGTGCGGTCGACCCCGAGCGCCCACCCGACGCCGGGCAGCGGCGGGCCGTCGAGCATCTCGCTCAGCCCGTCGTAACGCCCGCCGCCCCCGACGGCCGACTGGGAGCCGAGCCCGCCGTGGACGAACTCGAACGTGGTGCGCGTGTAGTAGTCGAGCCCCCGCACCAGCCGCGGGTCGTCGTCGAACGCGACCCCGGACGCGGCCAGCAGGGAACGGACCTCCTCGTGGTAGGCCTTGCAGGCCGCGCACAGGTGGTCGACCACCAGGGGCGCGCCGGTGAGCTGGGCCTGGACCTCGGGGCGCTTGTCGTCGAGCACCCGCAGCGGGTTGATCTCGATGCGGGCCCTGGTGTCGGCGTCGAGGTCGAGGCCGCGCAGGAACTCCTGCAGCGCCGCCCGGTAGGCGGGCCTGCAGACCTTGTCGCCGAGCGAGTTGAGCAGCAGCGTGACGTTCTTGAGGCCGAGCGAGGCGAACCCGCGGGCGCCGAGCAGGATGAGCTCGGCGTCGAGCGCCGGGTCCTCCGACCCGAGGGCCTCGGCGCCCACCTGCCAGAAGTGGCGGTAGCGGCCCTTCTGGGCGCGCTCGTAGCGGAACTGGCTGCCGGAATACCACACCTTCACGGGGAGCTGGCCGGTGTGCAGGTTGTGCTGCAGCACCGCGCGCACGACGGAGGCCGTGCCCTCGGGGCGCAGCGTCAGGGAACGGCCCGCCTTGTCGGGGAAGGTGTACATCTCCTTGGAGACGATGTCGGTCGACTCGCCTACGCCCCTGGCGAACAGCTGGGTGTCCTCGAAGACAGGCGTCTCGATGTAGCCGTAGCCCGCCCCGCGCAGCGGCGCGGCGAGGGCCTCGCGCACGGCGAGAACCCGCTCGGAGCGGGGAGGCAGCCAGTCGAAGGTGCCTTTCGGTGCTTGGAAGCTCATTAGATCCCTCGTGTGGGACCGGCGTGCGGCGCCGCCTCTTTCAGGTACGGATTGACGGCGCGCTCGCGGCCCATCGTTGTCTGTGGTCCGTGGCCCGGCAGGACGACCGTATCGTCCGGCAGCGGCAGACACTTGGTAGCCAGGCTGCGCAGAATGGTGGCGTAGTCGCCGCCGGGAAGGTCAGAGCGGCCGACGGAGCCGGCGAACAGCAGGTCGCCCGAGAACATGACCTCGTCGCCCGGCGACCGGAAGCTCACCGACCCCCTGGTATGGCCCGGGGTGTGGTCGACCACGAGCTCGAGGCCGGCGAGCCGGAGCACGGCGCCGTCGGACAGCTCGCGCACGTCGTCGGGCTCGCTCAGCGTCAGGCCCCCGAACAGCTGGGCGCTCGTGTCGGACCAGCCGGCGGCGGGGTCGCTGAGCAGGTGGCGGTCGTCGGGGTGGATCCACGCGGGGACGTCACGCGCGCCGCAGACCGGGGCCACCGACCACACGTGGTCGAGGTGGCCGTGGGTGAGCAGGACCGCGACGGGCTTGAGCCGGTGCTCGCGCAGCAGCTCGTCGACGCCCTCGGTCGCGTCCTGGCCTGGATCGACGATCACGCACTCCTCGCCGGCGGCAGGCGCGACGACGTAACAATTGGTCTGGAAGGCCCCTGCGGGGAAGCCGGCGATGAGCATCTGCCTCAGGTGATCTCGTCGAAAAGCCAATGGGAATGTAACCGAAGGGTACCGGTGCGGGTCGCCGGGCTGCGAATCATTACCCGTTGGCCGATACGATTCGCCCACCTCAGTTGATTCACTATGGGAGGCAAAGCGGTGGCCACGGGGAAGGACCGGCAGAAGCAGCTGGCGCGTGAGCACTACGAGCGGCAGATGCAGCGCCGTCTCGAGCGCGAGCAGAAGGCCAGGCGCACGGCGATCATCGGCTCCACCGTGGGCGTGGTGGTCGTGGTCGGCGGCATCGTGGCCGCGATCGCGTTCATGGGCGGCGGTGACACGCCGACGGACGCGGCCGCGTCCCCCACGGCGGCGCCCCAGGACACCGCCTCGGCGGCGGAGTCCACGGGGCCCAAGCCCTACGACGCGGCGGCGGGCACGTGCGACTACGCCGCCGACAAGACCGGCGGTCAGGTCAAGGACGTCGGCATGCCGCCGAAGAAGGTGAAGACCAAACCGGCGACGAAGACGATGACGTTCGAGACCAACCGCGGCGACATCGTGATCGAACTCGACAACGCCAAGGCGCCGTGCACGACCAACTCGCTCGAGCACCTGGCCAAGAAGAACTACTACGACGGCAGCAAGTGCCACCGGCTGGGCAGCGACCAGTTCCCGATGCTGCAGTGCGGCGACCCGTTCGCCAAGGCCGACGGCAAGAGCCAGGACGGCTCGGGCGGCCCCGGCTACGTCATGGCCGAGGAGAACCTGGAGGGTGCCGCGTACAAGCGGGGTGTGATGGCGATGGCCAAGACCCAGGCGCCCGGCACCACGGGCAGCCAGTTCTTCCTGGTTTTCGGAGACATCAACCTCCCCCCGCAATACACGCCGGTGGGTACGATCACCAAGGGGCTGGACATCCTGGACAAGGTGAACAAAGCAGGCGTCGTCGCAGACGCGGGAGACGGGACCGGAGCGCCGAAGCAAAGCGTCGAAATCAAAGACGTGACATTCGCCGGCAAGAGCTGACGTAATACAAACTAGGGACGAAGTAGTCCCGAAGGGTCTGATGGATAGTGCGGGAGGACACGGTGAGCACCGACCCGTGGGGCCGGGTAGACGACGACGGCACCGTCTACGTGCGTACGGCTGAGGGAGAGCGAGCCGTCGGGTCCTGGCAGGCCGGTGAACCCGAAGAGGCACTGGCCTACTTCCATCGCAAGTACGACGAGCTGGCCGGCCAGGTCCAGCTGCTCGAACAGCGCGTCAGGAGCACCGACCTGGCTCCGGCACAGGCCGAGGCGAGCATCGTCAAGCTGCGCGAGGCCGTCGCCGACGCCCACGCGATCGGCGACCTCGCCGCGCTGACGGCCAGGCTCGACGGCCTGACGGAGCTGGTCGCCCAGCGCCGCGAGGAGGTCAAGGCCGCTCGCGAGCAGGCGCGGGCCGAGGCCAGGGCGGTCAAGGAACGCATCGTCGCCGAGGCCGAGCGCATCGCCGACGAGACCACCCACTGGAAGTCCGGCGGTGAGCGGCTGCGCCAGCTCATCGAGGAGTGGAAGGCCGCCGACCGCATCGACCGGGTCACGGAGGCCGCGCTGTGGAAGCGGCTGTCGGCCGCGCGCACGGCGTTCGCCAAGCGCCGCAAGCAGTACTTCGCGGGGCTCGACGAGCAGCGCGAGGAGGTGCGCGCGGCCAAGGAGCGCATCGTCGCCGAGGCCGAGGCGCTGTCCGACTCGACCGACTGGGGCGGCACCGCGGCGATCTACCGCGACCTGATGCAACAGTGGAAGAGCGCCGGCCGGGCCTCGCGCGAAGCGGAGGACGAGCTCTGGGCCCGCTTCAAGGGCGCCCAGGACCAGTTCTTCCAGGCCCGTTCCGCCGTGTTCGCCGAGCGTGACGCCTCGCTCGCGGCCAACGCCACGGTCAAGGAGCAGCTGCTCACCGAGGCGGAGAAGATCCTCCCCGTCACCGACGCACGCACGGCCAGGGCGGCGCTGCGGCACATCCTGGAGCGCTGGGAGGCCGCCGGCCCCGTGCCGCGCGACCAGCGCGACCGGCTCGAAGGCGGGCTGCGCAAGGTCGACGACGCGGTGCGCAAGGCCGAGGACGCCGAGTGGAAGCGCTCCAACCCCGAGGCGAGGGCCCGCGCCCAGAGCACGGTCGACCAGTTGCGCACCTCCATCGACCAGCTGGAGAAGCGGCTGTCCAAGGCGCAGGCCGCCGGTCGCGCCAAGGACGTCAAGGAGGCCGAGGAGGCGCTGACCGCCCGCCGGTCGTGGCTGGAGGAGGCCGAACGCACGCTGGCCGAGTTCAGCTGAGCTGAGCCGCGTCCCCCGCGGAGCAGGAGTCCGAATCGGGCGGCGCGCGCCGGCACCTGGGATCTAGGCTGACGCCATGGATCCCGTCACCGACGCGCGCGCCCTGGTCGAGGAGATGTTCCCGGGGGCGCTGTACGCCTTCGTCGGCGGCAGCGTGCTCACCGAGCGCCGCACCAGCACCTCCGATCTCGACGTCGTGGTGGTGCTCGACGGCCTGGCCGCCCCCTACCGCGAGTCGCTGCGCTGGCGCGGGTGGCCGGTGGAGATGTTCGTGCACAGCGAGACCAGCCTGCACGCCTACTTCGACAAGGACTTCGGCAGGCGCAGGCCGAGCCTGGCGCGCATGTGCGCGGAGGGCGCGGTGCTGGCCGACAGGACGGGCGGGCGGGCCAGCGACCTGCAGAGCGCGCTCGGCGAGCGCCTGGCCGCGGGCCCCGGCGGGCTGACGCCCGACCAGGCCGAGCGGGCCCGCTACGTGCTGTCCGACCTGCTCGACGACCTGGCGGGCGTCACCGACGCCGGCGAGCAGGCGTTCATCCGCTGGGAGGTGGTCCAGGAGGCCGCCAGGACCGCGCTGGGCGTGGGGCGCAGGTGGCAGGGAAGCGGCAAGTGGCTGCTGCGCGAGCTGCGCGCGCACGACCCCGAGCTGGCCGGCGAGCTGCTCGCCGCGCACGACGACCCCGTACGCCTGGCCGCCGTCGCCTCAGGCGTGCTGGAACGGGCCGGAGGGCGGCTCTGGGAGGGCTACCGGGCCGAGGGCGACCCGTTCCACCAGCCGCTGCGTCACGTGCCCGCCGGAAGGCTCTCGGGCGACACGGCGCAGAGCTCCGGCATGCGACGGCTGGCCGCCATCAGCGGCGCCACGGCCGGCTCCACGCGGTTGTGGATGGGCCAGACGCACGTCGCGCCCGCCACCCGCTCGTCCGACCACCACCACGGGGCGTCCGAGACGGCCATCTACGTGGTCAGCGGCACGCCGGCGTTCGTCTTCCTGGAGGACGCCGAGGAGGTGCGCATCGAGGCGGGGCCCGGCGACTACATCTACGTTCCGCCGTACGTGCCCCACCGGGAGGAGAATCCGGACCCGTCGCAGGAGGCGGTGGTGGTGATCGCCCGCAGCACCCAGGAGGCGATCGTGGTCAACCTGCCCGGCCTGGCGGGCTGACCGCCCCATCCGACGGTGCCGGCTCAGCCGCCCGCGCCGCTCACCCGGTAGACGTCGAAGACGCCCTGGATGCCGCGTACGGCCTTCAGCACGTGCCCCAGGTGCTTGGGGTCGCCCATCTCGAACGTGAACTTGCTGACCGCCACCCGGTCGCGCGAGGTCGTCACCGAGGCGCTGAGGATGTTGACGTGCTGGTCGGAGAGCGTCCGCGTGACGTCGGACAGCAGGCGCGGCCGGTCGAGCGCCTCGACCTGGATGGCCACCAGGAAGACGCTGTCGTCGCTCGGCGACCAGCTGACCTCCACCAGCCGGTCGGGCTGCGCCTTGAGCTGCTGCACGTTGGTGCAGTCGCCGCGGTGCACCGACACGCCGTGGCCGCGGGTGACGAAGCCGACGATCTCGTCGCCGGGCACCGGGGTGCAGCACTTCGACAGGCGTACCCACACGTCGGCGTCGCCCGCGACGACCACGCCCGCGCCGCCACCGCCCCGGGGACGGCCGCGCAGCCGGGTCGGCAGCGAGGTCTCGGCGATGTCCTCCTCCGCGCTGTCGACGCCGCCGATCGAGGCCACGAGCTTCTGCACGACGTTCTGGGCCGCGACGTGGCCCTCGCCCACGGCCGCGTAGAGGGCGGACACGTCGGGATAGCGCAGGTCGCGGGCCAGGGCCAGCAGCGCCTCACCCGACATCAGCCGCTGCAGCGGCAGGCCCTGCTTGCGCATGGCCCGCCCGATGGCCTCCTTGCCGGCCTCGATCGCGGTCTCGCGGCGCTCCTTGGAGAACCACTGCCTGATCTTGTTGCGGGCCCGGCCGGACTTGACGAACTTCAGCCAGTCACGCGAGGGGCCGGCGTCGGGCGACTTCGAGGTGAAGATCTCCACCGTGTCGCCGTTGCCGAGCCGCGACTCCAGCGGCACCAGGCGCCCGTTGACCCGCGCGCCGATGCAGCGATGACCCACCTCGGTGTGCACGGCGTAGGCGAAGTCGACCGGCGTCGCCCCCTCGGGCAGCGCGATGACCTGCCCCTTCGGGGTGAAGACGTAGACCTCCGACACCGACAGGTCGAACCGCAGCGACTCGAGGAACTCGCCCGGGTCGGAGGTCTCCTTCTGCCAGTCGAGAAGCTGGCGCAACCAGGCCATGTCGCTGCCCGGCTTGACCTTGCCGGGAGGGCCGGGGCTGCCGACCTCCTCCTTGTACTTCCAGTGGGCGGCCACGCCGTATTCGGCCCTGTGGTGCATCGCGTGGGTGCGGATCTGCAGCTCCACCGGCTTGCCCTCGGGACCGATCACCGTCGTGTGCAGCGATTGGTACATGTTGAACTTGGGCATCGCGATGTAGTCCTTGAACCGCCCCGGCACCGGGTTCCACCGGGCGTGGATCGTGCCGAGGGCGGCGTAGCAGTCGCGCACGCTGTCGACCAGCACGCGGATGCCCACCAGGTCATAGATGTCGTCGAACGCCACGTCCCTGGCGATCATCTTCTGGTAGACCGAGTAATAGTGCTTCGGCCGGCCCTTGACCACGGCGCGGATCTTCGCCTCGCGCAGGTCGCCGGAGACCTTCTCGATGACCTCCTGCAGAAAGAGGTCTCTGCGCGGCGCCCGCTCCGACACCATGCGCGCGATCTCGTCGTAGCGCTTGGGATAGAGCATGGCGAAGGCCAGGTCTTCGAGCTCCCACTTGATGGTGTTCATGCCCAGGCGGTGGGCCAGCGGGGCGAAGATCTCCAGCGTCTCGCGCGACTTCTGGTGGCGCTTGTGCTCGGGCAGGTAGCGCATGGTGCGCATGTTGTGCAGCCGGTCGGCCAGCTTGATGATCAGCACGCGGATGTCGCGCGACATGGCGACGACCATCTTGCGCACGGTCTCGGCCTGCGCCGCGTCGCCGAACTTGACCTTGTCGAGCTTGGTGACGCCGTCGACCAGGGAGGCTATCGTCTCGCCGAAGTCGCCGCGGAGCTCGTCGAGGCTGTAGGCGGTGTCCTCCACCGTGTCGTGCAGCAGCGCCGCGCACAGGGTCTCGTCGTCGGTGCCGAGCTCGGCCAGGATCGTCGCCACCGCCAGCGGGTGGGTGATGTAGGGGTCGCCCGACTTCCGCTTCTGGTCACGGTGGTGGTAGGCCGCGACATCGTAGGCACGCTCGATCAGACGCAGGTCGGCCTTGGGGTGGGTGGCGCGGACCGTACGGAACAACGGCTCCAGCACCGGGTTCATGGCCCCACCCCCAAACCGCCTTCGGCGCACCGCCGGAACGCCGGGCGCTTCGGCGTTGCCGGATTCGGTTACGTCAGGCGCGACCACATCACGGGGCACACAGACTCCTCACGCAATGACTCCTCACGTTCGAGTCCAGATCCCCCAAGTGTATCCAGGCAGCCAACTTGAGCAGTCGCGGGGCGGTTCACACGATCACGAGCGAATGCAACGGCACCCCCGTCAGCCGCTCACGTCCGTGCAGGAACGCCAGCTCCATCAGCACCGCCACACCGGCCACCTCGGCTCCCGTCCGCCTGACCAGTTCCACGGCCGCCGCGGCGGTGCCGCCCGTGGCCAGCACGTCGTCGACGATGAGAACCCGCTCGCCGGACGCGAGGGCGTCACGGTGGACCTCGATGCTCGCGGAGCCGTACTCCAGATCGTAGGACTCCTCGAGGGTTTCGGCGGGCAGTTTCCCCTTCTTGCGCACCGGCACGAACCCGGCGCCCGCGCGGTACGCCACCGGAGCGGCGAGGATGAACCCGCGTGCCTCGATCCCCACGATCTTGTCGACCTGGTGCAACCCGGCCAGCTCGTCCACCACGGCGGCCATCGCCACGGGATCGGCCAGGAGCGGGGTGATGTCCTTGAACAGGACGCCCTGCTTCGGGTAGTCGGGAACGTCCCTGATCCGCTCCAGGATCAATGTGTCCAGCTCGCTCATGGTGTTTCCTCGCATTCCTCACCGGCCGTCTGCCGCGCTCCATGATGGTGCATAGCGGGCCCTGGCCGGACCTCCTCACACCGGCCCTCCGTACGCACCCCTGCGCGCCTCAGAGCGTTCCTGGCGGCATGACGACGGCCGTGGTGCCCTTCCGCGCAACGGCCGTACGCCCTCGCCAGGAGCGCTCTCAAGGCCGCGCCGGGTCGCTCACGAGGCCCGGGGACACGACCGCGCCCTCGCCCGATGCCGGGCGAGGGCGTCACGAAAGGCGGTGGGCAGCTATCCCTTCGCCGCCGCGGCCTTCTTGGAGTTCTTCGTTCCCCTGGCGCCGCCCGTGGAGGCCAGCCGCTTGGCGATGGCCTGGTATTTCGGCTCGCGCTCCTTCAGCGTCACCAGCAGCGGCGTGGCCACGCACAACGAGGAGTAGGTGCCGACGACCATGCCGACGAACAGCGACAGCGACAGGTCCTTCAGCGTGCCGGCGCCGAGCACCGTGGTGCCGATGAACAGGATCGCCGCCACCGGCAGGATCGCGACCAGCGAGGTGTTCAGCGATCGGATCAGCGTGTGGTTGAGCGCGTCGTTGGCGGCCATCGAGTAGGTCTGCTTGGACGTGTGCCCCAGCTTGGCCGTGACCTCCTTGATCATGTCGAACACCACGACGGCGTCGTAGAGCGAGTAACCGAGGATGGTCAGGAAGCCCAGCAGCGTCGCCGGCGTGACCTCGAAGCCCGACCAGGCGTAGATGCCGGCCGTGATGACGAGGTCGTGGATGAGCGCGACGATCGCGGCCAGCGCCATCTTCGGCTCGAACGCCATCGACAGGTAGAGGATGATCGCCAGCATGAACACGCCCAGGCCGATCCAGGCCTTCTGGGAGACCTCACCGCCCCAGGACGGACCGATGGCCTGGATGCTCACCTGGTCGAGCGGGACCCCGAAGTCCTTGGCGATCTCGCTCTGCACCTGGGCCCGGGTGTCCTCCGGCAGGCTCTCGGTGGTGGCCCGCCAGCCGTCCGTGCCCGCCTGCTGGACGATCACCTGGTGCACGCCCTGGTCGAGCACGGACTCACGCACCTGCTCGACCGTGGTCTGCGAGGACTTGAACGAGAAAATCGTGCCGCCCTTGAACTCCACGCCCAGGTTGAGCCCGTTGACGAGCAGCCCGGCCAGCGAGACGGCGAGCAGCAGGCCGGACAGGCTGTACCACAGCCGCCATTTGCCGACGAAGTCAACGTCGATCTCGCCGCGGTAGAGGCGACGCCCCAGTCCCATCTCAGGCCTCCTGCGGAGTGGTCGTGCGGCCGGTCGAGCCGACCTCGCTCATACGCTCGGCGTCGAGGCCGGACAGCGGGTGCCCCTTGGCGAAGAACTTCACCCTCGCCAGCGAAGCGATGAACGGCTTGGTGAACAGGAACACCACCACGACGTCGATCAGCGTGGTCAGGCCCATCGCGAACGCGAATCCGGCGACACCGCCAACCGCGAGGAAATACAGCACGATGGCGGCGATGAACATGACGGCGTCGGCGATCAGGATCGTCCGCCTGGCACGGACCCAGGCCACCTCGACGGCCGAGCGGAGCGTGCGCCGTCCTTCCTTCATCTCGTCACGGATGCGTTCGAAGTAGACGATGAAGGAGTCGGCGGTGATGCCGATGGAGACCACCAGGCCGATGATGTGCGGCAGGGAGAGGCGGAAGCCGGCGTTGTGCCCGAGCACCACCACGGACGTGTACGTGATGACCGTGGCCACCACGAGGCTCAGCACCGCCACGATGCCGAGGCCGCGGTAGTAGAGCAGGCAGTAGACGACGACGAGGGCCAGGCCGATCAGGCCGGCGATCAGGCCGCCCTCGAGCTGGTCCTGGCCCAGGGTCGAGGAGACGGTGTCGACGGAGCTGCGGTTGAACTTCAGCGGCAGCGCGCCGTATTTGAGCTGGTCGGCCAGCGTGGTGGCGCTGGCCTGGTCGAAGCCGCCGGTGATCTCCGCCCGGCCGCCCGGGATCGGGCTGATGATGTTGGGGGCGGTGATGACGACGCCGTCGAGCACGACGGCGACCTTGTTGCGCGGTTCCTGGGAGTTGTAGGCGGCGGTGGTGAGCTTGCTCCACTCACCGGCGCCCTTGCTCTTGAAGTCGAGTTGGACGACCCACTCGGTGGTGCCCTGGCGGACGCCCGCGGAGGCGGTGTCGATGTCGGTGCCGACGACCTTGGCGACGTCGAGGACGTACTTGAAGCTGCCGTCGCTCTCGCAGCCGGCGTACTGCTTGTTGGGGTCGTCCTGGACGCCCTGCCCGCGGTTGGCGGGGTCGGCGCAGTTGAGCTTCTTGAACTGGGCCAGCACCGCTGGGTCGATGCCCTCGGTGTTGACGCCCGTGGCGTTGGGGTCCGCCGCCGGGGGTTGGCTGGGGTCGTCGCTCGGCGCGGGCGTGGATTTCCCGTCCTTGGTGCCCCGCTTGTCCTGGCCCTTGGGGCTCTGCGTGGCCGTGGGCTCGGCCGAGGCGCCGGGCGTCGGCGCGGTCAGCGCCGACGACAGCGCCTTGCCCGTGGGCGACGTGCTCGGCTGCGGCGCTCCGGCCGGCTGAGACGCCGGCGGCCTGACCGGCTCTGAGGCCTTCGGCTTGGCCGGGTCGGAGGCCGCGGGATCGCCCGACTTGCTCGCGGGGTCCGAGGGCTCGGCGGACTTGCCGCCCGAGGGCGAGGCGCTCGGCGTCGGCGCGTTGGTCGCCAGGTCTGCCGGGGCCTGCGTGGCCTCCATGGCGAGCACCTGGCGGAAGCGCAGCTCCGCGGTGGTCGCGACCAGCTTGATGGCCTCGTTCTGCCCGACACCCGGAATGGAGATGATGATGTTGTCGCCGGACTTGGCGACCTCCGCGTCCGAGATGCCGGTGCCGTTGACCCGGTCGCGGATGATGTTGACCGCCCGGTCAAGGATCTCCTCTGGAGGAGCCGCGTTGTTCTGGGTCACGGGCGACAGAGTCACCGTCGTGCCGCCGGCTAGGTCGAGCCCCAGCTTGGGCGTGTACGCCTGCTGCAGGAACATCGTCCCGCCCAGGGCGAGGAAGAGCGCCAGGAGCACCAGGAGCGTACGCCCCGGTCGGCTGTGGCGGCTGGTCGGTCGGGCCACTGGTCGTCAGTTCTTTCAGATAGAGGTTTGTCGCAGAGCTTAGTCAGGACTGCTTGGTGCTGGAGTCCTGGTCTCCGTTGCGATCCACGGCGGCCTCGGACTCGTTCTTGCCCTCCTCGTCGGACGCGGCCTCGTCACCTGCGGAAGCGTCTCCGGGCGTGACGACGCGGCCGATGGCGGCCTTCACCCAGCGGGTCTCGACACCGGGGGCGACCTCGAGGACGACGTCCTCATTGTCCACCGCGACGACGGTGCCGAACAGGCCCGTCGTGGTCATGACGCGCGCACCCGGGGTCAGAGAGTTCTGCATCCGGATCGCCTCTTGCTGGCGCTTGCGCTGAGGGCGGATCAGCAGGAAGTAAAACACCACCACCAAGAGAATGAGCGGCAGGATGCTTCCGAGTTGTCCCATGTCCATAAGGGGCGACCTTCCATTGTCGTACAAGGAGTTGACACCGGCCTCGCGCCGGAAATTCCGTGCGTCGCGTCGGACCGCGCCACTCGGGCCGTCAGCCTACACAGCCAGCCAAGCCACGGAGTGTAGGCGCTTGTCGCGAAACGCGGCAACGAAGCAGCGTTTCGGCGCGCGGGGAAGTTCCCATATTGAAACGGTTGCAACCGTTCTGTGATCAGTCGAAAAGCGGGGCTCCGAATGCGTCCGGTGGTGGAGTCATGCCGAGATGGGTCCACGCGGCCGCGGTCGCCACCCGGCCGCGCGGCGTCCTGGCCAGCAGACCTTGGCGTACGAGGAACGGCTCGGCCACCACTTCGACCGTCTCCGGCTCCTCGCCCACGGCGACCGCGAGGGTCGACAACCCCACGGGACCGCCGCCGAACTTCTTCAGCAGCGCGCCCAGCACCGCTCTGTCGAGCCGGTCGAGCCCTTCTGCGTCAACTTCATAAAGGTTGAGCGCCGCCGCCGCGACGGAGCGGTCGATCACCCCGTCGGCGCGCACGTCGGCGAAGTCGCGCACCCGCCGCAGCAGCCGGTTGGCGATGCGGGGCGTGCCCCTCGACCGCCTGGCGATCTCGTGGGCGCCGTCGTCGGGCAGGCCGACGCCGAGCAGCCTCGCCGACCGGTAGAGCACCTGCTCCAGCTCGCCGACCTCGTAGAAGTCCATGTGGGCGGTGAACCCGAACCTGTCGCGCAGCGGCGCGGGCAGCAGCCCGGCCCTGGTCGTGGCGCCGACCAGGGTGAACGGCGCGATGTCGAGCGGGATGGCGGTGGCCCCCGGGCCCTTGCCGACGACGATGTCGACCCGGAAGTCCTCCATCGCGAGGTAGAGCATCTCCTCGGCGGGCCTGGCCATCCGGTGGATCTCGTCGATGAACAGCACCTCGCCCTCGGCCAGCGTCGACAGGATCGCCGCGAGGTCGCCCGCGCGTTCGAGAGCCGGACCCGAGGTGATCCGGAGCGGCGCGTTCAGCTCGGCCGCGATGATCATCGCCAGGGTCGTCTTGCCGAGCCCAGGAGACCCGCTCATCAGCACGTGGTCGGGTGGCCGCTGCCGGCGCAGAGCACTTTCGAGCACGAGGGAGAGCTGCTCGCGCACCCGGCCCTGGCCGATGAACTCGCCGAGCCGCTTGGGCCTGAGCGCCGCCTCGATCTGCAGCTCCTCGCCCTCGGCGTCGGGTGAGACGAGCTCCCGATCAGAGCTCACCGTGGCACCTCCTCACGCCGTCGACGGCCCTGCGCACCGCATCCAGCCCGCGGGACCCGGCATGGCACCGCCCGTCGCGACCCGGAGGGGCCAACCTATCGAAAGTGCGGCAGGCCACGTCGGCGCGTGCGGTGACGCCGGCTCCGCCGTCATGACTCATCGCACGCTCAGCGATCGCAGCGCGGCCTTCAGCAGCGTGGCCACCCGCGGCTGGCGCCCGGCGGCGAGGTCGGCGTCGGCCTCGGGCTCCACGGCGGCGATCGCCTCGTCGGCGTCCTTGCTGGAGTAGCCGAGCCCCACCAGCCCCGAGTGCACCTGCTCGCGCCAGGCCGCGGCCTTCCGCTCGCCGTTGAGCGCGGCGTCGACCGCCGTCTCCGGCGTGCCGAGCCGGTCCTTCAGCTCCAGCACGATGCGCTGGGCCCCCTTCTGCCCGATGCCCGGCACCTGGGTGAGCGCCTTCAGATCGGCGCCGGCCACGGCCACCCGCAGCGCGTTGGGCGTGTGCACGGCCAGCATCGCCAGCGCCAGCTTCGGCCCGACGCCGCTGGCCGTCTGCAGCAACTCGAACACCGCCCGCTCGTCGTCGGTGGCGAAGCCGAAGAGGGTGAGGGACTCCTCGCGCACGACGAGCGACGTGGCCAGGCGCGCCTCCTCGCCGAGGCGCAGCGTGGCGAGCGTGCCGGGGGTGCAGTGGGTGAGAACCCCGACGCCGCCGACCTCGATCACGGCTCCGTCGGGCGCGATCGCCGCCACCTTCCCCGCCACCGACGCGATCACAACCCGCCTCCTGTCTTGGATCCGATCACAACCCTGCCCTCCGCCTCGGGACCCAGCCTGCCGGAGGCCGGCCCCGCACGTGGCGCGAACGCCCCCAGGAACCGCCCAGGAAGCGGCCGGAGCCGCCGCGCCAGGACCACCTGGCCCTCCGGGTGGAAACGGCCGCCCCGGCGCCCTCACGAGGCGGCGGGAGACGGCCCGGCGCCCGAGAAGCCGGCTCCCCCGCCGGACCGTCCGGCCCGGGGGCGACGCGTGGACGAGGCGCACGGCGCTCCGGGGCGCCGTGGGCCGTGCTGCTCCACTGCGCCGTCACGGCCCGGCCTTCCTGGCCTTGGCGAGGGCCGCGGCGAGGCGGTGCTGGGCGCCGCCGCGCCAGACGTGGCAGATGGCCAGTGCGAGCGCGTCGGCGGCGTCGGCGGGCCTGGGCATCTCGGCGAGCCGCAGCAGCCGCGTGACCATGGCGCCGATCTGCTTCTTGTCGGCCGTGCCGCTGCCGGTGATGGCGGCCTTCACCTCGGACGGCGTGTGCAGCGCCACGGGCAGCCCGCGCCGGGCCGCGCACAGCACCGCGATCCCGGCGGCCTGCGCCGTGCCCATGACGGTGCGTACGTTGTGCTGGCTGAAGACCCGCTCGACCGCGACCGCGTCGGGACGCACGTCGTCGAGCCACTTCTCGATGCCGGCCTCGATGCCCACGAGCCGGGCCCCGAGCTCCTCGTCGGCGCCGGTGCGCACGACTCCGACGGCCACGAGCGTCAGCGGCGCGCCCGGACGCCCTTCGACGGCGCCCAGACCGCACCGGGTCAGCCCCGGATCGACGCCCATCACCCGCACCGGCATGCCCTCCCGCGTACGCCGAACATCTGTTCGGCACGAGACTCTACTCCGCCCGCGGTGGCCGCGCACCGGGAAACGCCCGTCAGAAGTCCTCGAGCATGTACGGCCTGGCGGCGAAGGCGGCGTCGAGTGTCTCGTCGTATCGGTCATCTCCGGACATGAGCCCGCTGAGGCGGAGGGTGGCCGCCGGGATCCCGGCGTACAGGGCGGAGAGGCCGTTCACGCTGAGCCTCACCCCGGGCTGCTCGGCCGGGATGACCGCGGCGGAGCCGCCGGCGAACTCCAGCCGCCACGTGCCGCCCCCTCCGAGAGGGTCGTGCACGGTGACGACGGCGTCGCCGGCAAGGCGCGCCGGGTAGCCCCTGCGCTCGGCCGCCGCGGCGACGTCGAGCACCCTGAACATCCACCGCCGCTGCGTGACCTGCTCGACCGTCCGCTCGCGCAGCAGCCACAACACCGGGTCGTCGGGAGCCACGTGCGCGACGACCTCGTGCGCGATCGAGGACGCGCTGCCCACCAGGGACCACAGTGCCCTGAGCGTCTCCCCCGATCCGGCGACGAGGCTGTCGACCAGCATGTCCTCGCCGTGCCACCGGTAGACCACGAAACCGTCGTCGGCGACGTAGAGGAAGTCGTCCTCACTCTCGAGCCACAGGCTCCAGGTCTGCTCGTCCCAGGAGACGGGCCCGCTGGCGCGGGCGGCGCCGTGGACGCGGTGCAGGATGGAGACGACCTCTCCGGCGTCGCCAGGGCCCATCCTGCGCAGCTTGACCTGGCCGGACGGCCGGATCTGGCGCAGCAGCTCGGCGGGGAGCCTGACGCTGTGCTGGGCTCCTGCGTGCTCATAGCCGAGCGAGCGGTAGATGCCGGTGGTGGCCGGATAGAGCACGGAGACCGCGTCGCCGAGCGCCCTGCCGCGTTCGACGACGGCCCGCATGATCGTGCTGCCGCAGCCGCGGCCGCGGTCCTCCGGCGCCACGGTGACCCCGGCGATCCCGGCCATCGGCTGCGGCCTGCCGTGCCACCACTGCGTGAACTGACGCAGCCGCGCCGCGGCGGCCAGCCTGGTGCCGTCGAAGGCACCCAGATAGCGGCCCTCACCGAGGGATGGGAGCACCGCCCTGCGCCACCTGTCCCGGTCGGAGGCGGACAGCGGGCCGAAGGCGCGTCTGCGAAGGTCAAGGACGTCGTCGAGGTCTTCAGGGGTGAGGTCGCGTATTTCCACAGTCAGCCAACTTATGCGGCGGGAGTACGCGCTCGCGAACCGGTTAGCGTGAGATCGAGCCTGCCGGGACAGGGCAGCTGCGCGGCGGCCGTGGCCACGGCCGGCCGCCGGCGCCACGGCGACGACGGTCGCGGCATCCGATCACGCCCGGGATCGCCCCTGTGACGGTCGCGACGGCCGCTCGGCGCCTGCTCGGCATTCCCCTGAAGGCATAGGCTCGCGAGCGTCTCTGTGGAGCGCTCAGGCCCGCCACACCCGAGGTGCCCGGACGCACCCGGCCTTCGCCGGGCAGGAACGCTAGTCCAGCGCCGCCAGCACGTCGTCGGAGACGTCGAAGTTGGCGTAGACGTTCTGGACGTCGTCGCTGTCCTCCAGCGCGTCGATGAGGCGGAAGACCTTCTTGGCCCCCTCCTCGTCGAGCGGCACGCTCATCGTCGGCAGGAAGCTCGACTCCGCCGAGTCGTAGTCGATGCCGGCGTCCTGGAGGGCCTTGCGCACCGGCACCAGGTCACCGGCCTCGGACACGACCTCGAACGAGTCACCGAGGTCGTTGACCTCCTCGGCGCCCGCGTCGAGCACGGCCATCAGCACGGTGTCCTCGTCGAGGCCGTTCTTCGGCACGATGACGACGCCTTTGCGGTTGAACATGTAGGAGACGGACCCGGGGTCGGCCAGCGAGCCGCCGTTGCGGGTCAGCGCCACGCGCACCTCGGAGGCGGCGCGGTTGCGGTTGTCGGTGAGGCACTCGATGAGCACCGCGACGCCGCCCGGCGCGTAGCCTTCGTAGGTGATGGTCTGCCAGTCGGCGCCACCGGCCTCGAGGCCGCCGCCGCGCTTGCGGGCCCGCTCGATGTTGTCGTTGGGCACGGAGTTCTTCTTCGCCTTGAAGATGGCGTCGAAGAGGGTGGGGTTGGCATCAGGGTCAGGGCCACCTGTCCGGGCCGCCACCTCGATGTTCTTGATGAGCTTCGCGAACAGCTTGCCGCGTTTGGCGTCGAGCGCGGCCTTCTTGTGCTTCGTCGTCGCCCATTTGGAGTGGCCGGACATTGGCTAGAGCTCCCTCAGCATGTCTACGAAGTAACGGTGCACGCGAGCGTCTCCGGTCAGCTCGGGATGGAACGACGTCGCGAGCAGCGGCCCTTGTCGGACCGCGACGATCCTATCCCCAGGCTCGCACTTGCCCAGCACGTCGACGCCCGCGCCGACGGATTCGACCCACGGCGCGCGGATGAAGACCGCGTGCACCCGCTGCCCGGCGAAGTCGATGTCCTCCTCGAACGAGTCGACCTGGCGGCCGAACGCGTTGCGCCTGACGACCATGTCGATGCCGCCGACGGTCTGCTGGCCGGAAACGCCGTCCTCGATCCGGTCGGCCAGCATGATCATGCCGGCGCAGGAACCGTAGGCGGGCATGCCCTCCTTGATCCGCATGCGCAGGGGCTCGAACATGTCGAAGGCCTCGGCCAGCTTCCACATCGTCGTCGACTCACCGCCGGGAATGACCAGGCCGTCGACCGCCTCCAACTCGGCGGGCCTGCGCACGGCCGTGGCCCGCGCTCCCGCCTCCTGGAGCATGCGCACATGCTCGCGCACGTCGCCCTGCAGGGCGAGTACACCGATCGTGGGCACGGCAGATCCTTCCGTCCGGGTGCGGGTTCAGACAATTCAACACCACGACCGGCCGGGATCTTCCTGGCAGGGTCCGCGCCTCGGGGCCGGGGAGCCGCGGAGCGCGCCGGCCGGGACACGGCGGGGTGTCCCGGCCGGCGCGCGAGAGTTCACGGACGCTCGGTCTCCAGGCGGACCGTCTCCTCCACGGTCATGGGCTGGCTGCGCAGGGCCGGGTCGACCGGGCGCAGGTACGTCTGCTGCACCCCGGGCGTCCGGTCCTCGATCACGAACGTGGCCCGCGTGTACACCTCGCCTCCGGGTGTCTGCACCTGCGGCACCACCTTGAAGTCGGCCGTCATCTGATCGCGCTCGACCTTCGTCAGCACGTAGCCGCGCTGGTTGTTGTAGAACTTCAGATGCGGGTTGATCTTGAGGAACGGGTGCGTCGCCGGGTCGGAGTCGGCCCCGTTCCCGCCGGTCGAGATCGAGGTGGCCACCAGTTCCGACCCGACGGACGGGCCCGTCGGGTCGTCGTAGTCAAGCTTGAGGTCGCTGGCCCAGTGGGCGTGCACGTCGCCGGTCAGCACGACCGGGTTGCGCACCTTCGCGTCGAGCCAGCCCTGCGTGATGCGCTTGCGGGAGGCGACGTAGCCGTCCCACGCGTCCTGGCTGGTGATCTTGGCCGGGCCGTCGTTGTTGTCGCGCTGGGCGAAGAACACCTGCTGGCCGAGGATGTCCCACTGCGCCCGCGAGTGCCGGAAGCCGTCCAGCAGCCACGCCTCCTGCTCGGCGCCCGTGATGGAGCGGGCCGGGTCGATCGAGGCGGGGCAGTCGCGGTAGCCGTCGCCGCAACCCTGGTCGTCGCGGTACTGGCGGGTGTCGAGCATGTGGAAGGTGGCCATCCTGCCCCACCGGACGCGGCGGTAGAGCTGCATGTCGATGCCGCGCGGGATGGAGGTGCGGCGCAACGGCATGTTCTCGTAGTAGGCGCGGAAGGCGGCCTCGCGCCTGCTCAGGAAGTTCGGCTGGGGGTTCTCGGGCTTCTCGGGCACCTCGTCGGCCCAGTTGTTGTCCACCTCGTGGTCGTCCCACACCACCAGCCACGGCGCGGCGGCGTGCGCGGCCTGCAGGTCGGGGTCGGTCTTGTACTGGGCGTGGCGCTGGCGGTAGTTGGCGAGGGTCTCGGTCTCGGGGCCCTCGTGGTCGCGGACGTTGCCGCCGGGGATGGTGTAGGTGTCCTTGGTGTACTCGTACTGGTAGTCGCCCAGGTGCAGGATCACGTCGGGGCGCTCCTCGGCCAGCCGGCGGTACGCCGTGAAGAAGCCGTGCTCGTACTGTGAGCAGGAGACGAACGCCATGGCCAGGGCGCCGCCGTACGACAGGGGGTGCGGGGCGGTGCGGGCGCGGCCGAGCGGCGAGACGTACGGGCCGACGCGGAAGCGGTACCAGTAGTCGCGGTCGGAGCCCAGGTTCGCAAGCTCCACGTGGACGCTGTGCCCCCATTCCGGCGCGGCCACGGTCACGCCGCTGCGCACGACGCGGCGGGCGCGCTCGTCGGAGTACACCTGCCACAGCACGGGGAACGGCCGCTGCGGCATGCCTGCGAGCCCGTCCTCGGCCATCGGCTGCTGGGCGAGCCTGGTCCAGATGACGAAGCCCTCGTGGTCGGGGTCGCCCGACGCGACGCCGAGGGTGAAGGGGTCGGTGCGCAGCCCGCGCGAGGCGAGGCTCCGGGCGGTTTCCTTACTGGGGTCCGCGGCGGGGTCTGGGTCGGCGTGCGCGCCGGTCGCGGGGATCGCGGCGGCGGCGCCCGCCGCTAAACCGGTGACGAGGAAGTGCCGGCGGTTCAGCTTGGACACGTGAGGCTCCCGGACGATCAAGGGTGAGGGACGTCCGTAGCTTGACTCAGGATCATGACCAGAGGGTGAACAGCAGGACAGAAAAAGGCGACATCCTTCACGGATGCCGCCTTTCTGACGATTTTCGTCGTACGGAGTGTGACTACCAGCCGCGCTCGGCCAGCCGGTGCGGCTGCGGGATGTCGTCGACGTTGATGCCGACCATGGCCTCCCCCAGGCCGCGCGAGACCTTGGCGATGACGTCGGGGTCGTCGTAGAAGGTGGTGGCCTTGACGATGGCCGCCGCGCGCTTGGCCGGATCGCCCGACTTGAAGATGCCGGAGCCCACGAAGACGCCCTCGGCGCCCAGCTGCATCATCATGGCGGCGTCGGCCGGGGTGGCGATGCCGCCAGCGGTGAACAGCACGACCGGCAGCTTGCCGAGCTTCGCGACCTCCGCGACCAGCTCGTACGGCGCCTGCAGCTCCTTGGCGGCGACGTACAGCTCGTCCTCGGGCAGCGACGTGAGCCGCTTGATCTCGGCGCGGATCGTCCGCATGTGGGTGACGGCGTTGGAGACGTCACCGGTGCCCGCCTCGCCCTTGGAGCGGATCATCGCCGCGCCCTCGGTGATGCGGCGCAGGGCCTCTCCCAGGTTGGTCGCCCCGCACACGAACGGCACGGTGAACTGCCACTTGTCGATGTGGTTGGCGTAGTCGGCCGGGGTGAGCACCTCCGACTCGTCGACGTAGTCGACGCCGAGCGCCTGCAGCACCTTCGCCTCGACGAAGTGGCCGATGCGGGCCTTGGCCATGACGGGGATCGACACGGCCTCGATGATGCCGTCGATCATGTCGGGGTCGCTCATCCTCGACACGCCGCCCTGGGCGCGGATGTCGGCGGGGACGCGCTCGAGGGCCATGACGGCGACCGCCCCGGCGTCCTCAGCGATCTTGGCCTGCTCGGGCGTGACGACGTCCATGATGACACCGCCCTTGAGCATCTCGGCCATGCCGCGCTTGACGCGGGCCGTTCCGGTGACGGGGCTGCTTTCTGGCGTGCTGCTGGACACGGTCTTCCTCACGGGCTCTCACGACGAATCGGTATGTTCTCAAGCCCATCGTAGGTCCTGACGGACCCCTCCCCCGACATGCCAATATGTCAGGGTTTATCGCCTTACTTATACAGAAGGACTAGGGGATGACGGGCTTGCGGCTGGCGAGGGCGACCCAGACCTGGCCGGGTGCGAAGTTCATCGGCTCGCCGCTCTCCGTGGTGAACGTCGTGCCGTCCTTCTCCGATTCCCGCTCCCAGTTCGCCTTGAACGCCTTGCCGTCACGCAGCACGATCGCCTTGCCCTTGCCCGTGGTGTGCACGAGCGGCGTGTAGCTGTCGTTCTTGTCGTGGAACTGCGAGCGCTCGGTCTTGGTGTACTGGATGACGACCGTCGGCGCGCCGAGCTGCCCGCCCTCCGCGGCCACGTCCTTCTTGCCGTCCTGCCAGATCATCCACTTCTTCCTCGCCTCGGACCAGGCGAAGGTGAAGCGGGCCGCGGGCCACTTGACCGTGTACGACTTGCGCTCCACGCCGCCCTCGGCCGGAGCGTCGCCGAAGGTGAAGCCGATGTCCTTGGCCTTGCTCGCCTTCGGCGCCGCGGCCAGCAGCCGCTTGGTGTTGGCGAACAGGTTGTAGGGGGCGAAGCGGCCCGGCTGGCGGAAGTACGCGTTGGGGTTGCGCGTGTCGCCGACGTCGAACAGGGACGCCTCGGCGATGAACGGCAACATCTTGCTCTGCGCCCCCGAGTAGGAGAAGGCGGGCTTGCCGAACTGCGGCGCGATGTGCAGGTCGGAGATGCGGGCGCTGCGCACCGGCCCCACCTTGGACGGCAGCTTGGACGAGAAGATCGCCATGAGCCGGGTCAGACCGGCCTCGACCTGCTCGACGTAGACGATGTCGGCGCTCTTCAGGCCCTGCTGCGGCTTGCCCGCCGCGGTGTTCTCGATCTTCACGGCGAGCACGGGCTTGAGGCTGTCGTACGGCCTGCCGGTGAAGGGGTGGGTCTTGACCTCGACGGGCTCCTCGCTCGGCGCGACGGAGGCGGCCGCCTGCGGCACCTTGCCCGGCGCCGGCTCCTCGGAGGAACAGGCCGAGACGGGCAGGAGCACGGCCGCTCCGGCCAGCCAGATCGTGATCGTCCGGGATAGCCGCACCAGTAACACTCCTCGCTTCAGCCGTGAAACGGGATGAAGCTTACTGGCTTCACCAAATTAGGTCATTCAGTTGCCATAGCCGCTGGTGGATTGTCATCGATCTCGAAGAATCGGGGGTACTCGGTGTGGCCGGCCAGGCGGAGGGTCCTGGCGAGCCAGCGGCGCTGCGCCGTACGCGTGACCGCGACCGCGTTGTTGTAGAAGCGGCGGGAGTAGACCACCTTGGCCACGGCGGCGTCGAGCTCTTCGAGCAGGTCACGCCCCCCGGGCGCCTCCGACAGCTTCTCCCTGAACCGCTCCTGGTCGACGACCGCCCGCAGCGCCCGCGACAGGTCGCTCTCGGCGTGCTCGCGCTCGTCGGGGCCCGCCGTCCTCGCCTCGTGGGCGGCGGCGGCCAGCACCAGGGACGTGGCGGGATCGAGCAGGCGTGACCCGGCCAGCTCCAGCACCACGGCCCTGCGCCGCATCAGCGCGGCGTCCAGCGACTCCTGAGCCAGCTCCAGCCGGATGTGCAGGCGGTCGAGCCGGCCCGCGCGCCAGGAGATGTAGACGGCCACGAGCACCACGACGATGCCCACGATCAACACGATCATGGTGGATGTCACAGGTCTTCCTCCACACGCCCCGCGCCGCTCGTGGTGACCGTCTCGTAGACGCGCACGACGTCGCGCGCGACCGTGGACCAGTCGTATTTCCTGACCGCGACCAGCGCCTCGGCGGCCAGCTTGGCCCGGCGTTCCGGAGCGTCGAGCAGCGCGCCCGCCTCGCGTGCCAGCGCGCCCGGGTCGCCGTTGGAGAACAGCGCGCCCGCCTGCCCGTCGCCGAGCACCCTGCGGAAGGCGGGGATGTCGCTGGCCAGCACCGTGGCCCCGGACGCCATGGCCTCGGCCAGCACGATGCCGAAGCTCTCGCCGCGCGTGTTGGGCGCGCAGAACACGTCGACCGAGTGGTAGGCGCGGATCTTGTCGGCCTCGCTCACCATGCCGAGCACGGTCACCCGGTCGTGGAAGCGTTTGGGCACCCGCTCGTAGACGTCCTTCTCGTCGCCTGGGCCGGCGATGAGCAGCTTCACCTCCGCCCGCTCGGCCGCGAGCTTCGAGAACGCGTCGAGCAGGATGGGCAGCCCCTTGCGCTCTTCGTCCATCCGGCCGAGGAAGCCGAGCGTGGCACCGTCGGGCCCCCAGCCGTCGAGCGGCTCGGCCTCGGTGTAGCGGGAGACGGTCACGCCGTTGGGGATCAGCACGGTGTCGCCGCCGAACTGCTCCACCAGGCTCTTACGGGCCGCGTCGGAGACCGCGATGCGCCCGCTGAGCTTCTCCAGCGCGCTCTGCAGCACCGGCTCGGCCACCGCGATCGCCCGCGAGCGCACCCACGAGGCGTGGAACGTCGCCACGATCGGGCCCTTGGCGGCCCAGCAGGCCAGGATGCCCAGGCTCGGGATCAGCGGCTCGTGGATGTGCAGCACGTCGAACTCGCCCGTGCGCACCCATCGCCGCACCCGCGCGGCCGACAGGAAACCGAACGACATCCTCGCCACCGACCCGTTGTACGGCACGGGGACGGCCCGGCCCGCGCCCGTCACGTAGGGGGGCAGCTCGTCGTCGTCGGCCGCCGGCGCGATCACCGACACCTCGTGGTCCTGCGCCATGAGCGCCTGGGCCAGGTCGTCGATGTGCTGCTTGACCCCGCCCGGCATGTCCCACGAGTAGGGGCAGACGATGCCGACCTTCATGACCGCAGGTCCTCCAGCCAGAGCCGCTGCAGCATGTGCCAGTCCTCCGGGTGCTCGGTGATCCCTTTCTCGAACACCTCGGCCATGCGCTGCGCCACCGCGGCGACCTTCTCCTGCCGGGTGCCCTCCTCAGGGACCGGGACCTCCTCGTGGATGTGGATGCCCCAGTCGTCGCCCACGAAGTAGACGGTCGCGGGCAGCAGCGCGGCCCCGGTCTGCACGGCCAGCAGCGGCGGTCCCGCGGGCACCTTGGTGGTCGCGCCGAAGAAGCGCACCTCGACGCCGCTCCTGGTCAGGTCGCGCTCGGCGGGCAGGCACACGACCCCGCCCCTGCGCACCCGCGTGGCCAGGGTGCCGAAGTTGTGCCCGTCGCCTCCGGTGAGCGGCAGCACCTCCATGCCGAGCCCTTCGCGGAAGGCGACGTAGCGGCGGAACAGCGACTCCGGCCTCAGCCGCTCGGCCACGGTGGTGAACGGATGCCCCACGCCCACCAGCCACGCGCCCGCCTGGTCCCAGTTGCCCATGTGGGGCAGGGCCAGCACCACGCCCCGCCCGGCCGCCACGGTGTCGTGCACGTGCTCGGCGCCGATGACGTGGGTGCGGCGCACGATCTCCTCGGTGCGCATCGACGGCAGCCGGAAGATCTCGTGGAAGTAGCGGAAGTAGGAGCGCATGCCGGCCCTGGTGAGCTCGCTCAGCTCGAGGCTGCCCGCCTCGAGGCCGGTCACCCTGGCCAGGTTGGACTCCAGCCGGCGGACGGACCTGCCTCCCCTGCGCCAGACGCGGTCGGCCATGAAGCGGAAGACCGCCGCCGTCGGGCCCTGGGGCAACAGTGGGACGAGCTTCCAGCCGGCCGCGAAGCCCGCGGCCACGATGCGATCGCTGACGGACGCCTTCTCGCTCATGTCTCCCTCGTCTGATGGTAGACCGCCACCACACGCTGCCCCACGGTGATCAGGCTGGTCACCGCGAGCAGCCACATGCCCGCCGGCAGGACGTACGGTACGCCGAGGCCCGAGAAGAAGGCCGCGACCAGCGCCACGACCAGCCGCTCAGGACGCTCGGCCAGCCCCACGTCAGCCGTGAGCCCGAGCCCCTCCGCCCTCGCCTTGGCGTAGGAGACCACGGCGCCCGCGACCAGGCACACCAACGTCACCGCGGCCATCAGCGTGTCGCCTCCGGCGACGAAATACAAGATCAGGCCGGCGAAGATGGCGGCGTCGGCGACCCGGTCGAGCGTCGAGTCGAGGAACGCCCCCCAGGCGCTGCCGCCCTTGCCGCCGAGCCTGGCCACCACGCCGTCGAGGAGGTCGAACAGCACGAAGACGGTGATGACGAGGGCGCCCACGGTCAGCAGCCCCAGCGGGAAGAAGAGCAGGGCGGACACGACGGTGCCGAGGGTGCCGATCGCCGTGACGGCGTCGGGGCCGATCCCGCGGCCGGCGAGAGCCCTGCCCAGCGGGGTGAGTATCCGGGTCATGGCCGGGCGCAGGAGTTTGAGCATCGCCGTCCGATCGTAGGCCATCACGGACCTGACAACTTTCTTTGCCCTGCCCCTCTTGTGATATCCGCCACAGGGGTATTTGGTGAACACACCGCGTCCATGCGGTTTCTGTCACCTTCCGCGCGGGCGCGGCGTTGGGAAACATCCGACGACGCGGGAGGCGATGTGGCGGAAAGACACTCAGGCGGCGCCGTGGGAGCCGCGGGCAGGGCACCCGCGGCCGACCGGGCGGACGCGATACGCAATGTCGTGCTGGTCGGCCACTCGGGAGCGGGCAAGACGACCCTCGTCGAGCAGCTGCTGGCCGCCACGGGCACCATCCAGCGCCCGGGCCGCGTGGAGGACGGCAACACGGTCAGCGACTTCGACGAGGTCGAGGTCCGGCAGCAGCGCTCCGTCAACCTCGCGTCGGCACCGCTCATGTTCAACGGAATCAAGATCAACCTTCTCGACACGCCCGGTTACGCCGATTTCGTGGGGGATCTGCGCGCGGGGCTGCGCGCGGCCGACGCCGCGCTCTTCGTGGTGTCGGCCTCCGAGGGGATCGACGGCCTCACCCGCATCCTCTGGGAGGAGTGCTCCCAGGTCGGCATGCCGCGCGCGGTCGTGATCACGAAGATCGACCACCAGCGGGCCGATTTCGACGAGGTGCTCACCACCTGCCAGGACGTGTTCGGCGACGGCGTCGCGCCTCTCTATCTCCCGGTGATCACCAACGGCCACGTCAACGGCCTCATCGGGCTCCTGTCGCAGAAGTTCTTCAACTACGCCACCGGCACGCGCACGGAGAAGGACCCTGGAGCCGAGTACGCGTCCCAGATCGAGGACCACCGCGGCGTCCTGATCGAGGGGATCATCCAGGAGAGCGAGGACGAGTCGCTCATGGAGCGCTACCTCGAGGGTGAGCCCATCGAGACCAAGGTCCTCATCGACGACCTGGAGAAGGCGGTCGCGCGCGGCAGTTTCTACCCGGTGCTCTGCAGCGGGCTCGGCGTCGGTGCGACGGAGGTGCTCGAGCTCATCACGCAGGGCTTCCCGTCCCCCCTCGAACATCCCATGCCGGAGATCACCGATCTGTCCGGCAAACCGGTCAAGGACATCACCTGCGACCCGGACGGCCCGCTCGTGGCCGAGGTCGTCAAGACCACCAGCGACCCGTACGTGGGCCGCATCAGCCTCGTACGCGTCTTCTCCGGCACGCTGCGCCCCGACATGACCGTGCACGTGTCCGGGCACGGCCTGGCCGAGCGCGGCCACGAGGACCACGACGTCGACGAGCGCATCGGCACCCTGACCTGCCCGCTGGGCAAGCAGCAGCGCGGCGCGGCCAAGGGCCTCGCCGGCGACATCGTGGCCGTGGCCAAGCTGTCGCGCGCCGAGACCGGCGACACGCTCTCGGACGTCGAGCGGCCGCTGCTGATGACGGCCTGGCAGATGCCCGACCCGCTGCTCCCCGTGGCCATCAGGGCCAAGTCGAAGGCCGACGAGGACAAGCTGTCACAGGCCCTCGGCAGGCTGGTGGCCGAGGACCCGACGCTGCGCCTGGAGAACAACGCCGAGACCAGGCAGCTCGTCCTGTGGTGCATGGGCGAGGCGCACACCGACGTGCTGCTCGACCGCCTGTCCAAACGGCACGGCGTCGAGGTCGAGCGGGTGGACCTGCGGGTGCCGCTGCGCGAGACGTTCGGCGGCAGGTGCCAGGCGATGGGCCGCAACGTCAAGCAGACCGGCGGCCACGGCCAGTACGCCATCTGCCACCTGGAGGTCGAGCCGCTGCCGTCGGGAGGCGGCTTCGAGTTCGTCGACAAGATCGTGGGCGGCGTGGTGCCGCGCCAGTTCATCCCGTCGGTCGAGAAGGGCGTGCGGGCCCAGATGGAGCGGGGCGTCGTCGCCGGCTACCCGATGGTGGACGTCCGTGTCACCCTGTACGACGGCAAGGCCCACTCCGTCGACTCCTCCGACATGGCCTTCCAGATCGCGGGCCAGCTCGCGCTGAAGGAGGCCGCGTCCAAGGTGCCGACCCTGCTGCTGGAGCCGGTGGACGAGATCTCCGTGCTGGTGGCCGACGACTATGTGGGCTCGGTGATGTCCGACCTGTCGTCGCGGCGCGGGCGGGTGCTCGGCACCGAGCCCGTGGGCACGGGCCGCACTCTGGTGAAGGCGGAGGTGCCGGAGCTGGAGATAACGCGGTACGCCATCGACCTGAGATCCATGTCACACGGTACCGGCAGCTTCCAGCGCACGTTCCTGCGCTACGAGCCGCTGCCGTCCAACCTCGCGAGCAAGGTGGCGGCAACCGGCTGAGGAACAGGCGGGGCGGCCGGGCTGGCGTCCCCGGCCCCCGTCGCCGCGAACCGCCTCAGCTCCCCCGCCGCGGTGACGGACGCCACCGCGCCCGCGACCCGGGGACCGAGGGAGTCGGCGTACGACAGGACGATGCTGCGGGCGTACGAGAAGGTCCGGCGCACCTCCGGGTCGCGGGCGCGGTGGCGTGATGGGCTTTGTCCCTTCCGGCCGGCCCTACCCTTTAATCACAGAAGCATCACGAGTACATTTCTTTTTTTGGTCCCGAGCATGTCAGGGCAACTGCCACACTGGGTGGCACTATGCGAACTGGACGCCCACTCCTAGCCGCTGCCACGCTCGCCGTCGCCACCACGGCCGCCGCCTACGTGTTCGGCCCCGGAGCCGGAGAGAGCCCCGCAGCGAGCCAGAAGAAGACGGCCATGGCCGCCCCCGCCGCGGCATGCAAGGCCGACGCCCGCTTTCCCAAGCGCGAGCTGCGCGGGGTGTGGATCGCCACGACCCAGAACATCGACTGGCCGTCCAAGGCCGGGCTGAGCCCCGCCAAACAGCGGGCCGAATACGTGAAGATTCTGGACAGCGCCGCCCAGCGCCACCTCAACGCCGTCTTCGTCCAGGTCAGGCCCGCCTCCGACGCGCTCTACAAGTCGTCGCTCGAGCCGTGGTCGCAATATCTCACGGGCACGGCGGGCAAGGACCCCGGCTGGGACCCGCTGCCGTTCCTCATCGACGAGGCGCACAAACGCGGCATGGAGTTCCACGCCTGGTTCAACCCCTACCGCGCCTCCTACGGCGACAGCACCGCCAAGCTGCCCGCCGGTCACCCCGCGCGCAAGCACCCGGGCTGGACCGTGAAATACGGCGGCCGCCTCTACTACAACCCCGGCCTGCCCGCCGTGCGCCACCACGTGACCAAGGTCATCACCGACGTGGTCAGCCGCTACGACCTGGACGGCGTGCACTTCGACGACTACTTCTACCCCTATCCCGTGGCGGGCGCGACGTTCGACGACAGCGCGGCCTTCAAGAAGCACGGCAAGGGCAAGAAGCTCGCCGACTGGCGGCGCGACAACGTCAACACCCTGGTCGCCGAGGTCGACAAGGCCGTCCACGACGCGAAGAACCACGTGAAGTTCGGCATCAGCCCGTTCGGCATCTGGCGCAACACCTCCAACGACCCGAGCGGCTCCAAGACGTCGGGCATGTCGGCGTACGACTCGATCTACGCCGACGCGCGCGCCTGGATCAAGTCCGGCACGGTCGACTACGTGCTTCCGCAGCTCTACTGGCCCCGCGGGCACCGGCTGGCCGACTACAACACGCTCGCGCGCTGGTGGGCCCGCGAGGTCAAGGGCACCGACGTGCAGCTCTACATCGGTCACGGCCTCTACCGCGTCGGCGCCAACGACGACAAGGCCTGGAGGAAGCCGGGCGAGCTGGCCGCGCAGGTCGGCGTCAACCGCAAGCTCAAGCAGGTCGACGGCTCGGTCTACTTCAGCGCCAAGCAGGTGCTGAGCGACCCGCTGGGCTCGGTCGACCGCCTGGCCAGGTCCCGCTACGCCCGCCCGGCGCTGCCGCCCCTGATGAAGGAGCGCGGCGGCGAGGCTCCCGCGCCGCCCGCCGGCGCCCAGTCCTCCGACGGCACGCTGACGTGGACTCCTTCCGAGAGCGCCCGCGCGTACGCCGTCTACCGGGTGCCGAAGTCGGGCAAGGACTGCCGCACCACCGACGCCCGCGACCTCGTCGCCGTCGTCTCGCAACCGTCGTACGCGGCGAAGGAGGGCACCTACCTGGTCACCTCGCTCGACCGGCTCTACCACGAGAGCGAGGCCGTCAAGGTGAAGGCCGGCTGACGCCCGCTCCCGTACGCGTCGCAGGAGGACCCGCCGCAGGGCATCGCGGCGGGTCCTCCCGCATGACGTGGGAGCACGCGCCCGAACGGGGAAGGAGAAGAGGTGCATCACACCCGGTGGAGGGAGTGCCGGGCGCGGGACGAGACAGCGGCACGAGACAGGGGCGCGAGACAGGGGCGCGACGCCCGCGCCGGGCGGCCCGGAATCGCACCGAGCACATCCGCCGCGTGAGAGGGTAGTCGGGTCCGGTGGCGCCGGGACGTGAGCTGATGCGTCGTGCCACGGAACATCGACCGCGGGAGGTTCTCGGGTGAGGCGCGCGCTAGTGGTGCTGGCCGTGCTGGCCGTTCAGATGCTGGCGGGGCCGGGGTTGTTCACCGGGGCGGCGCGGGCCGACGACAGCGCAGGCCGGGTGGCCCTCATCGGCGTGTCGGGCCTGCACTGGAACGACCTCACCCAGGCCGACACCCCCAACCTGTGGGAGCTGGCCAGGGCGAGCGCGATCGGCTCCATGTCGATCCGCACGGTCGGCACCGTGACCTGCCCCTACGACGCGTGGCTGACCGTGTCGGCGGGCACCAGATCGGCCGTCGGCTACCGCTGCGGCGCGCCTCCCACGCCCGAGCCGCAGGGCGCGGGCGCCGTCATCCCCCACTACCGCTACCTCATCGACGTGGCCGGCCAGCGCAACGCGGGCGTCCTGGGCGAGTCGCTGAAGGCCGCAGGCCAGTGCTCGATCGCCATCGGCCCGGGCGCCGCCCTGGGGCTGGCCGACCGGCAGGGCGCGGTGCGCCACTACCACTCCTCCCCGCTCCAGGTGAAGACCGCCGACCTGGAGAAGTGCCGGGTGATCGCCATGGACGTGGACGACCTCGTTCTCCCCTACCTCACGAGCGGCCAGCTGCCCAGGGTGCCCGACCAGCTCAGCGCCACCGAGCGCCGCGACGCGCTGCGCCTGGCCGACGCCAAGGCGGGCGCGCTGCTGTCGGTCCTGCCCGTGGACACCACTGTGGTGCTCGCGGGCCTGTCCGACCACGGCTCCGTGCCGCACCTGCGGGTGACCGCGCTGCGCGAGCCCGGGGCGGCGGGCCACCTGCTCGGCGCGACCTCCACGCGCCGCGAAGACCTCTCGATCACGCCCGACCTGACCGCCACCGTGCTGACCAAGCTGGGCGTGCCGGTGCCCGCCACGGTCGTGGGCGGTCCGCTGCAGGTCGGCGGCCAGGGTGCGACGGTCGACCGGCTGCGTGACGCCGACGCCGACGCGCAGGCCGTGCGCTCGGTGAAGGGCGTCTACTTCACGGTCATGGCGGTGCTGCAGGTGCTGTTCTACCTGGTCGCGTTCCTGCTGCTGCGCCGCCGCAAGGGCCTCGTGCCCGTACGCGTCGCGGGCGCCGCCCTGGCCGCCGTGCCCGCCGCCAGCTTCCTGGTCAACCTGCTGCCGTGGTCGAGTGTGCCGCAGATGGTCGCCGGGGTGCTCGCATGGACGGCGGCCATCACCGCTCTGGCGTTCGCGGGGCCGTGGCGGCGCGCGCCGCTCGGCCCGCTCGCCGTCGTGGCCGGCGCCACGGCCCTGACGCTCGTCGGCGACCTGCTGACCGGCACGACCCTGCAGGTCAACAGCGTCATGGGCTACAGCGCCGACGTCGGCGCCCGCTACTACGGGCTCGGCAACATCCCGTTCGCGCTGCTGGCGACCGGCACGCTGCTGACCGCCACGGTCATCGCGCACCGCTGGCCCGGCAGGGCGGGCGTGGCCGCGATCGTGCTGCTCGGCACGTTCGCGATGGTGCTCGGCGGGTCGGGCATGGGCAGCGACTTCGGCGGCGTGATCGCGTTCGTGCCCGGCATCGCGGTGACCACCCTCGTCCTGGCGGGCAAGCGCGTCTCGCTGGTGAAGCTGGGCGTGTTCTGCGTGGCGGGCGGGGTGATCGTGATGACGTTCGCCTGGCTCAACTACCTGCGGCCGCCGGATCAGCAGACGCATCTGGGCAGGTTCGTGGGCCAGGTGCTGACCGGAGAGGCGTTCGACGTCATCTTCCGCAAGCTGCAGGCCATGCTCGGCACCCTGCTCAGCCCCAACCTCATGCCGATCGTGCTCGCGGCCGTCGCCTTCCTCGTCTACGCGATCCTGCGGCCCGAGCAGGCCTCGGCCGGCGTGGTGCCGGCCGCGTTCGAGCACTCCCCCGCCCTGCGCGCCGGGCTGATCGGCACGCTCGTCAGCGGCGTGCTCGGCATGCTCGTCAACGACTCCGGCGCGGCCGTGTTGTCCATGGCGCTGGCGCTGGCCGTGCCGCTGCTGCTGGCCACCGGCATCGGCGTGCTACGCGCGTCCGCGTCCGCCGGCGCTCTGGGAGACCTGGCGAGCGCGCGAAGGTGAGCCGTGGGCAGCGATCGGGTCAGTCCCAGGCGTCGGCGAGCAACCGCCGCGTGTCGCGCAACAACTGCGGCAGGACCTTGGTCCGGCCGACGACCGGCATGAAGTTCGTGTCGCCGCCCCACCGGGGCACCACGTGCTGGTGCAGGTGCGCGGCGATGCCCGCGCCGGCGACCTGGCCGAGGTTCATGCCGACGTTGAAGCCCTGAGCGCCGCTGGCCTTGCGCAGCGCCCCCAGCGACTTCTGGGTGAACTGCCCCAGCTCCACCAGCTCGGCGGGCCGCAGCTCCGCGTAGTCGGCCACGTGGCGGTAGGGCACCACCATCAGGTGCCCCGAGTTGTACGGATAGAGGTTGAGCACCGCGTAGACGGTGTCGCCCCTGGCGACGATCAGGCCTTCCTCGTCGCTCATCTTGGGGATCGCGTCGAACGGGCACCCGTCGCCGGGGCCGGTGCCCGTGGGTTTGTTCTCGCCCTTGATGTAGGCCATGCGATGCGGGGTCCACAGACGTTCGAAATTGTCCGGATCCCCTGCCCCTGCCTGATCGTGCATACCTAGCAGCATAGGACCAGGAACAATCGGGGTGCTCCCCCCGGTACGAACCCCGGGCGCCGCCCGGCGGCGGGCCTGGAGCCCGCGCGGCCCGCCGTCTGGTTTGCCAGGATGTCACCCATGACCTCTCAGCTCGAACCCATGCCCGAAGACTGGCAGCGGGCCCTGGCGATCGTGGCCCATCCCGACGACCTGGAGTACGGCTGCGCGTCGGCCGTGGCGACCTGGACCGACGCCGGCCGCGAAGTCTCCTACGTGCTCGCCACGAAGGGAGAGGCGGGCATCGACACGCTCGAACCCGTCAAGTCCGCCGCCGTGCGCGAGCGCGAGCAGCGGGCCAGCGCGGCCGTCGTCGGCGTGACGAACGTGGAGTTCCTCGGCCACGCCGACGGGGTGATCGAGTACGGCACCGCGCTCAGGAAGGATCTGGCCGCCGCCATCCGCAGGCACCGTCCGGAGCTCGTGATCACGCTGAATCCGGACGACACCTGGAGCGGCACGTACTGGAACACGCCCGATCATCGTGCGGTGGGCCGGGCCGTGCTCGACGCGGCCGGTGACGCCGGAAATCGGTGGATTTTTCCTGACACGGAGGCGGAGCCGTGGGACGGCGTCCGCTGGGTCGCCGTGGCCGGATCCGACTCCCCCACCCACGCCGTGGACGTCACCTCCGGCCTGGAACGCGGCGTGCGCTCGCTCGTCGAGCACCGCGCCTACATCGAGGCCCTCACCACCGAAGACCCGCAAACCTACGCCCGCAACCTCATCGAGGGCTTCGCCACGGAGACGGCCGAACGCTTCGGCGGCCGCCCCGCCGTCTCCTTCCGCCTCTTCCCCCGCTGACCCCGCTGGCCCTCGCCGTCTCCGTGCCCCCGTCACCGCGGTGGCCCCGCCGGCTCCGTACGCCTGGCCCCTGCCGGCTCGGTGACCGCGCCGGTCACTGACCTGGCCGGCAGGGCCCGTCCGGCAGGGCCCGTCCGGCAGGGCGCGGTCAGTACGGGCTGGCCACGGCGCGGCAGCGAGCCGGTGCGGGGAAAAACGGTGAGGCGGCGGCCCGGTGCGGGGTCGCCTCACCGCGGTGTACGGGGTCAGACCTGGACCCGGCGCTCCACGGCGTTGACGATCTCGGCGATCGCCTCGTCGATGGGGACGCCGTTCTTCTGCTCGCCGCTGCGGTAGCGGAACGACACCGCGCCGCCCGAGATGTCGTCGTCGCCGGCCAGCAGCATGAAGGGCACCTTGGCCTTCTGCGCGTTGCGGATCTTCTTCTGCATGCGGTCGTCGGAGGCGTCGACCTCGACCCTGATGCCGCGCTCCTTCAGCCGCTTGGCGACGTCCTGGAGGTAGGGCACGTGGGCGTCGGCGATGGGGATGCCGGCCACCTGCACCGGGGCCAGCCAGGGCGGGAACGCGCCGGCGTAGTGCTCGGTGAGGACGCCGAGGAACCGTTCGATCGAGCCGAACAGCGCCCGGTGGATCATGACGGGCGTCTGGCGGCTGCCGTCGGCGGCCTGGTATTCGAGCTCGAAGCGCTTGGGCTGGTTGAGGTCGAGCTGGATGGTGGACAGCTGCCAGGTGCGGCCGATCGCGTCCTTGGCCTGCACCGAGATCTTCGGGCCGTAGAAGGCCGCGCCGCCCGGGTCGTCGACCAGCTCGAGGCCCGACTCCTCGGCCGTCTGGCGCAGCGCCTCGGTCGCTTCGTCCCAGTCGGCGGGGTCGCCGATGAACTTGTCGGAGTCGTCGCGGGTGGACAGCTCCAGGTAGAACTCCGACAGGCCGAAGTCGCGCAGCACGCTGAGCACGAAGGTGAGCAGGCTCTTGATCTCGCCGGCCATCTGCTCGCGGGTGCAGTAGATGTGGGAGTCGTCCTGCGTCATGCCGCGCACCCGGGTCAGGCCGTGGACCACGCCCGACTTCTCGTAGCGGTAGACCGAGCCGAACTCGCACAGCCGCAGCGGCAGCTCGCGGTAGGAGCGCCCGCGCGCCCGGAAGATCAGGTTGTGCATCGGGCAGTTCATCGGCTTGACGCGGTATTCGATGCCCTCCAGCTCGAAGGGCGGGAACATGTCCTCGGCATACCACGGCAGGTGGCCGGAGGTCTCGAACAGCGTCGACTTGGTGATGTGCGGGGTGTTGACGAACTCGTAGCCCGCCTCGCCCTGCCGCCGGCGCATGTAGTCTTCCATCTCCTTGCGGATGATCCCGCCCTTGGGATGGAAGACCGGCAGGCCGCTGCCCAGTTCGGGCGGGAAGCTGAACAGGTCGAGCTCGGCGCCGAGCTTGCGGTGGTCGCGCTTCTCGGCCTCCTCCAGCAGCTTGAGGTAGTCGTCCTGCTTGTCGCGCGACTCCCACGCGGTGCCGTAGATGCGCTGGAGCTGCGGGTTCTTCTCGCTGCCCCGCCAGTAGGCGCCGCCGGAGCGCATGAGCTTGAACGCGGGGATCGACCGGGTGGACGGCACGTGGGGGCCGCGGCACAGGTCTTTCCACGCCCGCTCGCCGGTCTTGGGGTCGAGGTTGTCGTAGATGGTGAGCTGACCCGCTCCCACCTCGACCGACTCTTCGTCCCCGGCCCCGCCTTTGAGCCCGATAAGCTCCAGTTTGTACGGCTCGCCCGCGAGCTCTTCGCGCGCCTCGTCGTCGGAGACGGCCCGGCGGGAGAACAGCTGCCCCTGCTTGACGATCTCGCGCATGCGCTTCTCGATGCGCTTGAGGTCGTCGGGGTGGAACGCCTGCTCGACGTCGAAGTCGTAGTAGAAGCCGTTGTCGACGGGCGGGCCGATGCCCAGCTTGGCCTCGGGGAAGAGCTCCTGCACGGCCTGGGCCATAACGTGGGCGGTGGAGTGGCGGACGATCGCCCGGCCCTCCTCGCTGGAGATCTCGATCGGCTCGACCGAGTCGCCCTGCTCCAGGGGGTGGGCCAGGTCGCGCGCCTCCCCGTTGACCCTGGCCGCGACGACCGTGCGGCCGTCGGCCTCGAGGGCCTGCCCCGCCGTCGTGCCGGCCGCGACCACACGCTCGGCTCCGGCGAGGGTGATGCGTAGCTCGGCTGACACGGTGACTCCTCAGGGATCGCGCTCGATGCCCGGCACCGAGGCTGCTTCGATGGTGTTCACCGATGCTATCGCGGGCGATGGGCGTCCCCGGCCACCGTGCCCGCGCCCCGCACGGTCCTCGGGGCGGAGCGGCTGCGGGTCAGCGCCGCCGGCGCGGGCGATACCCCAGCTTCGTCAGCTCCTTGCGGGTGCCGTGGAAGATGTTGCGGTCGATCGGGCTGTTGGAGTACTGGTGGATGGTCCAGTCGGCCCAGGGACGCGGCACGTCGGGCCGGCCGCGCGGCTTCGCCGGGCTCGCGATCCACAGCGGATATTCGGCCAGGCCCGCGCAGTGTCCTCCGTTGGCGAAGGCGTGGAAGGTGTAGATGAACGGCCGCACGCCGCCGTGCCGCTCGACGTGGTGGCACCAGCGGCGCGCGAAGCGGGCGACCCGCTCGGGGCGCGCGCCGTCGTTGGTCTCCAGGTCGAGCGCGACCAGGTCGCCGCGGCGCAGCCCGCCCGCCTGACCGATGGTGCGCAGGAAGTGCCGCGCCTGCTCGATGGGGTCGCCCTTGGGCCGGGCGAAGTGGTACGCGCCGCAGACGATCCAGCTCTCCCGCATGCCGTTCCAGTTGCGCGCGAACCACTTGTCGACGTAGTCGCCACCCTCGGTGGCCTTGGCGAAGGCGAAGGACACGCCGGTTTCCGCGTGGTCGGCCCAGTCGACGGTGCCCTGCCAGTTCGACACATCTATGCCCAGGAGCAAGCGCTTCACCTTGTCGGAGTTTATTGAGATGTCTCCTGATCAGCCCTTCGCCGCGCCGATCAGCAGGTTCAGGGTACGTTCCCTGCCGGAGTACGCGGAGCCCACGAAATCGGTCACTCCGGCCTGCCTGAGCTCGTCGAGCTTGGCCAGCACCGTGTCCTCGTCGCCGACGACCGCCACCTCGCCAGGGGTGGCCGCGCCCTCCCTGTCGAGCATCGCACGGTAGGACGGGAGCCGCCCGTACGTCTCGAAGATCTCGTTGGCGCGCGCGACCGCGGCCGCGGGGTCGTCGGTCACGCAGACGGGCAGCGCGCACACGATCCTGGGCGGCTCGCGGCCCGCCTCGGCGGCGGCAGCCTTGATGGTGGGCGCGATGTGCTCGGCGATCGTCCTGGGGCCGGTCATCCAGAGCACGGTGCCGTCGGCCACGGTGCCGGCGAGCCTGAGCATCCGGGGGCCGAGCGCGGCGACCAGCACGGGGAATCCGGCGCCGGGGGTGCTGAGCCGGATGTCGGCCTTGAGCGTCTCGCCCTCGTACCTGACCTGCTCTCCCCTGCTCGCCGGGATGAGGATGTCGAGGTATTCCTTCATGTGGCGGCCTGGCCGGTCGAAGCTGTAGCCGTACATGTCCTCGATGACGACCTTGTGCGACAGGCCGATGCCGAGGGCGAGGCGCCCGCCGAGCGCGGCGTTGACGGTCATGGCCTGCTGGGCGAGCGCGGCCGGGTGGCGCGGGTAGGTCGGCACGACGGCGGTGCCGAGCTCGATGCCGGGCACCTGGCCGCCGGCCGCCGCCAGGGCGGTGAGGGCGTCGAGGCCGAAGATGTTGGACAACCAGGCCGAGGTGAAGCCGTCCCGGGCCGCCCCGGCGATCTGGTCGCGCAGGTCGCCGATGGGGTCGTCCGCGTTCCGCTCGGACAGGAAGAAGCCGTATCGCATAAGAACAGAACTCCGTTCTGGTGACTGACGCGAATCTATCTCCCGACCCCGGCGGGGGGCATCAGCCGTGCCGGACAAGATTTGTAAAGTGGCGAACATGACGCACGAACGCGCGGGAAAGCCCGCCCGACCAGCCGACCTCGTCGACGTCGCCCGGCTGGTGACGTCCTACTACGCGCTCCGCCCCGACCCTGACGAGGTGGAGCAGCGGGTGGCGTTCGGCACCTCGGGGCACCGGGGGTCGGCGTTCGACGCTGCGTTCAACGAGGGCCACATCCTCGCCACGAGCCAGGCCATCTGCGAATATCGGCGCGCGCAGGGCACGGACGGGCCGTTGTTCCTCGGCATCGACACGCACGCGCTGTCGGAGCCCGCGCGGGTGTCGGCGCTGGAGGTGCTGGCGGCCAACGACGTCACGGTCATGATCGACACGCGCGACGGCTACACGCCGACCCCCGCCGTGTCGCACGCCGTCCTGCGGCACAACCGGGGGCGCACGTCGGGGTTCGCCGACGGCGTGGTGGTCACGCCGTCGCACAACCCGCCCGGCGACGGCGGCTTCAAGTACAACCCGCCGCACGGCGGCCCCGCCGGCACCGACGCCACCAAGTGGATCCAGGACCGCGCCAACCGGCTGCTGGCCTCGGGGATGGAGGGCGTGGCGCGGATCCCCTACTCCAGGGCGCTGGACATGGCGGAGCGTTACGACTTCCTCGGGACGTACGTCGATGACCTGCCGTCCGTGCTCGACCTCGACGCGATCAGGGCGGCCGGGGTGCGGGTCGGGGCCGACCCGCTGGGCGGGGCGAGCGTGGCCTACTGGGGGGAGATCGCCGAGCGGCACCGCCTCGACCTGACGGTGGTCAACCCGGTGGTCGATCCGACGTGGCGGTTCATGACGCTCGACTGGGACGGCAGGATCCGCATGGACTGCTCGTCGCCGTACGCGATGGCGTCGCTGATCGCCAATCGCGAGAAGTACGACATCTCCACCGGCAACGACGCCGACGCGGACCGCCACGGCATCGTCACCTCCGACGGCCTCATGAACCCCAACCACTACCTCGCCGTCGCCATCTCCTACCTCTACACGCACCGCGACGGCTGGCCGGCCGGCGCCGGGGTCGGCAAGACCATGGTCAGCAGCGGCGTCATCGACCGCGTCGCGCAGTCGCTCGGCCGGCGGCTCTACGAGGTCCCGGTGGGTTTCAAGTGGTTCGTGCCCGGGCTGCTCGACGGGTCGCTGGGGTTCGGCGGCGAGGAGAGCGCGGGGGCGTCCTTCCTGCGGCGCGACGGATCCGTCTGGTCCACCGACAAGGACGGCCTCATCCTGGCGCTGCTGGCCTCCGAGATCCTCGCCGTCACCGGCCGGTCGCCGAGCGACCACTACAGGGAGCTGGTGGAGCGGTTCGGCGAGCCCGCGTACGCCCGCGTGGACGCTCCCGCGACGCGCGAGGAGAAGGCCGTGCTCGGAAGGCTCTCCGCCGAGCAGGTGACGGCCTCGTCGCTGGCGGGCGAGCCGATCACGGCGGTGCAGACGTCGGCGCCCGGCAACGGCGCGGCGCTCGGCGGGGTGAAGGTGGCGACCGAGAGCGCCTGGTTCGCGGCCCGCCCTTCCGGGACCGAGGACGTCTACAAGATCTACGCCGAGTCCTTCCGCGGGGCCGACCATCTGGCCAAGGTCCAGGAGGAGGCCCGCTCCCTGGTCTCGTCGGCCCTCGCCTGAACAGCGGAGCGTGGTGTCGCAGGCGCCGTGACTCCCGGGGCAGGAGCTCCCGGCCCGGCCCACGAGCGGCGGCCGGCGCGTCACGAATTCATCGGCGCACCGGGACTGCTGCCGTCAGCGAACGCATCACAGTTGCCCGGCGACCGACACCGTCTATACCGCCGGTCGGAGACGGCTCAGTGACTGCTGCAAAAGTTTACCGCCGAATTCAGCCCTCCGATTGACTACGGCATCAGGCCACCGTGGTTTCATCGTCACGAACGTAGCAGTTCGCAAGCAAGCCAACGTGAATGAGCTGGGCCGGTCTGATCCGACGGCCGATGGCGACGAACCCGTTCGGTGCCGGCGACCGCGAGGAGCCGGATTCGCGTCGAGGCTTGCCGGCACCATGCCTGGTCGCGCTTGCCTGCCGTATCGCCCGCAGAGCCGTCCAGCCGAGCGAGGAGACGAGCTCACATGAGTCGAACCAGGAATTTTCCCTTCGAGCCTGGCCCTTTCGGCGCTCCTCCGCCAGAGCACAGGAGACGTCAGGCGGACGACCCCCTGGGGCGCGTGATCTTTCCCACGACGGACGAGGTGGTCCTGGCCGTCCGCTATGACGATGTCCGCGCCATGCTGGGCAGTGCCTCCTTCAGCGTCGAGGCGTTGCAGCTCGGGCATGCGGACGCGCCATTGGCGCTCGCCCGCAGCGCACCCCTGCGCATGGTGGGTTCCTTGATGAATACGGATCCCCCGGACCATACGCGCTTGCGGCGCATCGTCATCGGATTGTTCACGCCCGCCCGAATAGAAGAGCTTCGTCCTCGCGCCCTCCGGCTCGCGAACGACCTCATCGACGATATGGCAGCGCCTCCGGCCGACTTCATCGAGGAATTCGCGGCACCGTTCTCCGCCCACCTTCTTCTGGACATCCTCGGTACGCCCGACCACGGCCGCGAAGAGGTCATCAGGCACTTCGGCAGCTTCATGTTCACCAGTTCACTCACTCTGGCCGAACGCATGAAGCAGGCCGGCGAGTTCAACAAACATGTGATCGCGTTGCTCATGAAGGCACGGTCGGCCAGATCCGGGCGAGGCCTTGTCGGCGTCCTGGCGAACGCGCGCGAGGAGGAAGGCAGGCTCACCGAAGAGGAACTGCACGGCCTGATCTACGCGATCGTCACAGTGGGGCACGGGACCGCGGTCGCCATGATGGCCAGAGCGGCATGCACGCTCCTGCGCCACCCGGACCAGTTCAGCCTGCTCAGCGACCCCTCCCGGGTGCCGTCCGCCGTGGAAGAACTACTCCGGCTGGATATTCCAGGTGAGGGCGGACAGCCTCGTGTCGCCACCGAGGACGTCGCGCTGCCTTCGGGCACCATCCCCAAGGGGGCGACGGTCGTCCCGTCCATCGCCTCCGCCAATCGCGACGAGAGCCGCTTTCTCGATCCGGACGCATTCGACATTCACCGCTCACCCAACCCACACATGGCCTTCGGCTACGGCCACCACCATTGCCTGGGCGCGAGTCTGGCCAGAATGCAACTGCAGGTCATGGTCCAGCAGTTCGCCGGGCGCGTACCGACATTGCGCCTGGCCGTTCCCGCCGAGGAACTCGTCTACGCGAACAACGGCGCCACCAGAGGGCTGACCTCGCTCCCTGTCACCTTCGACGCTCCCCGCCCACAGTGAGCGGGGCAACAGAGAGGAAATACACCATGTCAGCGACCACGACCATCGGCGACTTCTTCGACCGCGAGCTGATCAAGGAGAATTTCGGGGCGTCCCGCTCATTCCTCGATCTGGAGGAGGAGCTCAAGGACACCCGAGAGGCCGACGAGCTGAAAGCCGGAGTGTCCGACGACTCGAAGCCCTTCGGCTACGCCTTCGAACTCGACGGAACCCTCGACGTGAACATGATCACGCAGTTCCACTCGATGGAGGACGAGATCGCGGGGCACAGCTACGACCCCGAGGCCCAGATCTGGACGAGCTCGCACGACTCCACGCAGATCCGTTCCGCCTTGACGTTCTGCTTCAGGGGAACGTGTGGCTACTTCTGGGGATTCGACAACAACGTCGACGATGGGTGGCAATAGTAATGCCCGACCCGATCGTGCTTGTGCTGACCCAAGAATTCGATGTCACCGCCGACAGTGTGGTCAAAATTCTCAGCGAGCGCGACGTGGCGGTTTTCCGCTACGACACCAGCTACTTCCCGCAGAATTCGACGCTGACCTACCAGTCCACCGACGCCGGCTGGCACTCGACGCTTGTGGACACGACGCATGGTCATCGATCGCTCCGCCTCGAAGAGGTCACCTCTGTCTGGTATCGCCGTCCGACGCCCTTCACCGCCGACCCTTCCTTGGGGAAGGCGCACCAGGAATTCGCGGTAAAAGAAAGCGCCCATGCCATGGGCGGGGTGTTCACCGCGCTTCCCGCACGATGGATGAATCTTCCGGCCTTCGAGCTGCGGGCGCACTACAAGCCGCTCCAGCTGAAGGTCGCGCGCGAGGCAGGGCTGCGAATCCCGAGGACACTCATCACCAACGACCCGGAAGAGGTCCCTCCTTTTCACCGCGAATGTGGCGGGGCCATCGTCTACAAGGCGCTCAACAGCGGTCTTCTCCATCAGCCCGGCGGCTGGCCACGAGGGCTGCTCACCACTGCCCTGCCCGACATTCCGCCGGACATCCTGCCACGGGTGCGCTATTCTCCGTGCATTTTCCAGGAGCTGATCGACAAGGCGTACGAACTGCGGATCACCGTCATAGGCAAGAAGATCTTCGCCGTCCGCGTCGACAACAGGAACGACGACGGCGAGCCGCACGTCGACTCCCGGAACTTCCGGGGCACCAGCCGATACACGCAGGTCACGCTCCCCGACGAGATCGAGGAGCGGATCAGACGGCTGATGGACACCTTCGAGCTCGTCTACGGTGCGATCGACGTCGCGGTCGACCGCGCCGGCGAGCACTACTTCCTGGAGGTGAACCCCGCCGGCCAGTTCGCCTGGCTCGACGACGAGACACCCGGCCTGAACCTGGCCTCGGCCATGGCCGACTACCTGTCCGGCGTGTCGGACTAGCACTGCGGGCGGCTTGTGCGGAGGAGAGAGGAAGGCAGCGAACGTGCCACATGAACCCTCGCAGGCTGCGACCACGCCACAGCAAGAAGACGTCGACGGCGCGCCGGGGCAGGAAGCACCGAAGGACGTCGGCGCCGTCGAACTCGCACCCCACTCTCTCTGGTACCACGAGGAGGCCCTGCCCCAGACAAGGCTCAGCACGATCGTCAGGCGACTGCCCGCCCTCGTGGGGACGGCCCTCAAGCTGGCGTGGAAGGCCTCCCCCGCCGACACCGCCGCGACCATCGGGCTCAATGTGATCGTGGGCCTCCTCGGCGCGGTTGGGCTGCTCGCCACCACAGGTGCCCTTGACGCCCTTCTCACCGGCGGCCCCGCACCGGACAGGCTCCGCGCGGCCATGCCCGCATTGATCGGAGTGGCCGCGGCACTGACCGCGCGTTCGCTCCTGCAATCGGCTGCCGCGTGGACGCAGTCCAGGCTCAAGCCGAGAGTGGACCGGCTGGCCGAGCGCCGCCTGTTCGAACTCACCACGGCCGTCGCCCTCCGAGCGATGGACGACGCCGACTTCTACGACGCCATGCAACGAGCCCGCAGCCGCGGCGCACGGGGAGCTGCGTTGGTGGTGGACGCAGGCGTCGGGCTGATCACGTCAGCCGCAGGCATCGCCGCGGCAGCGGGCACGCTGGCCGTCCTTCACCCGGTTCTCCTCCCTCTGCTCATGGTCAGCGTGCTGCCGGCCGGCTGGGCGACAGCCCACTCAGCTCGCATGCAGTACCAGGTCATCTACAAGCTGTCGACCAGCATGCGACGGCAATGGATCCTCTCGGATCTCATGGCCGACCGCCGTCCGGCTCCGGAGATCCGCGCTTTCGGCATGCGGGACTTCCTGCTCAAGCAGTACGACGACGTCGCCCGTCTGTCCGAGAACGCGCATGTCGATCTGGCCCGTCGCCAGGCACTCGCCCGGTTCGCTGGAGAGGCGGCGAACGGCGTCGTGGCCGTGCTCGTCTATGCCGCCCTGGGTGTGCTGCTCATGGCAGGAGCCGTTCCCCTGGCGATCGCAGGGGGGACGATCCTGGCCATCCGCATGGGCAGGTCGTCGTTGTCCGCGCTGGTCGGCGCGGCGAACGACGTCTACGACGAGGGCCTTTACTTCTCCGACTACCTGGATTTCTGCAAGGAAGCCGAACACCGTACGTCGCAACACCGCCTCGACCTGCCGGCACCGGAATTCGCCGGTGTCGAACTGCACGAGGTCTCCTTCACCTACCCCGGTGCGGAGAGGGCCGCGCTGAGGGACATCTCGCTCAAGATCGGAAAGGGCGAGGTCATAGCCTTGGTCGGCGAGAACGGCTCGGGCAAGACCACGCTGGCGAAGATCATCGCTGGTCTGTACGAACCCGGCTCCGGCACCGTCCTATGGGATGGGGCCCCGATGGCCCTGCTCGACCGCGATGCCGTACGGGAGAAGATCGCGATGATCCCTCAAGATCACACCCCGTGGCCGCTCACCGCCCGGCAGAACATCACCGCCGGGGTGGACATTGACGACGACGCAGTCATCGGCGCAGCCGAACTCGCCGGGATCCACCGCACCATCGAGGAACTGCCTGAAGGGTACGACACCCTGCTCGATCCACGGTTCAAGACGGGCCACGAGCTCAGCGGGGGGCAGTGGCAACGAGTGGCCGCAGCCCGCGGGTTCTGTCGCCGCGCTCCCCTCCTCCTCTGCGACGAGCCCACCGCCGCCCTCGACCCGCGAGCCGAGCACGCGTTCTTCGAGTCCATCCGCCACTTCGCCGAGACGGATCCCGCCGCCCCACAGACCACCGTCCTGATCACTCACCGGCTCACCAGCGTCCTCATGGCGGACAGGATCTACGTCTTGGCCGGCGGACGCCTCGCCGAGAGCGGGACGCACCCGGAGCTCATGGATCTCGGCGGCCTCTACGCGTCGCTGTTCAAGCTCCAGGCCGAGGCGTACACACCGTAACGTGGACCGCCCTTCGCCCGCGCCGACACCAGTGAAAGGTCTTCCTCGCTCATGCCTCGCACGGATCTGCCCGAGCACCTCGTCTCAGCCCTGACACGGCCGAACCCCTGCGTGATCAGCACGATCCGCCCGGACGGCGCGCCCGTCTCCGTGGCCACCTGGTACCTGTGGGAGAGCGGTAACCTCCTGGTCAGTATGGATGCCCAGCGCAAGCGGCTGGACTATCTGCGTGCCGACCCCCGGGTCTCACTGACCGTCCTGGACGCCGACAACTGGTACCGGCACATCAGTCTTCGAGGGCGCATGGTGTCCCTGACGGATGATCAAGGGCTGGAGGACATCGACCGTATCTCACGTCATTACATGGGCGTGCCGTACGGCGACCGCGAGCGACCGCGGGTGAGCGCCCGGGTCGAGATCGACGCCTGGCACGTGTGGAACCTGTCCTGACCCCCCGTGGCGCGGCGAACGACCAGGCCGATCTCCCGTCGGCCACGCCCCTGCGCGCCCCGGGCCACGAGCGGAACCCCCTGTGAACGCGACTGTTGCAACGGTTGCCCCAACAGTGCATCGTGGCGTCACGAGGATCTCTTCGCCGGAGACCAGACCCATGACCCTTGCTCGATCGCGGCACCGGTGTGAGCCTTGCGCATAAGCCTCGTGCTCCTCGCCCGGCAGTTGTCCGCGCTGGACTCCCGGCTGCTCGACGGCACGCTCGCGACCGCGCTCGTCGTCGGCAGCTGGGCATGGGAAACCCTCGAGCAGGGCAAGGGACACCCGCCCACGCCCCTGTCCATGACACTGACCGTGCTGGTGAACGCCCCGCTGACATGGCGCAGGCGAGCCCCGTTCACGGTCCTGATCGTCTCGGTGGGAGCGTCGCTGACGTATCACTTCCTGGGCTACCACCTGGGGCTCAACAGCATCGGCCCGCTGGTGGCGCTTTACTCCGTGGCCGCGCATGCCTCCCGGAAGGCCACCGGGGTGGGGGCGGTGCTGGTGATCGCCGAGTGGACGCACAGCTCGGCCGGCCAGCCCGGTGTGGCGCTGTGGTCGGCGCTGGGCCAGTCGATCATCGTGGCAGTCTGGGCGGTCAGCACAGGAATCGTCGTGCACCTGCTGGTCGAGCGCGGCAGGCAACTTGCCGAGGAACGCGACGCCGCCGCTCGACGAGCAGTCGTCTACGAGCGCGTACGCATAGCCCGCGAGTTACACGACGTCGTCGCCCACCACATGTCAGTCATCTCCGTGCAGGCCGGGCTCGGCCGTTACGTCGCCCTGTCGGACCCGGCCACCGCGCACACCACGCTGGGCGTCATCGCCGACGCCAGCCACGAAGCGCTGGCCGAAGTACGGCGTCTGCTCTCGATCCTGCGCCCCGAGGCCCCCGACCATGATGACGAAACGCCGTACACGACGATGCCCGGGCTGCGCAGCCTGGACGCTCTGGTCGAGCGTATGCGCGCAGCCGGGCTCACCATACGCTTGACCGTCGACGGGGAGCCGAGGGCGCTCCCTCCTGGACTGGACCTGTGCGCCTACCGCATCGTCCAGGAGTCACTGACCAATGTCCTCAAACACGCAGGGCCCGCGCACGTGGACATCCGCCTGACGTACGAGACCGACGCGCTGAACCTGCGTGTCACCGACGACGGCCCGGGGGCGATGCCCGGCGCTCGACCTGATGGACATGGGTTGATCGGTATGACGGAACGTGTCACCCTCTACGGGGGAGTGATCCACGCGGGATCGCCTCCGGGGGGAGGGTTCGATGTGCTTGCGACTTTCCCGCTCTTCCCTTCTGAGGAGGGCCCACTGACCTGAGGCGGGGCGATGGTCGACGTCATGGTGGTGGACGATCAGGTGCTGATCCGAGCCGGCCTCGCCTCACTGCTGCGGGCCGCAGGGCTGAACGTGGTGGGCGAGGCAGCCGACGGTGAACAAGCCGTACGCATGGCCGCCGAGCTCAGGCCCGAGGTGATCCTCATGGACATCCGTATGCCCGGCATGGACGGCATCACCGCCCTGGAACACATCCTGGCGGGTGAAGGACCGCCGCCCAAGGTACTCATCCTGACCACGTTCAACCTGGACGAGTACATCTACAACGCGTTGCGCCTGGGCGCCAGCGGCTTCCTCCTGAAGGACACCGCTCCAGAGCGGATCATCTCCGCCATCCACGTCGTCGCCGCGGGCGACGTGCTCCTGGCTCCCAACGTCACCAGACGTCTGATCGAGGCGTTCATCGTCCCGTCCGCACCCGCCGCGCCGCTCCACGCCCTGACCGCCCGCGAGACAGAGGTGCTGCGCCTGGTGGGGCACGCCCTGTCCAACAAGGAGATCGCCGAACGGCTGTCGGTGAGCGAGGGCACGATCAAGACCCATCTCAACCGCGTGATGGCCAAACTGGGCCTGACCAGCCGGGCCCAGGCGGTCGTGCTGACCTACGACAGCGGCCTGGTCAGACCCACCCGCTGAAGCGGCCGAGGGCAGGTCACCTCTGACGCCATACGCGCGGCGAGCATGCCATGAACCGCCGCCGTCGGCAGGCCCGCACGGCCGGCGACACCGCCGTCGGTGTCCGTGCCGGTCCCTCACTCCCCGACCGGTCGCCGGCGCAGCGGGTCGAAGGCGGTGATGTCCATGTCCTTGCTCTCGACCGAGGCGTGGAAGGCCGCGAACGAGATCGCCGCGGTTCCGACGAGAAACGCCGCGACCAGCCACGGCGCCCCGCCCAGCTGAGCCGCGAGCGCCGCGCCGATCAGCGGCGAGAACCCGGCCACCGCCGCGCCCAGCTCGCGCGAGGCCGCGAACCCGGTGTAGCGCACCCGCGCCCCGAACAGCTCGGCGTAGAACACCGGCTGCACCGCGACCTGCGGGGCGAACCCGAACGCCCCCATGATCATCATCGCCAGCCACACGAGCCAGGGCACGCCGGTGTCGACCATGAGAAAGTACGGGAAGGCGAACACCGCGACGAACACCACGCTGAACAGGTTGAGCGGGCGCCGCCCCACCCGGTCCGACAGATGGCCGTAGATCGGCTGCAGCACGATGACGGTCAGCCCGAAGAAGATCACCCCCAGCAGCGCCGTGTGGCTGTCCAGGCCGAGCCGGCCGGTGGCGTACGCGACGCTGAACGTGGCCAGCGTGTAGACCACGGCCGTGTCGCAGATGTGCGCCCCGACGCCGACGAGGAAGTTGCGCGGGTAGCGGGCCACGGCGTCCTTGATCGGCAGCCTGACGATCTCGCGGTTCCGTTCCATCTCGCGGAACACCGGCGACTCGGCCACCCGCAGCCGCACGTACAGCGCCACCCCGATCAGCGCGAAGCTCACGAGGAACGGCACCCGCCAGCCCCACGAGAGGATGTCCTGCTGCGGCAGGAGCTGCACGAGCAGGAACGCCGAGGTGCCGAGCACCAGCCCGATCTGCACGCCGGTCTGCGCGTAGGAGGCGTAGTAGCCGCGCCTGCCCTGCGGGGCGTGCTCGGCGAGCAGCGTCGCCGCGCCGCCGAACTCGGCGCCCGCGCCCAGCCCTTGGCAGACCCGCAGCAGGGTGAGCAGGATGGGCGCCCACACGCCGATCGACGGGTAGGTGGGCAGCAGGCCGATGAGCCCGGTCGACACGCCCATGATCAGGGTGGTGATGATCAGGGTCGAGCGGCGGCCGATCTTGTCGCCGAGGTGGCCGAACAGGATGCCGCCGAAGGGCCTGACCACGAATCCCACGCCGAACGTGGCGAACGCGGCGATCGTGCCCGCCGCCGGATCGGCCTCGGTGAAGAACAGCTGGTTGAAGACGAGCGCGGCGGCGGTGCCGTAGATGAAGAAGTCGTACCACTCCAGCGCGGTGCCCACGAGGGCGCCCGCGACGACGCGCTTCAGTTCGGGTGTGGGGGCGGACATCTGACCTCCAGGGGCTCAGGGTGTGGCGGGCCGCGGAGCTCACGGCTGCGGAACGCCGAGCCGTGCGGCGAGGACGCCCAGCTCGGCCCAGACGGGCGCGGGCACGGGGATCCCCTCCTTCAGCCGCGTCGCGCGCGCCTCGGCCTCCGGCTCCCCCGGAACGACCACGCCGGGGCCCGATGCGCGCAGGGCTTCGCAGAAGGATTCGACCTGGGCGACGTAGTCGTCCAGGGGGACGAACGCGGACAGGTCCACCGCGGTGATCACCGTGCCGAACGTGCCGTCGTACCCGGGTGAGCAGGCGGTGCCGGTGCCGGTGAGCAGGCCGCCGACCAGCTCGATGAGGACGCTCAGGCCGTACCCCTTGTGGCCGCCGAACGGCAGCAGCGCCCCGCCTCGGTAGAAGTCGGCCGGGTCGGTGGAAGGGCGGCCCTCGGGATCGACGACCACCCCCTCGGGTGCCGTCGAGCCGCCGGCGAGCAGCAGGCCCAGCTTCCCTTCGGCCATGGCGGCCGTCGCCCAGTCCATGACCACGGCCGCGCCCCCTGCCCGGGGCACGGCCCAGGCCATGGGGTTGGTGCCGAGCATCCTGCGGCGCCCGCCGTACGGGGCGACGGTCGGGTCGGCGTTGCCGACCACCTGGGCGACGAGTCCCCGGGCGGCCAGCGTCCCGGCGTACTCGCCGAGCCTGCCGACGTGGTTGCACTCCCTGATGGCGACCACGCCGGCGCCGTGCTCGGCGGCGAGCCGCGCGGCCTCGGCGGTGGCCAGCCGGGCGGCGGCCTGCCCGAAGCCGCGCCGCCCCGACACGACGGCGGTCGCGCCACGGCGCGAGACGACGCCGGGGCGGGCGTCCGGCACGATCACACCGGCCTCGATGCTGTCGACGTACGGCACGAGCCGGCGCACGCCGTGCGAGCCGTGCCCGGCGAGATCGGCCTCGACCAGGGAGGCGGAGACCGTCGCCGCCGTGTCGGCGGGGACCCGTGCGGCGGTCAGGAGGTCGCGGGCGAGATCGCGTAGCTGGTCGGCGGTGATGAGACGGGAGGATGCGTTCACGGTGACCTGTCTCGCTTCCGCGGATCCTGCGTTCCGTGCGCGCTTATGCCCGCGGTGAGCCCGCCCAAACGGATCTGCGGAAAGGGCTTACCCCAAGCGCTTGCTCCGAGTGGTGGGTGGGGTCAGCGGACGAGCTCGGGGGCGGTGGCGGTGCTCATGCCGGTGCGGCCGATGTCCGCGTGGCGGCCCGCGGCGACCCCGTCGCGGTAGCCGGTGCCGCTCGTCCTGGGCACGCTAATCCGGATGTCCGGGTAGCGGGCCGCCACCACCCGCTCCACCTCGGCCCTCCGGTCGGCCAGCACCACCGCCGTCCCGGTGCCGGCGGACTCGGCCTCGGCGCGGGACTCGGCCTCGCACAGCAGCCGGTACACCTCGTCGGTGAACCCGAGCAACCACGACCGCCGGTAGGCCCGCACGGCCGTGACCCCCTCGGGAAGCCGTACGCGTGCGAGCCCCGAGGCCATCTGGAGCAGCAGCGAGGTGGCCAGCAGGTCGGCGCGTTCGAGGTCGGCGGCGAACCCGAACACGTGCACCCGCTGCCCGCCCTCACCCCGCCCGATGAGCAGGGGCCGGCACCGCACCGCCTGGGCGACCAGGCTCACGAGGCGGGCCTTCTCCCTGGCCCACGGGTGGGGCAGGGAGACGATGCGGTCGCCGGGCGTCTGGCGGGTGCCCGCGGGAGGAAGCGCGTCGATGCCGTGCCTGGCCATGAGCGCCGACGCGGCCGCCATGAACGTCGCCCGCTCGTGCTCGTTGTCGGTGCGTTCGGCCTTGGCCAGGAGTTTCCTGACGCGCTCCAGCGTGCGCTCCCGCAACGGTGCTCCTCCAACGACGCCTCAGGACTTCGTCAGCACCCTCCCGTCGGCCCCCAGCGCGGGGAAGGCGCCTGTGTCGACGATGCCGTGCTGGTGGTACAGAGCCTCGATGAGGGCGTGCGCCTGCGGCTCCAGCTTCCAGAGAGCACGATACTCGCGCGCCGTGGCCAGCGAGATGCCGATCTCCTGGGCGATGTCGACGGTGCGCGGCACGATGCCCTTGGCGATCTGCCGGTCCCAGTAGTCGCGCGCGGCCCGCATCAGGGCGGCCCGCTCGGCCGTGCTGACCACCTGCGGGGTGGCGTCGAGCACCTCGACGTCCTCGTCCTCGTCCTCGACGAGCTCGGCCAGCGCGGGCGGCAGGGCGGGGCGGGCGGGCACCGGCCGGTGGTCGGCCTCCGGCTCCCAGGGGACGCGGGGGTCGGCGTCGATGAGGGCGGAGGTGTTGTACAGGGCGGCGATCTGCGCCAGCAGGGCCTCCTGGCGGCCCTGGTCCACGGCCAGCCCGGTGTGCTCGACGGCCTGGTCCATGGCCTTGTCGAGCTTGCTCAGCGCGCCGCGCATCTTCCGCTCGGACGCCCCTCCCTCGCGCAGCGCCTTGGCCCGCTTGGCTGCCAGCGCGACGCGGGTCAGCCTGCGGTGGGCGTCGACCTCGCTGGCCGTACGGTCGCTGACCTCGGCCAGGCCCATCCTGACCATCAGCCGCTCGGGCGTCAGCCGCCAGTTGATGCGGCCGGTGCCGCGGATGCGGTGGCGTTCGATCGCCATGCCGCGCTCCCACAGCCAGGCGGCCACCAGCGGGGCGGCCAGCCTGAACAGCGCCTCGGGCACGCTGCGCGCGTCCATGCTGGACAGGACGGCGGTGAGGCAGGTCAGCGCCCACACGGCGATGCCGTCGATCCCGGCGGAGAAGTTCTCGCGCATGTTGCGGCGGGCGCGCACGGCGGAGGTGATGATCGCGACCTCGATGAACGCGAACAGCAGCAGCCGCAGCGGCCCGTCGAGCCCCAGCACGTCGCCGGAGAAGCGCCACATGCCCTGCGCCGACACGCCTGTGGCGATGGACGCGGCCACGATGGTCAGCACGTCCTCGACGGGACGCTGGGCCACGTATCGGGCGAACAACCAGGCGGCCGCGCGCCAGACGACCCTGATGACCAGGAACGCCAGCGCGAGCCCGGCAAGGCTGAGCAGCGCGATGACAGCGGTGGCGAGCGGCTTCTCTGTGACGAAGGCTGCTATTTCCTCGAATGTCGGCATCAGTCACTATCCGTGGGGGCTCTGGCTCCGGCTCTATGCGACGAGATCATCGCAGAATGTCGCCATCTTGTACGCCAAACGGCATCTGCGGCCCCATTTTGCCCAGCTTTCCCCCCAGTTCCAACGCTTGATCGACTCCGGAAAACCGGTTCGAGGCGATCGGTGACACTCCCGGCAGCCCTCTCCCCGCCACCGTCCGTACGGTCCGTCCAGCCCACGATCGGGTGACCCGGCGGTCACAAAAGGTGAGCGCCGGGAGCAGCGGTTCCGCCCGCGAGCGGGACCGTAGGGTGAGGACGACCTCCACCGGGTCGAGGACAAATTCCTCCTTTGGGAGGGCAACAGTCCCCTTCGCGGGTGAGACCATCTATGGAGGGGTTTATCCCGACATAGTGTGATGCATCCCAGCAGGACGGATATCGATGGCAGACAACGAGTTCCCTCTCGTCCAGTTCATGCGTGACGGGTTCGATCCCGTGGGTGAGCTCGGCCGCATCCGGGCCGAGCACCCCGTCTTCCCGATGGAGATCCCCGGCGGTCAGACCGTTTACCTGGTCACCCGCTGGGAGGACGTGCGCGGCGTCCTCGGCGACCACGAACGCTTCAGCAACGACTTCGCCGGAGTCGTCGGGCTCGGGTCCAACCAGGAGGACCCGGGCGGCCTCGGCTTCCGTGACCCGCCCGAGCACACCCGGCTGCGCAAGTTCCTGACGCCCGAGTTCACCATGCGGCGGCTGCGCAGGCTGGAGCCGCGGATCGAGGCCATGGTCGAGGAGGCCCTCGACCGCATCGAGGCCAAGGGCGCCGAGAGCATGCCGGTCGACCTGGTCGAGGAGTTCGCGCTGCCGATCCCGTCCCTCGTCGTGTGCGAGCTGCTCGGCGTCCCGTACGACGAGCGCGCCGACTTCGTGAAGCTCAGCAAGGACCGCTTCGACTTCACCGCCGGTCCCGAGGCGTCCCTGCAGGCGATCAACGACGCGATGGCGTACCTCACCGACCTCGTGGCCAGGGAGCGCCGGCAGCCGGGCGAAGGGCTGCTCGGGCAGTTGCTGCGCGACCACGGAGACGAGCTCGACGACCGCACTCTGGCCAGCATGGCCGACGGCCTGTTGACCGGCGGCCACGACACCAGTACGAGCATGCTCGCGCTCGGCACCCTCTGGCTGCTGCGCAACCCCGAGCAGGCCGCCAAGGTGCGCGAGGTCGACGGCTACGTCAACGACGTCGTCGAGGAACTGCTGCGCTACATGACGGTCGTGCAGGTCGCCTTCCCGCGGTTCGCCCGCGACGACATGGAGCTGCACGGCGTGCCGATCAAGAAGGGCGAGATGGTGCTCTGCTCGCTGACCGGCGCCAACCGCGACCCCAGCCTGGGCGACGACATCGACGTCGTCCGGCCCGGCCGCGACGTCGCGGGCTCGCACATGGCGTTCGGCCACGGCATCCACCGCTGCATCGGCGCGCCGCTGGCGCAGATGGAGATGCGCATCGCCTTCCCCGCGCTGCTGCGCCGCTTCCCCGGCCTGCGCGTGGCGGGCGAGGTGCCGTTCAGGGAACTCGCCATCGTCTACGGCGTGAAGGAGCTACCCGTCGCCTGGTAGAGCGGTTACGTTCGCACTGTGAACGAACGCAGCGCGAACGAGCCCGTCATCGACCTGGGCGTGATCAGCGCCGTCGTGTTCGACACCGACGGCGTGGTGACCGACACCGCCCGGGGGCACGCGGCCGCCTGGAAGCACGTCTTCGACGCCTTCCTGCGCGGCCGCTCGGCGCCCTTCGACATCCGCGACGACTACCTCCGCCACGTCGACGGGCGTCCCCGGCTCGACGGCATCCGCACCTTCCTGGCCGCGCGCGGCATCACGCTGCCCGAGGGCGCGCCCGACGACGAGCCAGGCGCGCCGACCGTGCACGGGCTCGGCCTGGCCAAGGACCAGATCTTCATGGCCCAGGTGGACAAGTACGGCGTGGCCGCCTTCCCCTCCACGGTCGCGCTGCTGCACGAGCTGCGGCGGCGAGGAGCGCGTACGGCGGCCGTGTCGGCCAGCCTGCACGGCCGCAGGCTGGTGACCGCGGCGGGCGTCACGCACCTGTTCGACCTGCTGGTCGACGGCAACGACGCGGCCCTGATGAACCTGCCGGGCAAGCCCGATCCCGCCCTGTTCCTCGAGGCCGTACGCCGCCTCGACCTGCCCGCCGCCAGGGCCGCGGTGGTCGAGTCCGCGCTGCCCGGCGTCGAGGCGGGCAGGAAAGGCGGCTTCGGGCTGGTGATCGCGGTCATCAGGGACGGCGGCGGCGCGGCCGAGCTGCACGTGCACGGCGCCGATATCGTGCTGCCCGACCTGGGCGAGCTGGCCGTGCGCGGCCGGGTCCTGCCCGTCCGGCGCTGAGGCGGCGGGCCCGGCCCGGCCGCCCATGGTGGCCTGGCCGTCCGGCGCCGGCCCGGCCGCGGCGCCCTTCTATTCTTGGGGTCGTGACCGTCCTCATCGACCCGCCCAACTGGCCGGGGCCGCGCGGCCTCATGTGGTCGCACCTGGTCAGCGACAGCTCGCTGCGGGAGCTGCACGACTTCGCGCTGCGGCTCGGGGTGCCGGAGCGGGCGTTCGACCGTGATCACTACGACGTGCCGGAGACCGTGCACGCCCGCGCGGTGTCGCTGGGCGCCCAGGCGGTCAGCTCCCGCGAGCTGCTACAGCGGCTCGTCGCCGCCGGCCTGCGCCGCCGCAAGCGCCGCTAGCTCGGCGGCCAGGTTGGCGCGGGCGGCCTCCTCCCACCACTCGCGCGCCCGCGCCGTCCGGTAGAGGGACGGCCCGGCCAGCAGCCGGCGCAGCACCTCGGAGCGCCCCTTGGCGAACAAATCGTCGGGCACGTGGGCGTACTCCTCGCGGACGGCCGCGGCGTAGCCGGCGTAGTCCGGGCCGCCGAGGACGGCGAGGTCGGCGTCGCACAGGACGGCGCCGTCGCGGTCCCCGTCGGCCGGCGCGTGGGCGGCCGTCAGGCGTACCAGTCTGGCCACCTCGGCGACGCGGCCGGCGGGCACGCCGCACCTGGGCAGCCTCGACTGCGCGAGCTGGGCGCTGCGCTCCTCGTCCCAGCCCGGCCTGCCGTCGTAGACGGCGTCGTGGAACCAGGCGGCCAGCAGCACCGCCGCGGGATCGTCCGCGTCTCCTGCCAGCCGGCCGGCGGCCGCGAGCACGGCGGCCAGGTGGCCGAGGGTGTGGTAGCGGCGGTGCGGCTCCGACCAGCGGGCGACCAGTTCCGCCCCGGTGGCGAGGCTCGCGGGCGAGCCGCCCGCGAGCGCGGTCCAGTCGTCGATCACCATCCCACCGTACGCGGTTCGTCCAGGATCGTTTGGTAACGTCCTGGTCATCGACGCCACACCGAAGCAGCCGCGGCGCCTGCCCCGCTGGCGGGAGCTGCGGGCCGTGATGCCCGGCCGGCCCCGCTGGTCCGCGGCCCAGCGCATCGCGGGCGCCGCCGACGTGGCCGGCCTGCGGCTGCTGGCCAGGCGGCGGGCTCCGCGGATGGTGTTCGACTACGTCGACGGCGCGGCCGAGGGCGAGCGGTCGATGGCCAGGGCGCTGGAGGCGTTCGAGCGCGTGGAGTTCAGGCCCCGCGTGCTGCGGGACGTCGCCGAGGCCCCGACCGCGGTCGAGATCCTGGGGCGGCGGATCGCGATGCCGGTCGTGCTCGGCCCCACCGGCTTCACCCGCATGATGCACCGCGAGGGCGAACCGGCGGTGGCGCGGGCCGCCGCACGCGCGGGTGTCCCGTACACGCTGTCCACCATGGGCACCACCAGCGCCGGCGACGTGGCCGCCGCGGCCCCCGGCGGGTGGAACTGGTTCCAGCTGTACGTCGTCCGTGACCGCGCCCGCAACCTGGACGTCCTGTCCCTGGCGCGGGAGGCGGGCATGGACGTGCTGGTGGTGACCGTGGACGTGCCCGTGGCGGGGGCCCGGCTGCGCGACGTGCGGCACGGCCTGACCGTCCCGCCGTCCCTGCGCTGGCGGAGCGCGCTCCAGGCGGTGCGGCACCCGGCGTGGTGGTTCGACTTCCTGACCAGCGAGCCGCTCAGGTTCGCCACCGTGGACGGCGCGCCCGACGACCTGGCGGGGATCACGAACCTGATGTTCGACCCCTCGGTGACGATCAGGGACCTCGGCTGGATCCGGTCGGCGTGGCGGGGCAAGCTGCTGGTCAAGGGTGTGCAGCGGGTCGACGACGCCAAGGAGCTGGCCGCGGTGGGAGTGGACGGCATCGTCGTGTCCAACCACGGCGGGCGGCAGCTCGACCGCGCCCCCACGCCGCTGGAACTGCTGCCAGCGGTGGTGGCCGCCGTCGGCGACCGCACCGAGGTCTTCCTCGACGGGGGCGTCCGCACGGGCGCCGACGTGGCCGCCGCGGTCGGGCTGGGCGCGAAGGCCTGCTTCATCGGCCGCGCCTACCTCTACGGGCTGATGGCGGGCGGCGAACCGGGCGTGCGCCGGGTGCTCGACCTGCTGCACGCCGAGCTCGTACGCACCCTGCAGCTGCTGGGCGTCGGCGACGTCACCGAGCTGGGCCCCGACGCGGTCCGCCTGCGCTAGACGGACGGCCAGAAGTCCGTCATCCATCACCAGAAGGGTGCGTATTTCCCCGCCATCGGCGGCGCTCTGCACCTTCGCACGGGGCACCGCCCCGCGGAGAGGAGAGCGACATGGCGACCGGGGAATTCCACGTGATGAAGGTGCCGGCCGAGCAGCTGACCGGGACTCTGCACGGTCAGGTGGTCGATCCCGGTGCTCAGCCCACGAAGGTCGTGCGGCGGGGCGAGGGCTGGACCGTGGACGTGAGCTGGGAGGTCACCGGTGAGCTGGTCGACTGGCTGGCGGGCTGCTGGAAGCTGGAGATCGTCACCGACCGGCCGGGAGGCGGTGAGTCACGGCATCCCACTCCGCCCATGGAGTTGACCTTCACCCCTGGCTCGGGCCGGTACACCGCTTCCGTCCCGATGCGCGGCCGGCTCAGCGCCGGCACCTATGACCTCGTGGTCAACCTCACCACGGCGACCGCCGCCGGCAGCGCGGGGGCGCTCGGCGGGTACGTCGTGCTCAGCAGGATCGTGGTGCTGGACTGAGGGCGCCGCCCCGGGAGTGCCGCCCGGGGCGGCGGATCGACGATTCGTCTGCAAGCCCGTCGCAAGCGGCGGCTCCTACGCTCCTGGCTGGCGGCCACGGGGCAGAGCCGGCCGCCGACCGTATCCGACGCCCCCGGAGCACGCTCTCCGAGGCGACGGGACCAGCAACACGGGAGACCCCATGTCCGACACTCCGATGACCGCGGACGACGTGCTGCGCATCGCGGCCTACAAGGACCGGAGCCCGGCGCTCGAAGCGATGGTCATCGCCCACAGCTACCACCGCGTCGCCGGTGACCTGGCCGCGCACCTCGGCAGGGACGCGACCAACTGGTACTGCTACGCCACCTGGACGTCCAAGGCGGTCGGGGAGAGCCTGGACCTCAGCCCCGGCTCGCCGTTCATCGAGGACGTCGGGCGCCGGCTCGGAGTACCGCAGCGGTTCATGCGGGTGTTCAGGGCCGCGCTGCTCACCCTGCTCGGCCCCAGCTACCGGCTCGGGCTGGCGCTGGCCAACCGGGCCATCTTCCTGGAGACGGCCAGCCTCGCGGTCAACCTGTGGAACGACACGCCCGACCGCTACCTCAAGGTGAGCCCCGAGTCCGGCCTGACGCCGACGCCGCCGCGGTTCCTGACCGACCTGCTGGCCGACGCCGACGAGCGTTACCTGAAGGACGCCGCGCAGCTGCTGGTGGAGGCTCGGGAGGCCACCGACCCGGCGGACCGGGCCGAGCTGATGCTGGGCGCCAACATCGCGCTGTCCGCCTACGAGCAGGCACGCGCGCAGAAGGCCCTGGAACTCGTGCTCTACCGGCCCGTCAGGTGGCTGACGCGGGTGTCGTGGCGGTCGTTGCGCTCGCTGGTGACCCGGCGGCCCTTTCCCAGGTTCCGGCTCTACAGCGCGCGGCACGAGGACCAGCCGTGGCTGACGCGCCTGCTGGAGTCGGCGTGGTCCTCCCTCTACACGCGCCACATGTTCGCGGTGCGCACGCCGCTCAGCGATGTCAAGGTCGGCAGGCCGCTCACCGCGCCCGCCGGCGTCGACCTGGCCGAGGTGTGGGCGCCGATCAGGAACGAGAAGGTGCGCAAGCTGGCCGAGGAGTTCATCACCGAGGACCAGGAGGCGTCCATGGCGGGCGTCACCGACTGGGTGTCCTACCGCGACCGGATGCGCTTCATCGTCAGCTATTTCCGCGTCTACCAGACCGTCTCCGCGCTCTACGACGCCCCGTTCGCGAAGGAGATCTCCGAGGGCCTGGCGGAGGAGATGAAGCGCGGCCTGGTCCCCCAGGCGGTCGGCGACATGTTCGCCGGCAACCCGGGGCTCGGCCGTCCGCGCGGGGTCTACCGCTATCCGTCGGAGACCGATCCCGACGCGTACGAGATGGAGCACTTCGACTTCGAGCCGTTCCTGGAGGCGATCCCGCTCGGCCCGGACACGAAGTGAGTCAGTCAAGGAAGTCGCGGGTGATCTCCCGAGCCTGGAGCAGCCCGCGCAGCTTCGCGAAACAGCGGGCTCGGGTGGGCCCGATGCTCCCGACCGGCCTGCCCAGCCTGCGTGCCACGTCCACGTAGTGGGGCTCGGAGGTTTCCGTGAGCGCTCTGAACAGGACCCGCTGCGCCGCCGGCAGCTCCTCGACCAGCTCGGCCAGCGTGCCCGCCAGCCAGATCCTGGCCAGTTCCCTGTCGACGTCGTCCGTGCTGCCCAATGAATCGAGGTCGGGCGTGCAGATCTCCTTCGTCCGCCTGGTGAGCTTGAGACACTCGCGGAAGGCGATGGTCGCCAGCCAGCCCGCCATCCGCTGGCCGTCGCTCACGCTCTTCAGGTTCTGCCAGGCCAGCAGCCAGGTGGTCTGGAGCACGTCCTGGGCGTCCTCGTGGCTGAGCCTGAACCTGCGGATGCGCGCCCTGAGCATGGGGCTGAACTCCTCGACCAGCCGCTCCCACGCCGCCGCGTCGCCGTCCTGCGCGGCCGACACCAGCGCGGCCGTGGCCGTGCCGGGACGCTCGATGGTCTCCACGTGCATGTCTGTCTTCTCCCTGCCGGTCCGGGTACTCGGGGGGCCAATCCCGTCCGGCAGGTCCACCGTGCGTCGAGTGATCTGTCCGGTCTGTTCCGGACGACACAGTACGGCTGTGTTCCTCGTCACATTCCAGGCATCGGCGGCGGCTCCCTGTCCAGGCGCGGAATGCGGCCTAAAGTTCTTGCATGAAAGGGCATCTCCCTCACGACGCCGAGGCGATCGCCACCGTGCTGGCGGAGATCCCCTTGTTCCGCGTGCTCGGAGAGAGCGGCATCCGGAGCACGGCTCAGGCGGGGCTGGCGCGGAGATACCGCTCGGGGCAGATCATCTTCCACCAGGGCGACCCGGGAGAGTCCCTCTACGTCCTGCTGGACGGCCTGGTGAAGGTGGTGTTCACCACCGAGCACGGCGACGAGATCGTGCTCAACATGCTGGGCAGGGGCGACACCTTCGGCGAGATGGCGCTGCTGGACGGCTCGCCGCGCTCGGCGTCGATCGTGACGGCGCGGGCGGCGTGGGTGTTCGCGCTGCCCAGGGCGCGGCTGCTGGAGCTCATGCGGGAGCACCCGGGGCTGGCCGACGAGTTCCTGCGCATGCTCGGCCACATGGTGCGCAGGCTCACCGACCAGGCGGCCGACCTGGCCTTCCTCGACCTCGGCGGGCGGCTGGCGAAGCTGCTGCTGCAACTGGCCGACAAGCACGGCCACGCCGACGGCGTGGTGGAGATGCCGGGGCTGACGCAGTCCGACCTGGCGGCGCTGATCGGCGCGTCGCGACCGGCGGTCAACCGGGCGCTGCAGTCGCTCGTGTCGCGCAATCTCATCGCCGTCAAAGGCCGGACCATCACGCTGCTGGATGTCGCCGCTCTGCGCAAACGGGGCGGCCTCTGACCGAATCTGGAGTACGGGGCACATGACGGAACAGGACGAGCGCTGGCCGGAAGAACGGTTCCGGCAGCTGAGGCAGCAGGCGGATCCCGACATCGACAAGGTGGTCGCCGACTATCTAGAGGCCCAGCCCGAGGGGAGCGGCCCGCTGGAGCTGCTCAAGGCCGTGGTCGCCGAGCTGGGGCAGGCCAAGCGGGAGGCGAGGGCGCCCTGGGGCGAGCCGCCCGCCTCCGAGATCTTCGACGCCATCGACTTCGCCAGGGACCTGCCCGGCTGGGGCGACGACGAGGAGTTGCTGGCCAGGGGGCAGGCCGTGTTCGCCGACTACGGGCTCTACCAGTCGGCCGCGCTGTTCTGCAAGTGCCTGCCGATGGCGTACGTGGAGGTGTCCAGCGCCAAGGTGCTGGCCGGCGTCTCCAACCTGGCCACGCACAGCCTCACCCGGAGGGTGGCCGAGACGGGGCAGATGCTGATCGACGTGATGGGGCTGCGGGCGACCGGCAGCCTGCGGCCCGGTGGCCCCGGGCACACCACGGCGATCGGGCTGCGCATCCTGCACTCGTTCGTGCGCGCCGTGGTCGACGAGCGCTACGCCGACCGCTGGGACACCGCGAGATACGGGCCCCCGGTCAACCAGGAACTGCTGCTGGCCACCATCTTCGACTTCTCGGTGGTGACGTGGGAGGCTCTGGAGCGCATGGGCGTCGTGCTGACCGAGGAGGAGCGCGCCGCCCACCTCTACACGTGGAGCGTCTTCGGCCATCTGATGGGCGTCGACGCCTGCCGTGACAGGCCTCTCACGCTCGCCGACGTCGAGCCGGTCAGCGAGCGTCTCGGCCGCCTCTACGAATCCAGCGAGGAGGGCCGCCGGCTGATGGCCACGCTGCTGGCGGAGATGGAGGAGTTCATGCCCCTCGGGTGGCGCAAGCTGCCGCGCAGCCTGGTGCACTGGGTCTTCCGCGACGCCGCCCACCGTGCCGACCAGGTGCCCGAGCTGCTCCAGGTGCCGAAGCCCGCATGGTGGTTCACCGCCCTGTTCGCGGCGGCACGTTCGGCGCACCGGCACTCCTGGCTGGCGGGCCCCGTCGACGGCGTGGCCCGCCGGCTGACGCGCAAAGCCGGCAGGCACATCGTCATCGCGCTGATCGACCGCCACTCCGACGGCACCGCGGCGTTCCGGATCCCCGAAGAGCTGGCCCGCGCCTGGCGGATCAGGCAGTCGCGCCCCGCGGTGGCGACCCGGGTGGTCCGCCGGGAGGTCCGCGGCAGATTGCGGGCGCCCGTGCGGGCCATGAAAGGGCGGACGCCGCAAGGGCCGGGCACGTGACTCCCCCGCACGCGCCCGGCGCGCTCACCACGGCGACCATCCTGTTCACCGACGTGGTGAGCTCCACCGCCCTGCGCGTCAGGCTGGGCGAGGAGCGGGCCAACGTCGTCTTCCGCCGGCTCTACCAGCTGCTGCAGTCCGTCGTGACCGCCAACGGCTCGACGTTCACCAAGAGCCTGGGCGACGGGCTGATGGCGGTGTTCGACTCGGCCACGGCCGGGCTCGACGCGATCATCGCGGTCGAGCAGGCGGTCGCCGACGAGAACGAGCGCGCCCCGGAGAAGATCTCCATCCGGGCCGCGCTCTCCGCCGGCGACGTGTGCTGGGGGCGCGACGACGTCAGCGGACTGCCCACGGTGGAGGCGGCACGCCTGGTCGCGCTGGCCGAGGGCGGCCAGGTGCTCTGCACCGACCTGGTACGCCGGCTGGCGCAGGGGCGGGGCAGGCACGAGTTCAAGGACCTGGGGCGGCTGCCCGGCAAAGGGCTGCGGGAGCCGCTGCACACGTACGAGCTGCACTGGCAGAGCGCCGAGCACCACCAGAGCGGCGGGCCGGCGCCGTGGCTGGACGAGAACCACGTGCTGCCCTTCGTCGGCAGGGAGGAGGAGCTGCGGGCGCTGGACGGCGAGCTGGCGGCGGCCGAGTTCGGCAGCGGGCTGGTGATCCTGCAGGGCGAGCCGGGCGTGGGCAAGACCCGGCTGGCCTCCGAGGTCGCCAGGCGGGCGCTCAAGCGGCAGTTCACGGTGCTCGCGGGGCGGTGCACGGATCCGGCGCGGCAGGCGTACGAGCCGATCGCGGGCGCGGTCGAACGGCTGGCCCGCACCTCACCCGCGCTGCTGCTGCGGGCCGGGGTCGACCAGCAGTGCGGCCAGCTCGTCCGGCTCGCTCCGTCGCTGGCCGCGCCGCCGCTGTCGCTGGAGGTGCCGCCCGCCACCGAGCCCGTCTCGGAGCGCTACCACCTGATGGCCGCGGCCCGCACGCTGATCGAACGCCTGGCCACCGTACGACCGGTGCTGCTGGTGATCGACGACCTGCAGTGGGCGACGCTGGAGTCGCTGCAGATGCTCAACGCCCTCATGTGGGACGCCGACGCCCTGCCCATGCTCGTCCTCGCCATATCGCGGCCGTTGCCGGTCGAGTCGGCGATGCCGGAGCTGCACAAGGTGACCGCGGAAAGCCGGGTCATCCCGGTCCCCGCCTTCGGCCTCGACGAGGTCGGTCACGCGCTGGCGCAGCTGCGCACCGGCGGCGACGCCGAGCGGCTGCACCGGATCACGGGCGGCAACGCGTTCCTGGTCAGCGAGGTGGTGAGGGAGCTGGCCGCGGGCAAGGACCTCGACGCGCTGGCCGTGCCCGACTCGGTGTCCAGGATGGCCGTGGCCCGCATGGCGCAGCTCCCTCCGGACGCGCGTGACCTGGTCAACCTGCTGGCCGTCGGCGAGCGCATGGAGCCGGCCGAGTTGCGGGCCGGGCTCGACCTCGACGAGGCGCGGTTCGTGGCCGCCGTCGAGGAGGCGATGGGCGCGGGCCTGGTGAGCATGTCCGACGGCGGCTCCTGCCACTTCACGCACGAGCTGACCAGGAACGCCCTCTACGCCAACCTGTCCGTGCCGCGCGCCGGGCTGCTGCACGGCCGGGTGGCCGACGCGCTGTCGCGGACCGACCCGGGCGCCATGGAGGCCCGGCCGTACGTCGTGGCCGCTCACCTGCTGGCCGCCGCCGAACACGGCCGCGACCCCGCCCGGGTGCGCGCGGCGGCGGAGGCGGCGGTGCGCGCGGCGCAACACGCGCTGGCCGGGCTGGCCCACCGCGAGGCCGTCACGTGGTACCAGCGGGTGCTCGACCTGCTCGGCGACTTCCCCGGCACGACGCGGGAGCGGCGCGCGGAGCTGCTCATGGAGTGCGGCAGGGCGATGTGGCTGGCGGGCGACCCGGAGGCCAGGCAGACCCTGGTGCGGGCGGCCGACCTGGCCAGGGAGTGCGAGCGCCACGACCTGATCGTCATGGCCGCGCTCGGCGGCGACCGCGGCTTCTCCACCATCTCGGCGGCGCCCGACACGCAGCGCATCGCCCTGCTGACCGAGGCGCGCCGGCTGGTCGACTCCACCGACGTCAGCACCAGGGCGCTGCTGGCGGCCCAGCTCGCCTCGGAGCTGATCTGGGCGCCCGACGGCGAGCGGCGCTTCGCGCTGAGCGACGAGGCGGTGGCGCTGGCCCGCAAGTCCGGCGACCCGCGCACGCTGGCCGGCGTGCTGGGGTTGCGCAGCCTGACGATCATCCCCGCCGACCCGCTGCACCAGCGGCACCGCGACGGCGACGAGATGCTGGAGGCCGCCCGCATGACGGGCGACGACCTCGCGCTGTTCCACGCGTACGTGCAGCGCACGCCCCCGGTGCTCGACAGCGGCGACGCGGCCAGGGCGGCGACGCTGCTCGACCAGGCCGACGAGCTGGCGCGCCGGCTGGCGCAACCCCAGCTCAACTGGGTGATCGGCTATTCCAGAGCCGGGCTGACCCTCATGCAGGGCGACCTGGCGCAGGCGGAGGCCGAGGCGGAGGCCGCCATGCGGCTCGGTTCGGAGATCGGCCGCCGCCTGGAGGCCGTGGCCATCTACGCCGAGCAGATCGGCGAGATCCGGCGGTTGCAGGGGCGGCTGTGGGAGCTGGGCGACCGGCTGCGGCGGGCCGCCCAGGCGCCGCGCGTCGACCCGGTGCACGCGGTGCTGCGCTTCCTGTGCGAGCTGGGCGACGAGGGGGCCGCTCCCCTGCTCGACCGCATCCTGGCCGACCAGGGCGCCGAGCCGCCACGGAACATGGCCTACCGGCCCGCTCTCGACAACCTGGCCGTGGCCGCGTCCAGGCTGGGGCGGCCCGAGCTGGCCGGGCAGCTGTACGACGCGCTGGCCGCCGACGGCGAGACGTTCGGGCACGGCACGGTGGCGCACCACTGCGGGCACCACTATCTGGCGCACCTGCGCGTCGCCATGGGGGATCCGCGGCGGGCCGCCGAACATTTCGAGGCGGCGGCCGAGGTGCACGAGCGGCGTGGGGTGCCGCTCATGCTGGCCGAGTCCCTGCTCGACTGGGCCGGCCTGCTGGCCGGGGGCGAGGCGCGCGGGCCCGACCCGGCGGATCTGCGCGAGTGGTGCGGCTCGCTGCTGGCGGGCCGGGGAGCGCACCTGCTGGAACGCCGGCTCACGTGATCTCTAGGGTCTGGCCCGCTTCGATGGCGTCGCGGACGCTCCTGGTCAGGGTCTCCTGCAGCGTGTCTCCCTGGGCTTCGAGCTCGCGCAGCCCTTCGGTGTCGTCGGTGTGGGCCAGCAGGGCCCGGTACTTGTGGTTGTTGCCCAGGGCGTCCATGGCCCGCAGGGCGGCGTCGGCCTCCTGGACCCGACCGGCGTACCGCTCCAGGCTCTCCACTCTGGCCGTCACCGACGCGACGGAGCGGCGCAGGGCCTCCTGCTGGGGTTCGAGCACGGCCAGCAGTTCGGGGGTGACGCGTCCCTGGCGGGCCTCGTCCTGCTCCTCCTGCAGGTGCGTCTGCACCCGCAGGAGCATGGCGATCTCCCAGAGCTGCCTCGGTAACAGGGTCTCGTTGGCCAGGTCGTCCAGCAGCCGCCGCCGCATGACCTGGGAGGTGTAGACGGACATGACGGCCGCTCTGGCCCGTTCCAGCAGGGCGCGTGACGGCGGGGACAGCTCGTCCACCGCCACGAACCTGTCACGGTACGGCGACCGCGCCGGGTTCCGTCCCAGCCTCGGAACGAAGCAGTCGATCACGGCCAGGCGCTCGACGTCGGTGAGGGAGGGGTCGGTGACGAGGTCGACGGTACGCCGGACCCGGTCACGCTCGCGGGCGAGCCGCTGCCGCTCGCCAGCGTTGACGGCCCGGTGGTTCATGACGTCGTGCGCGACGACCAGTCCGCACAGGCCGATGGGCGCCATCAGCAGGGCGAGGAGCAGGACGCCTGATCCGAGGTGGACGTAGGCGACGAAGCCGATCACGACGAGCGCCGCGCATCCCGCGCCGGATGCCAGCGCGTACAAGCACCCCTTGGCCACGCCGTCCCCCTCGAAACGAGTTTCCGAAGTGTCCCTAGAAATTCACAATAACCGCCTGATTAACGGAGATCATGAGATTGGGGTGGCTTGTCAGCGAAGGTATGAGGCGCCGTTCAGATCGAGCACCGTGCCGCTGGCCCACTCGGCGGACGGCGACGCGAGGTACAGCACGGCCGTCGCGATCTCCTCCGGCCGCGCCACCCGCCCAAACGGGCTCTGCGACCTGATCGCGTCGCCGCGCGGCGCCTTGAGGTGCTCGTTCGTCATGTCCGTCTCGACGAATCCGGGCGCCACCGAGGCCACCGCGATGCCCCGCGGGGCGAGCGCGATGGCCAGTGACTGGCCGAAGGCGTTCAGCCCCGCCTTGCTCGCGCCGTAGGCCGGGCTGTCGGGCTCGCCGCGGAAGGCGCCGCGCGAGGAGACGTTGACGATCCTGCCGCCGGCGGGCATGTGCTGGACCGCGCACCAGGTGGCGTTGGCCGCGCCCGTCAGGTTGACGTCGAGCGTCCGCCGCCAGGCGTCCTGCCACTGCTCGTAGGACATCTCGGTGACGGGGTGGTGGAGGAAGACCCCGGCGTTGTTGACCAGGACGTCGATGCCGCCGAAGGCGCGCGCCGCCTCGTCGGTCATGCGCCGCACGCCGTCGGGGTCGGCCAGGTCGGCCTGGACGACCACATGGCCCCGGCCCGGCAGCTCGCCGAGCAGGCTCCGGGCCTCCTTCGCGGAGTCGCGGTGGTGGATCGCGACCCGATCTCCCTGGGCGGCGAAGGCCGCCGCGATCGCGCGTCCGATGCCTCGCGACGCTCCGGTGACAAGAACTCCACGTCCGCTCATCCGCCGCACCCTAGCAGCCCGCCACCGGTACGCCCCGCCTGCGGTCCTGTCCGCGGCGCCTGGTGACGCTCAGGAGCCGTCCTCCTGCTTGACCGTGTCGAAGACCACGTCACGCCAGTCGGCGGGCGTCTTCTTGACGACGCCGACCTCCTTCATGAAGGCGCCGAGCTTCAGCAGGGCGTGCGGCGTCGTGGTGAACTCGATGCCGTCGAACGTCAGGTACTCCTCGTACCGGGCCGGGGAGACCTTCCCCCCTTCGGCCTCGGAGAGGATCTGCGCGGCCTCGCCGGGAGAGTTCCTGATGAGGTCGCTGGCCCGGGCGATGTTCCTGTGCACCGCCTCGATCACGTCGCCGTTCTGCTCCGCGTACTCCTGGGTGGCGACCATCATGTTGAACCCGTGCGGGCCGAACAGCTCGTAGCTGTCGACCAGCTTGCGCGCGCCCTGCTCCACCGCCTGGAACTGGAACGGCGGCGAGGTGTAGGCGGCCGCGATCTGCCCGCCGACCAGGGCCTGCAACGCGTCGGGGTGGGCCATCGCGACGATGTTCCCGTCGAGCGCGTGGGCGTCGCCGAGCTGCTGCCGCGCGGCCTTCTGCAACATGACGGACTGGATGGAGCCCGGCGAGACGGCGGCGATCTTGTCGGTGGGCTCGAAGTCCCGCAGCCCGCGCAGGCGCGGGTCCTTGGCCACCAGCCACAGGGGCATGTCGTTGAGGGAGCTGACGATCTTCCAGGGGATGCCGGCGTCCCAGCCGATGAGGTAGGGGCCGACGCCGCTGGAGCCGACGTGCAGCTGGCCGGCCAGCAGCCCGTCGCGGGTGGCCGCGCCGCCGCTGACGAGCTTCCAGTTGATCGTACGTCCCGGGAGATCCTTCTCCAGCCAGCCGTTGGCCTGCATGATGGTGAGCGCGGCGTAGCTGATCCCGGAGCCCTGCGAGATGTTGATCTCCTCGCCGGAGCCACCCGAGCCGCCCCCTTCGCCGCACGCGGCGGCCAGCGCCGCCAGCCCGGCGCCGGCCGCGCCGACGCGCAGGGCGTCGCGGCGGCTGTAGCGTCGCGGTGCGAGCCGGTTCGCCGGCGTACGCGAGCCTTGCGGAGTCCAGATCATGCCGTGCCCTCCCTCATGCCCCAGCGGGTCACCGTGTACCGCTCGACCAGGTTGAACACCAGGTCGAGCGCGATGCCGATCAACGCGATCGTCACCAGCCCGGCGAACACGTCCGGGATCCGGGCGTAGTACCGGGAGTTGTTGATGAAGAAGCCGAGCCCGCCGTCGGCGCCGGCGGCCCCGAACACCAGCTCCGCCGCGATGATCGTGCGCCAGCCGAACGCCCAGCCGGTCTTCAGGCCGGCGATGGCGTGCGGCAGCGCGGCCGGCATCATCACGTCGCGGGCCAGCCGCCAGCCGCTCAGGCCCAGGTTGCGGCCGACCATGACGAGCGTGGCGGGCGTGGTCCGCAGGCCCATGCTGACGTTGACGGTCATCGGCCACAGCACGGCGTTGGCCGTGACGAAGATCAACGCAGTGTCGGTCAGCCCGAACCAGAGCATCGCGAGGGGCAGGATCGCCACCGACGGCAGCGGGTTGACCATGGACGACACCAGCGTCAGGACGTCGTTCCCGATCGTCGTGGTGACGGCGAGCACGGTGAGGACGACGGTCAGCACGACCCCGATGCCCACGCCGGCGCCGAGCAGCCTCATGGTGGTCAGGGTGGAACCGGTGATCTCCCCGCCGGCCCAGCCGTCGGCGAACGCCGTGGCCACGTCCCAGGGGCCGGAGAACACGAACGGGCTCACCCCGGACAGCGAGGTGTAGAGCTGCCAGGCTCCGACCAGCGCGACGAACACGATCGTCCGGCGGGCCCAGCTCGGCAGGCGTGACCAGAGGCGCGGCGACCGGCGATGGGTGACCGGCTCCGGCCGCTCCCTCCTGGCGGGCTCCAGCACGTCACTCGAAGACGGCGCCGTCAAGGTCCTCCCCTTCCTCCGCGAGCAGGGCACGCAGCCGGCGCCGGGCCTCGGCGAACCCCGGCGAGTCCGGCTGCAGGCCGGAGACGTCGACGATGTCCTCGACGCGCGAGGGACGGCCGCCGAGCACGACCACGCGGTCGCCGAGCAGCACGGCCTCGTCGATGCTGTGGGTGACGAACAGCAGGGTCACGTCGGTGCGCGCGGCGATCCCGGCGAGCTCGCGCTGCAGCCGTCCCCTGGTCTGCGCGTCGAGCGCGCCGAAGGGTTCGTCCATGAGCAGCATCAGGGGGTCCATGGCCAGCGCCCGCGCGATCGCGACGCGCTGTTTCATGCCGCCCGACAGCTGGTGGGGATGGCTGTCGAGGGCGTCCCCCAGCCCCATGAGCTCCAGGTGCTCGACGGCCCGCCGCCGGGCCTGCCGCCGGTCGGCGCCTGTCACCCGCAGCGCGTGGACGACGTTGCCGAGCACCGTGCGCCACGGGAAGAGCTGGTCGAACTCCTGGAAGACGAAGGCGCGGTCCGGGCCTGGCTCCGGGGTGTCGCGCCCGTCGACGAGGATGCGGCCGGCCGTCGGGCGGAGATATCCCCCGACGGCCTTGAGCAGGGTGGACTTGCCCGAGCCCGAAGGGCCGAGCAACATGATCTTCTCGCCGCGCCGCACCTCGAAGCCGGCCTCCGCCACCGCCGGCACGTGGCGGCCCTGCCGCTGGTAGCCGATCGCGACCCGGTCGACGAGCAGCAGCGGCGGCTCACCCCTCGTTCCGTCGCGTGGGGTGGCGTCCGTCGTCGCGGATGTCACGGAAGTCTCCTTCGGTCCTTCTGCCCGTAAGGAGATTAAAGCTACCAACAAACAGGGGAATATGTCAGACCAGGTGCGCGTCCACCTCCAGGGCCGCGACCTCCCTTGGCTCGGCCAGCAGCTCGGCGTTGGTGACCGTGACCGCGGTGCCCGTCGCCGGCGGGCTTGGGCACGCTGATGCCGGACGCCACCGCGACCAGCTCGCCGACCATCCGCCCCGCGTCGCTGATCAGACCATCCACCAGGTGCAGGTCCGTGCCCGACGCCACGCACTCGCGCCGGGTGATCTCCGGCCGCAGCCCGGGAGACGCCGACCGCGGTCCCTGACCGGCGGCAGCTCGTGGTAGCGCCACAGGTCGGGCCCGCGCCCCGGGAGCTCAGCGAGGTGCGGACCGGTCAGCGGAAGTCGGAGACGCGCAGCACCGCCAGCATGTCCGTGGCCCGGGAGCCGGTCGAGAAGGAGGCCTCCGCGCCGACCCAGCCGCGAAAGGCTCCCCGGTCGTCGATGATCTGCATGAGCGGTTTGACGTGGGAGTTGCCGGTGTAGCAGAACTCACGGCGCTCCATCGCCAGGCAGGTGCACCAGTGCCACAGGGTGTCACGGCGGTCGGACTTGGAGATCATCGTCAGGTAGTACTGGATGGAGCTGATGTTGGGGCGCGTCCCGCCTCCGTACTTGGGGCAGCCGCCGGACTTCTGGCACGCGCCGCGCGAGGACGGCTGCAGGTAGGTCAGGCATGAGGTGGTGCCGGTGCAGGCGCGGAAGGCGGAGTGGCCGAACGGCTGATCGGCGGAGTTCACGAGCTTGCCGCTCGCCCAGCTCGTCAGGTCCTGCCTGAGCGAGCCGCGGAACGCCTTGACCGAGCTCATCGCGCGACGGGTCCCGAGCGCGGCGTTGCTGCCGTAGGCGTACCCGTGGGTGGCCAGCGTGCTCCGCTTGAGGTCCAGGCGGGCCAGCCTGCCGTCGGGCGAGCGCCGCACGTACCACTGCTCCGTCCACGTCTGGGCGATCTTCCACCGGATCGTGAGCACGTCGCCCGCCACGGTGTACGTCCCCGTGCGCTTCTCGCTCGGGCCGCCGGTGAAGCCCCCGGCGGTGAGCACCTCGCAGGCGCGGGGCCGCGACGCGGCACCGCCCGCCTTGGTGGTGCAGCTGGGGTCGGGGACGGTGCCGGTGCGCTGCCTGGCCTTGGGATGACGTTGCCACCACAGGTACAGGGCGGCGCTCACCGTGCCGTTGGCGGCGAAGCGGTAGCTGCCCAGGCGGACCCAGTTCTGCCGGGAGGCGGCCTTCAGATGACCTTGTGAGACGACATAGGAGGTCTTGCCGCCCGGCAGCGGCGAGGCGGAAACCGCGGCGGTGGCGGGCCGGACGGGCAGGATGGTGATGGCGAGCACGAAGGAGAGGACTGCGGCTGCGGTGCGCATGAAGTGACCCCCGAAGGCTTACGGGCTTGGCCGAATGTCAACGAGTCACCGTATTCGGACCGGACCGGATGTGTCCCGCGAAACCGCGGTCTCGACGCACCTGGCGCACCGGGTGCCTGTCGGCGCATCTCGGATCCGTCCGCGGCGAACCGGCATCCGCCGCCAACTCATCACCCCCGGCTCTCTATTCCGCCTGACGGAATCCGGTCTTGCGGGAGCGCTCCCACGACATTATATTGCGCTCGAAACGCGACTAACAATCATTGTTATGCATCTCAACCAGCTTGAGTCGGGGCGCAATGGCGTGCGTCCGGCCCGCATGGCCGGCGCCCCTTCTCGGGCACCGGGCCGGGGCTCGCGGCGCGAACGCCCCTGGCCGACGGAGAGAACCGCTGCCCCGATGCACCGACCAGTGCCGCAAGTCCCCGCACTCCTGGAGCCCCGATGGCGAAAGTCCTGTTCGCGGCGACACCCTTCCACGGTCACGTAACCCCCTTGCTCACGGTCGCGAAAAACCTCCGCACCCGCGGCCACGACGTGCTCTTCGTGACGGGTTCACGTTTCGAGGAGGCCGTGATGTCCGGCGGGACGCGTTTTGAAGCGCTCCCCGAGGAAGCGGACTTCGACGACCGGCACATGTCCGCCGCGTTTCCAGAATTCGCCGACGCGGGCACGGGATACGAGCATCACACCTTCTTCTGGAAGCGGGTGTTCGCGGACGCGGCGGCCGCGCAATACCGTCAGATCCAGGCCCTGCTCGAACATTTCCCCGCCAGCGTGCTCGTGCACGACACCGTCTTCCTCGGCGCCCTGCCGGTGTCCCTGCGACCGCCGAGCGCCATCCGGCCGACGACGATCTGCCTCGGCGTCCTTCCCCCCATGCTGCTGAGCGACGACGTTCCCCCGTTCGGGCCCGGGATTCCGTATCTCGGCGGCCCCGAGGGACGTGCGCGGAACCGCCGGCTCAACGCCGAGACGCTCGACGCGTACGCGGGCCTGCAGAAGGACGTCGCGAGCGTCTTCGGGGCCATCGGCTGTGACCTGCCCGGGTTCATCTTCGACTGTGCGGTCACCGGGCCCGATCACTATCTCCAGCTGACCGTGCCCGGCTTCGAGTACCCGCGTTCGGACGCGCCCGATTCGTTCCGGTGCGTCGGGGCGCTGCCGCAACCGTCGAGCGACTCCTTCGTGACGCCGGAGTGGTGGCCCGAGTCCGCCGCGGCGGGCCGCCCGGTCGTGGCGGTGACCCAGGGCACGCTGGCCAACGAGGACCTTTCGGAGTTGATCCTGCCGACGGTGCGAGGGCTCGCCGCCACCGACGTCACGGTCGTCGCGGCGACGGCCCGCCCTGACGGCCCGGAGGACGTCGCTCGCCTGCTCCCCGAGATCCCCGGCAACGCCGTCATCGCCGGCTACGTGCCGTTCGACCGGCTGCTGCCGCTGGCGAGCGTCCTGGTCACCAACGGCGGCTACGGCGGCGTGCATGCCGCGTTGCGGAACGGGGTGCCGCTGGTCGTCGCCGGCGACACGGAGGACAAGCCCGAGGTGGCGGCCCGGGTGCAGTGGAGCGGCGCGGGACTCGACCTGCGTACCGGGCGCCCCCGGCCGGAGCAGGTCCGTCGGGCGGTCACCACCGTGCTCGGCGACGCCCGCTACCGCGCGGCGGCCGGGCGGCTGCGCGCGGAGATCGCCGAGTTCGACCCGTTCGGTGCGGTGGCCGGCCTCGTGGCCGCGTCGAGCCCCGTGCGCGAGCAGGCCGCGCTCCGCCCGAAGGGCCCCCGGTGACCACCCTGAGCAGCAGCGACCCGCTCGCGGACACGGTCGCCGACCGGTTGCGCCGGCTCGCCGCCGCCGAACGCCACAAGGTCGGCTTCCCGGGCTGGTCGGCCGCCTTTCCCCAGTCGCTCGTGCCCTTCCTGTCGCATGAGCTCAACAACTACGGCGACCCCGAGGTCGACCCGGTCTTTCCCTGGCACACCAAGGACCTCGAACGCGAGCTCGTCGAGGACCTGGCCGACCTGTTCGGCGCCGGCCCGGCCCGGCGGTGGGGCCACGTGACCTCTGGGGGCAGCGAAGGCGTCCTGCACGGCCTGTGGCTCGCGCGGGCGGCGCATCCAGGGGCGAAGGTCTACCACTCCAGGGCGGCGCACCCCTGCGTGGCCCGCAGCGCCGGCATGCTGCGCATGGAGAACGTCGCCGTGCCGACCGACATCCAGGGCGAGATGAACTACACCGCCCTCATGCGGCGGCTCGTGGCCGACCCGCACCCGTCGGCGATCGTGGTGGCCACGATCGGCACCACGCTGACCGAGGCCGTGGACGACGTGCGGAGCATCCGGGTCACGCTGTCGGCCGCCGGCAAGCAGTCCCATCTCCACGCCGACGCCGCCATGTCGGGCATCCCGCTGGCGCTGCACGCCGAGGGCCGTCCCGTGTTCGGGCTGCACGCCCAGGGGGCCGACAGCCTGTCGATCAGCGGCCACAAGTTCCTCGGCGCGCCGTTCCCCTGCGGAGTCGTCCTGACCAGGATCGACCCCGGGCGGAGCCCGAGCGCCTCGGACCTGCTGTGCGGCGCCTCCGACTCGCTGACCAGCTCCCGCAACGGGCATGCCGCCCTGATCCTCTGGTACCTCCTCAAGGAACGTGGGATCAGCGGCCTGCGGGAGCTGGCACAGGCCGGGCAGGCCACCGCCGAGTACGCCCAGCGCCGGCTCGCCGCCGCCGGGTGGCCGGCGTGGCGCGCGCACCGCCGTGCCCGCACGGTGGTGTTCCCGACGCCCCATCACACCGTCCTCGAGACGTGGGCGCTTCCGGTGGTCCGCGGGATCAGCCACATCGTCTGCACCCCGGGCGTGACCCGTACCCGCGTCGACCGCTTCGTCACGGCGATCAGCGCCGCGATCCCCGAACCGATCAAGGACGGACAGCCATGGACCACTCCCTCACGTGTTCTGTGATCATCCCCACGTACAACCGCGCCCGCCTGCTCGACTGGACCCTGCACGCGCTGACCCGCCAGGACCTGCCGGCCGACCGGTTCGAGGTGGTGGTCGTGGACGACGGATCCAGCGACGGCACGGCCGCGGTCGTCGAGCGGTACCGCGACCGGCTCGCGGTGACCTACGACTACCAGGAGGACCAGGGCTACCGGCTCGCCGCCGCCCGCAACGTAGGGATAGCACACGCGACCGCCGACATCTGCGTCTTCATCGACTCAGGGGTACTGGCCCACTCCCGCTGTCTCAGCGCCCATCTCGACAGCCACGCCTCCGCTCCAGGCCCGACGGCCGTCGTGGGGTACGTCTACGGCTTCAACCTGGACAACGAGGACGCCGAGCTCATCGAGCGGAGGGTCGACGTCACCGACCCCGACGCCAGCATCGTCCGGCTCGCCGAGGACGGGCGGCTTGATCTCCGGGAGGAGTTCTACGTCCGGCACGACGACAGGATCGGCGACCTGCCCGCGCCCTGGACGGTGTACTGGAACTGCAACGCCTCGGCCCGGACGGCCCAGTTGCGCTCGGTCGGGGCGTTCGACGAGGCCTTCCGCACCTGGGGCGGGGAGGACATCGACCTCGCCTACCGGCTGCACCGCGACGGAGCCCGGTTCGTCGTGAACCGGCAGGCGAGCTCCATCCACTACCCGCACGAGAAGAAGGCGGACGACAACATCGCGAGCTGCGCCCTCAACTACCGCTACATCGCCGACAAGTACGGCACGCCACTCACCCGGCTCCTCCTGCCGCTGCCGACCATCAACCCGTTCAACCTCAACGACGTCGCCCGCTTCCTCGACGTGCCGTCATGCGCGGACTACCTGGCCGGGAAGGCGTGAGCGGGGCGCCGCACCCGGGTTCGCAGTGGCGGGTCGTCCGGCTGGTGCCGCGCGTGGGGCCGGCGCTGCTGTCGGTGATGGTGCCGGTGAACCTGGCGCTCGGCGCGCTGCCCGTCGTCTTCGTCGTCGCCGCCGGCCACCTGCTGGCGGAGGTGCCCGCAGCAGTGTCCGGCCCTATGTCCGGCGCTGTGTCCGGCCCTGTGTCCGGCGGCACCGGGTCACCCGCGTTCGACCGGTTGCCGGCCGCGTTCGCGGTCGCCACGGCTGCGTTCCTGCTGCGCGAGGTCCTCTCTCCGCTGCAGGAATCGCTGGGTGAGCTCGCGGCGCGCCGGGTGGACGGCCTCATGTACGACCGGCTGATGGCGGCCGCCCTTCGCCCCCGGGGCATCGCGGCCCTGGAGGATCAGCGGGTTCTCGACGCGCTGCGGCTGGCGTCGCGGGAACTGGAGTACGGGGTCCAGAGCCCGGGGCAGGCCTGCGCCGGAGCGCTCGCCCTGCTCGCTCGCGCAACCGAGTTGTGCTGCTGCCTCGTGGCCATCGGCACGGTGTTCTCCTGGTGGGCCGCGCTCGGGCTGGCCGGGGTGGTGCTGCTGTTCCGCCACGGGCAGCGGGGCGGGCTGCGCCGCTACGCGCAGGCGCGGGTCGCGCTGGCGGACGAGGAACGGCGGATCGACTACCTTCGCCGGCTCGTGATCGAGCCCGCCGCCGGCAAGGAGATCCGGGTGTTCGGGCTCATCGGGTGGTTGTCCGGCCTGCTGGAGGACGCCTACCGCGCGTGGCTGCGGCCCCTGTGGGCGGCCCGGCGGCGCGCGTACGTGTGGCCCTTCGTCTGGTTCACGGCCGCGGGCGCCGCCGTCACCGTCGCCGTGTTCTGGGCGGTCGGGACGACGGCGGCGGACCGGCTCACCCTGGTCGGTTTCCTGATCGTCGTGCAGGCGGCCCTGGGCGCGGTGCGGCTCGGCGAGCACTACTCCGAGGCGGACCTGCAGACCGAGGTCGGCCTGCGGGCGCACGACGCCGTCGAGCGCCTCGTCGCCCGGCTCGACGCGTACCCGGCCGGCCCGGGGACGGTGACCGCGGCCGGGGCGGTGCCGGATCCGGTGCAGGCCATCCGGTTCGACCAGGTCCGCTTCGGCTATCCGGGAGGGCCGGGGCTCGTGTTCGACGGCCTGGACCTGACGATCCCGGCCGGCCGGTGCACCGCCATCGTCGGCATGAACGGCGCGGGGAAGTCCACGCTGGTGAAGTTGTTGTGCCGGCTGTACGACCCCGACAGCGGCACGATCCGCGCCGACGGCACCGACATCGCGTCCTATCCGGTGGCGGCCTGGCGCCGGAAACTGAGCGTGGTCTTCCAGGACTTCGCCCGGTACGAGGTGTCCGCGGCGGAGAACATCGGCTTCGGCGCGGTCGACGCGCTGGGCGACCGGGCCGGGATCGAGGCCGCCGCGCGAACCGCAGGCGTGTCCGCCATGCTGGACGCGGTGCCCGGCGGCCTGGACGTGCCGCTGGCCCGGCACCTGTCGGGCGGCGGGGACCTGTCGGGCGGGCAGTGGCAGCGGATCGCCCTGGCCCGCACGCTGTTCGCGCTGCGGCACGGCTCACCGGTCATCGTCCTGGACGAGCCCACCGCGAGCCTGGACGTCCGCGCCGAGGCCCGGTTCTTCGACGAGTTCGCCGAGCTCACCCAGGGTGCGACCACTGTGCTGATCTCGCACCGGTTCGCCACCGTACGCCGGGCCGACCTCATCGTCGTTCTCGCCGGCGGCCGCCGCGTCGAGCAGGGCAGCCATGACGAGCTGATGGCGCTCGACGGCCGGTACGCGTACCTGTTCCGCCTGCAGGCCCACCGCTTCGCCGAGTGCACCGAGGACCCGACGTGAGAGAGGTCTTCCGGACGGTGCGGCACCTGGTCTGCGGCGCCTGGCGGGCGGACCGCGGCAAGACCGCGACCGCGTTCGCCCTGGTGCTCGCCGGCGCGGCGGCCGCTCCGCTCCTGGCCGCCTGCCTGGGCCGGATGACCGACGACGTGCTCGCCGGCCGGTCCGGTGCCGCGGCGCTCGCCGGAGCCGGCGTCGCCGTTCTCGCCATCGTGTCGCTGACCTTCGGCCACTTCGCGCACATCGCGTACTTCGAGCTGTCCGAACTCGCCGAGATCGACTTCGACCTGCGGCTGGCGGCGCTGTCCAACGGGACGCCCGGGACCGCCCACCACGACCGGCCCGAACACGCGGACACGTTCACCGTGCTGCAGCGGGAGAGCCGCCGCTTCCACACCGGTCTCGGCGCGATCGTCAACGCCGCCGGCCTCGCGATCGCCATGGCTTTCACCGGGATCCTGCTGGCCCGGGTGAGCGCGCTGCTCCTGCTGCTCCCGCTCGCCGTGGTGCCGCCGCTGGTCGCCGGACGCGTCGCCGACCGGGCCCTGGACCGCGCCCGGCAGGATTCGGCCGAGCCGACCCGCATCGCGCTCAATCTGTTCCGCCTGACGGCCACGGCCCGGCACGGTGGCGAGCTGCGGGTCTCGGCGCTGGGAGAGGAGTTGCGCGACCGCCACGCCCGGCTGTGGGCGACCGCCACCCGGCGCCTGTGGCGAGGGCAGCTCACCGCCACGCTGGTCCGTGCCGCCGGACTGGTGACGTTCGCGGCGGGGTACACGGGCGCGGTGCTCGTCGCCGTCAGGAGCGCGGTTTCCGGGGGCGCCTCGGCGGGTGGCGTCGTCCTGGTCGTGGTGCTGGCCGTACAGGTCAACCAGCAGGTCACCACCGCCGTCCGGCTGATGCAGGACCTGCACAGGATGGCCACCGCGCACCGGCGGCTGGCCGACCTGGCAGTCGCCCTCGCAGAGCAGGCAACGGTCGGAGGACAGCCGGCGGCGGCCGGCGGTCACGGCCCACCGGACCGGCTCGATCGGGGGATCACCCTGGAGGACGTGAGCTTCGCCTATCCCGGCACGACCAGGCCGGTGCTGACGGACGTCCGGCTGGTCCTCCCGGCCGGCGCCACCGTGGCCGTGGTAGGCGAGAACGGCGCCGGCAAGTCCACCCTGGTCAAGCTCCTGTGCGGGCTCTACCAGCCCACCCGCGGCCGGATCCTGCTCGACGGCGTCGACCAGCGGCAGGTGGCGCCCGATCCGTGGCGGCTGCGCGTCTCGGCCGGCTTCCAGGACTTCGTCCGGTACGAGCTGACGGCCCGGCAGGCGGTCGGCCTGGGCGACCTGCCGAGGATCGCCGATGATGCCGTGGTGGCCGCGGCTCTGGAACGCGCCGCCGCGTCCGACGTCGTCGCCCTCCTCCCGCACGGCCTGAGCAGCCAGATGGGAAGGTCGTACGCCGACGGCGTCGAACTCTCCGGCGGTCAATGGCAGAAGCTCGCCCTGGGCCGCGCGTTCATGCGGGAGACCCCCCTGCTGCTCGTCCTGGACGAGCCCGGCTCGGCCCTCGACCCGGAGGCCGAGGACGCCGTGTTCGAACGGTACGCCGCGCAGGCCAGGCGCGTCGGCCGGTCGGTGGGCGCGATCACCGTGTTCGTCTCGCACCGCCTGTCCACCGTCCGCATGGCCGACCTCATCGTGGTCCTCGACGAGGGCCGGGTGGCCGAGGTCGGCGATCACGCCACCTTGATGGCGGCCGGCCGGACCTACGCCGGCCTGTTCACGATGCAGTCCTCCGCGTACGCTCCCGGCCGGCATCCGGTGCACAAGGCGGGGCCGGAGAGCTCACCTCAGCCGGCCGCCGGCACCTGCCCGCGACGGGACAGGCCGGGCACGGGATAGCGAGCTCATAGGTTTTTCATAGAGCTCTGGGATTCGATGGTGTCTGTCCCGATCCGGTCCATCACCGTCTGGAGATCAGATGACCCGCCTTCGCGCCCTTGGACTCCTCGCCGTATCCGTCGCCCTGGCCGCCGGCGTGACCGCCGCGCCGGCCGGCGCCACCGCACGGAGCGGCAGCGCCGCGTCCTGCTCCGCCACCAGCAACAAGACCGGCAAGTACGGCCTGGTCACTCTCAAGTGCACGACGACCTGGAAGTTCCAGGTCAGTACCTGGTGCTACAAGAAGAACAACACCGACTCCGACCGCACACGCATCTATGGAGGTCTGGCGCAGGGCCCGCGCCAGCTGTCCTCGGCCGTCTGCCGCGGCTCCTACCCCTACCGCCTCAGCACCGGATACGCGTACGACGTCGTGGGCTAGCTACCGTGGCCGAAGGCCGGATGCCCGGCGGCTGAGCGGCGCAGATCGAGCACGTCGGGGTCGGAGAACCTGGCCGGATCCCTGTTGGCGGCGTTGATCGCGATGACGACCGTGTCGCCCGCCTTGAGTTGCCTGCCGCCGAGCTCCACGTCCTCAGCACGCCGCGCATACCGGTGGCGGCGACCACCCCGCCGAGCTCCTCGTCGGTCAGGTCGCCGCTGCTGACCAGGTCGCTGCGCAGGTCGCGGTCGGCTTGGCCCGCTTCGCGAGCGCGAGCTCCCGCAGGTACGGCACGCCGGGCAGCTCACAGATCGTCAGCGCTGGAACCGGCTGGGCGAAGACCTCGACGAGGTCGGCGGGCGGCCCCGTCATGGCGGAGCCGGCGTTCGGCCCGCGTGAGTGCCCCGGGGCCGGCCGCCACCCAGGTCAGCACCCTGATAGTGTGTTCCGCTGGCCAGGACGGAGGCGCGGTGACGGCATGGTGGCGACATCGCCGGACACGACGTGGGAACACTAGGTGATCTCTGATCAGCGCCTCGGCATCCGGGTCGTCGCCCTTGCCCTCCTGGCGGTGACCACTGCGGGCTGCGGGCTGCCGCCTCTCACGCCGCCCACCGAGCAGGCTCGGCCGACCGCCTCCGCCCGCGGGTCGTCCCCGGTCACGCCATCGACGTCACCGGTCGCCACCGGCCTCACGATCGCAGACGCCAAGCGGGGCGCCGCGAACTGGCTGGCTGACCACAACCGGACGGTCAAGGACCGCGACTGGTGGGACGATTCATCCGCGATCGACAGACTGTTCTGGGACGGCACCAGGCATGAAGCGGTGATCGACCGGTGGGCCGTGAAGGACGGCGACAGGAGGAAGAAGCGCGAAGCGATCCGCCTGACCGGGCATGTCTACTACGTCCCCCGCGAGCAGACGATTCCTGACGGACAGTGGTTCCTCCTCCAGGCCACGTACGCGGGCCAGGACCGCCCGCACATTCTGGCGTTCTGGCGCCCCGAGGGCGGAGCGTTCAAGCTCGCGGCCAAGAGCCCGTTGCACCACGGTCAGCGGGTGCCCGAGCCGCGGCGGGACGCCGAGGGCTACGTCACCGCCATGCCGGCCCGCATCGGCAAGCAGGTCGCCCAGGAGTACATGGTGTTCTGGGATTACGACAGGCACGACCAGGAGGGCCGGAACGGCTACCGGCTGGCCGAGGACAACTACAGCAGGCGCGCCTACCGCACGGTGTCCAAGGGCGCGTACATGGGTTACCAGTCCTACAGCCGCCCGTACGGGTTCCGCACCGCGGACGGCGGTTCATTCCACGTCTTCTGCCTGCTCAACGACCCGCAGAGCATCTCGGCCGTCCTCACCTTGGGCGTGTCCACCCGCGGGAAGGGCAACGCACTCCACGAGATCGCCGCGGACTGGTACGCCTGAGGCCCCTCCCCCGGGCTCCAGCCAGGAGAGCAGGAGCTTGATCAGGGGCACCGGCGTGAACCAGACGACGGTCCGCGGGACGGTGACGAGCGCGAGGCTGGGCACGGCGATCGCGGACGGCCGACGGGCGACGCACGTTCGGTGGCACGACCTGATGGAGTCGTTCTGGTCACGCCTGCAGGGCGCGCTCCTGAGCCGCCGACGCTTGTCCATCGAACCGGGGCACCTTCACGATCTCGCCTGCGGGCGGACCCGGCCAAGCCCTTCCGGGCTGTTCGCCGTCCGCTCGCCTGACCGGCTCGTGTGTCCTACTTGAAGGCGCCCGCGGTGAGGCCGGTGACGATGCGCCGCTGGAACACGAGGACGGCGGCGATGAGGGGGAGCGTCACGATGGCCCCGGCCGCCATGATCGCCGTATAGGGGATCTGGTGCGGCTGGGAGCCGGCGAAGTTGGCGATCGCCACGGTCACCGGCGCGACGTCGGGGTTCCCGTTCGACAGCAGGCTGGACAGCAGATACTCATCCCAGGCGGAGAAGAACACGATGATCGCAGTGGTGAACAGACCGGGCGCCGCGAGCGGGAGCAGGACCTTGCGGAACGCCTGGGCCGGGGTCGCGCCGTCCGCGAGCGCCGCCTTCTCCAACTCCCAGGGCATCGCGGCGAAGAAGCTGGTGAGAATCCAGAGGGCCAGGGGCAGGGCGAAGGAGATGTTGGGGACGATGAGCGCCTGGTACGTCCCCAGCCATCGGATGTCGGTGAACAGCTGGAACATCGGGGTCAGGATGGCGACGCCGGGGAACATCGACGCGCACAGGACGGCCGCCAAGATCTTCGGTTTGCCGCGCATCGGCAGCCGTACCAGCGCGTACGCCGCCGGGCCCCCGATGAGCAGAGCCAGCGCGGTCGTCGCGCACGCGACAACCATGCTATTGAGCAGCGCCCGTCCGAAGTGGTCGCCTCCGCTCGTGTCGAACGCCGCCCGGAAGTTGTCCAGCGTCGGGTGCGCCGGCCACGGGGTGGCGTCGAAGGTGTGGCCGACGTCCCGGAACGCGGTGACCACCATCCAGTAGAAGGGGCCCAGGCACCAGAGCACGATGACGGCCGCGCCGGCGTACAGCCACAGTGGCCGCCGCGTCCGCCGAAGGCGCGTCTTCCACGTGTGTTTCGAGAATTCGGCTGTCGTCATCACTAGGACATCCCATGCTGTTCGGACTGGACGAGGTTGACCCGGAACACCCGGACAAGCGCCAGAGCGACACCGAAGATGAGCACGAAGGTCAGCGTGGAGAGGGCTGACGCGCCGCCGTAGCCTTGCTGGATCTGCCGGACCGTGAGAATCGACAGCGTCGTGGTCGCGTGCCCATCTCCGCCACCGCCTTGAGTGAGGATCGCCGGCAGGTCGTAGATGCGCAGGACGTCCAGCACGCGGAACACGATGGCGACCAGCAGCGCCGGCCGTATCAGCGGCAGGGTGATCCGCAGGAAGCGCTGGAACGTGGAGGCGCCGTCGATGCGGGCGGCCTCGTAGAGGGCACCGGGAATGCCCGACATTCCGGCGAGCAACAGCAGCGCGACGAACGGCGTCGTCTTCCACACGTCGCTGATGATGACAGCCACCCGTGCTGACCAGGCACCGTCCGTCCACAGGATATGGGTGCCGAGGGCTCGGTTGACGATGCCGTCGTAGGCGAACATGAAGAACCAGAGCTTCGCGGTGACGGCCGTCGGGATCGCCCAGGGCACCAGGACGACGGCGCGGAGGAAACCGCGTCCGGCGAACGCCTGGTTCATGACGACGGCCATCAGGAGACCGAGGACGACCTCAAGGGACACCGTGACCACCGTGAAGAACAGCGTGACCAGGACCGAGGTCCAGAACTGGTCACCGAGCGTCCCCGGCGGACAGGACGTGTCGCCGCACTGCTGCCCCAGCCAGTGCAGGTAGTTGGAGAATCCCGCGAACTCCCCGCCGGTGGTGAAGAACCCGTCCCGCAGGGTCGGATCGGTGCGGAACGAGGTGACCAGCGCGGCGACGATCGGGTAACCGATGACGGCGGCGAGCAAGACGAGTGCCGGTGAGACCAGTAGCGCGCCGAGCCTGCTGCGGCTCTGCGCTGTCGTTTCGGACGGTTTGGACATGGAACGTTCCCGTCTGGCGTGCGTCACTGCTCGCTGGTCGCGGCGAGGATCGCCGCCTGGATGTCTTCGACGGCCTTGTCGACCGGCTTCTCGCCCTTGATGGCCGCGTAGGCGTTCTCGCTGATGGCCTGGGTCACAGCCGGATAGAACGGCGTGACAGGCCGCTCGGCCGCGGTGGCGATGCTCCGTTCGAGCGCGCCCAGGTAGCCGAGCGCGGGATCGTCGAGCAGCGACCTGTCGCGGTAGAGGCTCTTGACGACGGGAGGCTGGCCCTGCTCGATGAGCAGTTTCCGCTGCACGTCCGGAGACTGCAGGTAAATGAGGAAGTCTCGGGCGGTCGCCTTGCGCTTGGAGTAGACGTTCACCGCGTTGTCCTGACCGCCGAGCACCGCCCGCCCGGGCCCGTCGGCCCCCGGAAGCATGGCCACCCCGAACTTGCCCTTCACCACGGAGCCGCCGTCGCTCTCGGCCAGCGGATACACGTAGGACCAGTTGCGCAGGAACAGTAGTTTGCCGGCTTCGAACGCCTGGCGGCTGTCTTCCTCCTGGTAGGTGATCGCTTCTTGCGGGATGTCGCCGGCGCGATAGGCGTCGACGAGTAGGGACAGGCCCTTGCGGACGGCCGGGGTGTCGGCCGAAGGGGTCGTGCCGTCGGCTTTGACGAAGCTGCCGCCCGCGGCGGCGACGGCCTCCGCTACGTTGACGGTGAGGCCCTCGTACTTGGCGAACTGCCCGGCGTAGCAGCCCATGCGCCGTTCCCGGGCGATCTCGCAGTACTTCAGCAGCTCCTTCCACGTCCGAGGCGGACGCGGTACCAGGTCCTTGCGGTAGTAGAGCAGGCCGGCGTCCGTCATGAACGGCGCGGCGTAGAGAGTGCCCTGATACCGCGCGGTCGTGACCGTCTGCTCCAGCAGCGGCGACGTGTCGAAGGTGTAGTCGCCCTCGAAGGGCTGCAGCCAGCGGTGCGCCGCGTACTCCGCGATCGTCACGATATCGGCGCCGAGGACGTCGTAGTTCGCGTCCTCGGCCTTGAAGTGACGCACAAGATTGTCGTGCAGTTCGTCGACGTCACTGAACTGCCTGAGCGTGACCCGCTGGTCCGGATGACGCAGGTTCCACGTCTCGATGACCTGTTTGGTCGCGGCCCCGGCCACGTCCGACGCCTGGACGTACGTGATCGGCCCGCGGCCCGACAAGTGCTGCCGCGCCGCATCGAGCCTGCTGTCCGGCGTCGCACAGCCGGTGACCGCAAGGATAAGCGCGCCCGCTGCGGCGGACAGCCTACGCCGCGCCCTCACGTCCATCTCCTCCTCGTTCCTCGCCGGGTCATCCCGCGGTCCGCAGGACGACCGCTTCCCAGGGGCGCAGCGTCGGGTTCGTGCCGGTCTCGGGCAGGCTCTCGCGCACCGTGGCACTCGACAGCAGCGGCTCACCGGTCAGCGTCACCCGCTGCGGCTCGGCGGAGAAGTTGGCCGCCACCGTCAGCGGGCCGCAGGTGTAGATCCATCGCGAATCGCTCACCTCTACCTCGCGGTAGCCGGCGATGCCGCCGGCGAAGGCTTCCCGGCGGAGCAGCACGAGCGCGCGGACGAGAGCGAGAGTCGATGCAGAGTCGGCCCGCTGCTCAGCCACGTTGACGCTCTCGTCGTCGGGCAGCGGAAGCCAAGGTGTGCCGGTCGTGAACCCCGCGCCGACAGTGCGGTCCCAGCGCATGGGTGCACGCGCGTTGTCCCGCGGCCACTGCCCGTTCCGGCCGCCGGCCGTGAGCGGATCACGGTGCAACCGGGCCGGAATGTCGCTGTCCACCATTCCCAGCTCGTCGCCGTAGTAGAGCGCGTAGGTCCCGGGAAGGGTCGCCATGAGGGTGTGCGCCAAGCGGGTCTTGCGGTTGTCTCCGGCCGCCCATCGCGTCGCCATGCGCGGCAGGTCATGGTTCGAGCCGGCCCAGATCGGACACGTCCCCTCGGGGAAGGAGGCCAGAGACTCCGCCACCACCCGCGAAAGGGCCGGCGCCTCGAACGGCGCGAAGATGAACGGGAAGTTGAACCCCAGATGCAGCTCGTCGTCGTCCCCGAAATACGGCACGAGCTCGTCGACCCGCGCCACCCACGTCTCACCGAGGAGCAACGGCGTCTCCACCCGGCTCTCCGCACGCCGGCGCCATTCCCGGTAGACGTCGTGCACTTCCGGCTGGTTGAAGTTGTACAGGTGCTGTATCCCGTATCGTCCCTGGACCTCGGTGCCGTAGATGTGGGCGCCGTCGTGCGTGGGGTTGTCCCGGAGCAGCGCGTCCTTGTACAGCCCATTCGCCACGTCGATCCGGAATCCGGCGATCCCGCGGTCGAACCAGAAGTCCATGATGGCGGCGAATTCGGCATGCACCGCCGGATTCCACCAATTGAGGTCCGGCTGTTCGGGGAGGAAATTGTGGAAGTAGTACTCGCCGCTCTTCTCGTCCCATGTCCACGCCGGTTCGCCGGTGTCGTCGACCCAGTTGTTCGGCAGCGACCCGTCGCTCTTGGGCGGCGCCCACACGTAGTAGTCGCGGTACGGCGAGCCCGGGTCGGAACGGGCTTCGACGAACCACGGATGCTCGCTGCTGGTGTGGTTCGGGATGAGGTCGAGTATGACGCGCATCCCGCGCTCCCACGCCTGGGCGATGAGAACGTCCAAGTCGTCCAGCGTACCCAACTCTGGATGGACGCCACGGTAGTCGGAGACGTCATAGCCCCAGTCGTGGTTGGGAGACGGCATCGTGGGAGAGAGCCAGAGGGCGTCGACTCCGAGCCACTGGAGGTAGTCGAGACGTCCGATGAGACCTTGGAGATCTCCATAGCCGTCCCCGTCGCCGTCCTGGAACGAGCGGACGTAGACGTGGTAAAGCGTGGCACCGTGCCACCAAGGGGAATGGTCCACCGGAGTCCTCTCATGGAAGCCGAACACGGCAAACGAATCCGGATTCGTTTCTCCGGTATGGTGTCTACCAGGATTTACAGCTGTCAAGGCGCCAACCGAATGACGTTCGTTTATCGCGTCGGCCGCCACCATGGAAAGCAATCCGGAAGGGACCACGGGATGCCGCGCCCGCGCAAGGCACTTCTCTCACGGGAGATCATTGCGACCGCCGCCCTGGAGATGACCAGCGAGACCGGCGGCTTCACCGTGCCCGATCTGGCGAGGCGGCTCAATGTCCGCCAGTCCTCGCTCTACAACCACGTGAGCGGGCGGGCCGAGATCATCGAGCTGATCCGGCAGCGGCTGCACGAGGCACTGGCGGTCCGCGTCGACGTCACCGCCGACTGGGCGGATGTGATCCGGCACGTCGCCTCCGCCCAGCGGGCCTCGATGGCCAAGCACCCGTGGGTCATCCCCCTGCTGGCAACGTCCCCCGCCGACCTGGACGCCACGATCACCACGCTGGAGAACGTGGCCATCGTCCTGTCCCGCGCGGGCTTCACCGATCGCGACGTCATGCTCGCGATAGCCATGCTTGACATAGTGACGATCGGCGCAAGCCTGGACCTGGTCTCCCCGGAAGACCTCTACCCAGCCGGAGCGCTCGCCCAGGCAGCGACACTTGCCCGCGTAGTCCGTACTGCGCCGCCAGGCGTCCCCCGCGCCGACGTCGCCTTCAACTTCACCCTCGACCTGATCATCGAGGCCCTGCGCATACGCCTCTCCCACAACACGAATCCCCGATAGACCCTTCGACCCAACAGAACCATCCGGACCGGCTGCGGCGGAGTCGTACGACATCGCTCCGAGCTCCGGCAGGGCGCACACTTCGACACCGCCGGACCGTTGGACGGCGGAAGAGCGCCTCACTCCGGCCCATTCCTGAGCAGGGCCGTTGCGTTCTCGACTGGTGAGACTGCTGTACCCCTGAGCCGGGTGGGCGAGTAGGGGTGCCCCGGTGCGGAGATGACGAACGCGACCCCTCATGATCGTCGGTGTCTAGCCAGTCGATCA
>NZ_JBDPMB010000022.1:0-176036 GCF_039871615.1 Nonomuraea sp. B10E15
TACTCACCCGTTCGCCGCTCGAGTACCCCGAAGGGCCTTTCCGCTCGACTTGCATGTGTTAAGCACGCCGCCAGCGTTCGTCCTGAGCCAGGATCAAACTCTCCAAAAAAGGTCTGAACCCAACTAAAAAAAAGGAATCCATCAACCGACAAACGTCGATCAACGGGGTTGTGCATCATGCACTGGCTTTTAACACACTGTTGAGTTCTCAAGAAACGCACGCGTACATCCCCGCTGGAATCTTTGACCGACTCCAACGTGGAGGCTCACACTTCGTTTCCTCTAGATTACCCTATTCGGACGATTCTTGTCAAACCGCCCGATCCGGGATCTTCCGGACGTGCCCCGCTTGGAGGCAACCCTGCTAACTTACTCCAACATCCGGCCGTTGTCCAACCGCGTGGCCGGACCGCCCGAAAGTCGGGGTTGATCAGAGGGGTGTCGGGGTTGACTGCCCCGCCTCAAAAACTGTAGCAGCCCCGGCGGGGTCGAAGGTCCGTTCTCAGGTAACGAATAGACCTTCCCTTCGGGGCCGCGGTTCAAACCCCGAGCCGGGCGAGCTGTGCCTCGAGCCGTGCGATGTCGGCTGACGCCTGCTCGGCACGGCCCCGCACCTTGGCCACCACGTCGTCCGGTGCCTTGGCCATGAACTGCTCGTTGCCCAGCTTGGCCGCCACCTGCGCGGCCTCCTTGCGTGCGGCGGCGAGGTCTTTCTCCAGCCGCTTACGCTCGGCCACGACGTCGATGGCGCCCGCGGTGTCGATCTCCACGGACACCTTTCCGACCGTGAAGCGCGCCGTGGCACTGAACGACTCCGGCGGCGCCGTGAGGCGCAGCAGCGCGCGGATCGCCGTCTCCTGGCCGGCCAGCGGCGTGCCGGCCAGCCCGAGGCGGGCGGCCACCTTCTGGCCGGGCTTGAGCCCTTGATCGGAGCGGAACCTGCGCACCTCGGTCACCAGCTCCTGCAGCGCGCCGATCTCGGCCTCGGCCGCGGCGTCGGTGTAACGGCCGTCGGCCTTCGGCCACGACGCCACGACGACGGACGCGCCGCCGGTCACGGCCCGCCACAACTCCTCCGTCACGAACGGCACCAGCGGGTGCAGCAACCGCAACAGCGCGTCGAGCACGTGGCCGAGCACGAGCCGGGTGTGCTCCCGGCCCTCACCGAGCTGGATCTTGGCCAGCTCGAGGTACCAGTCGCAGACTTCGTCCCAGGCGAAGTGATAGAGCAGGTCGGAAGCCTTGGCGAACTCGAACTCCTCGAACGCGGCGTCAACGGCCGTGACGACCGACTGCAGGCGCGAGAGAATCCACCGGTCTGCCGGGGTCAGCTCGGCGTCGTCGAGGGTGCCCACGGTGGCGCCGTTCATCAGGGCGAACCGGGTGGCGTTCCAGATCTTGTTGCAGAAGTTGCGGGAGCCCGCCGCCCATTCCTCGCTCACCGCGACATCGGCACCGGGGTTGGCGCCGCGCAGCAGGGTGAACCGGGTGGCGTCGGCGCCGAAGCGCTCGATCCAGTCGAGCGGGTCGACCACGTTGCCGAACGACTTGGACATCTTCTTGCCGTACTGGTCGCGGACCATGCCGTGCAGCGCGACGACGCGGAACGGCGGCTCGCCGTCCATGGCGTACAGGCCGAACATCATCATGCGCGCGACCCAGAAGAACAGGATGTCGTAACCCGTGACCAGAACGGAGGTCGGGTAGAAGCGCTGGAGCTCGGGTGTCGAGTCGGGCCAGCCGAGGGTCGAGAACGGCCACAGCCCTGAGGAGAACCAGGTGTCGAGGACGTCGGAGTCCTGGGTGTAGCCGGCGGGCGGCTCCTCGTCGGGGCCCACGCACACGACCTCGCCACCAGGGCCGTACCAGACCGGGATGCGGTGGCCCCACCAGAGCTGGCGGGAGATGCACCAGTCGTGCATGTCGTCGACCCAGTCGAAGTAGCGCTTGGCCAGCTCGGGCGGGTGGATGCGGGTGCGGCCGTCGCGAACGGCGTCGCCAGCGGCCTTGGCCAGCGGCGAGACGTTGACGAACCACTGCAGCGACAGCCGGGGTTCGACCACGGTCTTGCAGCGCGAGCAGTGACCGACCGAGTGCAGGTAGGGTCGCTTCTCCGCGACGATGCGGCCTTCGGCACGCAGGGCGGCGACCACGGCGGGCCGGGCCTCGAAGCGATCGAGCCCCTGGAAGGGCCCGTGCGCGGTGATCACGCCGCGCTCGTCCATGACGGTCAGCGACGGCAGCGAATGGCGCCGCCCGATCTCGAAGTCATTGGGGTCGTGGGCGGGGGTCACCTTGACCGCGCCGGTGCCGAACTCGGGGTCGACGTGCTCGTCGGCGACCACAGGGATCATGCGGCCGGTGAGCGGCACCTCCACGAGCGTGCCGATCAGGTGCGCGTAACGCTCGTCGGAGGGGTGCACGGCCACGGCCGTGTCACCGAGCATGGTCTCGGCGCGCGTGGTGGCGACCACGATCTCGTCGGAGTAGCGGATCGAGATGAGCTCGCCTTCGTCCTCGCTGTGCTCCACCTCGATGTCGGACAGCGCGGTCAGGCAGCGCGGGCACCAGTTGATGATGCGCTCGGCGCGGTAGATCAGCCCGTCGTCGAACAGCTTCTTGAAGATCGTCTGCACGGCCCGCGAGAGGCCGGGATCCATCGTGAACCGCTCGCGTGACCAGTCGACGCCGTCTCCGAGCTTGCGCATCTGGCTGAGGATCCGGCCGCCGGACTCCTCCTTCCACTCCCAGACCCGCTCGACGAACGCCTCGCGGCCCAGGTCGTGGCGTGACAAGCCCCGCTTGGCCAGCTCGCGCTCCACGACGTTCTGGGTGGCGATGCCGGCGTGGTCCATGCCCGGCAGCCACAGGGTCTCGTGGCCTTTCATCCGCGCGTGTCGCGTCAGCGCGTCCTGGACGGAGTGGTCGAGCGCGTGCCCGATGTGCAGGACGCCCGTCACGTTGGGCGGCGGAAGGACGATGCTGTACGGCTCGCGTGTGCTGCCCGGGTCGGCTCGGAAGTAGCCTTCGGACACCCAGCGCTCATAGCTCCGGGTCTCGACGTCGGCCGGTGTGTATTGAGTAGGCAGCTCTGGCGTTGTCACAGTGACCAATTCTAGGGAGGCGGGAAAGCGGAACGCCCCATGGTTCGCGACCACGGGGCGTCCGGTGTGAACGGCTGCGGCTCAGGCCGACTTTTCGCGCGGCGTGCGCTGCTGCTTGGCGGCGAGCTGGTCGCGCGGGACGAGAGTCGGGATCGCGTGTTCCAGCACCGACTCGCGGGTGATGACCACGCGGGCGACATCCTGCCTGGAGGGCACTTCGTACATGACGGACTGGAGCACCTCCTCCAGGATGGCGCGCAGCCCGCGGGCGCCGGTGCCGCGCAGGATGGCCTGGTCGGCGATGGCCTCGAGGGCGCCGTCGGTGAACTCCAGCTCGACGCCGTCGAGCTCGAGAAGCTTGCGGTATTGCTTGACCAGCGCGTTGCGGGGCTCGGTGAGGATCTGGATGAGCGCCTCGCGGTCGAGGTTGTGCACCGAGGTGATGACGGGCAGGCGGCCGACGAACTCGGGGATCATGCCGAACTTGAGCAGGTCTTCCGGCATCACGTCGCCGAAGACGTCGGCGGTGTCGACCTCTTCCTTCGACCGGATGATGGCGTTGAAGCCGATGCCCTTCTTGCCGATGCGCGACTCGATGATCTTTTCCAGACCCGCGAAGGCACCGCCGCAGATGAACAACACGTTGGTCGTGTCGATCTGGATGAACTCCTGGTGGGGGTGCTTGCGGCCGCCCTGCGGAGGCACCGAGGCCGTGGTGCCCTCCAGGATCTTCAGCAGCGCCTGCTGCACACCCTCGCCCGAGACGTCGCGCGTGATCGACGGGTTTTCGCTCTTGCGGGCGATCTTGTCGACCTCGTCGATGTAGATGATGCCGGTCTCGGCCTTCTTCACGTCGTAGTCGGCGGCCTGGATGAGCTTGAGAAGGATGTTCTCGACGTCCTCGCCGACGTAGCCGGCCTCGGTCAGCGCGGTGGCGTCGGCAATGGCGAAGGGCACGTTGAGCATCTTCGCCAGGGTCTGCGCCAGCAGCGTCTTGCCCGAACCCGTCGGCCCGAGCAACAGGATGTTGCTCTTGGCGAGCTCGAGGCCGTCGTCTCTGCCCCGGTCGCCGGACTGCACCCGCTTGTAGTGGTTGTAGACCGCCACCGAAAGAGCCTTCTTCGCCTTGTCCTGACCGATGACGTAGGCGTCGAGGAACTCGTAGATCTCCCTCGGCTTGGGCAGGTTGTCCCACTTGAGCTCGGAGGACTCGGAGAGCTCCTCCTCGATGATCTCGTTGCAGAGATCGATGCACTCATCGCAGATGTAGACGCCTGGACCGGCAATGAGCTTCTTGACTTGCTTCTGGCTCTTTCCACAGAACGAGCACTTCAGCAGGTCTCCCCCGTCGCCGATGCGTGCCACCCCAGATACTCCTTTGCGTGGGACCGCCCTGCTCACGCGAGCAGTGTCTCCGGACATCCTCCGGACTAGGCCGAACCGCTCAGGTTTCGACGTTACCGTCTTCTGGGCCCTCAGTGAGCCCCCTAGCGGCGAGTCGCACCGGAACGTGCCCTCTTGGGCAGCGCTCCGGCGCGTCACGTCTCGTCTAGGAAGCCACGGCCTGAGCTCGCTTCTTCCTGGACGGGATGATGTCGTCGATCAGACCATACGCCTTCGCCTCGTCCGCGTTGAGAATTTTGTCGCGTTCGATGTCCTTGCGGATTTCAGCGGAGGACTTGCCCGAGTGCCTCGCCACGATGTCCTCGAGGAGGGAACGCATGCGAAGGATCTCGCGGGCCTGGATCTCGATGTCGCTGCCCTGGCCGCCGCCCTCGGTGGACGGCTGGTGGATCAGCACCCTGGCGTTGGGCAGCGCGAACCGCTTGCCAGGGGTGCCGCCGGCCAGCAGCACAGCCGCGGCGGACGCGGCCTGGCCGAGGCAGACGGTCTGGATCTCCGGCCGGACGAACTGCATCGTGTCGTAGATCGCCGTCATGGCCGTGAACGAGCCGCCGGGCGAGTTGATGTAGATGCTGATGTCACGGTCGGGGTCGAGTGACTCCAGCGTCAGCAGCTGGGCCATCACGTCGTTGGCCGACGCGTCGTCGATCTGCACTCCGAGGAAGATGATGCGGTCCTCGAAGAGCTTGTTGTACGGGTTCATCTCCTTCACGCCGTAGGACGTGCGCTCGACGAAGGAGGGGAGAACGTAACGGCTTTCGATGTTCATGTCAGCTCCCCTAGGAGACCGGGCCCTGCGTGGGCACCTGCCGTGCGCTGCGCACCACGTGGTCGATGAAGCCGTAGTCCTTGGCCTCTTCGGCCGTGAACCAGCGGTCGCGGTCGGAATCGGCCTCGATCTGCTCGAGTGGCTGCCCGGTGTGGTGGGCGATCCGCTCGGCCAGCGTCTTCTTCACGTAGAGCATCTGCTCGGCCTGGATGGCGATGTCTGCGGCGGTGCCGCCGATGCCGCCGGAGGGCTGGTGCATCATGACACGGGCGTGCGGCAGGCCGTAACGCTTGCCTCGGGCGCCGGCGGACAGCAGGAACTGCCCCATCGACGCGGCCATACCCATAACGACCGTGGATACGTCGTTAGGGACGTATTCCATCATGTCGTAAATCGCCATACCCGCACTTACCGAGCCACCCGGCGAGTTGATGTAGAGCGTGATGTCGCGGTCGGGATCGTCGGCCGCGAGCAGCAGCAGCTCTGCGCAGATGCGGTTGGCGATCTCGTCGTTGACCTCCTGCCCGAGAACGATGATGCGCTCGCGAAGCAGGCGCTGGTAAAGCTGGTCCTCAAGCCGGAAGGCGGAGCCGTTCTCACGGCCTCGAGACTCAGGCTGATAGAAGGTCGGCGGGCTGGTCACAGCGTCACCTTCCGATGCGTCGTAATCGATGGGCTTTGCTTGTGACCCTAACGCCCCCGGCCCACAGGTCATGCCCGGTCCCCCGTACTGTTCGCTGACGGCGCAGGTTCGAGCGAATGGTTGCCTGTTACGCTTCTTCGGCTTGTGCGGTCTTCGTCCCCTGGTGAGGCAGCACGCGTACGGCGGCCTCTCTCAGACGTCCTGAGAGGGCGTGCGCCGCGCGACGAGCGCCGGCCCGCCGTCCGCGGGGGCCGCGGGTCCTCCTGGCGCCTCACAAGCCGTCTGAGCGCTCCGGCCCGGGCCGGAGGGCGTCCGGTCACGACGTCCGGTCACGACGGAGCCCCCGGACCGGCGGGTCCAGGGGCTCCGGTTGGCTCGGAGCGTCAGGCGTCGGCCTTCTCGCCGTCGGCCTTCTCGCCCGAGGCGTCCTCTTCCTCGACGGCCTCGCCACCGTTGATCTCGCTGTAGATGCCTTTGAGGTCGACCTCGTTGCCCTCGGTGTCGACCACCTTGGCGGCGTCGCCGAGCACGGACTTGGCCTTGTCACGGACGATCTCGACCATGGCCAGCGTGAGCTGGTCGTTGTCGGCGAGGTGCTTGGCCAGTTCGTTGGGCTGCACGCCCATCTCCATGGCCCGGCGGACCACGAAGTTGGTCAGCTCCTGCTCGGAGACGCCCAGCTCCTCGGCCTTGACGATCTTGTCGAGCACGAAGCCGACCTTGATCGCCTTGGCGGCGCTGGACTCGAACTCGGCGAAGCGCTCCTCCTCCGTCGTCTGGTAGAGGCGGAAGAAGGCGTCACGGCTCAGGCCGCTCTCGGCCACCTGGTGGTCGAGGTTGTGCTTGCGGGCGTCGACCTCGGCCTTGAGCGCGCTGTCGGGGAGCGGGATGTCGATCTTGTCGAGCACGGCGTCGAGCGCCTTGTCGCGCGCCTGCACGACCTGGTCGATCAGCTTGTTGCGGCGAGCCTGCTCGCGGATGCTGGCCTGAAGCTCCTCAAGCGTGTCGAACTCGCTGGCGAGCTGGGCGAACTCGTCGTCGAGCTCGGGCAGGACCTTCTCCTTGACCGACTTGACGTTGATGATCACGTCTGCTTCCTCGCCGGCGTTGTCACCGCCGACCAGCTCGGTCTTGAAGCTCTTCTCCTCACCCGCGGACATGCCTTCGAGCGCGGCGTCGAGGCCCTGCAGCACGGAGCCGGCGCCCACCTCGTAGGACACCTCGCTGGCCTGCTGCTCCTCGATGTTCTTGCCGTCGATCTCGGCGCGCAGGTCCATGACCACGAAGTCGCCGTTGGCGGCGGGCCGCTCGACGCCGGTGAGCGTGGCGAACCGCTGGCGCAGCGCGTCGAGCTGGGCGTTGACGTCGTCGTCGGAGACCTCGGCGGAGTCGACCGTGACCTCGACGCCCTGGTATTCGGGGACCTCGAAGTTGGGCCGGATGTCGACCTCGGCGGTGAACTCGATCTGCTCACCGTCGTCGATCTTCGTGACCTCGATGTCCGGCTGGCTGACCGGGAACACGTCGACCTCGTCGACGGCCTGGCCGTAGAGCTTGGGCACCGCGTCGTTGAGGGTCTCCTCCAGCACTACCGCCCGGCCGAAGCGCTGCTCGATGATGCGGGCCGGAACCTTGCCAGGCCGGAACCCGGGGACGCGCACCTGCTGCGCGACCTTCTTGTATGCCGCATCCATGCTGGGGCGCAGCTCGTCGAACGGCACCTCGACGGTGAGCTTGACCCTGGTCGGGCTGAGCTCCTCGACAGCGGTCTTCACGGAATGGTCTCCTTGATCAAGCTACGAGTGATCGCGGGCGCGTCTCATCGGTTTCGGCTCACGCGCCGCGCCCACATGAGCGGTGTCGGGCATGCTCCGCCACGGCGGGATCCAACGCCGACTGCCAGTCTAGGGCAGATGCACACCCGACAACGACGTCACGACTCTCAGAACTCGTCCGCGATCGTCCGCAACAGCTCGATCGTCTCGTCCGGGGTGGTGCTCACGGCGCACAGCCGCTCCATCACCTCGGTGTATCGGTCCACGTCCTCGCGCTTGTCGAGGTAGAGCGCACTGGCGAGTTGCTCGACGTACACGACGTCCGGCAGGTCGCTGTCGGGGAAGCGCAGGATGCTGAACGCTCCGCCCTCCGCGCTGTGCCCCCCGAAGCTGAACGGCATGACCTGGATCGTGATGCTCTGCTGGCGCATCAGCTCGATCAGGTGCTCGATCTGGGCTCTCATCACCTCGGCGCCGCCGATGGGCCTGCGTAACGCGGCCTCGTCGATCACCGCCCAGAAGATGGGCCCGTCGGGTTTGTCCAGGATCCGCTGGCGTTCCAGCCGGAGGTCCACCCGTCTGGCGATCTCCTCGGCTCCGATGCCCGCCGCCCCGGCGGTCACCACGGCCCGGGTGTACTCCTTGGTCTGCAACAATCCCGGCACGAACTGGACCTCGTAGGTCCTGATCCTGGCGGCGGCCTCCTCCAGGCCGACGTACGCCTGGAACCAGGTGGGCAGGACGTCGTTGAACCGGTGCCACCAGCCCGGTTCGTTGGCGGTGGCGACCAGGTCGAGCACGGCGGAACGGGCCTGCGCGTCCACGACTTTGTACAACGTGAGAAGGTCCGCCACGTCGCGTTCCTTGAACCCCACCCGGCCCAGCTCCATGCGGCTGATCTTGGATTCGGAGCCCCGGATGAGGTGGCCCGCCTCCTCGCGGGTGACGTTGTTCGCTTCCCTGAGCTTGCGCAGTTGGGAGCCCAGGAGGATGCGCAGCGCCGTCGGCCCGGAACCCGGCTGGTTCTGCGTCACTTGCTTCCTCCTATCAAGGTCCGCACACACAGTGACACCACATCGCCACGTATGACAAGGTCTCAACCTCGTGTCCGATTCGGCGGCCGTAATCCTGACGCCGCTTGCTCCTGCACAATGCAACTGCACGTGCATTTGGGTCTTGCAGCGACCCGGCCGCGTGACCCATCATGGGTTAGTGCATATTGGGCCAAACATGCACTAACGAAGGTTCAACGGGGAGGTATCGGCAGCATGGTGGAGGATCCGCTGGCCACTGCCGATTGCCTGCAGATCACCCGCGAAGTCGGTTTCGAGCACCTTCTCATGGGCGGGAAGCCGTACACGACCTCGTGCCCGCTGCCCTTCCAGGCCGACTCGGTCAAGACCGCCAGAGACGTGACCCGCTCGACGCTGCGCGGCTGGGGCCTGCACGACCTGAGCGACGACGCCGCGCTGGTGGTGTCGGAGCTGGTGACCAACGCCATCAGGTACGCGATGTACGCGCGCGGGGGGCGGGGCATCGAGCTGCTGCTCATGCGGGTCGCACCGCACGTGTTGCTGGCGGTGGCCGACCCGAGTGACGAGGTGCCGCGGCCCAAGGAGCCCGACTTCATCTCCGAGAACGGGCGCGGCCTCTACATCGTCGAAACGTACAGCCAGTGCTGGGGCTGGGACCCGCTGGCGAGCGGCGGCAAGGCCGTCTGGGCGCTCTTCCACGCTGACGCCCCTTAGAGACCCTTCAGTTCCCGCACGACCCCCTTGACCTGCTTCCATGCATGGTCATGCGCTCCTGCATGCGCATCGGCGTGACCAGAGCACTATATTGGTCATGAGTCATCAGTCATGGGAGTCGGACATGCGAGGCGAGCACGACGGGCGGGCCGACCGGATCCTCGACGCGGCCAAGGAACTGCTGCTGCGCTGGGGATACCGGCGGGTGACGATCGACGAGATCGCGAAGCTGGCCGCAGTCGGCAAGGGCACCATCTACCTGCACTGGCGCACGCGCGAGCAGCTGTTCTTCGCCGTGGCGGCCCGCGAGGCGGTCGCGATGCTGGACGCCGTGGCCGCGGCCATGCGAGCCGACCCCGACGAGATCATGCTGCACCGCTACATGCGCAGGTTCTTCCTGGAGGCGATGGGCCGGCCGGTGCTGCGGGCCCTCTTCACCAGGGACGCGGAGACGCTCGACAAGTTCCTCTCCAGCCCGGCGAGGAAACCGCTGGAGGGCGCCAAGCTGATCGCCTCGCGCGACTATCTGCGGGTGCTGGCCGGGCACGGGCTGCTGCGCGCCGGGCTGCGTCCTGAGGATCTGGACTACTCGCTGCCGACCATCGTGTTCGGGTTCTTCGCGATCGAACCGCTGCTGCCCGCCGACGTGACGCTCGGGCTGGAGGAGAAGGCCGGGCATCTGGCCGACACCCTGCGCAGGACCTTCGAGCCCGAGCGGCCGTCCGCACGCGAGCCCGCCGCCGCAGAGGTCGTCGAGATCTTCGAACGACTCTCCCATGACTTCAGGGACGCCGCCTACGGAGGCAAACATGGATCATGACATCGACGGGCTGCACCACGTCGGCCACCTCGTCCGCGACATGGACCAGGCGCTGGACCGCTACCGGCGGCTCGGGTTCAGCCTGCCTGGCCCGGCCTATCCGGTGCTCGGCGAGCCTCCCGAGCCGTTCGGCGTGGGCAACACGCACGCGTACTTCCCCGGCAACTTCGTCGAGCTGGTCACGGTCGCGGGATCCGGGCGGGTGCCGGGCGACGCCAGGCTGATCCCCCTGAAAGCTCCCTCGGAGCGGCTGACCGCGCTCAAGGAGGCCGTCCGCGGCACCGCGGCCAACCTGGAGGCCTGCCTGCGACGTTTCGAGGGCGTGCACATCCTGATGTTCGACGCGCAGGACATCGACGGGGCCGCCGCGCGGCTGGCGGCGGCCCGCGTCGGGCACGGCGGCGTCCACGCCGCGCAACGCCCGGTCGAGACGGCGGACGGGACCCGGATGGAGCCCGTCCGCTACCTGGAGATCGACAGCATCGAGCCCGGCCGGGTCCCCGAAGGGCGGGTCGGGCTGGCCGCCAACGACCGCGCCTCGGCCGGCATCAGCCACCCCAACGGCGCGCACGGGCTGGTCGAGTGCGTGCTGTGCGTGGCCGACGACGCGCTCGACGAGGCCGAGCGGCGTTACGAGCGTTACCTGGGGCGTACGGCACGGCGGGACGGGCCCGTGCGCGTGTTCGAGCTCGGAGGAGAGGCCAGGGTCACGCTGGCCGCCGCGTCGGGACTGGACGAGCTGCTGCCCGGCGAGAGCGCGGCGGCGCTGCCCGGCTTCGTGGCCTACGCGGTCGGCGTGAACGACGCCGCGCGAACCGAACGCCTCCTGCGCGCCGGAGGCATCCCGCTGGGCAGGACCTCCGCGGGGGAGCTCGTCGTGCCCGCCCGCGCGGCGTTCGGCGCCGCGATCATCTTCCGTGAGACCGCCCGCCCCTAGTCGCCCTTTGCGCCGTCGATGCGCTCGCGTAGCAGGTCGGCGTGGCCGTTGTGGCGGGCGTACTCCTCGATCATGTGGACGAGGATCCAGCGGTGGGTGCAGTCGGCGCCCCTGTGTTCGCCGGCGGCGTCCAGCGGCGCGGCGGCCGAGATGGCGCGGGCCAGCTCGATCTCCTCCCGCCACGTGGCGAACGCCTCCTCGACGGAGGCGGTGTCGACCTCGTTGAAGTCGGCGTCGTTGTCGCGGTCTTTGTCCCACAGCTTGGGGATGTCCTCGCCGTTCAGCACACGACGGAACCAGGAACGCTCCACGTGCGCCATGTGCCTGACCAGGCCCAGAAGGGACAGGGTGGAGGGCGGCGCCGAACGGAGGCGCAACTGCTCGTCCGTCAGGCCGGCGCACTTGACGGCGAGCGTGCCGCGGTGCCACTCGAGCCAGGTGTCGAGGATGCTTCGCTCGTCGCCGGCCCGGGGTGGAGGAACGCGGGTGTCGGCATTGGTGTCGGTCACGCGGCCAGACTCTACCCGGCGGCCACCTCGGGCCGCGGCCGAGCCTGGAGGAGGCGGGACGCCGCCGCGCGCACGGTGTCGTCCCTGACGGTGGCGACGAAGTCGTCCGGCGTGTCACCGCACAGGTGGCTCAGCCCTGGGGTCTCCTCCAGGAGGGACCGGATGAGCGCTCGCTGGGACGTCAGGCGGCGGGGGCGGCGGCCGGCGTCCATGAGGCACCCGTGCTTGCCCGCGTAGACGAAGGCGGGCGGGAAGTGCAGACCCGGCTCCAGCGTGAGCGGGTGCGCGAGCGTGGTCCTCGTGTAGTTGGGCTCGGTGAGGTCGAGGGCGGCCAGCTGCCGCTCGTCCAGCCAGAGCACGAACAGCCTGGACGTCTCGCCGGGCGCCTCGATCGGCGCGGCGGGCACGTAGCCCGCCCTGCTCACATGGGCCGAGACGCCGGGGGCGACGCCCGGCACGTCGGCGAGCGTCATGGGAACGACGCCGCACACCCCGCGGTCGAGGAACTTCCTGCGCACCTGGCTCGGCGCGGCGTTGGATCCGACGGCGACGACGCGGTGACGAGCCGACAGCGGCCGGCAGCCCCGGTGTGCCAGCAGTGCGCTGAGCGGCTCGCCGGCCGCGCGCCACTCCCCCGGGCTGCTGCCCGCCGGCTTGAGCGGCGCGTACGCGTCGTCGAGCAGGACCCCGGAGGTTTCCGGGATCCGGCCTGGATAGGTGAGGGGGCGGGAGATCGGGTCGTCGTCGAACAGCTTCAACATGTCCTTGCCCGTGACGGGGGGCGGGCTTCACAGTCTATTTACCGCCGGGTGACGACCGTCCACAGCCGGACCGTACTCCGCCTGCGCCCCCAGGCGATCACGGCGCAGAGCACGAGCGTCGTCAGGGGCATCACCACGCCGCCACCCGACACGAACGACTCGGTCAGCGTCGCGCCCGCCATCAGCCCGACGAACGCCAGACCCGCCAGGCCGGCCAGCCGCGGCACGAACAGCGCCACCGCCCCCGCCACCTCCAGCACGCCCACCAGGACGCGGAACCAGTCTCCGAACCCGATGGCCTCGAACGTGGACCTCGCCGGCTCGACGTTCGAGAACTTCCCCATGGCCGACATCAGGAAGACACCGGCCACGACAACCTGGAGGAACCAGAGGACGGCGGAGAGGACGCGCCCGCCGGCCGCCGTACGATCGGCCTTGCTCTCTGTGGTGGTCACGGCGTTCTCCCCTGTCGATCGGCTTCCTGCTTCGACGCTAGGGGCGGACGCGGCCGGGGAGAATCGGCCTGGCTACCCGGAAGGGGTGCACGTAGATGCACCCCTTCCGGGAGCCGGTACGTACGAAGGCCGCTCACCGATCCGGTGTGCGGGCAGCGTGGCGATCACCTCGGTGCCGGGAGCGGTCCCGCCGGAGGCATGTCCTGACCCGATCCTTCCTCCGGGCCATGAACGCTACACATACTGGAGTCGTCGCTGATTCCGGCGAAGAGTTGAGTCGCTCCCACCCGCTGCTGGACGGAGTAGTCCCGATGAGAACCGGCCTCGTCTCCGCGGCTGTCGCATTCGCGCTTGTCGCCTCACTCGCCACCGGGTGCCGTTCGGAGTTCCTTCCCAGCGAATCGCGTGTAGCTCCAGAACTCATCGCTGACCTGCGAGGTACGGGAAGGGTGCTGGCGGCCACCACGACCGAGTGGTACTGGGACGGCCTCACCGAGATCACGGACATCCTCGTGGTGGACGTCGGTGGGTCGAGCTTCCGTGAGGCCCTCGACAGGGCACTGGGCATCCTTCGAGCGCGCGGATGGAAGGCTGAGAACCCGCCGAACCTTTGGCGTACACACTTGAAGTCGGACACATGGGTCAACGTATACATCGCAGTTGAGCCGCTGATGAGCTACGACGTTGCGACTTCAGATGGGTTCAACGAACCACTCGATGCGTCCAACATGATTCTTTTCAAACGCCTGTCTGAGCAGAACACGTCCGGACATCTGGTGGTCTTGGAAGCGGAACGCCGGACGGCCACGTGAGGAGGTGCTGGCGGCCGGCCGCCCCGCCGTGGCATCGAACGGCTGCATGAGCAGACGGAAGCTGTTCCGGACGCGGGCGGGAACAATCACGGGGCGCACCGAAGCGTCGGACGATGATGATCGCCATTGGCGAGGCCACAGCAGCACAGCCGTGACCGAAGCTTGTCCACCGCAAGCAGATTCGACCTCTCGTGCAGTCCGGAGCTCTCGCCATGGACCGTATCTTCGGCGCCTCGACCCTCAGCAGTGACGCGGCATGTCACTCACTTGCGACGCAGAAGGCCACTCCCCGTCCTGGGAAGTGGCCTTCTTGCTGTTCGTGCTGGTCGGGGCGACAGGATTTGAACCTGCGACTTCTTGCTCCCAAAGCAAGCGCGCTGCCAAGCTGCGCCACGCCCCGTCTCGCCGAGTGCGCATGCGGTCCGCGACTCCGGTACGCTTACGCCCTGACGACCGGATGAAGTCTAGACCAGACTTCGACCGGTTCGCGCGGACGTAGCTCAATGGTAGAGCCCTAGTCTTCCAAACTAGCTACGCGGGTTCGATTCCCGTCGTCCGCTCACGTGAGGAGAAGGCCAGGTCATCCCGCCTCGGGGGCCTGGCCTTCGTCGTGCCGCGCACTGGTGCTCAACCGTTGCCGAGCAGGTCGTAACCGACGAACGTGAACATGCGCTCTCCCGTGACCAGGGGTTGCGGGGTGCCGGTGAAGCGGTGCGCGCCGACGCCGTAGCCGGCGTCCGGTTCCGACAGCCATTCGAGGTGGAAGCCGCGCTCCTCGAACCAGCGGCAGATCTGCGGCACCAGGTCTGGCGGCCTGCGGTGGCGCGTCCAGACGACCGTGCCTCCTGCGCGGCACAGCTGGGCGAACGTGGCGATCGTACGCTCGACGTCCTCGCCCGCGATGTTGCCGAACACGCCGCAGGCGAGCACGATGTCGGCGGGGACCATGCCCTGGTAGTGGTCGGTGAGCGCGGCGTCGGCGGTGATCACCTCGACCTGGACCAGGCCTGCCGCGCCGGCCTTCTCCTCGGCCTTCGCGGTGTTGCCCGGGTCGAGCTCCACGAGACGGGCCAGCACGTCGTCGCGGCGGGGATGGCCGTCGAGCACCTCCAGCAGATCACGGCCCTGGCCGGCGCAGAGGCTCACGAGCCTCAGCGGACCTGGCGGGCAGGCGTCGAGTGCCAGCCGGATCCGCTGCTGCACGACCCGCAATCGTCGCGCCAGGCGCGAACCGGGGTCGTCGTACTCGTCGTGCCACGCCTGCCAGTCCATGGGCGGATCTTATGATCGAGTGCACTTCCGCGACCGCGGTGCGGCGGGCAGGCCGGGTGGGGGGCGCTCGTAAGCTGGTTCCGATGCGTGCGCGACCGATCTCCCGTGACGTTCTCGTCGACGAGCTGGCCGAGCGGGTCTCCCAGTGGCCACGCGGGCGTCGGGTGCGGGTGGTCGTCGACGGGGCGCCTGCCGGACGGCCGGAAACGCTGGCCGACGACCTCGTCGCGCCGCTCCGGCTGCGCGGCCGGCCTGTGCTGCGGGTCTCCGCGGGTGACTTCCTGCGGTCCTCGTCTCTGCGGCTGGAGCACGGCAGGGCCGATCCTGACGCCTTCTACGAGGACTGGCTCGACGTCAAGGCGCTGCGCAGGGAGGTGCTGGATCCCCTGGACGAGGGCGGCTCGGGGCGGGTGCTGCCGGCTCTGTGGGACAGCCGGATCGACCGGGCGTACCGGCTGCCCTATGAGGAGCTGCCGCCGGGCGGGGTGGTGATCGTGGACGGGACGCTGCTGCTGGGGCGAGGGCTGGCGTTCGAGCTGAGCGTGCATGTGTGGTTGTCCGCGGCGGCGCTGGGGCGCCGCACGTCCGAGGAGGAGCGGTGGCGCCTGCCCGCCTATGAGCGGTACGAGCGCGAGGTGCGGCCCCAGGAGGCGGCCGACGTCGTGATCAGGGCCGATCATCCCGACCGGCCCGCGCTCCTCGTGTGACCCGGCCCCGGATCGGCCGTCCGCGACCGCCGTGCGAACGGCAGGAAACGGGCTGCCCTCTCGGGCGTCGAGCTGCCGGGATGAGGGTGGCCGCCGGCGGGCGGCCACCTGTCAGCGTGCTGTCGGGCGCTTGCCGTGGTTCGCCTTCTTCTTCTTGCGTGCCTTGCCCTTGCGTGCTCGCCTGGCCATAAGCTCGCCTCCGGAGTCGGTGTCCTCCCAACGTCTCTCGCCCGTGCTGACCAGCGCAAGCCATCCGTAGCGAACTAACATTCCCCAACAGCGTCGTGTCATAATTTGGTGGAATCTGTTGGAAGGAGCGGGCGTGCTCGCACAGCAGCGTCAGCAGACGATCCTCGAACGCGTGCGCAGCAACGGCGGTGTCCGGGTCGCCGACCTCGTACGCGAACTCGGCGTCTCCGACATGACCATCCGCCGCGACCTCGAGGTGCTGGCCGAACGCGGTCTGCTGGAGAAGGTGCACGGTGGCGCGACCGCGCTCGGCCCCGGATCGACCGAGGAGCCGGGCTTCACCGCGAAGTCCGCCCGCCAGCAGCAGGAGAAGGAGGCCATCGCGCGGCACGCGGCCAGGCTGGTACGCCCCGGCACCGCCGTGGCGCTGTCGGCGGGCACCACCACGTGGGCGCTGGCCCACCACCTCATCGGCGTTACCGAGCTGACCGTGATCACCAATTCGATCCCCGTCGCCGAGGTCTTCCATCGCAACCCGCGCGCCGACCGCACCGTCGTGCTGACCGGCGGCGTGCGCACGCCGTCCGACGCGCTGGTCGGCCCGGTGGCCGTGGCCGCGATCCGCCGCCTGCACGTGGACACGCTCTTCCTCGGCGTGCACGGGATGAGCGTGCGGGCCGGCTTCACCACGCCCAACCTGCTGGAGTCGGAGACCGACAGGGAGCTTGTGACGGCCGCGCACCGGCTGGTCGTCCCTGCCGACCACACCAAGTGGAACACGGTGGGCATCAGCACCATCGCCGAGCTGAGCGAGGCCGACGTGGTCATCAGCGACGCGGGGCTGCCCGAGGACGCACGCACCGAACTGGCCGAGCGGGCCGGAGAACTGATCATCGCGGAGGACACGCATTGAAGCGCACCGTCACCCATCTGGCAGACGGCCGAGAGCTGATCTACTTCGACCGGCGCGACGACGCCGACCGGAGCGCGATCGACCGGCGCCCGCTTGAGCCCCGGCCGGTGGCGTCCGAGCTGCGCTACGATCCGCTGACCGAGGAGTGGATCGCGATGGCCGGGCACCGGCAGACGCGGACGTTCCTGCCGACGGGCACGTCCGCCGAGTGCCCGTTGTGCCCGTCGTCGGACACCCGGGCGACGGAGATCCCTGCGTACGACTACGACGTGGCGGTGTTCGAGAACCGCTTCCCCTCCTTCTCCACGAATTTTGGGACTTATCAAGATGTGGGTGGGCTGAGTGAGGTTCGTCCGGGAGTGGGGCGGTGCGAGGTGGTGTGCTTTACCTCGGATCACTCGTCATCCTTCTCGAAGCTCTCCGACGCCCAGGTGCGGCTGGTCATGGAGGCGTGGGCCGACCGTACGGCCGAATTGTCCGGGATCGAGGGCGTGGAGCAGGTGTTCTGCTTCGAGAACCGGGGCGAGGAGATCGGCATCACGCTGGCGCATCCGCATGGCCAGATCTACGCCTACCCGTACGTCACGCCCAGAACGAAACTCCAGCTCGGCGCCGCGGCCCGCTACCAGGGCCCGGGCAACCTGTTCGCCGACGTGCTGGCCGCCGAACGTGCCGCCGGGACACGGGTGGTGGCCGGCAACGAGCTGTGGACGGCGTTCGTGCCCGCGGCCGCGCGCTGGCCGTACGAGGTGCACGTGTATCCGCACCGGCAGGTGCCGGACCTGGCGGCGCTCACGGAGGAGGAGCGTGCGGCGTTCGCCCCGCTCTACACCTCGGTGCTGCGGGCCTTCGACGGGCTGTTCGGGGTCGTGATGCCGTACATCTCGGCCTGGCACCAGGCCCCGGTGCGGCGGGACCGCGAGCTCGCGTACCTGCATCTGGAGCTCTTCAGCATCCGGCGGGCGCCCAACAAGCTCAAGTATCTGGCGGGCTCGGAGTCCGCGATGGGCGCGTTCGTCAACGACGTGCTGCCGGAAGAGGCCGCGCACATGCTCCGATCACAAGTAGATCAAGAATAGATTTCTACTTAAGGTCGCATGTCTCGTGATCTACCACTAATATCCCCTTATGCATCGGCCGTAACAGCCGTTGCACCGCCTAATCCTGGGCGAGTTGCCCGGGAGCCGGGGACCCATCGCACCTGGGGTGAATCCACATCCGTGGTAGGGATACGCAGCTCCCATACCCGAACCCGTCAGCTAACCCGGCCGGCAGAGGGAGAGGAACACCTACGTGGCGGCTTCGTCCCCCGCGAGTCTTGCCATCGGTCTCATCACCGCCGCCGCCGTCGTCGTTTCGGCGGCCCCGGCGTCCGCGGCGTCCACGGCCCCCAAACCCAAGGAGTCGGAGCTGCGCGCGCAGCTCAAGCAGCTCAACAAGAAGGTCGACAAGCTGATCGAGGCCTACAACCTCAAGCGCGTCGAGCTGGCCAAGGCGCAGAAGTCCGCCAAGGCGGCCAAGGCCCGGCTGGCCACCGCCGAAGAGGCGCTGACGACGGCCGAGAAGCGGGTCGCCGAGATAGCCCGCCTGCGCTACCAGAACGGCAACCCCGGAGTGCCCGTATTCATGTTGCCGGAGAACAGCGGCGGCGCCGCGGTGCTCAATCAGGTCACCGCCGAGCAGCAGGCGTTCGTGCAGGGCGTGGCCAGGGCGCGCGACGAGAAGAAGAAGGCCTCCGCGCAGGCCGTCGAGCTCGCCGACAAGATCCGCAAGGACGCGGCCGAGGTGGCCGATCAGCGCGACGAGGCCGAGGACGTCATCGACGACATCGAGAAGAAGCTCCAGGACCTGGTGCCGTTCGGCACCAACCGCAGGTCAGACGGCGGCTGGGCACCCGAACTCCCGTCCGGCTCCGACAACATCACGCCGCGCACGCGGCTGATGAAGGAGCAGATCGGCAAGAACTTCGCGCTGCCCTTCACCGTCGGCTGCTTCCGCTCGGGCTCCAGCGGCGAACACCCCCTGGGCCGGGCCTGCGACTTCATGATGAGCACGGGCGGCTCGATGCCCTCCGCCGCCAACGCCGCCCTGGGCGACCGCATCGCGGAGTGGGCCATCAAGAACAAGAGCAGGCTGGGCGTCAAGTACGTCATCTGGAAGCAGCGCATCAACCACGGCTCGGGTTGGAGCACGATGTCCAACCGGGGCAGCATCACCGAGAACCACTACGACCACGTGCACATCTCGATGAACTGAGGGCAGGTCGGTTCGGCGATCACCGCGTCGACGGGTTGACGAGCCCGCCGTCGTAGGCGGCGATGACGAGCTGGGCCCGGTCGCGGGCGTGCAGTTTCGCCAGGAGGCGGCCGATGTGGGTCTTGACCGTGCCGACGGTGAGGTGCAGGTGCTCGGCGATCTCGGAGTTGGACATGCCCGTGCCGACGAGGGTGAGCACCTCTCGCTCGCGCTGGGTGATGTGGCCGAGGTCACGTGTGGCCGGAGCGGGATGGGAGCGTCGCAGCACGTCGGCGATGAGCCGGCGGGTCACGGTGGGCGCCAGCAGCGCTTCGCCGGCGGCGACGACCCGGATGGCGGCCAGCAACTCGGTCGCCGTGGCGTGTTTGAGGAGGAACCCGCTCGCGCCGGCCCTGAGCGAGGCGTAGACGTAGTCGTCCTGATCGAACGTGGTGAGCATCAGCACGCGCGTGCCGGGGCCGGCCGGGTCGGCGCAGATCCTCCTGGTCGCCTCGATGCCGTCCATGTCTGGCATGCGCACATCCATGAGGACGACGTCCGGACGATGCCGGCGGGCCAGGAGCACGGCTTCGGCGCCGGTGCCCGCCTCCCCCACCGTGACCAGCCCCGGTGTCGTGTCGATGAGGAGCTTGAAACTGTCGCGTACGAGGACCTGGTCCTCGGCGAGCAGCACCCGGATGGGCGGGGACGCACCGTGCGGGGCGGCGTCGATGCTCATGCCGGGTCGCCGTTCAGGTCGTAGGGCAGCCGAGCCGCCACGCGGAAGCCTCCTTCGGGGCGCGATCCCGCGCTGAACGTGCCTCCGTATGCCTTCGCGCGTTCCCGCATCCCGATGAGGCCGTGGCCGCCGTGGCCGCCGGGTCCCTGCCGCGGTGGCCGGCCGTGGCGAGGGCCGTCGTCGACGACCTCGATCACGGCCTCCCGCCCGTCGATGTCCACGGTGACCGAGCAGCGCGTCGGCCCCGCGTGGGTGACGACGTTGGTGAGAGCCTGTTGCACGATCCGGTAGACCGACACCGCTACCGCGGGAGGGAGCGCGCCCTCTTCGCGGACGGTGAGATCCACCTCGACCCCGGCGGAGCGGGCGTGTGCGGCAAGCTCGGGCAGGTCGGCCATGCCGGGGACGAGCAGATGAGCCTGCTGGGCATCTCCGTCGGAGCGCAGGAGGTCGAGCACGCGGTGGATCTCGGTGAGCGTGCTCCGGCTGGTCTGTTCGATGACGGACAGCGCGGCACGCACCTCCTGCGGGCGGGCGTCGGCGACATGGTTGGCGACGGTCGCCTTGACCGCGATCAGGCTCATGCTGTGGCCGATGATGTCGTGCAACTCCCTGGCTATGCGCCTGCGCTCGTCGCCCACCGCGGCCTCGGCGAGGTGGCGAACGAGGCGGGCGGTCGTGTCCCGCTTCCAGCGCACGGCCGTGCCGAGCACCCATGCGCCTGCCAGCAGCACACCGATCACGCCGATCTCGACCGGCCAGTAGGGAGGCAGCTCGCTGGGCGTGTCGGCGGGCGAGAGGCCGGGGAGCACCTGCGCGTAGAAGATCAGAACAGTGATCGCCGCGGCGGCCAGGCAGGCCGCCAGGCCCGCCGCCGACCAGGCGAGGGAGGCGGTGGAGGCCACGAGGTAGAGCACGAGCACCGTCGGCAGGAACGACACCGAGAGCGCGCCCGCCGCGGCGGCGCCGGCCACGGTCGCCAGCGCGGCCGCGGCGCACGCGACAGCGAGCATGGCCCGCGGCCGGCGCCGCCGGAGCGCGACGGGAAAGCTCACGACCGCCGCGACCGGCCAGGCCGACCAGGCGGGCCATGACGGCGACGGCCCCGGCGGATCGACGAGGGTGTAGCCGACGAGCAGCGCCACGACGACCGCCGCCACCGCGTCGGCCAGACCACTCCTGCCGAGCCGCCGAGCCCAGTTCATGACGAGAAGCTATCGCCTCACCCGTCACCCGGCATCTGACCACGGTAGGACAACCGCGTCTGTCTGGGGTCGTACCCGCCTCGTGCGTGCCGCGCCAGGATGTGACCTGAGCCCGACGCGCTCCCGCCGCCCCGCCCGTCACCATGCTGCTGAGCCCGGCACACCGAGCCGCGGCGACACCGACACGACGGGCAGGAACGCATGAATGTTGAGCTTCGCCGGCGCATCACCCGGTGGCGACAGGCCGAAGCGGAGCGGCTTGCCGCCAACGCCACGGCCGCCCTGAGCCGGCAACCGCCGTTCCCCGGACGATGGGTGAGCGCCGTCGCGCTGATCGGTGGCCCCGCCCTGCTCATGACCGGGATCCTCCTACGCTCCCCGTTCCACTTCTTCTTCCCTGATCAGCTCGCCGCCTACACCGGGCACCCCGCCCTCGTCACCGCCGCCTACGCCTGCTTCGCCTGCGGGATCATCCTGCTGTGTCCCGCGATCATGACGCTGGCGCAGAGGATCGCCGCCACCAGACCGCTGTGGGGGTTGTGGGGCGGATGCCTGGTGATCGCCGGCCTGTTCACCCGGGCCTTCCAGTACGGCACCGACCACCTGGCCTTCCACCTGACCGACAGCCTGGGCCTGCCATCGATGATCAGCGGTATCGACGACTACTATCTGGCATGGCGGGACACGCGCTGGCATCCGTTCAGGACGTTGTCGGGGCCGGCCTTCCTGGGCTGGATCGTGCTGGCCATCGGCGCCTACCGCTCCGGCGCGCTGGGGCTGGGCCGTGCGGTCGCGCTCGGCCTGATGTCGGCGCTCGCGCTCGGGACGCTCAAAGGCACTCAGATCCCGCAGTCCGTCATCGCCGCGGGCGGGCTCTGCGTCGCGTTGGTCCCTCTGGGGATCTCACTGCTGCGCAGCGGTCCCCCGCCGAGCAGACGCGCCTTGATCTGGCTCGCCGTCCTTCTCGGCTGGCTCGCCCTGGGCGCGGCCTTCGGCCCTGTCGTGGCACCGTTCACGCGGGGCTGAGACAGCCCGGCCGTCAGCCCGTCAGCCGCAGCGGGTTGACCAGGTCGGCGTAGATGAGCAGGCCCGCCATGATCATCATGACGATGGCGATCGCGTAGGTCAGGGGCAGCACCTTCGCGATGTCCACGTAGCCGGGCTCGGGCCTGCGCAGGATCTTGGCGTAGGCCCGCTTGATGCCCTCCCACAGGCCACCGGCGATGTGCCCGCCGTCGAGCGGCAGCAGCGGGATGAGGTTGAACATGCCGATCGCCAGGTTGAACCCGGCCAGCAGGTTGACGAAGATGGCGATCTTCTTCTCGTTGGACAGGTCGGAGGCGAGGATCTCGCCGCCCATACGGCCCGCGCCGACGACGCCGACCGGGCCTTCGGGGTCGCGCTCCTCGCCGGAGAAGGCGGCGTGCCAGACACCGACCATCTTCTCCGGCAGGTTGAGCAGCGAGCTCGCGACCCTGCCCGTCAGCTCGCCCATGTAGCCGATGACCTGGCCCATGCTCTGCTGCTGCATGACCTCGGTGGGCAGCACGCCGAGGAAGCCGACGTTTCTGTCGATCTTCTCGGGGTCTTCGAGGTTGGGCCGGTCCTGGGCGATGAGCGTGACGGTGAGCGTCATCGGCTTGCCGTCGCGGACGATGCCGAGCTGCACGGCGCCCGCCCCGTGGGAGCGGATCAGGTCGGTGGCGACGACCCAGTCGTCGATCTTCTTGCCGTCGAAGGAGACCAGGTGGTCGCCCGGCTTGAGGCCCGCCTGCACGGCCGGGGTGAGCCGGTCACCGGGCTTGCAGACGTTGCGCTGCTCGGAGATGGGGATCACGCAGGTGTTGGTCTCGGGCGAGACGATCGGGGCCCACGTCGGCAGGCCGATGCCGACCAGCAGGATGCTGAAGAAGACGAAGGCCAGCACGAAGTTCATCGCCGGGCCGCCGGACATGATGATGACCTTCTGCCACCACTTCTTGCGGTAGAAGACGCGGTCTTCGTCGCCCGGCCGCACCTCTTCCAGGGCGGCGTCGCGGGCGGACTCGATGAGCCCCTGGAACGGGCCCGTCGCGGTGCTCCTGGCCTTGGAGGGGTCGTCACCCGGGCGGGGCGGCAGCATGCCGATCATGCGGATGTAGCCGCCGAGCGGGATCCACTTGATGCCGTATTCGGTCTCGCCCTTCCGCCGTGACCAGGCCGTCGAGCCGAAACCCACCATGTACTGGGTCACCCGCACGCCGAAGATCTTGGCGGGCACCAGGTGACCGAGCTCATGCAGCGCGATGGAGAACATCAGCCCGAGGAGGAAAAGGATGATCCCCACGAGATAGAGCCAGTTCATCGAGTCGCGCTCCACGGCAGACGGCAGGACCGGCGAAGAAATCGCCAACCCAAGGGTAGTCGAATCTGCCGCCCGGTACGGCTTGCCCGCCTTTTGGAACGCATTGACAGTACGCGATCAAACGATCACCCTAAGAGACGATGGAGGGGGAGTCCTTGATCCGCATACTGATCGCAGAGCACCTGCCCTTGGTGCGTCGTGGCCTGCTGGCCATCCTTGGAGCCGAGCCCGATCTGCGGGTCGTGGCGCAGGCGGGATGCGCGGACGACGCGGTGCGGGCGGCCGTCGAGAGCTGCCCCGATGTGGCTGTGGTCGACGCGGGCCTGCCGGGGAGCTCCGTTCTGGCCGGGCTCTCCGAGCAGGCGCCGCGCTGCAGGGTGCTGATGTTGTCGGCCGATCCCCATCCAGGGCAGGTGCGCAGGGCGCTGGCCGAGCGCGCGCTGGGATTCATGAGCCTGTGCGTGCCGCCGGAGCGGCTGGCCGAGGGGGTGCGCCTGGTGGCGGCGGGCCGCCGGGCCATCGAATCCGAGCTGGCCGCGGCCGCGCTCCAGTGCGAGACGAATCCGCTCACCAGGAGGGAGCTCGACGTGCTGCGCGTCGCGGCGGGCGGGGCCCGCTCGACCGAGATCGCCGACCAGCTCTTCCTGTCGGTGGGCACCGTGCGCAACCATCTGTCGCGCATCATGTGCAAGACCGGGGCCCGCAACCGGCTCGACGCCGTGCGCATCGCCAGCGACCAGGGCTGGCTGTGACGGGACCCGGTGGAGCCGCGCCGCTCCGCCGGGGCCCGAACCTCTAGAGGATCTCAGCAGCGTCGAGCCCGCTGCCAGTGACTGCCAACACGACCTGAACCATGTGGTTCGTCATCAGGGGCGCCAGATCAGCACCAATGCGCAGTCGTCGTTGTGGCCGGAGGCCATGGCGTTGACCAGCGGGCGCGCGCCGTCGCGGAAACCGGACGGCAGCAGCCGCTCCGCCTCGCCGAGCAGCCGGTCGAGCCCGGCGTCGATGTCGCGCCCCGGCTGCTCGATGAGGCCGTCGGTGAAGAGCAACAGCGCATCGCCCTTGCGCAGGGTGCCGCTGTCGGGCTCGCAGTGCAGGTCGGGCACCACGCCGAGCACCACACCCTTGGCCGAGGCCACCTGCCAGTTGCCGGTGCCCGCGTCGAACTTCACCACCGGCGGATGTCCGGCCGAGGTGATCGTGTAGTCGCCCGTGTCGAGGTCGAGCCGCACGTGCACCGCGGTCACGAACCCCTCGTCGCCTCGCTGGCGGTGCAGGTAGGTGTTGCAGGCGGGCAGGAAGTCGTCGACCGATCCGAGCAGCCCGCCGAACGTGCCGGACAGCAGCAGCGCCCTGGTGCCCGCGTCGACGCCCTTGCCGGACACGTCGACCAGGGCGATCTCGACGGAGTTGCCGTCGCGCATGGACACCAGGAAGTCGCCGCCGAACGACGACCCGCCGGCCTGCTTGAGCACCACCTTGCCGCCCCAGTCCTTGGGCAGCGGGGGCAGCTCGCCCTGGCTCTTGAGGCGGTCGCGCAACTCCAGCAGCATGGCGTCGCCGCGCAGCCCCTGCACGCCGAGCTTCCCCCTGGTGCGGGCCATGAGCACGGCGAGCACCGTGGTGAACACGATCGTCACGGTCAGTCCGACGCCGATCCGTGCGGGGCCCAGCGCGATCGCGATGTAGCCGAGCGCGACGCCCACGCCCACGAGGAGCTTGACCAGGCTGCGCAGCCGGAGCTGGAGCCCGCCGATCAGGGTGACGAGGATGAGCAGGGAGGGTGAGAACCACTCGGTCGAGGCCTCGACCGCGAGGAACCCGATGACGAGCGCGAGAACGGTCAGCGTGAGGAGCAGGTTGCGGTCGCGGGCCAGCGGCCCCCGCCGGATGAACCGGACGGCCGCCACCAGCCCCGGCACCCGCACCAGGACGGCACGGACCCGTGGCGGGATCAGCGGCGCCGGTCGGGAACTCATGATGGGCCTGACTGTATCGGTCTGACCGGTGTTTGGGCAGCCCACTTGACCAAGGCCTTGATCATTAAGCACGTATATTCGGTGGCCCTCCCGCTTTGCCCGCTCCTACCGTGGACAGATGACGTATCCGATCCGCCCGATTGACGAGTCCGAGTGGCCGGCGTTCGCGCTGGTGCTCGAAGAGGCGTTCGGCTGGCGGCCGAATCCCGCGCAGAACGAGCGCTACAAGGCCGAGACGGAGTTCGACCGCACGCTCGCGGCCTTCGACGGAGACCTCATCGCGGGCGTCACCTCCATCTACAGCCTCACCATGACCGTCCCCGGCGGGCAACTCCCCGTCGCGGGCGTGACGGCCGTCAGCGTGCTGCCCTCCCATCGCCGCCGCGGCGTTCTGTCGTCGCTGATGCGCAGGCAGCTCTCCGACATCCGGGAGCGTGGGGAGAGCGTCGCCGCTCTCTACGCATCCGAGGCTCCCATCTACGGCAGGTACGGCTACGGCAGGGCGTCGAGCGAGCTGTCGTTCCACCTCAGGAAGCAGGGTTCGGCGTTCGTCGGCAACGCTCCGTCGGACCCGTCGCTCAGGCTCAGGGTCGCCAGGCCCGCCGACGTACGCGCCGACCTGGAGAAGGTGTTCGCCTCCGTCGTGGCCCGGCGTCCCGGCCGCTACGAGCGCAACGCGCGGTTCTGGGACGCCGTGCTGGCCGACGAGGAGGCCGACCAGGGCGGGGCCGGCCCGTTGCGCTCGGTGCTGGCCGAGGACAACGGCGGCGTGCGCGGCTACGCCCTGTTCCGGATCAAGTCGTCGTGGGACGCCAGCGGCCTCCCCGACGGGGAGCTGAAGCTGCTGGAGCTGGAGGCGGCCGACCCGGCGGCGTACGCGCTGCTGTGGCGCAGCGTGCTCGACCGCGATCTGGTCTCACGGATCGACGCCCGCCCCAGGCCGGTGGACGACCCCCTGCTCACGCTGCTTGCCGACCCGCGGCAGGTGCGCGCGAGCTGGAACGACGAGTTGTGGGTACGCGTGGTCGAGGTGGAAAAAGCTCTCGTCTCCCGGTCGTACTCCGCGCCTGTGGACGTGGTGATCGAGGTCGAGGACGACGTGTGCCCGTGGAACGCCCGGCGCTGGCGGCTGGCCGCCGGCCCCGCGGGCGCGGCGTGCACGCCCGTCGAGGACCAGCCTGACGTGACGCTGCCGGTGGCCTCGCTCGGCTCGGCGTTCCTCGGTGACGGCCTGCTCATGCAGCAGCTGGCGGCGGGGCTGGTGCACGAGCACTCCACCGGCGCGCTGCGTTCGCTGGCCACCGCCATGTCGTGGAACCCGAAGCCATGGGCAGGGCTGACGTTCTGACGTAGGGTCGGGGACATGGCCCTGCAAAGCCTGCAGATCACCGCGACCGTCGCCATGCGTGCCCGCGACGTGTCGAGACCGTCGAAAGAGCAGCAGGAGGCCGCCGACCGGCGGCCTCTGCGTGACGAGATGCCCAGGCGCGAGCCCAAGCGCAAGGGTTAGGGCAGGGAGGGCAGCTGGCCGATCGTCTCGTAGGTGTCGAGCTGGGCGATCCGCCTGCTGTGGCGCTCGCTGCCGGAGAACGACGTGGTCAGGAAGACCTCCACGAACCTGGTCGCCTCGTCGAGGGCGTGCATGCGCGCACCGACGCTGACGACGTTGGCGTTGTTGTGCTCGCGGGCCAGGGCGGCCGTCTCATCGCTCCAGGCCAGTGCCGCGCGGATGCCGCGCACCTTGTTGGCGGCGATCTGCTCGCCGTTGCCCGAGCCTCCGATGACCACCCCCAGACTGCCGGGGTCGCCCGAGACGCCTTCGGCCGCGCGCAGGACGAACGCGGGATAGTCGTCCTCCGCGTCGTAGACGAAGGGACCGCAGTCGATCACGTCGTGACCGTGGTCCTTGAGCCAGGACACGAGGTGGTTCTTCAGCTCATAGCCGGCATGGTCGGCACCGATGTAGACACGCACATGACCAGTCTTCCACAGCCCTCGCCGATCAGGCCCTCTTGTAGAGTAAGGACCTGTTCCGCTGTCCAGTCCTTACGAAAGCAGAAATCGTATGCGCGAGATCCGCATCATCGGCGATCCGGTGCTGCGCACGACCGCCGATCCCGTCACCGACTTCGACCGCGACCTGCGCCGGCTGATCGACGAGATGTTCCAGGCGATGTACGCGGTCAACGGCGTCGGCCTGGCGGGCCCCCAGATCGGCGTGTCACGGAGGTTGTTCGTCTACGACATCAGCGGGCGCAAGGGTCACGTGGTCAATCCGCGGCTGACCGTCGACGACCCGGAGGAGGCGCTCGACGAGGAGGGCTGCCTGTCGGTGCCCGACCGCCGCACGGGCCAGCCGATCTACGCCCCTGTCGCGCGGGCCGCGGGCGTCACCGTCGAGGGCGTCGACCGGCTGCAGCGGCCCGTGCGCGTCAAGGCGCGCGGATCGCTGGCGCGCTGCTTCCAGCACGAGACCGAGCATCTGGACGGCAAGCTGTACGTCGACCGCCTCCCCAGAAACGAAGCCCGCGAGATCATGCTCAGGGCGTAGGTTGGCCGCATGAGCGTACTTTCAGGAAAAGGCGCACTGGTCACCGGCGGCTCCAGAGGCATCGGCCGGGCCGTCGTGGAGCGGTTGACGGGCGACGGGGCGCAGGTCGTCTTCTGCTACGAGCGCTCCGAAGAGGCGGCGCTGCAGGTGGCCAAGGAGACGGGGGCACACGCCGTACGCGCCGATCTGGGCGACGAGGACGATCTCGAGCGGTTGTTCGCCGAGGCGGAGGCGCGGCTGCCCGGGCTTGACATCCTCGTCAACAACGCCGCGCTGAGCCTGAGCAAGCCGCTGGCCGACATCACCGGCGACGACTACGAGCGGGTCTTCGCGGTGAACACCCGGGCGGTGTTCCTGGCCACGCAGTGGGCGGGCCGCGTCATGCGCGACGGCGGGCGGATCATCACCATCTCGACGCTCAACACCCAGGTGCCCGCGCCCGGTCTGATGCTCTATTGCGGCAGCAAGGGGGCGGTCGAGCAGTTCGCCAAGGTGGCGTCGCGCGAGCTGGGCGGGCGGGGCATCACCGTGAACGTCGTCTCGTCCGGCGCGACCGACACCGACATGCTGCACGGCGCCAACCCGCCGGAGGCGCTGGAGCAGACGGAGGCGTTGACCGCGCTGCGGCGTCTCGGCAGGCCAGACGACCTCGCCGCCGTGGTCGCCTTCCTGGCGGGGCCGGACGGGCGCTGGGTCACCGGCCACAACGTGCACGCCACCGGCGGGCTGCTCGTCTGACCCGCCGGCGCGGCACCTCAGGCGGCTACAGCTGCAGCGCCTTGATCTCCAGGAACTCCTCGAGCCCGTACTCGCCGAGTTCCCGGCCCACGCCCGACTGCTTGTAGCCGCCGAACGGCGCCATCGGGTTGAACCGGCCGCCGTTGACGGCCACCTGGCCCGTGCGGAGCCTGCGGGCGACCGACACGGCGTGTTCCTCGGTGCCCGCCCAGACGGCTCCGGCCAGGCCGTACTTCGTGCCGTTGGCGATCTCGACGGCCATGTCCTCGGTCGTGTACGGGATCAGCGTCAACACGGGGCCGAAGATCTCTTCCTGCTCGATCGTCATGCCCGGCTCCACACCCGCGAACACGGTCGGCTCGACGTAGTGGCCCCGTTCGTGAGGCTGCTCGGTGCCGCCGGCGACCAGTCTGGCGCCTTCCTCCTGGCCCCTGTTGATGTAGCGGACGACGCGCTGTCGCTGGGTCGCCGACACCAGCGGGCCGATTCTGGTCGACTCGTCGAAGGGGTCGCCGACGGTGTAGCCGCGCGCCGTCTCGACGGCCAGCCGCACGGCCTCGTCGTACTGGTCGCGGTGGACGATCATGCGGGTCAACGCCGAGCAGGTCTGGCCGGCGTTGACGAAGCAGTTGGCCACGCCCACCTTGACAGCCAGGGGCAGGTCGGCATCGGGAAGGATGATATTTGCTGACTTGCCGCCCAGCTCGAGGGCAACGCGCTTGACCGACTCGGCCGCGAGCGAGGCCACCCGCCGGCCCGCGCCGGTCGAGCCGGTGAACGACACCATGTCGACGTCAGGGTGGGCGGCCATGGCCTCCCCGACCACCGGTCCACGCCCGCTCACCAGGTTGAACACGCCCGCGGGCAGACCGACCTCGTCGAAGATCTCCGCCAGCGCGTACGCCGCGAGCGGCGCCACCTCGCTCGGCTTCAGCACCACGGTGCAACCGGCGGCCAGCGCGGGACCCGCCTTGCAGATGATCTGGTGCAGCGGATAGTTCCACGGCGTGATCGCCGCCACCACCCCGACCGGCTCCTTGAGCACCAGCGAGTTGCCGGCCCGCGACTCACGCGGATGGCTCTCCGCCAGGCGCGCGTAGGAGGACAGCACGGTCGCGGGCATGAGCGTCTGCACCTTGAGCGCGAAGCCGAGCGGCGCGCCCATGTCGGTGGCGATCGTCTTGGCGATCTCGTCAGATCGCTGTCTCAGCAGGTCAGCGGCGTCGCCGAGCAACTTCCCGCGCTCGGCGGCGGGGGTCTCCGCCCATCGGGGGAAGGCTCTTCTGGCCGCCTGCACGGCCGCATCCACGTCGCCGGGCGTGCCCGCGGGGACGCGGTCGATGATCTCTTCCGTGGCCGGGTTCGCAACCTCGATGGACTCGTCCGAAGTCGAGGCTGTCCAGGAGCCGCCGATATAGAGCTGACGCATGGCACCATCTTGACAGCGCTTGACACGGCAATGAAAGGGCTCATCCCTGGTCGGGATGAGCCTTCTCCACCACCGCCGGCTTTATTCCACCGCCAGCGTAAGACGACGCAAAGGGCATAGACGGAAACGTCAGTCGAATTGCGGGCGTTTGGTGCGCGTGCGCTTCAGCTCGAAGAAGTCCTCGTACGCGGTGACCGCCAGCACGCCGTCCCAGAGCTTGCCCGCGTCCTCACCTCGGAGGATGCGGGTGATCACGGGCCCGAAGAAGGCGTTGGCGCCGAGGCGGATGATGGGCGTGCCGACCTCCTGGCCGACGAGCGTGATGCCCTCGTCGTGGGAGGCGCGGATGGTCGGGTCCCACTCTTCGGAGTGCATGGCCTCGACGAGGCTCGTGTCGAGGCCGGCCCGCTCGAGCGCGGCCTCGACGGTCTCGCGCAGCCGCTCGGGCTCCTGGCTCCTGCCCTCGTTGTGCAGCAGCGTGCCGAGAGCGGTGTAGAGCTCGCCGACGGCCTGCTCGCCGTGCTTGGCGGCGGCGGCCGCCACCACCCTGACCGACCCCATGGCCCGGGCGGCGCGCTCGCGGTAGTCGTCGGAGACGTCTTTGTCCTCGTTGAGGATGTGAAGCGACATCATGCGCCAGCGCGGCTCGATGGGGCGAACCTTCGCCACCTCGATCAGCCACCGTGACGTCACCCACGCGAAGGGGCAGGATGGGTCGAACCACAGGTCCACGGGAATCTTTTCAGTCACGTGGGGCCATAACCTGAGGTGGTTCGGGTCCTATTCCCGCCGTGGCAGGATACCGACAAACTTCTACGAAGCGGTGAAAAGGAGCGCAACTTGGCAGGCAACCTGACCCGAGACGAGGCCCGTGAGCGCGCCCGGCTGCTGAAGGTCGAGTCTTACGAGGTCGCACTCGACCTGACGGAGGGGGACGAGCGCTTCGAGAGCGTCACGACGGTCCGCTTCGCCAGCACCAGCCCGGGCGCGTCCACCTTCATCGACCTGCACGGCGCCCGCGTGCGCAAGGTCGTGCTCAACGGCGAGGAGCTCGACGTGGCGAGCTACGACGCCGCCGCCGGGCGCTTCCCGCTGCCCTCGCTCGCCGAGGCCAACGAACTACGCGTGGACGCCGACTGCTCCTACATGCGCACCGGCGAGGGGCTCCACCGCTTCGTCGACCCGGTCGACAAGAACGTCTACCTGCACAGCCAGTTCGAGACGGCCGACGCGCACCGCATGTACGCCTGCTTCGACCAGCCCGACCTCAAGGCCACCTTCCAGCTCACCGTGCTGGCCCCGGCCAGCTGGGAGGTCATCTCCAACGCCACCGCCACCGGCGTGGAGGAGCTGCCCGAGCAGGCGGGCAAGCACGGCGCCGTGCCCGCCGCCAGGCGCTGGCAGTTCGCGCCCACCCCGGTCATCTCCACCTACATCACCGCGCTGGTGGCCGGCCCGTACCACAAGGTGACCTCCGAGCACGACGGCATCCCGCTGGGCGTCTACTGCCGGGCCTCGCTGTCCGGCCACCTCGACGCGGACAACATCTTCGAGGTCACCAAGCAGGGCTTCGACTTCTTCCACCGGGTGTTCGGGGTGCGCTACCCCTTCGGGAAGTACGACCAGCTCTTCGTGCCCGAGTTCAACGCCGGCGCCATGGAGAACGCCGCCTGCGTGACGCTCCTGGAGGACTACGTCTTCCGCTCCCGCGTCACCGACGCGGTCGTCGAGCGGCGCGCCGAGACGATCCTGCACGAGATGGCGCACATGTGGTTCGGCGACCTCGTCACCATGCGCTGGTGGGACGACCTGTGGCTGAACGAGTCGTTCGCCACCTACATGTCCGTGCTCGCCCAGGCCGAGGCCACGCGGTGGGGCAAGGGCGCGTGGACGACCTTCGCCAACGTGGAGAAGGCCTGGGCCTACCGCCAGGACCAGCTCCCCTCGACCCACCCGATCGCCGCGGACATCCCCGACATGCAGGCGGTCGAGGTCAACTTCGACGGCATCACCTACGCCAAGGGCGCCTCGGTGCTCAAGCAGCTCGTCGCCTACGTGGGCCTGGACAACTTCCTCGCCGGCGTGCGCGACTACTTCGCCGAGCACGCCTGGGGCAACACCGAGCTGAAGGACCTGCTCACCGCGCTGGAGCGCACGTCGGGCCGTGACCTGTCGTCCTGGTCGAAGGAGTGGCTGGAGACCTCGTGGGTCAACACGCTGCGGCCCTCGTTCGAGGTGTCAGGAGGCCGGTTCACCCGGTTCGAGGTGCTGCAGGAGGCGCCGGCCGACCACCCGACGCTGCGCTCCCACCGGGTCGCCATCGGCCTGTACTCCATGGCCGGCGGGGAGCTGACCCGTACGAAGCGGGTGGAGCTCGACGTGGTGGGCGCCCGTACGAACGTGGCCCAGCTCGTCGGCGAGGAGCAGCCCGACCTCGTGCTGATCAACGACGACGACCTGACCTACGCCAAGATCCGCCTCGATGAGCGCTCCTTGAAGACGCTGGTCGACGGCGGCATCGCCGCGTTCACCGAGTCGCTGCCGAGGGCCCTGTGCTGGTCCGCGGCCTGGGACATGACCCGCGACGGCGAGATGTCCACGCGCGACTACGTCAGGCTGGTCGTCTCGGGCGTGGAAACGGTCTCCGACATCACCGTCCTCCAGGCGGTGCTGCGGCAGGCGCGCATGGCCGTGCAGCAGTACGCCGACCCGGCGTGGCGGCAGGAGGGCCTTGAGCTGCTGGCCGGCAAGCTGCGCGCGCTGCTCGCCTCCGCCGAGCCGGGCTCCGACCACCAGCTCGCCTTCCTCCAGGCGTTCGCACCCGTGGCCGGCTCCGACGAGGACCTCGACCTGCTGCAGAGCATCCTCGACGGCTCGGCCGTCCCCGATGGCCTGACCGTCGACGCCGACCTGCGCTGGTCGCTCGTGCACGCGCTCGTCTCCTGCGGCCGCCTGACCGAGCCGGACATCGACGCCGAGCTGGAGCTCGACCCTACGGCGACGGGTGAGCGCTCGGCCGCGCACTGCCGGGCCGCGATCCCGACCGCCGAGGCCAAGGCCGCCGCGTGGGACCGGATCGTGGGCGGCGAGCTGGCCAACCACATCGCCCGTACGACCATCGGCGGCTTCCAGGACCCCCGCCACCCCGAGCTGCTCGACCCCTACCGCGAGAAATACTTCGCCGAGGTGGGACGGATCTACAAGGAATGGACGTTCGACCAGGCGTCCACGTTCGCCGTGGGATGCTTCCCCGCGCTGCTCATCGAGCCGGCGACCGTCGAGGCGGCGGAGCGCTACCTCGCCGACGAGGAGCCGCCGCAGGCGTTGCGCCGGCTGATCCTCGAGGGCGCCGACGGCGTGAGCAGGGCCCTGCGCAACCGGAAGACGGACGCCGCCACCTGACGCGCCCGCCGCGGGCCCCCGCCGTCCCGGCGAGGGCCCGCGAGCTGCGCCGACTTGGCCATGGCGGCGCACCGGCGATGTTAGCCTCAAGTACGTGCTAGGCGCCGGGACCACGCTCAATGATCGCTACGTGCTGACCGGCCGTCTCGGCGGCGGCGGCATGGGCGAGGTCTGGCGTGCCGACGACACGGTTCTCGGGCGCGCGGTGGCGGTCAAGGTGCTCATGCCCGCGCTCACCGAGAACCCCTCCTTCACCCAGCGTTTCCAGAACGAGGCCAGGGCCATGGCCACGCTCCGGCATCCCGGTGTGGTCGACGTCTACGACTACGGCGTCAGCGAGGTCGACGGCCGCCAGGTGAGCTTCCTGGTCATGGAATACGTGGAGGGCGAGTCGCTCGACCACGTGCTGCGGCGCGGAGTGCTCGGCCCGGAGGTCACCATGCGGCTGGTCGCCGAGGTGGGCGACGCGCTGGCCGCCGCCCACGCGCAGGGCATCGTCCACCGCGACGTCAAGCCGGCCAACCTCATGATCAGGCCCGACGGCAGCGTGGCGCTCACCGACTTCGGCATCGCCCACTCCGCCTCCGCGGGGCATCTGACGGCCACGGGCACGATGCTCTGCTCGGCCGGCTACTGCGCCCCCGAGATGGCCACCAGCAGCGACGTGACCCCCGCGGTCGACGTATACGCCCTGGGCGTGGTGGCGTACGAGTGCCTGACCGGGCAGTTGCCGTTCCGGGGCGACACGCCCGTACAGATCATCTTCAAGCACCTCAACTCCCCCGTCCCGCGCCTGCCCGCCGACGTGCCGGCCGGGCCGCGGCAGGTGGTGGAGCGGGCGCTGGAGAAGACGCCCGAGGTGCGCTGGCCGTCGGCCGCGCTGATGGCCGAGGCCGCGCGCAGGGCGCTGACCTCTCCCACCACGCTGCCCGTGCCGCGCCGCCGCCGCCCGGTGCGGGCGGTGCTCACCATCACCGCCGCCGTGGCGGTGTCCGCGGCGGTGGCGGGATTCATCTGGCTGCGTCCGGTGACGCCCACGACGGTGGGCCGGATGGAGCCGCCGACCGTCACCGCCACGGCCATGGCGACCTCGCCGTCGCCTTCGGCCACCACGAAGCAGCCGGTGCCGCCGGCCAAGCGCACCTCCAATCCCAGGCCCTCCCGCTCCACCACGGCGTTGCCGACGCCCACCCCGACGGTCACCGCCACCGAGACCGAGACCGAGACCCCGACCGTCTCGCCGACCACTCCCCAGCCCGAGCCGACCGAGGAGCCCACGACCGAGGTCCCCGAGGAGCCGACGTCTGAGCCCACGATCTCCCGGCCGCCGCCTCCGGGCGAGATCCAGTGCGTCCGGGCCCCGTGCCCGTGACAGGCCTGCAGCGCCGGCGTCCTTAGCGGCTCGCCGAACGTGAGAAAGTCTTCGCGTGGACTCGACTCGTGACCTTTTTGTCGCCCTTGCCCGCCGTTATGCCTTCGCCGACCTCGGTGCGCTGGCACCCGCAGCCGACGTCGCCGAGGTGTGCGAGTTCGGTCAACGGCTGCTCTCGCTCGACGCCGAGGACTTCGCGGCCGAGGCCCGGGTGGTGCCCGCCGACCTGCGGCGGCGCGCGCGAGCCTGTCACATGCCGCAGACCCCGCGCGAGCAGCCGCGCGGAGCGCTGGAGTCCCTGCGGCCCGCGTACGAGCTGCTGCTCGAGGTGATCTCCGTACGGTGGCACAGGCGCGAGCTGAGCCCGATGATCGCCGCGGTGCACATCGCCAGCGAATACCTGCCGCTGCTGGCCTTCGAGCCGCAGCTCGGCCACGCGGGCGATCCCGCGCGCTGGCCCGAGGCGCTGAGCGTGGCGGGCAGCAGGTTCGGCGTGATCGGCGACCGGGAGTGCGACCACACGAAGTCCGAGCAGTCGGCCACCAACCGGACCCTGCGGGTGTCGGCCGAGCCGGGCGAGGGCTGGCGAGCCTACTTCGACCGCCAGCACAGCCAGGTCGCCGGCGCGCTCGCCGTGTGCGTCGCCACCTGCCGCAACCCGTGCACGGCCATGGACTGGATCGAGCCGGAGCCGCGGGCCGAGCTCCAGCTGCGCGCCCGCACGGCCCTGGCCTTCGCCGAGACCCCGCTCGTCCGGCTGCGCCACGCGGCGCCGGTGGGGCACGGATTCGGGGTGCCGTCGCCGGAGGAGGTGCTCGACGCGTGGGAGCGCAGCCGGGCCGGGCTCGACAAGAACGCCATCGGGTCGGCGGCGCTGAAGGACGACGGGTTCCCGCTGCCGGGGCTGCCCGCGCTGTTCTCGGCCGTCGCCGACGCCCCGATCGAGCCGGCGACCCTGCTCGACGGGGTCAGCCGGCACATCGTCAGCCTCCTCGAACGCGGCTGAAGCCCCGGGCGGGGATCAGCGGCGGGCCGCGGCCTGCTCCGCGAGGGCGGCTATGCCGTACAACAGGCCGCCCACCAGGTCGCCCGCGCTGAAAGAGGTGGCCATCGACATCGCGGTCAGCCGGCAGGCGCTGTCGGGCAGCCGGAGCCGGGCGGTGTCGCCGGTGACGATCTCCAGCGCCCGCCCCACGGGATCCACGAAGATCACCACGGCGCCGGCGGCCTCGTCGCCCAGGGCGGCGTGCAGGCGTTCGGCGAAGTGCCGCCTCGAGCCCTCCGGCCGGCCGATGAACAACCCGAACCGCAGGCCGCTTCGTTGCTCGGCGGCCTGCACGGCCTTCCTGATGTCGTCGGCCTGTGGGGCGGTCAGTCCGCGCATCGTCACCTCACCACCCCGCGGACGCGCCGCCGACGCGCCTGCCCGGCTCGGCCGTCTCGGCGGCGGCCACCCAGTCGTGCTCGGGAACGTCCGCCCAGTGCGCCACCCGGTCGGCCAGCACCAGCGCGGACGTGCTCACCCCGCGCTCGCTCCTTGACGGCCCGCCGACCCACACCGGCCACGATCCCTTCCGGCGCCGTGGCGCCCGGCCCGGCACCATGACCAGCAGGCTGATCAGCACGAACAGCCCCATGGACACCCCGATGAGCAAGAGCAGAATCTCCGCCGCGCTGTTCACACCCTGACCGTAAACCGCTGCGGCGGGTCCGGCCAGACCCGTCACGGGGTGTCCGGCACACAACACATGATCAGTAGGCCCCACGCCACGTTAGGATCTTCAACAGGCCCCTGGGCATCTCTAGAGAAGAACGTAAGACATACCCGGAAAACACGCGTGGAACACGATGAGCTGGGCCATAAAACTATGGACACGGCAACACTAGGAATCGATCGAACCCCCGGGCTACGGTGAGTTACGTGGACTCCGACATCCAGCGAGAAGACGGTCACAACGCGTCACCCATCTGGGTGAGCGACAAGCCAGAAAGCGAGCAGACCGCCGCCGCGAAGCCTTCGGCGCCCACCTCCACATACGCGCCGGTCAAGCGCGTGTCCGTGCGCAGCCTGCTGCAGCAGCCGCGGGTCCGCCGCCTGCGCAACCGCGCGATCCTGGCGGTGGTCGTCGGCCTCGTCGCGGGCTTCCTCGTGGGCGACTGGCGGGCCGGCGTGACCGCGGGCGTGCTCGCGGCCATCGCGGAGGCGATCTATCGGGCGCGATCCAACTCCTCCGTGCCCGCGTGGCGGCGCACGTCCGTGGCCGAGCGTCGCACCGAGGCGCAGCTGCGCAAGCTCGAGCGCAACGGCTACCGCACGCTGCACGCCAGGGCGATCCCGGACAGCGAGGCCCAGATCGACCACCTCGTCGTGGGCCCGACGGGCGTCTACGCGGTCGACTCCGAGAAGTGGGACAAGCGGCTGCCCGTGCGCGTGCAGATGGGCAAGAAGCTCTTCCACGGGCCGTTCGACATGAAGCCCCGCATCAACGAGGCCAAGTGGGAGGCGTCGCAGGCGAGCGAGCTGATCAGCAAGCTGTTCGGCCGCGAGGTCTCGGTCGTGCCCTCCCTTGCCATCTACGGGCCGCAGGTGCCCTGGAAGATCATGACGATCCGCGGCGTGGACGTCTACCAGGGTGACCGCGCCCGCAAGTGGATCACCAAGCGCGAGCGGGCGCTGACCGAGGGCGAGATCGACCGGATCTACGACATCGCCGCCCAGGTGCTCCCGGCCCGCTACGGCGAAGACTGAGCCACTTGGCGGCTTCGCGTTCGGCCGGCGGCCTCTCTCCCATCGCCGCAGGCTGAACGCCCTTCGGAGCGGCCTCTTCGTGCGCCCCGCCCGCTCCTCGTCGTGACGCGGGCGGCCGGCGGCAGTCCGATGCATGGACAGACGTCTCAGTTGCCGGGCGGGTGGCCGTAACATGTGAAGACTTGCTAGCGATGGGAGAAGCGCAATGCCGGCCCTCAGGTCACGTACAGTCACCCACGGCAGGAACATGGTCGGTGCCCGGGCCCTGCTCCGGGCGACCGGCGTAGCCGGGGGCGATTTCGGCAAGCCCATCATCGCGGTGGCCAACAGCTTCACGCAGTTCGTTCCCGGCCATGTGCATCTGCGCGAGGTCGGCGACGTCGTGGCGTCGGCCGTCAGGGAGGCCGGCGGCATCCCCCGCGAGTTCAACACGATCGCGGTCGACGACGGCATCGCGATGGGCCACGGCGGCATGCTCTACTCCCTGCCCTCGCGCGAGCTGATCGCAGACGCCGTCGAATACATGGTCAACGCCCACTGCGCCGACGCGCTGATCTGCGTGTCCAACTGCGACAAGATCACGCCGGGCATGTTGCTGGCGGCGTTCCGGCTGAACATCCCGACGATCTTCGTCTCCGGCGGGCCCATGGAGGCCGGCAAGACGCCGGGCAGGAAGCTCGACCTGATCGACCCGATGATCGCCGCCGCCGACGAGTCCGTCTCCGACGCCGACCTGCTGAAGATGGAAGAGGCCGCCTGCCCGACGTGCGGCTCCTGCTCCGGCATGTTCACCGCCAACTCGATGAACTGCCTGGCCGAGGCGATCGGCCTCGCGCTGCCCGGCAACGGCACGATCCTGGCCACGCACAAGGCCCGCAAGAAGCTGTTCGAGGACGCCGGCCGGCAGCTGGTGGAGATCAGCCGCCGCTACTACGAGGAAGACGACGAGTCGGTGCTGCCGCGCTCGATCGCGACCCGCGAGGCGTTCGAGAACGCCATGACCCTCGACGTGGCGATGGGCGGCTCGACCAACACGATCCTGCACATCCTGGCCGCGGCCCGCGAGGCCGAGGTCGACTTCGGCCTCAAGGAGATCAACGAGCTGTCGCTGCGGGTGCCGTGCCTGTGCAAGGTCGCCCCTGCCACCAGCAAGTTCCACGTCGAGGACGTGCACCGCGCCGGCGGCATCCCGGCCATCCTGGGCGAGCTCGACCGGGCCGGTCTGCTGCACCGCGACGTGTCCACGGTCAACGGCGGCACGCTCGCCGACGTGCTGGCCCGCTGGGACGTGCGCTCGCCGTCGGTCCTGCCGGAGGCCGTGGAGTTGTGGCACGCGGCGCCCGGCAACGTGCGCACGGTCAAGGCCTACTCGCAGGACAACCGCTGGGACTCCCTCGACCTCGACCGGGCCGAGGGGTGCATCCGCGACATGGAGCACTCCTACACCGCCGACGGGGGGCTTGCCGTCCTCTACGGCAACATCTCGCGTGACGGCGCGGTCGTGAAGACCGCAGGGGTCGACGAGTCGATCTGGAAGTTCAGCGGGCCCGCGGTGGTGTTCGAGTCGCAGGAGCAGGCCGTCGAGGGCATCCTGGGCGGGCGCGTCAAGGAGGGCGACGTGGTGGTCATCCGCTATGAAGGCCCCAAGGGCGGGCCCGGCATGCAGGAGATGCTCTACCCGACCTCCTTCCTCAAGGGCAGGGGCCTGGGCAAGGCCTGCGCCCTCGTCACCGACGGGCGCTTCTCCGGCGGCACCTCGGGGTTGTCGATCGGCCACGCCTCGCCAGAGGCGGCCGAGGGCGGCACGATCGCGCTGGTCGAAGACGGCGACATCATCGACATCGACATCCCCAACCGGTCGATGGAGTTGCGGGTGGCCGAGGCCGAGCTGGCGGCCCGGCGCGAGCGGCTGCTGGCCGAGCTGGGTCGCTTCCGCCCGCGCGACCGCGACCGTCCGGTCAGCGTGGCGCTGCAGGCCTACGCGGCGATGACGACGTCCGCGTCCACGGGCGCCTCGCGCGACCTGTCGCAGCTGTCGCGATAAGCGCTGCTCCTGTACGGCAGGCGACCGGGTTCTCGCCTGCCGTACAGGCTCTTCCCTCGCCGCACAGATTTTCGAAAATTGTCAGTGGTCGTCCGTATTCTTGGGGTATGACGACAGTCGTGAAGCACGATACTCGCCCGCTGACGACCGCCGAGATCGCCGCCCTCGCCCTCTCCCTCGCCCACCTCGGAGCGGGCCCGCAGGCCGTCACCGCCAGGCGTGGCCTGCAGCACGCACTCGAGCACCTGGAGCTCGACGACGACGTCATCTCCACCACCCTCGCGACCCTCACCGAGCCGCTGCCCGTCGACGTCGCCTCCCGGGCCAGGCTCATGGCCGACGCCATCACCAGCCGCCTCATGATCCGCCTCCACTACCGCGACGCCTACGGCACCGTCACCGCGCGCGACGTCGAGCCGGTGACCTGCCTGGTCCACCGCGAATACTGGTATCTGGTCGGCGTGTGCAGGATGCGCCGGGCCATCAGGGCGTTCAGGTTCGACCGGATCATCGCGGTCGAGCCCACGCTCACGCCGTCCCGACCGCATCTCGCCGACCGGTTCCTGCCGTTCCAGCGCCGCAAGCGCGCCAGGGCCGCGTAGGAACCTCACCACCGGTTCGACCTGCCGCCCCCGGCCGCCGGGCCGGTGGCGGCAGGCCCCGGAGGATCTCGCCGACGCTCAGGAGGAGCAGCAGCCTCCGCCGCAACAACCGCCGCCGCCCTGGGGTGCGGCCGCGCCGCCCGTCATGGACACCGTGGACAGCAGCTTCACCGTGTCGTCGTGGCCCTCGGGGCAGGCGGCCGGGTCGTTGGCGGCCGACATGGAGCGGGAGACCTCGAACGTGGAGCCGCAGGCGCGGCAGCGGAAGTCGTATCGCGGCATGCGCCGAGTCTACCTCCGGCCGCCGTGCGGCCACCAAGGGCCGCCGCGCCCGGCCGTCAGTAGGTGAGATGCGCGTAGTCGGACACCGGCTCGTAGCCGATGGCCTGGTAGATGGCGTTGCTCGTCGGGTTGTCGAGGTCGGTGAAGAGCACGACATGGTCGCACCGCTCGGCCAGGCCCGTCTGGCTGGCGAACGCCGTGACGGCGGCGCCGTAGCCGCGCCTGCGGCACGAAGGCGGTGTGTATACGGGCCCGATGCGGCAGACCCCGCCGGCCGCCGGTGACAGCCCGGCGAACGAGACCGGCGCCCCGTCCATCTCCCACACGAACAGCTCGCGGCGCGCCAGCCGCTGCGCCGCCCGCTCGGCCAGGTCGGCCGCGGGCATCGCCACCTCGTCGTGGAACGCGTGATACCAGCTCACCAGCAGCGGGAAGTCGCCCGGGACGGCGACCCTGCCCCGGCCCGGCACGTCGGGCACGGTGAGCGCGCCGAGGCGGTAGAGCCGCTCCGACACCGCCCTGCCGGGCTTCCCGAGCAGCCGGATGGCCTCGGAGGTCAGCTCGACGGGGCCCACGAGCGCGGGCAGCTCGCGGTCGAGCGCCTCGACCAGGGGCGCGACGGCCTCGACGGGCATCGAGAACAGGCCGATGGGATGCGGCGGGGTGCGGAAGACCGCGCCGCGAACCTCGCCGTCCACCGTCCACCAGCCGAAGAGCGGGTCCTTGGCGGGCATGCCCGCACGCAGGTTGGCGAGGACGGTCAGCGGGACGGTGTTGCGCACCGGGTCGCCGAGCAGGAAGGGCTCGGCGACCGCGGCGTATTCCTCAACCTCTGAGGTGAAGGTCCACATGCCTGCTCATGGTGTCAGGACGCGAACCTCCGCATCAAAACCTTTCAGGCCGCGGCCTCGAGGTAGGGCGCCCACTGCGGGTCTCCGACGAGCGAGGCGCCGATGAGCCTCCAGTGGGCGCCCCGTGGCACCGCCGGGCTGACGCGGAGCGTCCACCCCAGCTCCTCCAGGTATTTGTCGGCCTTCCTGTGGTTGCAGGTCGTGCAGGAGGCGACGCAGTTCTCCCAGGTGTGCGTGCCTCCCCTGGACCGCGGGATGACGTGGTCGATGGTCTCGGCCCGCTGCCCGCAGTAGGCGCAGCGGTAGTCGTCGCGTCGCATGAGAGCGGCCCTGGTCAGAGGGATGCGCGACCGGTAGGGAATGCGGACATATCTGCGGAGCCTGATCACCGAAGGCACGTCGAGCGTACGGCTCGCGGAACGCAGCACCGCGCCCCGGCCGTCGCGGTGCACGACGTCGGCCTTCTCCCGCAGCACCAGCACGATGGCCCGGTGCAGCGAGAGGGTGGTCAGCGGCTCGTAGGTGGCGTTGAGCAGCAGGACTTGGCGCATCATCGGGCCTCTCCCTGCTGCGCGCGTATCAAAGGGGACATGCCGCGGCATGTCCCGCCTGTCGGGCCCTCCTGGGGCACTCGTGCTTCCGTCACGTGGACCTCCGCCGGACGGCCCAGCGGATGGTCACCACGGCACCGTCCTGTCACCAAGTCTGGCGTTTGTACCGTGGTCCCCGCCACCCCAAAAGCATCCGGCGGACTGACTAAAGGGACGCACGGTACGTTTTATGCCCGCTCGACCAGCGCTTTACGCATCCCCGTTGGCATAGGGTTCCTGGCATGACGCGAGAGCCGTACCCGACCGCACGACGCGAAGAAACCAGTGACATCCTGCACGGAACACCCGTGCCCGACCCCTATCGGTGGCTCGAGGACCCCGACGGTCCCGAGACCAAGGGATGGCTGCTCGCGCAGGCCGAGCTGTTCGGCCGGGAGCGCGGTCCGCAGCGTTTCAAGAGCCGCATCGCCGAGTTGCTCAGGTCGGGCTCGGTGGGCGTGCCGGCCTGGCGCGGCGGGCGCCACTTCTTCTCGCGCCGCACCCCCGACCAGGAGCACGCCGTCTACTACGTCGTCGAGCCCGACGGCACCGAGCGGGCGCTGATCGACCCCATCGAGATCGACCCCTCCGGTCTGACCACGCTCGACGCGGTGCAGCCCGACAAGGAGGGCCGCCTGCTCGCCTACCAGATCTCGGTGGGGGGCAACGAGGAGTCGGTCCTCTACATCATGGACGTCGCGACGGGAGAGCGCGTCGAGGGGCCCATCGACCGCTGCCGCTACTCCCCCGTCGCCTGGCTGCCCGGCGGGGAGGCGTTCTACTACGTGCGCCGGCTGCCGAGCACCGAGGTGCCGGAGAACGAGACGCAGTTCCACCGCCGCGTCTACCTCCACCGCGTCGGCACCTCCACCGAGGACGACGTGATGATCTTCGGGCAGGGCCTGAAGCTGACCAACTACTACGGCGTCTCCGTCTCGCGTGACGGGCGCTGGCTGCAGGTCTCGGCGCACGAGGGCACCGCGCCGCGCAACGACATCTGGGTGGCCGACCTGACGGAGTCCCCCGCCGACCGGCCCGAGCTGCGGGTGGTGCAGGAGGGCGTGGACGCGCAGTCGGCGCTGGTGTTCGGCCGCGACGGCCGCCTCTACGTCCACACCGACCGCGACGCGCCGCGGGGCAGGGTGTGCCTCGCCGACCCGGCCGCGCCGGGGTTCGAGACCTGGCGCGACCTCGTCCCCGAGGATCCCGAGGCGGTGCTGAGCGACTTCGCGATCCTCGACGACCTCGAGCGCCCGGTCATGCTGGTGGGCTGGACCCGCCACGCCATCAGCGAGATCACCGTGCACGACCTCGAGACCGGCGAGCGCGTGGGCGAGGTGCCCGCGCCCGGCCTCGGTTCCATCGGCGGCATCGCCGAGCGTCCCGAGGGCGGCCACGAGGCGTGGTTCGGCTACACCGACAACACCACGCCGCCCACCATCCAGCGCTACGACGCCCGCACGGGCGAGACCACCCTCTGGGCCGCCTCTCCCGGCGCGGTCGAGGTGCCGGAGGTGCGCACCTCGCAGGTCGTCTACCGGTCTCACGACGGCACCGACGTCCGCATGCTGGTCATCTCCCCGGCCGGCGACGCCTCCGGCCCCCGCCCCACGATCCTCTACGGCTACGGCGGCTTCGGCCTGTCCATGACGCCCGGCTACTCCGCCTCGATCCTGGCCTGGGTGGAGGCGGGCGGCGTCTACGCCATCGCCAACCTGCGGGGCGGCGGTGAGGAGGGCGAAGAGTGGCACCGCGCGGGCATGCTGGCCAACAAGCAGAACGTGTTCGACGACTTCCACGCGGCCGCCGAGCACCTCATCGCCACCGGCGTCACCACGAAGGAGCAGCTCGGCATCTCCGGCGGCTCCAACGGCGGCCTGCTCGTGGGCGCCGCGCTGACGCAGCGGCCCGACCTCTACTCCGCCGTCGTCTGCTCCGCGCCGCTCCTCGACATGATCAGGTACGAGAAGTTCGGGCTCGGCGCCACCTGGAACGTCGAATACGGTTCCGCCGACGACCCCGAGCAGTTCGCCTGGTTGCGGGCCTACTCGCCCTACCACCACGTCGACGAGGGGCTCGCCTATCCCGCGACGCTCTTCACCGTCTTCCAGTCCGACACGCGCGTGCACCCGATGCACGCGTGGAAGATGTGCGCGGCGCTCCAGCACGCCACGACGGGCGGGCGTCCCGTGCTGCTGCGCAACGAGACGGAGGTGGGCCACGGCGCCCGCTCGGTGAGCAGGACGGTCGACCTGTCGGCCGACACGCTCACCTTCCTGGCACGGCACACCGGCTTGTAACCTCGGCGGCATGAACGCGTTGGGGCTGGCCATGCTCGAGGCCGCCCCCAGTGCCCTCCTGCGCCCCTACGTGACGCGTCTGTGCGCCTACAGCGAGCGATACGCCGAGCCGGTGACCAGGTCCGAGACGGCGATGCCGGGGGCCGTGCTGATCCTCGCCTTCGGCACGCCGATGGAGGTGCAGGGGCAGCGGGTCTCTGCGTTCGCGGGCGGGCTCGGCGACCGCTTCACCGTCACGCGCACGATGGGGCCGACGGAGGGTGTGGAGGTGTTCCTCACGCCGTTCGGGGCGCGCCGGCTCTTCGGCCTGCCGATGCGGCATCTGACCAACCGGGTCGTGCCGGTCGGCGACCTGCCAGGGGCGTGGGAGGACACGGTGGTCGGCAGGCTGGCCGGGACGCCGTCATGGCGTGCCCGGCTGGCGCTGGCCGACCGGCTCCTGTGCGAGCGCATCCTGTCCGGCCCTGAGGTCGGTCCTGAGCTGCCGTGGGCGTGGGCCCGGCTGCTGGAGTCGGGAGGCCGCCTGAGCGCGTCGTCGCTGGCCGAGTCGCTCGGCTGGAGCCATCGCCATCTCGTCGCCCGTTTCCACGACCAGATCGGGCTCACGCCGAAGACGGCCGCGCGGGTGATCAGGTTCGGCAGGGCGGCGCGGCTGGTGCGGGCGGGCATCCCCATCGCGCTGGCGGCGGCGGAGTGCGGCTATTACGACCAGGCCCACATGAACCGTGAGTTCCGGGTGCTGGGCGACACGACGCCCGGTCAGATTCGTCCAAGACCCGAGCCGCCGGAGCGGGCACGCTCAGACGCATGAGCAGAACCGTCTACGCACTGGCCAGATACCACGACTGCCAGGCCGCGCTCGACTTCCTGATCACCGCGTTCGGGTTCAGGGTGCACGAGGTGGCCAAGAACGACGAGGGCGCCGTCAACCACGCCGAACTGATCGTCGGGGACGACATCATCATGATCGGCCAAGGTGAGCCCGGCGGGCCGGGGATCTACGTCGCGGCCGACGACGTCGACGCCCACCACGACCGCGCGAGGGCCGCGGGGGCCCGCATCACGATGGACCTCGTGGACCAGCCGTACGGGTCACGTGAGTACGGCTGCGCGGACCCGGAGGGCAACGCCTGGTACTTCGGGACGTACCGGCCCTGACGGGTTCATGCCGGGCTCCTGTCGGGTTTCTGACGGGTTTCTGTCGGTGGCGCCTGCCACGATCCGGGGGCATGACCAACGATCCGCTCGCCCCCTACCGCTGGCTCCAGGCCGCCGACGGCGACCCGGGCAACCCCCTGGGCGACATCTTCTGCGTGTCCTTCTTCCGCGGCCTCGGCCCCGCCGAGGTGCTGCGCCGCTTCGGCCCGGCCGAGCCGCCGGGCAGGGAGATGGGCTTCGCCGAGCTGGACGAGGAGGTCCACGCGTTCGTCGAGGAGACCGCCGGGGGTGACGGCGGCGGTCACGTCGGCGTGGTCCCGCTCGGCGAGTGGTCCGTCGCGATCGAGTTGTGGGGCTGGACGGCGACGTCGCCGGAGGTCATCGAGCCGCTCTCGCGGGGTTGTGAGGTGGTGACCGTCAGCAGGCACGACTACGCGGAGGACGATTTCAGCTACGCGATCGACGGCGCCGTCGTCACCACCTTCCGGCCCATCATGCCCAGCGAGCGGCACGGCGATGACAAGGACCGGCTCAACGAGCTGATGCGCGAGGTGGGGCTGACCCCCGAGGAGGATGACGACGGGTGGGAGGCGCGGTGGGAGGACATGTCGGCCAACGGCCTGGCCCGGGCGTTCCTGCTGGCGGCCCGGATCACCGGGGTGGAGTTCACCGCCGGCCTGTTGTCGGGCCCGCTGCTCGTCGGCGCCATCGGCGAGCCCTAGAAGAGCTCAGCGGGGGAAGACGACCGTCTTGTGCCCGTCGAGCAGCACGCGCTGCTCCGCGTGCCACGTGACGGCCCTGGCCAGCGCCACGCACTCCACGTCACGCCCGATGGCCGCGAGGTCCTCGGGCGAGTGACTGTGGTTGACCCTGGCCACCTCCTGCTCGATGATCGGCCCCTCGTCGAGGTCGGAGGTCACGTAGTGGGCGGTCGCGCCGATCAGCTTGACCCCGCGGTCGTGGGCCTGGCGATAGGGCCTGGCGCCCTTGAACGACGGCAGGAACGAGTGGTGGATGTTGATGGCCCGGCCCGCGAGCTTCTCGCAGAGCTCCTCCGACAACACCTGCATGTAGCGGGCCAGCACCACCATGTCGACCTGATAGTGCTCGACCAGCGCCAGCACCTCGGCCTCCTGCCTGGCCTTGGTCTCGGGCGTGATCGGCAGGTGGTGATAGTCGATGCCGTGCGCCTGGGTGAGCGGGCGCAGGTCGGGATGGTTGGAGGCCACCGCGACGATCTCGATGTCGAGCGACTTGGCCCGCACCCGGTAGAGCAGGTCGTTCAGGCAGTGGTCGAACTTGCTGACCATGATCAGCACCCGCGGCCTCACCGCCACGTCGCGCAGCCTGAACTCCATGCCGAAGTCGGGCGCGAGCTCGGCGAAGGCGCTGGTGATCTCGTCCTCCCCCAGCGGGCCCGCGAACTGCACGCGCATGAAGAACCGCTGGGCGGCCCTGTCCCCGAACTGCTGGCTCTCGATGATGGTGCAACCGCGCCCGGCCAGCAGGCCGGAGACGGCGGCCACCACACCGGGCCGGTCGGGACACGACAATGTCAGGATGTATTCGGCGGGATCGGTCATGCTTCACTCTCGCGGGCGTGGGGTCAGCGGGCGCCTTGCGGTCGGTGCAGGCAGCGTACAACCGTGGCGACCACGTCCGAGAGTACCTGCCGCCGATGTGCGGTCGGGGGCGGCGAAGTGTCCGGTCACAGGCAGGTGAGCAGGGGTTGACCCCACAACCTTCAGCCGGGGCGAACACCCTGATAACTGGATCTTCATCCATCTTCCACACGAACACGGGTAGTTCGTCGTCATCAGGAAAGACTGTATCCGGGGGTCACGGGGCAGTCGTCTTTCCGCCATGAGTGCCGTGAGTGGATCGAGGTGGCCCCGCCCGGGCAGGGCGGGCCGGGATGGAGCGCTTGCCGTTGGACGCCGTCGTGCTGATCGTGGTCGCCGGTCTGTTCGCCGTCGTCTCCGGCGTCAACGACGGCGGCGCCGTCCTGGCGACGGGCCTCAAACTGCCCACGGTGCGCCCCGCGACCGGTGTTCTCGTGCTGGTGCTGATGGTGGCGCTGGTTCCGCTGGTCACGCACAAGGTGGCGCTCACGTTCGTGACCAGGCTGGCCACCTTCGACGAGCCGGGCGGGCGCCTCGCGATGACGTGCGCGGTGGTCTCGGCGCTCATCGTGGTGACCGTGCTCAGCGCGAAGGGCCGGCCGACCAGCCTCACACTCGCCGTCGTGGGCGGTCTCACCGGCGCGGGGCTGGGCTGGGGGCTGCCGGTCTCGGCGGGGTCGGTGGGGCTGGTGCTGGCGTTCGGGCTGGCGGCTCCCTTCGTGGGGGGCCTGCTGGCCTGGGCGCTCATCCGGGTCCTGGTCTCGGTGACCACGGCGCGCGCGCTGCCGCGCTGGCACTGGGCGGGCTTCCTGCTCCAGACCCTCGCGTACGCGGCCAACGACGGCCAGAAGATGCTGGCCGTGTTCATGATCGCGATGGGCTTCACGGACGCGCCGCCGGCGTACACGTCGCTGGTGGCCGTCCTGTTCGGCCTCGGCACCCTGTACGGCCTGCCGAAGGCGGGCCGTACGCTCGGCCGCGAGATCATCGCCTCCCGGCCCCCGCACGGAGTCGTGGCCGAGCTGGCCGCCGGCACGGCGGTGATCGCCTCCGCGGGCGTCGGCATGCCGGTGAGCATGACCCAGTCCATCGCCGGCGGGCTCATCGGCGCGGGCGTCGCGCAGGGCGGCGGCCGGGTCCGCTGGTACGCCGCCGTCAAGATCGTTGTGGCCTGGGTGCTGACCCTGCCGGCGAGCGGACTGCTCGGCTGGGCACTGGCGTCGATGGTGAAGGGGATCGCGAGCGTGGACCTGTCATGAAAGGGAGGACGAGCGGTGGAGCGCCGTTGCGCATCGAAGGCGGCCGGGTCGTGAAGCGGCTGCGGCGGATCCGGGACCTCATGACCGGCCGTATGGACAGCGCGCTCACGGAGGCGCTGCTCGGGCAGCTCGAAGCCACCAAGGAGGGCGCGTGGCTGGCCATGGCCATGATCGGCGGTGAGGTGGGCAGGACGGGCGCGCATGAGCAGATGCGCTCGATCGAGCACCTCGGCGACGAGGAACGGGCCCGGCTCGTCGACGAGCTCAAGACGGCCCTGGTCACGCCCATCGACCGCGAGGACCTGTTCAGGCTGTCGCGCTCGATCGACGACGTGCTCGACTCGCTGCGGGACTTCGTGCGCGAGTCCCATCTCTACCGGGTGCCCGACCAGATCCGCTTCACCCCCCTGCTCGACCAGGTCATCGTCGGCATCGACGCCCTGGAGAACGCCGTCCGCGACCTCGCCTCCCGGCCCTCCGCGGTGGTGCAGGACGCGCTGGAGGCGAAGAAGGCGGGTGGGGCCATCCGGCGCATGTACCAGTACGAGATCTCGCGGATCTTCTCGGGGGAGCTCACCGCGGACGCGATGAAGCAGCGCGAGCTGGTGCGCCGCCTTGAGATCGTGGGCGTGTCCATCGGCGACGCCGCCGACGCGATCGCCGACGGCGCGATGAAGCGCTGAAGCGCCGCCCTTGGCGAAGACCGGCATTGATCTTCCCGCGGTTGGTTGCCCGGCCCGGCGCCGCCGGGCTCCACTGTGAACATGCCCGCCGTACGGCCTCGCGTGGCGGTCGACCGTCTTCCGGCGGACGACCGCCTCCTTGCCGGCGTGCTCGGACCGTACGTCGAGTGGGTGCCCAGCCGGACGGCCGGGGAGATCGGCGTGGACGGCCGCGTCACCGACAGCGGCGACCTGGGGGGCGTCCCGGGAGGCGGCCCGGGAGGCGGCAGGGCGCTGCCGCTGCTCGTGGCCGGCGACGACGCGCGGGCGCTGGCGGCCTTCGCGGAGCGGATCTTCGCGCACGCCAGGCTGCGTACGTTGCTGGGCGGCGACTGGGGGCCGCGCGACCTGGTCGAGTTCCACACCCGGCACAAGATGCAGGTGCTCGCCCACGACCCCGCGCGATACCGCCAGGCCGGGCGGGTGGTGGCCGGGGCCGGCGCCCGCCCGCTCGGCGAGGTGGCCGGCGAGTACGCCGAAGCGTTCCGGCGGGCACTCGCCACCCCCGCCACGGTCGGCAAGAACGTCAACGTGCTGCAGCACTGTCTCGGCATGCTCGGTCTCGACCCGGCCAGGCGGGACGAGGCGCTGGCCGCCATCGAGGCCTACCAGGCGGGCCGGGCGCCGTTGAGCCACCCCGCGACGCTGTTGCGCCGGCGGGCCACCGGTTACGTGCGCGGCCAGACGTACTTCGCGCCCTACCCCGACGGCCTGCGGGACGCCCTGGGTAGTCTCTCTCCGGATGAATGCCCCACAGGAGAGCGTGAGTGACCGTCCCGCGGCGCGTGTCGTCTGTCTCGACCGTGACGGCCGGGTGCTGCTCATGCACTGGTACGACCCGGTCGGCCGGGTGGACGTCTGGGAGCCGCCGGGCGGCGGCATCGACCCCGGAGAGACGGCGCTGGAGGCGGCCAGGCGCGAGCTGACCGAGGAGACCGGGCTGCCGGCCTCGGCCGTGTCCGGCAGGTGCGTCGAGGTCGGACGCGACTTCTCGTGGCTCGGAGTCCGGTACGTGAAGACGGAGCCGTTCTTCCTGGCGGTGTTCGACGAGGTCTGTCCCGTGGTGGTCCCCAAGGCGCTGACGGAGGAGGAGCACCACGTCTTCCGCGGCTACGCCTGGGCCGAGGAGTTGCCCGCGGGGGTCGAGCCTCCCCTGCTGGCCGAGGTCGTGGCGGCGCTCACGGCAGATCCACGGTGACGCCCGCGGACGCGACCTCGATCGGGCCGTCGTAGGACGTGGCGGCCGCCTCCAGCGCGGGCTCGGGCGGGGTGTCGGGCCACAGGTGAGTGAGCAGCAGCCGGGCCGCGCCGGCCGACGCCGCGGTGCGGCCCGCGTCGAGGGCGCTGGACAGGTACGGCGCATCCTCATCCGGCACCTGTTCCGGATATGTCGCCTCTGCCACGAGCAGGTCCGCATCCTTCGCCAACGCCACCAAGGAGCCGGACGGACCCGTGTCGCCGGTGCAGGCGATCACCCGGTCGCCGCCGCTCAGCCGCAGCCCCGCGTTGGGCACGTGGTGCGGCAGGTCGAATGAGTCGAGACGGAAGGGTCCGAGGCGCCGCGGAACGCCGGGCGCCAGCTCGTGCACCACGAAGCTGCCGGCCAGCATGCGCCCGCCGTCCAGCGCCAGAACGGCGTCGAGCGCGCCCGGCGGAGCGTGGACGGGCAGCGGGGGAACGGGCCGCCCGGCGAGCGCGCGGGCGCGCAGCAGCGGGTTGAGGTCGGCGCAGTGGTCGGGGTGGCCGTGCGTGATCAGCACCGCGTCGACCTCGCCGGCCTGCCGGCGCTCAAGCAGCCTGGGCAGCGTGGCGTAGCCGGGGTCGACGTAGATCAGGAAGCCCTCCTCCTCGACGACGTACCCGCTGCACGCCTGACCCGCCGCCGGCCAGGCGCCGCAGCCGCCGAGAACCGTGAACCTCACGCGCCGCCACCCGACGAGTGGCCCAGCTCCGCCAGCGTCGCCGCCAGCAGCCCGCGCAGCCGCATGCCGGCCACCTTCTCGTGCTCGGCTTCCACGGACAGCCCCTGGTTGACCTGCTCCTGGTAGACCGCGCGCTCGCGCGGACCGGTGTAGGGCAGCGCGGTCAGCGCCACGGCAACGGTGGTGCGCGTGCCGCCCCTGGGCAGGACGGTCACGGCGTGCGTGCGCAGGCAGGCCTCGTCGGGGGCGCCGTACCAGCCGCACTTGACCGCGGCCTCCGGCGAGCGCGTCGCCTCGCGCGCTCCGAACGTCTGCGGGCCCTCCACCTGCCGCATCCACTCCATGACGGTCCCGGCGGCCGGATCGCCGGCCGCCCCGGCCTGGGCGAGCACCGCGTACGCGGTCGCGACCTCGTCGGCGGCGACCTCGACCGAGCCGAACCTTGACGGGTCTCCGTTCGGCGGTGACCAGGCAACGCCCGTGCGCCGGCGGATGTCGTCGAGGATGACCTCGGGGCCGACGGCCAGCCACAGGTTGAGCGTGTCGGCGTTCGACGAGATGACCACGGCGGGCTCGGCGTGGCGGCGCCACCGCTCGGCGTCGGTGACGCGGCCCGCGCTCACCCACGCGTACAGCGGCTTGAGCAGGGAGGCGCAGCGCAGGCGGGCCATGCCCGACCGGATGCTCACCTGGCGGGCGGGCGGCCCGCCGTAGCCGCGTCTGATGCCCGCGGCCTGGACGCTGGCGCCGGCATCGAGGTCACGGAGCAACTCGTTGAACGACACGCACCCCACCGTAGACCTACGGCGCGCTCCCCCATCGACCTTCGTACCACTCGACGCTCGGCGGGTCTCCTGGCAGCTCGGTGGCGCCGGGCGCGCGCAGGCCGTCGAGCGCGATGGCCAGCAGGCGGTCCCTGACCTTGCGATGCTCGTCGTCGGGCGGGCCTGGAGCCGGGCGGCTGAACTGCTCCATGAGCAGCGAGACGTCCAGCGCCGTCACGTCGCTCCTGAGCACGCCCGCCTCGTGCGCCCTGGCGACGAGCCGGTCCGCGGTCTCCTCCGCCAGCCTGGCCACCCGCCACATCTCGGCGGTCACCTCGATGGTGCCCGCGACCGGGGCCAGCGCGCCGGAGCGGAACTCCACGCACGTGCGCACGTACAGGACCAGGCCGTCCCACGGGTCGGCCTCGGCCAGCCCGTCCTGCGCGGCCGCCACGGCACGCTCCATGGCGATCAGGCACAGGCGCTGGAGCAGCTCCTCCTTGGTGCGGTAGCGGCGGTAGAGGCTGCCCATGCCCACGCCCGCCTGCTTGGCGATGGCCGACACCGGCGCGTCGAACCCCTGTGTGGTGAACACCTCGTGCGCCGCCCGCAACAGGCGCAGATCGTTGCGCGCCGCCTCGGCCTGCCGGCCGCGTCTGCTCATGGCGTCCAGGATATTCCGGAGCGCGCCACTCCGTTACACTTGTCGGAGCGAATCGCTCCGATCAAGGGAGGTTGTGGCATGCGCGCGGTGGTGGTGCGGCGGTGCGGAGGGCCGGAGACACTGGTCCTGGAGGAAATGCCCGACCCTGTCGCCGGGCCGGGACAGGTGCTGATCAAGGTCATGGTGGCGGGCATCACGTTCGTGGAGACGCAGGTGCGGGGCGGTCGCGGGCCGCGGGCGGCCGAGCTGCCCGCGATCCTGGGCAACGGCGTGGCGGGCACCGTGCAGGCCACGGGCGAGGGCGTCGACCCCGCGCTGGCCGGCACGCGGGTGGTGAGCACGCTCGGCGGTTACGGAGGCTACGCGGAGCTGGCGGTGGCCCGGGCCGGCGACCTCATCCCCATCCCGGAGGGCCTGTCGCCCGAGGCGGCGGTGGCGCTGCTCGCCGACGGGCGCACCGCGGTGGGCCTGGCGACCGCCGCGGCGCCCCGCCCCGGCGAGTGGGTGCTGGTGGAGGCCGCGGGCGGTGGCGTGGGGAGCCTGCTCGTGCAGCTCGCCCGCGATGCCGGAGCCCGCGTCGTCGGCGCCGCGAGCAGCGCCGCCAAGCGCGACCTCGCGGCCGGCCTGGGGGCCGAGCTGACCGTCGACTACACCGACCCGGGCTGGACGGAGCTGGTCCGAGCGGCCACCGGCGGGCTGGACGTGGTCTTCGACGGCGTCGGCGGCGAGACCGGCGCGGCCGCGCAGAGGCTGCTCAAGGACGGTGGCAGGATCAGCGTGTACGGCATGGCGGGCGGCCCGATGACGAAGCCCGACCCCCGCGTGACGGCGGTCGCCTGGCCCGCGACGGACATGCGCGAGCTGGCCCGGCAGGCGCTCGCGCTGGCCGCCGCCGGGCGCCTGCGGCCCACCATCGGTGCGACGTTCCCCCTGGAGTCGGCCGCCGCGGCGCACGCCGCCATCGAGGCGCGCGGCGTAACCGGCAAGACCCTGCTCCGCATCTGAGCGCCACCGGCCCCGACCCCCGCACGCGGCCGCGGGACGGGTCACGCGCCGGACCGCACCACCGCCACGGCCAGCGCCACGGGCACGAGGGCGACCACCGCCAGCACGGCGGCCACCCGCCACCGCCGTGCCACCCCCCTCTCCGTCACGAACGCCCCCACGGCCCCCGCCCCGCCGAAGGCCAGCGCGGCCGCCACGACGTGCGCGAACGACGACGTCCACGAGGGCAGCGACTCTCCGGCCAGCCGGAAGGCCACCAGCACCCCGGCCGCCGCCAGCGCCACCCGGCGCCCGGGCCGCACGCCGACCCGCTCAAGCGCGCGGGCCGACCAGGCGAGCAGGCCCAGCGAGATCAGGACGACGACCCCGATGGCCGGCACCAGGCACCCCCAGTCGTCACAGCCGACACCCGCCCACGCCAGGCGTACGGTGGCCCACCACAACACCCCGAGCGCGGCGCACACCGCGGCAGCCCGCCCCACACGCCCCGTCATGAGTGCATCGTCCCATCAGGACGGCCGGACGGCCCTGCGCTCGTCCGCCTCCGCTTCGGTGTCGCGCCCCAGAGCCCGCAGGGCGACGGCCCGGTTGGCGTACAGGTCGGGCTGCGGCTGGAGCTCGATGGCCCGCGTCAGGTCCTCGGCCGCGCCCTCCACGTCTCCGTCGGTGAAGCGCAGCACCCCCCGGTTGCCCCAGGCGGCCGCCAGCCGGGGAGCCCGCTCGACGGCCAGGTTTAGCACCACCCTGGCCTCTGCGAGCCGCCCCGCAGCCGTCTCCAGCTGGCCCAGCACCGTGAGCAGGTGCGGGTTGCCCGGCGCCAGCGCGAGGCCGGCCTCGACGTCTCCCCTGGCCTCGTCGTCGCGGCCGGCGGCGGCCAGCAGCCCGGCCCTGTTGATGTAGGCGTCCACATACGCGGGGTCGAGCTCGATCACCCGGCCCAGGTCGGCCAGCGCCCCCTCGACGTCGCCCCGCACGGTACGCAGCTCGGCCCGGTTGTAGTGCGCCTCGGGCAGCGGCGGCCCGGCCCGCATGGCCTGCTCGAAGTCGGCCAGCGCCTCCTCGTGCCGGCCGAGCCCGAACAGCAGGTTCCCCCGCTCCAGGTAGTAGTCGGGGAAGGCCGGGTCCACGGCGATCGCGGCGGCGTAGTCCTCCAGCGCCTCCTTGGCACGCCCGAGCGAGGCCAGCAGCTGGGCCCGGTTGGCCAGCAGCACCATCCGGTGCAGCGGGTGCCGCTCCCCCAGCTCGCCCGCCAGCTCGATGGCCGACTCGACCAGTGACAGCGCGACGTGGGGCCGGCCGTGCCGCAGCTCGATCAGCGCCAGGCCGTTGCGGTCGAAGCCGAGCTTGAACGCCCGCTCCAGGGGGTCGGGCAGGAGCGTGGAGATGGCGATCGCCTCGTTGACCCACCTCCTGGCCCTGACCAGGTCGCGGCGGGCGGGGTCACGGTGGCGGGCGTCGAGCATGGCGGTGCCGTACGCGCCGGCGGCGTGCATCGCCGGATCCTGGCTGACCTCGCGAACCCGCTCCCACACCGCGAGGGCGTCGGCGGCGCGGTCGAGCCCGGCCAGGGCGGTCGCCGTACGCTGGGCGAAGCGCCACCAGAGCGCGCTGCCCGGCTCGGTGCGGGACATGCCGAGCTCGCCCAGCTCGGCGACGGCGTGCAGGAAGCCCTCCCGCACGCACCGGTCCACCACGGCCCGCAGCTCGTCGGCGTCGCGGTCGTCGGGCGGGTGCGGCGGCCCGCCGGAGAACACCGTGATCTCCAGCAGGGCCGGCGAGATCCGCCGCATCATGACCTCGAGCAGCTCGACGTCCGTGGCATCGGCTTCGGCGGCGTTGCTCACCACGAGCGCCCGCCCGGGAGGCACGGCGGTGCGGAAGAACTCCGTGAGCCCGTTGGCCAGCCGCAGCGTGCGCCGGGGCGCGGGCACGAGGATCCGTTCCTCCTCGGACAGCTCCGCGTCGATCGTCACTCGCACGGCCGGCACGATCCCGGCCAGCTCGGGCGCGGCCGCCCTGATCTCGATGTCGTACGCCGCCACGAGGTCGCTGGAGCGTTCCAGAACGGCCGGCACCAGGTGCCGCAACAACGCGGCGGCGACGGTGTACGGGCCACGCGGCCGCCGGTGCCCGTCGATCACCGGCATCAGCAGTCGCGCGAGCCCAGTCCGGACATAGGGTTCGCCCGGAATCCTGTGGTGGGACCTCGCGTCGGTCACCCCTTGTGAATGACGCTGGAGGTCCCCGCGAGCCTCACGGTGCCAGGCTTGCGGACGATGATGCGCTTCATGATTGCACCTCTCCACTCGGGGATAATCCCCCATTATTAGGGCACGCCACCGAATATCAAGGTTCAGGCAGAATTAGTGGTGGATTAATGGATAACAAGCACTTGCCTTTTGAATGGTATTTGTAACCTATCGGGAGCGAAACCAGCGGTGCAATCCGGTGGCACGAGTCCGTTCGGACTGCTCCATCAAGTCGCACAGGCATCTGCCGAGCAGCGTGACCGACTGGCAGCAGCCGGGCCGGGGCAGGTTGCGCGCCCTGACGATGAGGGTGGCCCGCTCGATCAGCCGCTCCAGGCTCGGTTCGCCCCCTCCCTTGAGCGAGCGGGTGTGCCAGGGACACGACCCGACGTCCTCGCAGGCGGTCTTGGCGATGACCGGCGACGGGGCGCCGTCCAGCCGCAGCCGATCGACCCGTTTGACTCTCAGGTCGGCGAGCCTTCTGGCGGCGACCCTGGTGGCGCCCGCGAGGTGATCGCGCTGACCACGCCCGCGGCGCAGGGCGGCGGACCTGCCCGGCAGCGCGAGCAACATCGCCCCGGCCATCAACCCGCCCCCGACGACCATGCTCACGCCCATCGCCTCGTCGAACCAGATCACCGCGATCGCGGCCACCCAGACGGGTTGCGACGACATGAGGATCGCGCTGGGCACGGCGGGCACGTGCGCCTGGCCGTACGAGCGGGCCAGGAAGCCCAGCGCGCACGAGACCACCGACAGGTGCGCCAGCACCGACCAGTCGTGCAGGCCGGCCGGCAGCACGATGCCGTCGCGCACGGCGTAGCCGCCGGTGAGCAGCCCGATGGTGAACAGCTGGATCACGGTCAGCGCGTACGCGTGGAAGCCCACCCCCCGGTTGGACAGCTGCGCGAGCAGGAGCGTGTGGCCGGAGTAGAGGGCGGCGGCGGCCAGCGTGACGCCGAGCGCGAGCACCGAGACCTCGTGCTCCTCCATCTCCTGCAGCAGCGTGAACACCGTCATGCCGGCCAGCGCGAGCACGACCCCGGCCCAGATGCGCCGCGGCACCTTCGTCTTGTGCAGGAGGAGCGCCAGGATCGGCGTGATCACCACGCCGCAGCCCACGGCGAACCCGGACACCGCCGACGGCAGCCCGTGCAGGGCGACCGCCTGCCCGACCTGCCCGACCCCGAACATGACCCCGAGGATGATTCCGTAGACCCACGTCACCCGTGGAAGACCCCCGAGGCAGCCCGGCCTGATGGCGAGCAGCGTCAGCGCCGCGAGGACGTAACGCTCGGCGAGCAGATCCTCGACCGGTATACGACCGATGAGATCCTTCATCAGCGGGAAGGCCGACCCCCAGGCGGCGCTGACGAACAACAGAAGCACAGCTCCCAGGAGGGGGCGGGGAGCGGGCAAGACTGCCATGCCCAGAAGCATCTCATTACAATTCGCATCCGTAGCTGTACAGTCAGCAGCCGGTGATAGTCCTCTACAACTCGGTGTTAAGAGCCTCACCCGCGGGTTCGTACATCCTTATCCGCGGCAGCGGGAGCCGGTCGTTGCTGACAGATTCGCCAGGCTGATCATCCGCGATCGTCCGCTTCACGAGACTGCCGCTCGTCACTCTGCGTGACGAGGGGGGGTAGGCGGGAAGGTCACACCGGAAGTGCGGGGAGTGCGGGGAATGGTCACCCGAGGAGGGGTACGGCCCCGGAGGGGGTGGGTGGGGCCGCCGGACGAGCGGAGTCGCTAGCGGTCGAGAGGCACGCCCGGGGTCAGCAGTTTCTCGACGTTGACCACGACGAGCGCGCCCACCTTGTGCCGGGAGAGCTCGCGCCACCCCTGGCGCGCGTAGAGCGCCAGAGCGGCCTCCTGGTTGAGCGTGGTGTCGCCTCTGACGCGCTCGAAGCCGAGCTCCACGGCCCGCTGCTGCAGGGTGACGAGCATGGCCTCACCGAAGCCACGCCGCTGGACATCGGGATGGACACGCAGCCGGCAGATCTCGGCCGTGCACGTGTCGACGGGTTTCAGCCCGCCCATGGCCACCACCCGGGAGTCGATCTCGCCGACGAGGAAGTCGCCGCCGCAGGCCAGATAGATCTCCTGGATGCGGGGGAAGTCGTCGTCGTAGTAGACGCCGTCACCGGGCACCAGGCCCACCTGCGCCAGGCAGATCTGGTGGAGGGTGAGGACGGTGTCGAGATCGGACCATCGATAGCGCCGGATCTTCAGTTTCATGCGCCCCCTTTCAGCTGGGCCCGTGCTCGCCGCAACTCGGCGCGGTAGCCCTCGAGCCCTGGGGCGTCGGCGTCACGGGACGCGATCGCCTGCTCGAGCGCCAGCGCCGGCCGCACGATGAAGTCGGTGAGATATTCGTCGCCCACCAGGCGCAGCGCCTGGGTGCCGATCGCCAGCGCCTCATGGACGTCGCCGTCGATCAGCCGGCACTGAGCCTGGTCGAGCCTGATCAGCGTCTGGTCGAGGATGTGGTCCTGGTATTTGGTGAGCGCCTGGCCGAGCACCACCTCCGCCTCGATCGTCTGGCCGAGCTTGGTGAGCACGTCGCCCTGGTAGAAGTAGAGCTGCTTCTCGGTGTAGCCGAAGGCGACGTCCTCCTGGTCCTCGCTCTTCAGGTGGGAGAAGGCGCTGCGTGCCCTCGACAGCGCGCGTTTGGCCTGGTCGACGACCTCCTTCTTGCTGTCGCCCCCTGACATCATGGCCAGTGCCCTGGCCTCGACGACCGGTGCCATGGCCTGCGCGGCGCACGGCATCGAGCCGGCCAGGTCGCGGCTCTTCTTGGCGAGGTTGAGCGCCTCGCGCGCGTCGCCGAAATAGAGGGGGACGAGCGACTCGCGAGCGGTGATCCAGGCGCGCAACGCGCGGTCACCGGTCTCGTCGGCCGCGGTGCGCCCGGTGCGGAAGAACGAGCGGGCCAGGCGGTGGTCACCGAGGTTGATCATGATCATGCCGCTCAGCCCGGACAGCTGGGCGGCCATCCTGCACAATCGTTCCTGCAGGTCGATGGGCTGGCGGCGGGACATCGCCGTACGGACCGCGCTCAACTCGAGCAGCACGTCGCACAGCAGTCTCAGGGGGCCCGTGGTCGTGTACTGGCGGCCGAAGCTGAGCGTCGCCTCTTCCCACTGGTCGAGCATGGCGGCGGACACCGTGGCCGAGACGAGGGTTTCGTCCATGCGCCGCCTGATGCCCTCGCACGCTCCGAGCACGACCCCGTCGAGGGCCGTGTTGAGGTTCGTGTCGGTGTGGAGCAGGTTTAACATCGTGCGCCGGAGGATGTTCTCGTCCTCCTGCGCCGCCGGCTCGGTGACCATGGGCTGGATGTTGAGCTCACGCTCCGTGGGCAGCAGCGGCGGCGGATCCTTGGACTCCGAGCCGCCGAGTGCCCCCGCCGGCCGGTGCGCGTGGCCGTGACCGCAGATGCAGGGCCCGTCGTAGCCGAGGGCGGCCGGCTCGACGCGGTAGACCGTGCACAAGTAGTGGAGATATTCGGGCCCCGGGCGTTTCAGCCCGCTCTCGTACGCCGAGAGCAGGGTCTCGCCGATGCCCGGCGTCGGTTTGGAGTCGCGCTCGAACAGGGCCCTGACCTGCTCGATGACATCGGCCAAGGCGATCCCGTAGGACAACCGGTGCGCCTTGATGCGGGTCGTGCTGAACTGCGAAGCGCAAGCCTCGTGGATCTCATCCGCGATCTGGGCCGAGATGCGCCCGGCGGCCAGGCCCTTGGCCCTGATCCGCCGGGCGATCTCCGTTTCCCTGTGCTGTCTGCCGGACATCCCGGCCCCTTCCAAACACGTCTCGACCGGTCCGCAACTGGTGACTCAGCGTAGCTCTCAGATCGCTGTCCGCCTACCCATGACTATGAACCAGGGACTGCGGGTTTGAAAACGCCTTCAGCCGACCCACGGTTAAGGATCGTCCACCCCGGGACTGTTTCTTCCATCCTTCGGGAGAAGAGCAACTCCCTGTAGCCGCACAAGCTCGTTGCGTTCGCCGTTGACATGAGACATGTTTGGCCCACCAGCGGCGATTGCTAGGGAGGACCAACGGTGGGGGACGACGACTTCGAGCACTTGGAGCGACTCGTGTCCGAACTGGGCGCTCACGGGTTGCTCGCACGAGTGGTCCAGAGCCAGAGCGGTCGCAGGTTCGTACGGGTCATCAACCCGAACGCGACCAGCCTGACCGAGAACGTCACTTGCAGGCCGGCCACTGTGTCCGATATGCCGGATTGGTGGTATTGCTGGTCCTGGGGCGAACGGATGCACACGGCCGACGACCCGGCCGGTGCCGCGACGAAAGTCGCCCGCGTGCTGGCCGCCGTGGCGGAATGATCGACGTGGTGGGCCGGGTGGAGCGCAGCCACCGCGGCGCGCCGCATCCACGGCGGCATCACAGGGCCGGCGGAGTGACCGGTGCGGAGGGTCCCGCACCTGTGGGGTCCTGGTCACTCCGCCGGTTCTGGCCTCACATCTGACTGCGGCCGGTACGGCCCGCACGCCGTACCCGCGAAGCCACCCTCCCGGTCCGCCGGGCGGGTGTTGGGGGGGATCCCTCCCGGAACCGGTACGGGACATGCTTCCGGGTGCCTGTCCCTTGCCGAGCCGTCCGTCATCGGAGCGTCGCTCTCTCCCTCCGCGGCCCAGAGAGCCGACGACCCCGTCTTCCCCGGCGTGATGTGACGGCGGGCGGTTCGGTCGGCGGTATTTTGGATCGCAACGGTCCAAAAGCCCGACCGAACCGCTTCTGGAGGGGGATCCACCTTTGTTACTGCTGGTGACACCGTCGCCGCCGCCCGCCTCACCGTCGAGCGGGCTTCCGGACCCCGAGAAGGTCGTCCAGGACATGGCCGGGATCTGTACCAAGGATCCTGTTTGCTCTACCCTCGTCGGGATGTTCGACAATGCGGTCTGGGCACCCATGGCGGCCAGCGCGATCGTCATCGTGCTGATCATCGTGCTGGGGTTCGTGCTCCGGAAGATCTCGCACCGGATGATCACGAGGGTGGTCCACCGCGCGGCCGCGAAGAGCTCCATCACCAGCCGCTTCCGCAAGGGCGCCGCCACCGACAGCATCGACGCGCTGCTCCGCGAACGCAGGAAGCAGCGGGCCGAGACCATGGGCTCGGTGCTCAAGCACGTCGCCTCGATCGTCATCCTGGGCACCGCGGTGCTGACCGTGCTCGACCGGCTGACGATCCCGATCGCCCCCCTGCTGACCAGCGTCGGCATCCTCGGCGTGGCCATCGGCTTCGGCGCGCAGGAGCTGGTGAAAGACTTCATCGCCGGCATGTTCATGCTGCTCGAGGACCAGTACGGCGTGGGCGACGTGGTCGACGTGGGGGCCGCGGTCGGCACCGTCGAGACCGTCACCCTGCGCGTCACCCGGCTGCGCGACGCCGACGGGCGCGTCTGGTATGTCCGCAACGGCACGATCACCAGGGTCGGCAACGAGTCGCAGGGCTGGTCGCGGGCCTACGTCGACGTGCCCGTGGCCTACGACGCCGACATCGTCAGCGTGCGCGTGCTGCTCGAGCACCTGGCCGAGGAGGTCTGGGCCGACCCCGAGCTGCGCGAGAGCAAGATCGTGGAGCAGCCGCAGGTGTTCGGCGTGGAGCAGCTGTCCGACAGCTCGGTGGTGTTCCGCATCACCGCGAAGACGCTGCCCAACGAGCAGGCCGAGGTGGCCAGGGAGATGCGCATCAGGGTCAAGACGGCCCTCGACGACGCGGGCATCACCATGGTCGCGGTGTGAGCGCGATGCACCACCACACGAGGCACACCCTAGGCTGGTGAGCGTGACTGAGACCTCCTTCTACGACGCCGTCGGGGGCGAAGAGACCTTCCGGCGCCTCGTTCAGCGCTTCTACGAGGGGGTCGCGGACGACCCGGTGCTGCGGCCGCTCTATCCCGAGCCCGACCTGACGGGGGCGGAAGATCGGCTGCGGGGCTTCCTGATCCAATACTGGGGCGGCCCCAAGACCTACAGCGAGCAGCGCGGTCACCCCCGCCTGCGCATGCGTCACATGCCGTTCGTGATCGGTGAGACCGAGCGCGACGCCTGGCTGCGGCACATGCGCGACGCGGTCGACTCGCTCGACCTGCCGGAGGAGCTGGAGACCCGGCTCTGGGACTATCTGGTCTACGCGGCCCACAGCCTGGTGAACTCACCCACGTAACGGGGCATGACACGCCACATGGATATCCCCTGGTGGCGTGATGCCGTCGTCTACGAGATCTACGTTCGCAGCTTCGCCGACGCCTCGGGTGACGGCGTCGGCGATCTGGCCGGAGTGCGCGAGCGCCTGCCGTACCTGCGCGATCTGGGGGTGGACGCCCTCTGGCTGACGCCGTTCTACCGCTCGCCCATGGCCGACGGCGGCTATGACGTCGCCGACTACCGCGGCGTCGACCCGCTGTTCGGCACGCTGTCCGACTTCGACGCGCTGGTCGCCGGCGCGCACGACCACGGGCTGCGGGTGGTCGTGGACATCGTGCCCAACCACAGCTCCTCCGCCCATCCCTGGTTCCAGGCGGCGCTGCGCGGCGAGGGCCGCGAGCGCTACCTCTTCCGCGACCGGACCAACAACTGGCAGTCCACCTTCGGCGGGCCCGCCTGGACGCAGGTCGAGGACGGCCGGCACTACCTGCACCTGTTCGCGCCGGAGCAGCCCGACTTCAACTGGCGCAACCCCGAGGTGCACAGGGAGTTCCTCGACATCCTGCGGTTCTGGCTGGACCGCGGGGTCGACGGGTTCCGCATCGACGTGGCGATGGGGCTCTACAAGGCGGAAGGGCTGCCCGACGTCGGCGACCAGTCGTTCAAGGGAACCTCCCCGATATGGGGCCGGCCCGAGGTGCACGACGTCTACCGCGACTGGCGCAAGGTGCTGGACGGCTATCCGGGCGAGCGCATGGCCGTCGGCGAGGTGTGGACCGACAGCTCCGAGGACCTCGCACTCTACGTGCGGCCCGACGAGCTGCACCAGAGCTTCAACTTCGCCTGGTTGCAGGCGCCCTGGTCGGCGGCGGCGTTCCGGAAGGTGATCGACGACACGCTGTCCGCCGTCCCGTTCGCGACGTGGGTGCTGTCCAACCACGACGTCGTACGCCACCGCACCCGCTACGCGCCCGACGACCCCGTCACCGGGCTGCAGCGGGCGAAGGCGGCGCTGCTCACGATGCTGGCGCTGCCCGGCTCGGCCTACCTCTACCAGGGCGAGGAGCTGGGACTGCCCGAGGTGAGCGACCTGCCCGACGCGGCCAGGCAGGACCCGATCTTCTTCCAGTCGAAGGGCGAGCTGCCTGGGCGTGACGGGTGCCGGGTGCCGATCCCGTGGACGGTCGATCCGCCCTCCCACGGGTTCGCGCCCGGCGGAGTGCGGCCGTGGTTGCCGCAGCCGGTCACGTTCGCGGAGCTGAGCGTCGAGAAGCAGGCAGGGGACGCCGGATCCACGCTCGAGTTCTACCGCCGGGCCCTGGCCTGCCGCCGTGACCTGGCGCGATCCATTCCTTATACGTTGGAGTGGCTGGAATCTCCCGAAGGAGTGCTTTTCTTCACCCGCGGGCCGCTGATCTGCGCGCTCAACTGCGGCACCCGGCCGGTGCACCTGCCGGAGCACGACGCGGTCCTGCTGGCGAGCGGGCCGCTGAGGGGCGACCTGCTGCCGCCCGACACGGCCGCTTGGCTGCGCCGCACGTCATAACCGCTCGCCGTCCTCGCCGCGGAAAGGGATGACGGGCAGTGAGAGCAGCGCGCCTCCCAGCCCCGCGGCGAAGGCGGCCCAATAGCCGACGTTCGTGATCAGCACGCCGGCCATCGGCGTGACGACGAAGGAGACGGCGTTCTGGACGGTGTTGTGGGTGCCGAGCACCCGGCCCGCCCACCCTGGCCCGGCCAGCTCGCCCGCCGTCAGGTAGGCGAGCCCGTTGCCTGCCACGGTCATCACCGCGGCCACCGCGAGCGCGGCGGGCCCGAGCCAGGCGCCCGAGAGCGTAGCGGTCACCAGCAGCGCCATCACGCCCAGATTGCAGACCGTGATCAGGAGCAGGGGCCGCATGCGCAGGCCGACCCTGTCGGACCAGCGACCTGCCGCGATGCGCACCCCTGCCCCGGCGATCGCCGCCACGCCGAACAACTGTCCGGCCGCCACCTCGTCCCAGCCGTACAGGCGTACGAGGCAGGTCACACCGTACGTGCTGACCACGATCTGCGGCAGCACGTGCAGGGCACTGGTGGCGTGCACCCGCCACAACGCCCGCTGCCGGTACGGCGAGCCCTGCGGCGCCGCGCCTGACCCGGAGATCGCGCGCGGCGGCTCGGCCAGGAAGATCGCGGCCAGCACGGCGGCCAGCAGGCTCGTGCCGGCGCACACGAACAGCACGCCGGCCAGGCCGTGCGCCTGCGCGATGGGCGGCAGCACGAACGCTCCGGCGGCCATGCCGAGGGTGAAGGAGACCTGGCGCAGTCCCATGGCGAGGCCGCGCTCCGGCGGCTCGAACCAGCGCAACACGATGCGCCCGCCGCCGACCATCGCGGCCGAGCCCCCGGCCCCGGCCAGGACCAGCAGCCCGATCACCGCCCAGATCTGGTCGGCGAACGCGACGGCGCCGAACAACACGGCGGCCAGGCCCACGCCCGTGCCCAGGATCACCCGCTCACCGTGCCGGTCGGCCAGCGCGCCCCAGGCCACGAGCGCCAGCAGGACGCCCAGGGAGGGCGCGTTCACCATGATCCCCGCCACGGCCAGCGGAACGCCGAAATGCCGCTCTATCTCGGGAATGACGAGGGGAAGGCCGAACAGCCCCAGCGTGACGCTCGCGTGGGCGTTGACCCCCAGCGCCAGCATCAGCCAGCGTTTCATGCGGAGAAACGTTTGAGGTACGCCAGTTCGCTCTCCGAGAGCCTGCGCGGGGCGGCCCGCTCGACGTCGTACGCCGCGAGCTCGGACGTGGCGGTGACGTAGACCGCGTCGTCGTCGCGGATCTCGTACGCGAGGGTGAAGCGCACCGGCCTGATCTCCGTCACCCACGTCTCGACGCTCACCGGCTCCGCGCGGAAGCCGAGCGGGCGGCGGTAGTCGATCTCGTGCCGGGTGACCACCAGGCCCTTGAACGGCTCGTCACCCGCGTTGTGCGGATCGATGTGGAACATGCCGAAACGGGCGTCCTCCAGGTAGTCGAGAAAGCGCACGTTGTTCACGTGCCCCTGGGAGTCGACGTCGGCGAATCTCACCGCTCGGGGGTAGAGGTGGCGCTGGGCCGGAGTGCGTTCAACCACGCCAGTCACCGTACCTGCCCCGGTCAGGAGGATCTGCGGCGGGCCAGGCAGGCGAGCACGGTCAGCACCGAGACGGTGGCCATGGCGGCGAGCGCCCAGCGGTAGCCGGTCACGAGTTGCTCGACCGCGCCGCCGTGCAGGTGGGAGAGCGTGCCCGCGAACACCTGCTCGTGCAGCGCGGCGGGCAGCGGCGCGGTGATGATCGACAGGACCAGGCCGGTGCCGACCACGTTCCCCGTGTTCTGCAGCATGAGCCGCATGGCGTTGACGATGCCGAGCCGCGCCGAGGGCAGGCCGTCCAGGATGGCGGTGGTGTTGGAGGGCATGAACACGCCCGAGCCGAGCCCGATCAGCACCAGCCCCGCCGCCACCGCCGCGTACGGCATGGTCGAGGACATCACCACCAGCATGACCACCAGCCCGCAGGTGGTCGCCGAGGCTCCGGCCACGGCCAGGGTGCGGGCGCTCATCAGGCGCTGCAGGAAGCCGGAGGCCACCGACGCGGTCATCGCCGCGACGGCCAGCGGCAGCACCTTCAGCCCTGCCTGCACGGGATCGTCACCACGCACGGCCTGGAAGTAGAGGGCGACGAGGAACACCATGCCCATGCGCGCGACGGCGTTGAGGAACGACGCGAGCGTGCCGAAGGAGAAGGCCCGGTCGCGGAACAGGCCCAGGTCAACAACCGGATGCGCCGCCCGCCGCTCCCTGACCAGGAACAACGGCAGCCCCACGGCGAAGCACGCGAGCCCGGCCATCACCACGGGGTGTCCCCAGCCGAGCCGGGTGAACTCCGACAGCGCCAGTAGCAGCCCGCCCAGGGTGACCAGCACGAGCACGCTGCCGGGCAGGTCGAGCCCTCGGTCGCGGCGGTCGGGGACGGTCCTGCGCAGCACGAGCGCGCCCCAGACCAGGCAGATCACCCCGATCGGCACGTTGAACCAGAACACCCAGCGCCAGCCGAGGCCGTCGGCCAGCACCCCGCCCAGCGTCGGCCCGATCAGCCCGGCGATCGAGAACGAGGCCACGTAGACCCCCATGCCCTCCCCCAGCCGCTCGCGCGGGAACGCGTCGCTGACCAGGGCGGCGCTGTTGGTGAGCAGCATGGCCGCCCCCGCCGCCTGGACCACCCGCATGGCCACGATCACCCACGCGTTCGGCGCCAGGCCCGCCAGCAGCGCGGCCACCGTGTACGTCGCCAGCCCGAGCAGGTACAGCCGGCGCCGGCCGAACAGATCCGCAAGCCGCCCGAATACCACCATGAGCACGGTCGTGGTCAACTGGAAGCCGAGGAGGATCCAGCCCGCGGCCGTCGCGTCGGCACCGGTGTGCCTGGCGATCTCGGGCAGGGCGACGTTCATCGCGCTGCCGCCGAGACCGGTCAGCACGCTCGCCAGGCTCACGACCGACAACGTCCGCCACGCGTGGCCTAAGGGGGTCGCAGCCGGCAAGGGCCTGTCCTTTCTAGATCTGGATACTAGAATATTATTCGAATCGTCAGCAGGTCGAGGAGCGAGGTTTCGGATGGGCGGGATCGTCGAAGGCCGCGTGGTGATCGTCACAGGTGCGGCCAGGGGCATCGGGCGCGGGCACGCGCTCGAGTTCGCCAGGCAAGGGGCGAAGGTGGTGGTCAACGACCTGGGCGCCGCGGTCGACGGCACCGGCTCGTCCGGAGCGGCCGCCGAGGTGGTGGCGGAGATCGAGGCCATGGGCGGCCAGGCCGTCGTCAACGGCGAGGACGTCTCCGACTTCGACGGCGCCGAGCGGCTGATCCGCTCGGCCGTCGACCACTTCGGCGGCCTCGACGTGCTGGTCAACAACGCGGGCATCCTGCGGGACCGTATGCTCGTCAACATGACGGCCGAGGAATGGGACGCGGTGGTCAGGGTGCACCTCCGGGGCACCTTCGCGCCGCTGCGCCATGCCGCCGCCTATTGGAGGGCCAAGGCGAAGTCGGGCGAACACGTGGATGCCCGGATCATCAACACCACCTCGTCCTCCGGCATCTACGGTAACCCGGGGCAGGGCAACTACGGCGCCGCCAAGGCCGGCATCGCGGGCCTCACCGTCATCGCGGCCAAGGAGCTGGAGCGCTACGGCGTGACCGTGAACGCCGTGGCCCCCGCCGCGCTGACCCGCATGACCGAGAACCTCATGCCCGCCGGCGCCACGGGCGCCGACCCCGACGACATCGCGCCCCTGGTGGTCTGGCTGTCCAGCGCCGAGGCCCGCGGCGTCACCGGCCGGGTGTTCAACGTGCGCGGAGGCGCGATCAGCGTCGCCGAGGGCTGGCACGCCGGGCCGGGCGTCGACAAGGGCTCCCGGTGGGACCCGGCCGAGCTGGGCGGCGTCATCCCCGCCCTGGTCGACAAGGCCGCGCCCAACGCGATGACCAACGGCCGCATCCCCGGACGGGAGGACTGACATGCCGCTCGACCACTCCATCGTCGGTGTCGAGGGCCCGGCCCACGAGCGCACCTGGACCGCCAAGGACACCATGCTGTACGCGCTCGGCGTCGGCGCGGGCACCTCGGAGCTGGAGTTCACCACGGAGAAGGGGCAGCGGGTGCTGCCGACGTTCGCAGTGCTGGCCGCGCAGTCTTTCGGGCAGTCTTTCGGGCGGCGGCTGGGCGACTTCGACCCGGCCCTGCTGGTCCACGCCGAGCAGGGCTTCGAGCTGCACAGGAAGCTGCCTCCCGAGGGCGGCGTACGGACGACCTCGAAGGTGACCGGCATCTACGACAAGGGCTCGGGCGCGCTGGTGACCTCCGAGGCGCGGGCCGTCGACCTCGGCACGGGCGAGCCGGTCATCTCCAGCCGCAGCGCGGTGTTCATCAGGGGCGAGGGCGGGTTCGGCGGCGACCGGGGGCCGCGCGAGGCGTGGGCCGCGCCGGACCGCGCGCCCGACCACAAGGTGACCTACCCGACGCTGCCGGAGCAGGCGCTGATCTACCGCCTGTCCGGTGACCACAACCCGCTGCACAGCGACCCCGAGTTCGCCGCCAGGGCGGGCTTCGACCGGCCGATCCTGCACGGGCTCTGCACGTACGGCGTGACGGGCCGGGCGCTGCTGCACGCCGTGGCCGGATCGGACCCCGGCCGTTTCCAGGCCATGTCGGGACGCTTCACCAGCCCGGTCTTCCCCGGGGAGTCGCTCACGGTGTCGATCTGGGTGGACGGCGAGGACGTGCACTTCAGGACCGCCAAGGACGACGGCACCGTGGTGATCGACCGAGGCCGCGCCACGATCAGTCGCCGGTGATGTCCTTGAGGGGATCGAGGCGGCGGATCAGCTTCATCGCCGCCTCGATGACCTCCCTGGCCTCCTCCTCCGTGTCCGAGGTGGCGACCTCGCGGGCGGCCTCGCCGATGATGCTGGTCAGCACCGCCACGGTGAACCGGGCGAGCGCGTCGCCGCCGGCCCCGAGCAGGACGGCGTTCTGGCGTACCCACTCCCTGCCTCGGGTGCGGCGCAGCAGCTCGAACCCCGGCGGCCCGTCGCCGTCGATGAACAGCCTGACCAGGTCGCGCCGCTCCCACGCCCCGTCGAGGTAGGCGCGGGCGCCGGCGATGAGCAGCTCGACCGGGTCGTCGACGCCGGACTTCCTGGCCTTGGCCACGCTGGCGGCCGACGCCTGCTCGTGCGCCGCCTGATGGTCTTCGTAGAGGGCCAGGAAGAGCTCGGTCTTGCCGCCGAAGTGGTGGTAGAGGCTGCCGACGCTGGACCCGGCGCGGGAGACCACCTCGGCGACGTTGGACTCGGCGAAGCCGTGCTCGCTGAAGACCTCGCGAGCCGCCCGCAGCATGCTTTTGCGGGTCTGGGCCGTACGGCTCCACTCCCACGAGGACTTGCGTGCCATGCCGGCCATCCTACCGCGCATAATTCTAGAATTCTGTTCTTGACACGAGACCTCATCGGCCAGAACCTCTTCCTAGATAAATATTCTAGAAATTTCCGGGAGGCGGCCGTGGACTTCTCGCTCACCACCGAGGAACGCCAGATCCGCGACACCGTACGGTCCTTCGTGGAGAAGGAGGTCATGCCGCTGGAGCCCGAGGTCCTGCGCAACGAGCGCGAGGGCCGGCCTGCGCTGGACGCGGACGCCCTTCGCGACCTACGGACCAAGGCCAGGAAGTCGGGCTTCTGGGGCATCAACACCCCCGAGGAGTACGGCGGCGCCGCCCTGGGACCGATCATGTCCGCGATCATCGCCATGGAGCTCGGCAGGACGTTCGTGCCGTTCTCGTTCGGCGGCAGCGCCGACAACATCCTCTACGCGGGCACCGAGGAGCAGAAACGCCGCTACCTGCTCCCCACCATCGAGGGCGAGCGCCGTTCCTGCTTCGCGATCACCGAGCCGGGCGCGGGCTCCGACGCCCGCAACATCCGCACCCGCGCCGTCAGGGACGGCGCCGAGTGGATCCTCAACGGCGAGAAGACCTTCATCACGGGCGGCAACGAGGCCGACTTCGTCATGGTGTTCGCCGTGGCCGAGCCGTACGGGGTGACGTGCTTCCTGGTGGACCGGGACATGGGCTGGCGCTCCGAGCCGATCCCCACCATGGGACAGTGGGGCCCGGCCTCGCTGGTGTTCGAGGACGTACGGGTGCCGGAGGAGAACATCCTGGGCGAGCCGGGCAGAGGCTTCGAGCTGGCCATGGAGTGGATCGGGCAGGGACGCTACATGATCCCGGCCCGGGCCATCGGCTCCGCCGAGCGCATGGTGCAGATGGCCGTCGACTACGCCAAGATCCGCAAGTCCATGGGGCGGGCGATCGCGGAGTACCAGGCCATCCAGTGGATGATCGCCGACTCCCAGGTCGAGATCGAGGCGGCGAAGTGGCTGACGCTGTACGCGGCGTGGCGGGTGCGGGAAGGGCTGGACGCGCGGCACGCCTCGTCGATCGCCAAGCTCAACGGGGCCGTGATGGCGAACCAGGTGGTCGACCGGGTGCTGCAGATCCACGGGGGCATGGGGTACACGAAGGAGCTGCCGATAGAACGGTGGTACCGCGAGCTGCGGCTGCTGCGCATCTTCGAGGGGACCGACGAGATCCAGCGGCGCACGATCGCGCGCAACCTGATCAAGGGACACGCGAGGCTCGGCCTGATCGGTGAGTGATCGCGGCGCCCGAGGCCGGAGCCCCGTCTCCCTACGGTGCAGGGCGGCGGCGGGCGGCCGCCGCCGTGCCGGGGAGCCGCGTTACCCGCCCCGGAAGCGGCCTGCCGTTCAGAGCGACGCCTCCTCCCGAGCGCGCGGTCTGGCCCGCATGTGCATGCGCTCCCCCTGGCGCCCGAACAGGACGTACAGTGCTCGGGGTCCTCGCGCGGCACACGCCGGCCGTCATCCCCCTCGTCCTGCTCCTCGGGATCGCAGGTTTCGTCCTCAACCCGGCCATCTACGCGCGGGTGTTCGCCATCGCGTCCGACGCCCCGTCGCTTGCCGGGGCCACCACCGTCTCCGCGTTCCAGCTCGGCATCAGCCTCGTCCCGGCGCTCGCCGGGGCGGCACTCAACGCCGGCGCGGGCATCACCTCCGTCACGTGGATCGGCGCGGCCCTGGCGGCGGCCGTCGTGCCGGCCGTCCTCACCGACCGGATGATCTCCCGTCGCGGGCCGCGCCAGGGTTGAGGGTCGCCGTGACACCGCCTATCGCTGCTGGGACCGGGATGTGGGGCAAGGACCGGTGGGGGCACAGGAGATGGTCGACGACGCACCAAGCCAGGCCGGGGTAGGCCACGCTCGGCGAGGACCCAGCGGATCAGGGAGGCCGCACGCTCGGCGAGGACCGGAGCGGGGTCAGCAGGGGTCCGGGCGGTCGGCGAGGGGTGCGGGGTCAGGGAAGGCGGTTGGCGAGGACCAGGGTGGCGGCCGAGGCGAACATGCCGCCGTTCCCCAGCACCACACCGACCTCCACCCCCGGCACCTGGGCCGCCGCCTCACCGCGCAGTTGCCGCACCGACTCCTGGATGGCGAACATGCCGTACATCCCCGTGTGCGTGTACGACAGGCCGCCGCCGTTCGTGTTCAGGGGGAGGCGGCCGCCCGGTGACGTGTGGCCCTCGGCGATGAAGGCGCCGGCCTCTCCCCTGCCGACGAACCCCAGGTCCTCCAGGCCGTAGATCGGCACGTGGGCGAACGCGTCGTACACCATGAGGTGGTCCACGTCGTCATGGCCGATCCTGGCCTCGGCGAAGGCCGCCTCGCCCGAGAGCCGGAACGCCTTCGACGTGGTGAAGTCCTCCATCTGCGAGATGATCGGGGACTCCGCCGACTCCCCCGAACCCAGCAGGTAGACCGGCGGCCGGCGGGACAGCTCCTCCGACGTGACGATCAGGGCGCCGCCGCCGTCCGTCACCAGGCAGCACTCCAAGAGGTGGAACGGGTACGCCACCATCCTCGACGCGAGCACGTCGTCCACCGTGATCAGGTCGCGGTGGAGGGCGCGCGGGTTGAAACGGGCCCACCGGCGCTGGGCCACGGCGACCTCCGCCAGCTGCTCGTGCGTCAGGCCGGTCTCCTTCATGTGGCGCAGGGCCGTGATCGTGAACGACGTCGGCGGGCCCATCACCCCGTACGGCAGCTCGAACTGGCCGATCAGCGAGTCGGGGCCCATTCCGTAACGGCCCGCTCCCACCCGTGACCTGCCGGACTCGCCATGGGTGATCAGCACCGTCCGGCACAGGCCGGCGCGGATCGCGGCGGCGGCGTGGCGTACGTGGAAGAGGAACGACGAGCCGCCCACACCCGTGCCGTCCAGCCAGGCGGGCGTGATGCCCAGGGCGTGGGCGATCTGGATCGGACCCGGGGTCCCGACCGTGGCGATGCCGTCTATGTCGTCCTTCGTCATGCGCGCGTCGGCGAGCGCGTTCCTCGCGGCCTCCAGGTGGAGCCGCATGGTCGAGTGGCCGGGAAGGCGGCCCAGCGCATCGGTCTCGGCGGCGCCCGCGATCACGACGGTCATCTGCGGCCCGCGGCGGGCTCGAAGAGGGGCACGTGCACGTCCCCCCGCTGCTCGAACACCACCCGCAACTCCATGTCGAGCGGCAGGTTCTCGGGGGTGCTGGGGACGCCCACGATGTTGCTCATCATGCGCACGCCCTCCTCCAGCTCGACCACCGCGATCGTGTACGGGGCATCGTCCTCGAAGCCGGGGGCGGGCCGATGATTGATCACGTACGAGTAGAGGGTCGCGCGGCCGCTGGCGCGTACCCACTCGACCTGGTCGCCGCCGCAGTGGGGGCAGCTCGGCCGCGGATAGAAGTAGTGTCGCGCGCACGTCTGACAACGCTGGATCCTGAGCTCGCCCGCGGCCGTGCCGTCCCAGAACGGCTGGGTCTCGGGCGTGGGCTTGGGTACCGGCTTCATCGGCTCCCCCATCTGGTTCTAGAATTTCACTCTAGATCCAGATCGGGCAGCCCTTCAAGGGCTCGGTACGCCGTCGCCGTCCCTGCCCCGGCCCGACAGCACCTCGTCGAGCGTCGGACGGGTGTCGCCGGGAAGGCGCGGCCCCGGCTGGGCGAGCTGGATCAGCACCCCATGCGCCTCCTTCGGGTGCAGGAACACCTCACGCCAGCGCGGGTCGGCCGTGTTGAGGCCGTGCAGCCGGTAGCCGCGGGCGGTCAGCCTGGCAACCGCCTCGTCCAGGTCATGGACATGGAAGTTCAGATGGTGAACGCCGCCCCTGCCTCTGGTGAGCTCGAAGAAGCTGTCGAAGAACGTCGAGCCCGACAAGGGCTCCATGAGCTCGACCTTGCCGCCGTTCGCGTACGTGAGTTGCAGCGTGCGGTAGCCGGCGATCCGGTGGTCGCCACCTCCGCCCAGGTGCCGGCCGCCCAGCAGATCGCGGTAGATCGGCAGCAGATCCCTGATCCGGGGAGCGGCCACGGCGGTGTGGTCGAAGGACACGTCGAGGCCGTCGAGTTCGAGATCCAACGCGGGCTCCTTGGGTGGGGGCGATCCTAGAATCCGATTCTAGCGGCCGCGGTTCGCACCGCCCTGACGGACGTCCGAACACCATCACCACCGGGGATCTCCGGAGCCGGCTACCACTCGACAGGCGGGCGCCGACACGAGCACGTCCGTCCTGGCTCACCACGTGCCTCGCCGTCTCGTCCGGCCGGAAAGCGTGTCCGCCGACCCCGGGGTGACCGATCGGTCCACCGCCCGGCGACTCGTCCGGCGCAGCGCTCAGCGGCTCGCCGGAGGGTCGCACGGCTCTCACCCGAGAGTGCGCGCGCCGCACGGCGCTCCCCAAGGGTCGTGTACGCGCACAACAAGGACGGCACATGCCCACGAAAACGCCCGGGTCCATGCCGTGTCACCACCCAGACGGCCGACGGGCCCGCCGTAACGGCGGGCCCGGTGTGCGGGTCAGCGGGCGTCACCCTCGACGCCACCAGCCACGGTCGGCGGATGGCGTGCCCCTGGCTGTGCCGTAAAGACGAAGCTCTTCTCCGGGACCGATCCCGATACGGACCGATCCCGCCTTACAGATCCACCGTCGGGCGGATCACTCTCGGTGCAGCTTCCGGTAGGTGACACGGTGGGGACGGGCGGCGTCGGCGCCCAGCCGCTCGACCTTGTTCTTCTCGTAGTCGGCGAAGTTGCCCTCGAACCAGAACCAGTTCGAGCCCTCCTCCCACGCCAGGATGTGGGTGGCGATGCGGTCGAGGAACCACCTGTCGTGCGAGGTGATCACCGCGCAGCCCGGGAATTCGAGCAGCGCGTTCTCCAGCGACGACAGCGTCTCCGTGTCGAGGTCGTTGGTGGGCTCGTCGAGCAGCAGCACGTTTCCGCCCTGCTTGAGGGTGAGCGCCAGGTTGAGCCGGTTGCGCTCGCCGCCCGACAGCACCCCCGCCTTCTTCTGCTGGTCGGGCCCCTTGAAGCCGAAGGCCGCGATGTAGGCCCTCGACGGCATCTCCACGTTGCCGACCTTGATGTGGTCGAGCCCGTCGGAGACGACCTCCCACACGTTCTTGCCGGGGTCGATGCCACCGCGCGTCTGGTCGGCGTAGGAGATCTTGACGGTGTCTCCGACCACGATGGAGCCGCTGTCAGGCGTCTCCGAGCCCGTGATCATGCGGAACAGCGTGGTCTTGCCGACGCCGTTGGGGCCGATGACGCCGACGATGCCGTTGCGGGGCAGGTCGAACGTGAGCTTCTCCATCAGCAGGCGGTCGCCGAATCCCTTGGTCAGGTCGTCGGCCTTGATCACCGTGGTGCCGAGGCGCGGGCCCGGCGGGATCTGGATCTCGTCGAAGTCGAGCTTGCGGTGCTTGTCGGCCTCGGCCGCCATCTCTTCGTAGCGCTGGAGGCGGGCCTTGCTCTTGGTCTGGCGGGCCTTCGGGTTGGAGCGCACCCACTCCAGCTCGCCTTCCAGGCGCTTCTTGCGCTTGATGTCCTTCTGCCCTTCGACCTTGAGCCGCTGAGCCTTGGCCTCCAGGTAGGTGGAGTAGTTGCCTTCGTAGATGAAGGGACGGCCCCGGTCGAGCTCGAGGATCCAGCCGGCGACGTTGTCGAGGAAGTAGCGGTCGTGGGTGACGGACAGCACGGTGCCCGCGTATTTCTCCAGGTGCTGCTCCAGCCACTGCACGCTCTCGGCGTCGAGGTGGTTGGTGGGCTCGTCGAGCAGCAGCAGGTCGGGCGCCTCGAGCAGCAGCTTGCACAGCGCGACCCGGCGGCGCTCACCACCGGACAGCTTGGTCACGTCGGCGTCGGGCGGCGGGCAGCGCAGGGCGTCCATCGCCTGCTCGAGCTGGCTGTCGAGATCCCAGGCGTTGCGGTGCTCCAACTGGTCCTGGAGCTTGCCCATCTCCTCCAGCAGCTCGTCGCTGTAGTCGGTGGCCATCTGCTCGGCGATCTCGTTGTAGCGCTGGAGCATCGCCATCGTCTCCGCAACGCCCTCCTGCACGTTGCCGAGGACGGTCTTCTCCTCGTTGAGCGGGGGCTCCTGCTGGAGCATGCCCACCGAGAAGCCGGGCATGAGCTTCGCCTCGCCGTTGGACGGCTGCTCCAGGCCGGCCATCATCCGGAGCAGCGTCGACTTCCCGGTGCCGTTCGGCCCCAGGACACCGATCTTGGCTCCGGGCAGGAACGACAGGGTGACGTCGTCAAGGACAACCTTGTCGCCGTGCGCCTTGCGCACGCGCTGCAGCGTGTAGATGTACTCCGGCATGCTCTCTAGCTTAGGGGCTCCTGGCCCAGGCTTCCGCCGCTCCCTCCGTCGGCCTCCGCCCGGACGCGCTCCAGGCAGATGTACGGCCGCCGGAACAGCCAGGCCGTCCGTGCGGGGCCGGAGGGCCGACCCGCTGGAGCGCCGATCCGGGACGTGCCATGGAAGCGCGCGGACATCGGGGCCGGAGCCGGGACGGGCAAGGGAGGGTCGGTCAGGAAGCGGGGTCGTCGGGGAGCGGTCGTGGGGGTGGCTGGACGACAGGAACGCAGACGCGGTCACGACCGAGCTCCTTGGCGCGGTAGAGGGCCAGGTCGGCGGCGGCCAGCAGCTCGATCAGGTCGTCGCCGTGCACGCTCATCAACGCGACGCCGACAGAGACGGTGACTCTGATCAGGGTGTCGTCGGCGGGGACGGCCATGTGGCCGGTGCGGGTGCGCAGGCGCTCGGCGACCCGGCGCGCCTCGTGGATGTCGGCCCCGGGCAGGAGCACGACGAACTCCTCACCGCCGAACCTGCCCACCACGTCGTAGTCGCGCAGCTGGCTGCGGAGCGTGGCCGCCACACCCACCAGCACCTGATCGCCCACCAGGTGGCCATGGGCGTCGTTGACACGTTTGAAATGGTCGATGTCGATGATCAGAAGCGCCAGTGTGTCGCCGGTGCGGCGCGCCCGGACGATCTCGGTGTCGGCCTCGCGCTGCCAGGCGGCCGCGTTGAGCAGACCGGTCTTGGCGTCGGTGCGGGCGGCTGCCTGCAATTGGGCGTGCAGGAGACTGCGCTGGAGCAGCACCACCGGCGGCAGCGCGAGGAGCAGCAGCACCGGGTTGACGCCGCAGCCGATCGACACCGTGACGCCCAGGCAGAGCTCGACGATGTCGAGCAGCAGGCTCTCCTTGTTCCACAACACCTCGCGCCAGGGTGTCTCGGGGTCGGCGGTGTGCGCGGCGATCGCGATCAGGGAGATGTTGAGCAGCGAGAAGAGCGCGGCCGCCGCCACCGCGTGGAAGATCGGCCCGCCGTCGCCCTGCGACAGCGCCCACGGGTCGTCGACGACATGGTGGAAAGCCAGGGAGGCCATACACCCTGCCAGGCCGATGGCGGCCGAGCTGAACACCCGCCGATAGAGCACCGTCGCCTTCACACGCACCTGCAGCAGGATCTGCAGCACGATCGGCGAGAAGAGGGCGTAGACCGGCGGCAGCAGCAGCGCCACGGGCAGCCACCAGGCGGACAGCAGGTCTCGCGCGACTCCGGCGGGCATGCCGAGACGCCTGGTCGCCTCGATGCACACCGCGCCGCACCCCATGAGGGCGCAGAACATCAGCAGATCCCGCCACCGCAACGAGGTGGACGCTCCGAGCACCACCATCGCGACGAGATCGAGACCGACGATCGCGCACAGATAGATCACAAGCGGGCGGCGTTGCCCAAGCAACGGCCATCGACCAGCGAGTGTTGACACACCGTCATGAGACTTGATCGAGGCGTGACCGGTAGCCGCCATCGCATCTCCTCCCTAACTAACGATGTGTAACACAATAATTGCGGAGTGTGCGTTGCGCGATGGGAACCGATACGTTGATATGGACCCACTCCCGCTCAGTCCACGAGCGGGCGGTGTTGTGGAGCCGCGCTGGAAAGGAGCAGCCATGGTGCGGGGCGTGACCTGGACCTATCAGGTGCCTTAGCCACCTGATCAGAGCTACACTCCATCGGCCGCCCTCGGGGTGCCAGTTCGGGCCACGCCGGTGCCCCCTCCCCCTCCGCTCAAGCCACGCCTGCCTGCTCTCCCAGCGTGTGATCCATCTCCTCCTCGCCGTCCCCGCAACATGCGCAAAGCCCCGACCGGCCTCCCAGCGACACCCCGCATCCCCGCCATCCCGGGCCCACCATCGGTGCGCGGCCCTCGGAGACACCCTCCGCACCGGCCCACCGGCAACCCTGAACACCGGACTCGGCGGCGCCGGGTGTGCCGGGCAGGGGGCATCGGGCGGCGCCGATGCCCCCTGCGCGGGCCTACGCAGCCACCCGGTCCTCCAGCTTCACCTGGTGCTCCTCGTCGTCAGAGCGCCCGTCTCCGGTGACGGACCGGTCGGCTTCGGCCCCGAGGATGCGAACGGTGTCGCCCTTCGACCGGGCGGAAACTCCGGCGGTGTCGCCCTTCGACGGTGTGACGGCGCCGGGGGTGTCGGTTGCCGGGGTGGGCTCGGGGCGGGACAGGGCCCGGAAGGGACGCGAGCCCATGGCCCAGTCGCTGGTCTCCTCGTCCAGGCGCTCGCGCATCTCCTTGCTCATCGAGCCGAGCCCGCCGCCGCGCTCGGGCTTGGCGAAGACGCCGGTGCCCCAGCGCAGGTCGTGTCCGACCGCGCTGGCCTCGATCTCGGGCACGAAGCGCCGGTCGCCCTCCGCGCCGAACTCGCGGATGCGCAGCTTGCCCGACACCACCACGGGCTGGCCGGCGCGGATGGAGGCTGCGACGTTGTCTCCCAGGGCGCGCCAGCAGCGAACCGTGAAGCAGACCTTCTCACCGTCTGTCCACTGGCCCGTCTTCCTGTCGAAATAGCGGTGTGAGGTGAGCACCCGCAACGAGGTGACCTTGGTGCCTTCGTCGAAGCTGTATTGCCTCGGCTCTGCTGCGACGTTTCCGGTCAGCGTGACGTAGATGTCATTCATCCCTGTGCCTCCCCATCTGGCGGGCCGGGTGCCCGCGATCTGGGGCCAGCGTGCCGCGGGGAGGCATGGCGGCGGCGTACGGAACGCGGTTCTGTGGACAGAGGGAAGGGCGGCCGGAGAGCCTGTGGACGGAGGGTCAGACCGACAAGTCCCGCAACGCGGTGAAGAAGGAGTGATGGCGGCCCAGCTCCCGCTCGACCGGCTCCACCACCATCGTCGCGGACACGGCGGCCACCCTGCGCCTCATCTCCCGCTCCAGCCGCTCACGCTCCCGGGAGGCGCCCAGCTCGACGAAGTTGCGTGCGGCGATGCCCGACAGCGCCCCCAGCCCCAGCACCGAGGCCATCATCAGCCCCACCCAGGGCAGCGCCCCGCCCTCGCCGAGCAACTCCAGCTGCGGAGGCAGCTGTCCCGGCATGAGCAGCCCGGCCACCAGCCAGACCACCCCGGCCACGAACACCCCCACCAGGGTGTACTGCCACACCTTGAGCGCGCGCCACCAGCCGGGTATCCGGTCGAGCTGCGGCGCCACCTCCGTGAGGTCCTCGGTCAGCGCCTGCGGGAGCTGGCCGGAGCGCGACCTGGCGGCCTGGTGCACCGCGGAGCGCCACACCGGATGCATGCCGGCGGAGAGCCCGTCGGCGAGCGCCTGCACGGCGTTGGCGACCTCGGCGGACTGGGCGCTCACGGAACCGGTCGTGATGCCGCGGATCTCCGCGCTCACGTCCTCCAGGCGCAGGGCCTTCAGCGGATCGGGGCGCAGCTTCGCGAACCACCGAGGGTACGGCCACCCGACCCACTGGCCGGACCGCTCGGCGTAGACGTTCTCCAGCGCCTCGCCCACCGCGGGCACGCCCACGGCGTCGCAGAGCGCGTCGGTCAGCCCCATCCGGCGGGCCTCGTCGACCGACGACGGCGCGGAGAGCGCCTCGCCGAGCGGCATGGCCTCGCCGAGGCGCTGCTCCAGGCGGTGCAGGTCGGCCTCGAGCTTCTGGATGGCGGCGCGCCGCCGGGAGACGGCGGTCGCTATGACGCTCTTGAGGCTTTCGATGCCCCGCCCGGTGACCGCCGAGGTGGGGACGACGCTGGGGTGGTCGACGCCTTCGCGGCGCAGCAGGTCGTTGAGGTCGATGACCAGCTCGGCCAGCTCTTCGGTGGTGAGCCGGTCGGCCTGGTTGAGCGCGAACACGGTGACCGCGTCGTGCCCCGCCAGGTCCGTGACGTAGCGCCGGTGCGTGGAGGCGTCGGCGTATTTCTGCGGATCGAGCACCCACACCACGAGGTCGGCCAGCCCGATCAGCCGGTCGGCCTCGGTGTCGGTGAGCGCCCTGATGGAGTCATGGTCGGGCAGGTCGAGCAGGATGAGCCCGTGGAGCTGGCTGTCGCCCTTGTCGAGGGCGCTGGCGCGGGAGAAGCGGTGCCGCCACTGGATCTGCAGCCAGTCGAGCAGCGGCCCGGCGCCCTCCAGCCCCCACACGCAGGCGTGGGTGCGTGCGGTGGTCGGCCGGCGTACGCCGGTGGGCGAAAGCTCAAGCCCGGAGATCGCGTTGAACAACGACGACTTGCCGCTGCCCGTGCCGCCCGCGAGGGCGACGACGGTGTGCTCGGACGACAGCTTGAGCCGGTCTCCGGCCCGCACCAGCACCCCGCTCGCCTCGTCGAGCAGCTTCTTGTCCAGCCGCCCCGGGCCCAGCTCCACCACCTTGGTGAGCGCGGTCAACCGCGGAGCGAGCCCCGGCCTGGTGGTCGTGGTGGTGGTCATCGAGCGACCTCGAGGTTGTACGTTGCCTGGTAAAGGCGGGTTGCGACGGACTCGTCGGGGATGCCCGCGGAGTCGAGCGCTTTCACGTAACGCATGGCTTCCTCGTCGAACAGCATGCTGATCCTGGTGCGCAGGTCGCTGAGCGCCTTCGCGCCGATGCCGCGCAGGGACTCGGCACCGAGCAGGGCGTTGACCAGCCGATGCGGCACGCCCTCGCCGTTGCTCCCGCTGAACATCGCGACCATGAAGATCAGGGCGAGCGAGTCGGGGTCGAACGAGACCAGCTTCGACACCGACCGCTTGGCCACACCCTCCGTGCGTACGAGCTCGCCCAGGTGGTCCTGCCAGGAGGCGATGGCGCGGCCGGTGTGGCGGATGAGGTTGTCAGAAGGGCTGTCGAGGCCCTCCGAGATCTTGGCGCCCAGCTCAGAGCGGTGCCGCCATCGCGCCACCACCTCCTCGGAGGCCCGGTGGGCGGCGGCGACGATCACTGACTCGAGGCCCGTGCGGATCGCCGCCTTGAACGCCAGCACGCGCTCGGGCGCCTGCTTGGCCGCCTTTCCGCGCCTGCGCAGCTGCAGCGAGCGCATGAGGTCGCCGGAACCGGCGAAGTCCTGCCATCGTGCCAGCACCTCGCCGTGCAGCAGCGAGCCGTTCTTGTACGCCTTGTCGATCTCCGTCAACGCGCCGCGGAAGGCCGCCTCCACGTCGCTGCGCAGCTCGGTCCTGAACGCGACCTGTCCCTCCAGATGCTTGGCCAGCGCGGGTACGCGGGTGCGGAAGCTGTCCAGCACGCCGTTGAGCGTCTCGCGTACGGCCTGCGCCCGGCGATCCTCGTCGACGGAGAGCTCGGCCAGCCAGAGCCGCAGCTCGGTGACCTCGCTGTCGGGCAACCTGCCGTCAGCCACCTTCGCCTCGTTGATGACGAACCTGTCGATGTCGCCCATGCCGTATTCGGTGAGCATACGGACGAAGTGCTTGAGCACGACGTCGGCGGACCGGGGCTGCACGCGCGACAGCACGATGGCGAGCCGGGCGCCTCGCTCCTTGGCCAGGCGCAGCAGATTCCAGGCCGGGGCGTCGGCGTAGCGGGCCGCCGTGGTCACGAAGATCCACAGGTCGGCGGCGTCGAGCATGCGGTGCGCGATGTCGTGGTGCTCCTCCACGACCGAGTCGATGTCGGGGGTGTCGAGCAGCGCGACGCCCTGAGGGAGCTTCTCGGTCGAGACGACGACCAGGCTGCCCGGCCCGGCGTCGGGCGTGGGCGCGTCGAGACGCTGCAGGTCGCCGAGCAACTCGCCCTCCGCGAACCACGCGCGGTCGTCCGGGTGGCAGGCCAGGACGGGGGTGCCGGTGGTCGGGCGGCGTACGCCGGTGCGCGAGACGGTCTTCTCGGCGAGCGTGTTGACCAGGGTGGACTTGCCTGCGCCTGTCGAACCCGCGATCACGATGAGCGCGGGAGCGGCGCTGGTCCTGACCCGGGGCAGCACGTAGCCCTCGAGCTGGGCCAGCAGATCGGCCTGGGCCTGCCTGGCCTCGTCCACGCCTGGCAGATCGAGCCCGAAGTGCAGGTCGGCGACGCTCTCGCGGAGGGTGTCGAGCGCGTTCGTGAGCGTTTCGGCCGCCTCCGCCGGCAACTCCTCACCGGCCGCCTGCCCGCCCGCGTCATGATCGCCGGCCTGCTCGGCCTCACTGACCGCCGCGCCGTCACCGCCGGCGCCGGACTCGCCGCCGGCCACCGCGTCGACGATCTCCTCGCCCCTGCTGCCGGTGGCGACATCGCTTACGGTCCCGGCATCGCCGCGCGACCCCGCCTCACCGACCGCCGCCGTCCCAGCGGCCGGCTCCGGCTTGCCGGCCGCTCCTGGCTCGCCACTCGTTCCTGGCACGCCGTCGCCCGCGGGCACGTCGACCGCCCCGGGGTCGTCACCCGCCACCGAGCCGCCGGGCTTCGCGGGCACGTCGACCGTCTCCGGCTCGTCACCCGCCGCCGAAGCGCCGGGCTTCGCGGGGTCGTCGGTCGTTGCCGGGCGCTTCGCCTTCCGGGGAGAGTCGCCGGCCTGAGGCTCCGGCTCGTCGGCCGGCGATTCGCTGGAGTGCGGCTCATTCGACGATCGCCCGCCGGTGGTCCGCTTGCCGGGCCGCCGTCCGCTGGGTGAACGCTTGCCGGGGGGGGCGTTTGCCTGACGACCGGCCGGCAGTGGCGCCCTCGCCGGGAAGCGGCGCACCGGAGCTCTCGCCGCCCGGCCCCTCCGCCTCCGTGTCACCGGCGGCAGCGCGTGCGGGGGGCGTACCCCCTGCTCCCGGTCTGCCCCGGACGGCGGGCCTGCGCGCGAAGAGGCTGGGGCCGGCGGGTGGCGTGTCCTGCGCCGCGGGTCCGGATCCCGGCTCGGCTCCGCCTTCCACCCCGGAACCGGCGCCAGATCCGGAACGGTCAGCGGGCACGGAACCGGCGCCAGACCCGGAACGGGCTCCCTGCCCGGAGCCCGGCTGGGAGCCCGGACGGGCGGCGGGCTGACGAGTGAACAGGCCGCCGGCAGCGGGAGACCCCTCGTCCGCGGGCTGCTCTTCGCGGGCGGCAGGTCCGCGGCTGGAAGGGCCTTCATGGGAGGTCTTGCGCGGGCCCGGGCCGCCGAGTGAGGCGGGCTTGACGAAGAGGGAGGGGCGCTCGGCGGCGCCGGAGTCGTCGGGAGCCGAAGGGGCGCGCAGGGCGGCCGGCTTCTCGAACAGGGACTGCCCTGACGGCTCCTCGGCGGGCTCGAGCGCAATGGAAGGATTCTCGGCCGCCGCAGGCTTCTGCGAGGCCGACGGCTCACGTGCGCGTCTGTCCACCGCCTCCGGCTCCTCTCGTGCCCTCTCCGGGGCACTGTCGTCCCGGACCTCGTCGAGGTCATCGTCAGTCACCGGGCGGAAGCTCATCGTCTGCTCCCCGGGTGACCCTTGCCGCCCGTCATCCATGGCCGTGTTCACGGCAGGCGCTCCGCTCGAACCATCTCGACCTCCTGGCCGACCCTCACGACGTCACCGACGACGACGATCGCCGGCGGGCGGATCCCAGCCGCGGACACGCGGTCGGCCACGGTGGCAAGCGAAGCGGTGACCGCCCGCTGGGTCGGAAGGGTACCGTCCTGCACCACCATTGCGGGAGTCTCCGGGGCACGTCCGTCTCGAACGAGTGCCTCGGCCACCTTCGCGAGCCGCTCGACGGCCATCAGCAGCACCAGAGTGCCCTGGGAACGGGCCATCGCGGGCCAGTCGACGGTGGACCTGGGATCGTCGGGCGCCACGTGCACGGAGATCACGTGGAACTCCTGGCTGACGCCCCGATGCGTGACCGGCACCCCTGCCGCGGCGGGGACCGCGACGGCGCTCGTGATGCCCGGCACCACCAGCACCGGGATGCCCGCGTGGGCGCAGGCGATCATCTCCTCGCCGCCGCGCCCGAACACGAACGGGTCGCCGCCCTTGAGCCGGACCACGAACTTGCCCTGCCGGGCGCGGTCGACCAGCAGCTCGCTGATCGTCTCCTGGGACAGCGCCCTGCCGTAGGGGACCTTGGCCGCGTCGATCAGCTCGACGTCGGGGGCGAGCTCGTCGAGCAGGGCGCGGGGCGCGAGCCGGTCGGCCACCACCACGTCGGCCTGCGCCAGCAGCTGCCGGCCGCGCACGGTGATCAGGCCGGGGTCTCCGGGCCCGCCGCCGACCAGGGCGACGCCGACGGGTTTGGTGCGGTTGCGCCGGGCGTCGACCGTGCCGTCGCGCAGCGCGCCGACGACGGCGTCCCTGATGCCGGCGGCCCTGCGCGGATCGCCGCCCGCGGTGACGGCCACGCTGATCTCGTCGACGCGGCCCGTCGCCGGGGTCCAGGCGGCGGAGGCGTCCTTGTCGTCGGCTCGCACGCACCACACGCGCTTGGCCTCGGCCTCTGCGGCGACGGCCGTGTTGACCGCTCTGTCGTCGGTGCAGGCCTGCACGAGCCAGGCGCCATCGCAGTCGCCGACTTCGTAGGGCCGGGCGTGCCAGGTGATCCTGCCCGCGGCGATGAGGTCGTCAAGGGCCGGGGTCACGCCCGGCGACACGACGGTGATCTCCGCGCCGGCCTCCAGCAGCGCGGGGACCCGCCGCTGCGCGACGCGCCCGCCGCCCACCACGAGGACCCGGCGGCCGGAAAGCCGCAGGCCGAGGAGGTAGGGACCCATGGGGGGAATCTCCCATTCGCGAAGGTTGTGTTAGGAGGTAAAACCTACCGGCTGTCTCTGCGCCGAAGTGCTGCGCGCGGGCTAACGACCGTCAAGGAGCGGCTGACGGGGATCCCAGCGCGGCCCGCCCTGATCGTCCTTGCGGCGTCTGGCCATCGCTGACAAGGCCTCAAGGATAACCCGGTTACCGAGGTGGGCGGTGATGTCCGCGTGGTCGTACGGAGGCGCCACCTCCACCACCTCCATCCCCGCCACGGGCAGCTCGTAACAGATCCTGCGGACCGCGTCGAGGAGCTGCCTGGCCGTCAGCCCGCCGGGCTCGGGCGTGCCGGTGCCGGGCGCGTGTCCTGGGTCGCACACGTCGATGTCGACGGACAGGAAGACCTGGTCGCAGCCGTCGAGCGCGATCTGGAACGACTCCGTGAGGCAAGCTTCGAGCCCTCGGGCGACGATCTCGGTCATCTCGTACGAACGCATGTTCCGGGCGGCCATCCAGTCCAGCGTCTCCGGCTCCGGCCAGTAGCCGCGCAGCCCGAGTTGCAGGAACCTGTCGCCCCTGATGGCGCCGGACTCGATGAGGCGCCGCATCGGCTGGCCGTGGCCGTACAGGTGGCCGAACGAGATGTTCCCCGTGTCGGCGTGCGCGTCGAAGTGGATCATCGACGTACGGCCGGGCGCGTACGCCCTGGCGGTGCCCCTGGCGTCGGGCAGCGCGACCGTGTGGTCACCGCCGAGCACGAGCGGGACGGCGCCGGAGGCGGCGACGCGGTGCACCGCCTCCTCGATCGCGGCCAGCGAACCCTCCACGTCGCCCGAGTAACACTCGACGTCGCCCGCGTCCAGCACCCGCAGGTCGCGCAGGGCGTCGACGCGCAGCGCCAGGCTGGGCCTGGAGCCGTCGTGCGGCAGATAGCAGGCCTGGCGCAGCGCCATCGGCCCGAACCTGGCGCCGGGGCGGTTGGAGGTGCCCCCGTCGAACGGGGCGCCGACGATCACCACGTCGGCGCCTTCGTAGCTCGCCGGATCGGCCACGTCGCAGCGGTCGACGCCGAGAAACGTGATGTCGGGGCCGTACATGGGACCGTAGCGGGACAAGCTCTCACCTCCAGGTGTCACACGGGCTTCTCGGTCACCCCTGCAGCGTCGAACGTGGCCACGTCGTGCATCATCCGCACGGCCGCGCAGATCATGGGATGCGCGAGCAGCGCGCCGGTGCCCTCGCCGAGCCGCATCTCCAGGTCTATCAGGGGGCGCAGGCGGAGGTGGTCGAGCGTGGCGGCGTGGCCGGGCTCGGCGGAGCGGTGCCCGGCGACGCAGTGGTCGGTGGCGGCGGGGTCGAGCGCGGCCGCCGCGAGTGCCCCCGCGCCCGCGATCACGCCGTCGAGGATCACCGGCACGCGTGCCGCCGCGCCGTACAGGATGAAGCCCGCGATGGCGGCGTGCTCGAACCCGCCGACGGCGGCGAGGGCCCGCAGCGCCTCGCTGGGCGACGAGCCGGCGGCGGGCTGGGACTCCCCGTGCGACAGGCCGTTGACGTGCAGCGCCTCGCGGACGATGGCGACCTTGCGCTCGTGGGTCCCGTCGTCGATCCCGGTGCCCCTGCCGGTCACCTCGGCAGGGTCCTTGCCGGTGAAGACGGAGACGAGGGCGGCCGAGGCCGTGGTGTTGGCGATGCCCATGTCGCCGGCGATCAGGCAGCGCGCGCCCTCGGCCACCAGGCCCCTGGCCACGACGATGCCGGCCTCCAGCGCCCTGACGGCCTGGTCGACGGTCATCGCGGGCCCTCGGGACAGGTCCGCGGTGCCGTACGCGATCTTGCGCTTGACGAGGTCGGGAGCGTCGGGCAGGTCGGCCGCGACCCCGACGTCGACCACCGTCACCGGTACGCCCGCCTGGGCGGCGAAGGCGTTGGCGACAGCTCCTCCGGAGAGAAAGTTGGCGACCATCTGCACCGTGACCTCCTGCGGCCACGGGGAGACGCCGCGGGCGTGCACGCCGTGGTCGGCGGCGAAGATGGCCAGCGCCGCGGGTGCGGGCATGGGCGGCGGGCAGGCGCCCGCCGCGCCGGCGAGCCGGATCGCGACGTCCTCCAGCGCGCCGAGCGAGCCGCGCGGCTTGGTGAGGCGGTCCTGGTGGGCGCGGGCCTCGGCGAGTGCCCGCTGGTCGGCGGGGCGGATCGCGGCGAGCGTCTCTGCGAGCACGGCAACCTCCGGGTCAAAGGACGAGCTGGAGTGGACCTCCGGGAGCGGGACGAGCTGGAGGGGGTGAACCTCTGTCAAGGGGCGGTGGACCGGCGGTCACGGGACGAGCTGGAGCGCTTCCTCGTACCGGTCGATCACGACGTCCGCCAGGGTCTCACAGTCGCCGATCACCTCGGCGCAGCGGATGTCGAGATCGGGGTGCCCCGCACCGTACGCCAGCGCCTGCGCCCACACGCGCTCCAGCAGGCCGCCGGCGAACAGCAGGTAGGGCACCACGATCACCCGCTTGGCCCCCAGGCGGCGGCAGCGCTCGAGCCCGCCGGGCACTCCGGGCGGGGTGACGGACACGAACGCGGTCTCGACCGTCATGAAGTCGTAGGCGTGCGTCTCCCAGAACAGCCGCGAGACCCGGTGGATCTCGGCGTTGGCGGCCGCGTCGGTCGAGCCCTCGCCGACCAGGACGACGGCGGTGTCACCCGGCTCGACGTGCGCGTGGTGCTCCTCGGCGGGCAGCGAGTCGACGGCCCGCAGCCGCGGCCTGGCGCCCGCCAGTTCGAGAGCGCGCGGCCTGGAGATCTCGGTGGCGGCGTCGTTGAGCCGCTCGGCCAGCAGGGCGAGCACGCGGGGGTCGGGGCCGAGGGGACGGCCGTGGTCGTACATCAGCGTGGGGTGGCGCTGCTGCTCGCGGGCCATCGCGGCGGGGAAGTCGTCGCCCACCCTGCTGAGGCTCAGCGGCAGCGCCACGAGCCGGTGGTGCCCCCTGGCGACCAGGGAGGCGACGGAGTCGCTCAGCCTGGGCGTGGCGCGCTCGAGGTAGCCGCCCGAGACGTCGGCGCCCGTCTGGTCGAGGCGGCAGCGGAGCCGGTGTACGAACCTGCCGAACTCCGCGGCGTAGGCGTCATCCTGTGAGCCCTGCCCGATCAGCAGGAGCGGCGGCTTCATTGTGAGGGATTCTCCGGTGCGCTAGACAAAGTCACGCGAGGATAACCGATGCACAGCGGTAGGGAACAGGTCACGTTGTGTGCGCGGGTGTCGCGTGCACGACGAAAACCGGCTCGGCGGCGGTCAGGTGGTGGGATCCGTCGGGGTCGTGGGTGAGTGTCGAGGCCAGGATCTGGGTGCCTTCTCCGTGGTAACCCTGCTCGCGCAGGCGGCCGAGCACGGCGGGCACCTGCTCCACCTTCCTGACCACGCACACGAGCGAGCGGGGGCCTCGGGCGGCGCAGGCGACGATGACGTCGGGGCCGCCGCCGCCCACGTAGACGGCGTCGGGATCGGGCAGCGGCTCCAGCGCCGGCGGCGCCTGTCCCCTGGTCAGGGCCACTTTGACGCCGTGTTCGAGCACGTTGGCGCGGAGCCTGGCACACGCGTCCTCGTCGCGTTCGACGGCCACGACGGCCGCTCCCAGCCTGGCGCACTCGACGGCGATCTCGCCGGCGCCCGCGCCCACGTCCCAGACCAGGTCGCCGAGGCGGGGGCCGAGCTTGGCCAGGATGTACGCCCTGGCCTGCGCGGGCAGCGCGCCCTCGAACGGCAGCGCCCACTCGGCCGGCCCGGGCCGCGCCCCCGCGACCCAGCTCGGCTCCTTCGGCTGGTGGAGCGGGTCGACGACGAGCACCACGTCGGGGTCCTTCCACGGCCGGGTCGTGGCCTCCCCCATGCGGCTGTGGGTGACGCGCTCGTCGGGCCCGCCGAGGTCCTCGCACACCAGGAGCGCGCGCGGCGTGGTGGGCGCCAGTTCCCTGGCGACCTCGCCGGGACCGGCGCCGGGGGCCACGAGCAGCGCCACCTTCGGGTGGGCGCGGCAGGCGTTGACGACGCGGCCGAGCTCGGCAGGGCCGGACGGGGCGACGACGAGCGCGTCCTCCCAGTTGAGCCCGGCGCACGCGAAGGCGCGGGTGACCAGCGACATCGCCGGCAGCACGGCCGGCTTGGCGCCGTGGGCCCGCAGGGTGCGCACGACGCCGAAGAAGCCGGGATCGCCCTCCGCGAGCACGACCACGGGCCCTTCGCCGTGTTCGAGATGGTCGTCGAGGGTCTCCAGCAGCGAGCCGTCGGGCACGGCCGGCGCGGAGAGCTTGAGCTGTCCCAGGATGGCGTCGGGACCTATGACGAGCCGGGCCTCGCGCAGTTTCTCCGCCGCCTTGGGGGAGAGATCCGATCCGTCCCAGCCGACCACCGTGATCATCACGCCTCACCGTCCCTCATCTCAAGGGTGACGGCTACCGGGTGGTTTCACAAAGGGTGGAAGGGAAAGTCCGGTGTGCCTTCAGGCCAGGTCGGACGGGATGAGGCTGTAGACCACCAGGTCGCCGCCGCCCAGCGAGGCGCGGGCGACGCCCTCGCGGACGAAGCCGGCCTTCTCCGCCACGCGCTGGGAGGCGGCGTTCGGCACGGCCACGCGCAGCTGGAGCCGGTTGAAGCCGTGCCGCTCGAACAGCCAGCGGGCGATCGCGAGCACGGCCTCGCCCGCGTACCCCATGCCTCGCGCCCGGGGGGCGGTCATGTAGCCGATCTCCGCGGTCCGGTGGGACCAGTCGACGTCTCTGAGGTCCACGGTCGCGGCGTAGCGGCCGGTCTCCTGCTCCACCGCGGTCCAGGCGATGCCCGCCCCCCTGATCCGGGTGCGCTCGCAGAAGTCGATGAACTCCCGCGCGTGCTCTTCGGTGTAGCCGCGCGGCACGCCCGTCCTGGCCTGGGTGACCGGGTCGGCGGCCGTGGCGGCCAGGTCGGGGACGTCGTCGGGAGCGGGCGGCCTGAGCAGCAACCGTTCCGTGCGCAGCTCCGTCCTGGGCAGGGTGTCGGAGGGGACGCGGCGGTCCTCGCGCAGCAGGCCGAACATGACGAGGTCGTGCGGGCCGTCGTCGTCCAGCACCGCGGCCCGCAGCACGCCTTCCCAGGTGAATCCCGCTTTCTGGGCCACGCGGAGCGAGGCGATGTTGCCGATGTCGGCGGTCAGGTCGATCCTGCGCAGTGCGGTGGCCTCGAAGGTCCAGGCCACCAGCGCGCGTACGGCCTCCGTGGCGAGGCCGCGCCCGCGGTAGAGCGGGTGGACCCCGTAGCCGACCTCGGTCGTGCCGGCGCTCCACGAGGTCTTGAACAGGCTGATGGCGCCCACGACGAGCCCTTCGGCGTCGATCATGGCCAGGTGGATGCCCTGCCCCGAGCGGCGCAGCTCGTGCACGCCCCTGGCCAGCCAGGCGGGGACGCCCGAAGCTCTGTCGGGCGCGCCCGGCGGGAGGAACCGGGCGTGTTGCTTGACGATGGCACGGATCCGCGCGGCGTCCTGGAGGCCGAACGGCCGCAGCGTCAGCCGTTCCGTCGCGATGCTCACGTCGGGATCGAACACCCTCGGCAGGGTACACACTCGCGATGTTTGCCCACGAAAGCAGGGGTAGGGGCGCAATTGAGAGGAGTGAGAGAACCATGGAACGTGGGAGCGACAAGCACGGTCCCCGGCTGGACGAAGAGCAGAAGCACGAGACCGAGGGCATGATCCGCGGCGGTGGCACGACGCACGCCGAGGAGTGGAAGGAGCCCGAGGCCATGCCCGCTCCCGGCGAGGAGGCGCAGTCGTACCCGCCAGGACACGAGCCAGGCACCCCCGAGGGCATCACGCAACGGGGGGTCGACGTCCGCAGCGAACTGGCCAAGTGGCTGAGCGACGCGCACTGGCCCGCGTCGAAACAGGACCTGGCTCGGCACACCGCACGTGTGGACGCGCCGGACCAGGTGGCCGACATGGTGGACTCCCTTCCGGAGCGCCGCTTCACGAATGTGGCGGAGGTGGCGGAGGCGCTCGGGCTCGGCGTGGAAAAGCGGAGGTGGTGACGTGCGGCTCGACCTCATCCGCCCGCTGTACGAGCGGAAGGGCCCGTACGCCTCGGTCTACCTGGGCGCGCTCACCATCCCCGAGCGCAAGGCCCAGTGGCGCAGCCTGCGCGACCGGCTGCAGCCGAACGGCGAGAGCCGCAAGGCCACGCTGGACGCTCTGGAGGAGGAGGCACGCCTGGCCACGCCTGGGCGGTCGCTGTTCGCCGCCCACGGGGACGTGGTGCTGGCCGAGCCGCTGGCCGAGCCGCCTCACCTGCTGGCCCTGTGGTCGCCGCTGCCGTGCGTCACGCCCATGCTGGCGCGGCGCGGCGAGAACGTGCCGCACATCCGGGTGATCGTGGACCACGCGGGGGCGGAGGTGACGGTGTTCGGCGCCGGGTCGCCGCGCAAGACTGTCGTGGAGGCGGCCTCGTGGCCGCTGCAGAAGACCTCCCAGGGCGGCTGGTCGCAGAAGCGGTACGAGCGGGCGGTGGACGAGACCTGGGAGAAGAACGCCATGGCCGTCGCGCAGGAGGTCGACGAGCAGGCGCGCCGCATCGGTCCCGAGCTGATCCTGGTGGCGGGCGAGGCCAAGTCGCGCTCGTACCTGCTGCAGCACCTCGGCACCAAGACCGCCGACAGGGTGCTGATGGTCGAGCACGGCAGCCGCTCCAACCACGGCCAGTTCGAGGAGGACGTGGAGCGGGCGCTGGACGGCTGGCTCGACCGCAAGCGGGCCGAGCTGCTGGAACGTCACCAGGAGACGGGCGGGCCGACCGGGATGGCGCGGGTCGCGCACGCCCTGCGCGAGGGCCGGGTGCAGGCCGTGCTCACGCCCGGTGAGTTGCCGAAGCCGGTCTGGATCGGCGATGGCGGCACCCAGCTCGCCACCGACCCGGACGAGCTGCGGCGCTGGGGCGTGTCCGAGCCCGTACGGGAGCGCTCCGACTCCGCGCTGGTCAGGGCGGCCGCGATGACGGACGCGGAGCTGTGGTTCACCAACGCGGTCGCCGACGTGGCCGCCGTGCTCAGGTACTGATGATCACTTCGAGCGTTCTGGGGCCGTGCACGCCTTCGACCCGGTTGAGCTCGATGTCGCTGGTGGCCGAGGGGCCGCTGATCCAGGTGAGCGGGCGCGACGGGTCGAGCCGGGCGACGGCCTCCGGCACGCCGGCCACGATCTGGCCGGCCCGCACCACGCACAGGTGGTAGTCGGGGACGAGCGTCTGCGCTCTCGTTCCCTGCCCGGGGCCGTGGTCGAGGACGATCGTGCCCGTCTCGGCGATGGCCACGGCGCAGCCGGTTATCACGCCGTCGGCCGTGCCGAGGTCGGACCAGCCGCCCGCGCGGCCGAAGCCGTCGGGGATGATCATCCGCCGGTCGCCGGTGAGCTCGTCGATCCTGCCGGGGACGTCGCCTTCGGGGAGGACGTGCACGATCGCGCGGTAGTCGTCGACCCGCTCGGCGAACAGCCCCACGAGATCGTCCACCCGCTGGGTCGTGCGGTAGCCGCGCGGGATCTCGACGTCCTCCGCGCCCGCCACGGCCCGGCCGATCCTGGCGAGGATCTCGTCACGCGCGCTCATCCGGCCCTCCTCGCTTCCACCAGTCCCTGAAGGACTCGGCCGGGATCTCGGGGAGATCCCGGGTGTCCGTCCACGCCGACGCCGGCCCGGGCAGCCGTTTCGGCAGCAGCCCGCGCAGGCGGGCGGCCGCGCGCTGGGCCCCGGCGAGCCGTACGTGGTCGTTGAGTATCCAGCCGGCCACCTTCATGCCCGCCCGCTCGGCGGCCGCGTGAGGGGCCTTGGAGCGCAGGTCCACCAGGACCTCCGGGATGTCGATGGCGACCGGGCAGACGTCGTAGCAGGCCCCGCAGAGGCTGGAGGCGAACGGCAGCGAGGCGTCGAGCTCGGACGACATGCCCCTGAGCTGCGGGGTGAGGATCGCGCCGATCGGGCCGGGGTAGACCGAGCCGTACGCGTGGCCGCCCGCGCGCTCGTAGACCGGGCAGACGTTCAGGCAGGCCGAGCAGCGGATGCAGCGCAGGGCCTGGCGGCCCACCTCGTCGGCGAGCACGTCGGTGCGGCCGTTGTCGAGCAGGACCAGGTGGAAGTCCTGGCCTTCGACGGCGCCCGTCCACATGCTCGTGTAGGGATTCATCCGCTCGCCTGTGGAGCTTCTCGGAAGGAGCTGGAGGAACACCTCGAGATCCCGCCATGAGGGGAGGAGCTTCTCGATCCCCACCACGCTGATGAGCGTCTCGGGGAGGGTCAGGCACATGCGGCCGTTGCCCTCGGACTCCAGCACGACGAGGGTGCCGGTCTCGGCCACCACGAAGTTCGCGCCGGAGATGGCGACCTTGCTCCTGAGGAAGCGTTCGCGCAGGTGAAGCCGGGCCGCCTCGGTCAGCGCGGGTGGGTCGTCGGTGAGGTTCTCCGGGACCTCGGGCATCTTGTCGAGGAAGATCTCCCGGATCTCCGACCGGTTGCGGTGGATCGCGGGGACCAGGATGTGGCTGGGGAAGTCGTCGCCGAGCTGGACGATCAGCTCGGCGAGGTCGGTCTCGTACGCCGCGATGCCCTGCTCGGCCAGCGCCTCGTTGAGCCCGATCTCCTGGGTGGCCATCGACTTGACCTTGACGACCTCGCGCTCGCCCGTGGCCCGCACCAGGCCGGTGACGATGCGGTTGGCCTCGGCGGCGTCCCTGGCCCAGTGGACGGTGCCGCCCGCCCTGGTCACCGCCTCCTCCATCATGACGAGGTAGCGGTCGAGGTTGCGGAGGGTGTGGTCCTTGATGGCCTTGCCGGCCGCGCGCAGCTCCTGCCAGTCGGGCAGTTCGGCGACGACGCCGGCGCGCTTGCCTCGGATGGTGTGGGTGGCTTTGCGGAGGTTGTAGCGGAGCTGTGAGTTTTGTACGGCCTGCGAGGCGTTTTTCGGGAAGTTTCCTGGCATGCCGAGGAACGTGGCACTCATTGGGCCTCCTCTGTCGATGCGAGGATCTCGGCCAGGTGCATCGTCCTGACCCCGGTCCTCTGGCGGCTGAGGGTGCCGCCGATGTGCATCAGGCACGAGTTGTCCGCCGCGCAGAGCACCTCGGCCCCCGTGTCCAGGATGTTGCGGGTCTTGTCGGCGCCCATCGCGGCGGAGACGGCCGGGTTCTTGACCGCGAACGTGCCGCCGAAGCCGCAACACTCCTCCGCGCCGGGCAGCGGCACGAGCTCGAGCCCGCGGACGTTCCGCAGCAGCCTGGCCGGCCGGTCGCCCAGGCGGAGCCCGCGGAGCGAGTGGCACGTCGGGTGATATGTCACCCGGTGCGGGAAATATGCGCCAACGTCGTCTTTCTTCAGAACGTCGACCAGGAACTCCGACAGCTCGTACACCTTCGGAGCGACCTCGGCGATCGCCGCCGCTCCCCTGCTGCCCGGCCGGGCCAGCTTCGGGTACTGCTCGCGGACCATGGCCGCGCACGACCCCGACGGCGCCACGACCGCGTCATACCCGGCGAAGACCTCGGTGAAGTGCCGCGCGAGCCGCACGCCCTCCTCCCGGTAGCCGGTGTTGACGTGCATCTGCCCGCAGCAGGTCTGGGCGGCGGGGAAGTCCACGTCGCAGCCGAGCCTGCGCAGGAGCGACACGACGGCCTTGCCCGTGCCGGGGAAGAGCGTGTCGTTCACGCATGTGATGAACAGAGCGACTCGCACAACTCTCCCTCTGAGGTATGGTCCGACCACAGTATGGTCAGACCATATCGAACCGCACTCTTTTCGGCCACCATGGGGAGGTTCCGTTGGGCGACGGCGGCTGGCGTCCCGTGAAGCGGACGCGGACGTTCGAGGACGTGCTCGCCCAGATCGAGCGGCGCATCTCGGAGGACGGCCTCACCGCCGGCGACCGGCTGCCCGCCGAACGCCAGCTGGCCGAGCAGCTCGGCGTCAGCCGGTCGTCCGTACGCGAGGCCATGCGCGTCCTGGAGTCGCTCGGCGTGGTCTCCTCGCAGGTGGGCAGGGGCCCCGACGCGGGCGCGGTGCTGACCTCCCGCCCCGACACGGCGCTGACCGACCTGCTCCGGCTGCACCTCGGCATGGCGGGCCTGGAGCTGCGCGAGGTCATCGACGCCCGGCACATGATCGAGCAGTGGGCCGCCTCCCACGCGGCCTCGGCGCGGGCCGGCACGTCCGCGCTGGCCGCCGCGCTCTCCGGCATGGACGGGGCGAGAACGGCGGAGGAGTTCGTGGAGCACGACACCGCCTTCCACTGCGCGATCGCTGACGCGTCCGGCAACCGGCTCATCGCGGCCATCATGCGCTCGCTACGCGACTCGATGCGGAGGTACGCGGTCGAAGCGGTCGAACGCCTCGGGGACACCACGATCCTGCGCGCCGGCCACGTACGCATCCTGCGGGCCATCGAGGCAGGCGACGCGGACGAGGCCGCCAGGGCGGTCTCGGAGCACCTGGCGCACGCGTATCCGTCGTTGTCCGGTCACTGAGCCATGTCCGCCTGCCGGCAGGTGGCGCCCGAGCAGGCCGTCATCGCCTGCAGCCGCCGCTCCAGACCGGCCACCAGCGCGGGATCGGCGCTCCCCGCGAGGTTGTCCAGCTGGTACGGATCCTCGTGCAGGTCATAGAGCTGCCGCTCCCCCGTGTCGTACCGGACATAGGTGTACTGGTCCGTGCGCAACGCCCGATAACCCGGCACGGGGGTCTGCCGGGCCGACTCCCTGTTGGCCGGCCTGGCGAACTCGACGAGCACGTTCCTGCGCCACTGTGCCGGCGGCCGGCCCCCGAGCAGCGGCACCAGCGAGCGCCCCTCGGCGAACGGCGGCAGCGGGGCCCCGCCCAGCGCGGCGAACGTCGCCGGCAGGTCCACCACGGAGGCCAGGGACGAGACCCTGGAGCCCGCGGCCACGCCGGGGCCGCGGACGACGAGCGGCACCCTGACCGCCTCTTCGAACGGGGTGGTCTTGCCTCGCTTGAGCCGGTGAGTGCCCAGGTGGAAGCCGTTGTCGGAGGCGAAGAAGAGGTAGGTGTCGTCGAGCTTGCCCGACTCGCGCAGGGTCTTCACCAGCGAGCCCACGAGGTCGTCCACGCCGAGCATGGCCCGCAGCCTGGCGCGGAACCGCTCGTCGATCCGCCTTTCCCCGGCCGGCCCGATCCTCGGCAGCTCGCGCATCCACAGCGGCTCGCGGCTGACGTCCTCCTGGTCGAATGACGGGGTCCGCGGCGCCTTGGCGGCGGGGAAGGCGCCGGCGTGCCGGGGCGCGGGGTTGGCCGGGTTGTGCGGCGGGATGGCCCCCAGGTAGAGGAAGAACGGCTGCTTCGACTTCGTGACGAAGTCGCGGGCCTTGCGGGACAGCACGTCGGTCAGGTAGTCGTTCTCCGACCAGCCGTAGTCGGCCACGCGGCCGTTCTCGTTGAGCCGGTAACCGTACTCCTGGTAGAGCTCGCGCACCGGCACGGCCCACTCGTCCCAGCCGGGCGGCACGTACGTCTCCCGGGCCGCGGCGCCGGGATAGTGGTTGAGATATTTACCCATGAGGGCGGTGCGGTAGCCGGCCTGCTTCATCCAGGTCCCGATGGTGGAACGTTCCAGGCCTTGCCGATGAAAGCGGTCGAACCCGCCTTCCGGCGCGGTGTTGGTCCATACGCGATGGCTGTGGACGTACTGCGAGCGCAGCGTCGACGCCCTCGACGGGCAGCACCAGGGATTGGTCGCGAAATACCGCTCGAACGAGGCGCCCCGGTGGAGGAGATGCCGGGTGATGTTCGGGAAATAGCCGAGCGTCCCGGTTTCGAGGTCGTCGGCCAGCACGAACACGATGTTCGGCCGGGAGCCGCCCTCGGCCGTCGCGATCCCGCCCGCCGGCAGGAGAAGCAGCAGGCAGACGAGTCGTGACAGGGCCTTCAGCACAGGCTTCCACTTCCCCCGAGATGTCCGTTGACACGGAGGAGCGCCCCGGGGTGAATGGAATCTACCTCCGGAGGTGGATCATGAAGCTCGGCCTGAATCTCGGTTACTGGCAGCGCGGCGCCGACGACGCGACGGAGTCGGTGCTCGCCGCCGAGCGGCTCGGCTACGACTCGGTGTGGACCGCGGAGGCGTACGGAAGCGACGTCTTCACCCCGCTGGCCTGGTACGGCGCGCGCACCAGCCGCATCAAGCTGGGCACCTCGATCGCCCAGATCTCGGCCAGGCCGCCCGTCACGACGGCGATGACGGCGATGACCCTCGACCACCTCACCGGCGGCCGCCTGCTGCTCGGCGTGGGCGCGTCGGGCCCGCAGGTCGTGGAGGGCTGGTACGGCCGGCCGTTCGCGAAGCCGCTGGCCAGGACCCGCGAGTACGTCGAGATCATGCGCAAGGTCTGGCGCCGCGAGGAGCCGGTCACCAGCGACGGCCCGCACTACCCGCTCCCGCTCGCGGGCGGGCTGGGCAAGCCGCTCAAGCTCATCACCCATCCGCTCCGCCCCGACATCCCCGTCTACCTCGGGGCCGAGGGCCCGAAGAACGTGGCCCTGGCCGCCGAGATCGCCCAGGGCTGGCTGCCGCTGTTCGCGTTCCCCTCCAAGATCGAGGAGATGTACGGCGCGTCGCTGGCGGGCGCCCCCGAGGGCTTCGACGTGGCGGCCATGGTGATGGTGGTGATCTCCGACGACGTCCGCTCCGCCCTCGACGGCGTGAAGATGATGCTGACCCTCTACATCGGCGGTATGGGGGCGAAGCAGCGCAACTTCCACGCCGACATCATCGGCAGGATGGGGTACGCCGAGGCCGCCGAGCACATCCAGTCGCTGTACCTGGCCGGGAAGAAGGACGAGGCGTTCCGGGCGATCCCGGACGAGCTGGCCGACGGCATCTCGCTCGTCGGCCCGCCCGGCCGGATCAAGGAACGGCTGGAGCTCTGGCGGGCCAGCCCTGTCACGAGCCTGCTGGTCATGGGCCCGCGCGACGAGCCCTCGCTGAAGCTGGTGCGCGACCTCGTCCTGGGCTGACCGGCCCTACGGGCACGCCGGTCAGTCGGGACGCGGCGCCGGGTCGGTGGTGACCGACCGCAGCAGCGGCCGGCTCAGCGCCCCCGCCCCGACCACGCCGGCGAAGCCGACCGCGACGCAGGCGAGCAGCGTGACCGCGCCCACCGTGCTGATCCCGCCCAGCATGAACGGCGTCGCGCAGAACACCCCCACCAGGATCGCGCCGCCGCCCATCACCGCCAGCGGGATGAGCGTCTCGGCGCGGCGGGCCCTGTCGAGCACCTCCAGCGGCGTGCCGGCCAGGCGCAGCAGCCCGTACGTCTGCCGCCGGTCCAGGATCGCCGACGCGGCCGTGATGCCCGCGCTGGCGATGGCCACGAGGAACGACACCGACAGCACGACGATCGTGCCCACGCGGACGTCGGCCAGGATCTGCGTGCCGAACCGCTGGTCGTCGTCCTTCGTCGTGGGGGTGCGGCCGGGAACGAGCCCGGCGAGCGCGGTGCGCGCCCGATCGACGGTCGCCGCGTCGGCGGTGCTGCCCAGAGCCGCGACGACGACCCCGTCCGACGCCTTCACGGTGGCCGGCACCTTGGCCGTCGCCAGCCGCTCGCGGGCCTGCTCGGTCGCCTTCGCCGCCTGCCCGGCGGGCGCGGTGACCCGGAGCTGGGGCGGCCCGGCCTGCTCCTCGAACGCCCCCGGGCTGAGCAGGCCGAGGAAGCCCGCCACGAAGCCGGTCAGCGCCACGCCGCTCACGGTGCGCCAGGCCGAGCGCGGGTCGTCCACCAGCCGCCGGCCGGCCAGCAGCCGGGCGGGCCTGCGCGCGCTCGCGGCCGTGATCCTGCCGATCATGCCGACGACCCAGGGCCCGGCCAGGTTGACGCAGAGGAACGCCAGGCCGAGCGCCGCGGCGACGATCGAGACGCTGGAGCTCCGGGTCAGCATGGGGAACACGGCCAGCACCGCCAGCAGGGCGAGCACCCGTACGAACCGCATGGCGGGCGGGGTCTCCCGCCTGGCCACGCCGAGAGGGCTCACCACGACGCGCCGCAATCCGATCACCGCGGAGAGCCCCACCAGCAGCGGCACCGCGACCAGCACCGCGGCCAGCACCAGCGGGCCGGGGAACAGGTCCGCAGCGAACCACGGGCCGCCCTGCATCTCGATGCCCGCCAGCAACGGCACGGCCAGGGCGAACGCGACCGTTCCCACGAGGGCGCCGGCCAGCGCCACGATCATCGCCTCCGCCACGGTCATGGCGACGACCTGCCCCGGCGTCGCGCCGACCAGGCGCAGCGCGGCCAGCCGCTGGTCACGCCTGGCCACGGTGAGCCTGGCCGCGGCGCCGCCGAAGACCAGCAGCGGCACCACCATGAGCACGCTCGCGATGAGCGCGAGCACCCGGTACGCCTCCGACTCCTCGCTCGGCGTGCCCGCCACATCGGCCACCTTGACCGGCGGCTTGGCGATGACCCAGTCGTCACTGCGGGCAGCGGTCAGCGCGGGGGCGTCAGGCTGGTGCCCGACGACGGCGACGAGCTCGTCCGGATGGATCAGCGCCTCGTCGCCGAGCACGCCGGCGGGATCGGGGTACCGGCCGGCGAGCTCGGCCGCGGGCAGCCGCGCGGCCAGCTCGGCCAGCGCGGGTGAGAGCCACACCTCGCCCGGGGCGGGGAAGCGCGGCATGCCGGGAGGCGCCGGCGCCCGGCCGAGCGCGCCCAGGTCGACGACGGTGATCGCCTGGTCGCGTACGTAGTCGAAACGGGACGCCTGGACGGCCACCGCGCCGGACGTCGCCGGGACCGGGTTGCGCCAGGCGCCGCGCTCGCCCCTGGCCTCGAAGGCGAAGTTCGCGGCCACGGCGAACAGCAGCAGCGCCGTGGACACGGCGACGGCGCCCAGGGTGAGCCAGGTGCCGAGCATCCCCTTGCCGCCGCCCTTCAGCAGCCGCCAGGTCAGGCCGAGGTTCACGCGCGCACCCCGTTCGGCAGGATCAGGCCGTCGCGCACCTCGACCGTGCGGTCGCACCACGCGGCCACGTCCGGGTCGTGGGTGACGACGATCAGGGAGGCGTCGTTGTGCCTGGTCGCCTCCGCGAGCAGCCGCATCGTGTCGTGGCCGGTCCGTTGGTCGAGCGCGCCCGTGGGCTCGTCGGCGAACACCACGGCCGGCCGGCTCACCAGCGCCCTGGCGATGGCCACCCGCTGCGCCTGGCCGCCGGACAGCTCGCCGGGCCGCCTGGTCTCCATGGACTGCAGGCCGAGCGGCCCGAACCACTCGCGCGCCCGGCGCACGGCCTGCGCTCGCGGCACCCCGTCCAGCATGAGCGGGAGCGCCACGTTCTCCTCGGCGGGCAGCTCGGGCAGGAGCTGGCCGAACTGGAAGACGAAGCCGAAGCGGGTGCGGCGCAGGGCGCTGCGCCGGCGCTCGGACATGGCGTCGATGCGCTGGCCGAGCAGGTGCACCTCCCCCGAGTCCGGTTTCATGATCCCGGCCAGGCAGTGCAGGAGCGTCGACTTGCCGGACCCGCTCGGGCCCATGATCGCCACGGCTTCGCCGGCTCGTACCGTGATGTCCACGCCGCCCAGGGCGACCGTCTGCCCGAACCTCTTGGCCAGGGCTCGTCCAACAAGTACGTCGTTCATGGCGTCCAGCCTCGGGCCGGCCGGGGGTGCGGCGGATCGGCCGGGCGGCCGGGACCGCATCGGCCGAACGGCCGATCTCTAGAGTTGGTGCGTGACTATTCGGGTTCTCATCGCCGACGATCAGCAACTGGTACGCACCGGCTTTCAGATGATTCTGGACGCACAACCGGACATGGAGGTCGTGGCCGCGGTGGCCGACGGCGCCGAGGCCGTCGCGGAGGCCCGCCGGCTCAGGCCCGACGTGTGCCTGCTCGACATCAGGATGCCCAAGCTCGACGGCCTCGAGGTGACCCGCGTCCTGGCCGGTCCGGGCGTGGAGAGCCCGCTGCGGGTCGTCATCGTCACCACCTTCGACCTGGACGAGTACGTCTACGGAGCGCTGCGCTCCGGCGCGACGGGGTTCCTGCTCAAGGACAGCGGGCCCACGCTGCTGATCGAAGCCGTCAGGGCCGCGGCGGCGGGCGACGCGCTGGTGTCGCCCTCGGTGACCGTGCGGCTGCTCCAGCACGTGGCCCGGCCCCGGCGGGCCCCGGCCCCCGTGAACGACCCGCTGACCGGGCGCGAGCTGGACGTCGTGCGCCTGATCGCCAGGGGACGCACCAATCAGGAGGTGGCCGCTGAGCTGTTCGTGTCGCTGTCGACGGTCAAGACGCATCTGGGCAGCATCTTCGCCAAACTCGGCGTCAGGAACCGGGTGGAAATCGCGGCGTGGGCGTGGGAATCCGGCGTGGTGAGCTGATTAAGCGAAGGGCTGGCGGGATACAAGTGAATCAGAACCTCAGCGCATGGCCCGGGGGGAGAACAACGTGCGCCACACCCAGGCATCGCCCGCGAGAGCCGCCCTCGCCGTACACGTGACCTTGGTCGCCCAGGTCCTCTCCCTCGGCGCTCTCGTGATCTTCGAGCAGGCGCGGGGCCGTGACCTCGCCGTCCAGCTCGCCACGTTCGGCGGCCGGCCGACCGGTGCCGACGCGGAGGCCGTGGTCGGGGCGGTGACGGTGTTCGCGGTGCTGATGATGCTGGTGGCGGGCACCTCCATCGCGGTCGCCGCGGCCTACGTCACCTGGCTCGTGCGGGCCAGGCAGGCCAACGACCGCTCGGCCGCCACCGGCCCCGTGGCGGCCGCCTGGCTGATCCCCGGCGTCAACCTGATCGCCCCCGTGGTGCTGGTCGACGAGGTGTGGCGCGGCGCCCGGCCGCCCGCCGGCCGCCGCGGCCGGTGGCTGGCGCTGCTGACGGGCTGGTGGCTGAGCTGGCTGGCCATGCTGGCGCTGGTCACCGTGCGGCTGCCGCTCGGCTCGTCGGAGCTCGACCTGACGGGGGTGGGGATGCTGGAGCTGTCCTGCTCGGCGCTGGCCGCCCTGCTGTGCGCGGCCACCGTACGCGAGCTCACCCGGCTCCAGCGGAGCTCCGGCGCTCCCCGGCCGGCGGAGCCCGGCACCGTACGCGCCTTCGCTCCCCAGCCCCGCCCGGCCTCCGGCTCCACCCCGATCGGACGCACGGGCTAGGCCCGGGGTTGCAGTCGATTGCTAGCCGAATGGCAGGGCCGAAGGCCGACTCGTCATTCCGGAGCCGGTGCTCGGCGAGGTATGCGGTTTTCTGCGTAACAACGTGCGCAACGGCCCCACGTTGGAGGTGCAGTTCCTCGAAGCCGTGGAGTCCCACTCCCATGGCGGGGATTTTGAGATCGTTTCGCCTGTTCCAGTGGACCGTGCCCGCGCGACAGAGCTGTCCAAGCGGCTCGTGTCAGGACCATTGGGCTACGTGGACGGGATCGTGTTGGCGATGGCGGAGCGGCTGAAGATCCCGGACATCGCGACCGTCGACTACAAGTTCCCGGGCATGGCGAGCCCGGTGAGCCGGCTCAGGCCGCTTTGCCGGGTTCTTCAGGAGACATCGGCCTAGGCGGCGGTGGGGCCCGAGCTTCCCGGGCTGGCGTGCCAGAGCCGCCTGGGCGGTTCGGTGACGGCCGGGGCGAGGTCGGAGTAGGGCGAGAGCCTGAACCCGTTGGCATATTCGATGGCGCGGCCCCCGACCCCAGCGTGGTCGTCCGGGGTGCGGGTGATGACGGCGCGGACCGCCTCGATGCCCTGGGAGCGCCAGAGCGCGTCGAGATCCACCAGGTTCCAGCAGTCGACCGCGCGCATCGACACCGCCCGCGTGCCCGTGCGCCTGACCACTCCCCTGGCCAGCATGAGCCACGAGCCGAACACGATCGACGCGCACCGCCCCTGCACCGACTCGAAGAACGTCAGGTCGACCGGCCCCGTCGAGTCGTCGAGCGTGGCGAAGATGACCCGCTGGCCCGAGCGCACGGCAGGCGTCTGGGTCGCCACCTTGACCCCCGCGACCAGCACCTCCGCGCCGTTGCGCTGGGCGAGAAGCTCTCTGGAACGTACCACTCCGAGCGCGTCGAGCAGCTCGTCGTGGAAGCTGATGACGTGCCGGCTGACGTCGATGCCCAGGATCTCCAGCTCGGCCTCGACCATCTCGGTCTCCGTCATCTCGGGCAGCTCGCCCGGCGGGAGGTGCTCGCCGAAACCGAGCGGGAGCTGCACGGACGGGTGTTCCTCCCGGGAGGGCGGGGCGGCGTAGCGCCTGGACCTGGGCGGGCCCGCCCGCACGCCGATCGCCGAGACCCGGTCGAGCGCGCCGACCTGGGCGATCAGGTCGCGGCGGGTCAGCTCGCCCGGACGCCAGCGGGGCCCGCCGGGGTGCAGGTCGTGGAGCGCGTCCAGGCCGCCGACCTGGACGATCCGCTCGATCGTGGGCCGGGAGGGCCGGGCGCGGTCCCAGAAGTCGGCCAGCGAGGTGTACGGCTGGCCGGCGACCATCCGCTCGACCTCCGCCTCGCTCACCCCCTTGACCGCCGAGAACGGCACCCGCAACGCGTACCCCTTGCCGATCTCCTCCTGGCGGAAGCCCCGCCGCCCGGCCGGGCCGTCGCCCAGCTCGGACGGGCGCACGCGCACCCGCACGCGCGGCCCGAGCCGCTCGACCAGCCAGTCCTTTCCCGACCGGTTGACGTCGAGCGGCAGGATCTTGACGCCGCACTGCCTGGCCTCGTCGATGATGACGCGCGGTGGGTACATGCCGGGCTCGTGCGTGAGCACGCCGGCGAAGAACGCCGCCGCGTGGTGCCGCTTCAGCCAGGCCGACTGGTAGGTGGGCAGCGCGAACGCCGCCGCGTGCGCCTTGCAGAACCCGAACGCCCCGAACGCGTCCAGCACCTTCCAGGCCCGCTCGACGGCCGCGTCGCCGAACCCGTTGGCCCTGGCCATGGGCACGAACGTCCTGCGTACCCGTTCGCGCCCCTCCGGGGTGTCCAGGGTGCGCCGCAGCAGCTCGGCGAACGACAGGTCGCGCCCGGTCATCACCGAGATGATCCTGAGCACCTGCTCGTGGAACACCACGACGCCGTGCGTCTCCTTCAGCGCTCCCCGCAGCCTCTCGTGCGGGTAGTACGGCTTGCGCCACCCGTGCCTGGCCTCCAGGTAGGGGGTGACCATGTCGGAGTTGACCGGGCCGGGACGGAACAGCGAGATGTCCACGATCAGATCGTGCATCCTGCGCGGCTCCAGCTTGGCGACCAGCTCGCGCTGCCCGGGCGACTCGATCTGGAAGCAGCCGAGGGTGCGGCCGGCGCTGATCATGTCGTAGGTGTCCTGGTCGTCGTGGGGGACGTACTGGGCCTCCGGGTCGTCCCCCCGCTGGGTGTCCAGCTCGACCACGACGTCGTCCACCCGCTTGATCTCGCCCAGCGCGTACGCCAGCGCCGACTGCATCCGCACGCCCAGCACGTCGAGCTTGAGCAGCCCGGCCTCCTCGACGTCCTCCTTGTCGAACTGCGACATGGGGAACTCCAGCAGGCTGCGCTCCACCGGCGTCCTGTCGCGCAACCCCGCGTTGCCGACCAGCACGCCGCACGGGTGCAGCGCGATGTGCCTGGGCAGGCCGTCGAGCTTCTCCGCCAGCCGGAACACCCGCTCCAGCCCCGCGTCGCCGAGCCGGCTCTCGCGCAGCTCGGGCAGGTCGTTCAGCGACGCGGTGATCTGCTTGGCCCTGATGTGCGGGAACGCCTTGGCGATGGCGTCGATCTCGTGCGGCGGCAGGCCCATCGCGCCGGCGACGTCGCGGATGGCGCTGCGCGCCCGGTAGGTCTCCATCATGGACACGCAGGCCACGCGCGCCTCGCCGTAGCGCTCGAAGATGGCTTTGTAGCAGTCGAGGCGGCGGGCCGACTCGACGTCGATGTCGATGTCGGGCAGCCCGATGCGGCCCTCCGACAGGAAACGCTCCATGAGCAGGCCGTGGTCGAGCGGGTTGACCTCGCCGATGCCGATGAGGTGGTTGACCAGGCTGCCCGCTCCCGAGCCGCGGATGGCGCAGCGGATGCCCATGCCGCGGATCATGTCGGTGATGCCGGCCACGGCGATGAAATATCCGGACAGGCGCTTCTTCTCGATGATGGCCAGCTCGTCCTGGAGGCGCCGCCTGGCCTCGGCGGAGCGGTCGAGGCCGCGCGCGAGCAGGCCGTCCTCGACGCGGTGGCGCAGCAGCGGCACCGGGTCGCGGCCGATCTCGGGCAGGTGCAGGTCGGGCGGGTCGTTCCGGAGCGCGAGCAGCCGGTTCGGGTCGATCGCGCACGCCTCGGCCAGCCGCCTGGTGGTGAGCCACACCTTCGCCACCCGCTCCTGGTCGGCGCCGCAGACCTTGGCCGCGACCTGAGCCATCTCCTTGCCGCTCTTGAGGTAGGCGTGGGAGGTGGTGCGGTCGAGGTGGCGAGGGTGCAGCGGGACGAGCTGGCGGGCCGCGTCGAGCACGTCGCCGACCTGGTGGTCGGCCGGATCGAGGTAGCGGGCGGCGTTGGTCAGCACGGCCGGCACGCCCGTCGACTCGGCCAGGCCGAGCATGCGCACGGCCGTGATGGCGTCGCGAAAGCCGTACTGGTCGACCAGCTCGATCACCACGCCGGGCACCGCGGCGCGCCACAGGCCGAGCAGCGTCCTGGCCTGCTCGTCGCGGCGTTCGGCCACCGCGCGGCCCACGTCGGACCTGGGGCCGAGGAGCACCACGAGCCCGTCGTCGGCGCCGAACCCGTGCTCGCCGCCCGGCCCGCCCGCCCACTCGCCGGCCAGCTCGCGGGTCAGCCTGGGCGCGCCCCGCCGAGCTCCGTCGCCGGCGTGGTGGGCGGCCGTGACCAGGCGGCACAGGCGGGACCAGCCGCCACCGCGGGCCAGCACCGTGACGCGGTCCTCCGCGCCTGGGCCGGTCCTGGGGCGGCGGGGTGGCGGCAGCCCCGGCAGCAGGCTGGGCGCCGGGACGTCGAGCGCGAGGTTGACGCCCAGCACCGGCGCGATGCCGGCCTCGGCGCACGCCTGGACGTGTTTGATCGCGCCGTAGAGCCCGTCGCGGTCGGTCAGCGCCAGGATGTCCATGCCGTGCTCGGCCGCCCGGCTCGCCAGCGCGCGGGGGAAGGCGGTGCCGTAGCGCATGGAGTAGGCCGAGCACACGTTGAGGTGCGGGAACGGGGGCGCCATCAGTCCCACGCCCTCAGCAGCAGCCAGCCGTTGCCGGCGGTGTCGTAGCGCAGCTCGTAGGAGCCCACCTCTCTGCCGGGGCCCGCCTCGACCCGCCAGAACCGGCGCTCGCCCGGATCGCCCTCGCCGGTCTTCCACCACTCGCGCGCGACCACCCAGTGGTCGAGGATCCGGCGCACGAGATAGAGGCGGTCGCGCCAGACGAACTGGGTCGGCTCCCCGTCCCTGGTCCACACCTCTATCGGATCGCCATAGAGTCTGCTCAAGACGCTTCTCCCCGCGGCTCTGGTCTGTATGTGGAGCCGCCCGGGGGAAGGCGGGCGCTTACCTATCGAACATATGTTCTCAGCGCCAGAAACGCAAGTCGTTCGCCCCTGCCCCGAGGCGGCCCTTCTTCCCCCGTACGGGGGAAGGGAACGCCCCCTCATGGGGAGGCGCTGGCCGGCGGGGCCGTCGCAGGATGGCGGCCATGAGGAAGCTCTCCGCCGCCCTCGCGTCCGTGCTCCTCTACGGAGGGCTCCGGGTCTACTGGCAGCTCGGGCACATGCCGCAGCGCCTGTCGCCGATCGGTCCCGACCTGGTCGTCTTCACCGGCTGGGGAGCCGTGGCCCTGTGCGGCGCGGCGGCGGGGACGCTCGTGGCCATGATGACCGTCCGTCCGGCCGCCCCGGCCAGGACGGCGCTCGCCGCCGTGGCGTGGGCAGTGGGCGGCGCGTTCGTGGTGTCGGGGGCTCTGCTGCTGCTCGACGTCGTCGGCACGGTCGTCCCCGGGTCCGGGATCCCGGTCCATCCGCTGGGCGCCGCCGGCAAGGCGGCCTGCGTCGGCTGCGGGCTGCTGGTGTGGCGGGCCGCGCGGGCGTACCGGCCCGTGGAGCTCAAAGGGCTGGACCACACGCCGCTCTGGGCGTACGCGGGCGCCTACGCCGCCGTCGGCGGCTTCCTGACGCGGGTGGCGGCGCAGGCGGCGGTCGGCTTCGGGAACACCCCCCTCGCAAGCGGGACGGCGGTGTTCGAGACCGGGTTCCTGCTGGGTGGGACCGTGTTGCCGCTGGCGCTCGTGCACCGGTGGGGGCGGGTGTGGCCGCGCTGGGTACCCGGGCTCGCCGGCCGCTCCGTGCCGCGCCGGCTGGTGTTGTGGCCGGGCGTCGCCGTGTCGGGCGGGCTGCTCGCGTACTTCGGGGTCGGGCTCGGGCAGATGGTGGCCGAACGGCTCAGCGGGCGCGTCCCGTTCGGCGCGGGCGGCCTGCCGGAGGCGTTCTACTGGGTCGCCGTACCCGCCTACCTCGTGTGGGGCGCCGGGCTGGCCGTGGCGGCGCTGGCGTACGCGAGGCGCACACGGGATTTCTACGGATCTACGCCAAGCAGGCCGGTATCGGTAAGCTAGCGCGGCGTGAGCGGTGAAACATCCCAGATCGGGCGCTACCGGCTGCTGAACGTGCTGGGCCGAGGCGGGATGGGCACGGTCCACCTGGCCGAGGATCCCGCCGGGCAGCGCGTCGCCGTCAAAGTGATCAATCCGGAGCTCACCCAGCACGAGCAGTTCCGCATGCGGTTCCGCCGGGAGGCCGACGCCGCCCGGCGGGTGCGCAGGTTCTGCACGGCCGCGGTGATCGAGGCCGCTCTCGACGGCGACCAGCTCTACGTCGTCACCGAATACGTGCCCGGCCCCAACCTCGAGGAGGCCGTACACCGGTCAGGGCCGCTGCGCGGGTCCAGCCTCGACGCGCTGGCCGTCAGCGTCGCCACCGCGCTCACCGCCATCCACGGCGCCGGGGTCGTGCACAGAGACCTCAAGCCGTCCAACGTGCTGCTGTCCCCCGTCGGCCCGCGGGTGATCGACTTCGGCATCGCGCGGGCGCTCGACACGCTCGGCGGCGTCACGGGCACCGGCGAGCTGGTCGGCACACCCCGCTACATGGCCCCCGAGGTGCTGCGCGGCGATCCGGTGTCGCCGGCCTGCGACGTGTTCTCGTGGGGGTGCCTGGTGGCGTACGCGGCCAGCGGGCGGGCGCCCTTCGGCGGCGACACGCTGCCGTCGATCGTCTACCAGGTCCTCAACACCGAGCCGAACCTCGACGCCGTCGAACCCGGCCTGCGCGAGCTGGTCGGCGCCGCGCTGCGGAAGGACCCGGCCGCCCGGCCGACCGCGCAGCAGCTGCTCGACCATCTCGTCGGGCGCTCGGCCGCGCCGGAGCAGGCGGCGCAGACCGTACAGGTGACCTGGCAGCAGGCCGCCACCGCCGCCTACACCGGCGTGCGGCCGGGCGCGGCGAAGGGGCGCGGCAAGCTGATCGCGGGGATCGCGGCGGCCACGGCGCTGGTCGTGGCCGGCGGGGTGACCGCGTGGGCGCTGCTCGGCGCCGATGGGCCGCCCGACGACCTGCGCGTCCTCTACCGCGAGGACTTCACGCAGACCAGCGGCGGCTGGAACGGCACCTACGACCCGGACCAGAGCTCCAGCTACGGATATCGCACGGACGGCACCTACGGGCTGGACGTGGAGAAGTACAACGAGGAGCGCTGGGCGGAGGCGCCCATCCCCTTCCTCGTCGCCGAGCCCACGACCACGCCCGACCCCTCGGCCACGCCCACGCCGATGTTGCCGTCGTCCGTCGTGGTCGCCGTCACCTCCGAGGTCAAGAAGTCCGCGGGCGCCGGCGAGTACGGCGTCTACTGCCACAACCCCGAGGACAGCACCTACTACGAGTTCGGGCTCGACACGAAGGGGCAGGCCAGGATCCGGCGCATCTTCGACGGCGCCGGCGGCACGCTGGCCCAGCCGGTGCAGGTCGACGGGCTGCCCGGCAAGCCCGCCCGCATCGTGGCGTCGTGCGAGCAGCGGGGGACGGCGGTGCGGCTGACGATGTGGGTGAACGACCAGCGGGTGCACCAGGTGGACGACCCCAACGGGATCGGCAACGGCAATGTGGGGTTGTTCGCGCGTACGGCGAAGGACGGCACGTCGCTGCTGAAGACGACGTTCGACGACTTCGAGCTGCGCGCCCAGAAGGAGCCCTGAGCGCGCCCGTTCAGCGGGCCGTGGCCCCGCTCAGAGGACGCCGGCGCGGGCGGCGGCGAGCGCGGCGTCGGCGGCGCGGTCGGCGTCCTGCTCGGTCACCGGCTCGTGCGCGACGAACAGCCGGTAGTAGACGGGGGCGACCGCGACCCTGATCACCTCGCGCACGTCGATGACGTCGGGCAGCTCCCCCCGCGTGATCGCCCGCCTGACCACCTCGGCCGACTGCTCGTGCCGCGCCTCGAAGAACTCGTGCAGTGCCCGCGCCGCGCCGGGATTCTGCATGGCGGCCGCCACGAACGCCGACGAGACCGGCCCCAGCTCCGGATCGTCGAACCCGGTGCGCACCAACTGCACGATGCCCCGCAGATCGCCTTCGATCGAACCGGTGTCGGGAACGGGCCACGGCTCGTCCGTGGCCAGCTCGAGAGCGTCGGAGATCAGCCCTTCGACGTTGCCCCATCTCCGGTAGACCGTCGTCTTGTGCACCCCTGACCGCTCGGCGATGTTCTCCACCGTCAGGCCCGCGTAGCCGCGCTCGCCCAGCTCGGCGAGCGTCGCCCTGCGTACGGCGTCACGCACGCGCGCGCTCCGCCCTCCTGGACGCTTGTTCGACTGCAAAATCTACTCCAGTTGCATTAACTGTCCCCCGCATGCCACACTAAAGCTACATCAGTTGCGATTGGAGTTCTATCCTGATCAGCCTCCGCAGAGTTTCCAAGGCCTACGGCGATCGCGCCGTGCTCGTCGACGCGTCCATGTCCGTGGGCCCCGGCGAGCGGGTGGGCGTCGTCGGCGACAACGGCTCGGGCAAGTCCACGCTCCTCCGGCTGCTGGCCGGGGTCGAGGCGCCCGACGACGGCGAGGTCACCGTGCCCGACGACGCCGGCTACCTCGGCCAGACGCTCGGCCTGCCGCCGTCCCACACGGTGCAGCAGGCGATCGACGCCGCGCTGGCCGGCCTGCGCGCCATGGAGCGCCGGATGCGCGAGCTGGAGTCGTCACTCACTGACGAAGTCATGGGCGAGTACGGCGAGCTGCTCACGGCGTACGAACTGCGCGGCGGCTACCAGGCGGACGCGCGGGTGGACAAGGCGTTCCACGGGCTGGGCCTGGCCCGCGTGGGCCGCGACCGGGTGTTGTCGAGCCTGTCGGGCGGCGAGCAGGCGCGGCTCGGCCTGGCCTGCGTGCTGGCCGCCTCGCCCCGCGTGCTGCTGCTCGACGAGCCGACCAACCACCTCGACGCGCCGGCGCTCGCCTGGCTCGAGGACCGCCTGCGCGAGCACAGGGGCGCGGTGGTCGCCGTGTCCCACGACCGGATCTTCCTCGACCGGGTGGCGACGGCGGTGCTCGAGGTCGAGCGGGGCGCCATCACCCGGTTCGGCGGCGGCTACACCGGTTTCCTCGCCGCCAAGGCGGCGGCCAGGGCGCGCTGGGAGCAGTCCTACGCGGCGTGGTGCGAGGAGGTGCGCCAGGTGCGCGAGCGCGCGGCCACCACGGCGCACCGGGTGGCCGCCGGGCGGGTGATGCGCGACAACAACAAGGTGGCCTACGACCGCGACGCTGGGCGGGTGCAGAGCTCGGTCGCCAGCCGGGTCCGCAACGCCCACGAGCGGCTGCGCCGGCTGGAGGCCGACCCGGTCCCACGCCCGCCGGAGCCGCTGCGCTTCCGCGGCACCTTCGGCGGCGCGCCGACGGCACGCATGCCCTCCGGCGCCGCGGCGGGCGAGCACGACACCGCGCCGGCGGCAACCGTCTCCTCCGGCCCGGCCGTGGCCGCGGCGGCCCGCGTGGTCGTGGAGCTGCGCGACGTACGCGTCGGCGAGCGGCTGCGGGTCGACTCGCTGACGATCAGGGCCGGTGACCGCCTGCTGGTCCGGGGCCCCAACGGCGCGGGCAAGTCCACGCTGCTGCAGACCATCGCCGAGCACGCGGGGAGCGGGGTCGGATTCCTGCCGCAGGAGGTCACGTTCGACCCGGGCCAGACCGTGCTCGACGCCTACGGCATCGGCTACGCCGACGAGCGCAGGGCCGCCCTGCTGGCCACCGGCCTCTTCCGGCCGCACACCCTCGACCAGAAGGCGGGCGCCCTGTCGGTCGGGCAGCAGCGCAGGCTCGCGCTGGCCAGGCTGCTGGGGCGGGAGCACGACCTGCTGCTGCTCGACGAGCCGACCAACCACCTGTCGCCGGTGCTGGCCGAGGAGCTGGAGCAGGCACTCGACGCCTACGACGGCACGCTCGTCGTGGTGTCACACGACCGCGCCCTCGCCCGGCGCTTCCGAGGCGACGACATCGAACTCATCGGGGGAACCATATGTTGACCAGGATCAGTGCCGGCGCACCGTACGGCATCACGGCAGGGGCGGACGGAGCCCTGTGGTTCACGCTCGTCCACGAAGGGCGCGTCGGCAGGCTGGTGCCCGGCCAGGAGCCGGTGATCCACCAGCTCGACCCGGCCGACGGCCTGCCGACCGTGATCACGCCGGGTCCCGGCGGGGACCTGTGGTTCACCGAGGGCAAGGGCGGGCGGGTCTGCCGCATCACCGCCGACGGGCAGGTGACGGCGCACGCGGCCGACTCCCCCTACGGCATCGTCGCGGGCCCCGACGGCGCCATGTGGTTCACCCAGATGCAGAGCGGCAGGATCGGGCGCATCGCGGCCGACGGGACGCTGAGCGAGTTCCAGGTGCCGGTGGAGGGCGGCATGCCCGCATTCCTCACGGCGGGGCCCGACGACGCCCTCTGGTTCACGATCAACCAGGGCAACGCCATCGGCCGCGTGTCGATGGACGGCAAGGTGACCGTTCACCCGCTCCCCACGGAGGGCGGCGCGCCGGTGGGCATCACGCCGGGGCCCGACGGGGCGCTGTGGTTCGTGGAGATCGGCGCGGGCCAGATCGGCCGGATCGACACCGCCGGCGACATCAGCGAGTTCGCCCTTCCCGACCGGGAGGCCCGCCCGCACGCCATCATCACCGGCCCCGACGGCGCCCTCTGGTTCACCGAATGGGCCGCCGGCCGCCTCGGCCGCATCACGATCGACGGCGTCATCGATCACCATCCGCTCCCCCGCCTTCCTGAGGATCTCGCCCACGGGCCTGACGGCGTGTGCAAGGGCGAGCCGCACGGGCTGACGGTCGGGCCCGACGGGGCGATCTGGGTGGCGCTGGAGGCGGGCGCCCTGGCCCGCATGTCCCCGGCACCGCCGGCCTGACCCCCGCGGTTCGGTTCCTGGCCGGCCCGCCCCCGTCCGTGCCTGCTGTGCGGGCCCTGTCAGCGGGCGGGTCCCGTCCCCTCCCGGACGGGGCCGGTTGGATCGGAGCGGCGGCGAGGGAGTTGACTAGGGGCATGCAGAGCATCGTCGTTTCCGCCCAGGGCGGCCCAGAGGTTCTCGAGTACGCCGAGCGTCCCGACCCGGTGCCGGGTGAGGGCGAGGTCGTGGTCGACGTCGCCGCAGCCGGGGTCAACTTCATCGACATCTACCATCGATCCGGCGCCTACCCGCTCAACCTTCCGACGTCCATCGGTCTGGAGGGCGCCGGCACGGTCTCGGCCGTGGGGCCAGGGGTGCGCGACCTCGCCGTGGGTGACACCGTGGCCTGGGCTGACGTCATGGGAAGTTACAGCGGCAAGGTGGTGGTGCCGGCGGCCCGTGCGGTGCCGGTGCCCGACGGCGTGCCGGCCGACGTGGCGACGGCGGCGATGCTCCAGGGGATGACGGCCCACTACCTCACCCACTCCACCCACGAGGTGGGCGAGGGCGACCAGGTGCTCGTTCACGCAGGGGCGGGCGGCATGGGCCAGCTGCTGATCCGGCTGGCCAAGCTCAAGGGCGCCACGGTCCACACGACGGTCTCCACCGACGAGAAGGCCAAGCTGGCCCGGCAGGCGGGCGCCGACGAGGTGCTGGGCTACGACGACTTCACCGACGCCCTGCGCGGCAAGATCGACGTCGTGTACGACGGGGTCGGCAGAACGACCTTCGACGGCGGCCTGGAGGTCCTGCGGCCGCGCGGCCTCATGGCCCTGTACGGCGCCGCCAGCGGCCCGGTCCCGCCGCTCGATCCCCAGACGCTCAACCAGAAGGGCTCGCTCTTCCTCACCAGGCCCACGCTCGTGCACCACATCGCGCGGCGCGAGGAGCTGCTGCAACGCGCGTCCGACCTGTTCGGCTGGATCTCGGCGGGGCAGCTCCCGATCACCATCTCGCGCCGCTACCCGCTGGCCGAGGCGCGTCAGGCCCACGAAGACCTCGCGGCCCGCCGCACGACTGGAAAGCTCCTCCTCCTACCCTGACGGGCATGGACATCGCTGGATCGGTATTATCCTTCGCCGCCGTGGTCGCCCTGCTCACGCTCACCCCGGGCCTCGACACGGCCCTCATCCTCCGGACGTCGTTGCTGGCGGGCCGGGGCCGGCCTGGGGAGTGACGCTGGGCATCCAATTCGGCACCCTGATCTGGGGTGTGCTCACGGCGGCGGGCCTGTCGGCGCTGCTGGCGGCCTCGGAGACGGCCTACCAGGTGCTGCGCTGGGCGGGTGTGGCCTACCTCGTGTGGATGGGCCTGCGCATGATCCTGACCGGGGCGGGCGCGCATGCGCTGCCGGAGCAGCAGGCTGCCGGGTTCAGGAAGGGGTTCGGCCGCGGGCTGGTGACCAACCTGCTCAATCCCAAGGTCGGCGTCTTCTACGTGGCCATGTTGCCGCAGTTCATCCCGGAGGAGGCGCCGCACGCGGTCATGGGATTGCTGCTGGCCGGGGTGCACGTGGTCGAGGGGCTGCTGTGGAGCGTCGTGCTGATCTGGTTCGCGTCGATGATGAGCGGGTTCCTGCGCTCGCCCGGCGTGCGGCGGTTCCTCGACCGGCTGACCGGCGTCGTCATCGTCGGCTTCGGCGTACGCCTGGCGTTCACCGACTGATCTGCGCGGCCTTCGTCCAGGTGCGGGAGGTACGCAGGTAGCCGGCACGCCCTGCCCATGCCCGGCGGACCGCACCCCGGACCGCGAACGACGCTCGGCTGCGACCCACCGGTCGAGCGTCTCGTTCGCCGAACATCGCATTATAGGGTCTATAAAAGTAGAGACTCTCTACTCTGGTGTTAGGGTGCGGGCATGGACTTCCCGAACACCACGTCGTTCATCACCGGAGCAGCGCAAGGCATCGGCCTCGGCATCGCCCGTGCCCTCGCCCGCCAGGGCGGCAGGCTCGCCATAGCCGACATCGACGACGCCGCGCTCGGCGAGGCCGCCGCCGAGCTGGCCGAGCTGACCGAGGTGGCCGCCTTCCCTCTCGACGTACGCGACCGCGAGGCCTACGCTCGCGCGGCGGACGAGGCCGAAGCGCGGCTCGGCCCGGTCACGGTGCTGTGCAACAACGCCGGGCTGGCGTTCCCGGAGCGGCCCGCGGACATGACCTACGAGTTGTGGGACCTCGCCCTGGACATCAACCTCGGCGGGGTCGTCAACGGTGTCCAGACCTTTCTGCCCCGCATGCTCCGCCGCGGCGGGCCCGCGCACATCGTGAACACCGCCTCCGCCGCCGGGTTGATCGGCGCGGGAGTCGGCCCGATGTACACCTCGTCGAAGTTCGCCGTCGTGGGCCTGTCCGAGTCGCTGCGTCACCAGCTCGAGACGGCGGGGCATCCCGTCGGCGTCACGGTCCTGTGTCCCGGCGGTGTCGCCTCGAACATCGCCCGGTCCTCCCGCTCCCTGGTCGCCACCCAGCATGGCGGCCCCGAACTCAGGCGGGCCCAGGACAGGATCGACCAGCTCATGCCCAGGATCGACGCCGCCGTGGCGCGGTTCGGCGTCCCCGCCGACACCGTCGGCGAGCTCGTGATCGGGGCCATCCGGGCGAATGACCTGTACGTGCTCACCGACCGCGCGGGGATCGACCTCATCACCGCCCGGACCCAGGCCATCCTGGCGGCCATGCCCGCGACCTCCCCGGTCGAGGGAGACCTGGACCACGTCCGCGGCGCGGTCCATGAACCGTGAACGCCCCCCGGCGAGAGCCCTCGCGGGTGGCTCAAGGGGCGCCCGGGGGCAGGACGGGCACCTCCGGAGGGCCGTGCTCGATGAGCCGGAGCAGGGCGGCGGTGTCGAGGTGCCGCTCGACGAGGTCGGCCAGCGCGTCGAGCCGTTCTTCCCTCAGCCGGGCGAAGTCGGTGCCCGGAGCCGGCACGAAGGCCCGCCCGGCGCGATCGGCCACGTCGGCCAGGAAGGCGCGGCGGAACCCGTCGTTCTCCAGGGCGCCGTGCCAGGTGGTGCCCCAGACGTGACCGGCCCGGCACCCGTCGAGGAACGGCTCGCCTCCCTCCACGGTCGCCCGGCCGTGATGGATCTCGTACGCGCGTACGGGCTGCCCGTACGCGACGCCCTCCGGCCGGCCGAGCCGCTTGTCCTGCGCGAACTCGACCCGCACCGGCAGCCGCCCCAGCCCTTCGACCCGGCCCGCGCCTGATTCGACCGTGTCGACGATCTCCCGCCCGAGCATCTGGAACCCGCCGCAGATGCCCAGCACGGGCCCCTCCCTCTCGCTGATCGCCGCCGCCAGGCCGGTCGCGCGCAGCCACGCCAGGTCGTCGACGGTGGCCCTGGATCCGGGCAGCACCACCAGGTCGGCGTCGTCCAGCTCGACCGGGTCGGTCACGAAACGCACCACCACCCCCGGCTCGGCGGCCAGGGCGTCCAGGTCGGTGAAGTTCGAGATCCTGGGCAGCCGTACGACCGCCACCCGCAGGGTTTGCCGGCCGTGTGGCGGGCCGGCGGCGACCCTGCGGCCGTCGAGGGCCAGCGAGTCCTCCACGTCGAGCCAGAGCCCGTCGAGCCACGGCAGCACGCCGTAGACCGGGCGTCCGGTCAGCCGTCCGAGCATGTCGAGACCGGGCTGCAGCAGTTCGGGGGCGCCGCGGAACTTGTTCACGACAAATCCTGCGATGTGGGATTGATCGGCAGCGTCCAGGAGCCCCACCGTGCCGTAGAACGCGGCGAACACCCCTCCCCTGTCGATGTCGCCGACCACGATCACGGGCAGGTTCGCGGCCCTGGCCAGGCCCATGTTGGCGATGTCGCCGCGGCGCAGGTTGATCTCGGCGGGGCTGCCCGCGCCCTCGCACACCACCACGTCGTACTGCTTCCTGAGCCTGCCCAGCGCCTCCAGCGCCGTGGTGCGGAGCAGGTCCTTGAGCGCGCCGTACTCCATCGCGTCGACGTCCGCGACCGGGCTGCCCATGAGCACGACCTGGCTGCGGCGGTCGCTGCCCGGCTTGAGCAGGACGGGGTTCATGTCCGCGACGGGCTCGACGCCGGCGGCCTGCGCCTGCATGGCCTGTGCCCGGCCGATCTCGGCGCCCTCGGCGGTGACGTACGAGTTGAGCGACATGTTCTGGGCCTTGAACGGCGCGACGCGGACGCCCCGGCGGGCGAGCCAGCGGCAGATGCCGGCGGTGACGACGCTCTTGCCCGCGTCGGACGTGGTGCCCGCGACCAGCAACGCTCCCTTGACCATGCGAGCACCGTACCGGAGCCGACCGATCACGAAATTTCCGCGAAACCCCCCATTTACGAATGCTGTGACTTCTGCCACTCTGGCTAGAACATCACCCTAGAACGCAATTCTAGAGTTCCCTAGGGAAAGGGTGGGCATGGTCGGTACGTTGGGCTCGCCACGCTCCGGCGCCATCGACGCGCAGGCCCGCGCGCCATTCGGCTGGGCACCGCTGATCGTTCTGTTCATCGTCGGACTCGTCGACCGCATCGAGCACAACCTCCTGTCGGGCGTGCTCCCCCTCGTCCAGCGCGAATGGGGCTTCAGCGACACCGCCGCCGGCTCCATCCCGACGGCCGCCGCCCTGGCCGCCGCGATCGTGTCGCTGCCCGCCGGCTACCTGGCCGACCGGTTCAGCCGTACGCGGATCATCGCGGTGGTCGTCTTCGTCTGGGCCATCGCCACGCTCGGCTCCGGTCTGGCCACCGGCTTCGTCATCTTCTACCTGATGCGGGTGCTCCTGGCCGCGGCCGAGAACATCGACAACCCGGCCGCCGGCAGCCTGCTCGCCGACTACTACCCGCCGGTCAGCCGCGCCAAGGCGTACGGGCTGACCCGCGTCACCACCTACCTCGGCGGCGTCGGCACGCTGCTCGGCGGCGTGCTGGCCGAGATGTTCTCGTGGCGCACGGCGTTCCTCGTCATGGTCGTCCCCGGCGTCCTCACGGCACTGCTGGTCTGGTTCCTGCGCGAGCCGCGCCGCGGCGAGCTGGACCGGCTGGTGGCCCAGGGCGAGCCCGCCCCCGCCGCACCCGCGGCGGAGCCGAAGCCGCCGTTCTGGCGGCAGTTCAGGCAGGTGCTGGCCATCCCCACGCTGATCTTCGTCTGCATCGGGCTGTCCTTCCTCACCCTCGGCCTGGCCGGCATCTTCTACTGGCTGCCCACGCTCATGGTGCGCGGCTTCGACGTCGGCGTGGGCACCGCCGGCTCGCTGAGCGGCCTGATCACGGTCGCGGGCACGCTGACGGGCACCCTGGTGGGCTCGTGGCTGGGCCGCAAGTGGCACGGCAGCCGCAAGGGCGGCCGGCTGCTCGCGGGCGGCGGCGGCATCACCGCGGGCTCACTGGTGCTGGCGCTCGCGCTGTCGATGGACTCGATCGGCGCGCTGACGGCGCTCGTGCTGCTGGCCTGCTCCCTGATGTCGATCGCGATCCCCAACATGATGGCGTGCGTGGCCGACGTGGTGCCGGCCGCCGCGCGGGGCCTCGGCTTCGCGGTGCTGCAGCTGCTCATCACGGCGGGCGGCGCCTTCGGCTCGCTCATCGTCGGCATCGCCTCGGACCGGCTCGGCTCGCTGGTGTCCGGCATGTACCTGCTGGTGATCCCGATGGTCGTGGGCGGCCTGCTCACGCTCGGGGCACGGGCGTCGTTCGAGCGCGACGCGCGCCGGGTCCTGGAGGACGCCGCCCGCCGGCCCTAGGCTGGACAGATGCCGTCCGACCTGCCCATCTGCCGCACCTGCGGCGTCCAGTACGGCGAGCCGCGCGCCGACTGCCCGATCTGCGAGGACGAACGCCAGTACGTGGGATGGGACGGCCAGCAGTGGACGACCATGGCCGGGCTGGCGGACGAGGGCCATCGCGGACGTGTGGCGGAGGAGGGCCCCGGCGTGGTGGGCATCGGCACCGCCCCACCCACGGCCATCGGCCAGCGCGCCCTCCTCGTCCGCACACCGGCGGGCAACGTCATGTGGGACATGGTCTCCTACCTGGACGACCAGCTGATCGCCGAGGTCAGGGAGCTGGGCGGGCTGGCGGCCATCGCGATCAGCCACCCCCACTTCTACGGTTCCATGATCGAATGGTCCCGGGCCTTCGGCGACGTCCCGATCTACATCCACGCCGCCGACCGTCAGTGGGTGGCCCGCCCCGACGACGCCGTGGTCCTCTGGGAGGGCGACACCCACCAGATCGCGGACGGCCTGACGCTGGTCAACGCGGGAGTGCACTTCGCGGGCGGGCAGGTGCTGCACTGGTCGGACGGCGACGGCGCCCTGTTCTCGGGCGACATCGTCCAGGTCGTCCAGGACCGTCGCTGGGTGAGCTTCATGTACAGCTATCCCAACTACATCCCCGAACGCCCGCACACCGTGCGCCGCGCCCTGTCGCTGCTGGAGCCGTACGCGTTCGACCGGGTCTACGGCGGCTGGTGGAACCGCGTCGTCCACACGGACGGCGCGGCGGCCGTGCGCCGCTCGGCCGAGCGTTATCTCGGCTTCGTCGAGGAACGCTGAGCGCCCTCAGCCCTGCGGCGGCCTGCGCTGCTCCTGCGAGCCCGGCTGCGCCTGCTCCTGGGCCTGCTCCTGGGCCTGCCCCTGCTCCGGCCCCTGCTGGGCGCGCCGCTGCTCCTCCTCCGAGCCCGCGGCGCCTCCGCCGCCGTAGCGCTGCTGCACCGCGTCGGCTCCCTTGCTGATCTGGTCGTCGTACTTGTGCCCGGTGCGCTCCTTGGCGTACTGCTCGGCGCGGTCGAGCACCTGGTCGGCCTGCTTGGAGTGCCCCCTGGCCAGGTTCTCCGCCTTCTTCAGCCATTCTCCGATGCGGCTCATGACCGATTCCCCGTTTCTTCAGGCTACGGTCGCCCTCTACCCGGACCGAAACGCATGATGTTCTCCCAGGTCATCGGGTTTGCCGCCGTCCGCGTCAGTCGAACAGCGGCCGGTTGGCCACGCTCCAGGCGATCCTGCGGCCCACCTCGTCGAGATACCCCTCCTCGACCCACCGGGCCTGCGGCTGGTGCCCCGCTTCCGCCATCGTGCGGACGAGGGCGGCCACGCCCCGCTGGACCTCGACCACCCGGTCGGCCAGGCCGGCGGCGCCGGCGAGGCCGTAGGCGGCGGCGAACGACTCCATCCGGTGGCGGCGGTCGGGCGGCTCGGGGTAACGCAACCAGCGCAGGCACTCGGCGTCGTCGCGGAAGGGCGCGAGGTATTCCAGGGCGTAGGCGACGTCGTACAGGCGCTCCGCCGGCCGGGCGTAGTCCCAGTCGAGGATCCCGACGGGGACGTCCCCCTGCCAGACGATGTTCCACGGCCCGAAGTCGCCGTGGCAGACCACCTCGCCGCCGTCGAGCCCGCGCTGCCCCGTGTGCCAGACGAGCTCCTGCGGCGGATCGAAGCCGGCGACCGCGTCGTGGTAGGCGCGCAACAGCCGGGCGCACGCCTCCAGCCCGGCGTCGCCGACCACCTTCGCCCAGCTCCGCGGCCCGGACTCGCCCTCCAGGTAGGTGAGGACCTCGCGTCCCTGCTCGTCGATCCCGAGCACCCGCGGCGCGTAGGGGAACCCGGCATCCTCCAGATGCCGGAGCAGCGCGTGGACCGCCGGCGTCCACGGCTGGACCGGCCTGCGCACGGTGTCGCCCACCCGCACCACCCGGCGATGCGGCGTGTCCTGCAGCACGATCTCCTCGGCCATGGGAACGCGGGCTCCTCTCCTCGGCCATCCGGGAGTCTCACGATGCCATGCCGATCGCGGGACGTCGCCCCGTGGCGCGGCGGGAGCGGAACCGCCGCGCCACGGGGCCGCCGTCACGACCGGAACGCGGGCAGGTCCAGGCCACGCGGGTGCGGCAGGCCTCCCCTCCGCAGGTCCTTCAGGCGTTCCCGCAGCTCGCCGAGGTCCGGCGGCGGACTCGTCACGAAGGACGCGGTCCGCCTGCCGCCCGCGCGCGTGCCGGCGACCATGACGTCGTCGCCCGCCTTCAGGTCGGCCACGGACGCGTCGTCCTTCCCGTCCGCGCGCACCTCGGTGTCGCCGTCGAGCACCCAGGTCCAGCTGGTGCCGTCGGCGCTCCTGACCGTCATCGACGTGCCCGCGACCTCGGTGATCCGGCCCCGCTGGTGGTTGCGCACCGTCGTCCGGCCGTCGTCGTCGCGCGTCACGGTCTCGCCGTACAGCACCTCGCCCCGTTTCGGCGGGTGCGCGGAGAAGGCCGGGGACGGGGTGACGCCCGGCGTCGCGGCGTACGCCGCGCTGCCGAGCCCTCCCACGAGTACGGCCGCCGTCGCGACGGCCACCAGATGTTTCATGTGGTTCCTCCTTGTCGGTCGCCAGGCAGTCTCCGGCGGCGGCGCTAACACGGGCGTAACACCGCGGGCGTTACACCCGTGTTATCGGGTCGCGGCCAGGGTGGACAGGCAGAGGCGACGCGCGGCGGAGGTGGCGATGCGGGTGCTGGTCGTGGAGGACCAGGCGGATCTGGTGGAGATCCTGCTCGAAGGGCTCCGGGCCGAGGGCATGGCGGTGGACGCGGCGTTCGGCGGGGCGAGCGCGCTGGAGCAGCTCGCGGTCAACCGGTACGACGTCGTCGTGCTGGACCGCGACCTGCCGGACGTGCACGGCGACCAGGTGTGCGCGGAGCTGGTGGCGGGCGGCGCCCACCCGCGGGTGCTCATGCTCACCGCGGCGGGCACGCTCGGCGACCGGGTCGAGGGGCTCGACCTGGGCGCCGACGACTACCTGGCCAAGCCGTTCGCCTTCGCCGAGCTGGTGGCGCGGATCCGCGCGCTGGCGCGGCGGTCCAACCCGGCGCTCCCGCCCGTGCTGGCGCACGGCGACCTCACCGTGGACACCGCGCGCCGCGTGGCCACCCGCGCCCGGCGGCCCCTGGACCTGACGCTCAAGGAGTTCGGCGTGCTGGAAGTGCTGCTGGGCGCGCGCGGAGCCGTCGTCACCAGCGAGGAACTGCTGGAACGGGTCTGGGACGCCCACGCCGACCCGTTCACCAACACCGTCAGGGTCACGATGATGCGCCTGCGCCGCAAGCTCGGCGAGCCGGGCGTCATCGACACCGTGCCCGGCGCCGGCTACCGGATCGGCCGGCCATGACGGCGGCGGGGTCGATCGCCCGGCTGCGTCCCGCCGCCACCATCCGGCTGCGCCTGACCGTGCTGTACGGCGGGCTGTTCGTGGCGGTCGGCGTGCTGCTTCTCACGATCACGTACGGGCTGTTCGCGCAGCAGTTGCAGGCGCGCGGCCGGGGCGTCCCCCGGCCGGATCCGCCCGTCCTGACCCCTCACCCGAACGATCCCGGATCCATCCGGGAACGGATCGTCGAGGCGCTCGCCCAGCAGCGGGCCGAGGCGCTCAGCGAGCTGCTCACGCAGTCCGTGCTCGCTCTCGCGCTCGTGTCGGTCGTCGCGACGGCGCTCGGGTGGGTGATGGCGGGACGGGTGCTGGGCCCGCTGCGCGACATCACCGCGGCCGCGCGGCGGTTGTCGACGCACAACCTCGACGAGCGCATCAACCTGCGCGGCCCGCGCGACGAGCTGAAGGAACTCGCCGACACGATCGACGCCATGCTCGGCAGGCTGGCCGCGGCGTTCGAGGCGCAGCGCCGCTTCGTCGCCAACGCCTCGCACGAGCTGCGGACCCCGCTCACCGTGCAGCGCGCCGCCGTCGACGTCGCGCTCGCGCGCCCTTCGCTGGAGTCGCTGCTGACCATGGCCCGGCGGATCCGCGCCGCGACCCGGCGCCACGAGCACCTCATCGCCAGCCTGCTCACCCTCGCCCGCAGCGAGCGCGGGATCGAGCGCTACCAGCCCGCCGATCTCGCGGCGGCCGTACAGGACGCCCTGGCGGCGGCGGCCGGCGACATCGAGCTCAAGGGCCTGCGGCTCGCGCACGCGCTCGCCCCCGCTCCCCTGTCAGGCGATCCCGTGCTGCTGGAACGGCTGGCCGGCAACCTCGTCGAGAACGCGGTCCGCCACAACGTCGAAGGCGGCTGGATCGACGTGCGCACGGAGGCCGGTCCCGGCTCGGTGACGCTGCACGTCGCCAACGGCGGCGCGCGCGTCGCCCCCGAGGCGGTGGCCGCGCTCTTCGAGCCGTTCCGCAGGCACGCTCCCGACCGGGCCCGCGGGGCAGGGCAGGGGCACGGGCTCGGACTGTCCATCGTCGCCGCGATCACCCACGCCCACCTGGGCCGCTACGCCGCCAGGGCCCGGGAGGGAGGCGGCCTCGAGGTGTCGGTCACCCTGCCGCGGGCCGCCCACGCCCCCGTGCCGGCTGCGAAGGACGCGCGTGCCGCCCCTACCATTCGCGCATGACCACGTACGACTTCACGCTCACCGCCGAGGGCCCGTTCGACTTCGGCGCCTCGCTGCGCTTCGTCGAGGAGTGGCCGGCGACCAGCGCGCTGCCGTCCGACGGCCGCTCGCTGCGCTTCGCCTACAACGCGGAGGCGGACTGGCTGCCGATCGGGGTGACCGCGAGGGCCGCGCCCGGCGGGGTCACCGTCACCACCACCCGCCCCGCCGGGCCGGACATCCGGGACGAGGTGGCGCGCATCCTCTCCCTCGACGTCGACGGCTCCGGCTTCGCCAAGCTCGGCGAGGCCGACCCGGTGCTCGGCGACCTGCAGCGGCGCAGCCCGGGCCTGCGGCCGGTGTGCTTCTGGACCCCGTGGGAGGCGGCCTGCTGGGCGATGATCGTGCAGCGGTCGTCGATGGTCATCGCCTCCCGGCTCAAGCAGCGCATCGCCGAGCGTCACGGCGCCCGGGTCACCGTGGACGGGCGGGCGTACGCGGCCTTTCCGCCGCCCGTGTCCCTGCTGGACGCCGGCGGTCTCGGCCTGCCGGGCCAGAAGGAGGAGTGGCTGCGCGGCCTGGCCCGCGCGGCGCTCGACGGCGTGCTCACCACCGAGCACCTGCGCTCGCTCTCCCCCGCGGACGCCCTGGCCGAGCTCCGTGACCTGCCCGGGGTCGGGCCGTTCTCGGCAGGTCTCATCCTGATCCGCGGCGCCGGCGCGCCCGACGCGTTCCCCGGTGACGAGCCGCGCCTGTTCGCGATCCTGCGGGAGGCGTACGGCCTGCCGGAGGACGCGCCGCCCGCCGCGTACCGGAGGCTGGCCGAGGCGTGGCGGCCGTACCGCTCGTGGGCTTCCTTCCTGTTCCGGGCGGCCACGTACGGGGTGGCGGACGACCGGCCCGCGCAGTAACCGATTTCCCCCGCGTGCTTCCCCTCGCGATGCCCGTCACCGCCACGGTCACCCCGCTGATGATCCTCGCCACGTGGAACGCCTTCTTCCTCCCGCTCGTCTTCACCTTGAGGGGATGGCGGGCGCCGTGAAGTCGTGACCGCACGCCCCGCCCTGGCCGTCCCGGTGACCGGCTACGCGAGGAGCCGGTCGGCCCGGTCCAGCAGGGCACGGCGTTCGGCCTCGCCGCCGGAGAGCGCGGCGGCCCGCCGGAACAGGGCCGCGGCCCGCTCCCTGCCGCCGTCGCGGGCGATGAGGTCGGCCTCGGCGGCGAGCGCGGGCGGATAGCCGTCGAGCGCGCCGCCCGCGCGGGCCGCGGCCAGCAGTTCCAGGCCCGCCGCCGGACCGTACGCGTACCCGTGCGCCACGGCCCGGTTCAGTTCGATCACCGGGGAGGGCTGGATCCGGACGAGCGCGTCGTAGCAGGCCGCGATCGCCGTCCACTCGGTCGCGTCGGCGCACGCCGCGGTGGCGTGGCACGCCGCGATCCTGGCCTGCAGCACGTACGGGCCGTCCTCGCGCACCCCGGAACCGCCCCGCCGCGCCCCCGCGCTGTCCTGACGCGTTCTTGCCAGGGCGGCCACGCCCTCCGCGATCGCGGCGTGGTCCCAGCGGGAGCGGTCCTGGCGGTCGAGGGTGAGCAGGTCGCCGTCGCCGTCACGGCGGGCATCGCGCCTGGAGTGCTGGAACAGGAACAGGGCCAGCAGCCCGGCGATCTCCGGCTCATCCGGCATGAGCCGTTCGAGCAGCCGGGCCAGCCGGATCGCCTCGTCCGCGAAGGCGGGCTCGCCGCCCGCGTCGTAACCGCGAGTGAACAGCAGATAGAGCACGGCGAGGACGCCGGGCAGCCGTTCGGCGAGCGCGGGACCGGCCGGCACCCGGTAAGGGATGCCGGCGTCGGCGATCTTCGTCTTGGCCCTGGTCAGGCGACGGGTCATGGTGGACTCGCTGACCAGGAAGGCCCGCGCGATGTCGGCGGTCGGCACCCCGCAGACCGTGCGCAACGTCAACGCCACGCGCCCCTCCAGGGGGAGCGCGGGGTGGCAGCACGTGAAAACCAGGCGCAACCGGTCGTCCACGACCTGCTCCTTCCCTGTGCCGGGGCCGGGGTCGGCGAGCGCGAGCACCGCCACTTCCTCAAGCTTGCGGCGCTCGGTCGACGCCCGTCGCAGGGCGTCGACCGCGCGGTTGCGCGCCACCGTCATGAGCCATCCGCCCGGGTTGGCGGGCACGCCGTCCGCGGGCCAGCGTTCGAGGGCGAGCGCCAGCGCCTCCTGAGCGCAGTCCTCGGCCAGCGTCCAGTCCCCGGTGACGCGGATCAGGGCGGCGATGATCCGCGCGAAGCTGTCCCTGCCCGCGACGGCGACGGCTCCCGCAGCGTCGCCATCCGTCCGCACCGGGCCGGCGTCCGCCCGCGCCGCGTCGCCGCCGGTCACCGCCGTGCCGTCGAGGGCCGGGTGCGCGTCAGTCACGCGGCGGGCCGTCCGGGCCGGTGAACGGGCGCAGCTCGAGCCGTCCCGCCCGCGCCATGGGGTGGGTCCGCGCGACCTCGATCGCCTCGTCCAGGTCGGCGCATTCGAGGAGGTCGTATCCCACGATCACCTCTTTGGTCTCGGTGAACGGCCCGTCGGAGACCAGCAGCTCGCCGTTGCGCACGCGTACGGTCGTGGCCGCGGACGTGGGGGCCAGCGCGTCGCCGTCGAGGCGCCGGCCGCGGGCGTCGTTCTCCGCCACCCACGCCTCAATGTCCGGCATCTCCGACTTATCGGTGTCCGGCGCTGTGTCGCTGCAGACGAACATCATGTACTTCATCTCTACGCTCCTTCGTGTCGTGTTCTCAGCAAAGGTGACGAGCGGGCTGCCCCGATCCGGACAACGGAACGGCGGAAATTTCCGCCGCCGCGTCCGGCGCACACCCGGGTGAGTATGCAGACACGACACGTGCCCGGGAGTCATCGCTCTGCGCGACAATCGTTCTCGGGCACGGCCAAGCGGCACAGCACGGCGGGGCCCGCAAGGCGCTGACGTGCGCCCTCGCGGCGAGCGCACCCCGGATCCGGCGGGCTGGGAATCACGGAGACCGCATGTCTCGTATGATCCGGTGGACGCGGAGGAAGGCACGGTGATGACGGGCGACCGGTTCGCCACCCACGACCTCGAGCTCCGCGACGGCGTCGTGGTCAAGCGCTACCGGTCGTGGGAACGGCAGGAGCCCCAGCGGGAGTGGGAGGCGCTGACCGTGCTGGCCGCGCACGCGCCCGGCCTCGCCCCGGCGCCGGTTGTGGCCGCCCTGGACGCGGTGCCCCCCAGCGTGACGATGACCCGGCTGCCGGGCGTCCCGCTGCGCGGCGAGCGTACGACGGACGAGCAGGCCGAAGCGCTGGCCGACGCCCTCGGCCGGTTGCGCGAGGCGGTGCCCGCCGCGGTCGTGTCGTCCATGCGGCCGGCCGCGTGGACCCCGGCCAAGGCCGTGGCGAAGGCGCGGACCTATGCCGCCGGGCAGCAGCCCGATCCCGGGGACGACCCCCTCGTGCGGAAGGCGTACGCGCAAGGGACGGCATGGCTGGCGGGCCCCGACCCTGACGAACTGCTCGCCGATCCCTTCCCTCCGGTCCTCGGGCAGGCGGACGGCAACCACGCCAACTACCTGTGGGACGCACACGAGCGCCGGATCCGGCTCCTGGACTGGGAGGACTCCGGCCGCAACGACCGCGCGTTCGAGCTGGGCGACCTCCTGGAGCACGTTTCGCGGCTCGACGGCGACCTCGACGCGGCGCTGCTGCTGGACCGCATCGGGCTCGCGCGGGCGGAGCGCGCCCGCGTGCTGGGTTTCCGGCGGCTGATCGCGTTCTCCTGGTTCTCCATGCTCGGGCCCGCGGGGCCGTTCGCCGCGCGTAACCCGGCCGGGACGTGGGAGCGGCAGGCGGGACGGGTGCTGGAACTGCTCGGCTGAGCGCGGGATGGCCGGCTCATGAGGGTTTTCTCATCTCACGACTGTATACAGAGAGTTCAGTCTTCATTACTGTCTGTAGCTGAAAGTGATCCTTCACAAGGAGGTTCCCCGTGCGTCCATCCCCTCGTAAGATCGCCGCCGTCGCGATGTTCGCCGTCGCCGCAGGCCTGACCCTGTCGGCTCCAGCCCATGCCGTCGTCGACCCCACGCAGCTCAACAGCTTGGAGTCGATCACCAAGATCGACCCCATCGTGATGGCCAACTGCGCCACCGGCGGCATCGCCGACCCCGTCGGCGCGGTGGCCGTACCACCCGAAGTCCCGCTCGTGGGCTGCCTCACCCTCTGATCACCGGCGAGGCGCCGGGCGTGGCCGTGCGGCGACCACCGGCGCCGCGCCACGCCATGCCCTCCGGGCCCGGCTCCGTCAACGCACCGCCGTGCCGTCCTCCCGGGAGCTGCCGTCACAGGGTGGGGCCGCCCGCTGACCGCGTCCATGGGCCGGGCGCCTGAGCGAGCAGGTACGCCTCCAACGCCCACCGCGCGTCGGCCAGCGCGGAGTGCCGCTCGATGCCCTGCGGCGGTTCGGCGCCCACCGCGGCCAGCAGCCGGTCGGCATCCCAGGGAGCGTGCGTCACCTCCAGCGGCGGCCCGGCGAGCTCCGCCACCAGCCCCGCCGGTCCCCCGAGCCGTTCAGCGGCGGCCGCCAGCGCGGCATGCCAGCCGTGGATGAACCCGCGAACATGAACCTGTGCACAAATCACGTGGTAGTGGTAGGAGGGTCGCAGATCGTATTCAGATAGAAGCGCCCTGAGGAACATGTCGTCGAACCCGGGAACGATGCCCACGATATGTCTGCCCTGCAGCAACGCGGCGATCTCGGTCGCCGCCTCCCGCCGGGAGGTCCGCCGCCATGATCCGTCGGTCCCCAGGGTGGCGACGCTCCACTCCCGCAGGCGGGGATGGTGCCGGCGCGCGAAGTTGCTCATAGCCAGGAACTCCGGGTCGGCGACCGCCTCCGGCCAGAACTCCCAGACCCGCTCCAGCCTCGCCCTTTCGTGGGGAATGACGATGGCGTACTCCCACAAGGTGTCGGGATTTTTCGCCAAGAAAGGGTCACGGCCGGTTGTCTCACCATCGACACCGGCAATTTTCTCGAACCCTTCGAAGGAGGGATCAGAGGCCATCAATTCTCTCCTTCATGGCGATTTTATGAATTTCCTCGACCAGCCGGCCCGTCGCCACCCTGTCCGGGCCCTCGCCGAACGCGGCGTTCACTGCCGACAGCGCTCGTTCCCGCCGCTCGATCAACGAGGTGACCGTGCCGGTCTCCAGCCCGGTGCCGCCCCGCCGGATGCTCTCGATCGCGAGCCGGAGCACCTGGAAGCTCGACGCGCGCAACATCAGCAGCGCGGAGGTGGCCACGCGCAGGAGATCCGGCCGGTCACGACCCGTCCTGACCACATTGCGGATCAGCTGGTACGCCTGGTCCAGCCCGCTCCACCACTCCAGCCCCATCTGCCGCGCCCGAGCCACGCGCGGATCGGCGTAGTCCCAGGAATAGGCCATCATGTTGGGATCCATCGTGGTCAGCATCGGTGCGAGACGGCGACTGCGCGCCATCGGCGAGTCGACCTGGATCCGCAGTTTTCCGAACGGCGCGCCCGCGTGCCGCCACAACCCGCTGGAGAGCATCAGGTCAACGCTTTCCGCCAGTTCCTCCAGCGTGACGAGAGGGTCGAAGAGGATCAGCCCGATCTCCACGTCGAAACCGCGACGGACCAGGCGCCGCACCGCGCTGATCGAATGGTCGGCGGTGGCCCGCTTGCCGAAACGCCGGATCTGTGACCCGGACAACGTCTCCACACCGAGGTACACCTGGCGAAGACCCGAATCGTACAAGTCGGCCAGTTCCGCCTCCGAGGTCCTCATCCCCTGCCGATCCCCCTGGCGTCCCATCAGGGTGTCCACCCGCATCGAGACCGTGTAGGTGAACGGTCCGTGGTCCCGTACGAGTGCGGCGAGCCCGGCACCGGGCTGGAAGTCCTCGTCGGTGAAGGTGAAGCGGCGCACCCCCATCACAGCCAGCGCCGACAGGTCGGCGGCGATCCGTTCCCGCGCGGTGGCGCTCCACTCGTCGGCCCGTCCCGGCGGCCGCGTGCAGAAGGTGCACCGGCCGAACTGGCAGCCGCGGCTGGCCTCGACCCGGCGGAAATAGTCGCCGCCCACCCGCAACGGAGGCGGGTACACCGGCTGGCCGTCCGACCGGGCGGGGGTGCGCACGAGTTCCCCGCGCTCCATGAACACGACGTCGGCGAGCCGATGCCGCGGTTGCCCGGACAGGTAGGCACGGAGCGCGTTCTCGCCCCAGCCACGGATGATCAGTACGTCCGGGTCGACGCCGAGGAAACGTTCCGGCAGGTGGGTCGGCAGGGCATGCCCCAGCAGGACCTCGGGGTGACCCCGCGCCGACCGTAGCGCGCGCAGCAGTTCAATGATCTCCAGTGCCGTGTCGTACGTGCCCTGGGGTACGGACAGGCCGACCAGTTCGTGCCGTTCGCGGCGGACGTAGGCCACGAAGTCGCTCACCGCCCGTGGGTCGGTCACCGGGTTGACCGTACGGACCTCGACCTCCGTCAGGTCCTGGACCGCGGAGGCCAGCGTGGCCACGGAGAGGGGCTCGGCATCGGCAGGCTGTAGCGGGCTGTACAGCTGAACGAGCAGGAGCCTCCGGGACGAGGCGGTCACGAGCGTGCCTTGTTCAGCGAGATGTGCGGTTTGTTCATATGGCAGCTGAACAGGCAGCCAGGACAACGATCCTGTTTGATCTCCTCGCGAACCGCCCGCATCTCGGGAGCTCGCCAGATCCGCACCAGATCGAACCCCGGCTGCGCGAGCGAGGCCACGGCCGGCATGGACCAGCAGGGACGCAGGTTGAGGTCCTGGTCGATCACGACATCGGTGTAGGCCACCGTGCATCGTTCCGGATGGAAGGTCCGGTCGCGGAAGAAGCGGGGAATCTGCTGGAGGAAGTCCGGCCGGCTGTTGATGGGAAACGTGCCGTCCTGTGCGCCACGGACGAGTTCGGCGATGATTCCGTCCAGCCGGGCCAGATCGGGCTCAGCCGGCCACAGATGGGTCAGGATATGGTCGTCGAGGCCGGTACCGGCGAAGTGGACGGGCTGGTACTGCACGGTGATGCCCAACCGGCGGGCGTAGTCGGCGAGGGGGATCAGGTCGTCGAGGTTGGCCCTGGTGACGGTGACGTAGAGCGCCACCCGTGGCCTTGTCCGCTCGTCACCGGCCAGAATCTCGATGGTCCGACGCACGCGAGCGGCCTTCAACCCTCGGATGGCCATGAGCCGGTCAGGAACCAGGCTGTCGATGGAGATGCCGACCTTCGTGATCCCCAGGCCGACGAGGGCTCTCACGTGTTCCCGGGTGATCAGGGAGCCATTGGAGATCACCCGGATCTCGAACCCGCACTCGAGCGCCGTTTCCAGCACGGCGGGGAGGTCACGGCGTAGGAACGGCTCTCCACCGCTGACCACCAGATCGCCGACGCCCAGACGGCGTAACTCGCCGAACAGGTAGGCCAGCTGCTCCAGCGGCGGGTCGAGCCTCGGATCACGGGGCGCGGTCCAGTCAGCGCAATATCCGCAACCGGCGTTGCACCGTTTGACGACGTTGACGTAGGCGGTGCGTGGTGGCAGCAGAGGTTCGCCGCGGCTGAAGGACTCCAGCAAGAGGTCCGCATCCGGTGGAGTCATGACCACCTCCCGGGCGTCAGCCGGGGTTCACGTCGACCATCGTGGACTGCTCGGGATAGAAGGCCGGCGTGGTCGCCGTCACGTATTTCAGGTTGCCCTCGATGTACCAGCGTTTGCCGGCCAGCACGGTGGCGACGTCCTGGGCGCCGAGCTTGAACTCTTCACCCTCGATCCAGATCGTGCCGGCGCCGTCGATGATGTAGATGGCGAACGTGCAGTCCTCTTCCAGGAAAGCCTTGCCCGGCTCGCCGGGACGGCGGCCGTTGACCTCCATATAGGACATGCGAAGCGCATGGGACTGGTTTGGATATTCGTAGATGACGCCCTTTTGATCGGGACGCACCACGAACGCGTCGCTTCTTGAGTATTTCGGCGATTCCACTGGAATACCCTCCATTATTCGAAGAGCGCGTAGCCGTCGATGCCCGGCGATCGAACCGTATCACCCGCCGGGGCCGCCAAGAAGAGTCAACGATCGCAGAACCCGTTCAACGCACCTGGTCGCCGGACTCGTCGACCGGATCACGGTGACGGTGTTCGCCGACGTGTCGAAGCGGAGGTGCTCGATTGCACCATCCTGTCTCAGTGGATCGGTTTCGGCGGATCGAAGGCGATAGTACAGCATACGATCACCCTGGTTTTCCGGGCCCGGCACGCCAAGCCGGCGACGTGTCCGAAACGCGATGTCAGAGACTTTCGCCTGGCACTCCACGACAACGGCGACGAGCCGCGAACGTTCTGCGAGACGATATGCGGCCGCCCGATATGCCGATCGCAGAAAAGAGGCGTCCAGCACCGCACCAGACTCCGTCACCCCGTGTAAGAGCCTCTTGTAGACCTCGTCCCGCATCTCCGGCCGGTAGAGGTCGCCGGAGGCGAACCCCAGCGCGGCCCGCAGGTCGTGGCTGGCGTGCAGCGGCAGGTCGAGCCGCCTGGCAAGGGCTCGCGCCGTCGTGGTCTTGCCGGTCGCCTGCTGACCGGACATGAGGACCAGAAGGTCGCCCGGCATCAGCGTTCCGAAAGATCGAGCAACTCGAGCATCTGCTCGACCCCCTCCATAGCGCCGCCGTCCGGTCCGGCGCCGAGCTTGGCGAGATCGAGGGCACGCTTGCGATGTCGCTGCAACTCGGCCCCGAACCCGTCGAGCAGTTCGCCGGCTTGCCCGCGGGTCAGGTCAGGGCTGGTCGCCATCGCCGAATAGAGCGCCACCATGTGAGACTTCGCGATCGACCACTGCGGACGGCCCGGTTCGAGGGCGTGCCGGAGCGCCTGTTCCCAGATCGCGTAGAACGGGAGCAGCGAGACGTCGTCACGGGAGCGGCTGCCGTTGACGCTGAAGTGCACGAAGTCGTGGTCGACGATCCTGGAGAGGCTGCCGGGTGATGAGCCGGTGCGCAGTTCACCGTTCGCGATCCACAGCTCATCGGGACTCAGCTCACCTGACGGCCGATCCATCAAAGCGATATGAAGGGATTTAAGCGGCTCGTTCCCACCGCCGAAATCCTTGGCGAAGGCCAGCACGGGCACCACCGCGTCCTGCAGACCGACCACGGCCTCCAGAGCCGACAACACCGAGTTGCTCACCACGCTCAGGGACTCGCCGACCACGCGCGGCGCGAACGGCTGCAACACCCCCGACAGGGTCTCCGCGATGTTGATCATGGATGAGATGAGGTTCTCCCGCACCACCTTGTAGAGCACGATGCGGATCCGGATCGGGCTTCCCAGGTAGGGCAGAGGACCCACCGTGCGGATGTCGCGGATGATCGCGTTGGGCCCCACCTGCATGCCCGCCGACTCGAACAGGGCCGGCCCGACGACGTACGGGATGCTGATGTGTCTACTCCCGTAGACGCAGTCCACAGCGATCAGCACCATCGGGTCGTATCTGGTGAACCATTCGCGGGCCGCCGCGAGTTGCACCTGGTTCACGCGCACCTCGAAATAGCCCTCCCCGGGCCCGAACCACGCCGCCTCCCCACCACCGTCCAGGTTGTGATCGTCCTGGACGGCGGAGTAGGAACGGGTGTCGACGCGTCCGGTCCTGGCCCTGCCCAGCAGATCACCGATGCGCTGCGGCAAGGGGCGCATCATCCCTCGCCTCCGCCCGGTTTGGTGGCCCCGATGATCAGGTTGTTGGCCGTGAAGTGGAAACGCGTCAGCTCGGGCCGGCGCTGGTCCCGCGACATGCTGGTCTCGGCGAAGCCGGTCAACGCGAGGGAGGCCGCCAGGACGGCCTGCACGTAGGTCTGGATGGGCCGGTGATAATGGGTGAGCCGGGCGGGCGGATCGAGCCCGACCAGGGTTTTGACGTAGCTGAACTCCTCGACGTAGCGACGCCGTGGCCGGTAGACCGGCTGCCCGTCCTCGCTGCGCCACTCCCCTGTGGCGTCGAAGAACGTGGGGTGGACGACGGAGAAGACGAGCCGGCCGCCCGGTTCGAGAACCCGTGCCGCCTCCGATATGGCGTGGTCTATGTCGTCGACATCCATCAGCACCATGTTGCAGACGATCAGCTCGAATGCGCCGGAATCGTAGGGCAGCTTCCCGCAGATGTCGCCTTGACGGAAGCTGACGGGCAGGTCTCCGGAGAGGGCTCGCGCGATCCGCAGCATCTCCCCCGCGCCGTCGATGGCCTCCACGGCGGCGCCCGCCCGCGCGAGGTGACGGGAGAGATATCCCTCGCCGCAGCCCAGGTCGAGAACCCGCTTGCCGGCCGGATCGCCGGCCATGTCGAGGACCGCGTCAGTGACGATGTCGGTGAAGGCCCGACCCGAAATGTTCTCTTCGTCGTTCAGCCAGGCGGCATAGCGCTCGGCGATCGAACCCCATTCAAGAATCTCACGTCGAGCCATTCGTTGGTTCCTTCCGCTGCAGTTCTGCCAATCGTGTGACGATTTCGTGCAGAGCGGGCACCACCGCCTCGTAGTGCGCCGCGAGCTCTTTCCTTCCCAGGTCACGGAAGACCCCGTGTGCCGACTCCGCGTACGCCAGCCCGCTCCGCAGGTGGGCGAGCCCTTCCGCGAGGTGGATGATGGCCGCGCTGTCGGCGAGTTGCCCTTTGGACGTGAGCTGCCCGTACCGCTGCACGAAGCCCTCCAGTTCCGCTATCGACCCGAAAGCGTCGTTCTTGCTGCCCAGGAAGTACAGGGCAGCGGGCCGCCAGCCATAGACCAACGCCATGGTGCGCCGATCTCCCGCCGACTCCGCTATTTCCATTGCCTGGTCGAAGTAACGTTGCGCGTCCTCCCAGCGCCCCTGCCGGGCATTGAAGGCGCCCATCCACCACAGCGTGCCCGCCTTGCGCCAGCGCTCTCCGATGCTCTCGATGAATTCGAGGTCTTCCTCGAAGTACTGCTGCGCGGCGGCGTCGCGCCGGATCGCGGCCGCGGCCGCCCGGCAGAACAAGAAGGTCTCGTACAGCTGAGGAGGGATCCGGTCCAGGTGCTCGAACATCTCGAGCACGAGCGTCAGCTGCTCGCGCATGGCGTCGGCGTCGAACCGGTCCATGTAGGCCAGGGCCGCGTCCAGCGCCACCTTCGCGACCGCCTCCCAGTCGCCGGTCTTCCTTCCCGACGCTGCGATGCTCTGGGCGATCTCGAACAGTTCGGCCCAGAGCCCGTGCACCCACACGAATGAGCTGTACTCGACGCACAGCTTGACGTAATCCTGGTCAGCCCCTTCCGCGTCCTCGTCGGCCCTCTCGGTCTGCAGGGCTCGGATCAAGGCCCGGATGTTGTGAACCTCTTGCCAGAACGGCTCCGTCTCTGGTGTGGAATCCTGTTTGGGGTTGTATTTCTTGAGAAACCCGAGGTAGTAAGCCACCTGCCGCGTTCGCGGCTCAACCAGCTCGTCCGCGTCGCCGACGAGTTTCAGGATGAGCCGCTTGATCACGGGCAGCATGCGCAGCCGATCACCCGTCTGCTCCAGCAGATTCATCCCGAGCAGCGTCGCGATGCACTCGTCGCGCACGTGCGGCGAGTCGAGCGCGGCAACCTCGCCGAAGGCCTCCCTCGACATCGACCCGGCGAACACCGACGCGCTGATGAGGCTCTGATACGCGTCGTGGTTACGCATCCGCAGCGACTCCACCGAGGTGCCGAAACAGTACGCGGCCAGGTCGTCGGCGCCGCTGGCCAGCTTGGCCAGCACGGAGTCAGGAGCATGCCCGGCGGCCAGGTGGCCCACCACCCACTTGATGATGAGCGGGAGCGCGTTGCTCGCCGCCGCCAACCGCTCGTTCTGATCGCGGCTCTGCTGGATCCCTCTCCTGCTCAGCTCCAGCTCCAGCAACCTGATCGCCTCGGACTCCCCCATCGGTCCGAGCCGGATGTGATCGGAGCACTCGACGAACTCGCGTGACGTCAGCAGCACCCGAGTCGGGGCGGGCAACTCGCTGACGAACTCGAGCACCCGGTGGTCGTCCACCGTCTCGAAGTTGTCGATGACGATGAGCACGGGCTGGTCGACCATGGCCAGCCGGAGCCTTTCGACCTGTTCGGGCACCGGGAGCCGCAGCAGCTCCGAACGTCCCATCGTCAAGGCCGTGCTCTGGAGCACGTCTTCCAGCGCGTTGACGTGCGAGTGCGGCTGAACACCCGCTCTGGTGAGCACCTGCGTCTGCGCGCTCACCCAGATCACGGTGTCGAACGCGGGTTTGGGCGCCTCGATCACGCGGTGCACGATTTCCAGCGCGAGCGTGCTCTTGCCCGAACCCGCCGGTCCGAACACCCCGATGACCGGGCAACTGGAGTCCGGCGGAAGCAGGTTGCCCAGCTGGCGCAGCTCCCGGTCACGGCCCACGAAGGTGGCGTAGTCGCGCTGCCGCAGGTTGTGCCGGACGCGCGGAGCCTGGGAGGCGACCTGATCCTCCGGCCCGGTCTCGGGCGCCGGCGGGTGCTCGGCCGCCCCCGACAGCAGGAGGTTCGCCACGCCGAACCACGGGCGGGTGAAGCCGAACTCTCGCCCCAGCCCTCTCCTGGCCAGCTGGACGGCGTACTCGATGGTGGCGCCCGTCCTCGTCAGCTCACGGTAGAACTCGTTGGAGAAGGCCACGGCGACCTCGTTGGAGATCGGGGCGCTCATCCCGACGACGCGGAGTGGCCCTTTGGCCGCCATGGCGTCCGTGATGCTCACGTGCTGGTCGCCATCGGATGCTTCGCCGCCGGGGCGGGCCGCGCTGTCACACGTGTGCAGCAGCACCAGCTCGGGCTGCCAGCGGTCGAAGACCGTGGCCAGCTGGTCCGCGGTGTGCCAGTGGGTGCTGTCGCCCCGGTGCGACAGGGCGATCTCGCCCTGTCCGTCGCGGACGCGCCCGTGAGCGATGAGATGCAGGATGTGCGGCCGGTCCCTGACCAGCGCCTGGTCGAGGTCCCGCAGCTCGCAGTCCTCCAGCGGTTCCAGCACTTCGTAGTGCCTGGTGCTGAGCAGCTCATGGATCGCGCCGGCCTGGATCGGCCCCTCCTGCTGGGATCCGGACGCGACCAGGATCTTGGGCCGGTCGGGCAGCCGGTCCGCGGGCCTTCCGCCCACGGCCCGCGCGACGTGCCGGGCGAGGACGAAGTCAGCGTGCGTGGCGAGCCAGCGGTCGCGGAAACGCAGGAATTCCCAAGGGAGCGGCGCCAACGTCGCGTCCAGCCGCAGCCGAACCCGCAACACTGAAGGGTTCCGCCTGGCGAGCTGCCACGCGGTGGCGAAATGCTCCGCCACCCGCCCGGGGAACGCCAGACGCTCCATCGCGTCACCCAAACGTTTGGGCGAGCCGCCGGGAGCGAACACGTTCGCGGCCAGAGGCCCGATCGCGAGCAGGTCGGCATCCACCCACTGACCGCTCGCCTCGTGCCCGTCGGCGGATCGAGAGTGCACGCCGTGGACCGCGTCGAGCCGGAGTTCGAACTCACTGAACCGCTGGGCCATCTCACCTCCCGAGAATGACCCGTTCAATCCCGCCAGAATGGCATCGGCACGAATCGTTCAAGCGTAACCACGTCCGCTGCTTCGCGCAGCGCTACTTCACGTGCGATGCCCGGGAGGGTCATCCGGCAGGGCGCGAAGCCAGGAACTCATGGGGCGGCAGACCGGGCGAGGAGGACAACACCGAGCACCCGGTGCCGCATCTCCCTGCAAGCATCTGTTGATACTAATGTTATTGAATTCCCGATGCAATACGCGATCGATTCCCCCAGCGCCCTCTGAACGTTGCCATTCTCTCCTGGCCCCGTAAGGCATTTCTCCCCGCCAGGTCAGCCCGGATGGGCCCCGGTGAGGGCGGCGCTCACCCGGGCGTTCCCACCCGCTCGGTCCCCTCAGAGGGCGATCAGGCCGGCACCCATCAGGACGAGGCTCGCCACGCCGGCCGCCGCGCGGACCGTGTTCCACGCGGTCCACCTGCTCGCGTAGTCCTTCCACGGCATGGTCCCCGCTTCCAGGGCGTTGTTCATCGGTACGTTGATCGCCACCGTGACGAGGAACGATCCGGCGAAGTTCACCGCGGCGGCGGCGAGGAACCAGCGGGCCGCGGAGGCGTCCGCGAGCAGCCCGGCCACCAGCGCCGCCAGCGGCGACCCGAGGAACACGAGGTAGAGCCAGGGGCTGAGAATCTTGCGGTTGATGCTGCGCATGGCCGCCTCCGCCTGGGCGGGGTCGACGGCCTTCAGGCCCGGCATGACGGACATGGAGAAGGTGTAGAACAGGCCCGCGAGGGCGCCGTGCAGCGCGAGTGCGACAAGGGACAGAGCCAACATCTGTTCATCGTGACGCCCGCGGCATGAGACGGTCCATGCATCGGACGCTCGATCGCATACGCGAGCGTCCACGGCGCCACCGCCCGGACCGGACGACCGGGTCCATCCGGCCGCCGGGCGTGCGCGGCCGCCTCCAGCCCTGAGGTCTCGAATCCGCCGGCAACTCCCCCGTCCGGTCAGGCGGGGCGTCCGCTGTGGTCACGGGGCGTGAACCACGACCGGCGCGACCGCAGCACGGCCACCTCGACGAGCCGCGCGCGATCGGCCTCCGACATGCCGTAGGCGTCGGCGAGGATCCGGCAGCGGCGCGGCGCGTCCACGTCCCGCAGCGGCGGGTCGGCGTCGACAGGGTCCATCAGCGGCGCCCAGTACACCATCGTGTTGCACATCTCGTCGACCCTGGCAACCGGCTTGGCGTCGTCATAGGCGCGCACGAGACGCCCGACGGAGGCCAGCCGCTCCTCGTCGGCGATCCACTCCGGGCGCGGCCGCCCGGCGACCTCGCCGGGGACGAAGGTCAGCACCTCGCGACCGGCCGCGTCGATGCCGAGGAAACGCGGCGCACCCGCGAATCCGGCCTCCTCCAGGTGGCGCAGCAGCGCGTGGACGAGAGGCGGCAGGCCCGGAACCACCGCCTGGCGAGCGCCGCCCGCGAGCCCTGTCCAGCCGGGCAGCGCACCGGGCCGGACCGGTCAGGGAGCCGAACCAGTCAACGGAGCAGACCGGTCAGCGCAGCGGGTCGAACTCGTGCAGGAGGGCGGGCTGCTTGCCGGTCGTGATCTGCTCGGCCAGCAGCCGGCCCGTGATCGGGCCGTGGGTCAGGCCCCACATGCCGTGCCCGCCGGCGACGTAGATCCCCGGCCGGGCGGTCGCGCCGACGAGCGGGCGCCCGTCGGGGGTGACCGGCCGCGGGCCCACCCAGACGTCGGTGCGTTCGTCCCAGCGCACGCCGTCCAGCAGCGGGCGGGCGGAGGCGATGATCGCCTCCGTCCGGGCGGGGACGCCCGGGGCGTCGGGGTCGCGGAACTCCATGGTTCCCGCCACGCGCAGCGCCCCCTGGTACGGCGTGCACGCCACCCGCACGTCGGGCAGGTAGATCGGGCCGGGCACCGGGCGGTCGACCGGCACGGTGAAGGAGTAGCCCCGGCCGGCCTGCACGGGGACGCGGACGCCCCACTGCGAGGCCAGGCGTGGCAGCCACGCGCCGGTCGCCACCACCACCGCGTCGGCCGACACGGACGTGCCCTGGCGCGAGCTGACGGTGATCTTGCCGTTCTCGTCGCGCACGTCGGCGACCTCGAAGGCGTACACGGTGGCGCCGCGGGCCATGACCGCCGTGCCCAGGGCGTGGACGAAGCCGCCGGGGTCGACGTACCGCTGCCCGTCGATCCGCACGCCCGCCCGCAGAGCCGCGGAGGCGAGCGGAACGTGCTCGGCGAGGCGCGCGCCCTCCAGGACGGCGTGGTCGACGGGCTGTCCCGCGTCGGCCATCCGGCGCAGCTCGCGCAGCAGGGTTTCGGCCTGTTGCGGGGTGCGGAAGGCCGCGGTGATGGGCGCGTCGACGACGGGGGAGTCCACGCCGTTGGCGGTGAGCACCTCGTACGCCTCGATGCACTCCTCGTTCAGCGGCAGGTTGGCGCGCACGGCCCGCGTCCACGACGACCACCGGGAGTTGGCGGCGAACCGGAGCAGGAACGCCCACAACGTCGGATCGACGGTGGCGGGCACGTGCAGCGGCGCCGACGGGTTCACCAGCGACTTGAGGCCGTAACGCAGGACGGAGGGCTCGTTCAGCGGGATGGCCAGGCCGGGCGCGACCCATCCCGCGTTGCCCCAGGACGCCCCGGCCGCCACGCCGCCGCGATCGACCACGTGGACCTCGACGCCGCGTTCCTGGAGGAACCACGCGGTCGACAGGCCGACGATGCCGGCGCCCACCACGATCGCCGATCGCGGCGGGTTGGTGATGCGCTCGTTGCCGGTCATGGCATGCCTCCGTACTGGACAGATGACGCTCTTTCTCCCAGGATCGCGCGCGCGAGACCGTCCAGCGTTGTGCGGATCCGACAATTGCGGCGGCCGGATTGTCCGGGCGTCACAACGGGCGGTCGTCCTCCAGCGCGGCCAGCGTGATGATCATGGCCAGGCGCTGGCGGGCGTCGTCCAGGTCGAGCGGCGTGATCTGAACGATCCTGCGAAGCCGGTTGCGGACGGTGTTGGGGTGCACGCCGAGCCGTTCAGCGGCGACGGCGGGGTCGCCCTGGGCCTCCAGCCACGCCCGCAGCGTGGCCATGTAGTGGGTGCCGTGGCGGGCGTCGTGCCGGCGCAGCGCGCCGACCGGCCCGCGGGCGGGGGTGCGGCCGGTGCGCGCGGCGGCCCGCAGCCGCCGCAGCAGGATGTCGTCCCAGGACTCGTCGTACGCCGGCGGCGCGGCCTGAAGGGGGCCCGTCTCGTGCAAAGCCAGGCACTCGTCGGCCTCCTGCCTGCTGGCCGGCAGCTCCGCAGCCCTGGCCGGCGCCCCGATCCCGGCGAGGAGCCTCACCTGCGCGGGCAGGGCGGACCCCAGCGCGGACACCCAGGCGCGCGCCGCGTCGGCCTCCTCGCCCGGCAGGATCGTGTAGAGCGTGTTGCCCAGCAGCGTGCTGCGCCCGGGCCGCGACCAGCCGAAGCCGGTGGTGGCCCGTTCGAAGGCCAGCAGCAGCGCGGCGTGGCGCTCGTTCCCGGCGTGCGCGCGGACGGCGATGACGCGCAGCGTCTCGCCGGCCAGCCCCAGCTGGCTGAGCACTGTCGCGGCGTCGGCGCTGCCCTCCAGCAGCCGGATGGCCAGGTCGGACTCCACCTGCCGCTCCAGGTCGGCGCTCGCCCGCTGGCGCAGCAGGTGCAGCGCCACCGTGCGCGCCCCGTCGGTCAGGGCGCCGAGCCGCGCTCCGGTCAGCGGGCTGCCGCAGGTCACCCAGACCGAGCCGAGCACCTCGCGGCCCGCCCGCACGGCCACCGCCATCCGCCCGGTCAGCCCGTGCTCCGGGTCCTGCTCGACGAACACCGGCTCGTCGGACGCGGCCAGCCGGTCGAACACCCCGCGGGACCTGAACAGCTCCCGCAGCCGGTCGGGAACCTGCCGGACCAGGATCGTCTCAAGCCGGGCCGGGTCGCCCGCCTGCTGGGAGCGTGAGTACGCCAGCACCCGCGACAGCCGGTCCTCGATGGTGACCGCGCCGCCGACCACGTCGGCCAGGCTGTCGGCCAGCGCGAACAGGTCCGTCGGCCCGCGACCCGCCTCCGTCTCCCGCCCTTCCAGGACGAGCCCGTACACCACGCCGGCGAGCTGGCTCCACGACACGGCGGGGTCGACCAGCATCACCGCCACGCCCTCGCTCTCGCCGGCCGAGGACGCCTCGCGGGCGGCCTCGGCGCCGGCGCGCACCATCACCACCGTGGCCCGCGCCGACACCGCCCACCGGACCGCCTCGGCCGCCGACGGGGCGCCGACCGCCAGCAGCACGTCACCCTGGAGGCGCTCGTCGGTGGGGTCCGGCATCGCCACGCTGCGCAGCTGGACCGAGCGCGTCCCGGGCCGCCCGCACAACCGCACCCCGTATCCGCCCAGCACGTTGACCAGGCGATCGAGTCGGATCACGGGCTTACCCTGCCCCGGCGGTCAGCGGCCACGCGCGGCGAGGCCGGCGGCCAGCGCGGGCTGCAGGCACAGCCGCATCAGGCCGCGTACGGTGACGTGCTGCGGCTCGGGCGGCGTGCTGACCGGCATGCGCAGGACGGTGTCCAGGCGGCTGAGCAGCTGCGCCTGCAGGGCGCCGCCCCCGGTCACCGTCAGGCCGTGGGCGCGCGCGGCGACGCGAAGCTGGGCGGGCAGGCGGCGCAGCAACGCGGCCGTCATGTCGACGACGCCGTCCAGCACGTACGGCAGCAGGCCCGCGCTGGTCGTGGCGCCCAGCTGGATGGCCACGGCGTCGCTGATGGCGCCGTCGCGGATGGCGACGGCCTCGACGATGCCCGCGCCCACGTCGAGCAGCAGGAACGGCCGCGAGCCCGTGACGTCGAGGCCGACGCCGACGGCCGCGGCCAGGGGCTCCTCCACGAGCGTCACCCCGCATCCGGCGGCCTCGGACACCGCGGTGCGCACCGCTCGCCGGTCGCTGGGCGAGGCGGCCACGGGCACGCCGACCACCACCTGCTCCATGGAGCGGTCGCCCGCCGTCTGGACGTCCCGCAGGACGAGGCGTACGAGGCGCAGGCACGCGCCCGGGTCGGCGATCATCCCGTGCCGGATCGGGCGTACCGGGTCGGCGACATCGGCGACGGGCGGGGAGGCGACGACGGCCGAGGGGCGGTCGGCGATGGCGACCCCGCTCGAGGTCAGCGCTCTGGTGCGCGCGGTGCCCAGATCGAGCGCCACCCGTCCGTGGCGGGTGTGCTGGAGGGTGCGGGCTGATGCGAGCTCGGCCATGGCGGTGTTCGGCTCCTTGCTTGACGCGAGAAGGAAGGAATGAGGGCGTGTCCCGCATGGGGACGGCCGCGCCGGCGGGCAGCCGGGCGCGCACGGCCGGGCCGCGCGGCGCGACAGTGGACGAAGGTCAGACCAGCGGCGGGCTGCGTGACCCCGCGGCGCGGTGCCCGAGCTGCTGGGGGTCTCCGACGGCGGCCGAGCCGTGCGGCGGGGGCAGCAGCGCCAGATGGGCGGCGTCGCCCTGCCGCGCGCCGGACTCCGGCACCAGGGGTTCGCGGCCGGTGGAGAGCTGGGGCGGCAGGCCCGTCAGCCGGTGCTCCGTGGTGCCGGGGCTCCACGTCGTCGCCTCCTGGGCGACGGGGTCACCGGCGGCGTGCCAGACGCTCGACGCGCCGGCCACCAGCGAGCACACCAGGACCAGGCTCAGCACGATGAGCCTGCATGGGGTGTTCCACGGTCCCGTCACACGGCCGACCATAGCCCAACTGAGACAATGGCGGCATGCAGAAAGTCTCGCTCACGGCCCTGGCCCGTCAGCAAACCGATCTGGCGGGCGGCGCCGGCGGCGGTCACACCGCCGACACCGTGTACGGCGGGCACGAGAAGGTGCTGCGCCAGACGGTCATCGGCATGAAGCAGGGCTCGCACCTCGCCGAGCACGAGAATCCGGGAGAGGCGACGGTGCAGGTGCTGCACGGCCGGGTGCGCATGCTGGCCGGTGCGGAGTCGTGGGAGGCGCGCACCGGAGACCTGCTCATCGTGCCCGACGCCCGCCACAGTCTCGAGGCGCTGGAGGACTCCGCGGTCCTGCTGACCGTCGTCAAGCGGCGCTGACCCGGCGCGACCGATCCGCTGTCACCGGTGGGGCGCCCACCGGTGCGCCTTCCCGCGCCCGCCCGGGGCCTGCGGGGCGACCTCTTGACAGGGGGCCCGCGATTTGAAAACTTCCTTGACAGATTGAGGCTGACAACGTTGTCATCCTCCTGCCGGCAGATCGTTGTGAGCACCCCTGGCCATCCGGTCCATCCCGGTCCCGTCCCCGTCCCGTCCCGACCAGGCACGACCCACGCAGCCGCCTTCGTGACGCTGCTCGACCGAGTCCCCGTACCGGCTGACGCACGGAAGGTTCCCCCCGATGAAGCACCCTCGCCGACGATCCCTCATGACGGCGGCCTTATGCGCGGGCGTCGCCCTCGCACTGTCCGCCCCGGCCGCCGCCGCGCTGACCACCCAGTACGGCCCGGCAGGCGCCACCGCACAGAAAGGTCCAGACCCGATTCCCAATCCCGGCCCTTCGGGCACCCCGACCCCCGGCCCGTCCTACAGCCCGCCGCCCGACCCCGAGGCGAGCGAGCCGGCTCCGTCCGCGGAGCAGGCGCGGCGAGCGGCGCAGGACGGGCAGAAGCTGGCCCAGGCGGAAGGAGCAGCCTTCGCCTCCTCCTTCGAGCCCGGCGACCCCCAGCCGACCTGGACCAACACCACCGAGACCGACGCCAAGGGCGACAAGAAGGCCGAGAACGTCGCCGGCACCCTGCCCGGCGGCATCGAGGGCAGCATCTCCGACAAGATCGCCCGGATCGACGTCAGCGGCGAGTTCTTCGACGCCGGCGAGGTGAAGGAGAACCTCGCCGACACCGACCCGAGCACCAAGTGGCTGGTGGACAGCGGCACGGGCTGGGCACGGTACGAACTGTCCGAGCCGGTCGCGGTCGTGCGCTACGCGCTGACCTCCGCTGACGACGCGCCCGAGCGCGACCCCCGCGACTGGCAGCTCCAGGGCTCGCAGGACGGGAGGACCTGGACGACCCTGGACACCCGGAGCGGTGAGACGTTCTCGGCGCGCCACCAGCGCAAGGAATACCGCTTCGCCAACACGACCGCCTACGCCCACTACCGGCTGAACGTCACCCGCGTCGGCGGCGCCCCCATGCTGCAACTGGCCGAGTGGGAGCTCTCCGACGGCCACACCGGCGCCAGGCCGCCCAGCGACATGCGCAGCCACGTCGGCGACGGCCCGACCCGCGGCCACACGTCCAGGCCGCGCGCGGGCTTCAGCGGCCTGCGCGCCCTCCGGTACGCGGGCGGCACGACGTCGGGCAAGGGCGGCTACTCCACCAACAAGGTGTTCGAGGTGGACATCCCGGTCACGTCCGGGATGGAGCTGTCCTACCTGGTCTTCCCCGAGTTCACCTCCGCCCACCTGGGCTACCCCAGCACGTACGTCTCCGTGGACCTGGCCTTCAGCGACGGCACCTACCTCAGCGACCTGAAGGCCGTCGACCAGCACGGGGTCCGGCTGGCGCCCCGGGAGCAGGGCGAGTCCAGGACCCTCTACGCCGACCAGTGGAACTTCAAGCGCGCCGAGATCGGCAAGGTGGCCAGGGGCAAGCGGATCAGCCGCGTCCTGGTGGCCTACGACAGCCCCGTGGGCGAGGCCGGGTTCCGCGGCTGGGTGGACGACATCAAGATCGTCAAGGAGCGGAAGCGGCAGCCGTACGAGGGCCGTGACGGGCGCGACGGGCAGCGGCCCTCGGAGTACGCGGTGACCACCCGCGGCACCCACTCCACGGGCGGGTTCTCGCGGGGCAACAACTTCCCGGCCACGGCCGTGCCGCACGGGTTCAACTTCTGGACGCCGATGACGGACGCCGCCTCGACGCGGTGGCTCTACGAATACCACCGGGCCGGCAACGCGGCGAACCTGCCCGAGATCCAGGCGTTCACCGCCAGCCACGAGCCCAGCCCGTGGATGGGCGACCGGCAGACGTTCCAGTTCATGCCGTCGGCGGCCGAAGGGGCGCCCGACCCGTCGAGGACCGCCCGCGCGCTGCCCTTCCGCCACGAGCGGGAGGTCGCTCAGCCGCACCTGTACGCGGTCACGTTCGACAACGGCCTCAGGACGGAGATCGCGCCGGCCGACCACGCGGCGCTGGCCCGGTTCACGTTCCCCGGCGCGTCGGCCAAGCTGATCTTCGACAACGTGAACGACAGCGGCGGCCTGACCCTCGACGTGTCCGGCGGCGTGGTCACCGGCTATTCCGACGTGCGCAGCGACCTGTCCACCGGGGCGACGCGCATGTTCTACTACGCCACCTTCGACCGCCCGGTCACCGGCGGCGGCAGGCTGACCGGCCAGGGACGCGACAACGTGCTGGGCTATCTGGCGTTCGACGCGGGCGAGACGCGCACGGTGACCATGCGGATCGCGTCCTCGCTGATCAGCGTGGAGCAGGCCAGGAAGAACCTGGAGCTGGAGATCGGCGCCTCCGACACGCTGGAGCAGGTCAGCGAGCGGGCGCGGAAGGCGTGGGACGCCAAACTCGGCGTCATCGAGGTCGAGGGCGCGAGCCACGACCAGCTCGTCACGCTGTACTCCAACCTCTACCGGCTGTTCCTCTATCCCAACTCCGGTTACGAGAACACCGGCACCGCGGACGCCCCGGTGTACAGGCACGCCGTGCAGTCGGCCACCGAGACCCCGCCCAGCACGCCCACCGAGACCGGGGCGAAGGTGGCGGACGGCAAGGTGTACGTCAACAACGGCTTCTGGGACACCTACCGCACCACCTGGCCCGCGTACGCGCTGCTGACGCCCGAGGCGGCCGGGGAGATGGTGGACGGGTTCGTGCGGCAGTACGAGGACGGCGGCTGGATCGCGCGCTGGTCCTCGCCGGGCTACGCCGACCTGATGGTCGGCACCAGCTCCGACGTCGCCTTCGCCGACGCCCATCTGAAGGGGATCACCGGTTTCGACGCCGAGACCGCCTACGAGGCGGCGCTCAAGAACGCCACGGTCGCCCCGCCCACCCGCCACGTGGGCCGCAAGGGCCTGTCGACCTCCGTCTTCCTCGGCTACACGAGCACGGAGTCGACGGGCGAGGCCATGTCGTGGGCCATGGACGGCTACATCAACGACTTCGGCATCGCCAACATGGCCAGGTCGCTGGCCGAACGGTCGAAGGGCGCGAAGCGCGCCCGCTACCTGGAGGAGTACGAGTACTTCAGGAACCGGGCGCTCAACTACGTGCACCTGTTCGACCCGGCGGTCCGCTTCTTCCAGGGCAGGAGCGCCGACGGGTCGTTCCGGCTCAAGCCGGACGCGTACGACCCGCGCGAGTGGGGCCACGACTACACCGAGACGAACGGCTGGAACATGGCCTTCCACGTGCCGCAGGACGGCCGCGGCCTGGCCAACCTGTACGGCGGCGCGGACAAGCTGGCCGCCAAGCTCGACGCGTTCTTCGACGACCAGGAGACCGCGCTGTTCCCCGGCTCGTACAACGGGATCATCCACGAGATGCGCGAGGCCCGCGACATCCGGATGGGCCAGTACGGGCACAGCAACCAGCCCTCGCACCACATCGCCTACATGTACGACTACGCGGGACAACCGTGGAAGACCCAGGCCAAGGTGCGCGAGGCGCTCTCGCGGCTCTATCTGGGCAGCGAGATCGGCCAGGGCTACCCGGGTGACGAGGACAACGGGGAGATGTCGGCCTGGCAGGTCTTCAGCGCCCTCGGCTTCTACCCGCTGCAGATGGGCAGCCCCTCCTACGCGATCGGCTCGCCCCTGTTCACGAAGGCGACCGTGCACCTGGAGAACGGCAGGAAGCTGGTGATCAGGGCGCCGGGCAACAGCGCACGCAACGTCTACGTGCAGGGGCTGAAGGTCAACGGCAGGCCGTACGGGAAGACGTACCTGCCGCACGACCTGATCGCCAAGGGCGGCGAGCTGGTGTTCGAGATGGGGCCGAAGCCTTCGCGCTGGGGCACGGGCAAGAACGCCGCGCCGCCGTCGATCACCGGCGACGACCGGGTCCCGACGCCGCTGCACGACCTCACCGGGCACGGCACGGCGTCGGCGCCGGGCGGCGCCGACGTGAGCGCGCTGTTCGACGACGACTCGGCCACCGGGGCGACGGTGCCCGAGTGGGTGCGCCTCGCCTTCGACGGCGAGCGCACGGCGCGCTACTACACGCTCACCTCCGGCTCTGGCGATCCGGCCCAGGATCCGTCCAGCTGGGTCCTGGAGGGCTCCAGGGACGGCAACGCGTGGAAGTCGATCGACAAGCGGACCGGTGAGAGCTTCGCGTGGCGGTCGCAGACCCGCCCGTTCAAGATCACCAGCCCGAGCGCGTACGCCCACTACCGGATCAGGTTCACCGGCGGCTCGGCGGTCTCGCTGGCCGAGGTGGAGCTGCTCGCTCCCGAGCCGCCCGCCACGTCGACGCTGGTCATCGAGAGCTCCGGGGTCTTCGCCGCCCCAGGCGAGACCGTGCGGCTCTCGGCGACCGTGGCCAACCACGCCACGAAGCCCGCCCGCGGCCGGCTCACCGCCACGGGACCCGAGGGCTGGACCGTCCAGCCCGCGTCTGCCCGCTTCGGGCCCGTGGCGCCGGGCGCGTCCCAGACCGTGGCGTTCGAGGTGGCGGTGCCGGCGACGGCCGGTCCCGGCAGCCACCTGATCCGGCTCGACGCCACCTCCGACCAGGGGTCCACCGGCGAGCAGGTGGCGGTCACGCTGGTCGGCGACACGGTGGAGTTCACGCCCGGCACCCCGGCGGAGCAGCCCTGGCTCCTGGACGCGGGCGGGTCCAAGCTCGACGGCGAGGTGCACGACGGGCGTGCCCGCTTCACCGACGGCGACAGCCACGCGACCTACCGGTTCGAGCTGCCCGCCCAGGTCACCGGCGGCTCGCTGACGCTGGACCTCGCCAACCACTTCCTCGTGGAGGTCTCGACCGACCAGCAGGCCTGGCGGACCGTGCTGCGGGAGGAGAACGACGTGCGTGACCGGTCCAACCGGGAGGAGCGCACGCTCGACCTCGCCGACCTGCGGGGCGAGTCCCGGGCGTTCTACCTGCGCATCGGCGACAGCCGGCCGGACGACGGCTGGGGGACCTGGCTGGCCAGGGTACGCCTGCAGCTGGAGCGTACGCGGGCCTGACGGGTGCAGCGGCGGTCACCCGGCCGGGGACAGGACGAGAGCCGGGTCCAGGGCCAGGGTGGCCGTCGCGAGCCCGAGGAACACCATCGCCAGGTAGAACTGCGGCACGTAGTCGCGGACGCGGAGATGGGCGAAGAGGGCGCAGACGAAGTAGAGCACGAGCCCGGCGGCGGCGGCCGTCCCGGCGAGCGGCACGCCGAGCAGCCCGAGCGCCAGCCCGAGGGCGCCGAGCAGCTTCAGCACGCCGATCGGCCAGACCAGCCAGGACTCCGGCACGCCGGCCCGGTCGAGCGCGGGGCCCAGCGTGCGCATGATCGGCTTGAGCCGGGTCATGGCCGCGAGCCCGGAGAAGGTGTTGGCGGCGATGGTCACCACGGCGGTGACGACGTAGGCGGTTGACATGGGTGCTCCTGGTGGATCGACGAGGGAGGCGGTGACCTCCTCTGCACCCAAGAGGGCCGGCGGGCCCGGAGTGTGACGCCTCCTCCGCGCCCGACGGGCGGGCGCCCTCTTGACGACGCACTCCCAAGATCCAACAATGGAGTTGAGAAATCGATTTCAGCTGCGGAGGTGACGGCAGATGAGGCTCGGCTCACGCGCCCGCGCATCGGCGGGGAGCGCGCTGCTCCTGCTCGTGGTCACGGGAGGGACGGCCTGCCTGCCGGCTCAGGCGACCACGGCCCGGTCACCGGCGATCGTGGTCAGCAAGATGACCGGGCCCGGCTCCCTCAGCGACACCCCCGCCACCTGGCAGGTGAAGGCCACCGACCTGGGCGTCATGTGGGACAACGGCAGCGGGGAGGTGCTCGCCGCATTCGGCGACACGTTCGGCGCCGACTGGGAACCCCCGGGCGCCAACGGCGGCGACTGGCGCAGCCAGGTGCTGCTGCGCAGCACCGACCGCGACCTCTCCGACGGCATGACGTTCTCCAGCGCGGCCACCGACCGGCAGGGGCACGCCAAGGAGCTCATCCCGAGCAAGAAGGTCGACGGCGACGAGATCACCGTCATCCCCACCGCCGGCGTGTCCGTGGGAAGCCGCCAGTACCTCGCCCACATGTCGGTACGCCACTGGGGCGACCCGGGCGAGTGGGACACCAACCACGCCGGGATCGCCTTCTCCGACGACAACGGGCAGACCTGGACGACCGAGGGCGGACCCCGATGGGACAACCCCGACGGGGGCAACCGCTTCCAGATGGCCGCGCTCGCCCGCAGGGACGGGTTCGTGTACCTGTTCGGCACGCCGAACGGCCGCGCCGGAGCCGTGCACCTCGCCCGGGTTCCCGAGGCCGAGGTACTGGCCGAGGACGCCTACGAGTACTGGACGGGAACCGCCTGGCGAAGCGGCCCCGACACCGCCGCCGCGCCGGTCGTCCCCGCCCCCGCCGGCGAGCTCTCTGTGCGCTACAACGACTTCACCGGCAGGTGGCTGATGACCTACCTGCAGGGCAGCGACATCGTGCTGCGATCCGCGCCCGGCCCCACGGGCCCGTGGAGCGCCCCGGCGGTCGTCGCGAGCTCCGCCGACTATCCAGGGTTGTACGGCGGTTTCATGCACCCGTGGTCGTCCGGGCCCGACCTGTATCTGGCGCTGTCGCAGTGGACGCCGTACAACGTGTATCTGACCAGGATCACGCTCACCCGCGACGCCGCCGTCACCAACCCCAACCTCGTCGAGGATCCGGGCTTCGAACGGCAGAGCACGGGGTCGGCATCCGCGCCCTGGGCCTGCCGCGGGAACTGCGGCATCGACCGGGCCACCTGGGGCTTCACCGGCGACCGCAACGGATTCGCCCGCCACGACAGCGGCTGGCACGACCTGCACCAGGTGGTCGAGGTCGAGCCGGACACCACCTACACCCTCACCGGATGGTTGCGGACGTCCGCGAACAACGACAACGGCTTCTTCGGCGTACGGGTGCCGGGAGGATCGCCGATCAAGGAGGTCAACTTCCGGGCGGTGAACGCGTGGACCCCGTTCACCGTCACCTTCGACAGCGGGACGCGCACCTCGGTCGAGGTGTTCGCCGGCATCTGGACCGACAACGGCGACATGTGGCTGCAGGCCGACGAGGTCGCGCTGGTGGCCTCCTGACCGTCCGTCCCGGCCACCAGCGGAAGGCGGGGACGGTCGGCGAGGCTCGGGGCTCCGGTGATGCTCGCCCGGCCGGCGCCGTCCCGCTCGGCGAGGTCGGGCGCGGGCCGGCGAAGACGACGTCCGGGCGGCCGAGATCCGCTCGATCTTCCTGAGGAACGCGGCGGGCGGCATCGGCTCGCCACCGAACCGCTCCGGCGTCGAGGCACGGCAGAGGCCGAGCCGTTTGAGCCGGGCCACGAAATCCTCGGGGACGTAACACTGCTCGCGGAACTCGTTGACAGGGTGGCGGGTGAGGCGAAAGATACGGTCATCCGTACAAGTGTGGAGGATGCATGAAGCTCATGGTCGCCGTGGTGCTGCTGCTGGGGGTCCTGGTCTCCCCCGCGCGGGCCGCCGACACGATCGAAGCCCATTACGCGGCGGCCGGGCCCTGGACCGTGGCCACCGCGGACGTCGGCGGCGAATACCGGATCCACTATCCGGCCGGCCTGGGCGAAGGAGGCGTCAAACACCCGATCGTCACCTGGGGCAACGGCACGGACGCCGTCCCCACCCACTATCCGGGCGTGCTGAACCAGCTCGCCTCCTGGGGGTTCGTGGTGATCGCCACGACGGACACGACGACGGGCACCGGCACCGAGATGATCGAGGCCGCCGAATACCTGGTGGCCAGGAACGGCGACTCCTCCAGCGTGTTCCACGGCAAGCTCGACGTGGGCAAGGTCGGCGCCGTCGGCCACTCGCAGGGCGCGGGCGGCTCCGTCAACACGGCCACCAGGTCGGGCGGCCTGATCTCGTCGGTCGTCCCGATCGCCCTGCCCGCCCCGATCTGGGTCGGCGCGGACGACAGGTTCCACGTGGACCAGCTGGACTGCCCCGTGCTGTTCCTCAGCGGCACCCGCGACGGCCTGATCTCCCCGCACTCGGCCATCCGGAACTACTACCGGGCCGTTCCAGGGGCCGCCGCCAAGGCCATGCTCAAGGGCGCCGGGCACAACACGATCCAGGGCGACGGCGGCGGCTTCCTCGGATATCTGACCGCCTGGCTGATGTACACCCTCCAGGGCGACACCCACGCCCGCGGCGCCTTCGCCGGCTCCACGCCGGAGATCGGCACCAACGCCTCCTGGGACAACGCCGCCCGGAAAAACCTTCCCTGAACCTCGGCGGATCGCGAAGGCCGCCCCGGCAGGGGTGGGGCGCGGCGGCGAGCAGGCGCCGTCCGGACACGCCGTTCAGCTCGGCTCCTGGCCCATCAGGGCGTTCTTCGCGTCGTTGAGCTCGACGGAGAACACGGCCAGGTCGCCTCTGGCGTGGCGGATCGTGTATTCGAGCGGCAGCCCGCCTTCGGTGACCGTCGACCGGGCGGTCGCCAGCAGGGCCGCGGCCATGGGCACGCGCAGCAGCCCCGCCAGGCGGTAGTCGGCGTTGACCGCGCCGATCGTCTCCTTGCCCGAGGCCGGGGTCAGCCCGTACTTCAGCCGAAGGAGGCCGTAGAGCGACCCGGTCAGGTCCTCGTCGAGGATGCCGGGAACCAGCTCGGCCGGGAGATGGGCGCTCTCGATCATGCAGGGCTCGCCGTCGAGCAGCCGGAGGCGTTCGAGGAAGACGACCTCGCCGCCGGCCTCCAGGCCGAGCGCGGGGGCGAGGTCGGCGGCGCACGGCTGCGCGCGCGCCACGAGCACCCGCGTGGTCGGCCTGCGTCCCAGCCTGGCCATCGTCTCGGTGAAGCCGGCCGGCCTGGAGCCCAGAAGCTCGGAGGTGACCCCGACCGGTGCGGTGTAGGTGCCGCTGCCCTGCCGGGCCACCAGCAACCCTTCCTGGACCAGGTCGCCGATCGCCCGCCGCGCGGTGGCCCGGCTCACCCCGGCGAACACCATGAGGTCCTTCTCCGCCGGGATCGGGGTGTCCGGCTCGCACTCGCCGATCACCGCGCGCAGGCGCTCGCGCAGCTGGTAGTAGAGCGGCACGGCGGCGCCCGGCTCCAGAGCCAGCCGCCGCGCCCAGTCGATGTCGGTCATCCGGCGCCTCTTGCCACGAAGTTGTACGGACGACCGTATCTTTTCGACCGGCCAGCACACCTGTCAATGGCCGCTGTTCACGTACGGCCGATCGCTCAACCTTCCGCGGCAGGCCCGGACAGCCGGGCGCGGATCCCCTCGCGTACGGGTAGGGCCAGCGCGTCCCGGTGGGCCTGTTCGAGCAGCGCCCCGATGTGGACCCGCGCGCCCGACTCCGCCGAGCGCACCGCCGCCTCCACCATGGCCAGGGAGCGGATGTTGCGGGCGATCGATCCCGACGGCTCCGCGCCCGTGCGCAGTGCCGTGAGGAACTCCGCCAGCGCCCCGGCGATCTCCTCGTGCGTGCCCGCCGGCACCTCCGACGCGCCGACGGTGCTGGAGGCGACGCGGTCCTCGCCGTCCCAGGTCACGGTGCCCCCGGGGCAGGAGGCCCGCCACCGGCCGTTCCAGGGCGTCTCCAGACCCTCCGCGACCCAGGAGCCGGTGAAGACGTAGCGGGTGCCGCCCTCGAACAGGAACGTCGCGGTCGCCGCCGCGTCGCCGCGGTACCAGCTCCAGGCCGGGTTCCAGCTCTCGCACACGACCGAGATCGGCTCCGCGCCGAGCAGGTGGCGGGCCGCGTCGAAAGCGTGGATCGCCATGTCCACCAGCAGCGGCTGCTCCATGACGTCGCGGAAGCCCCCGAAGCGCTCGCCACGGTAGAAGCCGGTGGTGAGCAGGCCGGGAGTGCCGAGCTCGGCGATGCGGCGGCGGTACTCCTCCAGGGCGGCGTAGTAGCGGCGTGACTGGCTGATCATCACCAGCCGGCCGGTCGCCTCGGCGGCGGCGACCTGGACGACCGCCTCGGCCAGGGTCGGCGCGGCGGGCTTCTCGCACAGGACCGGGAGCCCGGCGAAGAGCGCCTCTATGGTGACCTCGTTGTGGGCCGCCGGGACGGTGACGTTCACGACGGCGTCCGGCGCGGTGTCCGCGAGCAGGTCGCCGAGCGAGGCGCCGACCTTGGCGTCGGCGCCGGCGGCGCGTACGGCGGCCCGCGCCCGATCGACGTCGAGGTCGGCCACCCCGACGAGGTCGACGTCGCGGGACGCGGTCAGGGTGCGCATCCAGACCAGGCCCATCGCGCCCGCTCCGACCTGGACCACGCGCAGCGGGCGCGCCCGGCCGGCGGCGCTCACTCCGCGGCCCCCTTGTCGTGCGTCGCGCCGCGGTGACCCCGGCCGAAGTCGCCCGTCTCCTGCCGGAGCGAGGCCGGCAGGTCGCGCCGTGGCGGGTCGGCGGCCACCCACTCGACCCCGTTGGCGATGACGTGCAGCACGTCCGGGTGGTGGTACACCGGGTAGTCCTGGTCGCCGGGGCTGAAGTAGAAGATCTTCCCGTTGCCGCGCCGGAAGGTGCAGCCGCTGCGGAACACCTCGCCGCCGGTGAACGAGCTGATGAAGATCAGCTCGTCGGGTGCCGGGATGTCGAACTGCTCGCCGTACATCTCCTGGGCGGGGATCTCGATGGGGTGGGGGATGCCGCGGGCGATGGGGTGCGACGGGTTCACCGTCCAGACCAGCTCGCGGTCGTTCGCGCTGCGCCAGCGCAGCGTGCACGTGGTGCCCATGAGCCTGGTGAAGATCTTCGAGTAGTGGCCGGAGTGCAGCACCACCAGCCCCATGCCGGCCAGGACGTGCCGGTGCACCCGGTCGACCACCTCGTCCGACACCTCGCCGTGCGCGGCGTGGCCCCACCAGGTGAGGACGTCGGTGCCGACGAGCACCTCCTCGGTCAGCCCGTGCTCGGGGTCGTCGAGCGTGGCCGTGGTGACGGTCGCCCGCTCCCCCAGCCAGTGCTCGATGCCGCGGCGCACGGCGTTGTGCATGCCGTCGGGATAGATCTCGGCCACGCTGGGTTCGGTCTGTTCGTGCCGGTTCTCGCCCCACACCAGGACGGTGACGGATCGAGCGTTCATGGGCGTTCCCTTCGTCGTTCATGTGACCGCGCGGCTGACGGTGATCACGCCGGCGGCGTGCAGGCTGGTCAGCAGGGCCCAGTCGCCGGCCGGGTCCAGCCAGATCTGGAGGTCCGCGGGCCCCTGTGGCCTGGGCAGCGGGCCGGCGGGCTCGTAGAAGGTCGCGACCAGCACCAGGGGGACCGGCGCCTCCCACCGGGTGAGCGCCGGGGGTTCGTGCCGCCCGCCGAGGATCACGGCGCGTTCCGCGTCGCCGCAGGCGCCGAGCCGGGGTCCGGCCGCGAGCCGGGCCTGCAGCCTGACCTGCAGGTCCATGGCGAGGCGTACGCGCGCCGTCGCGCGCTCGCCTGCGGTGGCGAGCGCGGCGTAGCCGGGGGCGAGCAGGTCGACGAGGTCTGCGGCGTCGTCGGCGTAGCCGCGGCGGGCCCCGCCTGCGTAGATCATCTCCAGGTGGTACGGCCGTCCGTCGTGCCTGACGGGAGCGGCCGGAGGAGGCTCCGCCGCCGAGCCGTTACGGACGATCACGACGTTGTCCCGTTCCTTCATGGGCCCGGCATCCAGCGAGTGGCGGCGAACAGGGCCGTGAGCTGCTCCTTGTCGGCGGCCCGCCAGAAGAGCTCGTCCATCAGGATACGGAAGGAGCGGCTTCCCCGCTCCGTGACGTCCAGCGCGGGATCCTCGGCGAGGAGCGCGGCGTGGGCGCCCAGACGGTCGCGCCGGTCGCCGTTCGGCGGATGGCCCAGCGTCGCGGTGCGGAACGCCGCCTCGACCAGCGCCAGCGACAGCTTGACCTGTGACTGGATCACGGCGGGGTCGAGCGAACCGTCCCACAGCCGCAGCTCGATGTGGTCCTTCGCGGTGCCGCGCATGGCCTCCATGTTCAACGCCAGCTCCTGGCCGGTGTTGGCGTGCCGTACCGGACCGATCTGCTGGTAGCCCGCGGCGGGCAGGTCGTTGGGCCGGCAGTGGGAGAGACCCCGGTGACCGGCCCGCTCCGGGTTCTGCGCGAGCCTGAACAGGGTGTCGGCGTGATGGTCCGCGTAGCGCAGCACGGCGGCGTAGTTCTCCACGATGTGGTCGTAGTCGTGGGTGCTCACGTGGACGTGCCCGCCGGTCGAGAGGCTCGCCGTGCCGCCGTGCGACCGGATGATCTCGCAGGCGACGCGGAGGTTCTCCCACGTCGCGGGCTCGTCGTACAGGATGGGCGAGACCAGTTCGCCCGCGACCGTGCCGTCCCGTTCCAGGTTCCACAACCCGCGCCCGCCGTTCCTGCCCGGACGGTAGCCCTCCCCCTGCATGGTGTGGCGGCCGTGCACCTGGGCGTCGCCGGTCAGGCCGGCCTCGCGCAGGGCGCGGGCGATCGCCTCCAGCGTCCTGACGTCGGTACGGTCCGGCAGGTCGAACTCCAGCTCCAGCCCGAACCCCCGCCCGCCGTCACGGTCCGCGAGGGAGGCGGTGGCGTTCTCCGGCATGTACGGGATCACCTCCTCCCCCGCGACCGCGCGCTCCATCGCCCGATCGTAGGCACGGCGGAACGCGCCGGCGTCCCTCGTGAACGACACCTCCGGCCGCTCCGGCCAGCGCCGCCACGCCTGGGCGCGGGAGGCCAGCGAGGCGACCCGCTCCTGCTCCGCCACGGCCAGCGGATCGGGCCCGGTGAGCAGGGACAGCGAGCGGCGCAGGGGGGAACGGGCACTCCGGTACGCCTTCTGCGCCTCCGCGTGTTCCTGGGCCGCGGCCCGCCTCGCCTCCTGAACGGCGGAGGAGGAGAGATCGTGCAAGCCCGGGGGCACGTTCCGCGGCTCCGGCGGCGGGCCCGCCCGGGCACGGCCGGCGGGCGGGGTCATGGCGTCCAGCACCTGCCGGCGGTCGACCGGCGCGAACAGGTCGAACCCTGCCTGCTGAACGTCGGCCGCCCTGCGCGCCAGCCGTTCCACGGACTGTCCGAGACCCGCCTCCGTGGCCAGCCGGCGCAGGGGGTCGAACACCCACAGCCGGGACGGCGCATCGGAGCGGGTGAGCTCGGCCAGCCGCGCCAGAACCCGCGCCTCGTCGTCGCGCGGGCGCGGGAAACCGTGCTCCGCCGCGATCCGCAGGCCGTCCCATCGGTACGGGTCCCGCGCCCGGCGCGCGGCGAGCAGGCCGGCGAGCTCCTTGACGTGGGCCGCCCGCGCGAGGTCGGCGCCGTGCGCCTGCGCCTCCTCGGCCAGGCGGACGAGGTGCCCGACGGAGCGTCCCAGCCCCACGTCCTCGGCCAGCCGCTCCAGCGGAGGACCGGCTCGCTCCCTGCCGGGGCCCGGCAGCGCGGCGAGCTCGTCCAGGTGCGCGAGCAGCCGGGCCGTCGCCTCGCCTGGATCGGTCACGGCGTGCCTCTCGGCGAGCAGCACGCCGTTCCACAGGTAGGGGTCCTCGTGCCAGAACCGCTCCATGCCTTGGCGGAAGGCTGCGGCCCCGCTCGTCCCGGCGGGGAAATAGCCGTTGTCCTGGGCCGCCCGGACGACCGGCAGCACCTCGGCGACCCGGCCCGCGCCGGGCCCCACGTGCCCGTCGAGCAGGGGCCTGACGAGGTCCCTCGCGCCGCTCTGGGTGAGCCGCTCCCCCATCATGCCGACCATGAGCCCGACCGCGCGCGCCTGCGTGGCGGTGACGTCCCGCAGGCCGAACAGGTTCCGGTGACGGTATCCCGTCCAGCGGATGGAGTCCGCCGCCATGGTGGCCCGGAGGGTGTCCACCAGCGCCGCGCGGCCGGCAGCGCCGTCCGGGGCCATCGCGAACCGCTCGGCGTCGTTGTAGAGATCGACCAGGGCGTCGATGTCGCGGTGCAGGCCGAGCTCGGCCGCCAGCCGGCGCACGGCCCGCCCGGCCGCCGGCTCGCCGGAGATCCGGCTCATCCGTGCCAGCGCCCACGCCGTCGTCGCGCTGTCGTTGACGACATCCAGCTCCCGTCTGAGACGACGGCCCTCGGCCAGGAGCTCCGCGTCCGGCACGGGCCGCCGGGCGTCCCCGCCGTCAGGCGACCTGCTGTCGGGCGCGGGCCGCCGGGCACTCCCGCCGTCAGGCGACCAGCCATCGGGCGCAGGCCGCCGGGCATCCCCGCTGTCAGGCGTCCAGCGGTGCACCATCGCCGCGGCCTCGGCGAAGTTCCGCGGCCGGGGGTCCGCGACCGCCGGGAGGTCTCCGATCGGGTGGCGAGCGCCCGCGGGGTCCACCGGGCCCAGGACCGGCACCGTCCCCGCATGGGGCGTCCACGTCAGCGCCGTGGCCCGCGTTCCGGCGTCCGGCGGCGTGCTCAGGTCGCGTGGCTGCCGGACGGGAGGGCCGGCCGGGTCGCCGCCTGGCCCGCTCCGGCCGCCCGGCCCCGCTTCGCCGGACGTCGCGGGCCGCTCGTCGCCGGACTCCAAGGACCGCTGGTGTCCGAGGTCGCCGTCCACGGAACGCTGGCCGGGCGGGAGGTCAACGGGCCGCTGGTGGACCGGAAGATCCACGGGCCGGTGGTGGACCGGAGCGTCCGCTGGAGGGGCGGGGACGTCCGCGGGCCGCTGGTGGGCCGGGACGGTGTCCGCGGTTTTCAGATCGTCGTCGTGGTGAGGTTCGACTGTGCCTTCTGGGGGCGCGTTGATCGTCGGGATGGTGGCCGGGAGCAGCGAGTCACGGGGGAGCTCACCCGGACGAGCCACCTCCGGCCGCGGCGGTCCGGCCGGGCTCTGCTCGGCCGGGTGGCTCTGGGCCGGCCGCGCGGGAACTCCGCCCTGTTCGGCGCCGGCCAGGGGCGTGTCGTGACGCCGGGTGACCTCACCCACGATCGTCTCGCCCTGGTGCGGCTGGGCAAGAGCGGCTCCCGGTTCAGAGGTCTGCCGGTTGATCAGGGCGCCGACGTCACCGTGGCGTTCGGGCCGGGACTGGTGCGCCGGGGTCGAGGAGTCGGCGACCGGTGCGCCGACGCCCGCTTCACCGCTGACCGAGCTGCCGGCGGACGCGTTGCCCGTGGCCGAGGTGCTGGCGGGCGGAGTGCTGGTGGGCGGAGTGCTGGTGGGCGGAGTGCCGGCGGACGCGTGGCCCGGGGCCGGGGTGCTGGTGGCCAGGGTGCTGGTGGCTGGGGGGCCGCCGAGGTGGGCGACCGCCTGCATCGGGGTGTAGCTCACCCTCGCCGCGGCCGGGACGTCGAGGCTTCCTGAGACGCCGGCGATGAGGGAGAAGGCCAGGTGGGAGGTGTCGAGCTGGCCGCTGAGCGCCAGTCCCGGGATGGCGCCGCCGGTGCCCGCCAGCCCGCCCAGCAGCGCCTGACCGTACATGCTCTGCCCGTACGCCACGATCCTGTCACGCACGGCCAGCTCGGCTTCGGAGGCGAGGTAGACCATGTTCCGGCTCAGCAGCCGCGAAAGCCCCGCGTTCGCGCCGGCGAACAGGGCGCCGGTCAGGGCGCCGCTGCCGGTTGACAGCGCCAGCGACGCGACGTCGAAGTCACCGGCCTCGCGGTCTCCCCAGATCTGCTGAGCCACCTGCACGCCGAGGTCGAGGCCGCCGCTGATGCCGGCGAACGTCAGCATGCCGCTGAGAACGAGCCGCTTGATCGTCTGGATGCGCATCCGGGTCAGCAGCGTGTTGTGCTGGATGAGTTTGAGTACGGCCGGGCCGTTGACGTAGATCCACACCAGCAGCCTGACGATCGCCGCGCCGAGCAGCGCCAGCGAGGCGTAGATCATCCATTCGGTGTGCTGCATCCGCACGCCGTGTTCGCGCAGGGCCGCCGCCTCGTCCCGCAGCGCCTGTTCCAGGAGGTCGAGCAGCGCCGGCCCGGTATCGGGCCCGGTGGCGCCCGGCTGCCCGCCGAGCGCGGCGAACGCCTGCTCGAACGCCTCCTTGGCGGGGCCCTGCCATTCCCAGCCGCGCAACATTCGTGCGACCGCGCCGGCGTCGTCGGCTCTGAGCCCGGCCAGGAGGTCGGCCAGGTTCTCCAGCGTGGTGGCCTCGGCGAGGATCCCGGGGACGTCGGCCTCCGGGACCGCTCCGCCGGTGAGCGGCTGCGCCAGCGGCTTGACGATGTCGGGCACCAGGCTGAGATCGAGCCCCATCAGAGCCTCCTGAGGGGACCGTCGCCTTCAGGCGACGGGCAGATCGGGCGGGTCACGAGGGCGGTCGTGGCTCGCGTGACCCCGGTGCGCCGGGTCGGGGCGGGAACGACTCGAAGCCCGTCTCCTCGCCGAACAGGTCATCGAGAGGGAGATCGGAGGTGAAGGGCTCCATCAGCTCCTTCATCTCGCCGGAGACCTGCCGGGTCGCCCTGCCGATCTGCTCGACGATCGAGGCGGACAGCTCGGACGGCGACAGCTTGCGGTAGACCCGCGGGTCGAGGTCGATCGTCCGCACCTCGCCGCGCGGGCCGACGGTCACGGTCACCATGCCGTCCTTCGAGGTGACCGTCGCCGACAGCAGCCGCATCCTTTCCTGCATCTGCTTGAGCTGCTCGGTCTCCTGGTTCACCTCCTGGACGAGCTGCTCCAGCAGCCGCCACGGCTCGTCCGTCGTCATCGCCCGCCCCTCACGCCGACCAATCAGCACCGTAGGTCTCGTATGTACCATCCTTTTCCAGAAGACGCTGCCTGTCGACCTCGGGCGGCGCCCTCGCTAGGCTGCGATCCCGTGGAGTTCAACGGCGTGGTCGCCCACAGCCAGGGTCACCTTCACCGGCTGGCGTGCGCTGCCGACGACCTGGCCGGCGACGTGTCCGGCGTCCAGACCAGGTTCGAGGAGTCGTGGCGCGCCGCGTGCGCCGCCCTGGGCGCCGACGACTACGGCCGCGGCTACCGGCGGGGGCGGGGGCAGCGGCTGGACGGCATCGGCGCGGGGCTCGCGCTCCTGGCCACCGCGCTCAAGGAGCAGGAGACAAGCTTGCGGGAGGCGTCGAAGCACTACCAGGGCTGCGAGGACGCCAGCACGCTGCGCACCTGACCCGCTCAGGCCCGTCAGGGCGCGTGCGCCGCAGAGACGCCTGACCCGCTCACGTCCGTCAGGCGCGTGCGCCGCAGACGCCCGGCATCTTTCCGATCATGGTGTCGTCCTCGGCGGCGTCGAGGAGCACCATGGCGTAGTCGGCGCGCGACAACATCGCCTCGCCGCCGGTGGCGTCGGCCTCGAAGTCGATGTGCGCCCGCCCCTTGCCGGGCTTGTCGACCAGCCGGGTGGCCCGGACGACCGTCCAGTCGAGGCCGGAGATCTCCAGCATGCCCTCGGCGCGCGCCAGGTCCGCGTAGGCCTTCCTGAAGATCATCCAGGCCATGCCGACGGCGAGGCGGGGCCGGGTGGCGGGGACGGAACGGCTGCTCGTCATCACCACCCTGCGCACGCCGGCCTCGCGCATCGTCGCGATCAACGTGCGGGCGATGCCGCTCCCGCCGACCGCCGCGACGACGGCGTCCTGACCGGCCATGGCCCCGCGCACGCTCGACGGGTCGGTGGCGTCACCTCGCACGACGGCGAGCAGGTCGCCGCGCCCGTCGAGGAGCTCCGGCTTGCGGGTGAACGCCGTCACCTCGTGGCCGCGCGCGACGCCCTGCTCCAGCACATGCATTCCGGTACGACCCGTCGCACCGATCACCAACAGCTTCATATAGCCTCCTTCTATATGGCAAAATGCACTAAAGCAAAGCGCATGTCAACCCGCGTACGCCTTGCGGAAGGAGGAATGGCGCGTGTCTATGCGGTCGTGGTCTTGTCCTTCCACCAGGACGGGTTGTCGGTGTACCAGCGCACCGTCTCAGCCAGGCCCTCGTCGAAGCCGACGCGCGGACGGTAGCCGAGCGCCCGCAGCTTGGCGCCGTCCAGCGAGTAGCGGCGGTCGTGCCCCTTCCTGTCGGTCACCCGTTCCACCACGTCCCAGCCCGCGCCCACGGCGTCGAGCAGGCGCCCGGTGAGCTCCATGTTGGTGAGCCGGGTGTTGCCCGCCACGTGATAGACCTCGCCCGGCACGCCGCGCTCGGCGACGAGCCGGACGGCCCGGCAGTGGTCGTCCACGTGGATCCACTCCCGGACGTTGCCCCCGTCGCCGTAGAGGGGGAGCCTGCGGCCGGTGAGCAGGTTCGTGACGAACAGGGGAATGATCTTCTCGGGGTACTGGCGGGGTCCGTAGGTGTTGCCGCACCTGGTGATCACCACGGGCAGGCCGTGGGTCGTCGCGTCGGCAAGGGCGATCAGGTCGCCGCCCGCCTTGGCCGCCGCGTACGGCGAGCGCGGGCGCAGCGGCGCGTCCTCACGCCACGAGCCCGACTCGATGCTGCCGTACACCTCGTCGGTGGACACGTGCACCACCTTCGGGACCCCGGCGTCGAGGCAGGCCCGCATGAGCGTCTGGACGCCGAGGACGTTGGTGCGGACGAACTCCGCCGCCCCTTCGATCGACCGGTCCACGTGCGACTCGGCCGCGAAGTTGACCACCAGGTCGTGGCCGGGCACGAGCTTGGCGAGCAGGCCGGCGTCACAGATGTCGCCCTCGACGAGGTCGCAGGCGACCCCATCCAGGTTCGCCGGGTCCGCGGCGTAGGTGAGCCGGTCGAGCACCGTGATCGTTTCCGCGTCCGTGGTACGGGCGAAGTGGGAGCCGATGAACCCGGCACCGCCGGTGACGAGGATCCTCATGGGCGTTCACGAGGCCATGGCGGTCTCCACGACCACCGCGCTGTCCTCGTCGCCCCGTCCCGCGGCGACCACCTCGTCCAGCCGTTCCACCGCGCGCGAGCACACCGGGAGGTCCAGCCCGCCCGCGTCCGCGTCCGCGACGGCCAGCCGCAGGTCCTTGGCCATGAGCCGGGCGCGGAACGCGGCCGGCTCGTAGGTTCCGTCGCGCATGAAGGTGGCGCGGAAGGCCAGGGCCGGTGAGCAGAACGCGCTGCCGGTGATCGCATTGATCAGCATGGTGCGGTCGAGGCCGGCTCGCACGCCCAGGGCCACCGCCTCGGCCAGGGCCACGGTCTGGACGCCGAGCAGGAGGTTGAAGGCCAGCTTCATCGTGCACGCCATGCCGGGCGGGCCCAGATAGCGCAGCTCACCTCCGATGGCCGTCAGGACGTGCTCGACCTCGGCCACGTCGCGCTGGTCCCCGGCGGCGAACAGGCGCAGCTGGCCCTGCGCGGCCATGGCGGGGTTGCCGATCAGGCAGAGCTCGACCCGGCGCACCCCGTGGGCGCTCAGCCGCTCGGCCGCCTCGGCGGCGTAGGCCGCCGAGACGGTGGTCGTGTCGACGACGATCGTGCCGGGCCTGAGCGCCGGCACCATGCGCTCGAACAGCGTCTGCTCCACGGCGCTCTCGTCGGCGAGGCTGAGCAGGACGACGTCGCTGTCGCGGGCGGCGTCCCGCGGCTGGGGTGCCCACCGGGCGCCGGCCTGCCGCAGCGGATCGGCCTTGGCGGCCGTCCTGTTGTGCACGGTGAGCGGGAAGCCGGACTCCAGCAGGCGCCGGGCCATGCCCGCGCCCATCGCGCCGAGCCCGACGACGGCGAGCCTCATGACGCCTCCGCCGGCCTGGTGTCGGCGGACAGCTGGGAGATGCAGCGCATCGTGGCGTCGCGGAAGTAGGTGCCGAACTTCTCCGGCGAGCTGGTGTCGCGCTCCTTCAGCAGGTAGGGGGCGAGCTGCTTCTCCAGCGCGTGCACGCCGCCGTGGCGGGCCATCTTCGCCGAGACGGCCTCCAGCGTGCCCTCGTAGTGGATGATCCGGACCATGAAGTCGTCCTTGATGAACACGGCGGTGCCGAGCAGGCGGCCCACCTCGTTGCCCTGCTCGTCGTGGAGCTCGGAGCTGTCCACCCGTCTGAAGTTCCGGAAGATCTCGGCGATCTCGTCCTCGTGCCCCGGCTTGACCCGGTAGGTGATCGCGGCGTACGTCATCACATTCCTCCATCGACGTTGAGCGTGGTTCCGGTGATGTAGCGGGACTGGTCTCCGGCCAGGAACAGCACGGCGGCCGCCACCTCGTCGGCGGTGCCGAGCCGGCCCAGCGCTGTCATGCCGGCCAGCCGTTCGCGCAGATGCGGGGGCGGCCCCTCGCCGGGGCCGGCCGCGTCTATGACGCCGGGCGCGACCGCGTTCACCCTGACGCCGCGCGGCCCCAGCTCGCGGGCGAGCGACCGGGTGAGCCCGATGAGGGCGGCCTTGGACGCGGTGTAGTGCGCGCTGGCGGGCCGGCCGCGCAGCGCGACGGACGCGGACAGGTTGACGATCGAGGCGCCGCCGGACATCAGCCCCAGCGCCTGCCGGGTGACGAGGTAGGCGGAGGTCAGGTTGGCGTCCATGATCTCGTGCCACTCGCCGGGGTCCAGCTTGTCCACGGGGCGGACGCCGTCCACCCCGGCGTTGTTGACCAGCACGTCGAGCCCGCCCAGGCGCTCGGCGCAGGCGCCGGCGAGCGCGGCCACGTCTTCCTCCCGGGTGACGTCGGCGGTGACCAGCTCGTACGGGAGCGAGGCGGGCGCACCCCGGTGGCAGGCGACGACGCGGGCGCCGGCCGCGGCCAGCGCCCGGGCGGTGGCCGCGCCGATGCCCCGCGAGCCGCCGGTGACCAGCACCCGCTTGCCGGCGAGCGCGGCGTCGTACGTCATGATCGCTCCTCGGGGTAGGCGGCGGTGACGGCGTACAGGGCGAAGCTCTGCCCGTGCGAGCCGTCCTGGAAGGAGCGCAGCGGCGCGGTCGTCTGCCGGTGCCGGGTGCCGGCCTCCCACGTGCGGAAGGACTCCAGGCTGTCCCACTCGCTCAGCACCAGGAACCCGCCCGGCTGGGTGAGCGAGCGCAGCAGCTCGTTGCCGAGCAGGCCGGGCGTGCCGGCCAGCTCGCGGCTGACCTGGTGGTAGGCCTCGGCCAGCTCGGCGTGGGAGTCCCCCGAGGCCCTGGCGTAGACGAGCACGCGCACTCTCGGGCTGGTCATGTCCTGGCCACGGGGTCCATGGCGTAGACCACGTTCATCGTGACCATGGAGCCGCCCGAGCGGAACGGGTGCAGCCGGACCCGGTGCTGGAGGTGCTGCTCGCTGGTCTCGAACTCCCGGAAGCGGGGCTCGTCCACCCAGTCGCTGACGATGTAGTAGACGCCGTCCTCCTCGGCGCTCTTCGACAGCCACTGGCCCTCGTTGGCCGGGTGCTCGGTGACCGCGGTGCCGACCCGCAGCCAGGTCTCCTCGAACTCGCGCTCCGCGCCCGGTTTGATCTGCATGCGCAACATCACGCGAAAAGTCATCGCTAGATCCCGCCGTCCACGTTGATGGTCTCGCCGTTGATGAACGCCGCCTGGTCGCCGGCCAGGAAGGTCACCACGGTGGCGATCTCCTCGGGGCGGCCCATCCGGCCGAGCGCGATCAGGCGCCGGTAACGCTCGCGCACCTCGTCGGGCACGCCCGCCTCCGTCTCGACGGGGCCGGGGGCGACCAGGTTGACGCGGATGCCGCGCTCGCCGAGCTCCTTGGTCAGCGACCTGGTCAGGCCGATGAGTCCGGCCTTGGCCGCGGTGTAGTGGGCGCGCAGCGGGATGCCGACGGTGGCCACCTTCGAGCCGATGTTGACGATCGAGCCGCCCTGGCCCATCAGCGGCAGCGCCCGCTGGATGACCATGGCGGTGGCGGTCAGCCCGGTGTCCACGACCCGGTGCCACTCCGCCGCGTCCAGCTCGGCGAACGGGACATGGCTGATCGCGCCCGCGTTGTTGACGACGATGTCGATCCGGCCCCATCGGCGCTCGCACTCGCCGACCAGGGTGTCGATGTCCCGCTGCTCGGTCACGTCGGCGGTCGCGACGTGGTGCTCGCCGCCGATCGCCCGCAGCTCCTTCTCCAGGGTCCGCGCGGCCTCGCCGCCCTGCCGGGTGCAGGTGACGACGCTCGCGCCCGCCCTGGCCAGGTCGAGCACGATGGCCCGGCCGATTCCTCTGGCGCCGCCGGTGACCAGCGCCTTCCTGCCGTTGAGTCGCATGGTTTCTCCGATGTCACATCAGGGTGGCCGCGCCGGCGCCGGCGGCCGCGAGCGCGGCCAGGACGAGCACGGTGCGGATGAGGTTCCAGGTACGCCACCGGGTCCTGGGGTCCCGCGCGGCCCAGTCGGGCGGCGGGTCGCCGGGGTCCAGCGACGTCACGTACTTGTTGATCGGCACGTTCTTCACGACCGAGATGGCCATGACGAGCGCCAGCAGCGCCGCCGCCGCGGTGTAGAGGGAGCGCGCGCCGGCGGACGGGGCCAGCACCGCGAGCGCGGCGTTGGCCAGGAAGGTGATGGCGTTGACGATGGGCATGAGCGGGTCGTAGCGCGGCCACAGGAAGCTGATGGCGCGCACGTACCCGTCGTAGGGCATGGCCTTGGTGTACGGCTCGATGCCGATGACGGTCGAGAGCATGACCCCCGCCGCCAGGCCGCCTCCGGCCAGGGACAGCGGGATGAGCAGCGAGATCATCGCACCGTCTGCGCCGCGGCTTCCACGCGGCGCCGGATCAGGTCGAGCTGGACGGCGGAGTTGCCGTTGATCCTGGCGGCCATCGCCGCGTCGTCCAGCGGCGCGCCCGGCTTCATCTGGAAGTCCTGCCTCCAGCGCATCAGGACGCCGCCGTCCACCTCGGTGTAGTCCCACGCGATGTGCATGTGGTCGAACCAGCCGGTCTCCACGCGGTGGGCCCGCACGGTCCGCTTGACCGGGTCGGCGGTCCGCTCGGACACCCAGCTCCAGGCGTTGCCGTCGGCGTCGGGGTGCATGGTGAGCCGGAAGCGGACGGTGTCGCCCTTGCGCTCGAGGATCTCTGCGGCGGCGTACTCGCTGAACAGCCGCGGCCAGTTCTCCACGTCGTTGGTCATGCTCCAGACCACCTCCATCGGCGCGGCGATGACGATCTGGTTCTCGGTGTGTGCTGCCATGGTCCTGTCCTTACGCTCTGACGACGATTGCCGAGTTGAATCCGCCGTAGCCCCTGGCCAGCACCAGTGCCGCGCGCAGCGGCGCCTGCCTGGGGGTGTCGCGGACGAGGTCGAGCCCGAGTCTCTCGACGGGTTCCGAGATGCCGACGGTGGGCGGGATGACCTGGTCGCGCAGGGCCAGCAGCGCGGTGGCCAGGTCGAGCGCGGCGCCGCCCGCGTACAGGCGCCCGGTCATGGTCTTCGGCGCGGTGACCGGGACACCCAGCGGCCCGAACACCGCGGTGACCGCCTCGGCCTCCTGGCGGTCCAGCTCGGGCACCCCGGCGGCGTCCGCGAAGACGACGTCGACGTCGCCGGGCCGGACGCCGGCGTCGGCCAGGGCGGCCTCGATGGCGCGGCGCAACCCTGGAGGCCGGTCGGTCCACGGCGGCGGATCGAACGTCGCCGCGTGACCGGCTATATAGCCATAGGTGGTCTTTTTCGTGTCGGTGGGCTCGATGACGAACATCGCCCCGCCCTCGCCCGGCAGGTAGCCGTCCGCGCGGGCGTCGAAGGGCAGGAACGTCCCCGACGGGCTGAGCCGGCGGTTGCTGAGCTGCGCGACCAGCCCGTACGGGCACAACGACGCGTCGGTGCCACCCGACAGCGCCAGCCGCACCTGGTCGCGCAGCAACCGGCACGAGTGGGCCACCGCGTCCAGCCCGCCGGCCTGCTCCGCGCAGACGACGCCGCACGGGCCGCGCATCTTGTGGCGGATCGCGATCTGGCCCGTGCTGGCCGCGTAGAACCAGGCGATGGACTGGTACGCGCCCACGTGCCGGGGCCCGTTCCGCCACAACTTCTCGATCTCCCGCTGCCCGAAATCCGTGCCGCCGGAGGAACTGGCCGTGGTCACCGCCATCTCGTACTCGGGCAGCCCGGCCGGGTCCACCTCGGCGTCGGCCAGTGCCATCTCGGCCGCCGCCAGCGCCATGTGGGTGAACCGGTCGGTCTCGGCGACGAGCCTGCCCGGCACCCGGCCCTTGGCGGTGAACGACGACTCGCCGCCCCTCGTCACCGGGTAGCCGCCGGCGTCGAAATGCGTGATCGGCCCGAGCCCGGACCTGCCGTCCAGGACCGCGCGCCAGTAGTCCTCCGCGCGGTCCCCGTTGGGCGCCACCACCCCCATCCCGGTCACCGCGCTCATCGTTCCCCCCGCCCCAGCACCATCGCCGTCTGGAAGCCGCCGAACCCGCTGCCCACGCTGAGGACGGCGTCCACCCGCCGGTCGCGGGCGGTCAGCGGCACGTAGTCGAGGTCGCACTCCGGGTCGGGGGTGTGCAGGTTGGCCGTGGGCGGCACCACGTTGTCCCGCATCGCCAGCAGGCAGGCCGCCGCCTCGATCGCGCCGATCGCGCCGAGCGAATGCCCGACCATCGACTTCAGCGAGCTGACCGGCACCTCGTAGGCGCGCGGCCCCAGAGCCCGCTTGAAGGCGGCGCTCTCGTGCCGGTCGTTCTGCTTGGTGCCCGAGCCGTGGGCGTTGACGTAGTCGATGTCCGACGGATCGAGCCTGGCGCCGTCCAGCGCGGCGCGGATGGCCTCGGCCATCTCCCTGCCGTCCGGCTTGAGCCCGGTCATGTGGAAGGCGTTGCTGCGGGAGGCGTACCCGGCGATCTCACCGTAGATCGTCGCGCTGCGGCGGCGCGCCGACTCCAGCTCCTCCAGCACCAGGACGGCCGCGCCCTCCCCCAGCACGAACCCGTCCCTGTGCAGGTCGAACGGGCGCGAGGCGTGCTCGGGGTCGTCGTTGTTGGGCGAGGTGGCCTTGATGGCGTCGAAGCAGGCCGAGGTGATCGGCGAGATCGGCGCGTCGGTCGCGCCGGCCACCACCACGTCGGCCGTGCCCTGCCGGATGAGACGGGCGCCGAGGCCGATGGCGTCCAGGCCCGACGTGCAGCCGGTCGAGATCAACCCGACCTGCCCCTCGGCCCCGCAACTCCACGCCACCTCGGCGGCCAGGGTGCTGGGCGCCATGAACCCGTACAGGTGCGGCACGCCGTACGCGTCGTCCACCAGCCAGCGCCTGCCGCCGTCGCTCAGGACGACGTACTCCTCCTCCAGGCTCATCGTGCTGCCCACGGCGCTGCCCAGGCTGACGCTCACCCGCTCGGGCGCGACGTCCTGGCCCAGGCCGCTGTCGGCCCACGCCTCCCTGGCCGCGACCACGCCGAGTTGCGCGGCCCGGTCCATCCTGCGGACCTCCTGAGCCGACAGGCCCTCCGACACCGGGTCGAAGTCGCACTCGGCGGCCATCCGGGAGCGGAAGCCCGACGGGTCGAAGAAGGTGATGGTACGCGTCGCCGTGCGGCCCGCCGTGAGCATCTCCCAGAAGGCCTTGGTGCCCGGGTCACCGGGAGCGACGACGCCGATCCCGGTGACCACGACGCGGGCGGACGACATCAGGCCTCTCCCGCTCGTTCTTCTGTGTCGACGTGACCCAGCTCGGGGCGGGGCGCCAGCGGGCACAGGTGGAAGACGATGAGCGCGTCCTCCGTGCCGGTGTTCTCGACGCGGTGCCGGGTGAACTTCGGCACCATGACGCTCTGGTCGGCGCTCATCTTGACGTCATCGCCGTCCAGCCTCGCGACGATCGTGCCGCGGGCGACGAACATGTACTCGTCGGAGTAGGGGTGGTAGTGCTCGGCGACGGACTCGCCCGGCTTGAGCAGCGTCACACCCATGAAGCCCGTGGTCGAGCCCACGGTCTTGGGGCTGAGCAGCACCCGCAGGTCGCCGCCGCGGCGGCGGTTGGGCTCGACGTCGTCGATGTGGACGATGCGGGGTCCGGCCTGCTTGTCGGTCACGAGCTCTCCCAGGTGTAGAAGGGGATGGCCATGGCGTCCTTCGGCTCGCGCCAGTTCGGGTCGTACGGGCTGACGTGCTCCGACAACCTCTGGCTGACGTCCACGTAGAGCGGGTGACGGCGCGCCTTGTCCAGGTCGGGCTTGATGTCCTGGTCGGCCTCGACCAGGTGGAAGTACAGGTCGTGGAAGCGGAAGAGGGTCCTGCGGGACACGCCGATCAGGTGCGGCAGATCCGTGGCGTCGGAGTCGGCGAAGATGCCCGCGATGGCGTCGGCGTGCGAGGCCTCCATGTGCGCGACGATGAGCGTTCTGTGCGGCAAGGTGATCTCCTACTTGATCGCGATGGCGAGGGTGTCGGTGGGGCCGAGCGGCTGGACGGAGGTCTGCTGGAATCCCGCCTCGCGCATCCACGCCAGGCACTCGCCCTGGGTGTACTCCGACCCGTCGGTCGTGGTGAGGATCATGTGCAGGCTGACCAGGAGGTTGTCGGCGTCGGCCGGCTCCTCCTCGATCATGCGGTCGTAGACGAGCAGCACCCCGCCGGGAGCCAGCGCCTGGTAGGCCTTGCCGACCAGCATCCGGCGCTCCTCCTCCGACCAGTCGTGCAGCACGTGCCCCATGATCAGCACGTCGGCCTGCGGCAACGGGTCGTTGAAGAAGTCGCCGGGCACGAACGAGGCCCGCCCGGCCAGCCCGAGCCCGGCCAGGTGCGCGTCGAACCTGGGCTCCATCTCCGGCAGGTCGAACACCATGCCCTTGAGGTGGACGTGCGCCCTGACCAGGTGGGAGATCAGGTTGCCGCGGGCGCCGCCGATGTCGGCGACGGAGTCGTGCGCGGTCCAGTCGTAGGCCTTGGCCAGCTCGGGGCCGAGGTGCCCGCTGAGCGAGTCCATCATGGTCAGGAAACGGTCCAGGAACGCGGGGTTGCCGACCAGCTCCCGGAAGTCGCCGTCGTTGGCCTGCGGCCGGCCGGTGCGCAGCGTGTCGGTGAAGCTTCCCCACGCGGGGTAGAGCATCTCGCCGGAACGCGACAGGAAACCGCCGACGTAGGCGGGCGCGCCGCGGACCAGGAAGCGGGAGGCGGCCGGGCTGTTGCCGTACCTGCCGTTCTCGCGCTGGAGCAGGCCGGTGACGACGAGGGTGTCCAGCCACTGGCGGGTGGCGCGGGGGTGCAGGCCGAGGCGCTCGCACACCTCCTCCGCGGTGGCCTCGACGTCGTCGAGCGCGGTGAACAGGTCGAGCTCCACTGCGGTGAGCACGACCTTGGACATCGCGTACATGCTGCCGATCCGGAAGATGTCGGCCGGGGTGCTGATCGATGCGTCCGTTGCCACGGGGGCTCCCTTCTGAGTGATGATCGGGTCAGGCGTCGGGCGTCACGGCCTCGATCAGCCGCAGGTCGCCCGCCTCCCCGCGAACGCCGCCGAAGCCGAGGCCGGCACGGTCGAACAGCTCGGCGAACTCCTTCTCGGTGCGCTCCTTGCCGCCCGCGACCAGGAGCATGTGCAGATCCATCAGCCGGGCCCGCCGCTCGGCGGGGCCGCTCGCGAGGAGCTGCTCGACGACGATCACGCGGGCGCCGGGCGGCGCGGCGCGCCGGCAGTTCCGCAGAACGCGCAGGCACGTCTCGTCGTCCCACATGTGCAGGGTCTGCTTGATGAGATAGACGTCGCCGCCACCGGGGACGGCCGTCTGGCAGTCGCCGGGGAAGGCGCGGAAGCGGGAGGCCAGCGGGCCCTCGCGCAGCGCCGGGTCGACGGTGTCCAGCGCCTGCTCGGTCTCGACGAGCACGCCGGTGACGCCGGGGTGGCGTTCCAGCACCGCGCGCAGCAGGTTGCCCTTGCCTCCCGCCAGCTCGACCACGCACTCGCCGTCCTTGACCGGCAGCGCCTCGGCGACCAGCGGGTCCTCCCGCTGCGCCACGACCGACAGGCCGTGCTGGAACGCCTCGCCTGCCTGCCTGTTCTGGTCGAAGTAAGCGAAGATGTCCTGGCCGTAGTGCGCCTGGAAGGCGGCTTCGCCCGTTCTGACCGAGTGGGCGAGCAGTCCCCACAGGATCCAGTTCCAGTCGCCGCCCAGGCGGATGATCCCCGCGGGGCCGCCGGGCGCGTCCGAGCGCAGCGCCCGGGACAGGGGGGTGTGCTCGTAGCGGCCCTCCGCCTCGGCGAAGATGCCGTACGCGGTGAGCAGCCGCATGAAACGTTCGAGCGTGTCCCGCCGCGCGCCCGCGGCCGAGGCGAGCTCCTCCAGGGTGACGGGCTCGCCGTCCACCGCGTCGGCCAGGCCGAGCTGGACCGCCGCGCGCACCACCGCGCTGGCGTGCACGCCCGTCGAGAGCTCGAACACCTTCGCGGCCGCTTCGTCGCGCATGACCGCCATTGCCATGTGATACCTCCGGGTCATCCGGCGGCCGGGTCCTCGAGACCCGCCGACTGCAGAGGCTGGCGGCGAGGGCTCAAGGATCGCTCCAGCACCGCTTGAGCAGCGGCCCGCGGATCGCTGGGGGCCGGGTCGGGCGCCGACCGGCCCCGCTCAGGTGATGCTCGAGCGCGGCGAGCCAGCATGGGCGTCCCGGCGGGCCTGCTCCGCCCGTCGTGCCGATCAAAGGGAGTGACGGATGGAACTGGGGCTCACTGGAAAGAGCGTGCTCGTCACGGGCGCCAGCAGCGGCATCGGACGTGCCGCGGCACGCCTGTTCGCCGCGGAAGGGGCCAGGGTGGCCCTCACGTACCGCGTCAACAAGGACGGTGCGCAGAGCACCGTGACCGAGATCGAGCGGGCGGGCGGCACCGCGATCGCCGTGCAGTACGACCTGGGCGACGCGGACTCCATCAGGACCGCCGTGGCCGGCGTGATCGACGCCCACGGCGGCGTGGACGTGCTGGTCGCCAACGCCTCACCCTGGTCGGGGCCGCACCTGCCGCCCCGCGCCTTCGAGGACGTGCCGGTCGCGGAGTGGCAGACCCAGCTCCGCGAGGAGCTCGACGGCGCCTTCCACACGGTGCAGGCGGTGTTGCCGTCGATGAAGGCGCGCGGCTGGGGACGGCTGGTCTTCGTCTCGGCGGCGTCGGTGCGCTCGGGCATCCCCGGGGAGGAGGCGTTCATCGCCAGCAAGGCCGGCCTCAACGCCTTCAGCCGCACCCTGGCGGCCGAGGCGGGCACGAGCGGGATCCTCAGCGTGGTGGTGTCGCCCGGGGCGACGGCGACCGACACCACCCGGCGCGCTCTTCCCCCTCAGGTGATGAGCAAGGTGGCCGCCTCGGCCGCCACGGGCCGCATCTCGACGCCCGAGGAGGTGGCCAGGGCCATCGTGTTCCTCGGCTCGGAGGCCAACGGGAACATCACCGGCACCATCGTCGAGGTCACCGGCGGAACCTGATCCGCCCCTGCGCCGCCGCGGGCCCGAGAGGCCCCGCGGCGGCTTTCCGCACTCAGCAGGGCCTGCGCCGTTCCTCCGGGCCCGAGGGACCGCGACCCTCGATCAGCTCGCGGCCATTCCCTCCGGACACGAGACGACCGCGGCCTCCGGTCAGGCCGCGGTCGTCCCCTTCCGGCACAGCGCGCCGTACCGGCCGGTCAGGCTGTGGCGATGCGTTCCAGCTGCGGGACGACGGCGGAGGGGGCCGGGCGGGCGGCGATCTCCTCGCGCAGGCGGGCCGCGGCCTCCTTGGCCCGCTCGTCGTGCAGCAGGCGCAGCGCCCGCTCCCGCAGCTCGGCCGGAGCGGCGTCGTCGGGCGGCAGCAGTTCGGCCGCCCCGGCACGCACCAGGCGGGTGGCGTGCGCCTCATGGTCGGGCAGCTGCGGCACCAGCAGCTGCGGCAGGCCGGCGGCCAGGCCGGTCAGCGAGCTGCCGGCGCCGCCGTGCGCCACCAGCAGGTCGCATGACGGCAGTACGGCGTGCAGCGGCGCGTCCTCGACGACCCGCACGCCCTCGGGAAGGGCGCCGAGCAGCGGGCGCTGCTCGGCGGTCACGGCGGCGACGACCTCGGCCTCCGGCCCCGCCAGCGCGCTGACGGCGTCCCTGGCCAGGAAGCGGCGCGCGTCCACGCGGGCCATGGTCGTGCCCCACGTCACGCAGATCCTGGGCCTGTCCGCCGGGCCGAGGCGGGGGTCCGCGCCGGCCCCGTTGTACGGGACGTACCTGATGGGCGTCGGCCGGTAGTCCACCTCCACCTGCACGCCGGCGGGGAACGGGTCGATCGTGGCCGCCCCGAGCGGATCCAGGTCGTCCAGGCCGTGCCGCTCCGCCATCGGCGCCAGCAGCTCCGGCAGGAACCGGCGGGCGCGATGGACGAGGTCGGCCCCGTACAGGTGGCGCACGGCCGGCACTCCGGCCGCCGCCGCCGCGACCGGGGCCGCCCAGGCCGTCGGATCGTGCACGACCAGGCCGGCCCGCCATTCCCCGGCCAGGCGTACCAGGTCGTCGACCATGGCCTCGGCGTTGGCCTGGAACATGCGCAGCGCGCGGGGGGCGCGCCCGTTCGTCAGGGGTCCCGGGGGCACGGGCGGGGTGCCGAAGCGCCGGGTCGGCAGCGCGTACCCGCGGACCAGGTCCACCGAGTCCACGTCGGAGCCGACCACGGCGTACGGCAGCCCGGTCCGCCGCGCGGCGGCCGTCAGCGACGGCTGGCAGGCCACCAGCACGTCGTGCCCGGCCGCGCGGGCCGCCCAGGCGAGGGGCACCATGGCGTACAGATGGGACGGCCACGCCCAGGCCGTGAACAACACCCGCACCGTTCCACCAGCTCTCAGCTCAGGACCGCATCGGCGATCAGATCAACCTGTCCGGGGTCTGCCGTGCACGGCAGCAGGATCAGCTCGTCGCAGCCGGCCTCGGCGTAGCCGCGGGCCAGCTCGCGCAGCCGCTCCGGGTCCGTGGCCGCGCCGGAGACCACCAGCGCCGCCTTGTCGCCGATGAAGGCGTAGTAGGAGCGCAGATAACGTTCGGCGTGCTCGCGCCCGCCCGGGCCGAGCGCGACGTAGGACAGCGCCAGCAGCCTGGGCGCCTGCGCCCTCCCCTGCCGCCGCCATTCCGCGCGCACCGCGGCGGCCAGGTCGGCGTAGCGGGAGACCGAGCTGCCGCCGCCGATCCACCCGTCGCCCACCCGCGCCGAGCGGCGCATGGCCGCCGCCGAGTGGCCGCCGACCAGCAGGGGCGGGCGGCGCCGGGGGCGCAGGCCCTGGCCCGGCTCCGACCAGGCGTCGCGCAGCTCGCGCACGACGGTGTCGAGGCGCTTGCCCCGGCCGGCGAACGGCGTCCCCGTCGCGTCGAAGTCGTCCTCGCGGTCGCCCGAGGCGAGGCCGACCACCAGGCGCCCGCCCGACAGGTGGTCGAGCGTGGCCAGCTGCTTGGCCAGCAGCGCGCTGTCGCGGCAGGCGGCGATGAGGATGGTGGTGGCGAGCTTGATCCGTTCGGTGACGGCGGCGGCGGCCGCCAGGGCCAGCAGCGGCTCGTAGTTGCGGTACACGATGCGGTCGAGCGCGCCGAGCGTGCTGAACCCGAGCCGGTCGGCCCTGCGGGCCCACTCGACGAGCCGCTCGCCGGTCAGGTCCGGCACGGTCGTGGGCAGGGCGAGTCCGATGTCCATGGTGACGGGCCTCTCAGCCGCGGTCGAGGATCCGGCCGGCCACCGCGCGCAGCACGGCCTCCGGGTCGGCCGGGAGGACGGGCGCGCGCCAGGCGACGAAGCCGTCGGGGCGGACCAGCACCGCGCCTGACGGGCTCACCCCGTACGTGCGCGGCCAGCGGCCCTCCGGGTCGGCCAGTTCCGCGCCGCCGATCATCCGCGCGTCCAGGCCGGCGCGGGCCGCCGCCTCGTGCCAGCCGCCGCCCTCGGAGCCGGTGAGGAGCACCGTTCCCTCGCCGAACAGGTCCAGCGTGGACACCGGCACGCCGTCGCGGACGATCGGGCAGTGCGGGGCACGGGTGCCCGGCGCGCCGAGCAGGGCGGGCTCCAGCGCGGGCGGGCCGCCGGTCTCCTCGGGGAGCACGGCCGCGGAGTCGTACCGGTAGCCCAGGATGATCGCGGCGTAGCTGACGGCCTTCCCGTCGCCGTCGGCGGTGCTGGTGCGGTCGCGCATCGTCTTCATGGCGTAGTCGATGGTGTGCCCGGCGACGGCGCGGCGCTCCCGCTCGTAGGTGTCCAGGAGGCCGGGGCCCGCGTCGCCGGCCAGGACGGCGGCCAGCTTCCACGCCAGGTTGTGGGCGTCCTGCACGCCGGTGGCGGCGCCGAGCGCGCCGGTCGGGGGCATGGCGTGCGCGGCGTCGCCGACGAGGAACACCCGTCCGTGGCGGTAGCGCTCGGCCAGCTGGGCGGCGACCTCGTAGCCGAGCACCTTGGCGCCGGTCCGCTCGATCTGCACCTCGATGTTGTCGACGCGCAGGTCGGGCACTCCCACGGCGGCGCGGATGACCGCCACGCACCGGTCGTCGTCGAAGTCGTCGGCGTTGCCGGCGGCGGGGTCGTAGGGGGTGACGAACACCCAGCGCGAGCCGTCCATCGGCATCATGCGGGTGCCGGGCTCGGGCTGGTCGAAGTAGCCCAGGCCGAGGTCCCGGCCGCGCAGCGGGCCGCTGAGGTCGGCCTTGAAGACGAGGCTGACGATGTTCTGCAGCACGCCGGGGCCGGTCACGCCGATGCCGAGCCGCTGCCGCACGGAGCTGCGGCTGCCGTCGGCGGCGACGAGATAGCGCGCGCGGATCCGGCGCTCGCGGCCGGTGTCGGCGTCGCGCACGGTCGCCGTCACCCCGTCCCCGTCGTCGTCGAACGACGTCAGCTCGGTGGAGTAGCGCACGTCGGCGCCCAGCTTCACGGCGTGGTCGGCGACGATCTCCTCCAGCCTGTTCTGGTCGATGGAGCACCAGTCGCACGGCGTGGCCGCGCTGAGCCCCGGCGCCTCGTTGCGCATCGGCATGGAGAACAGCTCGGCGTCGTTGAGCGTCCTGGCCCTGATCACCGTCTTGGTGCTCAGGTCGGAGGTCAGGGACTGCGCGGCGACGATCGTCTCCTCCAGACCGGCCGACCGGAAGATCTCGACGGTGCGCGGGTTGATCACCCGCGCCCTGGGGTGGCGCAGCGTGCTGGGCTTGCGCTCGACGAGCGTCACCCGCACTCCCGCCCTGGCCAGGAACAGGGCCGTGGTCAGGCCGACGACGGCGCCGCCGGCGATCAGCACCTCGGTGTCTTCGTGTGGCATGGCTGGCCTCATCCCTTCGGTCATCGGCACACCTACCAGGGAGCAGAACCGGCGTCGCGCGGCGCTGGACGCCCGGTCGAGTTCCGCTCCAGCCCTCGTCCGCCCCGGATCCAGCGCGGCTCGAACGCGGCCTTCCACGATGGCCTCGCGACGATCTGATCCGAGAGAGCGGGGCACACCATGCGACTGGGGATCAACGTCCCTCTGAACGACGCCGACCTCGTCATGGAGGCGGAACGGCTCGGGTTCGAGGTGGCGTTCGTACCGGAGGGATTCCGTTCGGACGCTGCCAGCGCGCTGGGATACCTCGCGGCCAGGACCACGCGGATCCACGTGGCCTCCGGGGTGTTCCAGATCCCGGCGCGGACCGCGGCCATGACCGTGATGACGGCCGCGACGCTGGACGGCCTGTCCGGCGGCCGGTTCCGGCTCGGGCTGGGCGTCTCCAACGCGTTCGTCACCGAAGGCTGGCACGGCACGCCGTTCGGCCGCCCGCTGGCCAGGACCCGCGAGTACGTCTCCATCGTGCGGGCCGCGCTCGACGGCCGACAGGTCGACCACAAGGGCGAGCACCTGCAGGTGCCGCTGCGCGGCGGCCGGGGCACCGGCTTCCGCCTGCACGCCACGCTGGTCAGCCCGCGCATCCCGATCTACCTGGCCGCCGTCGGCCCGCGCGGGCTGGAGCTGGCCGGGGAGATCTCCGACGGCTGGTTCGGGGTCTTCAGCTCGCCCGAGCGGGTGGCCGAGGCGGTCGGGCACATGGAGGCCGGGCGGCTGCGCGGCGACCTGGCCGGCGAGCCGTTCGAGGTCATCCCCTCGGTGTCGATCGCCGTGGACGACGATCTGGAGGCCGCCGCGCTGCCCGTCAGGCACCACGTGGCGCGGTTCGTCAGCCTCGGGCACCGCGCCGACAACTTCTACTTCCGCCTGCTGGAGCGGCTCGGCCACGGCGATGCGGCGGTGGAGATCCAGGACCGGGCGCGGGCCGGCGACGCGGCGGGCGCGGCGGCGGCGGTGCCGTTCGAGTTCGTCGACAGCACCTCGCTGCTGGGACCCCCGGACCGGGTGGCGGAGCGCGTGGCCGCGTACGCGCGGGCCGGCGTCACCACGATCGCCCTGTCCCCCGTCGGCTCCGACCCGGTGGCGCGGCGCACATCCCTCCAGGTCGCGGCGGAGGCCGTCGGCCTGGTCACTCCCGGCAGATAGGACCGGCACACAAGGAGGAACCATGTCAGACAAGGCAGGCAAGCGTCCCGGGATCGCCCGGCGCGTGGCGCTGGTGGCGGCGGCGGGCACCCTGGCCCTCGGCTCGGTGGCCGGCCTGGCCGGCTCGGCCAGCGGCGACACCGAGTGGCGGCGCTCGCCGGTCGGCACGTGGGCCGTGGAGATCACGTTCGCGTCCGGCACGAAGACGGAGCGCGGCCTGTTCGCGCTGCGGCCGGACGGCAGCTTCAGCCTCGCCGTCGGCAAGCGGACCGGGTTCGGCAGCTGGCAGCCCACCGCCGACGGTTTCCGCTACGCCTTCAGGCACTACGCGTTCAAGGCCGACGACACCTTCGACTTCGAACTGCGCGGCGTCCAGGAGGGGCAGGTGGACGCGGACGGCACGTTCACCACGACGGGGACGGGAACGTCCCTCGACGCCGACGGCAACGTCCAGGGCGTGTTCGAGACCCAGGTCGAGGGCGAGCGCTACAGCCTCCAGTCACCGTGACGGCAACCGGGGGCGGCGCCACGCGATCGCGTGG
>NZ_JBDPMB010000023.1:0-149797 GCF_039871615.1 Nonomuraea sp. B10E15
CCGAACCACCACCCAGCCAGTCCGCAGTATCAAAGCGGCCCGGCCCCGCAAGGCCGGTCATGTTTCCTAGGGTGCCCGTCAAGCATGTGGTGGGACAGAACTGTCAATCATGTCGTGGGACTAGACAGCTGGTTGAAATCCGCAGCGTTGCGGGCCTCGGTGATGAGTTCTACGAGGTCGGCTACCAGCTTGGGGCTGGCGGCGATGGTCGCTTGGGCGCTCATGCTGTGCGGGCTGCCGTCGAGGTCAATGACCGTGGCTCCGGCTTCGCGGGCAATGATGACGCCTGCGGCGGTGTCCCAGGGATTGTTGCTCAGCATGATGTTGGCATCGATCTTGCCGTCTGCCACCCACGCGAGGTCGATCGCGGCCGAGCCGAACATCCGGATGCGCTGGACGCGCGCGGCCAATTCCTGAGTGAGCGCGAGTCTCGGCCTATTGCGCTCCTGCGCCTTCTCCCCCACGGCGTAGTCACCGAGGGCGACAATGGCGGTTTGCAGATCGCGGGTGTTGCTCACCTGGATACGAGATCCGTTGGCTTGGGCACCGGAGTCTTCTGCGGCCGTGTAGCGGAGGTGGAGGAACGGCAGGTCGATGATGCCGAGAGTGGGCATGTCTCTGTCGACCAGGCCCAAGGAGACCCCGCACAGTGGGAGGCCGTGGAGGAAGTTGGCCGTACCGTCCAACGGGTCCAGTGCCCACATCAGGCCGTCACTCGTTCGGCTGACGCCTTCTTCCTCGCCGAGAAACCCGATCTCAGGCGTTTCGCGCGACAGAAATTCCCTTACGGCGCGTTCTACGGCGTAGTCCACCTCGGTGGCCATGTCGCGGTCGCCCTTGGCGGTGACGACGCCGGGAGCCTTGGTTTTGATGATCTCACCGGCGATCGATACGGCGCGTTCGGCGATGGGGAGAAGCGTTCGGGCGTCGATGGTCATACAGGTTTGCTCCGCTCCCACATATCCCTGAACACCTGGTCGAAGACGGGGAACAGCCCCTCTGCGGCAGTGTTGTCTTTGATCACCAGCGTCGGCGAGTCGACTCCGCGGGCCTGCGGTAGGTACGGCTGGACCACGCAGAGCGCTCGATCAACGATCAGCAGGTTGAAGCGGATCGTCTCGTCGTAGACGTGCAGTTCCAGGCGCTGGGCTGAGGCAGTATCAAGGCGGTCACGCAGTCTGGTCAGCATGGTGATGTTGAGCGCCGTCAGGGTGGTCAAGGTGCTGTCGGTGTAGCCCTCTTCTGCCTCGCGGGCGCGAATCGCGTGGCCCTTCGGGTCGAGGAAGAGGCAGCGGATGCGTGTGCCGGAGTCCAGGAGACGCCTGAGCTGATGGTCGGGGTAGCTCTGGCAGAGGATGTTGAGTGATAGACCTGCCGCGTTGATCTCCTTCGCGTCGTCGAACATCGACGAGGCCGGGTAGGCGGAGGAGAAGGCTGAACGGCTACCGAAGACAGCGGTCACGTCGGCCATCTGCGGCATGGGGCAGGCTGCGGTGTCGGGGCCGGCGCTTCTGGCTGGCTCCGGGTCTGTCCTCTGTGCCGGGATCTCGACAGAGGTCGCGGTGAACAGCTCGCCTGCCGACCTGTCCGGGAACATCGCTTCCAAAACGCGGCAGTGGCCCGAGTACGGCAAGCCCTTGAGCTCCCCGTTCAGCCATCGGTGGAGCTGTGCTCGGCTCGGCCAACCGCCCTGCAACGACGGGTCTACCTTCTTAGCGGCTTTGTCGTACTCCTTACAGAACGTGCTGTAGGTCTGCCAGTGGCGTTGCGTCAGGAGAGTCTTCAACAGGATCGGCTGGTCAGTCATGATCCGCGCCTCGGGCTGGGGTGCCATATAGGCCCAGGTTAGCGACAGAGACGGGCTCGGACGAGACAAAGAGGAGACGAAAAGAGACGAGTCGATTACAGACGGTACTCGGGAGTGATCGAGACGTGACAGGCCCTCGGGCAATCCTCGTTGCATGACTGCGCCGTGTAACTCCTGCTCAGGGCGAGGCTGGAAATACATCAGCCTCCGCCGCGCCGTGGTGGTGGCCGAGAACAACTCAGGCGCCGTCGCTCCCGATGAGCGACACCGCGATGACTGCTGGCGGTGCAGCGGGACCGGACGGGCGGGTGCGCTGCTGTGAACATTTACGTCGGCTGCTTTGCGCCTCACGCTGGTCCGCCTCGGCCGAACCACATGCGCCTGGTCTGGGGAGAGGTAGTCCGCGAGCAGGGTCCACCACGCGTGATCGAGTACACCTGCGAGTGCGAGGACACGGTCTACGAACGGTGTCGCGAGGGTGGCCTTGCCTACATCCGTCGAACTACGCGTCTCGATGGAGTAGTACAGCAGGTTCACGAGACATATCGCTGGCGGTCCAAGAAGACGCAAGACGTCTGGATTGCCCTCCTCAATGGTGAGGCTCGGTAGACGGGCGCGGCGGTTGGCGAGTACAGGGGTGCCGCCGTCGCGTCTTGGCGCTGGTGGAGGGGCTGTCTGGTGCGCAGTCAGATGGTTCCTCCACCAACTCGTACGCTTCCTATAGCTGAGGGAGAGACAGGCCGTCCAACTCGAACTAGGCTTTACGACAAGTCGAGTTGTTGGATGGTCGTCATGTCGTCTGAAGAGTTCGCGCCACCGAAGTACGCCCAGATCGTGCAGACGATCAGGCAGAAGATCGCGGACGGGACCTATCCGCCTGGCTCCCTGCTGCCCTCCGAGACGCAGCTTGTTCGAGACTTCAAGGTGAGCCGTCCAACGGTCGTCCGGGCCCTCCAAGTCCTCCAGCTCCGTGGCGTCATCGAGCGGGAACATGGCAAGGGATCCTTTGTGAAGGCGGCCCCGCCGGGCGCGTCCAATCAGAATCCCCGTCCGGGACGTGCCGTCCTGGACCGTGTGGAAGCCGACGAGAACAGCACGGTCATCGACGCCGGATCCGTGGCAGCCACTGCGGCAGTCGCCAAGCTGTTGAACGTGCCGGAGGGATCCACGGTCGTACGGCGCCGTGTTCTCTTCCGCGATGACGAGCGAACTACAGACCTGTTCACCGTGTGGTGTCCGATGCATCAGGCCGAGGGGACGCAACTCGGTGAGGCGGAGCCTCTTCCTGCCGGCATCAGGGAACATCTCCGAGAGAGCAAGGGCCTCAAGCTGCAACACGTCGTCGAACGGCTGAGCGCCCGGCACCCTTCCGCGGACGAAGCCAAGCTCATGGAGATACGCAAGAGTTCGCCAGTTCTCGGAGTGCTGGCCAGCGTCTTCAATGGCGGAGGGCGGCCCGTGCTCGTGGTGGACCTGGTACTGCCCGGCGACCTTCACGAGTTGGAAGACTCCTACTCGCTCTAGTCCAGGGGCCGTTCCACTGCGCAACCATTCCAGGCATTTGGCCTTAATCTCGACATTCTTCGCTTTTGGCTTTTTCTCGCCATGTCATGAATTGGCCCTATTTGCCGCATGACTTATGGCCCGATTTCTCCTCGCCTGCAAAAGATCTTGAAGAAATCTCGCTAACTCGTGTTGTCAAGTCCCTGACCTGCGGGTACCTTCATGACAGCTCGACAAGACGAGTTAGCGACAAGACGACTAGCTAGGAGTAAGCCTCATGGCACTGCAAGGTCCCATCCCCGTCACGTTCGACATGGTCTTCCCGCACGGCTGCTACATCGTGGGCGACGTCGAGCCCGTCAAGGATTTCGACGCCTCGACCAATGGACGCTTCGTCCAGAGCCGCGACAAGCAGAGCGGAGAACTCGTCTGGCAGGTCAGCGTCATGGACGCCGACCCCACGCTCAAGGCGGCTCAGAAGACCGTCTCCGTCAAGCTGCTCAGCCCGACCCAGCCGGTTCCTCCGGCTCCGATGGCCGGACTGCCGTTCACGCCGGTCGAGTTCGACCACATGACCGCAACGCCGTACGTCAACCAGGCCGGGCGGCTGGCGTACTCGATCAAGGTTCGCGAGATGCGTGCCCCTCGTCCGGCCGGTAAGGCGACGACCGCTGCCAAGGACGCGGCGTGATGGGGCGGCAGAAGGCCCGTCCGGCCAGCACGATCGCTCTCAAGGTCGGCCAGGGCGCTGATGTGCGGAACCATCCGTATCCGCAGCGGTCGCCGGTCCTGGGGCTCGTCTTCGGCGGCACGCAAGTGCTCGTCACCACGTCGGCCAACGATCACGTCACTCTCGACGACGTCAGGTTCGCTCGGAATCTGGCGCGTGAGGCCGCCATGTTCGCCAGTGCGGTGGAGCGCATGTTCCACGGCCTGCCGAACGGGCTGGGGGTGGCGGGTCGATGACGCTCAGCCCGTATACCTACGTCACCGTCTCTATGCGTCCCGATCAGCCGTCGCGGTTCAGTGTCGCCTTCTGTTCGGCAGAGCTGCGGGCGCGCGCCTGGCTCGGGGAGAACGGCAAGCCCTGCTTCGACCTCGACACCTCGGACGCCTCGGTGACCGTCTCGACCTCGGGGCCGGTGACCGACGACGACCTGACCGTTGCTCGCGAGATCTTCAACGCCGCCGCTCGGTACTTGGCCGACTGTGAGCGGCTGTCCTCCGGCGAGTCAGACAAGGCCACTGACAGCGAGGCGGCCTGATGCTCAGCGGGGCCGCAGGAAGCGGCAACTTCCGGCGGCCCCTCGGTCTTCCGCACACACGCGACATGCATGGAAGGACTTCACCCTAATGTTCAAGAGGATGCCCGGCGACGAGCCGCACCGCATCGTTTCCACCACCCCTGATACGGCGGTGGTCTTCAAACCGGCCGTGGTGCAGACCCCGGCCATCATCACTCTGGTCATCTTCATCGCCCGGTTCGTAGCCGGCCTTTTCCGCCTCGTCTGGCGGCATCCCGTCGCACTGGCCACGATCGCCGTTCCCGCTGGGCTTTGCCTCGTGTACGGCTGGCGCGTCGCGCTGCTGCTCGTCGTTCCGGCTCTCGTGGCCATGGGCGCCTGGGCGATCCTCGACAGGCCGACGTTCGCGCGGTGGATCGGCTGGCGGCTGCTCGCCTTCGGCCGCTGGTTCTGGATCTATAGGCGGCACTGGCAACCGGTCATGGCCGTCGCCGGACTGGCTCGGCACATACGCGGACGGGAGTACATTCCGCGGCTGGTCAAGGTCACCTCCGACTCCTGGGCCGACAGGCTCACCGTCCGCATGCTCGACGGCCAGGCGGTCAAGGACTGGTCCGACAGGTTCGAGAACCTGTCCCACGGCTTCGGGTCGGAGACGTGCCGGGTCTCGGTGGCCAAGCCCGGCCAGCTCGTGCTGACCTTCCCACGTCACGATCCGTTGGCGACGCCGATAGCAGCGCTTCCGATTCCGGATACACCGACTGTCGGGCCGGTCGAGATCGGCAGGCAAGAAGACGGCTCGCCGTGGCTTCTCCGGCTGCATGGGACTCATGTCCTCGTCGCCGGGGCCACTGGGGCGGGCAAGGGCTCGATCATCTGGTCAGCGATTCGTGGCCTTATGCCTGCCATGCATGCGGGCCTGGTCGAGGTCTGGGCGCTCGACCCGAAGCTGATGGAGCTGTCGTACGGCAAGGCTCTCTTCGGCGGTCGGTACGCGGCCGATCCCGCTGACTGCGCTGACCTGCTCGACGAGGCCGTGAGCGTCATGCACAAGCGGGCGGCCCGCTTCGCCGGGGTGCAGCGATCGCACACACCCACCCTCGACGACCCCTTCGTTCTGGTCGTGGTCGATGAGGTGGCGTTCCTGACCGCTTACCAGTCCGACAGGCAGCTCAGGCAACGCATCTCGGCTGCCCTGGCCACGCTGACCACTCAAGGGCGCGCGGTCGGCGTCGGCGTCCTGGCGGCGCTCCAAGACCCTCGCAAGGAGGTCATGAACATCCGCAACCTCTTCCCGGACAAGATCGCTCTACGGCTGGACGAGTCGGAGCAGGTGGACATGGTGCTCGGTGACGGGGCACGAGATCGCGGCGCGCTGGCTGACCGCATCTCTCCTCATCCGGAACGGGGCGCGGGCATCGGATATGTGCGGCTGGAGACCAGTCCCGATCCCATTCGCGTCCGCGCCGCGTACGTCTGCGACGACGACATCCGGGCGATGGTCGGTGAGGTCCGATGACGCTGGCTCACTTCCTCGACGGCCTCCGCTGCGCTTCGTGCGGGGTGCTGAATGTCCTCTGGCTCGACTCGGTGCGGGGCCTGGTCGAGTGCTCCGAGTGCGGACAGACCGCGCTCACGTTCCCTGAGATCGGAGAGGAGGTTCGTTGAACGACCGCAAGACTCCGCGCGCCGTCCGCATGGCTCAACCGCTCGCCCGCGACGTGGCCGAGGAGATCGCCAAGCTTCACGGCGTCTGCATCCGGCCCATCGCTCTCAAGCGGCTCGACATGACGAACGGGAAGTCAGAGGTCGTCGATGTCCCGTGCGGCTCACCACTGGAGAGCAAGTGTCCTCCGTGCGCCAAGCGCAACCGACAAATCCGGATGGCGCAGTGCCGCGAAGGCTGGCACCTCGACGAGGAACCGATCACCACGCCCGACGAGACGACCAATGGGCAGCGCTGGCTCGTCGAGTTCCGGGCCGACATGCAGGCCAAGCGCGACGAGGAGGAAAAGGCCGGCGGCGACCCCTCCGACTTGGACGCCGTGCTCACTGGGCTCGACATAGAGATCAACGAGGCCGGGATGCGCGGGAACGTGCTGGGTCGTACCGGCTCCAAGCGGGTCCGCTCGACAAAGCGGCGTCAGGACGCACCGGACCTGCCCAAACGGAAGATGTCCAGCACCACCCTGGGGCGCACTTTCGAGGCGCCGGACGGCAGGACCTACCGTCCTTCCCTGTTCGTCACGCTCACTCTGCCGGGCTACGGCAGGATCATGAACGGCGCTCCCGTCGATCCGGACACCTACGACTACGTTCGGGCGGCTCGTGACGCGCTGCACTTCTCCAAGCTCGTGGACCGGTTCGTGCAGAACCTTCGCCGGGTCGCTGGCTACGACGTGCAGTACTTCGCCACGGTGGAGCCTCAGAAGCGACTTGCCCCGCATCTGCACATGGCCATCCGGGGCACCCTGCCGCGCGCCGAGATGAAGCAGATCGCGGCGGCCACCTATCACCAGGTCTGGTGGCCCCAGGCGGATGAAGCCCTTTTCGAGGGTGACCACCTGCCCATATGGAACGACGGCTACGTGGACCCCGACACGGGCGAGGTGCTGCCCACCTGGGACGAAGCTCTCGACCAGCTCGGCGACGAGCCCATGCACGTGATCCGCTTCGGTGATCAGGTGGACGTCAAGGGGGTGCTCGCCGGGTCGCCGGACGCCGATCAGTGCATCCGGTACCTGTCCAAGTACCTCACGAAGAGCCTGGGCGAGACCTTAGACGGTCAGGCCCAGCGAGAGCACGCGGCCCGTTTCGTCGATGCCCTGCGTTACGAGCCCTGCTCGCCGACCTGCCCGAACTGGCTGCGCTATGGCGTACAGCCCAAGAACGCCAAGTCCGGGTTGGTCCCCGGCCGCTGCCGGTCCAAAGCCCACAAGCCCGAACACCTCGGCTACGCCGGTCGCCGGGTCCTCGTCTCCCGCAAGTGGAGCAACAAGACCCTCGCCGAACACAAGCAGGACCGCCGTACGTGGGTCCTGGAAGCCCTCGGCCAGGCCGACGAACCCACCGACCCGCACCGCTACATCTGGCAACCAGTCAAGCCGGGCGATCCCGATGTCGCTCCGATCGGCGTCCGGCTCCTTCGATCCATCGCAGAACGCCAGCGATGGCGCGCTCACCTGAGACGCCTCGAAGAACTTTCGGCAACTCCGCAGGCAGCCTGAGAGGAGGAGATCTTGGACCAACTGTTCACCGTCCCCGAAGCCGCTGACCTGCTCAGCACCTCGGTTCGCTTCGTCCGCCGACTGATCGCCGAACGCCGGATCGAGTTCGTGAAGGTCGGGCGGCACGTCCGCATCCGTGAGTCCGCACTGATCGCCTTCGTCGTCGCCGGGACCGTCGCACCCATGACGACCTTCGACGCAACCGGGAGGGCCGCCTGATGGCGAACAAGGAGAACCACCGCCGTTTCGGCAACATCCGCAAGCGGGAGTCGGGACGGTACCAGATCCGCTATCCCGCACCGGACGGCCGGATGCGTACGGGCACCGACACCTACGAACGCAAGTCCGACGCGGAACGAGCGCTGTCACTCATCGAGGCACAGATCATCAAGGGCGAATGGAACGATCCAGAACGCGGCAAAGTCAAGTTGCGGGACTACGCCGAGACCTGGATCACTCAACGCCCTGGTCTGCGCCCCCGGACGGTCGACCTCTACCGCTGGCTGCTCAAGAAGCACATCACGCCGCATCTCGGCAACGTCCAGATAGCCAAGATCAGCACTTCGACCGTTCGGCAATGGCGGGCCGATCTGCTCGGCAACGGAGTATCGGTGAGCATGGCGGCCAAGGCATATCGGCTGCTGCGAGCCGTACTGATGACCGCTGCTGACGACCGCGTTATCCCGCACAACCCGTGCCGGATCCGCGGGGCCGGCGACGAGCACGCACAAGAACGTCCCGTGCTCACCGTCTCCCAGGTGTTCGAGCTGGCCGACCGAGTAGGGCTACGTCCGATCGGCAATGTCCGCAAGATCAAGGACGGGGCGTACCGGCTGCGATTCCAACGGCACGGCGCGATGCGGACCCATCCGGAGATCTTCCACGCGCGTGCGGGAGCCGAGCGTGCACTGTGGAAGATGGCCATGGAGGGGAAGGCCGACTCCACCCAGGACCGGCGGTTCCGCGCGATGGTGCTTCTGGCCACGTTCGCGAGCCTGCGTTGGGGTGAGGTCAGCGCGCTACGCCGGATGGACGTCGATCTCCAGGCGCGTACGGTCCGCGTCCGGGTCGCCTTCGTCGAGCGCTCTGCGGGCGGACTGGTGCTGGGGCCTCCCAAGTCCAAGGCCGGACGCCGAACGGTCGGCATCCCGCAGAGCATCGTCCCCGTCCTTCAGGAGCACATGGACACCTACGTCCAGGACGAGCCGGGCGCCCTCCTGTTCCCAGCGGCCAAGGGCGGCCCGATACGCCGGAGTGGCTTCAATACCCGCACGCGGTGGGTGGACGTCGTCTCGGAGATGGGCCTGGCGGGGCTCCATTTCCACGATCTGAGGCACACGGGCAACATGCTGGCCGCCGAGTCCGGCGCGGGCCTCAAAGACCTCATGGCTCGCATGGGACACGACAACGTCCGGGCGGCCATGATCTACCAGCACGCGGTCAGAGGAGCCGACGAGGCGATCACCAACGCCATCGATCGGCAACTCGAAGCACGTGACGATGACGACGACGAGGGCACGGCAGGCGTCCTGGTGCCAGCAGGGTGATCATGAGCTAATGGCCCGTTAATGGCCCGCGAAGATCGAACCAGCCCGGAAACAATCAAGGCCCGGGTCGGGATCCATGTCCCTACCTGGGCCTTCGCGATGAGAGCGGGTGACGGGAATCGAACCCGCGCTGTCAGCTTGGGAAGCTGATGTTCTGCCATTGAACTACACCCGCGTGCGACCCGAAGTCGCGTCCCCCACTGTAGCGGAAACTTGCCCCGGATCAGCAATCCCCGCCCCGCAGACTTTCACCTCGGACGGTAGGTTGCTCTGCGTGCTGCTATCCGACCGTGACATCCTCGCCGAGATCGACGCCGGCCGGCTCGTCCTCGATCCTTTCGACCAGGACATGATCCAGCCGTCCAGCATCGATGTGCGGCTTGACCGGTTCTTCCGGGTGTTCGAGAACCATCGTTACCCTCACATCGACCCGTCCGTGGAGCAGCCGGATCTTACGCGGATGGTGGAGCCGGCCGGGGACGAGCCGTTCATCTTGCATCCTGGGGAGTTCGTGCTGGCGTCCACGTACGAGATGATCACGCTGCCCGATGATCTGGCGTCGCGGCTGGAGGGCAAGAGCTCGCTCGGCCGGCTGGGGTTGCTGACGCATTCGACGGCGGGGTTCATCGATCCGGGGTTCAGCGGGCACGTGACGTTGGAGCTGTCGAACGTGGCGACGTTGCCGATCAAGTTGTGGCCGGGGATGAAGATCGGGCAGTTGTGCGTGTTCAGGCTCAGCTCTCCTGCCGAGCATCCGTACGGGTCCGACAAGTACGGGTCGCGCTATCAGGGGCAGCGGGGGCCGACGCCGTCACGATCGTTCCGCAACTTCCATCGGACCAAGATCTAATTAAAGGTGAACATCAGATGAACAGTCGGGGAACATGTCGGTACACGTGATGGGGGCACCCCGGATCGAGGCGATCCGGACGGGCCGTTTAAGGTCAGCTGGAGCTGCAAAAAGCGCCCAAACTACCGGGGTTTCCGGTGTCATACAACCTGCTCCGGGTAGCCATTAGGCGAAGGGGACATGAAGTTCGTATTTCGCCTGGCTACCCGTACCCTCTTCCACGGACCATCCCCGCACATCTGGAGAACGACGTGCGCCTGCGTCTCACGCCACGTGAGGACAGCTACTACGACCTGTTCGCCGACTCGGCGAACAATCTGGTCACCGCATCCCGGCTACTGGTAGAAATCATCAGCGACGGATCGGACAGGGAGGCCCTGGCCGAGAAGATGCGTGCCTGCGAGCACGCCGGCGATGAACGCACTCACGCGATCATGAACCGGCTCAACGAGAGCTTCATCACCCCCTTCGACCGCGAGGACATCTACCGGCTCGCCTCCAACCTCGATGACGTGATGGACGCCATGGAGGCGGCCTCCGACCTCATCGTGCTGTATCAGATCGACCACCTGCCCAAAGACGTCGTCAGGCAGGTCGAGGTGCTGGAGCGGGCCGCGGAGCTGACCGCGGAGGCCATGCCGCGGCTGCGTTCGATGAAGAACCTCAACGAGTACTGGATCGAGGTCAATCGCCTGGAGAACCAGGGTGACCAGGTCTACCGGAGGTTGCTGGCCAAGTTGTTCAGCGGCGAGTACGACGCCCTCACGGTCATGAAGATGAAGGAGGTCGTCGACGCTCTCGAAGAGGCCGCCGACGCCTTCGAGCACGTGGCCAACACCGTCGAGTCGATCGCGGTCAAGGAAAGCTAAGCCCGGTGGACCTCACGCTCGGCCTCGTCATCGGCGTGGTCGTCATCGCACTGGCCTTCGACTACACCAACGGGTTCCACGACGCGGCGAACGCCATCGCGACCTCCGTCTCGACCCGGGCCCTCACCCCCAGGGCCGCGCTGTTCATGGCCGCGGCCATGAACTTCATCGGCGCCCACCTGGGCACCCAGGTCGCGCAGACGGTCGGCAAAGGCATCATCGACGCGCCTGACGGTTCGCACGGTCTGGTCATCGTGGCCTCGGCGCTCATCGGCGCGATCGTCTGGAACCTGATCACCTGGTATTTCGGCCTGCCCTCTTCCTCCAGTCACGCGCTCATCGGCGGCCTGGTGGGCTCGGCGCTGGCCTCGGCCAGCGTGGTGCACTGGGACGGCGTCCTGGAGAAGGTCGTCATTCCGATGATCTTCTCGCCCCTGGTCGGCTTCAGCCTCGCCGCCGCGATCATGATCGCAATTTATTGGATCTTCCGCAACAGCCAGCCGGGCAAGACCAACCGCGGCTTCCGCTACGCGCAGACCGTCTCGGCCGCCGCCATGGCGCTCGGGCACGGGCTGCAGGACGCGCAGAAGACGATGGGTGTGATCTTCCTGGCCCTGACGGTCGGCGGTTTCGCCGAGCAGGACGACCCGATCCCCCAGTGGGTCATCCTGGCCGCCGCGGGGGCGATCTCGCTGGGCACGTACGCCGGCGGCTGGCGCATCATGCGTACGCTGGGCCGGCGCATCATCGCGCTCGACCCGCCCCAGGGCTTCGCCGCGGAGTCGGCGGCGGCGACAGTGCTCTACGGGGCCGCCATCGGGTTCGGGGCGCCCATCTCCACCACGCACACGATCACGTCAGCGATCATGGGAGTGGGTGCCACCAAGCGGCTCAGCGCCGTGCGGTGGGGGGTCGCGGGCAACATCGTGACGGCGTGGATCCTCACCATTCCGGCGGCGGCCCTCGTGGCGTCCGTCTCCTACTTCGTCCTTCACGCGATCGTGGAGTAGGCGCCTCTAGGAACCCGGCGCGCCGGCCTCGGGAGCCGCGTACATCACGTCCACGTCCCACCGGTTGAAGCCGAGGGACTCGTACAACCTGATCGCCGCCGTGTTGGCCTCGTCCACGTACAACATCGCCTGGGCGAGGCCGCGCGCGCGGAGGTGGTGCAGGCCGGCCAGGGTGAGGGCCTTGCCGAGGCCGGTGCCCTGCTGCGCGGGGTCGACGCCGACGACGTACACCTCGCCCAGGGGCTCGTGGCCGTGCTCGGACGAGCCGTGCACCTTCGTCCAGTGGAAGCCGGCCAGCCGGTCGCCGTGGAAGGCCAGGAAGAAACCCTCGGAGTCGAACCAGGGCTCCTGCTCGCGCCGCAGCAGATCGTCCATCGTCCACGCGCCCTGCTCGGGGTGGTGGGCGAAGGCCGCGGCGTTGACCTTGAGCCACGCCTCCTCGTCCCGGCCGGGCACGAACGTGCGCAGGGTGAGGCCCGGTGGCAGGGCGAGGGGGTCCAGCGGGGCGAACAGGGAGCGGCGCATCTGCCAGAGCGAGCGCACCCGCTCGAAGCCGAACGCGGCCGCCAGCGCCCCCGCCCCCGGATGCCCTCCGTGGGCCCACAGGCGCGGCCGGCCTCCCGTCAGCTCCATCACGGACGTCAGCAGCCGCGCGCCGTTCCCGCGCCGGCGGTGGGCGGGGTGGACGACGAGTTCCACGCTGGGGCCCTCGACCTCGTCGGTGGGGTCGACGTGGGCGTAGCCCGCCAGGGCGCCGTCCTCCATGAGCAGGAGGGAGCGGGCCTGCGGGTCGCCGCCGTAACGCAGGTGGAGCATCACGTGTTCGTTGAGCGGCCGCACGCCGTCGGTCTCCGTCGCCGCCTGGACCAGGCCGAGCACGTCAGCGATCTCCTGGTCATCGAGCACCTGCTGAACTTCCACGTGCACACTCACAGAACGCACTCTAGGCCTATGACTGGCAAATAACGCCATGGGACGACCCGGCAAATCGTTACCTTTGCGACATCGGCTGCACGGGCAACGGTCGTAACGTCTTGGGCCATGACGTCTCGTTCCTTCCTCCGGCTGGCGCTGGCCGCAGCCGTCGCCTCGGGAGCGGTCACGCTCGCCGCCCTTCCGGCGGACGCGAGCAGACCATCGCGTACGGTCCCCGTACGGCTGCTCGCCCTCAACGACTTCCACGGCAACCTCGAGCCGCCGACCGGCTCCTCCGGCCGCATGGTCGACGAGCACGGCAACACGGTCGACGCCGGCGGCGCGGCCTACGTCGCGACCCACATGAAGGCCCTGGCCGACAAGAACACGATCGCGGTGGCCCAGGGCGACCTCATCGGGGCGACACCGCTGATCTCGGCCGCCTACCACGACGAGCCGTCCGTCGAGTTCCTGGGCAAGCTGGGGCTCAAGGTCGCCGCGGTCGGCAACCACGAGTTCGACGAGGGCTACGCCGAGCTGCGGCGGATCATGAAGGGTGGCTGCCACCCGGTGGACGGCTGCTCGCCCGCGGGCGAGTGGAAGGGCGCGAAGTTCGACTACGTGGGTGCGAACGTCCTGTTCAAGAACCGCCACGAGAAGACCGACGCGCTGGCGGCGCTCGGCGGCGCGAACGCGGCGAAGGTCAGGCAGGCGCTGTCCGGCTGGGGCGTGCCCGCGCTGCCGCCGGTGAGCGTCAAGTGGATGAACGGCGTGCCGATCGGCTTCATCGGCCTGGTCACGCAGACGACGCCGGGCATCGTGTCCAGCGAGGGGATCAAGAACCTCACGTTCGCGGACGAGGTCAAGGCCGCGAACGTGGCCTCCAAGCTGCTCAAGCTCGTGGGCGTCAAGGCCCAGGTCGTGCTCGTGCACGAGGGCGACCAGGTGACCCAGGGCCAGTCGCCGGACGCGTGCAGCGCGGTCCCGGGGGCGGGCAACCGCATCGCGACGCAGGTGGACCCGGAGATCGACGTGGTGCTCAGCGGCCACTCGCACCAGGCGTACGTGTGCACCGTGAAGGACCCGGCGGGCAAGGACCGGCTCTTCTCGCAGGGCGGCTCGTTCGGGCGGGTCATCACGCAGGTGGACCTGAAGGTGAACGCCAGGACGCGGGACATCGACCGCGCCTCGATCGTGGCGGACAACCACGTGGTGACCCGGACAGTCACCGCAGATCCCGAAATTTCGGCGTTCGTGGAGACGTGGAAGGAGCGCGTCGCCCCCGTCGCCAACAAGGCCGTCGGCACGATCACCGCCGACATCACGAACACGGCCGGCCCCTCCGGCGAGTCACCCCTCGGCAACCTCATCGCCGACGCCCAGCTCGCCGCCACCAGGACCGGCGGCAACGCGCAGATCGCGCTGATGAACCCGGGTGGGGTGCGGGCCTCGCTGTCGCACGCGTCGTCACCGGCCGGCGAAGGCGACGGGGTCGTCACATATGGTGAGGCCTTCACCGTGCAGCCGTTCAACAACCTCATGCAGGTCGTCACGCTGACCGGCGCCCAGCTCAAGACGGTTTTGGAGCAGCAGTTCACCGGCGGGCCCAACAACCAAGCGTTCACCAAGATCCTGCAGCCCTCGGCGAACTTCACCTACACCTACGACAACAGCGCGCCCTGGGGCTCGAAGGTCTCCGAGATGAAGATCGACGGGACTCCGGTGACCGACGCGCAGACCATCCGGGTGGCGGCCAACAACTTCCTGGTGGGAGGCGGCGACGCGTTCCTCGCCTTCAGGGACGGCACCGACCTGTGGAGCGGGCCGCTGGACATCGACGCCTTCGTCGACCACCTCGGCAAGGACAACCCGATCGCGCCGCCCGCGACCGGCCGCATCACCGTGGCCGGCTGACCGTTCTCTCCTGTCCGTTCGAGGCCCGTCCCTCCTCGGGGGGCGGGCCTCCGTCCACAACCCCATCCTTTACGGCGGCGCCGACGGCACCCACCCGCCGCACGCGGCCGGGGGCCTCCAGGGAGACGCGATCTGACCCGCACGTGGCCGGCCACCGCGACGGCGCCCCGCCGGCCCGCCGCGGCCCGACCTCTTCCCCGGCGACACTCCTCGCGCGGCCCGGCCCGGTCTGCCACAACACCAGGGGCACGGAGCCGCCGAGGTCAGACAGGACGGCGAAGGCTTCGGCCGGCGGGCCGGACTCGTGTCTGTCAGCGGTTGTGCACGAGCCACTTCCGGTCGATCTCCACCTGCAGGTCCACCCCGTGGTGGCGGGCCAGCAGCACCACGTGGCAGAGCACGTCGGCCAGCTCGGCCCGGTAGCCCGCGTCGAGTTCGTCCTCTGTGCGCCCCTTGGTCCTGGCCCGGCCGGAGCGCATCAGGAACGCCTGGGTCAGCTCGCCGACCTCCTCCTGCAGCTTGAGCAGGAACCAGACGTCGTCCCGTTCGATGCCCAGCTTGTCCGCATAACGCTGGGAGACGGACTCGACCTCGTCGGAGAGCCGGCGTAGATTCATGGCCGCGAGTGTAGAGCGCTAGGAGCCCTTGTAGAGGGGGAGGACGAGCACGAAGCGGGCGCCGGGCGAATGGTCGGCGATGGTGAGCGTGCCGCCGTGGGACAGGGCGATCTCCCTGGACAGGGGCAGGCCGAGGCCGCTTCCGCTCTGGTCCTTCGCCTTGGCGCTGTCCAGCCTGGTGAACCGCTCGAAGACCCGTTCCCTGTCCTCGGGGGCGATGCCCTCGCCGTCGTCGGTCACCGTCGCCACCACCTGGCCGTCCGTCACCGCCACCTCCAGGTCGATCCTGGTGTCGGCGTGCCGGGTGGCGTTGTCCAGCAGGTTCGTCAGGAGCCGGTCGATCTGCACGGGCGAGCCGTACACGGGGGCCGACGCGCAGAGGTCGGGGACGATGACCACCCTGGAGTCCCCACGGCGGCGTACCTGATCGACGCACAGCCGGCACACGTCCACCACGCGGCGGGGCGCGACCGTGCCCGCGTCGAGCCTGGCCAGCATCAGGAGCTCGTCGATGATGCCGGTGAGCCGTTCGACGGCGGTCAGCGCCACCGCTCCCGTGGCGGGCCAGTCGGTCTCGTCCGGGATGGCGTTGGCCACCTCGAGCTGGGTGCGCAGGCCGGCGATGGGGCTGCGCAGCTCGTGCGAGGCGTCGGCGACGAAGCGCCGCTGGGTCTCGGCGGAGCGTTCGAGGCGGTCGAGGGTGTCGTTCGTGGTGGTGGCCAGGTCGGTGATCTCGTCTCCGGTGTCGGGCACGGGGACGCGCCTGCTGAGGTCGTGGCCGGTGATCTCGGCCAGCTTGGCGCGGATGCGCTCGACCGGGCGCAGCGCGAACCCGACCACGAGCCACGTGATGCCCGCGACGCTCGCCAGGATCAGCGGGGTGACGACGAAGGTCTGGGCCTCGAACCAGGTGATGGCGCGGTCGACGTCGGCCAGCGACGACGCGCCGTACACGGTGACAGGGCCGTCCGGGGTCGACACCGTCATGGACATCACCAGGAAGTGGGTCTCGTCGCCGTTCTGCTCCTGCCGCGCCCACGTCTCCGAGATGTAGAGCTTGTCGAGCTCGGAGGGCCGGAACTCCCTGAGCTTCCGGTCGACGTGGCGGCCGGTGGTGGCGGCGAGCACGTCGCCTCGCGGGGTGACCACCTCCAGGAAGTGCACGCGCGCCGGGGCTTCGAGGGCCGTGGACAGATCTCCGGCTCTGGCGTCGCTCGCGATCCTGCGTACGGACACCTCGACCCTGTCCCGGACGACGTCGCGCAGGCTGTCGGGGACGGTGACGAGCATGAAGGTGGATGTGGCGAAGAGGACCAGCGCCGCTATCGCGGTCGCGATCGCGGTCAGGCGCGCCCGGATCGAGCGGGGAAAAAGACGTATCACTAGCGCATAAACTCCTATGTCACTATAGGTGACATTTGCCCATATGAGGCAATCGCACCATTAAGGACCCTGATCTGCTGCTATACCCTGCCCACACATCAGGCGAACAGTGATCCGGTTACGCACGGTGCAGCGGATACGCTCACGGCGATTCCGCCGAGAGCATGACCCCCTGTCGCCCGCGGACTCCGGCGGCCAGGGTGAGCTCCATGAGACTTCTCGTACTGGGCGGCACGGAGTTCGTCGGGCGGGCCGTCGTCGAGGAGGCGCGGGCCCTGGGGTGGGAGGTCACGACGTTCAACCGGGGCACCCATGACCCCGTGCCGGGCGTGACCGCGCTGCGCGGCGACCGGTCGGCTCCTGACGGCCTCGCGGCGCTGGCGCACGGCGAGTGGGACACCGTGATCGACACGTGGTCGTGGTCGCCGTCAGCGGTGAGAGACTCCGCCTCCCTCCTGGCCGGCCGGGCGGGCCACTACGTCTACGTGTCCAGCAGGTCCGTCCACACCTTCCCCGCGCCGTTCGGCGCCGACGAGAACGCGCCGGTCGTGACGGGGTCGGCCGACGACGGAGACGGCGACTACGCGAAGAACAAGGCCGGGGCGGAGCTGGCCGCCGTCGCCGCCTTCGGCGACCGGGCGCTGCTGGCCAGGGCGGGGCTCATCCTGGGCCCCTACGAGAACATCGGGCGGTTGCCGTGGTGGCTCACCAGGATCGCGCGCGGGGGGCCGGTGCTCGCTCCGGAGCCCCGCGACCTCGGGGTCCAGTACATCGACGCCCGCGACCTCGCCGTGTGGTGCCTGCGCGCGGCCGAGCAGGGGCTGGGCGGGGCGTACAACGTGGTGAGCCCGCCGGGGTTCACGACGATGCGGGAACTGCTCGAAACGTGCGTGAAGGTGACCGGGTCCGACGCCGAGCTGCGCTGGACGCCGGAGGCGCGCGTCCTCGGAGCGGGCATCGAGCCGTGGACCGACCTGCCGATCTGGCTGACGGGCGAGCTCCACGACTTCATGCACGGGGCCGACGTGTCCAGGGCGGTGGCGGCGGGGCTGCGGGTGCGCCCGGTCGAGGAGACGGTCGCCGACACGTGGGCCTGGCTGCGGAGCATCGGCGGCGTGGCGCCCATGCGGCCCGACCGCCCCGCCGTCGGCCTCGACCCCGAGACGGAGGCGCGCGTCCTGGCCGGATGAGCCGCCGAGGTCACGGGCGGCGGGCTTCCCCGCGGGTGCGGACGAGGTCGTACGCGGCGGCCACCAGGGCGATCACGACCGACATCAGCACCGCCATCAGGCCGTGGCGGAAGGCGGTCGCCCAGCCCTGGCCCAGCGCGCCGAAGAACGTGGAGCCCGCCACGGCGATCCCGATCGCCGACCCCAGCCGCTGCCCCGTCTGCAGCACGCCCGCCGCGCTCCCCCCGCCTTCTGGCGGCACCTCCGACAGCGTGATCGCCTGGTTGGGCGAGATCACCAGACCGCTGCCCATGCCCGCCAGCAACAGCGGCAGCACCGTCGCCAGGCCCACCGCTCGCCCGGGCACCAGCACGGTCGCCAGCATCGTCGCGCAGAGCCCGGCGATCACCATCGTCAGGCCCACCGCCACCACGCGCCGGCCGGCGCGCGACACGAGCCGCCCGCCGACCACCGAGGCCGACGCCGAGCCGAGCGCGAAGGGCGTGATCGCCAGCCCGGCCATCAGCGCGCTGTAGTGCAGCCCGACCTGCAGGTAGAGGGTGAAGATGAAGAAGATCCCCGTGAAGCCGGCGAAGTAGAACAGCGCGATGGCCGTCCCCAGGCTGTACGAACGTTTGCCGAACAGCGCCAGGTTCACCAGCGGCTCGCGCGGGTAGCGCCGCTCCCAGAGCACGAAGGCGGCCAGCACCACCAGCGCGACCGGGATGAGCAGCCATTTCGTGTTGCCCTCCCACTGGTGCCGCTGGATGAACGGCAGCAGCAGTCCCACCACGCCCATGCCGAGCAGCAGCACGCCGACCGGGTCCATGCTCTCGCGCCGCCCGGTCCCCGGCCGGGCCGGCAGCGCCCGCCAGGCCAGCGGCAGCAGCGCGATCCCGATCGGCACGTTCACCAGGAACACCCACCGCCACCCTTGGTCGGCTCCGGCCAGGCCGACGAGCAGGCCGCCGATCAGCGGCCCCGCGGCCGTGGACACGCCGATGGTGGCGCCGAGCGCCCCGAACGCGCGCCCCCGCTCGGCCCCGCGGAACATCTGCTGGATCAGCCCCGACACCTGCGGGTTGAGCGTGCCGGCCGCCAGCCCTTGCACGAACCTGGCCGCGATCAGCACGTTCATGTCCGCGGCGAGCCCGCACGCCGCGCTGGAGGCGGTGAAGAGCGCCACGCCCGTCATGAAGATCGTGCGCCGGCTCCTGGCGTCCCCCAGCCGCCCGGCGGGGACCAGCAGCAGCCCGAACGCGAGCGCGTACCCCGACACCGTCCACTGCAGCCCGTCCTCCGAGGCGTCCAGCGCTTCGCGGATCGACGGGACGGCGACGTTGACGATGCTCACGTCCAGCCCGCTCATGAACGCCGCGACCAGGCAGATGGCCAGCGCCTGCTTGCGCGTGTCACCCCCCAATGGCCTCATCACGGCAGTCTCACCGCAGATCAGCGGCGGAAACGTGCCCCCGTACCAGAGGTAAGGGTTCGCTTCTTCGCATAAGGCGAGTAACGTCCGATCATGGACACGATGGCCGTGGAGCAGAACGGCATCAACGCGGTACCCGAGTCCGAGCGGCACGGGCGGCCGAGAGATCTCTTCTGGCCGTGGGCGGGCTCGAACCTGTCGCTGTTCGGCGTCGCGTTCGGTGTCTACATCGTCGGCCTGGGCCTCGGCGTGGTGCCCGCGATCATCACCGGAGCCATCGGGTACGCGCTGTCGTTCCTGCTGGTCGGCCTGGTCGCGATCGCCGGCGCCAGGTCCGGCGTGCCGACCATGACCCTGGGCCGGGCGCCGTTCGGCTACCAGGGCAACAAGCTGCCCGCGGCGTTGTCGTACCTGTCGAACGTGGGCTGGGAGATCGTGCTCGTCACGCTGGCCGCGCAGAGCGGCGCGGCCATCCTGGGCCGGCTCGCGCCCGGCCTCGCGCCCACGACGGCCACCGCCGCGTGCTTCACCGTCGCGGCCGTGGTGGTGATCGCGGTCGGCGTGTACGGCCACGCGATGATCATGGTGGTGCAGCGCTACCTGACGTACGCGTTCGTCGTGCTGACCGTCGTCTACATGATCCTCATGGCTCCGCGGCTCGGCGTGTCGCTGGAGACCACGGCCGGCCCCGGCGGCTGGGTCGGCGGGATCATCTTCGCCATGACCCTGCTCGGCCTCGGCTGGGTCAACTGCGGCGCCGACTACTCCCGCTACCTGCCGTCGCGATCCCGCCCGCGCTCGGTGGCCCTGTGGACGATGCTCGGCGGCGCGCTGCCGCCCATGGTGCTGCTCGTGTTCGGCGTGCTGCTGGCAGGCGGCGACCCGACGCTGGCCGAGGCCGCGGGCGGCGACCCGGTGGCGGCGCTGGCCGGGGCGCTGCCGACCTGGTTCCTGCTGGCGTACCTGCTGACCGCCATCGGCGGCTTCCTGGCCGGGGCGATCATGGACATCTACTCGTCGGGGTTGTCGATGCTGGCGCTCGGCGTACCGATCAGGCGGCACTACGCGGTGCTGATCGACGGGCTGCTCATGGTGCTGGGCGGTTACTACCTGCTGTTCGTCTCCACCAGCTTCCTCGCCACCTTCCAGGCGTTCCTGGCGATCATCGGCGTGGTGATGGCGGCCTGGGCCGCGGTCTTCCTGGTGGACATGTGGCGGCTGCGGGAGGGCGGCCGCTCGTACGGCGGGCGGCGCCAACCCGCCGACGGGGCCGACCGGGAGCGGCTGCTGCGCCCAGGGGCGCCGGCGCTGCACTGGCCGGGCCTGGCGTCGCTGGTCGTGGCGTCGATCGTCGGGCTCGGCCTCATCACCTCGGCCGACGAGAACATCGCCGCGCTCGTCGGCTTCCTGATGAGCGACGCACTGCGGACCGGCACGTTCGGGGCGGCGAACATCGGCGTGGTGGTCGCCCTCGTGGTGGCCGGCGCGTTGTACTACCTGCTGACGGCGTTCACCCGGCGTGGCGACCGCGGAACACGCTGACCTGGCGTTCACCCGGCGTGGCGGCCGCGGGACGCGCTGACCCGGCGCGCACCCGGCGTTACGCTGAGTGGACATGGGCAACCTTCCGTTGCGGCTGCTGCAGTGGGCGACGCACGTCACGGCGTGCGGGCTGCTGCTCATCGCCATCGTCACCGTGCTGCGCGACGGCCTCGTGGCCGTGGCCGCCGGAGGTGTGCTGCTCGGCCTCGTCCACTCCACCGGCCCGGTGATCGAACGCCGGCCCATCCCGGCGCTCGTCTGGCTGGGCCTGGTGACGGGCGGCTGGGCCGCGCTGGCCGTGGCGGCGTCCCCGTTCGTGTGGCCGGTGTTCGGGCTGCTCTTCGCCTACCTGCGGATGTTGCCGCTGTGGGCGGCCATGTTCGGGGTGACGGTGCTGACGTCGGCGGCGGTCGCGGCGGCGGCCTGGCACGCGGGCGAACTGACGGCGCCGCTGACGCTGGGACCGGTGTTCGCGGCGGTGCTGGTGACGTTGCTCGGGCTGGCCTGCGAGGCGCTGCACGCGGAGGCGGCCCGCACCTAGCGCAGCGCGGCGTCGCCGCGGCGGAGGTTGGCCATGGCGGCAGCGATCACCGCGCCCGTGAGCCGATGATCGCGTGCGCCTCGGTGTCGTCGAGCTCGTCGGGAAAGGCCACCTCGAGGGCTTCTGCCCACTGGGCCTGGATGTCGAGACGCGCGTGAGCACCTCGCGCATGGATTCGCCGGGCCGCCGCCCGGCCAGTAGCTCGTTGACCGTCTCCACCTGATCCGGCTGGTCAGCGAAGACCAGGTCTTCTTTGGCGGGGAAGTAGGTGAAGAACGTCGCGGGGGAGATCTCGGCTGCCGCGCAGATGTCGGCGACCGTGGTGGCCTCGATCGGCCAGGCCGTGCGAGAACGGCGATCAGCGCCCTGACGGGAAGGCGGAAGGCCGAACGCCGCGGCTGCGCCCCTCCCGTTGCACGCTGCGCCTCCAGAAAGCCGAGGCGGGCCGCCGCCTTGCGAGAAGCATGGCCGCCCTGCTGCTACGTCAACGGGGTTTCGGCTTGGAGCGCCAGGTCGACGACTACTGGCAGGCCAAACGACGTGATTATCAACACATACTGCCGGTGTTGACCCCAAGTTTGGTTGAGGTGCTTGAGTGTTCCGCATGCACACAAACGTCCAAGCACCGGTTATCGAGGACTCCAGCGTCGATCACAGCGCCGACCGCGAGGCCATCGCGCAGATCATCAAGAATGTCGAAACTGCCTACAACACCAACGACGCCGAGCTCATGGTGTCAGATCTGGCAAGCAATGCCATCATGGGCAACGCCGTCGGCATGCTGGCTCACGGTCGCGACGTGGTGCTCGAGGCGAGCCGGGCCGGACTCGCCGGGTTCCTGAAGGATGAGTACGTGCGATACGACGTGCTCGACGTCGTGTTCCTTCGTCCGGATGTCGCCATTGCCCACAAGGGAGCTCGCGCAGCAAACGACAAGGGTGAGCTCATCGACCGCGAGCATGTCATGGTCGCCCTCTACGTGCTTGTCAAAGAGAACGGCCGTTGGTGGGCGGTGGCCCGGCACAACACCCTGGTCCCGCAACCGGAGTGAGTGGCTCTCGGCGGGCCCTGGCAACCTGACTTCGAAGCATGTGCGCAGCCCGTGCGGTCTCTCGATCTTGACATTTGCAATCTTTCACATGTTTCACAAAATTTGTGAAACTAGTGTAGCTTCGAGCCATGACAGACGCGATTTCCGTGTCCGGCCTCGTCAAAACGTTCGGCCGGACACGTGCGCTGGACGGTCTCGAACTGGACGTCCGAAGCGGCGAGGTCCATGGCTTCCTGGGCCCCAACGGAGCAGGCAAATCCACCTGCATCCGGATCCTGCTCGGCCTGATGCGCGCCGACGCGGGCGAGGCTCGCCTGCTTGGCGGCGATCCCTGGGCCGACGCCACCGAGCTGCACCGCCGGCTGGCCTACGTGCCGGGCGACGTCACCCTGTGGCCCAGCCTCACCGGCGGCGAGGTGATCGATCTGCTGAGCCGGCTGCGCGGAGGAGTGGACGAGCGGCGCAAGGCGAGCCTCGTCGACCGGTTCGAGCTGGACCTGCGTAAGAAGGGCCGGGCCTACTCCAAGGGCAACCGGCAGAAGGTGGCGCTGGTCGCGGCGCTCGCCTCCGACGTGGAACTGCTCATCCTCGACGAGCCGACCTCCGGCCTGGACCCGCTGATGGAGGCGGTCTTCAGGGACAGCGTGGCGGAGGAGAAGGCGCGCGGCCGTACCGTGCTGCTGTCCAGCCACATCCTGTCGGAGGTGGAGGCGCTCTGCGACCGGGTGAGCATCATCAGGGCGGGGCGCATCGTGGAGTCGGGCACGCTGGCGGAGTTGCGCCACCTGAGCCGTACGTCCGTGGTCGCGGAGGTGGCGAGTTCGCCGGCCGACCTGGCCGGTCTGCCCGGCGTACACGATCTGCGGATCGACGGCCTGAAGATCGCCTGCCAGGTCGAGCCCCGCCATCTCAACGCGCTGTTCGACCGGTTGGCCGCGCTGGGGCTGCGCGGCGTCACGGCGGCGCCGCCGACGCTGGAGGACCTGTTCATACGGCACTACAAGACGGCGAGCAGCGGCGCGCGGCCCCGGAGGGTGGCTGCCTGATGAGCGTCTTGACCGGGACCGGCGCGCTCGCCCGGCTCATCGTCCGCCGCGACCGACTGCTCCTACCCGTCTGGGGCCTGCTGGCCGCGGTCTACCCGGCGAGCATCGCCTCCAGCACGGCCGCCCTTTATCCGACCGCTGAGGATCTGCACGGCGCGGCCGACGCGGCGACGGCCAACCTCTCGCAGGTGGCCACCCGCGGCCCCGTGTTCGAGGCGAGCGTGGGCGGGCTGACCGCGTACACCGTGTCCAGTGCGGGCGCCATGCTGCTCGGGCTGGTCAGCATGCTTCTGGTGATCCGGCACAGCAGGGTCGAGGAGGAATCGGGCCGCCGTGAGCTCGTCGGCGCGGGGGCGGTGGGCAGGCACGCGCCGCTGACCGCGGTGCTGGCCGTGGTGCTCGCCGCCAACCTGGTGATCGCCGTCCTCATGGCAGGGGCTCTCATTGGCGCAGGGCTGCCCGCCTCCGGGTCGTGCGCTCTGGCCCTGTCACTGGCCGCCGCCGGCTGGACGTTCGCCGCGGTCGGCGCCGTCACCGCGCAACTGACGCAGAGCGCGGTGGCGGCCAGGGGGATGGGCGTCGCCGTGTTCATCGCCTTCTTCCTGATCCGCGCGGTCGGCGACGTGGGCGGTGCGGCCTGGTTGTCGTGGATGTCACCACTGGGCTGGACGGCTCGGACACGAGCGTTCGCCGACGAACGCTGGTGGGTTCTCCTGCTGCTGCTGGCCCTGGTCGTGCTGCTGGCAGGCATCGCCTACCGCCTGTCGGCCCGCCGTGACCTGGCCGCCGGGTCGTTGCCCGCGCGGCTCGGGCCGTCCGCGGCGGCGCCCGGCCTGCGCAGCGCCCTCGCCCTGGCCTGGCGGCTGCACCGCGGCCAGCTCCTGGGCTGGACCGCCGGTTTCGCGGTGGGCGGCCTTGCCCTGGGCGGCGCCGTCTCTGGCGAGATCGAGGAGCAGATCGAGGCTCCGCAGATCATGGAGATGATCGCCAGGGTGGGCGCCGGCGATGCCGAGCCGGTCGACTTCTTCGTCAACTACCTGCTGTCCATGCTCGCCTGGATCGTCGCCGCCTACGGCATCCTGTCCGCGCTGCGGCTGCGGACGGAGGAGACGGAGGGACGCGCCGACCTGCTGCTGGCGACCCCGACGAGCCGCGTCCGGTGGGCGCTCGGCCATCTGGTCATGGCGGTGACCGGGCAAGCCGCGGCGCTCATCGCGCTCGGCGCGGGCGCCGGGTTCGCATACGGCGCGAGCAGCGGCGACCTGGGCAAGCTGCCCCTGGTGCTGGGAGCCGCGCTGGCCTATCTGCCCGCTGTGTGGGCGATGACCGGGATCGCGGTCCTCCTGGCCGGCCTGCTGCCGCGCCTGTCGATGGCCGCGTGGGGGATCTGGGTGGTGTTCATCCTGCTCGACGTATTCGGCATGCTGGGGCAGGTCGACGAGTCTGTGCTGGTCGTCATCCCGTTCGTGCACGTGCCCTGGGTCGTGCTCGGGCAGGTGACAGTGGCACCCCTGGTGCTATTGAGCGCGGTCGCCGCCGCCCTGGGCGCCGTCGGGCTGGCCGGCCTGCACCGGCGCGACATCGCCTGACTCCTGCTCCAGCCACTTGTGCATCAGCATGGGCACCTCCCTGCGAAGGAAGGCGAAGAACCGCCGGGTCTCCTCCAGTCGCGCCCCTACCGGCGTGTCCCGGCCGAACACCGCAAGGCCCTCCAGGGCGCCCTCCTCGAAACGGCGGTAGACGTGGTCGCTAGCCAGAGCCGCCGTGAACCACGCCACCTGATCTACCCGGTAACGGTCACGCCGCTCGCCCGGATCACGCTCGCGGGCGACCATTCCGACGTTCATCAGGTATTTCACCGCGCCGGAGATCGCCGACGGGCCCACCTGGAGCCGGTCGGCCAGCTCGGCGGCGGTGAGCCGGCCGTCGTCGGAGACGAGCAGCGCGGCGAAGACCCTGGCCGCCATCCGGGGATAGCCGGACTCGGACATGATCATCGCGAACCGCTCCAGGAACTCCTGGTCGTCGAGTGTCATCCGAGTGATTTTACACAGTTCACGAAATGCATGAAGGAGCGCCGCATGGATCTGCTGCCGACCGTCCGAGACCATCCCTTCGACCCGCCCGCCGCGCTCAGGCGGCTGGCCGCCGACGGCCCACTGCACCCGCTGGCCTTCCCCGACGGCCACGTCGGCTGGGTGGTGACCCGCATGGCGACGGCTCGGGCTGTGCTGAGTGACGCGCGCTTCAGCGCCCGGCAGGAACTGCGTCATATGCCGTATCCCCATCCGCTCGGTCAGGAGTCGTTCGCACCCGCCATACCCGGCTGGTTCATCCGGATGGATCCTCCGGAGCACACCCGCTACCGGCGGCTGCTGACCGGCCAGTTCACCGTGCGGCGGATCAACCGGCTGATCCCCCGGGTCCAGCAGATCACCGAAGAGCACCTGGACACGATGGCACGGGCCGGCTCCCCCGCCGACCTGGTCCAGGACTTCGCACTACCGATCCCGTCCATGGTCATCTGCGAGCTGCTCGGCGTGCCGTACCGGGAAAGGGAGGAGTTCCAACGCACCACCGCCACCGTGCTGAAGCTCGACGCGGACAAGCACGATGTCATCGCCGCGCTCACCAAGCTGCACGAGTTCTTCGTACGGCTCGTCGCCGCCAAGCGCGCGGAGCCGGGCGACGACCTCCTCAGCGGCCTCATCGCGGGCGGCGAACTGACCGACGAGGAGCTGCGGGCGATCGGGATGCTGCTGCTGGTGGCGGGGCACGAGACGACGGCGAACATGCTCGCGCTCGGCTCCTGGACGCTGCTGCGCCATCCGGAGCAGTTGGCTGCCCTGCGCGCCGCCCCGACGCTGATCGACAACGCGGTCGAGGAGCTGTTGCGGTATCTGTCCATCATCCAGTTCGGCGCGCAGCGCGCCGCTCTGGAAGACGTCTGGCTGGACGGCACGCTGATCCGCGCAGGTCAGACCTTGGTCGTCTCGATCCCCGCGGTCAACCGCGACCACGCGAAATTCCCGGATCCGGACACGTTCGACCTGGCCGGGGACGCCGCCGGGCACCTCGGCTTCGGCCACGGCGTCCATCAGTGCCTGGGCCAGCAGCTGGCAAGGATCGAGATGAGAGTCGCCTACCCGGCCCTGTTCCGCAGGTTCCCCGACCTCCGGCTGGCCGCTCCCGACGAGGAGATCCCGATCCGTACGGACATGGCGATCTACGGTGTGCACCGCCTGCCGGTCGCCTTCTAGAAAGCCACTACCGCCTTCACCGGGGAGCTAGTACCTTCTAAAAAAATCTCCATTGGCGATAGAGTTCCGGCTCTCGGGTGAAAGGATGATGATGACCGTAATGGAGCAGGCTGCCGAGGCGATGCGAGCACTGGCCCTTGACGAGGTCCTCAAGGACCACGTCGCCGCAGACCCCGCACTACGCAAGCTGGCCTGGCGGGTGGCCGAACGCTACGTCGGTGGCCAGACCGTTGCCGAGGCGCTCGCCCGGGCCGCCCTGGTGAACGCGGAGGGCAGGTCCGCCACCCTTGACTACATGGGGGAGAGCTGCCGGGACGCCGGCCTGGCCACGGCCGAAACCGAGATATTCCTCGACCTGTCACGGCAGGCCGCAGCCCGCGGGACGAATTGCTCGGTGTCCCTCGATCTCTCCCATATCGGCTCGGTGGTGGACCGGGAGCTGGGGCTCGCCAACGCCACCCGGCTAGCCGAGGCCACGGCCGCCGCGGGCCAGGAGATGATGATCTCGGCGGAGGGCTCCGCTCGTACGGATCTCATCCTGTGGACCCACGAACGTCTCTGCGAGCGTTTCGACCACGTCGGCGTCACCATCCAGGCCCGTCTGCACCGGACGGCCGATGACCTGACCCGCCTGCTGCGGCTGCCCGGCCGCATCCGCCTGGTGAAGGGCTCCTTCCTTGAACACGAGTCCATCGCCCACCCCCGTGACAGCCACGAGCTGCGGGCGGCCTTCCTCGCGTACGCGACCCTCCTGCTGGACAGCGGCCACCTCTGCTCGATCGCCACCCACGACCTGGACCTTCTCGATGAGCTGCAGCCGCATATGCGGCGGGACTCCGGCGCTTACGAGGTCGAGATGCTGCTCGGACTCGGCGACGATCAGCTGCCGACGATGCGGGATCGCGGGCATCCGGTCAGGGAGTACATCGTGTTCGGCACCCAGTGGTGGCTGTACGTATGCAACCGCGTCGCCGAGGACCCGCTCCGCCTGTTCCAGGCTCTGGTGGACGCCACCCGGCACGGCGGTCATCCCGCATCCGATCCGATGACAGGAGTGGAGTGACGGTCAGCCGTACAAGTGCCGGCCGTACTGCGGGCCGTAGTAGACCTCCAGGTCTTCCAGCTCCTCGTCGGGACGTTCCAGGGATTTGGCGATGCGGGCCCTGGAGGGGGCCGCGTCGGGAGTCCACGTCTCGGGCTTCCAGAGGGAGGAGCGAAGGAAGGATTTGGAGCAGTGGTAGAAGACCTCCTCGATCTCAACGAGGAGGGCGAGCCGAGGACGGTAGCCCTTGACGATCATCCGGTCGAAGAACGGGGCCTCGCGCAGGATCCGGGCGCGGCCGTTGATGCGCAACGTGTCACCGCGGCCGGGGATCACGTAGAGCAGGCCCACCTGGGGGTTGCTCAGCACGTTGCGGAAACCGTCGGCGCGCCGGTTACCGGGACGTTCCGGGATCACGATGGTCGTGTCGTCGAGGACCAGAGTGAACCCCGCCGGGTCGCCTTTGGGCGATGCGTCGCAGGAGCCGTCGGCGGCAGAGGTGGACACCAGGCAGAAGGGGGAAACCGCGAGCCACTGCTTGTCGTGCTCGTGCAGGCAAGAGCGCACCTTCGTCGCAACGCGCTTCAACGGCGTCCCGAGAAGTTCGTTTATCTCCTCCTCTGATGTGATCTCCTCTATCCCCTCAGCGACCATGACGCATCCTCCCAAGAGCTCCGGATCATGTAGTCCTCGTACCCGTGCCGAGCGCGCCGGTCAGCGCGACCCGAGCCTTGCCCCGCCGCTGTCACAAGGCGTTCCGTTCGATGGCCTCGAAACGGTGGAGGCTGGGAGTGCCTGCCAGCCGGGACAGGGCCTCGCGCAGTTCGGCGGCTTCCGCACCGGCCCAGCCGACGTAGCCGTCCGGGCGGATGAGCGAGGTCCCCGGCGAGCAGGAGCCCGGTGGGCCCCGCTCCTACGACGATCACCTCGTGCATACCTTTGCCTCCTTAGTAATAGGCCCGCATCAGCTCGATCGACCACTGCGGCTGAACGATCTCGCCCTGCGGGCCGAACTCGGTCATGTAGGGCTTGATGTCCAGCACCGGCGTGCCGTCGATGGCGTCCAGACCGCGTACGTGGATGTCGAGGCCGTCCACGGCGAGCAGCCGGCAACGGGAGACGCCCAGCCGGTTCGGGCGGTTCTTGCCCCGCTGGGCGAAGATGCCGACCTCCGGCCAGTCGGGGTTTCCGCGAGGGCGGCGGGCGGCGGTGTGCACGGAGGAGGGAGGCACGAGATGGAACTGGTACACCACCTCCAGGTGTGAGAACGTCTCCAGTCCTGCGAGGGAGTCCGGCCCGAAACTCGTCCCGTCGAGGCGGATCAGCGCCTGCTCGGTGTTCCAGTCATCGTCGAACGCCTCTGCGCGCCCGCCGACGACCGTTCCCACCGGCTCCACGACGATGGCCGTCGCGTCGTTCAAGGTTTCCTCCAGTCATCGGGGCAGTCGCACCCGACCGTACGGCCCGGCGGCCACGGCTGGATCAGTCACGGTGACCGGTGTCTACCCGACCGGCCCGCGGGGGCCGCCGGCCGGTTAGGTAAGGTCGGGTACCGTGATCGGGCGGAACGCGGAGATTGCCCTCCTCGGAGGCCTGATCGCCGAGTCCCGCGCCGGGCAGGGCAACGCCGTCGCCGTGTACGGCGAGGCCGGGATCGGCAAGTCGGCCCTGCTGGCGCACCTCGCGAGCACGGCACCCGACAACGTGCTGGTGCTGCGGGCGACCGGCGTCGAGGCCGAGTCCGAGCTGCCCTTCGCCGCCCTGCACTTGCTGCTGCGACCGGCTCGTCACCTCGTGGACCAGCTTCCCGCCGCACAACGGGCGGCGCTGCGCGGCGCGTTCGGAGAGGACGAGAGGGACACTCCGGACCGTTTCCTCGTCGGGCTCGCGGTGCTGACCTTGCTGGCCGACCTTTCCGAGCAGCGTCCGCTGCTGTGTCTCGTCGACGACGTGCAGTGGCTGGACCGCGCGTCGGTGGACGCGTTGTTGTTCGCCGCGCGCAGGCTGGCGGCCGAGCGCATCTCCATGATCTTCGCCGGCCGTGACGACACGGATCCGACCTTGCCCGGCGTCCCGGAGTTGCGGCTCACCGCTCTTGCCATGGATGACTGCGCGCGGCTGCTGGCCGAGCGCGCGGACGATCTCACGCCCGAGGCGCGCGATCGCGTCATCGAGGAGGCCGAGGGCAACCCGCTGGCGCTCCTGCAGTTCGCCGGGAGCCTGACCCCCGAGCAACGGGCCGGACGCCTTCCGCCGCTTCCCCTTCAGCCGCCGGGGCCTTCCCTCGCCGGGCGGTTGCAGCAGTCACTGCGCGCCGCGATCCGGCGCCTGCCCGAACGCGCCCGGTTGCTGCTCCTCGTCGCCGCCGCCGACGGATCGGGGAGTCTGCCGCTCGTCCTGAAGGGGGCACAGGCACTCGGTGCCACGCCGGAAGACCTGGAACCTTGCGAGCAGGCCGCCCTCGTGGAGGTCTCCGACGGCCGGCTGCGCTTCCGGCATCCGCTGATCAAGGCCGCCGCCTACCACGAGGCGCCTCTCGCCCGCCGCGTGGCCGCCCACCGCGTGCTGGCCGACCTCCTCGTCGACGACGAACACGCCGACCGCAGGGCCTGGCATCTCTCAGCCGCCGCCCTCGAGCCCGACGAGGAAATCTCGACCATCCTCGCGGCCGCCGGCGAGCGTGCCCGCGGGCTCGGCGGCAACACGTCGGCCGCCACCGCCTACGAGCGGGCGGCGCAACTCACCGTCGACCGGGACAGGCGCGCCCGCTGGCTGGCGGCGGCCGCACAGGCAGCACTCGGCGCCGGTCAGCTCCCCCGTGCCCGTGCCGCCGCCGACAGGAGCCGACGCCTGACCACGGACCCCGTGCTGCTGGCCCGGCTGACCACCGTACGGGCCGCGGTCGAGACCGAGCAGGGCGACCCGGCACAGGCCGCCCACATGCTGATCACCGTCGCCGGCGCTGGCGTCGTGCAGGCCGCGCCCGCCGAAGCCGCGTCGCTGCTCGCCACGGCCGCCGGCGAGGCCTGGTTCGCCGGGGACCACACCGCACTCGGGCAGGCCGCCGATCTCCTGGAATCTCTCGGCTCCGGCGTCGAGGCCCGTCTGACCCCCGTGGTCGCGGCCGTACGCGGCATGGAGCGGGTGTCCGCCGGCGACCCGGCCGCGGGCCTGCCGCTTCTGCGTTCCGCCATTCCCGCGGCCGACGCCACCGAGACCGACCCGGACACCTCGACGGCCTGGGGCATCGCCACCGACCCTGCCGCCGGGGCGTACGCCGTCTTCAGCGCCCTGATGACCGGCGACGACGACGCGGCCAGGGAACTGGCCGCCGCCCGGGTGGAAGCCTGCCGCCATCAAGGGCTCATCGGAGCCCTGCCACACGCGCTGCAACTCCTCACCCAGGCGCAGATCCTGTGCGGCAGGCACGCCGAGGCCGCCGAATCCGGCGCCGAAGCCTGGCGGATCGCGCACGACACCGGACAGGCGGGACGGCTGGTGCACCTTCACGGCATCCTGGCGCGCCTGGCCGCCATCCGAGGCGAGGACGAGGAATGCCTCCGCCTCGCCCGCCAGGCTGAGGGCACCGCCCAGGAGCGCAACGGCTCCGGGTGGGGCGGATGCGCGCTCACCCTGCTCGACCTCGTACGAACGCGCTACGACGCGGTGGCCGAGCGAATGGCACGGGTGCTTGACGGGCCGCTCGGCCACACTGTGATCGTCACCTTCGCCATCGCCGACCACGTCGAGGCGTGTGCCCGCCTTAACGAGCCCCACCGGGCGACCTCGGCATTCGCCCGGTTCGACGCCTGGGCAGCGGCCAGCGGCCGGCCATGGGCGGCGGCCGTCGCCCACCGTTGCCACGCCCTGCTCGCCCCTCGCGACGAAGCCGAGGCGCACTTCGGCTCGGCGCTCGCCCTGCACGCCCGGGGCGGACGTCCTTTCGAACGAGCCAGGACTCAGCTCATGTACGGCGAATGGCTGCGGCGGGCACGGCGCCGCGCCGACGCCGGCGCGCAACTCAGCGCCGCCTTGACTGACTTCACCACGATGGGAGCCGCGCCCTGGGCCGAGCGAGCCCGCATGGAACTGGCCGCGACCGGCGTCCCCGCCACCGCGCCGAACCCCCGCGCCGACACCGCGCCGCTCGACACCCTGACCCCTCAAGAACTGCAGGTGGTGCGGCTCGCCGCCACCGGGGCCACGAACCGGCAGATCGGCGCCCAGCTCTTCCTCAGCCCCAGAACCGTGGGCTTCCACCTTTACAAGGCCTATCCCAAGCTGGGCGTCTCGTCGCGGGCCGAACTGGCGGGCATCGACTTCGGTCCTACCGGTGACCGGATTCGGCACGACGCGTAGCAAGGGGAAACGCCGAAACCCGGCCAGAGGAGTGCGCACCTCGTGGGAGGCCGTCCGCAGTGAACCCGGTGAGATGCCCTACGCGGTCGTGGGGCGCGGGTGGGCCGGGTCCAGCTCGCGAGGAGTCCCGGTCAGGCCGTCACGATGGCGAAGTCCGGCACCGGCCGGTCCAGTACGGCGACCAGCCGCTGCAGCGCCGCCGTGTTGCCCTCGCGTTCGACCCCTTCGACGCCCTTGCCCGCCAGCAACCCCACGAGCTGCTCCTTCGTCAGCCGCAGGGTCAGGTCGGCGGCGGCGTCGCGCGGGTCGCGCTGCTGGACGAGCACGCCGTTGCTCAACGTCGTACGGTGCCGCTCCCCCAGGTCGGTCAGGTGCCAGTCGATGGCCAGCCGCTCGTGCCAGGCGCGCGGCCCGTCGACGCGGATGGCGATGGAGTCGAAGATCTGCTCGACGCTCAGCGCGGCGAGCAGATCAGGAGAGGTGACGTCCATGGTGGCGGGCACGATGCCGTCGCCCAGCTCCAGGGCGCCCATGAGGTAGAAGTTGCGCCAGGTGGCGTTCTCGGCCCCGTGGCCCAGCCTCGTGTAGACCTCGGCGAGCAGATCCCGAGCCTCCTTGTTGCCCTCGTCGGCGAAGACCGCGTGGTTGAGCAGCTGGGCGGCGAAGCGCAGGTCGTTCTCGCCGATGTAGCGCCGGGCGAACTCCACCACGCCGGCGGCGCCCCCCAGGCACTCGACGTAGCGGATGGCGCTCTCCCTGGGCGGATGCTCCCACAGGTGGGCCGGGTTCCCGTCGAACCAGCCCAGGTAGCGCTGGTAGACGGCCCTGACGTTGTGGGAGACCGAGCCGTGATAGCCGTGGGTGTGCCAGGCCTGCTCCAGCTGGGGCGGCATGGTCATGGCCTCGGCGATCTCGGGGCCCGTCAGGCCCTTGTTGATCAGGCGCAGCGTCTGGTCGTGCAGGTAGGCGTACATGTCGCGCTGCTGCTCCAGGAAGCGCACGATGGCCTCGCCGCCCCAGGTGGGCCAGTGGTGCGAGGCGAAGGCGACGTCGGCCCGGTCGGCGAACAGGGAGACCGCCTCGGTCAGGTAGCGCGCCCACGCGCGGGCGTCGCGCACTGCGGCGCCGCGCAGGGACAGCAGGTTGTGCTGGTTGTGGGTGGCGTTCTCGGCCAGGCAGAGGGCGCGGTGGTCGGGCAGGAGCAGGTTCATCTCCGCGGGAGCCTGGGCGCCCGGCGTGAGGTGGAAGATCATGCGGATGCCGTCGACCGTCTCCTCCTGGCCGGTACGCGTGAGGTCCAGCGTGGGCGGGATGAGCGACACGGTGCCCGTCGAGGCGGTCATGCCGAGGCCGCAGCCGATCTGCCCCTCGGGTGAGCGGGGCAGCGCCCGGCCGTACAGGTAGACGGCGCGGCGGGTCATCGCGTGGCCCGCGTAGACCCGTTCGGACGCGGCGTGCTCCAGGAACCCGGCCGGGGCCAGGATCGGCACGCCGCCGTCGGTCACGCCGCGCACGCCGCCGAAGTGGTCGACGTGCGTGTGGGTGTAGATGACGCCGGTGACCGGGCGGTCGCCGCGGTGGGCGCGGTACAACTTCAGCGCCGCGGCGGCGCACTCTGTGGAGATCAGCGGATCGATCACGACGACGCCCCGATCGCCCTCGACCAGCGTCATGTTCGACAGGTCCAGGCCGCGCACCTGGTAGACGCCGCTGGTGACCTCGTACAGTCCCTGCCTGGCGCAGAGCCGGCTCTGCCTCCAGAGGCCGGGATGGGCCGTCTCCGGGCAGTCCTCCTGGAGGAAGTCGTAGGAGTCGCCGTCCCAGACGACCCGGCCGTCCGCCGTTCTGACCACCGCCGGGCTGAGCTTCGCGATGAAGCCGCGGTCGGCGTCCGCGAAGTCGCCCTGGTCGTGAAGTGGAAGGTCTGCCATGCCGTGTGGCATGCCCGGGAATCACTCCCCATAGCTCAACAGACTTCCCTAATAGCATGAATCTCGGGCAATAAGGACATATGACAGCAGAGCCTCGCCGGTCGCCATTCGCGTATTCTCGCGGTCGTGAGAGCTTGCGTGTTCGACCTCGATGGCGTGCTGGTGGACTCCGAGCCCGTGTGGGAGGAGGTGCGCCGGACGTTCGTGGCCGAGCACGGCGGCGCCTGGCAGCCGGACACGCAGGCCAGGCTCATGGGCATGAGCACCGCCGAGTGGGCCGCCTACCTGCACGAGCTCGGAGTGCGCAGGCCGCCCGCCGAGATCGCCCGCGGCGTCGTCGACCAGATGGCCGCCCGCTACCGCGACGGGGTGCCGCTGCTGCCGGGGGCGGTGGAGGCGGTGCGGCGCCTGGCCGAGCGCAACACGCTGGGGCTGGCCAGCTCGTCCCCGCGCACGCTGATCGACGTGGTGCTGGACGCGGCCGGCCTGAAGGAGTGTTTCGCCGCCACCGTGTCCACCGAGGAGGTCGCGCGCGGCAAGCCCGCCCCCGACGGCTACCTGGAGGCGGCCCGGCGGCTGGGCGTCGACCCCCGCGGCTGCGTGGCGGTCGAGGACTCCAGCAACGGGCTGCGCTCCGCCCACGCCGCCGGCATGCACGTGATCGCCGTACCCCACCCGCGCTACCCGCCGGCGCCCGACGCGCTCGCCCTGGCCTGGCGCGTCCTGCCCAACCTCGACGCGCTCACCCCCGAGCTGCTCTCATGAACGCCCGGGCGGGGTTGCTAAGCTCACGGAATCGTGCGAGACATCACGGTTTTCAGCGGCAGCGCCCACCCCGAGCTCGCGGAGGAGATCTGTGCCCACCTGGGCACTCCCCTGCACCCAGTCCAGGTTCACCGGTTCGCCAACGACGTGCTCGAAGTGCAGTTGCAGGCCAACTGCCGCGAGCGTGACGTCTTCCTCATCCAGCCGCTAGTCCCGCCGACGCAGGAGAACCTCGTCGAGCTGCTGCTGATGCTCGACGCCGCCCGCGGCGCCTCCGCCGCCCGGACCACCGTCGTCATGCCCCACTACGCCTACGCGCGCAGCGACAAGAAGGACGCCCCCCGCATCTCCATCGGCGGCCGGCTGGTCGCCGACCTGATGGTGTCCGCCGGGGCCAGCCGGGTGCTGGCGATGACGCTGCACTCGCCGCAGGTGCACGGCTTCTTCAGCGTCCCCGTCGACCACCTGCACGCCCTGCGCGAGCTGGCCGCCCACTTCCGCCGGTACGACCTGTCCAACACGGTCGTCGTCTCCCCCGACCTCGGCAACGCCAAGGAGGCCGCCGCCTTCGCCCGCCTGCTCGGCGCCGACGTCGCCATGGGCGCCAAACAGCGCTTCAGCGACGACCGCGTGGTGATCAGTTCCGTGATCGGCGAGGTGGCCGGCAAGGACGTGATCATTTTGGACGACGAGATCGCCAAGGGCTCCACGGTCATCGAGCTCCTCGACCGGCTGCGCGAGCGGGGCGTCAGATCGGTCCGCGTGGCCTGCACGCACGGGCTGTTCTCGGCCGGAGCGCTGGAACGGCTGGGTGCGCTGCCGGAGGTCGAGGAGATCGTCTGCACCAACACCGTGCCGCCGCCCAAGCCCTGCGACAAGCTCACCGTCCTGTCGATCGCGCCCGCCCTGGCCGAGGCCATGCGCCGCATCCACGACGGCGAGTCGGTGAGCGCGCTCTTCGACACCGGCCCGTGAGAGCTCACCTGAGCACCGGGCGGTCGACCGCGGGGGCTCCCGCCCCGCGGAAGACGCGGGCTCTGATCGTGGCGACGAGCAGGGCGAGGATGGGAATCACGGCCACGAACATGCCGTAGGCGGGAGTGAGGGCTTCGGGGGTGACGTTGTTCGTCTCACCCGGATCCCATAAGGAGATCGCGACGGGAATCACCGCGGTCACGACACCCGTCAGCGACGCCAACCCGAAATAGTGCGGCTTCGCGGCGCCGAACCACGCGGCGAGCGTCGTCGCGACGCACATCATCAACATCAGGACGGGTAGGGCACGATCATGCTCTTCCCATCCGGCGAGGGCGAGATCCACCAGCGAGCGCGCCGTGGCGAGCCTTTTCATCCCGACGTCTTCATACGTGACGGCCCAGGGAAGGGCCGTCGCGAACAACATCGAGACGCCGATGGCGACTCCCCACACCGCCTGCTCGACTCTGCGCTGCAGGAGACTCTGGTCGCTGTGCATGTGCCTGACGGTAGGCATCGGCGCTTCACGTTCGATGTAGGCGAAGGCCGGTGCGCCCCCAGCCGGCCGGGGGTCACCGCTCAGAACATCCTGATGGTCTGAGCGGTGACCTTCCTGCCCTGGTGGGAGGCCAGGAAAGTGATGACCTCGGCGACGTCTTCGGGCTGGGCCACCTCGCGCAGCACGCCGCTCTGCGCGACCAGCTTCTCCACCTCCGCGTTGACCCAGCCGGTGTCGGTCACGGGCGGATAGACCATGTTGGCCGTGATGCCGTACGCGCCCAGCTCGTGCGCGGCCGACATCGTGTAGTTCTCCTGGGCCGCCTTGGCCGCGCCGTAGGAGACCTCGGTCGGGAAGCCGTCGGGGCCGCCTGAGGTGAGGCCCACGATGCGGCCCCAGGTCGCGCCGCGCTCGACGTGGCGCCGGGCGAACTCCGAGATGAGCAGCGCGGGTGCGCGCACGTCGACCGCGAACTGCCGCTCGTGCGTCTCGGCGTCCACCGGCCGCAGCGGGCGCCCGATGGCGTCACGGCCCGCCGGAGAGAAGGTGTCGCTCAGCCAGCCGCTGGCGTTGTTGACCAGGATCTCCACCGGGCCGAATGCCTTCTCCACCTGGTCGAACAGGACCTTCGGGGTCCGCGGGTCGGCCAGGTCGGCCTCGGCGGCCTCCGCGGTGCCGCCCGCCTCCCGGATGCGCCGCAGCACCTCGCCGGCGTCGGAGCCGCGGGCCTGGTCGTACGCGGGTGGAGTGGCCGGATCGTTCAGGGGGGCGAGCCGTTTGTAGGTGAGGAAGACGGCGACGCCCTCGGCGGCCAGCGCGACCGCGGTGGCGGCGCCTATGCCCTGGTTGGCGCCGGTGATCAGCGCGACCCTCCCGGCGAGGCGTGGATCGATCATGTCGCCATCATGCCCGCGGCGGCCGGACGGGCGCCAAGCTTTTTCCGGCGGTGCGCACCGGCTGCGCCCCCGCCGGGACACCGCCGGCCTGGGACGATGCTCATCAGCGAACCGGCCGTTGACCCCCTCAGCCGAAGCCGCCGTTGCTCATGAGCACCTGGCCGTTGATCCACTGGCCCTGCTCCGAGCAGAGGAAGTCGACGAGGTGCGCGGTGTCCTGTGGCGTGCCGAGACGGTCGAGCGGCGTCTGGCGTACGCACTGCTCGCGGACCTCGTCCGGCATCCACCCGGTGTCCACCGGCCCGGGGTTGACCACGTTGGCGCTGACGCCGAGGTGGGCCAGCTCGTGCGCGGCCGCCAGCGTGATGCGGTCGAGGGCGCCCTTGCTCGCGCCGTAGGGCAGGTTGCCGACGGTGTGGTCGCTGGTGAGGGCGACGATCCGGCCGGTTCCGTGGGTGCCGCGAAAACGCAGGCCGTATTCGCGGATCAGCAGCCAGGTGGCCCGCGCGTTCACCGCGAAGTGCCGGTCGAAGCTCTCCACGGTGGTGTCGAGCAGGCCCGAGGCGACCGACTCGCAGTGACACATGACCAGCGCGGTGACGTTGCCCAGCGCCTGCTCCGCCTCGTCGAAGATCCTGGCTGGGGTGGTCACGTCGGAGAGATCCGCCTCGATCGCCACCGAGGCCGCGCCGGTGTCCGCGAGTGCCGCGGTGATCGTGCCGGTCGCGCCCGGCTCGACGCCCCAGGCCATGCGCTCGTCGTAGGGGGACCAGTGGGAGAAGGCGATGTCCCAGCCCGACGCCGCCAGCCGCCGGGCGATCCCCGCCCCGATGCCGACGGTGCGGCCCACACCTGTGATCAGCGCGACCTTTCCTGCCCGCCGTGAATGGATCATAGTGGCCATCATGCACGCAGCGACCGAACGCCTGCTGAAGGATTCTCTCGACCGGATCGGACCTGCCGTCCCCTTGGTCGCGCTCTGGGCGCACGGCTCGCTCGGGGCCGGCGACTACCGTCCTGGCCGCAGCGACCTCGACCTGGTCGCGGTGCTCGACTCGTCCGTGACGATGCAGCAGTGGCGCGACATCAAGGCCGTGCACCGCTCGCTCGACCAGCCGCTCGCCGGCCTGCTGCACTGCTCGTACATGCCCCGGCAGGAGCTGGACGATCTCGCTGCCGAGCATGTGACGTGGGCGCACGAGCGCATCTTCCGCCGTCCCGTCACCGCCGTCACGCGGCGCGAGCTGCACACGGCGCCCCTGCGGCTGTACGGCCCGCCGCCCGGCGAGGTGCTGCCGCCGGTGTCGGACGCGGAGCTGGAGGCGTTCATCCGGTCGGACCTGCGTGACTTCTGGCTGGCCAAGACCCGGGCGCGGCGGCGCTGGCTGCAGGAGGTCTGGGTGGACCTGGGCGTGCTGACGGTCGCCAGGGCCACGGTGACCCTGCGGGAGGGTCGCCTGATCAGCAAGCGGGAGGCTCTGGAGGTGGCGGCCGGGCTGGGAGCGCCGGAGACCCTGGTGGCCGACATCCGCGCCCGCAGGTACGGCGCCCCGCCTCCGGTCCTGAGCCGGTTCAGGAGGGCACGGCTGGCGCGGGCGTTCGTCAGGTCGGCGATCAGGAAGGCCCTGGCCTGAGGATGGCCATATCCGCCGCGTGGTGAACGGATAGTGTTGGCGCGTACCACCTGATTTGGGGAAAGGGCGGCAAATGGGGGAGATCAGGCAGTCCTATCTGGTGGCCGCGACGTCGGCGGTGTCGCTCCTGCGCCACCCCGCCGTGGGCGCGTCGTGGGACAAGCCGAGCGCGCTGACGGAGTTCGGCGTCGCGGGACTGGCCGGGCACCTGGCTCACCAGCTCGTCAGGGTAGGTGACGTGCTTCCCGCGGACGGCGAGGTCCAGGAACCCGTCGACCTCATCGAGCACTTTTCGCGCTCTCCGTGGGTGCAGGCCGGCCTCGACCACGAGAGCAACGTGGGCATCAGGCGCGGCGGCGAGGCGGCCGCGGCCTGCGGGGCCGCGGCGCTGGCGGACAAGGCCCAGGCGCTGCTCGACCACCTGAGCGCCGCGCTGCCCGCCGAGCCGGCCGACCGGGTGGTGCTGCTGCCCTGGGCCGGCTGGTGCCTGCGGCTGGACGACTTCCTGCTCACCCGGCTGGTGGAGCTGGTCGTGCACTCCGACGACCTTGCGGCCAGCGTCGGCGTGGACACGCCCGAACTGCCGCCGGCCGTCATCGAGCCCGTCGTGGACCTGCTGGCCCGCCTGGCCGTGCACCGCCACGGAGCCACCGCGGTCATCCGCACCCTGAGCCGGGCCGAGCGCGCACCGGCGGCGATAAGCGCCTTCTGACCGAGGTCGGCACGAGCCTGTGGCCCCGGCACGCCGGCAACCGGCGTGCCGGGGCCGTTGCCGTTGGTGCTGACGATGCGGAACCCGACTTCGTCGGCGCGCCGACGGCAGCGTATTGGAATGAATCATTCCGTTCTGTTAACATAAGAGCAGAACGTTCCGTTCCGTCGAAGGGGTTCGCATGACCATGCTCGTCACCGGGGCCACCGGGACCGTCGGCCGTCACGTCGTCGAGGAGCTCCTCGAAGCCGGCCGGCAGGTTCGGGCCCTCACCAGGAACCCCGCCAAGGCCGCACTCCCCGAAGGAGTCGAGGTCGTCGCCGGAGACCTCGCCGATCCCCGCTCCCTGGGCGGCGTCTTCGACGGCGTCACCGGCGTGCACTTCATCAACTTCGCGGGCGACGACTACGCCGCCCTGCCCGACGGCGCCGAGCTCGTCGCCCTGGCCGCCAAGGCGGGCGTACGGCGGGCCACGGTGCTCGGCGGACGCGAGGACGGCACCCTGGAGCAGGCACTCGCCGCGAGCGACCTGGAGTGGACGCTGCTCAACCCGGTCGAGTTCATGTCCAACACGCTGCAGTGGTGGGCCCGCTCGGTCAGGACGGAAGGCGTCGTCAAGGAGCCGTTCGGCGACCGGCTGAGCGCGCTGGTGCACGAGCGCGACATCGCCGCCGTGGCCGCGAAGGTGCTGGCCGAAGGGGGACACGGCGGTAAGGCGTACACGCTGACGGGCCCTGAGGCGATCACGGCCAAGGAGAAGGCGGCGATCCTGGGGTCCGCGATCGGCAAGGACGTCACGTTCGTGGAGCTGACGGCCGACGAGGCCAGGGCGAAGTGGGCCGCGGACGGCATGGGCGAGCAGACCATCGCGTTCCTGATCGACGCGCTCGGCAACACCCCCGAGATCGGCTACACGGTGGTGCCGACCGTGCGCGAGATCACCGGCCGGGAGGCGCGTGGCTTCGCTCAGTGGGCCTCGGAGAACGCCGACGCCTTCCGCGAGTGATCCACACCCTCCCCGCGCCGGTGCAGGCGGAACTTACTACTTTCGTCGTCATTCATCCCGCCTAACACCTCCTACGCTGTGGATATGCGGTTCGTCCTGCTCGGTTGTGGTGTGTTCGCGGCCTCACTGCTCGTGGTGCACGGGCAGGTGGGGGTGCCGTCGAACCTGCCCCTCCCGGTGCTGGCCGCGATCGCCGCCGCCGCGGGCGTGGCCGCCTGGCAGGTCAGGCGGTCCTGGTGGCCGCTGGCCGTCGTGGGGGCCGTCGGGTACGCCTGGCTGGTGATGTGGCCGCCGCTGATGGTCGCGTCCTACTATGCGGGCCTCACGCTGAGCAGGAGCCGCGGCATAGCCGCCTACCTCGGCGGCTGCCTGGCGGTGTGCGGGATCTCCGCGCTGGTCGGCGAGTGGCAGGACGGCCCTCACCGGCTCGCCACCGCGAGCCCGGCCAACGCGGTGGCCACGGCGCTGGCCGTGATCGGGCTGCCGCTGGCGCTCGGCCTCTGGGTACGCGCCCGCCGCGAGGTCCTGGAAGCGGCCAGGGAGCGGGCCGAGCGGCTGGAACGCGAGCAGGTCATGCGCGCCGAGCAGGCCAGGGCGCAGGAGCGGGCCAGGATCGCCAGGGAGATGCACGACGTGGTCGCGCACCGGGTCTCGCTCATCGTCCTGCACGCGGGGGCGATGGAGATGCGTGCGGCCGACGACGACACCGCCCGGTCGGCCGCCATGATCGCGGGGATCGGGCGGGAGGCGCTGGCCAACCTGCGCGACGTGCTCGGCGTTCTGCGCTCGCCTCCGCACGAGCTGCTGGGCGAGGACACCGGCGGCGCGCGCCGGCCGCCGCCCACGCTGGACGACCTCGACCGGCTGCTCGACCAGAGCCGTGCCCTGGGCATCGCGGTGACCAGGCACGACGAGGGCGAGACGCGGCCGGTTGAGGCGAGCGTGGAGCGGACGGCGTACCGCGTGGTCCAGGAGGCGCTCACCAACGTGCACAAACACGCGGGGAACGCCGGCGCGGACGTGCGCATCCGCTTCAGGACCGACGCGCTGGAGGTGGAGGTGAGCAACGAGGCGCCGCGCGCGCCGCACGAGGAGCTGCCCGGCGCGGGCTGGGGCCTGATCGGGCTGCGGGAACGTGTCGAGCTGCTCGGCGGCACCCTGCGCGCCAACGCCCAGGACGGCGGCGGCTTCCTGGTGAGCGCCAGGATCCCGGCATGACCCGCGGCACATGGAGGTTCCGGTGATCCGGGTGCTCATCGTGGACGACGAGGAGCTCGTACGGTCGGGATTGCGGCTGATCCTGGAGGCCGCCGGCGACATCGCGATCGCCGGCGAGGCGCGCGACGGCGCCGAGGCCGTGGCGGCGGCGCGGCGGCTGCGGCCCGAGGTGGTGCTGATGGACGTGCGCATGCCCGGCATGGACGGCCTGACCGCCGCCGCCCGGCTGCTGGCCGTGCCCGACCCGCCCAAGCTGGTCATGCTGACGACGTTCGACCTGGACGAGTACGTGCACGAGGCGCTCCGCCTGGGCGCGGTCGGGTTCCTGCTCAAGGACACCCCGCCGAGGGAGCTGGCAGCCGCCGTGCGTACGGTCGCGGGCGGCCAGGCCATGCTGTCCCCGTCGGTGACCAAGCGACTGCTGGCGTCGTACGTGGATCGTGCCCCTTCACGTGCCGAGGCCGCGCGCAGGCAGCTCGCCGGGCTCACCGGGCGGGAGGAGGACGTGGTCAGGGCCGTGGCCCGCGGACTGTCCAACGCCGAGATCGGCCGCGAGCTGCGCCTGACGGAGGCCACGGTGAAGGCGCACGTGAGCCGGCTGCTGGCCAAGCTGGGCCTGGCCAACCGGGTCCAGGCCGCCATCCTGGTCCACGACGCCGACCTCAGCTAGAGCCGCGTGCCGGTCCACGCGCGCCCGGCCGTGGCTAGCCGGCGACGTTCGCGTAGTGGCAGGCGGCCTGGGCCCCGGGCACGGCCGGCAGGATGTCGAGGAGCTCCGAGCGGCACCTGCCGTCGACCCCCGCCTCGGCCGCCTTGCCGGAGGCGAGCACCTGGCAGCGGACGTGGAAGCGGCAGCCGCCGGGGATCCTGGTCGGGTCGGGCGGCTCGCCGGTCAGCACCACCCGCTCCGGCGACTCCGGCAGCACCGACATCAGGGCCTGCGTGTACGGGTGGCGCGGCGCGGTCAGCACCTGTTCGACGGGTCCCGACTCGACGATCCTGCCGAGGTACATGACCGCGACCCGGTCGGCGATGTTCCAGGCCAGCCCCAGGTCGTGGGTGACGACCAGCGCCGACAGGCCGAGGTCCTCCCTGAGTTTGAGCATCAGGGCGAGGATCTCGCCGCGTACGGAGGCGTCCAGCGAGGCGACCGGCTCGTCGGCGACCAGCACCTGCGGGTTGAGCGCGAGGGCCCCGGCGATCACCACGCGCTGCCGCTGGCCGCCGGAGAGCTCGTGCGGGTAGCGCAGGAAGAACCGCTCGGGCGGCCGCAGCCCGGCCCTGGACAGCGCGGAGGCGACGACGCTCTCCTCGTCGGCCAGGCCGTGGATGCGCGGCCCCTCAGCCACCGCCTCGTAGACGGTGTGCCGGGGGTTGAGCGAGCCCGTCGGGTCCTGCAGGACGAGCTGCACCTGCCTGCGGTAGGCCTTGAGCGCCTTGGAGCCGTAGTCGAGCGCCGTGCCGCCGTAGCGGACCTCGCCCGAGGTGGGCCGTTCGAGGCCGAGCAGGGTGCGGGCCAGCGTGGTCTTGCCGCAGCCGGACTCGCCGACGAGGGCCACGATCTCGCCCTCGCCGATCGACAGGTTGACGCCGTCGACCGCGCGGGCGCGGCGGCCGCGCGCGACGAACTCCACGTGCAGGTCGCGGGCCTCCAGCAGGCTCTGCCCCGCGGTCAAGACCTTCTCCTTCGTGGTCTGCGTCTCCGTCATGACGCCTCCTCCTTCGCCCTGACGTGGACGCAGGCGGCCGTGCGGCGCTCGCCGGCCGGCCACAGCTCCACGTCGAGGGTGGCGCACTCGTCGAGCGCGACCGGGCAGCGTGGATGGAACGAGCAGCCGGTCGGGAGCTGCATCGGGTCCGGCGGGTCGCCGCCGAGGCCCTTCGGCGCCAGCCGCGCGGCCGGGTCGCCCACCGTCGGGAACGCCGCCGCCAGCGCCTTGCTGTAGGGGTGCCTGGCGTCGTGGAACACCTCGCCCGACGGGCCCTGCTCGACGATGCGGCCCGCGTACATGACCGCGAGCCGGTCGCACACGTCGGCCAGGACGGACAGGTCGTGCGAGATCATGATGAGCGAGATGCCGTGCTCGGCGACCAGGTCCTTGATCAGGGTCAGCACCTGGGCCTGCACCATGACGTCGAGCGCGGTGGTCGGCTCGTCGGCGATGATCAGGCGGGGCGAGCAGGCCAGGGCCATCGCGATCATCACGCGCTGCCGCTGCCCGCCCGACAGCTCGTGCGGGTAGCTGCGGGCCCGCCAGGTGGGCAGGCCGACCTGGTCGAGCAGCTCGGCCACGCGCTTGCGGGCCGCCTCGGGCCTGGCCTGGCCGTGGACCAGCAGCGGCTCGGCGACCTGGTCGCCGATCCTGCGCACCGGGTTGAGCCCGTGTTGCGCGCCCTGGAACACGATCGAGGCCTCGGCCCAGCGTACGGCCCGCATGCGGCCCCACTTCATGGTGAGCACGTCCTCGCCGTCGAGCAGGATCCGGCCACCGACGCGGGCGTCCCGCGGCAGCAGCCGCAGCAGCGCCATGGCCAGCGTCGACTTGCCGGACCCCGACTCGCCGGCGACTCCGAGCGCCGCTCCGGGGTCGAGCGTCAGCGACACCCCGCGTACGGCCGGCACCTCGCCGGAGGCGATGCGGTAGGTCACCGAGACGTCGTCGAGTTCGAGGAGACTCATGCGGCCTCCCCCGTCGGCCGCCGGACTGCCGTGTCCATGGTTCGTTCGCTCGGCTCTCTCACGAAGCCCTCCTCAGCCGGGGGTTGAGCACGGCCTCCAGGGCCCGGCCGACCAGGGTGAACGCCATGACGACGGCGAGGATGGCCAGACCGGGGATGAGGATGTACCACCAGGCGCCCTCGTTGGCCGCGCCGAAGTCGTACGAGCCGCGCAGCATGGTCCCCCACGAGGTCTTGTTGGCGCTGGCGCCGAGGAAGGCCAGCGTCGACTCGGTCACGATGGCGCTGGCCACCTCCAGCGTGGTGCTGGCCAGCAGCAGCGGCGCCACGTTGGGCAGCACGTGGCGGGTCGTGATGTGCCAGTGGCCGGCTCCGAGCGCCTTGGAGCGCTCGATGTACGGCCTGGACTCCACGGCCAGCGTCTGCGCCCTGATCAGCCGGGCGGTCGACGGCCAGGTGGTGATGCCGATGGCCATGATGATCGTGAACGTGCTGCCGCCCAGGATGGCCGCCAGCACGAGGGCGGTGACCAGCGAGGGCAGGACGAGGAACCAGTCGGTGACGCGCATGAGCACGGCGCCGAGCCAGCCGCGGAAGTGGCCGGCGGCGATGCCGACGACCATGCCGATGACGATGCTCAGCAGGGCGGCGAGGAAGCCGATGAGCAGCGACGTGCGCGAGCCCCACCAGACCATCAGCAGGATGGAGCGGCCGGACTCGTCGGTGCCGAACGGGAACGCCAGGCTGGGCGCGTCGAAGTCGTCGCCGGGGGCGTCGACGACGCCGGTCACGCTCTCGTCGATGAACAGCGGCGCGATCAGCGCGAGCACCACGGCGACGACGAGCACGACCACGCCGGCGACGCCGGCCCGGTGGCTGCGGAAATCGGCCAGGAAGCGGCTCAGCGCCTGCCGCCTGCGGGTCGTGGCGACACTGGTCATGCCGACCTCACTCTCGGGTCGAGCATGTGGTAGACCACGTCGGCCAGCGTGTTCATGACGATGACCGCCACCGTGATCAGCAGGAACGTGCCCTGCATGAGCGTGAAGTCGGGCACGCTGATCGCTTCGTAGAACAGCTGGCCGAGCCCCGGCCAGGTGTAGATCGTCTCGACGGTGACCGCGCCGCCGACCACGAACCCGACACGCATGAACACGAGCGTCACCGTGGGCAGCAGGGCGTTGGGCACGGCGTGGCGGCGGCGTACGTCGTCGTCGCGCAACCCCTTGGCCCTGGCCACGGTCACGTAGTCCTGGCCGACCTCCTCCAGCAGCGACGAGCGCATGACCAGGAGGTACTGGGCGTAGACCACGGCGACCAGCGTCAGGCACGGGAGCACCATGTGGGAGGCCACGTCGAGCACGTAGGCGAACCCGTCGGGCGCGTCCACGCTCTCGATGCCGCGGAACGGGAAGATGCCGGGGATCGGCCCGATGCCCACCCCGAAGACCATCATGAGCAGCAGCCCGAGCCAGAACGTCGGCACCGACCACAGCAACAGGGACGTGCCGGTGGAGAAGCGGTCGAACGTGCTGCCGCTGCGCCAGCCGGCCCGCGTGCCCTGCCAGATGCCGAGGCTGACCGCGATGACCAGGCCCGTTCCCGCGAGCAGCAGGGTCGGGCCGAGCCGCTCGCCGATCAGGTCGAGGACGGGCCGCTTGTACTCGTACGACATGCCGAGGTCGAGGCGGAGGGTGTCGCCGACGAACTTGAAGAACTGCTCGATCAGCGGCTTGTCCAGGCCGAGGCGGCTGCGTTCGAGGTCGAGCTGCGCCGGGGTCATGTTGCGGCCCTGCGCCAGGCTGCGTACGGGGTCGCCGGGCAACATCCGGAACAGGAAGAACGTGCCGACGATCACCATGGCGATGCTGAACAGCGCCCCACCGGCCTTCGACAGCGCGTAGCGCAGCGTGCCGCCGCGGGTGGGGCGCTCGTCACCAGGGCCCGCCGCCTGCGCGGCGGCGGGCTCTGCCGCTTCGAGCGGAGCGGTCATTCGCGCTCGTCTGCGACGCTCTTGCGCCGCCTGCTCAGGAGGAAGCCGCCCACTCCGATGACCACCACGGCGCCGACGACACCGGCGATGATGCCGGTGTTCGATCCGCCGCCGCCGTCGCCGGCGGCGGCTCCCGCCCCCGTGGCCTTGACGTCGACGGTGTAGAACGGCCAGTAGCCGCTGCCGCCGTAGAGCAGGCCCTTGTCCTCGGGGATGGGGGTGATGCTGGTGATCCGGTCCTTGCGGTAGCCCTCGAGGTCGTTCGTGTAGTAGATCGCGATGACCGGGGCGTCGGTGTAGAGGCGCTCCTGCATCTGCTTGATGATCTCGGCCCGCTTGGGCCGGTCGAGCTCCGTCAGCTGCTCCTTGTAGAGCTTCTCGAAGGTCTCGTCACAGTAGAACGACTCGGTGCCGCCGCCCTCGCCGTCCTTGGTGGGCCGGCGCGAGCACAGGTGCGTGGCCAGCACCTCCTCGGGGTCGGGGTTGACCGACCAGCCGCTGATCGCGATGTCGAACAGGCCGGTGTAGCCCGTCTCCTCCGTGAACTTGCTGGATTCGAGCTTCTTGGTGGTCAGCGTGATGCCGATCTCCTTGAAGAAGCCGGTCAGGTATTCGGCGAGCTTGTCCTCGAGCGGGGTGTCGGTGTGGATGCTGAAGCGGAACTCCAGCTTGCGGTCACCGTCGGGCATCGTGCGGACGCCGTCGGAGCCCTTCTTGTAGCCGGCGTCGTCGAGGATCTGGTTGGCCTTGGCCGGGTCGTAGGTGACCTTGGTGTCGCCGGTGGCCTCCCAGAAGAAGTCCTTGTACATCGGCGGCACGATCGAGCCGTCGGCGGGCTTGGCCAGGCCGTCCCACACCTCGTCGACCAGCTTCTGCTTGTCGATGGCGTAGTGCAGCGCCTGGCGCACCTTGACGTCCTTCAGCGCGGGGTGGCCGTCGCCGAGGGGCTTGTCGTCGGTGGTGGTGGCGCCGTGGTTGATCTGCAGGTAGCTGGCCCGCCGGCCGTCGGTGTTCCACGCCTCGATGTTGGGGTCGTTCTGGATGGCCTTGAACTCCGGCGGGTCCAGCCGGCCGATCAGGTCGATCTCGCCCTTCTGCAGCGCGGCGATCGCGGCCTGCGGGTTGTCGTAGAAGATGACCTGCAGCTCGTCGACCTTGGCCTTGCCCCGCCAGTAGTTGGGGTTGGCCTGCAGCTTGACGTACTGGTCCTTCTTGTGCTCGGTCGCGAAGTACGGGCCGCTGCTCACCGTGGGGTACGTCTCGGCGTCGTGGTTGGCCATGTCGGTGACCGACTCCCAGACGTGCTTGGGCACGATCGGGACGGGGTTCTCCAGCATGGACGCCTGCGGCGACTTGAGCTTGATCGTCAGCTCCTGGCCGTTGGCCGTGACGCTCTCGAAGTTCTCCACGGCCGGGCCGTTGGCGGTCTTGGCCGCCTCGTCCGTCATGATCTTGTTGAACGTCCAGGCGGCGTCCTCGGCCGTGATCGGCTTGCCGTCGGACCACTTGGCCTCACGGATCTTGAACGTCCACGTGAGCCCGTCCTCCGAGGCCTCCCACGACTCGGCCAGGTCGGCGCTGGGCTGGAGCGTCTTGGAGTCGGGGACCGTGAGGAAGCCGTACATCCAGCGGTGGATCGACGTGGAGACCAGGCGGACCGCCAGGAACGGGTTCATGGAGTCCATGGACTGCGTGGCGCCGACGCGAACGATCTTCTTCCCCGCCGTCGGTTCCTGGGCAAGGGCCGTTGTCGTGCCCTGGCCTGCTACTAATAGCGCGACGCCCAGCGCAGCCAGGCGTGCGACCCATTTCCTCATACGTGCCTCACCTTCAGGCGGGGGGTTCCTGTGTAGAGAAAGGCACACCATACGGAGACCGTGTGTCAACGCGTGGCGGAAAATTGTTTCATCTTCGTTTCTTTCGGCGGTGTAAATTTTCAACCGGCTTTGCACACCCGTGACCTGGCCTCCCACCCTACGACGGCCCTTCCTGGCACGCGACCGCATACTCCCGAACCCACCGGATAGGGGGCGGGAAACAGCCGAAACCAAGGGGGAGATCGCATGATGCAGGGCAAGACCATCGCGTTCCTCGTCGCTCCTGAGGGGGTCGAGCAGGTCGAGCTCACCGAGCCGTGGAAGGCGGTCAAGCAGGCGGGCGGCACGCCCAGGCTGATCTCCACCGCGCCCGGCCAGATCCAGGCGTTCAACCACCTGGACAAGGCCGACACGTTCGCCGTGGACGACACGGTGGACAACGCCGACGTGGGATCCTTCGACGGGCTCGTGCTCCCCGGCGGCGTGGCGAACCCCGACTTCCTGCGTACGGTGCCGCGGGCCGTGCAGTTCGCGCGCTCGTTCTTCGACGCGGGCAAGCCGGTGGCGTCGATCTGCCACGCGCCGTGGACTCTGGTCGAGGCGGACGTCGTACGCGGCCGCACGCTGACGTCCTGGCCGAGCCTGCAGACGGACCTGCGCAACGCCGGCGCCACCTGGGTGGACCAGGAGGTCGCGGTGTGCACCGCCGGGCCCAACATGCTGGTCACCAGCCGCAAGCCGGACGATCTGAAGGCCTTCTGCCAGGCCGCGACCGACGCGTTCGGATAGGAGCGCGGAACCGACGGAGAGGGAGGGCGCCGCACCTGGGGCCCGCCCTCTCCGTCGAAGCGTCGTCGAACCGGCGTCAACGCCTTGTCCCCTGGAGAGAAATGGTCTAGATGTAGACCAAATGGAGCGTCCTCCATGCCCCCCAGGGAGACCTCAGTGACCACTGAAGAGGATTCCAGGCGACTCGCCGAACTCGGCTACAAGCAGGAGCTTGCCCGCACCTGGAGCGGATTCTCGAACTTCGCCATCTCCTTCTCGATCATCTCCATCCTCGCCGGCTGTTTCACCACCTTCGGACAGGCCTGGAACAACGGCGGCCCCATCGCCATCTCCTGGGGCTGGCCGCTGATCTCCGTGTTCATCCTGATCATCGGCTTCTGCATGTCGGAACTGGTGTCGGCGTACCCGACGGCGGGCGGCATCTACTGGTGGGCCGCCAAGCTGGGCAAGCCGATCCACGGCTGGTTCACCGGGTGGCTCAACCTGATCGGCCTCATCGCCGTCACCGCGTCCGTCGACTACGGCTGCGCGACGTTCCTCAACATCACCATCAACCGGCTGACCGGCGGAGCATGGGAGGGCACGCTCCCGCAGGCGTTCCTGCTGTTCGTGATCGTCCTCGCACTGCACGCCCTCATCAACATCTACAGCCACCGGCTCATCTCGCTGCTGCAGAACGTCTCCGTCTGGTGGCACGTGGCGGGCGCCGCGATCATCGTCGCCATCCTGATCTTCGCGCCGGACGACCACCAGTCGCTCGGCTTCGTCTTCGGCGGCACCAACGACAGCTCCTTCGGCACCGGCTCAGAAGGGCTGCCCTTCTGGCTGTACGTGCTGCCGCTCGGCTTCCTGCTCACCCAGTACACGATCACCGGCTTCGACGCCTGCGCGCACGTGTCGGAGGAGACGCAGGGCGCGGCCAAGAGCGCCGCTCGCGGGCTGTGGCAGTCGATCTTCTACTCGGCCATCGGCGGATGGATCCTGCTGCTGTCGTTCCTGTTCGCCGCGACGAACGTGGACGCGCTCAACGAGCAGGGCGGCTTCGTCGGCGCCATCTTCGAGACGGCGCTGTCGTCACCGCTGGCCACCGCGATCTTCGCGATCTCCACGGTCGGCCAGTTCTTCTGCGGGATGAGCTGCGTGACGTCGATGTCGCGGATGACGTACGCGTTCGCTCGTGACGGCGCGATCCCCGGCTGGCGGCTGTGGTCACGGGTCGACCGCAACCGCACCCCGGTCAACGCCATCCTCGGCGGCTGCGTCACCGCCGCGCTGATCACCCTGCCCGCCCTCTACGCCCCTCCCGGCCTGACCACGCCGGTCGCGTTCTACGCGGTCGTGTCGATCGCCGTCATCGGGCTCTACCTGGCGTTCCTCATCCCGATCTGGCTCCGCCTGCGCATGGGCGACGCCTTCACCCCCGGCCCGTGGACGCTCGGCAGGAAGTACAAGGCGCTGTGCTGGATCGCCTGCGTCGAGATCGTGATCGTCTCGATCTACTTCGTCATGCCGTTCTCTCCGGAGGGCGTTCCCGGCAACCCGGACTTCACGTGGACGTCGGTCAACTACGCGCCGATCGCGGTGGGCGTGGTGCTGATCGGCATCGCGCTGTGGTGGGTGCTGTCGGCCCGCCACTGGTTCACGGGCCCCCGCCGCACGATCGACGAGGTCCCCGTCCCCTGACGCTCACCGTGGGTACGGCTCGCGCGGGCCGTACCCACGACTCGGCGCAGCGGCGCGGCCCGCTCTCTCCGGCGCTGCTCACGCGGGTTCCTCCAGCTTGCGGGCGATGCCTTCCAGCGCGGACAGGTCCGCGGGCGAGAGCCGGTCGATGACGTGGCGGCGGACCGATTCCAGGTGGGCCGGGGCGGCCTCCTCGAGCGTTTCCATGCCGTGCTCGGTGAGGACCAGATAACAGCCCCGGCCGTCGTCCGGGTCGGGCTCGCGCCGTACGAGACCGCGGGTCTCCATGCGGGTGGCGTGCCGCGACAGGCGGCTGCGCGACCAGCCCATCTTGGCGGCCTGCTCGTGCAGCGCGCTGGTGCGGCCCGGGCGCTCGGAAAGTGTGCTGAGCACCTCGTAGTCGGGCTCTGACAGGCCGATCGCGGCCAGGTCGTGCGTGGTGCGCGACTGGATCGCGATCATCATGCGGCGCAGGGCGCGCCAGGCGCGTTCCTCGTCCGCGTCGAGCCAGCGCACGGTCTCTCCCGAGCTTTTCTTTGACATGTAAACAAGTTACCAGCTAGCTTCATTTCCATGTCAACGAAACCGCTGCGGGTCCTCGTCCTCATGTGCAGCACTCGTCCCGGCGCCCTCGGCCCGGCGGTCGGCCAGTGGCTGGTCGACGCCATCACGCCACGGGCGACGGAGCTGGGCGTGGAGCTGCTGCCGGTGGCCCTCGGCGACCTCGCCCTGCCGTTCCTGGACGAGGAGGAAGAGCCGGCGTCCGGCCTCTACCGGCACGAGCACACCAAGAGGTGGAGCGCGATGGTGGACGCGGCGGACGGCTTCATCGCGGTCACCCCCGAGTACAACTACGGCATGCCGGCGGCCTTCAAGAACGCCCTCGACTACCTGGGCCGGGAGTGGGCGTGGAAACCGATGGGGTTCGTCAGTTACGGCAACACCTCGGCGGGCACCCGGTCGGTCCAGCACGCCAAGCAGGTGGTGACCACGCTGCGGCTGGTACCGCTGGGCGCCACGGTCGCCCTGCGCATCGCCGACGCCCTCGACGACGGACGGGTGCGCCCGGACGCCGGCCGCGACCGGGCCGCCATCGGCGTCCTGGACGAGCTCGCCCGCCTCGCCCACGCGCTGCGCCCGATGCGCGAGCGGACCCGCTCAGATCCTGGGCCGGTGCCGGGGTCGTACGTGAGAGCGCTGACCCCGGACGACGCCCCGGAGGTCCTGGTGCTCCAGCGTTGCTGCTGGCTGGAGGAGGCGCTGGCCAACGACACCCTGGCCATCCCCGCCCTGGAGGAGTCGCTGGACCAGGTCCGCGCGTGGCTGGCCACCTGGCAGGCCACGGGCCTGTGGCGGGACAGCCGCCTCCTGGGCATGGTGCGCACGCGCCGCGTGGACGACGACTGGCACGTGAGCCGCCTCGGCGTCGTCCCCGATCTGCGCGGCCAGGGCGTGGGGCGCTGGCTGCTCCGCGAGGCCGAAGCCGCGGCCGACGCCTCCTGCCGCCGCATCGTGCTGGCCACCGGCGCCCGGAGCCGGCGCAACCTCAACCTCTACCATGCTCAGGGATACCGCACGGAGTCCTCCGACGGCGCCACGGCCTTCCTCGCCAAGCCCGCCACCGCGAACGGCGCCGTCCGCGAGCCGACCGGGGCGAGGTGACGGAACCGCCGCCCGGCAACTTTGTCATGCCGTTCTCGCCGGAGGGCGTGCCCGGCAACCCGGGCTTCACCTGGACGTCGGTCAACTACGCGCCGATCGCGGCAGAGCAGGCACGGGCCGACTATCTCGCCCTCAGCATCTCGCGTTACGAAACCAGGGGCATCTCGGATCGGGTCTGGGAGCTGCGGCACAACTACACCGCGTACGACGCCTCTTGTCTCGCGCTGGCCGAGGCATTCGAGGCTCCCCTCCTCACCTGTGACGGCAAGCTGGTCGGAAGCGGGCACAACGCCGACGTGCAGGTGTTTCCGCGCGCCTGACCCCGTTCAGGAGGCCTCGAAAGCGGCGGCCACGGCCGCGCGGACGTCCGCCATCGAAGCCGCGCCCAGCTCGCGCCTGAGCGAGGTCATGTCGACGTCGGGCATCCCGCAGGCGACCGCCCAGTCCCACGGCGTGAGGTCGCCGTCGACGTTGAGCGCGAACCCGTGGCTCGTGACGCCCCGGCTCTGCCGCATCCCGATGGAGACGACCTTGCGGCCGGTCCCGGCCGTCCAGACGCCGGTGAGCAGCTCGGAGCCGGGCGGAGTGTCGCGGCGCTCGGCCGGCAGGCCCAGCTTGCCCAGCGCCTCCACCATCCGCAGCTCCACCTCGCGGACGTAGTCGACGATGCCCTGGTCGTCGTCGAGCTTGACGATCAGGTAGCCGACCAGCTGCCCGGGCCCGTGGTAGGTGAGCTGCCCGCCGCGCCCGGTCTCGACCACGGGGATGCCACGCGCCGGGTCGGGCAGGTGGTCGAGCGGGGTGCGGCGGCCGACCGTGTAGACGGAGGGGTGGCTCAGCAGCCAGAGTGTGTCCGGTCGTTCGTCCCGCTGGCGCTGCCCGACCAGGTCGGTCATGCGCTCCATAGCCTTGTCGTAGTCGACGAGCTCATCCTCGATGAGCGTCAGCGGCCTAGCCCTCATGACTTCGAGGATAAGCCGCCGCCGAAGCCACACAGCACGCGCCCCGAACGACCACTCTTGTAACCCTTCGGCCACTTCTCACCAAGCAGGGGTGTCAATCGACGAAGGGAGCATGGCCGGTGCGTCGCAAACAGCCGAAGATCGCCACGGACCCTGCGGCTTTCGAGGCCTTCTACCGGCGACATGTCGATGCCGTCACCCGCTTCCTCGCCCGCCGCGTCGACGACCCGCACACGGTCGCGGACCTGGTGGCCGAGGTGTTCGTCGCGGTGCTCGACTCGGCCCACACCTACCGGGCCGACCTGGGCACGGAGATCGCCTGGTTGTACGGCGTGGCCCGCAACACGATCTCAGCCGAGCGACGGCGGGTCTACCGGCAGCACCAGTTGACGGACCGGATGAACGGCCGCCGGCAACTGGCCGCCGACGACGTCGCCAGGCTCGAAGAGCGCATCGACGCGGAGCGGGACGCCAGGACGGCCTTCGCGGCCATGGAGGAACTGCCGGAAGGGGAGCGCGCCATGCTGGAGCTGGTCGCCATCGACCAGCTCACGGTCACGGAGGCGGCGCACGCCCTAGGTATCCGTCAGGGCGCCGCCAAGGTACGCCTGCACCGCGCCCGCCGGACGCTACGGAACCTGCCCTTCGTCATGGATGGAGCACGATGAGCTTCGAGGAGCAGTTGCTGATGGATCTGAAGACCGAGATCGCCGCCCGCGCCGACCGGCGTCGCCGCCTCACCCGCACCCGGTCCGTGCTCGCAGTGGCCGGAATGGCCGCCGTGGCCGCCGTCGCCGTACCCCTGCTGACCGGCACCGGGACACCCGCGTACGCCGTGAGCACGAACACCGACGGCACGATCAGCGTCGAGATCAACGAGTTCAGGGACGCCGACAAGCTGGAGGCCGACCTCCACGAGGCCGGCGTCCAGGCCGACGTCAGCTACGTGCCGATCGGCAAGCAGTGCGAGCCGGGGCGCGGAGCGGTCGTCGGCGGGGAACCGGGCGGCATCGATGAGTTCCGCAAGTCCGTGAGTTATAAGGCCGCCCGCGTCCGGACCGGAGGCGTCGACATCCACCCCCGGTACGTCGCCCAGGGCCAGACCCTCGTGATGGAGTTCGCCGAGAACAAGGAGAGCTCCGGCAGGCCGGACATCACCGCGCGCTTCAAGGCTCAGGTGATCGCCGGTCCGGTCAAGCCCTGCACCCTCGTCGACTGGAACGTCACGCCGTAACGGACGCTTCACGGGAACCGCGTCGAAAGGGAGGGCCGAGGGTTCCGGCCCGGCGCGGTGGTGGCCCGGCTCTGATCGGAGCCGGGCCACCACGCCGTGAACGCCCGGCTGTTACGCCGCTGTTAGCGCGACCTCAGAAGACTGCCTCCTCGACACCGGCCCCTCGGAAGGGAGCCGGACGGAAGGAGCAGCCAGATGGAACACCCGCCCAGCGCTGAAGACGCTGAAGTCCGTCACAGCGGACGAGGATCCTGGCACCGAGTGGCCCGGCTCATGAGGGATCATCCCCTCACCGGCTATTTCCTCATGACCTTCACCCTGTCCTGGTGCTGGATGGCCCTGGCGTTCGGCGTTCTGCGGCTCCCCATGATGGGAGTCGGCGGAACCCTGGGACCGCTGATCGGGCCGTGCCTGTCCGCCTTCGTCATGACGGCGGTCACGCAGGGCAGGGCGGGCGTGCTCCGCCTCCTGAGGCGGTTCGTCCTGTGGCGGGTCTCCCCGCTGTGGTACGTCGCGGTCCTCCTGGGCTGGCCCCTGCTCGTCGTGGCCGCCGTTCTGGCTCATGCCGGCACGCTCGACGTCCTGCGAGCTCCCGCCCTGGGGTTCGGCCTGACGTACCTGGGCGCCTTCGCGCACATCCTCGTGCTCGGCGGCCCTCTCGGAGAGGAACCGGGGTGGCGCGGCTTCGCTCTGCCGGGCCTTCAGGAGCGCATCGGTCCTCTGCTCGGATCGCTGCTGCTCGGGGCGTTGCACGCCATCTGGCACCTGCCCGTCTTCCTGCTGGTTCCCGGCTACAACGGCAGCCCGACGGACCTGCCGGGCATGCTCGTCGTGTTCGCGTGGTTCACGGCCGGCGTCACCGCGGGGGCGGTGACCTTCACGTGGCTGTTCAACAACACGCGCGGCAGCCTGCTCATAGCGATGCTGCACCACGCGACCGCCAACTGCGTGGGTTTCGTGATGCAGGGCTTCTTCGCCGGCGCGGACGTACTCGGCGCTCTGGGCCAGGTCCGCGCGCCCCTGCAGATCGCCCTGGCGCTGGTCGTCATCGCGGCCACTCGGGGACGCCTCAGTTACGGACGCCACCGGCGCGAGATCGGCGCCCCCGGAACCGACGACCGGCGCTCCGAGGGTTACGCCGCCCGGTAGCCCTTCGGCTCCTCGGGGACGAGGATCCACATCGCCACGTAGACCACCCAGAGCGGCCCCGGGATGAGCGAGAGCAGCAGCCAGAGGATCCGGACGAGGGTGGGAGGAAGGCCCATCTTGTCGGCGAGACCGCCGCAGACGCCGGCCAGAATCCTGTGCTCTCTTGAGCGGTACATGCTATGCCTCCGTGTGGTTACGACCTACCCGTACAACGGACGAGGAGCCCGACGGACTCCCGTCAGGAACCCTGAGAAAACCCTGTAAGGGTCAGCCACTCACGGGCCATGCCCAGATGTCGGCTGGTCAGGCCCCGCATCGGGTCCACGTGGATGAGCAGGAAGTCGGTCAGCCCCTGACGCACCCTGAGATAGTCCTCGTCCTCTGCCCACACCTGGTCGTCGAACCACACGAACGGCCGCCGCCCGGCGTAGGCGGCCACGTGCGGGGTCTTGAACATCTCGCCGTGCTCGCTCGGGGGGTCGGTGGTCAGCGGGATGACGGGGAGCGAGGGCAGGCCGATCCTGGGCGCGATCCAGTCGTTGGCGTGCTGCTCCCACGTGGTCGCCCAGACCAGCTCGGACCCGGTGGCGATGGCCAGGTCGAGCAGCCTGCGACCGTGCCTGGGGTTGAGGTGCACGGTGTAGACCTCGCCCCCGATCGTGCACCGGTAGCGCCGGTAGTCGGGCGTCGGCCGGCCCATGGGGTTGAGCACGCCGTCGACGTCGAGCAGCAGCAGCGGCTTCACAGCGGGGCTCCCGCCCGATGTTCCTGCGGGCTGACGCCGTGGACCCGCTTGAACGCCGCGCTCAGCGCGAACGGGCTGCCGTAGCCGACCTTCCTGGCGACCGAACCGATCGTGGTGTCGGGCTCGCGCAGCAGGTCGGCGGCCAGGGCCAGCCGCCAGCCGGTGAGGAAGGCCATCGGCGGCTCGCCGACCAGCTCGGTGAAGCGCCTGGCCAGCGACGCCCTGGACACGCCCACCTCGGCGGCCAGCCCGGCCACCGTCCAGGGGTGGGCGGGGTCGTTGTGCATCATCCGCATGACCCGGCCCACCACCGGGTCACCCATGGCACGGAACCAGCCGGGCGCCTCGTGGGTGGCGAACCAGGCCCGCAGCACCGCGATGAGCAGCACGTCGAGCAGCCGGTCGAGCACGGCCTCCTGACCGGGCTCGTCCTTGACGATCTCGTCGGTGAGCAGCGCGATGATCGGGCCGCCGGGCTGCACGATCAGCCGGGGCAGCGCTTCGAGCAGCCTCCTGCTGACCGCGCCCTCCAGGTTGTAGGTGCCGGTCAGCATGACGGTGCCGCCGTCGGGGTCGTTGCCCCACGTGCGCACGCCCAGGTCCATCGTCCCGGCGAGCGGCCGCCCGTCGGGCGTCGCGCAGTGCTGGCCGGGGTGGATGACGACCTGCGGCTCGGTGCCGGGGCAGTCGGCCACGGTGTACGGCTCCGGCCCCCGGACGACCGCGACCTCACCCGGCCGCAGGCGTGCGGGTGCGCCCGCGTCGAGCACGATCCACGACTCGCCCGACACCTGGGCGATCACCGACAGCGGGGCCTCGTCCTCGATGCGCAGCGACCAGGGCGGGGCGAGGACCGAGCGGAGCAGGAAGGCGCCGCGGGCACGCGGGCCGTCGAGAAGCGCCGCGAGCTGGTCCATGGGTCAGACGATCGCATAGCGGATTGCGCATCTCAACCACGGGCAGCCGTACGGATATCGTCAGCGGACGACCCTGGCCGGGTCCCATCCGGGCCGGGGCACCGAGTCGAGCAGCAGCCTGGTGTAGGGGTGCTCGGGCTCGGCCAGCACCCGCGCGACCGGCCCCTGCTCGACCACCACTCCCCGGTGCAGGACGAGCGTGTCGTCGCAGAGGTGGCGCACCACGGCCAGGTCGTGGCTGACGAACAGCAGGGCGACGCCCGAGTCGCGGCGCACCTGGGCGAGGAGTTCGAGGATCTGGGCCTGGATCGACACGTCCAGCGCGGCCACCGCCTCGTCCAGCACCAGCACCGACGGCTCGACCGCCAGGGCTCTGGCGATGGCCAGGCGCTGGCGCTGGCCGCCGCTGAGCTGGTGGGGCCGCGCCCCGGCCTCGCGGGCGCCGAGCCCGACCTGGTCGAGCAGCTCGCCGGCGCGTGCGCGGTCCCTGCCGTGCAGCCCGAGCGCCGTGCGCAGGCACTCGGCCGCGGTGAGCCGGGGGTCGAGCGAGACGTACGGGTCCTGGAACACCATCTGGATCTCGCGGGCCCTGCGCAGCCTGGCGGCCCTGCCGCGCTCCTTGAGGGTGCGGGCCCTGCCGTCCACGGTGATCGTGCCCGAGTCGGGGGCGACCAGACCGACGAGCATGCGGGCGATCGTGGTCTTGCCCGACCCCGACTCCCCCACCAGGCCGAGCGAGCCGCCCGCGGCCAGCTCGAAGGAGACGTCGGCGGCGGCCACCGCGCCGTCGTACGACTTGCACAGGGCGTGTACGGCGAGCATGTCAGGCCTCCACCAGGCGGCAGGCGGCCCAGCCGCCTGGCACGGTCACGGGCTCCGGCCGCCACTCCTCGCAGGCGCCGGTGGCGTGCGGGCACCGGGCCGCGAAGGGGCAGCCGGTGAACACGTCGTCCAGCGAGGGCGGCCGGCCGGGGATCGGGCGGATCGGGCGGGGGTCGTCGAGCTCGGGCGTGCAGGCCAGCAGCCCCGCGGTGTACGGGTGGCGCGGGTCCTCGAACAGTTCCTTGGCCGGCCGCGACTCGACGACCGTGCCCGCGTACAACACGTGCACCCGGTCGCAGAAGGCGGCGGCCAGGTGCAGGTCGTGGGTGATGAACAACATGCCGAGCTCGCGTTCGGCCTGCACCCGGCGCAGCAGCGCGAGCGTCTCGGCCTGAGTGGTGACGTCGAGCGCGCTGGTCGCCTCGTCGGCGAGGAGCAGCGCCGGGTCGGCGGCCAGCGCGGCGGCGATGACCACGCGCTGCAACATGCCGCCCGACAGTTCGTGCGGGTACTGCCGCAGGTGCCGTTCCGGCTCGCGCAGGCCGACCGCGGCCAGCAGCTCCAGCGCCCGCGCGCGGGCCTCGGCCTTGGGCCGGCCCAGCGTGTGCACCATGCGCTCGGTGAGGAAGTCGCCGATCCTGCGGACCGGGTTGAGCGACGAGCGCGGGTCCTGGTAAATCATCGACACCTGCGTGGCGCGCAGGTCGCGCAGCGTGCCCGGGTCCATCGTGAGCACGTCGTCGCCCGCGACCAGCACCCGCCCCGACACCGTCGCGTGCTGGGGCAGCAGGCGCAGCACCGAGCGGGCGAGGGTGGACTTGCCGGAGCCGGACTCGCCGACCAGGCCGACGATCTCGCCCCGGCCGACGGTGAGCGAGACGTCGCCGAGGATCGGCCGCCGCCCGCCCGCCCCGATCGTCAGCCCTTCGACGGACAACACCATCACGTCCCCCTCACGCCCATGCGGTCGGCCAGGCGCACGCCGATCACGTTGAACGACACGACCACGAGCGCGATGGCCGCGCCCGGCACCAGCACCGGCAGGAACGCCCCCTGCACGATCGCCGGCTGCCCCTCCTTGACCATCAGCCCCCAGTCGGAGGACGGCGGTTGCGCCCCGAACCCGAGGAAGCTCAGCGTGGCCAGGCTCATCAGCCCCTCCCCGAACAGCACGACCAGGTAGCCGACGATCGAGCGCGCCATGTTGGGCACCAGGTGCCGCACGCAGATGGTGAAGCCGCCCATGCCCTGCACCCGGTAGGCGTCGATGTACGGCTTGGCGCACTCGCCCAGCGCGACGCTCCTCGTGTAGCGGGCGATCGTCGGCGTGTAGGCCAGGCCGAGCGCGACGACGGCCGTGGTCATCCCGTTGCCGAAGACGGCCACGATCAGCACGACGAACAGCAGGCCGGGGAAGGCGTACATGACGTCGGTCAGCCGGGCCACGACGGTGTCGACCCAGCCGCGGTGCCAGGCGGCCAGCGTGCCGAGCGCGACGCCGAGGACGGAGGCGATGGCGAGGAGCAGCAGCGGGCCGACGAGCGAGGTGCGGGCGCCGTACAGGACCCGGGTGAGCAGGTCGCGACCCGACTGGTCGGCGCCCAGCGGATGCCCGGGCGACATGGGCGCGAGCGTGGCGGCGAAGTCGACCGCGTCGGGCTCGTACGGCGCCACCACCGGCGCCAGCAGTGCCGCCGCGACGACCAGCCCGAGGAAACCGCCGGCCAGCCAGTAGCCGAGGGGCCGCGCGGGCCCCGGCGAGAGCGCGGAGACGACGGTGGTCACGCCCGCCTCCTCACCCTGGGGTCGATGAGCGGCTGCAGCAGCTCGACGAGCGTGGTCACCACGATGTACGCGGCCACCATGAACAACATCACCGCCTGGGTCACGGGGAAGTCGTGCGTGTTGATCGCCTTGACCAGCAGCGAGCCGATCCCGTTGAGGCTGAACGCGGTCTCGACGACCACGGTGCCCGCCAGCATGCCGGCGGTGACCAGCCCGCACATGGTCACGATCGGGCCGAGCGCGCCGCGCAGGACGTGCCTGGTGACGATCAGCCGTTCGGCCAGCCCCGACGCGCGGGCCACGGTCACGTGGTCGAGCTCGCGCTGCTCGACCATGGCCTGCCTGGTCACCCGGCTGATGATCGCGAGGGCGCCCAGCGCGAGCGTCACGGCGGGCAGCGTCAGGTGCCACAGCGACCCGCCGCCCATGACGGGGAACCAGCCGAGCTGCACGCCGAACAGCGAGATCAGCACGGCGGCGGTGACGAACGACGGCACCGAGGTGGCCAGCGTGGTGCCGGCGACGACGGCGGAGTCGGTGCGGCCGCCGCGGACCGCCGCCAGCACCCCGAGGGCGACGCCGGACACCACGAACAGCACCGACGCGTACGCCACCAGCCCGAGCGTGCTCGGCAGCCGGGCCAGCATCAGGTCGAAGACCTGGTCGTTGTACTGCATCGAGCGCCCGAGGTCGCCGGTCACGGCGTCGCCCAGCCACCGCGCGTACTGCACCAGGAACGGGTCGTCCAGGTGGTACTGGGCGCGGATGGCGGCCAGGTATTCGGGGGTGAGGTTCTCCTTGCCGCCCGCCAGGAACGTGACCGGGTCGCCGGGCGCCGCGTACGACGCCCCGAAGATCACGAACGAGGTGGCGAGCAGCGTGGCGACCAGCCCGGCCAGCTTGCGGACCGCCACGGCTCAGCCCTTGGCCCCGAGGTCGGCCGCCCACGGGTAGCTCATGTGGACCTGCGAGGCGGGCGGTCCGGTGACCTTGCCGCCGAGCACGACCGCGTTGGGCACCTCGACCAGCGAGATCCACACCATGTCGGCGGTGAAGCGGCGCTGCAGCTCGATGACGTCCTTGGCGCGGGCCGCGTCGTCGGTGGTCTCCAGCGCCCTGGCGACGAGCTCGTCGTACTCGGGGGAGCTGAACTTGACCCAGTTGTTCGCCGAGCCGGTCAGCCCGTTGTCGTAGAAGCCGATCGGGTCGGACTTGGTGATGTACCAGTCGTCGGGCACCAGGTCGACCTGGGCGCGCAGCGACTTGTCGGTGTAGAAGCTGCCGAACTCGGACGCGGGCACGGTCTTGATCTGGGCGGTGAGCCCGATCTTCTTGGCCGCGTCGACCACCGCGTTGGCGATGACCGTGCGGGACTGCTCGCCGTTGGTGGCCACGATGATCGGCTCCTTGGGCGCGCCGGCCTCCTGCACGAGCTTCCTGGCCGCCTCGAGGTCGGGCGTGTCGGGGGCGCCCTGGAGCTGGTCGTAGGCCGCCTGGAACGCCTCCTTCTCGTACGACCAGGCGCCGGCCCCGACCGGCACCTTCCACGGCCTGGCCAGCCCGGCGAAGCCCGACTTCGCGATGCCCGCGCGGTCGACGGCCAGCGACAGCGCCCGGCGGATCTTCGGGTCCTTCATCACGCCGCGGTCGGTGGGCAGCAGCACGTACACGCGCGTGGTGGCCCCGTAGGCGACGCTGACCGCCTGGTTGGCCTGCAGCGCGACCGCGGGCCCCGTGTCGGACAGGTAGGCCCCCTGCGCCTCGCCGGTGACCAGGCTGTTGACCAGCGCCGTGTCCTCGGCCCACTTGAAGGTGACGCTCCTGGTGAGCGGCTTGACGTCCTTGTTCCAGTACGCGTCGTGGCGGGTGATCGTGAGGTGACTGCCCGACTTCCACTCCGCCACCTCGTACGGCCCGCTGCAGGCGTCGTCGTGGCCCGGCGTGCCGAACTCCTTGCCCTGCTTCTCGACGGCCTCCTTGTTCAGCACGATCCCGGCACCGCCCGCGATGGCCTGGTCGAACAGCGAGTTGGGCTTCTTGAACGCGATCGTGACCTCGTGGTCGCCGGTCCTGGTGACGGATTCGACGTCCTCGAACTCGTCGGACTCGTCCATGCCCTCGCCGGCGTGCCGTTCGAGGCTCCACACGACGTCGTCGGCGGTGACCGGCGAGCCGTCGTGGAACGTGGCGTCCTGGCGCAGTGTGAGCACCATGGTCCTGGGGTCGGGCCGCTCGGCCTTCTCCGCCAGCCAGGGCTCGACCGTCATGTCGGGCTGGGTCTGCATGAGGCGCTCGCAGACGTTGGCCATGATCGTGCGGTTGCTGGTGCCGCCGTCGGTGTCGAGGTCGAGGGTGCCCGGCTCCTCGTCGATCAGCCAGACGGCGGAGTCGAGCGGGCCCGCCGCCTTGGCCGTGCGGTCGACCAGGGTGAGCTTGGCCGGGTCGGCCGGCTTGGTGGTCGCGGCGGGGCCGCCGCAGGCCGCGGTGAGACCGATGAGCCCTAGGAGGGCGAGCGTCTTCTTCACGGGGTCACTTCTCCATGCGGTCCGTCGTAGAGGTTCCAGGGCACGCGCTCGTACTCGTGGTCGCAGGGCGTGCCCGCCGCGATCAGGTAGTCGCCGGTGGTGAGGTCGACACAGCTCGACAGCAGGGTCGCCCACCGCTTGACGGCGGGCTGGGCGGGGTCGGGGTGGGTGCAGAGGGACTCGGGGTAGCCGAGGTGGTCGGACATGGCGAGCCTGATGCGCTTGCGCGCCTCGTCGGTGCCGGACGCCTCGGCCACGGCCCGCAGCCCGCCTTCGGCTCTCGGCACCCGGAACAGCGAGTCGGCCGAGCCGGGCCGGTAGGAGGCGGCCAGTTGCGGCGGCACGAACGCCTGGTAGTGGTTGCCGTGGACGAGCAGCCCGTCGGTCGGGTACATCCAGCCGACCGCTCCCGGGGTGGTCTCCAGGTCGATCGCGAAGCCCTCGCGGTGGGTGACGAGCGCGTTGCTCGCGATGTGGGCCCGCGGTTTGGTCAGCGCCTCCAGCGCGGCGTTGAGGTTGTCGCTGTCGAGCACCCTGCGCCTGATGAGCGTCTGCGGCACGCCCACCGAGTCGTCGAAGCGCCCGCCGAGCCCGTTGGCGTTGAGCGCGATGCCCGCCGAGTTGGCCCCCTGCCGCCCGACCTGCCCCGCCTCCACATGCATGATCACCGTCGGCTTGCCCGGCTGGACCACCCTGAGCACCATCAGCGTGCCGGACACCCCGTCGCGCCAGTCCCAGTTCTGGCCCGCGTAGACGTGGCCGTCGCCGGCGGCCTCGCCCATCAGCGCGAACGACGTGCACCCGTCGGGCTCCATGGAGCTGAACGTGGTGTCGTAGATGATCTCGCCGCGCGCGTTGAGCGCCAGGACGTCGAGGAAGCCGACTCCCGCGCCCTCGGCGATGCCCTCCATCTCCTCGACCAGGTCGGGCGCGAACGCCCTGCTCGGCTCCACCCAGCGGGCCGCGCGCTGCACGACCTGATCCCAGGTCAGGCCGCTGGAGTGCCCGAACGCCTCGGCGTAGTAGGCCATCGCACGCTGGACGCGGTCACGGGCCTGCTCGCCGTACTGGCGTCCCCGCTCGCGCGGAGCGCCGGAGATCTCGACGAGAGGCAGGGATGTGAGGCTCAATGGTGCTCCTTGGACCGACCGGCCTGTAACGTTCATTTCAGGAAGCGGCGAGTCTGTAGCGGTCGTTTCCAAGACAGGGTAATGATCGCTACAGAGGAGTCAATAGCCGTAATGGAAAATACACACGGTCCGGTCGAGCAGCTCAGAGCCAAGGTCAGGCAGTTGTGGGACGAGCTGTCACCGGCCGAGCGGGCGGTGTGCCAGTTCCTCGTGTCCGCCTCGCCCGAGCAGATCCTGTTCGCCAGCGCCCAGGAGCTCGGCGCCGCGACCGGCACCAGCAACGCCACCGTCGTGCGCACGATGCAGCGGCTCGGCTTCGGCGGGCTGCCCGGGCTGAAGCGCGCGCTGGCGGCCGAGTTCACCTCGGCGGTGGCCCCCGACATACGCCTCAAGCAGCGCATCAGCCACGTCGGGCAGGACCTGTCGGGCATCTGGGAGCGGGTCTTCGACGAGGCCCGCGAACGCATCGACCACTGCCGGCGCCTGTTCGACGAGGAGCCGTTCAGGAAGGCGGTCGAGCTGCTGGTCAACGCGCCGGGCGTGCTCGTCTTCGGCACCGGGGCCTCCGACCCCGCCGCCCGCCACCTGGCGCTCAAGCTGGGCCGCCGCGGCCACCGCGCCCGCGCCACCGCGGCGACCGGCTTCGCGCTGGCCGACGACCTGCTCGCTTTGGGCCACGGCGACGTGCTGGTCATCTTCCAGCCGGGCCGCCGGCTGAAGGAGATCACGGTGCTCATCGACCGGGCCCACGCGGTGGGGGCGGGCATCGTCCTGATCTCCGACGAGCTCGGCGGCGAGTTCGCCGACCGCGTGGACGCGGCACTCGCGGCGCCGCACACGCCCACGGGCATCACCGGCGAGCCCCTGACCGGCATCATCGTGGCCGACGCGCTGCTGCTGGCGCTCGACTCCCTCGACCAGACCCGCTCGGTCGAGCACTCCCACCAGCTGAGCGCGCTACGCCAGCAACTTCTCGGCCCCCGTTTCCGCTAACCTCACCTCGTCAGTCCCGCTTTCTCGGAAGGTTTCGTCGTGATCGGCTGGCTAGAAGCGGTGGTGCTGGGGCTGATCCAGGGGCTCACGGAGTTCCTGCCGATCTCCTCCAGCGCCCACATCCGTGTGGTCTCCGCTTTCGCCGGCTGGCAGGATCCGGGCGCGGCGTTCACCGCGGTCATCCAGCTCGGCACGGAGACGGCCGTGCTCATCTACTTCCGCAAGGAGATCTGGGACATCATCTCCACCTGGACCCGCTCCCTGTTCGTCAAGGAGCTGCGCGGCCACTGGGCGGCCCGCATGGGGTGGTACATCATCGCCGGGTCGCTGCCCATCGGCATCCTCGGCGTGCTGCTGAAGGACCAGATCGAGACCGTCTTCCGCGACCTGCGGCTGGTAGGCACCACGCTGATCGTCTTCGCCTGCATCCTGTGGCTCGCCGACCGCACCGCCCGCAACAAGCTCACGCTGGAAAAGCACCTGAGCCTGCCCCACGCCCTCGTCTACGGGTGCGCCCAGGCACTCGCGCTGATCCCCGGCGTGTCCCGCTCGGGCGGCACGGTCACCGCCGGCCTGCTCCTCGACTACCGACGCGAGGACGCCGCGAAATACTCGTTCCTGCTGGCGATCCCCGCCGTCCTGGCCTCAGGCGTGTACGAACTCCGCGAGATCGGCGAAGGCCCCTCCCCCGCGTGGGGGCCCACCATCCTGGCCACGGTCATCTCGTTCGCCGTCGGCTACCTGGCCGTGGCCTGGTTCCTGAGATACATCAGCACCCACCGCTTCACCCCGTTCGTGATCTACCGGATCATCCTCGGGTTCTTCGTCATCCTGGCGGTCACGTTGGGGTGGATCCCGGCCAACGGCTGAAAGTGCGGGGATAGCGGCTGCACAGGGCGAAGACGGCGGCGAACAACGTCCAGGCGGCGACGTACGCGACGGGGTGGCTCCAGGCGTCGCCGACGAGGTCGGACAGCGCGGCGCGGCCCTCGAAATAGCAGGCCAGACCGCCGATCGCGCCCGGGATCGCGCCCCACCAGCGCCGCCACCAGACCTCGTTGGCGACCACCTCGAAGACCACGAGGGCGATCGGGCCGCCGAGGAGGAACCTCATCCCCGGCGGGTCCGACATGAACGCGGAGATCACCATGACCGCCACCGCGGAGCCGGCCGTCAGCAGGACGACGGCCCCGAAGGGCGCGGGCTCGTCACGCGGGTCGGTCTCGGGCGGTAAGGGGGCGCCTTCGGACTCCGGGGCGCCGGCGGGCACGGACTCGTCACGGGGGTCGTTGTCGTCGGGCACGGCAACCATTCTGGCCGACGTCCCCGAGCGGCGGCGCCCCGGAAGGCGGGCGGCGCGAACGGCAGCGCCGCTTCACCCGTCCGTGATCTCGCCCCCGGCCGCCATCCCGTCCAGGCGGGCGCGGATGGACCCGACGTCGACGCCGCTCTCCTCCGTCCGGTCGGTGCCGAGCGAGGTGAGGATGGCCAGCGCGGCCGACCAGTGACGGCGGGCCAGGTCGGGCCGGCCGAGCGTGCCGTGGGCGCGGGCGATGCCGTCGTGCGCGCGTGCCTGGTCGCTCGGCTGGCCGAGCTCCGTCGCCAGGTCGAGCGCCCGGCGGTGGCGATCGAGCGCCCGGTCCGCCTGGCCGCCGTCGTGCTCCAGCCGGCCCATGGCGTGCACGGCCTCGAACTGCCAGTTGCGGTTGCCGAACTCGCGTGCGAGGTCGAGGGCCTGCTGGTAGCAGTCGCGGGCCTGCTCGTACCGGCCGCGGACGCGATAGAGGTGGCCCAGGCCGGTAAGACAGTTGATCTCGCTCAGCCGGTGGCCGGTGCGGCGGGTCAGCGTCAGGGCCTGGGTGAGGTAGTCGGTGGCCGGTCCGTACGCGCCGCGGACGAGGTTGATGTGGCCGAGCCCGATCAACGCCGCCGACTCGCTCGTACGATTGCCGATCGAGCGGGCGATGCCGAGGGCTCCGGCCAGGTTGGCGGCGCCCTGCTCGTGCTGCCCCATCAGCCGGTGGACGTTGCCGGAGCCGATCAGCGCGTCCAGCTCACCGCTGCGGTGGCCGATCGCGCCGGCGATCTCCAGAGCCCGCGCGCAGTAGCCGATGGCGGGTTCGTAGTGTCCCCGGCTGGCGCAGAGCATGCCGAGCCCGTTCAGCGCGCGCAGTTCGCCCACCCGATGCCCCATGGCCCGCGCGATGTCGAGGGCACGCGTGATGTCCTCGGTGGCCTGGTCGTAACGGGTCCGCAGGCGGCCGATGTCGCCCAGCCCGATGAGCGCCTCCATCTCGCCCACGCGGTCTCCGGCGGCGCGGCAGGCTTCCAGAGCGCCCGTGTGGAGGTGCTCGGCGTCGGCGAACCGGGCGCGCGTGCGCAGCCCCCGGTGCAGGGTGTCCGACAGGTGCCGGACATGCCGGTGCAGCCCATGCCTGGCGGCCTGCTGAGCGAGCGCGAGCAGGTTGGCCAGCTCCGCGTCCAGCCACGCGCCCGCGTCGGGCATCGACACGGTGCCGGCTGCTGGTGCGGTGCCGGGCGCGGTGTCCGAGGCGGCGTCGGTCGGGAGGCTCGGGCGCAGGTCGGCGTGGTAGGGGTAGAGGTGGTCCATCGCCGCCGTGGCGGCCCGGCAGTAGTGGTCGAGCAGCCGGGTCAGCGCCTCGCGCCGGTCGTCCGCCGGCTCCTCCGCCTCGGCCGTGGCCGCGGCGTGCGCGCGGACCAGGTCGTGGAACCGGTAGCGGCCGGGCACCGGCTCCTGCAGGAGATGCACCTCCTGCAACTGGTCGAGGAGCCGCCCGACACGCGTGACCGGCGTGTCCAGCAGGGCCGCGGCCGCGTCGGCCGTGATGTCCGTGCCGGCGTCGAGGCCCAGCAACCGGTACGCCCAGCGCACGTCGCCGGGCAACTCCCGGTAGGACAGCTCCAGCGCGGCCGTGACGCTGCGCTGCCCGGCGTGCAGCTCGCTCAGCCGGCGCCGCTGCTCCTCGAGGCGGGCGAGCAGGTGATCGACCTGCCAGGACGGATGGGCCTTCAGCCGGGCGGCGGCCAGCCGGATGGCCAGCGGCAGCAGCCCGCACCGCCGCACCACCTCGGCCAGGGCCTCGCCCGGCACGCCCGCCACCCGATCGGCCCCGGCCGTCCGGACGAACAGGGCGACCGCGTCGGGGAGCGGCAGCACGTCCACCGACACCGTACGCGCGCCGTCGAGGCCGACCAGCCGCCGCCGGCTCGTCACCAGGACCAGGGACTCGCCCGCGCCCGGCAGCAGCGGCCACACCTGCGCCTCGTCGGCGGCGTTGTCCAGCACGATCAGCATCTTCCTGCCGGCCAGCACCGTGCGGAAGAGCGCCGCCCGGTCGTCGAGATCGCGCGGCACCGACTCCCCCGGAACCCCCAGCGCGCCGAGCATGCGCGCCAGCGTGTCGGCCGGATCTGCCGGGGCCACGTCACGGGTGTGGCCGTGCAGGTCGATGAAGAGATCGCCGTCGGGAAAGCGGGGGGCGAGCTGGTGAGCGGCACGGACCGCGAGGGCGGTCTTGCCGACCCCGGCCATGCCGTCGATGGCCGTGATCACGACGGTGGCCGCGCCGTCCGCGTCGTCGAGCACGGCCAGCTCCCGTGTCCTGCCGATGAACATCGCCACGTCGGCCGGCAACTGCTGCGGTCGCACCCGGCCGAGGCCGGGCTTGCCCGGCGCCCCCGTCGTGGCCCGGATGAGGGCCGCCCTCTCCTGCTCGGACAGCTCCAATGCCTCGGCGATCAGCCGCATCGACGTGCTGCGCGGGCGTCGCAGCTCGCCCGCCTCCAGCCGGCGCACGGTGCGCTCGTTGAGCCCGGCCAGCTCCGCCAGCTGCTCCTGAGTCAGCAACGCCCGCTCGCGCCAGGCCCGCAGCAGGGCGGCCGCTTCTTCGCCATCCTCACGTGGTGCCGGCGGCATGCGCACCTCTCCTGCGGTCGGCCACACCTGCGTCCTCGGAAGAACAAAATATGACAGCCGTACGCTTGGCGGCACGGCGGAAAGTTCACTCCGTCACGGACACCGTACGGGCCGGGCGACGCCGTGCGCGAGTACTGCCCGCCTCCCGCCCGTGCCGCCCGCGCCGATCCCTAGCAGCAGCCGGACGAACCGGCCCGGGCACGAGCCGCGCCGCCCACCTTCCCGCGCGGGAACGGACCCCTCTGTGGTCAGGTGTTTCGCCGGCTCGGGTGTGGATTCGCGGGCGAGGCGGAGAGCCATCAGGGCGTAAGCGGAAATCTGTCCGGAGGATGTCCGGCGATCGCCCTGGGGCGCCCAGGGTGAGACAACGCAGGATCTGCTTCAGCGGGTCAATCCGCCGAACAACTCACCTAGAAGGAGCAGATCATTGAGAACGCCGAAACTCACGATGAGGACTCTGGCCACGATCTCCATCGTCGCCACGCTGACATCCGTGGGAGCTTCGCAGGCGGCATACGCCGATCCGGCACCGAGGCCGGTGTCCCCCGTGGAAGCACAGGCCCTCGACTGTCCTGTCGGCAGTATCTGCCTGTGGCAGGGGGCGAACTTCACCGGCCTCAAGATGGTCGCACCGGAGACCGCGCCGGGGAGTTGCAGGTGGACCGCCGTCCCCTACCGGTCGGCCTACAACCGTACCGGTGCTTCGCAGCGTCTCTGGCAGAACACCGACTGCACCGGGGCCAACCGCTACCTGCCCAGCGGATCCGCGATCGACCAGGTGGGCGGCTTCAAGTCGGTGGGGGGATGACCGGCATCGCAACCGCACCGCGCCGAGCTTCGTACCCGGCGTCCAGCGCTACCTGACGGGCGAGCTCTCCTTGGCGGCGATCGTGCCGCGCCGCCGGCCAGCCCGGCCATCGAGCAACCCGAGATACTGAGCCGAAGACAGCAGGCCCAGCCCGGCTGAGACGTTGTCCGGCACCGCGGCGACGGTCCTGAACTGCTGCGCGGGCGCGAGCAGCCAGCCGAGCGCGCTCCACAGGAACGCCCACACCAGCGCGACGGGCAACGCCAGGTTCGCGACGGGCACGAGGGCCGGGAACACGGTGCCGGCCACCGGCGCGCTCAGGATCATGCGGCGCGGGCCGTACACGTCGGTGAGGCGCGCCGGCACCCGCCGGTCGGCCAGCGGCCACGAACCGCTCCTTCAGCCGCCCCGGCATCGGGATCGCGACGTCGGGCACCAGGGCGGCCACCCCGGCGAGCCCGGCCATCCCGGGCCCGGTGACCAGCCAGAGCGTGGCCCGCCGGCTCGTGGCGCCGCGCGAACACGGTCATGAGCTGGCCGGTGGAGATGCCGAGGTCCGCCGAGATGGGCGGCAAGAGGCCGGCGGTGACGAACATGCCCGTACCGATCGCGAAATTTCCGGCGGCCAGCGGGTAGAGCCGTGTGCTCAAGGGAGCCTCCGTCTGCACAGTTGGACGCAGACTGTCGCATTGTTTTACGGTCGTCAAACAATGCGACGGAGATAGGATGGGATCCATGCGCCTGCTCCCGCACCCGGCGACGGAGGACATCGAGCTCACCGAGGTCCTGCGGGCGCTGTCCGACCCCATCCGGCTGAAGATCGTCGCCCGGCTGGCCACGGCCGGCAGGATGACCTGCGGAGAGGCCGGCGACCACCTCGGCGTGCACAAGTCGACGACCTCACACCACCACCGCACCCTCAGGGAGGCCGGCGTCGTCTGCACCGAGCAGGAAGGCCGGCTGAAATACATCAGCGTGCGCCGCGACGACCTCGACGCCCGCTTCCCCGGCCTGCTCGACTCGATCCTCACCGCGTCCCGCGACGCGCCGGCCCCCGCAGCGTCCGGTGACGATCCGGCCCTCACCGCGTCCGGCGAGCGCGGCCGGCGCTGACCCGACCGCATGACCGGCCCCGACCTGCCCATCCGCCACGTCCTGCCCGAGCTGCTCGGCACGCTCGACCGGCACGGCGCCACCGTGCTCACCGCCCCGCCCGGCACCGGCAAGACGACGGTCGTCCCGCTGGCCCTGGCCGAGACCGGGATGCGGGTGCTGGTGGCCGAGCCGCGGCGCCTGGCCGTGCGCGCGGCGGCCCGGCGCATGGGCGTGAGCTACACGATCCGCGGCGAGCGCCACACCGGCGCCGACCCCAGGGTCGAGGTCGTCACCACCGGCGTGCTCCTCCAGCGCCTCCAGCGGGACCAGGAGCTGGCCGGGGTCGACGCGGTCATGCTCGACGAGTGCCACGAGCGCCACCTCGACGCCGACACCGCGCTGGCGTTCCTCCTCGACGTACGCGACACGCTCCGGCCCGACCTGCGGCTGCTGGCCACGTCCGCCACCGCTGACGCGGGCCCGTGGTCGCTGCTGCTCGGCGGGCCCGTCGTCGCGGCCACCGGCGCCACGCACCCGGTCGAGACCGTGTGGGCGCCGCCGCCGCGCCCGATCACCCCGCCGCACGGCCTGCGCGTCGATCCCGCCCTGCTCTCCCACGTCGCCGCGACGGTGCGCGTGGCGCTCGCGGAGCGGGACGGCGACGTGCTGTGCTTCCTGCCCGGCGTGGGCGAGATCGCGAAGGTCGCGGGGCTGCTCGCGGGTGCCGGGGTGGAGGTCCTGCAGGTGCACGGCCAGGCTCCGGCCCGCGTCCAGGACGCCGTGCTGTCGCCCGGCACGGCCCGCAGGGTGGTGCTGGCCACGTCGGTCGCCGAGTCGAGCCTGACCGTCCCCGGTGTGCGGGTGGTGGTCGACTCGGGGCTGGCCCGCGAGCCGCGCACCGACCACGCCCGCGGCCTCGGCTCGCTCACCACGGTCAGGGTCTCGAAGGCGTCGGCCGACCAGCGGGCCGGGCGAGCGGGCCGCGAGGCGCCCGGCGCGGTCTACCGCTGCTGGCCGGCCGCCGACCACGAGCGCCTCGCCGACCACCCGCGGCCGGAGATCGTGCTGGCCGACCTGACCGGGTTCGCGCTGCAGGCGGCCTGCTGGGGCACGCCGGACGCCTCCGGCCTGGCGCTCCTCGACCCGCCGCCGGCCGCCGCGATGTCCGCCGCCGCCCGGGTCCTGGAGGCTCTCGGTGCCGTGGAAGGGCGGCGGGTGACCGGCCGGGGGCGGCGGATGGCGCTCGCCGGCGTGCACCCGCGCCTGGCCCGCGCCCTGCTCGACCTCGGGCCGCGCGCCGCCGAGGTGGTGGCCCTGATGTCGGAGCAGCCGCCGCGCGACGCGGGCGACGACCTGGTGGAGCTCTGGCGTACGGCCCGGCGCGGCGGCACCCCGTACGCGGCCCGCTGGCGCCAGGAGTCCGCCCGCCTCCGGCGCACCGCCGCCACGGCCGGCCCGCCCACCCACGACGAACCCGCGGGGCCGTCCGCGCACGCGCGAGCCTCGGGGGCGGATGACGCGCTGGCGGGGGTGGCCGTGGCGCTGGCGTTTCCCGAGCGGGTGGCGCGCAGGCGGGGCGGCGGGTATCTCATGGCGTCAGGCACGCGGGCCCAGCTCGCCGAGGGTTCGAAGCTGGCCACCGCCCCCTGGCTGGCCATCGCCGTCGCCGACCGCCCGGCCGGGGCGGCCTCGGCCCGCATCAGGCAGGCGGTCGTCATCGACGAGGCCACCGCCAGGCTGGCCCATCCCGTCACCACGGAGGACGAGGTGGCCTGGCGGGTCCCGCCGGGCGAGCGCCGCGGTGACGTGTCCGCCCGCCGGGTGGAGCGCCTGGGAGCCATCGAGCTCTCCTCCACCCCGCTCAAGGACGCCGACGTCCGCGAGGCCATCCTGTACGGCCTGCGCACGGAAGACGTACTGACCTGGACGAAGCAGGCCGGGGATCTCAGAGACCGCCTGGCCTTCTGCCACCGCGCGATCGGCCCGCCCTGGCCCTCGATGGACGCGCTCTTCGACCTGTCAGATCAGTGGCTCGAACCCGAGCTGTCCAGGGCCCGCCGCCGCGCCGACCTCGAACGCATCGACGTGGCCTCGGCGCTGCGGCGCCTGATCCCGTGGAGCGAGCGGCTGGAGGCAGCCGCTCCCGAACGCGTCGAGGTCCCGAGCGGTTCCCGCATCCGCGTGGACTACTCGGGGGAGCAGCCGGTGCTGGCGGTGAAGCTGCAGGAGTTGTTCGGCCAGCAGGAGACACCGGAAATATCCGGTGTGCCGGTCCTGGTGCACCTGCTCTCCCCGGCGGGCCGGCCGGTGGCGGTCACGGCGGACCTGGCGTCGTTCTGGCGGGACGGCTACCGGTCCGTACGCGCCGAACTCCGCGGCCGCTACCCGAAGCACCCGTGGCCCGAGGACCCGCTCACCGCGCCACCGACCAGACGCACGAAGAGGAGCAGAGCGTGATCGACCGGCTGGCGGAGGCGGTTCGGGACAACGCCGAGTGGTGCGACCTGATGTGCCGCGTCCACGGTTCTCCCGGCACGTTCACGGGCAGGGCCTGGACGAACGCCGTCAGGACCCCGCTCTTCTATCCGGACGCCGTCACCCTCTCTCCCGCCGCGACGGCGGCCGACGTGCTCGACCGCATCGACTCCGGCCCCGGCGCCTCGGTCAAGGACAGTTTCGCCACCCTCGACCTGCCCGGCTTCGACGTGCTGTTCGAAGCCCAGTGGTTGTGGCGTTCCGCTCCCGCCCGTACCGGCCCGGCGGCCCGGCAGCGCCCGGATGCGGGAATCGGGTGGGAGGTCGTCGGCGACGCGGCCACGCTCGCCGACTGGGAGCGGACGGCCTTCGGCGAGGTACACGGCCTCTTCCCGGCCTCGCTCCTCGACCACGTGGAGATCCTGTGCGGCCGGATCGACGGTGAGATCGTCTGCGGCTCGGTGCTCACCGCGAGCGGTGCGGTGGCGGGCGTCTCCAACGTGTTCGCCTCCGGCTGCGACCTGGACGCCGCGTGGGCGGGCACGGTCGCCATGGCGGCCTCCCTGTTCCCCGGCCGCCCCCTGGTCGGCTACGAGAGCGACCCGGAGGCCGCCCTGAGCCACGGCTTCACCCCGATCGGCCCCCTCCGGGTGTGGCTCAGGAGGTGAACACGGCCGCCCGCCGAACCGCGGCGTCAGACCGTCAGATCCTCCGAAGCGGTACCACGGTCCTCTCCGGCCTGTCCGGAGTGACCCGGGTCTGACACGGCGATCCTCCCCGCAGACGAAGAACCACGCCAGGGAGAGCGAGACGCTGGACGCGTGGATCGACGAGCGCGAGGTGGCGCGGGATGACGTGGCTTGCGTGGCGGACGCTGAGATGGCATCCGGGGAGTCTGGTCGGCACGCTGATCACGCTGGTCGTCGCGGCCACCGCTGTCGGAGCTCTGTGGTTCGTCGTCGACACCACGGACCGGCAGAAGGCCCCGGTGGAGCGGTACGCGGACGTCCCGCTGGTGGTCGGCACGGCCGGAGGGGCGATTTCGCCCGGACTGGTCGCAGCGGTGCAGGCGCTCCCGGAGGTGGCGGCGACGGTTCCCGAGCACAGCTTCCCCGCCGGGCTGTCCGTTCTCGGGACTCCGGTACGGGTGCCCGGAGACCAGAACCCGTGGCCGTGGGGACATGGCTGGTCGAGTGCCCGGCTGACGCCGTTCGAGCTGCGGCACGGCCGGCCGCCCCTGGCCCCAGGCGAGGTGGTGGTCGACACGCGGGTGGCCGCCGCCGCACGGGTCGGAGCCGGGGACCGGGTTGAGATCACGGTGGCGGGAACCGTCCGTCCCCACGAAGTGGTCGGCGTGGTCGCGGCCCGCCCGGCCCTGCGTTTCCAGTCGGCGCTGTTCTTCTCCGACGACAGCGTCGCGGAGCTGCTCGGGGGCCGGCGCGGCGCCGACACGCTCGGGGTCCTCCCCCGGACCGGTGTCGGAACGGAGGCGCTGCGAGCGGCCGTGGCGCGGGCGGTCGAGCCGTACAACGCGAACGGCCCGCAGGTCATGACCGTCGCCGTCGGCGCGGACCGCGGCGGGCAGGAGAACAACCTCGTGTCCCCCGCCGGCGGGTTCAACACCCTGTGGTTCACGGTGTGGATCACGGCCCTGGTCTCGACCGGCATGATCGCCGCCGCCATCGGAGTGTCGATCCGGCGCCGCGGCACGGAGATCGCCGTCCTGCGGGCCATCGGTGCCCGGCCCTGGCAGATCAGCCGCATGCTCATCGCCGAAGGAGTGCTGCTCTCGGTCGTGGCCACCGCCGTGGCGGTCCCGCTCGGCATGCTCGTCGCTCCCGCCGTCGCGGCGCGCTTCCGCGACTCCGGTGCGCTCAGCGTGGCGTTCGAGATCGGCTACCGCCCGGAGCCCATGGTGTGGATGCTCGCGCTCACCCTGGCCATGGCCCTGGCGGGGAGCCTGATCTCGGTACGCCATGCGCTGCGCGTCCGTCCTGGCGACGCGCTGGGTGAGGCTCCCGCGGAGGGCCGGCGGCTCGGCACGGGCCGGCTGGTGACCGGACTGACGCTGCTGGCAGGCGCCGGCGGCCTGTCCGTGGCCCTTCTGTGGGACCTGTTCGCGCTGGACGGGCCCGGCCTGATGCTCCTCCAGTTCGCCACGTTGGGCCTGTCCGTCGCCGCGGTCGGGCTGCTCGCGCCGTGGGGCGTGCTGGTCGCGGGAAGGCTGGTACGGCCCGGCGTCGCCCGCGCGTCACGGGTGAGCGGTTACCTCGCGGTCTCCGGCGTGGTCTTCAACCACCGCAGGTACGGCGGCGCGGTGGCGTCGCTGGCGCTCGGCGTGACGCTGGTGGGCGTGGTCATGAGCACGCAACTCTTCTACAACTGGAAAGTGGCCGCGGCGGCCGTCAAGGACATCCGTGCCGACCACGTGCTGCAGCCCGTCGCCGGAGCCGGCGCGCTGTCGGAAGACCTACGGCGCCGCGTCCTGGCACGAGACGGCACGTCCGCCGCGGTCGGCGTCGGCTCGGTACCGGCGGCCGTGTCCGCGGCCGGGCCGGCGGCAGAGCCGACGGAGCGCCGGCCGCCGGACCAGAGCCCGCCGCCCCTCTTCGCGACCATGGTCACCGGCGACATCGCCCAGGTCCTTGACCTGTCCGTACGCGGTCGGCCGCCGCGCGACCTGGGCGCGCGCGAGGTCGCCATCAGCGACTCGCTGGCCGCTCGTCACGGGGCCGGGCTCGGGTCGCGGCTGCGCGTCCGCTTCCCCGGAGCGGCCGTGGACTCCTCCTTCACGGTGAGGACGGTCTACACCGACGCTCCCGAGATCAGCGAGATGCTCCTGCCCGCCGGAGCCCTCGCCGGCACCCACCTGTCGTCGGAGCTGCACGAGCGGATCTACGTGCGCGGGGCCGGCCCGGAAAGGGTCGTGGACGCCCGCTCGGCCGTCGAGTCCCTCACCAGGCAGGAGTACATGTGGCGCAAGAGCGAGGCGAACGCCGCGAAGAATCGCCTCATGCCGTCCGTGTCCGTCCTGGTCGCGCTGTTCTGCCTGGTGGCCGCGGTCAACAACCTGTGCCTGGCGCTCGTGGACCGCAGGCGGGAGTTCGCCGGCATGCGGCACCTCGGCATGCGGCGGAGCCAGGTGATGCGGATGGCCTGCTGGGAGAGCACGCTCACGATCGTCCCCGTCCTCGTCCTCGCCCTGGTCACGACCGCCTGGATGACCCTCGTGCACGCCGCGGGCGAGCCCGGCGGGCCGGCCGCGACATCGTCGTTCATTCCCTTCGGCTGGCTGGCCGCACTCGGCGGCGGCGCGCTCCTGGCCGCTGTGGCGGGATCGCTGCTGGTCATCCGCGTGGCCGTGAAGAACGAAAGGCAGGGCCTGGCATGAATCGGACACGATCCGGCGAGAACGACGGCTTCGCTCCGGCGGTGCGCCTCGACGGCGTCGGCAAGGTGTACGGCGCGGGCCCCTCGGCGGTGACCGCGCTGCGCGGGGTCAGCCACGACTTCGCCCGCGGCTCCTTCACGGCGGTGATGGGGCCGTCGGGCTCGGGCAAGACCACGCTGCTGCAGTGCGCCGCCGGGCTCACCGGCCCCACGTCGGGATCGGTCAGCGTGGGGGGCACCGACATCACGACGTTGACAGGGGCCGGGTTGTCCCGGCTGCACGGGCAGCGGATCGGGTTCGTCTTCCAGGCGTTCAACCTGCTGCCCGCGCTCACCGCGAAGGAGAACATCGAGCTGCCGCTGCGGCTGGCCAGGACGAAGGCGCGGCCAGGCTGGGTGGAGGAGCTGGTGAACCGGACCGGTATCGCCGATCACGTCCATCGCCGGCCGCACGAGTTGTCCGGCGGGCAACAACAACGGGTGGCGGTCTGCCGCGCGCTGGTGGCGAACCCGGAGGTGGTCTTCGCCGACGAGCCCACGGGCAACCTCGACACCAGGTCCGGACGGGAGCTCCTGGACCTGCTGCGTCTCCTGGTCGACGCCCTGGGGCAGACCGTCATCATGGTCACCCACGACCCCGCCGCGGCCTCCCGCGCCGACCGGGTTCTCGTCCTCAGCGACGGGCGGCTCGTCGACGTCATGGAGTCGCCGACGACCGAGATGGTCGCCGCCGCCGTCGCGCACCGAAGTTGACGCGTCGTACGGGTCCAGCGTGAGTGGTCGCCAGGCGTACGAGCCCCGCCTCGTACGCGACGATCACCGCATGGGCCCGATCCCGCAGCCCAAGCCGTCAGTCCATGAGGTCGTCCAGGGTCGGGTCGGGAACGGCGGGGAAACTCTCGGACCCCACCCCCACGTCCTTGAACCCGCTCGACGTGGCGATGCACACCACGGGCCCGTCGAAGTCACGCCCGAGCCGCCGGTGACCGGCCACGCCCGCCGCCCCCGACAGCTCCTGCCACATCCCCTGCCCGGCCAGGTCGCGCTGCGCGGCGCGCAGCTCCTCGTCGGTCAGCAGCACCGCCTCACCGCCGCTGTCCCGCACGGCCAGCACCCCGCGGTGCCCGCCGACCGGCCCGGCGATGCCGTACGCGTCGCTCCGCCCGAGCTCGACGATCGCGGCGGGCGCACCGGTGGCCAGCGCCCTGGCGTGAGGGCCGCCCGCGGCGGTCTCGCAGGAGAACATCCGCGGCAGGGTCTCGGCGACCCCGAGCCGCCGCAGCTCCGTGAACCCCTTCCACACCCCGTAGAGCAGCTCGGCGTAGCCGGTGGGCGCGAATACGGCCGCGGGCGGCCGCCCGAGCTGCCGGAACAGCTCGTACGCGATCGTCTTGTAACCCTCGGGCCCGAACGGGTGCCCGGTGTGCGTCACGGTCTGGTTGCTGACGGGGTGGTAGCCGAGCCGGTCGACGACCTCGCGCAGCAGCGGCCAGCGCGCCTCGACGGGCACGGACACGACCTTGGCCCCGTACGCCCGTGCGAACGCCTGGACGGCGGGCGGCGACGCGGCGGAGGTCAGCACGATCGCGCGCAGCCCGGCCCTGGCCGCGTAGGCGGCGGCGGAAGCGCCGTGGTTGCCGGAGGAGGCCACGACGATGCCGGGCGCGCCCGAGGCGAGGGCGGCGCTGACGGCGACCCGGTTGAGGCGGTCCTTGTGCGACCAGGTGGGGTTGCGCGACTCGTCCTTGACGTGCACGCCGTCGAACGCCACCAGCGGTGTCCCGCCCTCCCCCAGCGTGGGCGCCCCGAGCGGCGGCAGGAGCGGCGACCAGCGGGCGATGTCGGCGCCCGGCTCCTGCGCGAAGAGGCCCGGGTCGACCTGGTCGTAGTCGTAGTCGACGTCGAGTGGATAGGCGATCTCGGCGGTGCTGGTCCGAGGGCAGCCCCGGGTCAGCGGCGGGAACAGCGGATATTCGGCCGAGGGGTCACCGAGGGAGCGCTGGCGGCGGGCGAGAGACGGTCCGTTCACGCGTACCGACTCTAATCAGACTCGCAACCGCATGGGAAAAGCTGCACACTCTAGTCATGTTGTGGGCAGGCAGGTCCGCTGTCGAGATCGCGACGGCCGTCAGGCGCGGGGACGTCACGGCCGCGACGGTCGTCGAGGAGCATCTCCACGCCATCTCGGAGCGAGATCCCAGATTACGGGCGTTCCGGCTGGTCCGCGAGCAGGCGCTGGACGAGGCACGGGAGTTGCAGAAGCGGCGCGACCTCGCGGAGCTCCCGCTCGCCGGCGTGCCGGTGGCGGTCAAGGACAACCTGGAGGTGGCCGGCACGGCCATGCGCGCCGGGTCCAGGGCGACGCCGGACGTGCCCGCGCGGCAGGATCACGAGACGGTGGCGCGCCTGCGCGCGGCGGGTGCGGTGGTCGTCGGCCTGACGAACCTGCCCGAGCTGGGGCTGGTCGCGTTCGGCGACAGCGCCTACGGCATCGCGCGCAACCCGTGGGATCTGGCGCGCACGCCCGGCGGCTCGTCGGCGGGCAGCGCCGCGGCCGTGGCTGCCGGCATGGTGCCGCTGGCGCTCGGCAACGACGGCATGGGCTCGGTACGCATCCCGGCGGCGTGCTGCGGGGTGCTGGGCATCAAGCCGGGCACCGGGCTGGTGCCGCCGCCCTCCGACGACTGGGACCGGTTGTGCGAGAACGGCCCGCTGGCCCGTACGGCGCCGGACCTGGCGCTGGCGCTGTCGGTGCTGGCCGGGGACCCGTCGCTGGCCCAGGCGTGGCGGTCGGGGCGGCGGGAGGAGCCGAGCCCGCCCATGTTGCGCTCGGTCTGGGCCGACGACGACAAGGTGTGGGAGCCGCAGCCGCCCTCCGACGGCCCGGAGCCGTTCGACCTGCGGGTGGCCTACGCCTCTCAGCCGCTGCCCGCGGGCCTGACCGTGGACAAGGAGTTCCAGGCCGCCGTACGCGCGGCGAGCGAGACGTTGCGCGTGGCCGGGCACACGGTGGTCGAGCACACCCGCAAGCTGCCCGGCTGGCTGGGCCCGGCGTCGGTCGCGGCGTGGCTGGTCAGGACCGCGGCTGCGGCGGACGGCCTGGACAGGGGCCGGCTGGAGCGGCGTACGCGGGCGCTGAGCCGCGCGGGCCGGGCTCTCGGCGCGCTCAAGCTGGACGGCGCGAGCGGTCGCGAGCGCTGGAGCGGCTACGGCGCCGACCAGTGGTTCGGCAACGCCGACGCCATGATCATGCCCGCCCTGGCCGCGATCCCGCCCATGGCCGACCGCTGGGGCAGGCGCGGCTTCGTGCGCAACACGGTGACCAACGTCAGGTACGCCCCCGCCACCGGCGCGTGGAACATGTGCGGCTGGCCCGCGATCACCGTGCCGATCGCCACGCATTCGACCGCGCTGCCCATCGCGGTGCAGATCGTCGCCCCGCCCGGCGGCGAGCCCCATCTGCTCGGCCTGGCGGCCCAGTTGCAGGCCGCCCACCCGCCGCTTCGCCCGCCGGGTCTCGGTTTCTGACGGCCGGCCCTTCCGGAGGCCCCGTGGGGACCACAACGTCCCCCGGCCTGGACCGGGGGACGTTGTGGGATTCAGATGCCGATCGGGTGCCAGACGGTCTTGGTCTCCAGGAACCGGGTCATCCGCCCGAGCCCGGGGTCCGCCGTCCACTCCTCCGGCGCGGGCCGCAGCACGCGCTTGAGGTTTTCCGCCGCCGCCTGCTCGCACCGCAGCGCGAGGTCGGCGTCGTCGACTCCGGTCAGGTCGAGCCCGTTGACGTCCATGTGGGCGGCCAGCCAGGGAGCCAGCTCGGCCTGCGACCCGGTGAGGATGTTGACCACCCCGCCCGGCAGGTCGGAGGTGGCCAGCACCTCGGCCAGGGTGATCGCCGCGAGCGGGGACGGCTCCGAGGCCACCACCACACACGTGTTGCCGGTGACGATCACCGGGGCGACCACCGACACCAGCCCGAGCAGCGGATCGGCGGGCGCCACCGCGGCCACCACGCCGGTCGGCTCGGGCGACGACAGGTTGAAGTAGGGGCCCGCCACCGGGTTGGCCGCGCCGTGCACGGCGGCGATCTTGTCGGACCATCCCGCGTACCAGACCAGCCGGTCGACCGTCGCGTCGACCCGCTCGGCCGCCGCCCGCTTGCCGCCGCCGAGCTCCTCGACGAACTGGCCGCGCCGGCCCTCCAGCATCTCGGCCACGCGGTAGAGGATCTGCCCCCGGTTGTAGGGGGTGGCGCCCGACCAGCCGGGGAACGCCTTGCGGGCAGCCACCACGGCGTCGCGGGCGTCCTTGCGCGAGGCGCGCGAAGCGTTGGCGAGGAAGTCGCCCTTGGCCGAGGTCACCGGGTAGGACCTCCCACTCTCCGAGCGCGGGAACGCCCCTCCGATGTACAGCTTGTAGGTCTTTCTGACGGACAACCTACTCATCGCCGCGCCCCCTCCACGTGGACTCCTGCGACATCTGGACCTGCACGAAGACCTGGCCGCACCGGCTCACGCCGCAGCGGTGGGCGAACCAGCCGGTGCGCACGGGGCGCCCGACCCTGGCGAAGGCGTGCCCGTCCGTGGGCTGCGCGCGGCGGGCGCGGCGCAGCCCGCACCTGGAGCCGGGCCCACGGCCCGGTTGGTCACGCTCACACATCGAGGTACGCCTCCAGCCCGTGCAGCCCGCCTTCCCTGCCGTACCCGGACTCCTTGTAGCCGCCGAAGGGCGAGGCCGGGTCGAACTTGTTGAACGTGTTGGCCCAGACGACCCCGGCCCTGAGCCGGTCGGCCATCCACAGGATGCGCGAGCCCTTCTCCGTCCAGATGCCGGCGGACAGCCCGTACGGGGTGTTGTTGGCCTTCTCGACGGCCTCGGCGGGCGTGCGGAAGGTCAACACGGACAGCACGGGACCGAAGATCTCGTCCCTGGCGATGCTGTGCGACTGCGCGACCCCGGTGAAGACCGTGGGCGGGAACCAGAAACCCTTGTCCGGCAGCTCGCAGGCGGGCGACCAGCGCCGCGCGCCCTCGCTCTCGCCGAGGTCGCTCAGCGAGCGGATCTTCGCGAGCTGCTCGGCCGAGTTGATCGCGCCGATGTCGGTGTTCTTGTCGAGCGGGTCGCCCAGCCTGAGCGTGCTCAGCCGCCTGCGCAGCGACTCCAGCACCTCCTCGTGGACGGACTCCTGCACCAGCAGCCGCGACCCGGCGCAGCACACGTGGCCCTGGTTGAAGAAGATGCCGTTGACGATGCCCTCGACGGCCTGGTCGACGGCGGCGTCCTCGAACACGATGTTGGCCGCCTTGCCGCCCAGCTCGAGGGTCAGCTTCTTGTCGGTGCCCGCGACCGCGCGCGCGATGATCCTGCCCACCTCGGTGGAGCCGGTGAAGGCCACCTTGTTCACGTCGGGGTGGCCCACCACGGCGGCGCCGGTCTCGCCCGCGCCGGTCACGATGTTGACCACGCCCGGCGGCAGGTCGGCCTGGCGGCAGATGTCGGCGAAGGCCAGCGCGGTCAGCGGCGTCGTCTCGGCCGGCTTGAGCACCACCGTGTTGCCGCAGGCCAGCGCGGGAGCGATCTTCCAGGCCAGCATGAGCAGCGGGAAGTTCCACGGGATGACCTGCCCGGCCACGCCGAGCGGACGGGCTCCGCCGAACCCCGCGTGGGCCAGCTTGTCGGCCCACCCCGCGTAGTAGAAGAAGTGGGCCGCGACCAGCGGCACGTCCACGTCGCGCGACTCGCGGATGGGCTTGCCGTTGTCGAGCGACTCCAGCACGGCCAGCTCGCGAGCGCGCTCCTGGATGATGCGCGCGATCCTGAACAGGTATTTCGCCCGCTCAGCTCCGGGCAGCGCGCTCCAGACCCCGAACGCCTTGCGCGCGGCCTGCACGGCCCGGTCGACGTCGTCGGAGGTCGCCGTGGCCACCTCGGCCAGCTTCTCCTCGGTCGCGGGGTTGATGGTCTTGAAGGGGGTGCCGGAGCCGTCGGCGAACTCGCCGTCGATGAACAGTCCGTACGACGGCTTGATGTCGACGACGTCGCGCGATTCGGGCGCGGGGGCGTACTCGAAGATCGCCATCATCAGTCCAGGGTGAAGTAGTCGGGGCCGGCGTAGCGGCCGGTGGCCAGCTTCTGGCGCTGCATGAGCAGGTCGTTGAGGAGCGACGACGCGCCCAGCCTGAACCACTCCGGCGTCAGCCAGTCGTCGCCGGCCGTCTCGTTGACCAGCACCAGGTTCTTGATGGCGTCTTTGGTGGTGCGGATGCCGCCGGCCGGCTTGACCCCCACCTGGCGGCCGGTCGCGTCGCGGAAGTCGCGCACCGCCTCCAGCATGATCAGCGTCACCGGCGGGGTCGCCGCCGGCGACACCTTGCCCGTCGAGGTCTTGATGAAGTCGGCGCCGGCCAGCATCGCCAGCCAGGACGCCCGCCGGACGTTGTCGTAGGTGGCCAGCTCTCCGGTCTCCAGGATCACCTTCAGGTGGGCGGGCCCGCAGGCCGCCTTCACCGCGACGATCTCGTCGTACACCTTCATGTAGCGGCCGGACAGGAACGCCCCCCGATCGATCACCATGTCGATCTCGTCGGCGCCCGCCGCCACCGCGGCCGCGGTCTCGCCGACCTTGACCTCGAGCGAGGAGCGGCCGCTCGGGAACGCGGTCGCCACCGAGGCGACCTTGACCCCGGCGCCGCCGAGCGCCTCGACCGCGACAGGGACGAGGTCGGGATAGACGCAGACGGCCGCCACTTCGGGCGCGCCGCCGCCGGGCCGCACGGCCTTGGTGCACATCGCGCGCACCTTGCCGGCCGTGTCGGCCCCCTCCAGCGTGGTCAGGTCGACCATCGAGATGGCCAGGTCGATGGCCCGCGCCTTGGCCGTGGTCTTGATCGAACGGGTGCCCAGCATCGCCGCCCGCTGGTCCGCGCCGACCCGGTCGACACCGGGCAGGCCGTGCAGGAATGCTCGCAACGCGGTGTCGGACGAAGCGACGTCCGTGAGCGAGGTAGTCACAGTTGACACCATCACAGCATCGCCGACCAGGGCCGCCAGCTCCAAACCGGACCACCTTAGGGCGATCGTGCCCCAGGTCCTAGGTACGCCTGGCGTGTCCGCGCGCCAGAGATAAGGCATCCACCCGATGTGGCGGGCGGGGCCTTAGCACGAGTCTTGAAGGTGTCAAGAAGAAGCACGAAAAAGCAGGAGACACCGTGAATCCCGAGATCGAGTACGAGCTCATGAAGAGCCACGCCAGCGAGCTGCGCAGGACGGCCGCCGAGCACCGGCGCGTACGCGAGGCGGAGCGGGCGAACAAGACCGGGCGCCGCTCCATCTTCGGCAAGCGCCGCTCCTCATGACCGCCCCACGAGTGCCCGGCCACATCCTCCCTCGTGGCCGGGCCTACGTACCACCATGAACGAGCGTAAAGACGTCGAAAACAACCGATAAGGCATGACATGCTGGATGACATGCGGGGACGATCGGTCAGTCCCGTCTTCGTCGGGCGGCAAGAGGAGCTGAAGGCCCTCTCCGAGACGTTCGACGAGGCGCTCAAGGGCACGGTGACGGCCGTCCTCATCGGCGGTGAGGCCGGGGTCGGCAAGACCCGGCTCGTCCACCGCTTCGCCGAGCACTGCGCCGCCGGAGGCGCGCACGTGCTGTACGGCGGCTGTGTCGAGCTGTCCACGGAAGGCCTGGCCTACGCGCCCTTCACCGCCGCGCTCCGGCAACTCGTCAGGGAGCGGGGGCCCGGCACGGTGACCGGGCTGCTGCCCGACGGGGCCGAACGCGATCTCGCCCGGCTGCTGCCCGAGTTCGGGGAGTTCAACGGCGACGGCGAGACCGACGCCGGCCGCGCGCGGCTCTTCGAGCAGTTCCTCACCCTGCTCGAACGCCTCGCGGCCGGCCGCCCCACCATCCTCGTCATCGAGGACATCCACTGGGCCGACCGGTCCAGCCGCGACCTCATTGCCTTCCTCAGCCGCAACCTGCACACGCCGCAGGTCCTCATCGTCATGACCTACCGCTCCGACGACCTGCACCGCCAGCACCCGCTCAGGCCCGTGCTGGCCGAGCTGGGCCGGGTCAACGGCGTGCACCGGCTCGACCTGCCCCGCCTGTCGAGGGACGAGGTCGCCCAGCAGATGACCGGCATCCTCGGCGAGATCCCCCAGTACGCCAAGGTGCAGAAGGTCTACGAGAGCAGCGAGGGCATCCCGCTGTTCGTCGAGGCCCTGCTGGACGGCGGCGATGACTGCACGGTCCCCGACTCCATGCAGGACCTCATCCTCAGCGCCGTCGAACGCCTGCCCGAGGAGACCCAGCGCCTGCTCCGCGTCGCCGCGGCGGGCGGCACCAGGGTCAGCCACGCCCTGCTGGCCGCCGTGAGCGGCCTGTCCGACATCGACCTGGAGACCGCGCTGCGCCCCGCGATCGCGGGCAACGTGCTGCAGATCGCCGACAACCGCGCCTACGTCTTCCGCCACTCCCTGATCCGCGAGGCCGTCCACGACGAGTTGCTGCCCGGCGAGCACCAGCGGCTGCACGCCAGGTACGCCGAGGAGATCTCCAAGGACCGCAGGCTGGTCCCGCCCGGCCGCGCCGCAGTCGAGCTGGCCCACCACTGGTACGGCGCCCGCAACGACCAGTGGGCGCTGATCTCCGCATGGGAGGCGGCGCAGAAGTCGTTCAAGGCGTACGCCTACACCGAGGCCGTCCCCCTGCTCGAACGCGTCCTCATGTTGTGGGACCGCGTGCCCGACGCGGCCGAGCTCATCGGCGCCGACCACACCGCCGTGCTGGAACGGGCCTCCGAGGCCGCCAACGCCGGCGGCGACGTCGACGCGGCACTCAAGTTCGTCAAGGGCGCGCTGTGCGAGCTGGACGAGGCCGCGGAGCCGGCGCGGGTGGCCCAGCTGATCGTGCGGCGGGCCGGCATCAAGAACAGCAAAGGACATCCGGGCGTCCTCGACGACCTCAGGCACGCGCTGCGGCTCGTCCCCGAGAACAGCGTCGACTGGGCCGAGGTCGTCACGCCGCTGAGCCGCCACCTCATGCTGAGAGGCGCGATCGGCGAGGCGAGCGAGCTGATCGCCGACGGCCTGCGGCTGGTCAGGGAGCACGGCGAACGCAGCCTCGAAGCCGACCTGCTGATGAACCTGGCGCTCGGCCACTCGCTCAACGGCGAGCTCGAGTCCACGATCATGGTCAACGAGCAGGCCCTGGAGCTCGGCAGGGCGGCGAACGCCGGCCGCATCATCACCAGGGCCATGGGCAACAACATTGACGCCCTGACCGACACGGGCCGCGACGACGAGGCCCTGCGCATGGCGGAGGACGGCTGGCGGCTCGCCAAGCAGTACGGCAGGCTGCGCGGCAGCGGCCTGTTCATCCTGAACAACCGGGCCGAGGTGCTGGAGTCGCTCGGCCGCTGGGACGAGGCCGTCGAGGTCGTCGAAACCGCGCTCGGCCACGGGCCCGTCCTGCGCACCCGGTACGCCCTGCTGCGGGTGCGCGCCGACATCGCGCTGGCCAGGGGCGAGCTGGAGCTGGTCGAGGGCATCCTGTCGGAGATCGGCCTGCTGAAGCAGCGCCCGGAGGAGTTCGTCCAGGACGTCACCCACAACGCCCGCCTGCTCATCCGCTGGCACCTCGCCAAGGGCGAGCCGGGTGCCGCCCTGGGCGTGGCCGAGCGGGTGCTGTCACGTCCGCAGCAGTGGAGCAAGGCCATGCTCGGCTGGCGGCTGCTCTCCCTGCTGCGCACGGTCTGCGACGCCGCCGAGAGCACCGAACCCGGCGCCGAGGGGATCGCCGCCGTGCGCCGGCAGGCCGCCGAGGTCGCGGCCGAGTTGTCGGCCATCGGGCCGGTCGTGGAGGCGTACCGGCTGTCGTACTGGGGCGAGTTCGACACCGCGGCGGCGGCCTGGGAGCGCCTCCACCGCCCGCACAACCAGGCCATGGCGCTGCTGCAGGCGGCCACCGTGGTGGCGCGCAGCGGCGACCGCGAGGGGGCGGCCGCACGGCTGAAGACGGCGCTGCCGCTGGCCGAGGCGCTGCGCGCGACGCCGCTCGTCGAGGAGATCGAGGCGCTGTCCCGCCGGGTGGGCCGGCTCTCGCAGGGGCAGGAACAGTCGGAGCTGCTGACGCCCCGCGAGCTGGAGGTGCTGCGCCTGGTCACCCAGGGCCGCACCAACCGGGACATCGCGGCCGAGCTGTTCATCTCGGCGAAGACGGTGAGCGTGCACGTGTCCAACATCCTGGCCAAGCTGGGCGTGACCACCCGGGGCGAGGCGGCCGCGGCGGCCCACCGGCGGTCGCTGCTGGCACCGTAGCTTCCGGGGGCGGCTCGGCCGGGGACACGCCTTCCGGGGGCGGCTCGGCCAGGGACACGACAGCCTCAGAGGAGCGGCTCGACCAGGAGAGCGACGCCGAACACCGCGAACGCCGCGGCGGCGCCGTACCTGATGACCTTCTCGGGAAGGTGCCTGCCCATCAGCCGGCCCACGACGATGGCCAGCGCGTCCGCCGCCACCATGCCGACCGTCGAGCCGATCCAGGTGCCGACCCAGCCGTGCTGCGTCGCCAGCGTGATCGTGGCCAGCATCGTCTTGTCGCCCAGCTCGCTCAGGAAGAACGCCACCGTCACCGCGATCAGGGCGTTCCTGGTGGTGCGCCGGGCCTTCTGCGCCTCGTCCTCGGTCAGCTCGTCACCGCGCAACGTCCACACCGCGAACCCGAGGAAGGCCAGCCCGGCCACCACGGAGATGGCCGTCGTCGGCAGGGCGTCGCCGATCAGGCCGCCCACGGCGACGCTGAACAGGTGCACGACGGTCGTGGCGATGGTGATGCCCAGGAGCACGGGCCACATCTTGAAGCGGGTCGCGAACGTCATCGCCATCAGCTGGCTCTTGTCACCGAGCTCGGCCACGAAGATGACGCCGAGACTGATCCAGAACGCTTCCAACGGTCCTCTTCCGCGCGACCGGGCCGGAAGCGAGAACCCGGGGAGATGCGGGCACGGCTTCGGCCCGGCAGCGACTTGTCGCATGGCTGCCAGGCCGAAGGTCTCGTCCGCCCGTGTGAGGCCCGTGCGACCGGGCGCGGTGAAGCGCCAGTGTGTCGATCACACGATTGGGACTACTCCCCTTCGGTAACTCCGAGACACCATAACAGACCAGATCGGGCCGCTATTCCCCGAGGGCGCAGCCGACCAGCACCGGCTCGTTGACCAGCGTGACCCCGAACTTCTCCCGCACCCCGTCGCGCACGTGCCTGGCCAGCGCCAGCAGGTCGGCGGTGGTGGCGCTCCCCGTGGGGTTGGTGAGGGCCAGCGTGTGCTTGGTCGAGATGCGTACGGGTCCGAGCTCGTAACCCTTCGGGAAGCCGGCCTGCTCGATCAGCCAGGCGGCGGGCACCTTGACCGATCCGTCGGGCATGTCCCACTGCGGGTGGCCGGGAGCGCGCGCCGCCAGCGCTTCCGCCTGCTCGGCCGTCAGGACCGGGTTGGTGAAGAAGGACCCGGCACTGCGCGTGTCGGGGTCGCCCGGGTCGAGCACCATGCCCTTGCCCCGCCGCAACTCCAGGACCGCCTCACGCGCCCGGGCGAGCGGCACCCGGCCCCCCGGCTCGGCCCGCAGCCGGCCGGCCAGCTCCGCGTACGCCAGCGGGCCGGACAACTCGGAGACGTCCAGCGCGTACGTCACCGCGAGCACCACGTGCCGCGCCAGATCCCGCTTGAAGACGCTGTCGCGGTAGGAGAAGCCGCACTGCCGCGCCTCCAGGTCGACCACCTGCCGGGTGCGCCGGTCGTAGGCGCGCACGCACCTGATGGTCTGGGCGACCTCCTGGCCGTACGCGCCGACGTTCTGGATGGGGGTCGAACCGACCTGCCCCGGGATGCCGGACATGCACTCGAGGCCCGACCAGCCCTCAGCCACGGCGCGGGCGACCAGCGGGTCCCAGTCTTCGCCCGCCTCGACGGTGACCAGCACCTGCTCGCCGTCGCGCGAAACGGACACGCCCTCGGTGGCGACCTTGATGACGAGCCCGTCGAAACCCTCGTCGGCCACCACGACGTTGCTGCCCCCGCCGAGCACCAGCGTGGGCACGGCGTTCCTGTCGGCCTCGGCCACCAGGGAGACGAGTTGCTCCGCCGTGGACGCCTCGGCGAAATCGCGGGCGGGCCCGCCCAGGCCCAACGTGGTGTACGGCGCGAGCATCTCCATGGGCCCACAGCTTACTAACGGGCGATCCGCCCGACAGACCGCCGCTGCGCCCCGAACCGGCGCTGACGGCGGCCGGGCGGCACGTTTCCCGCCAGGGCACGGGCCGCAGCGGGACTCCCGCCGGGCCCGACCCGCAGAACCGTCAGGCGGAGGCGTGCAGGAGGCGGAGCACCCCGTCATAGTTGCGCCGCGACTCCCGCTCCAGATAGTCGTCGGGCACGTCGTGCCGGCCGAGGCGCTCCACGGGTGGCCGGTCGCGGGGCACGACCAGGGTGCCGTGCAGGGCGAGCGAGAGTTCCAGGTCGGCGTTCGTGCCGTGACGGGCGTCCTCGGGCAGCGCTCCGAGCGCCGCCGACCGGCGTACCGCCATGAGGTCTCCGGTGAGCGCCCGCACCCGGCCCGGCCCTGCCTCGCGCCAGTTACGGCCGTCGCCGAGCGGTTCCGCGCCCCACCAGCCGGCCGCGACGGCGCCTTCGGTGATGGCCGCGATCAGCGGGGTCAGCGCGTCGCCGCGCAGCACGGTGGTCGTCTCCATCAGTACGTGGACCTCGGACATGTCGAGCCGCAGCAGCTTGGCCCGGCTCTCACCCCAGGTGGCGGTGCCGCCGCGCCAGTGCGGCCGCTCGGCGACGTGCCAGGTGGCGATCCGGTCGGGCCGGCGGCGGGCCAGGTCGTCCAGCACGTTGCCGGCGCCGTCGACGTTGCCCAGGTCGAGGGCGAGCACGCGGGCCCTCGTGTGGTCGATCAGCGACTGCACGCACCGCTGCACGTCCTCGGGCCGGCCGTCCACGAGCAGGCCCACGCTCGTGGTGACGTCCGCGGTCTCGACGCGCTGCCGCTCGGCGTTGACGCCCAGGTCGTCGAGGCGGCTGGTGGCCAGCGAGGCGTCCCAGGTGCGCTGGGCGTGCAGCATGCCGTCGCCTTCGTCGTCGCCGTGCTGGCCGGGGTCGCCGGAGAAGCCCAGCTCGGCGGCGGGGTTCTGGCGTGCGTGCGTGCCGCGCGGTTTGGTCCCGGCCGTGCCGACGCCAGTCGCTGCCGTGCCAGAGCCGGTCGCCGGGCCGCCCGCGGTGTCGCGGCCGGAGCCTGAGGTGCCCGCCACGTCCTCGATGCGCGGGGGCCGGAGATGGCCAGGAGGCTTGGCGTCGGTGACGGCGGAGACGGGGATCGATCGGACCGTGGGCCAGACTTCTCGCGCGGCTTCAGACATACCGTCACGGAGTACCCGAAAGCGGGCCGACTTATCATCCCGGCCCGCCGAGGCTCAGGTCAGCTGCACCACCGCACGCGCCTTGGACAACACCTGTGCCTCCCCCGACCTGGCGACGAGCCCGACGACCACCCGCTTGTCCTCGAGCTTCTCCTCGATCACGCCGCTGACCGTGATCGTGGCGCCCCGGTCGTCATCGGGCACGACCACCATCGAGGAGAACCGCACGCCGTAGTCGACCACCGCCCCGGGATCTCCCGCCCAGTCGGTGACGAACCGGCCGGCCTGCGCCATCGTGTACATCCCGTGCGCGATCACGTCGGGCAGCCCGACCATCCTGGCGAACCGCTCGTTCCAGTGGATCTGGTTGAAGTCGCCGGAGGCCCCGGCGTACATGACCAGGTTGGAGCGGCGCACGTGGTAGTCGACCGGGGCGAGCTCCTGGCCGACCTCGACCTGGTCGTACTTCACCGTGGCGGCCATCAGGCGGCCCCTCCGCGCTCGACGACCGTGTTGTAGGTGACGCAGACGGGCTCGCCCTCGACGGTCGTCACGTCGCTGCGCACGGTCAGCAGCTCGTTGCTGCCGGCGGTGCGGATGTCGGTGATCGTCGCGGTCGTGACCAGCTCGTCGCCGGCGACGACGGGACGTACGTACTCGAAGCGCTGCTCGCCGTGGACGACCATGGCGAAGTTGAGTCCCAGGCCGGGATCGGCGAGCGCCTCCCCGCCGCTCTGCAGGCTGAAGACGATCGGGAACGTCGGCGGCGCGATCACGTCGGGGTAGCCGGCGGCCTGCGCGGCCTCTTTGTCGCGGTAGAGAGGGTTGTTGTCACCGATCGCGGTGGCGAACTCCCTGATCTTCACCCGGCTGACCTCGTATGGGGCGCTGGGCGGATAGCTCCGGCCCACGAAGTCACGGTTCAAGGCCATCAGTGGCTCCTCGTAGGTCTCCAGCCGAGCGCTGCTGAGGGCGACGCTAACAGAACAACGTTCGGCTGTCGCGGGAGATGGCCCGGATTTTGCCGTGCCGCCCGACACGACGAACCGGCGCCCTGCGAAGGGACGCCGGCTGTGCGATGGAGCGTATGTGGGGGGCCGAGGCCCCTGCCCGGTGCGAACCTAGCGGGTCTCGCGGTGCGCGCGGTGGCAGCGGCAGTTGGGGCAGTATTTCTTCAGCTCAAGCCGATCCGGGTCGTTGCGCCGGTTCTTCCGCGTGATGTAGTTGCGGTGCTTGCACTCCTGGCAGGCCAGCGTGATCTTCGGCCTAACGTCGGTGGCAGCCACTTGGGAGTGCCTTTCTACGTTCGGGACATGGACACACCCGTGCCCAGGCCGTGGACCTGGGATTGGGCAGTAGCGGAGGCCGGACTTGAACCGGCGACACAACGATTATGAGCCGTTTGCTCTGCCTGACTGAGCTACTCCGCCTTTGAGCCGGTAACGACACCGGCCGTCGTAAAGAATACCCGACGTGGCGAGCACATCAGCAACTCGCTCCACCGGGCGGGGTCTCTCCAGTATGCCTCAGGAACCCCGGCAACCGAAATCCGGAGCGCCCGACATGCTCGGCGACGAACCTCGGATCCACCGCTCGCCAGGTGCCGTGCGACGAGAGGCGCGCGGCCCGAGACTCATCCGAGCGTCGCTCGGTCAGCGTGGCCATCTCGGCGCGCGGCCCGCACACCGCCCGGTCAGTCCCTCCGGTTCTCCCCAGTCCCCTGCGAGATCGTCACCGCGAACTCCTCTGCCCCGCTCTCCTCCACTCCTCCAGCATGACCGTGAAGGGACTCTTTCACATGGCCACGGACAGGCTGGGCACCCGTCATCGGATGCCCAGCGAGTGTCCCCGGCCGTGGGCTATGGCATGGCGACCGCTTTCACCGCCCCGCTCTCCACAGCGCCGCGCTGGTCATCCGCAGTGGACGTCACGCTTGTACACGAACCCCTTTTTCCCGGACCTGCCTTCGACGTGGGCGGATACATCGATGCACTTGTTCTTGGCGGCGACGTAGACAGGACCCGCGTACTTCGAGAAGTTCCCCCAGTCGGTGTCGGCCCAGGACGTCTTGTCGGACGATCGAATCCGCACCGCCTTGTAGTCGGCTCGGCCATAGTTCGATCCGGAGCCGTAGGCCAACGCGCAGTTCTTCCCGGTGCCGGCATTCCACCGAACCTCGAGGACGCCGTACTTCTGCCCGTCCTTGCTGATGTTGTAGGTGCCCACGAGCTTGTAGCCGCTTCCACACGGGCCGACGGCGGCCGCGCTGGCAGGAACGGCAATCGTGGAGACGATCCCGGCCGCAAGCACTGCGGCGCTCGCCACGGCCGTGAACTTGGTACGAGCAAGCACGTTCATACCTCACTTGACTACAGGTGTCACAAAACAGCGGTCCGACCGCACGAGGACGTCCAGCACCTTTTATCCCGAAAACCCGAACAGTCCAGTACGGCACTTCTGACCCACATTGTGAGCATTTTGTCATGCAGGGCGCATCACTCGCCACCACATCACTCGCAGCGCCCCAGAAACGTCTCACCCGCGAGCGCGGGCCTCGCACTCAGTGGTCAGGCCGCCGTGCCCGCGCCGCAGCACCACGCAGGAGTCCTCACCCTCCCCGGTCGTCGTGCACACCCCGAGCTGGTCGCGACACGGGCGATCATCCCGGTCCGCTCACGCAACTCAAAGACCTCCGAACCGCACGATCGCGCAGGTCAACGGAGTACTTCCTCGGGGGCGCGCTGCGGCCACCGCCACCGGGCTGTCATGCCGGTGGGCCATGCGACACAGCGCCGCCTCGTCGATGCGGACCCGCACGCTCACGGCCGCTCCTTGCCGAGCTGGTGGATGTGCAGCACGAGTTGCGGCTGGCGCGTGACGTCGCCGAGCCCGTGTCCGGCCCGACCAGGTGACCGGCGTCGTCGTCGGCCGGAACGCTGGCGTCGACCAGTCCGTCCACGGCGGCCTTGACCGATGGGTACGCTCGCGCGGCACCTACGCCTACTGTTTCGCGCCCACGTCCTGCCGGAGTGGGCCCAGTGGCGGCTGGCCGAGGTCACCGCAAGCGCGCTCCGTTCCGTGACAGCCGCAAGACGCCGATCGCGCCGTGCGGCGAGGTGGTTGAGTGGCGAGTGCGGGACGCGTGACCGTCCAAGGTCATCGCATTTTCGTCGCACTCAAGGAGAAACGCCCGGGCCCGCTATCTGGCGGGTCGGGCGTTATGGCTGGTCAAGGTGGGAGCCCCCAAACGGAATCGAACCGTTGACCTTCTCCTTACCATGGAGACGCTCTGCCGACTGAGCTATAGGGGCCTGTCCGGCGCTGCGGACAGGTGTAACCATACACGGCGCTCAGCCCTGATGCGAACTTGTTCCGGCCTCCGCGGGGACCTGTGCGCGGCGCCGGGCGGGCAGCTCGATGACCTCGCACAGGTCGGCCAGATCGACGAGCCTGGCCACCTGCGCGACCGAGGTGCAGTCGGCGATCACGCACCCGTGCCTGCGCACGCGCAACACCTGCCGGCCGGCCCGGATGGCCGGCAGGATCTCGTAGCCGTCGAGGCCGACCCATCGCCTGTCCATAGCCGCACACATTAGCCACCGGGTCTCTCAATTTCCGGCCGCCACACGCGTCACCGGACCGTACGCGGCGGGCGGTAGCGGTAGAAGCCGGCGAAATCCTCCTTCTCGGCCATGTCGTCGACGCGCACGATCGCCCCGGTCTCGGGTGCGTTCATCATCGTTCCATTGCCCAGGTAGATGCCGACATGATGGGTTTTGACGGTCTTTTTGGTGATCTTTCCGAAGAAGGCTAGGTCTCCCGGCTTCGGGGACTTCACCCGGCGCATCTTCCGTACGTGCGCGTCGGTGTTGCCCGGCCCCAGCACGTCCCTGCCGTGCGCCAGCGCGTACACCCATCGGGCCAGCCCCGAGCAGTCGAGGCCGCGCGTCCTGGCCGCCGGGCAGGGCTTGATCCTGCCCCGGTAACCCCTGCAGGTGCCCTTCGACGGGCCGGGCTCCTCGGCGTGGCCGCCACCCCACGAGTACGCGATGCCGTACCGCTCGATCTCGTAGGCGATCTGGACGATCCTGGGCGGCAGGGACAGGCCGAGCGGCACCGAGGCCGTGGTGGTGAGCAGGATCAGCGCCACCGCCACAACCAGCCGCCGCTTCATCCCAAACCCCCTTTAACACCGGGACTTGGGATTTATCCTGCCTTATCGCGCTTTCAGGGTGAGTTTCACCGAACCGACGGTGACCTTCATGCCGACCGTGCCCTTCGCCTTCCTGGGCTTGGTGGTGAACACGAACAACACCTTCTTCGCCCGCGGCAGCTCCTCGATCCGGCACGACACCGCCGTGCCGCTGAACTTGCACGCCGGCGCCTCGACCACCCGCTGCCCGCCGAACGCGCGCCCCGACACCTTGATGTCCTTGACGGGGTGCGGGCCCGTGTTCGTCACGACGACCCTGTACGACGTCCGGCTCCTGGCCTCGCCCGATACCATCACCTCGGCCGGCGGGTTGGCCAGCGCCTTGAGCTGGGACTCGCTGCCGTTGAACGCGTTCTGGCCGCCGGCCAGCGCGCCCTTCTCCGCCGACTGCCAGAACGTGTGCCTCTTCCAGCTCTTCGGCAGCGCACCTGGCTCGCTGCCCCAGCGGGCCAGCCAGAGGGGGTTGGACGTGAAGGCGGCCGAGTCTCCCGTGCAGGTCCGCCACCAGCTCGCCGTGGTGTAGATGATCACGTGCCGGCCGGTCGCCCTGCGGTATCGGACGGTGAAGTCCTTGATCCAGCCGACCATGTCCTTCGTCGACAGGCCGTAGCAGGAGTTCTTGCCGTTCTTGTCTTTGTACGGATTGTCCTCCACATCGAGGACCCCGGGCAGGGTTTGGCCGTCGCCGATCCAGTCGCCGCCATTTTGAAGGAAATAGTCGGCTTGAGTTGTCCCGTCGGATTCGTGCGGTTGCGCAAAGTGATAGGCACCGCGGAAGAGCCCCGCCTCCGCAGCGCCGCCGAACTGCGTCTCGAAACGCGGGTTGCGGTAGTCGCCCCCCTCGGTGGCCTGCACGAACGCGAACTTCCCACCGCCCAGGGACACGCTCTCCCAGTCGACGTCACCGGTCCAGTTGCTGACGTCGACCCCGGGAACGCCGTCGGCGGCCTCGGCGACTCCCGTCATCCCCGTCGCCAGAATGACCGCTGATAACCACAGACGTTTCACGCCGGAGATCCTTCCTGAGCCATACACGAACGTGCAAGTTCGGCGATATTCACCTTCTTCGACGTGTCCACTGAAATGACCGGCCCCAGCGCGAGCGGCCGCGCCGCCGCCGCCCACTGCCGCCACCGCCCGTCATCGACCTCGGCGTCATGGTGGATCGGATGCCGCACCCGGCGCTCGTACCGGCTCCTCGCCACGCCGGGCGGCACCTCGCACCAGACCTCCCGCACCTCCGCCGGCGCGACGCCCGCCCGGTCGAGACCGGCCAGCACCACGGGACGCAGCGGCGCGAGCCACGGGCTCTCCAGCACCGCGCCCGGCGGGGAGTTCGCCAGCAACGTCCACAGGCTTTCGCCCGCGGCCATCCCGAGGCGCCTGCTCCACTCCCTCGCCTCCACGCCGTCGGGCCTGGCGAGGACGTCGGCCAGCGTCTCCTTGAGATCGTCCTTGGAGAACACGGGCAGCCCGAGTTCGCGGCCGAGCGCCCGGGCCAGCGTGCTCTTCCCCGCTCCCGGCAGCCCGTTCACCAGCACGGCAAGTCTGCGCATGACCCGACATGCTGCCAGAACCGCCGCCCCCGGGCGCTCGTCGGGAAAAACTTCTCCGCTATCCGGAAACCCGCACTTCAGAGCCCCGAAATCGCCTATGTGGGAGCGGCCGTCGACGACGTCGTTTCCGCAGGTCACAGCGGTTCATGAACGTGACATTCGCGTTTGCCAAACCCGGTTTCCCCTGCACAAACTTGTCCCATTCCGGATTGCCCGCCCCGACCAGGGGTTTCTTCGCCATGCCCAGAGGAGACCGACCATGATCCACGCCCGGGGCCTGACCCGAGAGTTCAGAGTCAAGAAGGAGACCGTCACCGCCGTTCGCGGCATCGACCTCGACGTGGAGGCCGGCCGGCTCGTGGCGTTCCTCGGCCCCAACGGCGCAGGCAAGTCCACGACCCTGCGCATGCTCACCACACTGCTGCCGCCCACCTCCGGCACCGCCAGGGTGGCGGGCCATGACGTGGGCGAGAACCCGGCCGCCGTCCGCGCCCGCATCGGCTACGTCGGCCAGAAGAACAGCGCGGGAGAGAACTTCTTCGTCCGCGACGAGCTCATCACCCAGGGCCGCTGCTACGGCCTGAGCATCCGCGACGCGGCCGCCCGCGCCGACGAACTGCTGGACCTGCTCGACCTCGTGTCGCTGGCCAGGCGCAAGCCCGGCACCCTCTCCGGCGGCCAGCGCCGCCGCCTGGACATCGCCCTCGGCCTCATCCACCGCCCCGACCTGCTCTTCCTGGACGAGCCCTCGACCGGCCTCGACCCGAAGAGCCGCGCCGACATCTGGCAGCACATCCTCCGGCTGCGGGAGACGTTCGGCACGACGCTCTTCCTCACCACGCACTACCTGGAGGAGGCCGACACCATGGCGGAACGCGTGGTCATCATCGACGGCGGGAAGATCATCGCGGACGGCACCGCGGAACAGCTCAAGAACGACCTCGCCGGCGACCACATCACCATCACCACCAGCACCGAGCAGGAGGCCGCGACGGCCGCCCGCATCGGCAAAGGGACCGCGACCGGCACCACCGTGCGCCTCCAGGTGCCCAACGCCGCCGCCGCGCTGCCCGACTATCTCCGCACCCTGGACGGCTCCGGCATCAAGGTCACCACCGCCGAGACCGTCCGCCCCACCCTTGACGACGTGTTCCTCGCTCTTACCGGGAGAAGCCTCACCGATGACGACATTCCTGCGTGACACCGCAACCGTCCTCTCGCGCGAGGCCAGGCCGGCCCTGCGCGAGCCCGTCGGGCTCCTCTTCGAGATGGGGCAGCCGCTGCTGTTCCTGTTCCTGTTCGGGTCGCTGCTGGACGGGGCGGTCGGCTCGTCGTGGCAGTGGTTCGTGCCGGGGATCCTGGTCATGATGTGCCTGACCGGCCCGATGGGCGCCGGCTACACGCTGCTGGTCGAGCTGATCGGCGGCTCGATGGAGCGCCTGATGGTCACGCCGCTCAACCGCACCGCGATGCTCGTCGGCAGGACCATGAAGGAGATGATCGTCCTGCTGGCCCAGGCCGTACTGATCATCCTCCTGGCGCTGCCCCTCGGCTTCGACCTCCATCCGGCGGGCGTGCTGGCCGGTCTCGTGCTGCTGGTGATCTTCGGGGTCGGGCTGGGCTCCCTCTCGTTCGTCCTCGCCATCAAGTCGGCGCCCGGCGGCACCCTGTTCTACATCGTCAGCCAGTCGATCCTCTTCCCGCTGCTCCTGTGCTCTGGAGTGCTCCTCCCGCTGGACACCGGCCCCGCCTGGCTGCGGGCCATCGGGTACGCCAACCCGGTCACGTACATCGTCGACGCCCAGCGAGCCCTCTTCGCCGGCCACCTCGCGAGCCCCTCCATCCTGTACGGCACCGCCGCCGCCTGCGCGGTGGCCGCGGTCGGGCTCCACCTCGGCAACCGGGCCATGCGCCGGGGCGTGTGATCGCGGGCACGATGGAGACATGACAGATTTGCTCCTGACCGGCACGGTCCCCTATGTCCCCGTGGCGCACCGCATGGACCTGATGCGCACCGCGACCATCCCGCCGGTGGAGCAGACCACGTGCGCGTTCGCGTTCGTGTCGGACCGGGCGGGCCGCACCCTCATGACGCGCGTGGACGGGCGGGGCTGGGACATCCCCGGCGGCCACCTCGAACCCGGCGAGACGGCGGCCGGCGCCGCGGTCCGCGAGCTGTACGAGGAGACCGGCCTGCGCCTGCCCTCGTCCGCGCTGTCCGCCTTCGCCTGGCAGCGCATCGAGCTGCTCGCCCCGGCGCCCGACGGCTACCGCTATCCGCCGCTGACGTACATGGTGATGTTCCGGGCCTCGCTCCCGGAGCCGGGCTCCCCGACCCGGCCGCCCGCCGGGTCGGAGGCCACCGGCGCCGGCTGGCTGGCGTTCGAGGAGATCAGCCGGGTCTGCGCCGGCCGCTCATGGCTGGCTCTGGTGGACGGCGCGGGCCCGCTCTAGGTCGGCGCCGCGGTAGAGCCGCTCGGGGATCTGCGCGAGCGTGGACGGGTGCACCTGCGGGCCGAGCCCGTACAACTTCTGGAAGCTCATGATCAGCGGGCGCCAGGCGTCGGGGTCGATGTGGTCGTCCGTGCCCGCCATGCGGATCCCGTCGTGCACCCAGACCCGCTGCACCCGCACCTCGAACGCCAGGATCCCGCCCTCGTCCCCCACGGGGTGGTGGCGTTCGACGACGGCCTCCATCGCGACCGGGCACTCGCCGACCCGGGGCGGCGCCACCGTCTCGGACGGGACGGCGCTCAGCCCTGCCCGCCCGAACTTGTCCGCCACGTGCCGGTAGCCGCGCACCTGCTTGCGCTCGGGCACGGGGTCGGACCCGGTGGTCAGCGCCAGCCGGTCGACGGCCGGCGCGAGCGCGTCGGACGGGAGGTTGAGCACGCATTCGCCGGTCCTGAGCAGGTTCTGCGACGTCTTGGACCGCACCGCCAGCCCCAGCACCGCCCGCCAGCCCAGCCAGAACGCCGACGACATGGGCGCCAGGTTGGGGGTGCCGTCCTCGTTCATGGAGGAGATGAGGACCACGGGGGTGCCGAAGTAGAGGATGTTCGGCTCGATGAGGGTGTGGGTGCCGGTGACAGTGCTCATGGTGCTCTACTTTCGCGGCGGACGAGGGCCGGGCGCTGGCGGCCTTCGGACCTCTCGTTGGCGGCCCCCGCTCGGCCCGCTTGCCCCCTGGACCGCCGGCGGCGAGGATCGTGAGCCGGCACACATCCGTCGGCGAAGGACCAATCCCCATGAAGATCCGCTACAACCCGCTGCTGGGCTGGACGTTCCTGATCCTGGGCTCCGTCCTGGTCCTCTTACAGCTCTGGCTCCTCCTGCTCGGCGCGTTCAGCCCGACGATCGTCGTCGGGCTGATCGTCGCCGGACTCGGCGTCGTCTACCTGCGGCGGCCGTACTTCCGGGTCGAGCCGCAGGCCATCGTTCTCGCCGCGCCGATCGGGCCGGCCGAACGCAGATTCCCCATCCCCGCGGGCGGGAGCCCGCGCCTGGAGGGCAACCGCATCGTCGTCGACGAGGCGGGCAGGGCCAGGAAGGTGCCCGTGCGCAAGGGGATGGCGCACCCGGCGGACTGGGCGGCGTACACCGCCGGCCTGCCCCGCGGCCCTCAGGCCTGACCAGGCACGCCCGTCACTCCCACGCGGCGTCGTGCGCCAGCTTCTCGGCGATGCGGTCGTGAAAGCTCTTGCGGGCCAGGGCCTGCTCGATGTCGGCGACGACCCGGGTGAGCGGATAGGGGATCTCGGCCTCGATCTCGGCGACGGCGGCCTCGGTGGCCCGCCACTCCGCAGCGAGGCGGCCGACGACGCCGCGGGCGTGGTCGGTGAGCGTCACCTTCTTGCTGCGCGCGTCGTCACCCGGCACGGTCTCGACCCAGCCTGCCTCCCGCATGGCGGCCACCTTCTGGCTCAGCGCCGAGTGCGTCCGCCCGACCGACTCGGCGAGTTCGGTGATGGTCATCGGCCCGAGGGCGTTGAGCCGGAGCAACTCCATCACGAAGCTCGGCTTGAGCCCTTCGATGCGCTTGTCGGAGTAGAGCCGGGCGATGTCGGCGTCCATCGACGCCTGCAGGACCCGCAGCGGCCGCCAGAGGCTCTCGCGGGTGGGGTCCGGGGTGTTGGGGTCGGCCATGGGACAACTATAACAGCTCTTATATAAGTACTGTTATTTCCTTGGGCGATCCGGGTGTCCCGTGCCCTACACGCCCGGCAGGAATCGTGCCAGACTGCCTGCTCAGGGGTGCCATACGCGGCGAAGGGGGACGACCAGGATGGGATTGCACGTCGAGAGCCGACCATCCGATTCGCCGTACATCGAGCGGGTGTGGCGCAGCAGCAGCCACGACATCGCCCGGATGACGTCGATCGCGACCGCCCATTGGGAGCTGGTGCTCTGGGAACACCTCGGTCAGGTCAGCGTGGCCGTACGAGGGCCCGAGACGGCGGCGAGCACCGCCCCCGTGCCCGAGGACGCGACGTTCTTCGGGATCACGTTCCCGCTCGGCACGTCCATGCCCCATCTGCCCAGCGGCCGGCTCGTCAACGGCGCCGTGGAGATCCCCGGAGCGACGCGCAGGTCGTTCTGGCTGAAGGGCTCCACCTGGCGCCTTCCCGGCTACGACAACGCCGAGGCGTTCGTCCGGCGGATGGTGCGCGAGGGAGTGGTGGACTGCGACCCCATCGTCGCCACGGTGCTGCGCGGCGCTGCGCCGGACGTGTCAGAACGCACCGTCCAGCGGCGTTTCATGGCGGCGACCGGCCTCACGCGCGGCGCCGCCCAGCGGATCTCGCGCGCCAGGCAGGCGGCGGTCCTGATCCAGGAGGGCACGCCGGTCGGCGACGTGATCCACCGGCTCGGCTATTTCGACCAGCCGCACCTGGCGCGGTCGCTGACCCGCTACGTCGGGCGGACCGCGACGCAGTTGAGCGCCCAGAAGCCGGACGAGCCGCTGTCGCTTCTGTACAAGACGTGAGCGCCCCTCCTGCCTAACCTTCACATCGGCGCGTACGCACCATCCCGTGAACACCTCCGACGACTAGGAACCGAACGATGGCTAAGATCATTTCGAGCTTCTTCATCTCCGTGGACGGCGTGGTCGAGTCGCCGGACCAATGGCACTTCCCCTACTGGAACGACGAGATGGGCGCCGTGGTCGAGGCGAGCATGCGACGCGCGGCGGCGATGCTGATGGGTCGCAAACTGTACGACGAGTGGTCCACGTACTGGACGACGACGGACGCCGACCCGGAAGTGGCCGCGTCGATGAACAACGCCCGCAAGTTCGTCGTGTCCAGCACCCTGGAGAAGGCCGACTGGGACAACACCACCATCGTCTCCGGCGACGTCGCGGCCAGACTGCGCGAGATCAAGGAGGAGGTCAGCGGCGGCGACATCGGGATGTCCGGCTCCGCGACGACCGTGCGGTGGCTGCTGGCCAACGGGCTGCTCGACGAGCTCCACCTGCTCGTCCACCCGATCGCCGTGGGTCGCGGCCAGCGGTTGTTCGAGGACACCCCGACCCACCCGCTGAAGCTGGTCAAGTCGGAGACCTTCGAGACCGGCGTGCTCAACCTGACGTACGTTCCCGACGCCGGCTGAGCACCTGCCACGCGGGTCAGAGCAGCCGTCGCTGCACGACGTCGGCCATGACCGTGGTCACGACGCTCTCGACGGCTCCGGCCTCCGGCGGGGCGCCTTCCCGGCCTGCGTACAGCAGGTGCGCGGACCCGACAAGAGCGAGCGCGAGCGTGTCGACGTCGGCGTCCGCGGCGATGCGGCCCATCTCGCGCTCTTCTGCGAGGTAGGAGGCGATCATGGTGGTGGCCTCGGCCAGGAGCGGGATCCCGGCGGGCAGGGTCCGGCGCAGCCGGGCCCGCAGCTCGTCCCTGAAGGTGATGAGGCCGACGATCGCCACGGCGACCGACTCGAACACCCCGGCCAGCGCTCCGGTGAGGTTGCCGGCGACGGTGCCGGTGCCGGCGGAGGCGCGCAGGGCGGCCGCCTGAGCGTCGATGCGGCCGATGCGGTCGAGGATGAGCTCGGCGAGGAAGGCGTCGAAGTCGGCGAAGTGGCGGTGCAGCACGCCCTTGGCGCAGCCGGCCTCGGTGGTGAGCGCCCTGCTGGTCAGCCCGCTCGGCCCGGCCCGGAGCAGGATGCGCTCCGCGGCGTTGAACAGCTGCTCGCGCACGTCGCGCATGGCCACCCCTGTCGGCACCGCGCGTCCCTCCTCGAACCGTCGCCGGGCACCCCCAGGCTAGACGAGTGGGCGGACGCCCACTATGGTGGGCACATGCCCACTATCCTGCGGGAAAACAACCAGCCCCATCGGCTCCGCCAGGTCGCCGAGTCGTTCGGCACGGACGCCGAACGCTACGACCGCACCCGCCCTCGCTACCCTGACGCCCTGGTGGAGCGCATCGTCGCCGCCGCCCCCGGGCCCGACCTGCTCGACGTCGGCTGCGGCACCGGCATCGCCGCCCGCCAGTTCCGGGCCGCCGGCTGCACGGTGCTCGGCGTCGAGCCCGACGAGCGCATGGCCGGCCTGGCCCGGCGCACCGGAGTCGCATGCGAGGTGTCGACGTTCGAGGCCTGGGACGCCGCGGGCCGGACCTTCGACACGGTCATCGCCGCGCAGGCCTGGCACTGGGTGGACCCGGTCACCGGCGCGGCCAAAGCGGCGGAGGTGCTGCGGCCCGGAGGACGGCTGGCCCTGTTCTGGAACGCGTTCCAGCCTCCGCCCGGCCTGAACGAGGCCTTCGCCGCGGCCTACCGCCAGGTGCTACCCGAGATGCCGGGCTACGACCACACAAAGCCGGTCACGGAGGCGTACACCGCGATGTGCGCCATGGCCGCGGACGGGATGCGCGAGGCCGGCGCGTTCGGCGACCCGGAGCAGTGGCACATCGGCTGGGAGCACACCTACACCCGGGACGCGTGGCTGGACCAGGTGCCCACGCACGGAGGCGGCACCCGGCTCCCGCCCGCCAAACGGGACGAGCTGCTGTCGGCCATCGGCGCCGCGATCGACGCGATGGGCGGCGCCTTCACGATGAGCTACACCGCCGTGGCGGTCACCGCGACTCGAACCGCCTGACTCAGGGCCGCGCCAGGAGACCGGCGAGAGCGTCACGGCTGCTCTGGAGCTCGTCCATACGCTGGTCCATGGTCGCCAGCTCACCGTTCAGGATGTCCCACAACTCGGCGCACCACTCGATGTCCGGACGCTCGCCCCGCGCGCACGGCAACACCGACCGGATCACCTCGGTGGACAGGCCGGCCCGCAGCAAGGCGCGCACCTGCCGCACCGTGACCACGGAATCCTCGCCGAAGTGGCGGTAACCGTTGGGGCCCCGGCTGGTGTCGAGCAGCCCCTGGGCCTCGTAGTAGCGCAGCAGGCGCGCGCTGACCCCGGTGCGCCGGGACAACTCACCGATCAGCATGCGGTTTGACCTTTCCATCGATGTCAGGCCTTAACGTCACCGTGGTAACGGACATTCCACCTGATGAGCATGCTGGAGCGACGTATGTCTTCCTTCGTTGTCCAACGCGACGGCCGCGCGGCGAGTGCCGGCGATCTGGCGCCGCTCGCCTTCGCCGGCTACGCCCACTTCACCGCCATGCAGGTGCGCGGCGGCCGGGTGCGGGGGCTCGACCTCCACCTGGACCGGCTGCGCTCCGCCTCGCTCACGTTGTTCGGCCGGGCCCTGCCCGACGACCGGGTGCGCGCCTGCCTGCGGGCGGCGGTCGAAGCGGGGCCGGCCGACCTCTCGTTGACTGCCACGGTCTACTCCCCGGCTGGCGAGTTCACCGTGGCGGGTCCCGAGGTGGAGCCGGAGCTGCTCGTACGCACCGGGCCCGCCTCGACCGGCCCGCGGGGCCCGCTCGCCCTGGCGGCGATCGAGCACGAACGGTTCCTGCCGGCCGTGAAGCAGGTCGGAGAGGCCGCCAAGACCTATTACCTGCGCCAGGCCGTCGACGAGGGCTTCGACGACGCCGCCTTCGTCGACCACAGGGGGCGGCTCAGCGAGGGCTCGATCTGGAACGTGGCCTTCTGGGACGGCTCGGCGGTGGTGTGGCCCGAGGCCGAGATGCTGGCCGGGACCACGATGGGCATCGTACGCAGGCAGCTGGACCGCCTCGGCGTGCCCCAGCGCGTCGAGGAGGTCACCCTCGCCGGCCTGCCGGCGCTGGCGGGCGCCGTGGTGATGAACTCGTGGACGCCGGGGCTGGCCGTGCACCGGATCGGTGCCGTGCCCCTGCCCGAGGCGCCGTCCTTCGTGGAGGTGCTGCACGAGGCGTACGAGGCCGAACCGCTCACCGCGCCGTAGGGTCGGCGGGCTCGGCGCCGCCCGGCTGCGGGATCGCGACGACGCCGAGGGTGATCTGCCGCCGCCCCGGCCCGGGGGTGGCGTGCGCGAGGGGGTCGATCAGGTCGCGCAGGCGCGCGCGGAGCCGGGCCAGCTCGTCGTCGTCCACCCACACGTGGACGGACGTGTAGGTCAGTCCTTGGGCGACCGGATCATCCGGGTCGCCCTCCAGGTAGGCGTGCGCCTGCGCCATCAGGCCCGTGACGAAGGCGGTCACCGCCCGCTCGTGGTCGCCGGTCGACAACCCCGCCGGATCGGGCACCGCGCCCTGGACGGCGCGCTCGTCCAGCTCGTACGTGTGCTCGACCGCTCCGCGCACCTTGCGCTCGCCGACGACGCGGATGACGCCCGCGTCCACCAGCCACCGGATGTGCCGGTAGAGGCTGCTGTACGGGACGTCCGGCAACGCCTGGCGCAGTTGGGTCCCGGTGCGGGGGCCGAGGGCCAGGATCTGCGCCAGCCGGATCCGGACCGGGTGCAGCACACCGACATCGCTCACGGGCATCCTCCGATCGTCCTCGCGGAAATCGTAGCGCTCCATTGACTCCATTTATGGCTATGGTCTTAAATGTGAGATCAATCGACATGGGGGAATCGCCATGACCATCACCGCATCAGACCTGCGCGAGCGCCTCGCCACACTGGCCGGCCGGCACCGGGTGCCCGGCGCCGCACTCGCGGTCCTGCATGACGGTGCCGTCGTCGAGACGGCCACAGGAGTGCTCAACACCCGCACCGGCGTCGAGGCCACCCCCGACTCGGTCTTCCAGATCGGATCCGTCACCAAGACGTGGACGGCCACGCTCGTCATGCAGCTCGTGGACGAGGGACGGCTGGACCTCGACCGGCCGATCCGCGACCACCTCCCGGAGTTCGCGCTCGCCGACGAGGGCGCCGCCGCGGCCGTCACCCCTCGCCACCTGCTGACGCACACCGCGGGATTCCCGGGAGAGGACCTCGCCGACTACGGCAGGAACGAGGACGCCGTGGCCGCCCTCGTCGCCAACCTGTCCGGCGCGCCCAAGGTGACCGAGCCCGGCGCGCTGTTCTCGTACAACAACGCCGGTTTCGTCGTCCTCGGCCGCCTGGTCGAGGTGCTGCGGGAGGGCGCCTGGGGCGAGGTGACACAGCGTCAGCTGGCCGCTCCGCTGGGGCTGGGAACCGTCGTCACGCTGCCGGAGCAGGCAATCATGCACCGCGCGGCGGTCGGCCACGTCGAGACGGGCCCGGCTCCCGTCTGGTCGCTCCCGCGCGCGCTCGATCCGGCCGGCGGGCTGGCCATGAGCGCCACGGACCTGCTGGAGTTCGCGCGCCTGCACCTGAACCACGGGCTCGCCCCCGACGGGACACGCCTGCTCTCGCGCGCCGCCGTCGAGGCCATGAGCACGCCGCAGGTGACGCCGCCGCCGCTGTCCGCCTTCCCCCGCTCGTACGGGCTGGGCATGGAGGTGCACGACTGGGACGGCGGCACGGTCACCGGCCACTCAGGGGCGACGATCGGGCAGAAGGCCTACCTGCGCATGGTCCCCGGAGCGGACGTGGCCGTGGCCCTGCTCACCAACGGCGGCGCCGCCGACGCGTTCCACGCCGACCTCGTCCATCCGCTGCTGGAGGAGCTGGCCGGCGTGCGCGCCCCCGCGCCGGCCGGCCCTCCGGAGGCCGGGACGCCCCTCGACCACCGCCCGTACGTCGGCGACTTCGACATGGGGCTGGCCACCATCAGGATCGGCCATGACGGGCGGAACGTGTTGACGATGACCACGATCCCGCGTTCCAGCTACGTCGAATCCCTGGTCACGAACCCGGTCACGACGCTGGCCGCGCTCGACGGCTCCCGCTTCGTCGAGGTCGGGCAGCACGGCGGGGAGCGCCTTGAGGTCGTCTTCCTCGACCCGGGACCCGACGGGCGCTTCCGGATCCTGCACAACAGCCGCGCGATGTTGCGCATCTCCTGACGCCGCCACCAGGCAGCGGCGGCACGGTCCCTACGCCGGGGGCACGGCCTGGAGGTGGAGGAGGGCGGACTGCTCGGGGAACAGCGGCGGCACGGCGACGCCCGCGGCGGCCAGCGCCGAGCCGGGCAGCTCGGCGCCGCCGGACAGCCAGGCGGGCGCGGCCCCGCGTGAGGTCACGGGCACGAGCGGGCGGACGCGGTAGACGGTGTCCGGGTCGAGGCCCGGAAGGCGGATGAACCCTGGCGGCCAGGTGGCCGGGCGGTCCAGCACGGCGATCTCGTACAGGGCCTCGCTCGCGTCCGGGGCGACCACGCCGTGCGCCCGCACGCCTTCCGGGGCGTCGTCCAGCCGGACCATCGTGCCGGTGTGCAGCAGGTGCCGGTGCCGCTTGTGCAGGGAGACCCAGCCGGCCAGCTCGTCGAGCTCGGCGTCGGTGAGCGCGGTGAGGTCCCACTCGATGCCGTAGTGGCCGAAGAAGGCCGTCGCGGCGCGGAACGACAGCTCGTGGCGGCGGCCGGTGCTGTGCGAGCGGCCGGCGCCGATGTGGCTGCCGACCAGCTCGGGCGGCAGCAGCTGGGCGGTCCAGCGCATGATCTGCTGGCGTTCGACGGAGTCGATGCAGTCGCTGGCCCACACGCGGTCGGTGCGCTCCAGGATGCCGAGGTCGACGCGGGCGCCGCCGGAAGAGCACGACTCGATCTCCAGCCGGGGGTGGGCGGCGCGGATCTCGTCGAGCAGCCGGTAGACGGCCAGGGTCTGGGCGTGGACCGAGGCGCGGCCCGCGCGGATGGTGGACCCGGCGTCCACGAGGTCGCGGTTGTGGTCCCACTTGATGAAGTCGAGGCCGTACTCGGTGATCAGGGCGAGCAGCCGTTCCTTGATGTGGGAGTAGGCGGCGGGGTTGGTGAGGTCGAGGACCTGCTGGTGCCGGGCGGGCGGGGGAAGGCGGTCGCCGGTCTGCAGGATCCATTCGGGGTGGGCGCGGGCCAGGCCGGAGTCCGGGTTGATCATTTCGGGCTCCAGCCAGAGCCCGAACTCCATGCCGAGCTTCCTGACCCGCTCGACCAGCGGGTGCAGCCCGTCGGGCCACACGTCCGCGTCGACGTGCCAGTCGCCGAGCCCGGCGCTGTCGTCGCGGCGGCCGGTGAACCAGCCGTCGTCGAGCACGAACCGCTCGGCCCCGACCCTGGCCGCGCGCTCGGCGAGGTCGAGCAGGCGGTCCAGGTCATGGTCGAAGTAGACGGCCTCCCACGTGTTGAGCACGACGGGCCGCGGCGTGGACGGATGGGAGGGGCGGGCGCGCAGGTGGGCGTGGAAGCGGCGGGCCGCCTCGTCGAGACCGCGGCCGTAGGTGGCGTAGATCCAGGGACTCTCGTACGTCTCGCCGGTCCGCAGGATGATCTCGCCGGGGAGCAGCAGCTCGCCCCCGCCGAGCATGGTCCGGCCGGTGGCGGTGCGCTCGGCGTAGTGCCGGTGGTTGCCGCTGAAGCCGACGTGCAGGCCCCACGCCTCGCCGCGCTGGAAGCCGGTGCCCGCTGTGGTGGCGAGCAGCACCGTGGCCGCGTCGGCTCCGGTGCGGCCGCGCCGGTTCTCGCGCAGGTGGGTGCCGACGGTCAGGGGCCGCCGCTGCGGGATACGTTCCTTGGACCACCGTCCTGCCTGGTCGAGCAGGTCGGTGGGGTTGCCGGGCACGGGCAGGACGAGGTTGAGCGCGTCCAGCGTGTACGGCAGCCCGTGCCGGTTACGCAGCTCCGCCCGCGCGCGCAACAACCCTGAAGGGTCGAGCTCGACGGTGATCGTGAGGTCGAGCCGGGCGCGGGAGTCCGTGGCGGTCGCGGTGACGCCCTGGCCCGCCCGCTCATAGGTGACGGCGGTGAAGGCGGGAGACCAGTTCTCCCCCTGGTGATGTCCGGACAGACCGGGCATGCCCATCCATCCGGTACGCCCCTCGGGGACCAGCGCCGTGCGCACCGGAACCTCCACGGTCTGGTCGGCCCGAGGCCGCAACTCGGCCGCGAGGTGCCCGAGGGCGTCCTCGCCGAGCGCGCCCAGATCCGGCCCCCAGTACAGGAGCGCGGGCAAAGCGTCGGGCGGGCATTCCAGGACCACGGACACGCCGGCGGCTCTGAAGTGATGCAGGTGCATGAACGGCTTTCTGCTAGGCGGTGCGAAGGTCGGGCGCGGCTGCGCCGGTGATCACCCTTTGAGCCCTCCGCTGAGCAGGTCCAGCCGCCAGAACCGCTGCAGGAACAACATCAGCGCGACGAGCGGGACCACCGACACGGCGGCGCCCACGATGGCCAGGCCGTAGAGGGCGGGCTCGGAGGAGCCCTTGGCCAGCAGGGTGTACAGGCCCACGGTGATCGGGAACTTCCCCTGGTCCGACAGCATGATGTACGGCAGCAGGAAGTTGTTCCAGATGCCCACGAACTGCAGCATGAAGATCGTCACCATGCCGGGGAGCATCATGGGCAGCCCGATGGAGCCGAAGATGCGATATTCACTCGCCCCGTCGATCCTGGCCGCCTCCAGCGTGGCGTCCGGCACCGACGACATGGCGTACACGCGGGCCAGGTAGATGCCGAACGGGGAGATGAGGCTGGGCAGCAGGACCGACCAGTGGCTGCCGACCAGGTTCGTCTCCGACATGATGAGGTACTGCGGGATCGCCAGGGTCATGCCGGGCACGAGCACGCCGGCCAGGATCGCGTAGAACAGCACGCTCCGGCCGCGGAAGTCGTACTTCGCCATGCCGTAGCCGGCCAGCGTGGAGATCAGGGTGGACGCGGCGGCGCCGACGCCCGCGTAGAGCGCGCTGTTGGCGGCCCAGCGCAGATATTGGCCGTCGCCGAAGGCGAACAGGTCGCGCAGGTTGTCCAGCAGCCCCGTCCCCGGCGCGAAGGTGAACGTGGAGAACAGCTCGGCGCTCGACTTGGTGGAGGCCACGATCACCCACACGACCGGCACCAGGCAGTAGAACGCCCCGACCAGCAGCACGACGGTGGGCAGGAGCTTGGCCCGCTGGTGCGGGAGCGCGGCGGCCCTCACTGCATCCCTCCGAACGCCCGCCTCTGGGTGACCTTCAGCAGCACGACCGACACCACGAGCGTGCCCACGGCCAGGAGGACGGATGCGGCCGAGGCGAGCGGAAGGTCGTCGCGGACGAAGGCGTCACGGTAGATCTGCATCAGCGGCACCCACGCTTGGGAGATCTCCGTGGTCATCGGGCTGAGCGTGGTCGGCTCGCCGTACACCTGGAGGGTGCCGATCAGCGCGAACAGGCCGGTGAGCACGAGCGCGGGCGCCACCAGCGGGATCTTGACCCGCCAGGCGATCTGCCATTCCGAGGCGCCGTCGATGCGGGCGGCGTCGTACAGCTCCGCGGGAATGCCGCGCAGCGACGTGAAGATGATGATCATGTTGAAGCCGACGCCGCCCCACACCGCGACGTTGGCCAGCGACGGGTAGATGACGCCCGCGCCCAGGAACGGGATCTCGCCGAGTCCCAGCTCCCGGGTGACGAAGCTGAAGGGGCTGGTCGAGGGCAGGTACATGAAGCCCCACAACAGGGAGGCGGTCACGCCCGGGATGGCGTACGGCAGGAAGATCGCCGTACGCGAGAACCGGCGGCCGCGCGCACCCGCGTAGTCGAGCAAGAGCGCGAACAGCAGCGCCAGCCCGAGCGTCAGCGGCACGCTGATCAGCCCGTAGAGGGCGAGCCTGCCGAAGCCGGCGAAGAACTCCGGGTCGGTCAGCGTCCTGGCGTAGTTGTCGAGCCCGACGAAGACCTCCTCGCGCGTGCCGAAGATGCCCTTGCCGGTCAGCCGCAGGCCGCGGACGCTGAGGTAGAGCGCGTACCCGATGGGGATCGCCAGGAAGGCCACGAACAGCAGGACGGCCGGCGCGACGAACAGGTACGGCGCCCGCGTCCTGCGGCGGGCGCCGGTGCCGGCGGTCATGAGCCGGCGACCTTGAATCCCGTGGACTTCATGTCGTCGACCACGGCCTGCTGCGTCTTCTTCAGCGCGTCGGCCAGCGGCGTCCTGTCGCGGACGGCGGCGGACACGGCGTCCCTGAACACGCTCTCGGCGGTGCTGACGTTCGGCCCCCAGCTGATGTGCGGGATCGTGCTCTGGGCGGCCTTGGCGGCGACCTGCCAGTAGTCCTTCTGACCGGACACCAGCTTCGGCGGCTCGCTGCTGCTCGTCGCCTCCTGCCCGGCCAGCGACGCCGGATATTCGCCCTCGGCGATCTGGAGGTCGTAGGCGGTCTTGTCGGTGTTCATCCACTTGGCGAACGTGGCCGCGGCCTCGACGTGCTTGGAGTCCTTGGTGACGGTGATGGCGCTGCCGCCCTGGAAGGCCACCCGGTCGTCGCCCTCCTTCCACTGCGGCAGCGGCGCGATGGCCCAGTCGCCGGCCTGCTCCTCCGCGATCCCGTACAGCACGCCCGGAGCCCACAGGGCGCTCGGCCAGCTGAGGATCTTGCCCTTGTTGAGCTTGTTGTTCCACTCGGGGGTGAGCAGCGGCTCGGCCTTGACCAGGTCCCTGTCGATGAGGTCCTGCCAGAAGCCGGCCACCTCCAGGGATGGTGCGTCGGCGATGCCGACCGTCCAGGTCGTGTCCTGGACCTTCCACCAGGACGCGCCGGCCTGCTGGGCGAGACCGGCGAAGTTGCCGAACTCGGCGGGGGCGAAGGTGGCGAGATATGCCTCGGGGTCCTTCTTGCGCACGTCGGCGGCGAGCTTCGCGAAATCCTGCCAGGTGACGGGCGGCTTGATCTTCAGCTCGTCGAACCGTTCCTTGTTGTAGACGAACACCATCGGCCCGACGTCCTGCGGGACGCCGTAGACGGCGCCGTCGAAGCTGGTGAGCGTCCACACCTCGGGGCTGAAGGCCTCCTTGACGTCGCCGGTGTGGGGGGCGATGTCGGCGAGCGCGCCGGCCACGATCATGGCGGGCAACGTCTGGTATTCCAGGCACGCGGTGTCAGGGGCGTTGCCCGCCCGGCTCGCCGTGACCAGCTTGGTCGCGGTGTCGGTGCCGCCGCCGACGTCGGTGAGCCGCACCTGGATGTCCGGATGGGCCTTGTTGAAGGCCTCGACCTTCTCCTTCTGGCCCGCGCTCCAGCACCAGTGTTGCAGCGTGACCGGGCCGGTCCCGGCCGCCTGCGTGCCGGCGCTCTCGTTCGTGCCTGACGAGCATGCGGCCAGGAGTACGGCCGTGCCGAGCACCGCGATCGAGCCGGAGACCCTTCTGAAACCCATCCACGCCTCCTTCGGGGCGAAGCAAAGATAGCTTCGCGACAAAGTCAACCTAGAGAACAAGTGAGGCGCATGTCACTACTTGTCCACAAATCGGACCATGCTGATGTACGGAGATCGTCATCGGACCGCCATGTTAGCTTTATCTCAAAGTCAAATCTGGGGAGGCTGGCGTTGAAGGGTGTTGCGCCCCGAAGATGGTTCGGCATGTGGGACGCCCTGCCCGACGCCGCACGCTCCATCGTCAAGGAGCTCATCATCCACGGCCCGCAGTCCAGGACCGCGCTGGCCAAGACCCTGCACCTGTCGACCGGCAGCCTGACCAGGCTGACCAGACCCCTGGTCGACGCCGGCCTCCTCGTCGAGGGCGACGTGGTGCACGACCCCGTCAACGGCCGGCCGACCCGCCCGCTCGACGTCGCGGCGAGCGAGCACCGCTTCCTCGGCATCAAGCTGACCGCCGACCGGATCCACACCGTCATCACCGACCTGCGCGCCGGCGTCGTCGCCGCCCGCGACGAGCCGATCACCGACCACTCCCCCGACGCCGTCTGCCACCAGGCCAGGCGGCTGCTGGACGGCCTGACGGACGGGACCGGCGGGACCGGCAGGGCTGGCGGGGCTGGCGGGGCTGGCGGGACTGGCGGGACTGGCGGGACGCAGATTGTCGCCGCCGGGGTCACGATCGGCGGGGACGCCCGCAGCTCCGCGCCCGTCGGCCGCGAACGGCTGATCGACGCGCCGTTCCTCGGCTGGCGGCAGGTGGCGCTGGAGCCACTGATGGAGCAGGCTCTCGGCCGCCCGTGCGTGGTCAAGAACGACGTGGCCGCGCTGGCCCACCAGCACCACTGGTTCGGCGCCGGACGCGGCCTGCGCGACTTCGCGCTGGTCACGATCGGCGCGGGCATCGGCTACGCCCTCATCGTGCACGACCACCTCGTGGCCGCGGCCGAGGCCGACCTGGGCATGTTCGCCCACCTGGCGCTGAGCCCCGGCGGGCCCATGTGCACGGAAGGTCACCGCGGATGCGCCTCGGCGTACCTGTCCAGCGACTCGATCGAGATCTCCGCCGGGCTCGGGCTGCGGCGGGCGGTGACGTACGAGGAGGTCATGCGGGGCGCCGCGGCCGGCGACCAGGTGTGCCTGGGCGTGGTCCGCGAGGCCGCGCGGGCCCTTGGCAGGCTCATCGCGCACATCACGACGATCTCCATGGTGAAGACCGTGATCCTCGCGGGCGAGGGCGTCGAACTGGCCCGCGTCGGCAAGGACGACCTCGACGCGGCGCTCACCGCGAACCGCCGGGGCGTGCCGGGCTCGGCCGAGGTGGTGATCGAGGCGGACGACTTCCGTGAATGGGCCCGCGGCGGCGCCGTGGTCGCCATCCAGAGTTTCGTGACCGGCAGCGACTAGGGTCCGTCCCCGGCGGGGCGGGGCCGGGTGGGCGCTCCCGAGGGGCGGAGCGCGTCCATGACCAGGTCGAGCAGCCGGCCGGTCTGCTCCCACCTGTCGCTCGCGGCCGTGGACAGGAACACCCCGAGGAGCATCGCGGTGACGTCGTCCGGATCGACGTCCGCGCGGAGCGTGCCGGCCTGCGCGCCGCTCGTGAGGATCATCCCGAGCGCGGCGGTGACGCGCTCCCTGGTGGTCGGTGTCGCGATCCGCCCGGAGGCCCAGCCGGCGCGGAGCGTGTCGACCATCCCGCGCTTCGTCGCGACGAACGCCGCGTAACGGTCCATCCATGCGCGGAGCGCGACCTCGGGCGGCGACTCGTCGAGCAGGGTGGAGGCGCTCGCGGTGACGTCGTCGAGCTCGGCGGCGTAGACGGCCTCGACGAGGGCCTCGCGGGTGGGGAAGTGGCGATAGAGCGTGCCGATCCCGACGCCGGCGTCCCGGGCGATGCCCTCGAGCGAGACGGAGCCCTCCGCGGCCGCGAAGGTGGCCCGCGCGACGGCGATGAGGCGCTCGCGGTTGCGCCGGGCATGGGCGCGGACAGGACGGCCGGCGCTGTCCATGCCAACCGGCACCTCGTCCCTCGACGTCACGGCCACCGGCGTCCCGCGTCCCGGCGGCTCCGGCCGGCTCGCCGGCCACACCGTCTCCCGGGTCGGCTACGGCGCGATGCAGCTCGAGCGCCTGCACGGCGACCGGAGCGCGGCCGTCGCGCTGCTCCGCCGCGCCGTCGACCTCGGCATCGACCACATCGACACGGCCCAGTTCTACGGCGACGGCTTCGTCAACGGGCTCATCCGCGAAGCCATCCGCCCCGAGGACGGCGTCGTCGTCGTGACCAAGATCGGCGCCGACCCCGACCCCGACGGCCCCCTCCCGCTCCGTACCGCGCAGCGTCCCGAGGAGCTCAGGGCGAGCGTCGAGGACAACCTCAGGAGCCTCGGCCTCGACCAGCTCCCCGTCGTGAACCTCCGGCGGCTCGACATCGGCCCCGGCATCCGGGCCGAAGGTGACCAGGTGGTCGACCTCGACGACCAGCTCGCGGTGCTGACGGCGATGCGCGACGAAGGCAAGATCGGCGCGATCGGCCTGGGCAGCGTGACCCTCGACGGGCTGCGCAGGGCGCTCCCGGCGGGCATCGCCTGCGTGCAGAACGCGTACAGCCTCGTGACGCGCGACGACGAGGACCTGGTCCGGCTCTGCGCCGAGGAGGGGATCGCCTGGGTGCCGTTCTTTCCGCTCGGCGGCGCATTCCCGCAGATGCCGAAGGTGACCGACGAGCCGGCGGTCCGCGACGCGGCCGAGTCCATCGGCTGCACCCCGTCACAGGCCGGCCTCGCCTGGCTGCTCCGGCACGCCCCGAACGTGCTGCTCATCCCCGGCACCGCGAACCCCGTCCACCTCGAGGCGAACGTCGCCGCCGGCGCCATCACCTTCGACGACGCGACGCTGGCCGCGCTCGACGCCGTGCCGTCACGCTCCGCCGACATACGGCTCTGAAGCACACCGGAAGAGGTCATCAGGAGTGGAAAGGGGACTCCGGCTCCTTTCCACTTTCAACCTATAGCGCAGCGGGGGGCTTGCGGCAAGACCCGGGTCGTGCCGCACAATCGTCGGCCAAGGCCAGAACACCCTGCGCGAACGGGGGACACGAAGTGCGGGTGCCGTCGCCGGCGTACGGGTTGGTCCGCGCACCCTCAGATCGGAGCTGATGACGTGAACCCGCTGACCACCAGCGCGTTTGACCTTCCGGGCCACCTCGCCCCCAAGGCCGACCCGGCGCTGATCGCCGGCGACGAGCGGCACTTCGCGGCCATCGCCGAGAGCCTCGAGCAGTCGATCGCCGAACTGTCCGACCGCCTCGAAGCCGAGCGCAGGGCCCCCGGCGGCAAGGGGCGGCAGGCGCTGGACCGGGACCTGGAGATCCACCGGCTGACCGCCCGCCTGCGCGCCCTGCGCCGCTTCGGCCTGGACCTGTGCCTCGGGCACATGGTCGGCGCGGACAACCCCGAGCCCGTGTACGTCGGACGGCTCGGCCTCACGGACAGCGCCGGCCGCCGGCTGCTGATCGACTGGCGCTCCCCCGCGGCCGAGCCGTTCTTCGGCGCCACCCACGCCAACCCGATGGGCCTGGCCAGCCGCCGGAGATACCGCTGGACCCGCGGCCGGATCAGCGACTACTGGGACGAGGTGTTCACCCCGGACCAGATCGACGGGCACGCCGCGCTCGACGACCAGTCCGCCTTCATCGCCAGCCTGGGCGGCAGCCGCTCGCCCCGGATGCGCGACGTGCTCGGCACCATCCAGGCCGACCAGGACGCCATCATCCGCGCCGGATCCCGCGGCGCTCTCGTCGTCGACGGCGGTCCCGGCACGGGCAAGACCGTCGTCGCCCTGCACCGATCCGCCTACCTCCTCTACTCCGACCCGCGCCTCGGCCACCGCCGGGGCGGCGTGCTGTTCGTCGGCCCCCACCAGCCCTACCTGGCCTACGTCTCCGACGTGCTGCCCAGCCTCGGGGAGGAGGGCGTACAGACCTGCACCCTGCGGGACCTCGTCGCCGAGGGGGCCGCCGCGGCGATCGAGGCCGACCCGGAGGTGGCCCGCCTGAAGTCGTCCGCGGACCTGGTCAAGGCGATCGAGCCGGCCGTCAGGTTCTACGAGAACCCGCCCACCGAGGGGATGTCGGTCACGACCCACTGGTCCGACATCTGGCTGAGCGCCGACGACTGGGCCGAGGCGTTCGAAGCGCCGGAACCCGGCACCCCGCACAACGAGGCCCGTGACCGGATCTGGGAGGAACTGCTCACGATCCTGGCCGGCAAGCACGACGGCGACGTCTCCCCCGACCTGCTCCGCAGGTCGCTGCTGCAGAACAGGGAGCTGCTCACGACCTTCAACCGCGCATGGCCGCTGATCGAGGCGTCCGACCTGGTCGGAGACCTGTGGACGGTGCCGGCCTACCTGCGGAAGTGCGCCCCCTGGCTCGGCCGCGAAGACGTCCTGCGGCTCCAGCGCGACAACGCCCAGGCCTGGACGGTGTCCGACCTGCCGCTCCTCGACGCGGCACGGCAACGGCTCGGCGACCCGGAGGCGTCACGGCAGAGGCGCCGCAGGGAAGCGTCCGTCGCCGCCGAACGCGAGCGCATGGCCGGCGTCGTCGACCACCTGCTCGAGGCCGACGACGACGGCGAAGGCGTCGTGACGATGCTGCACGGACAGGACCTGCGGGACGCCCTGGTGGACGAGGACGCGCTGCCCGGCACCGAACCCGACCTGCTCGCCGGCCCGTTCGCCCACATCGTCGTGGACGAGGCCCAGGAACTGACCGACGCGGAATGGCAGATGTTGCTGCTGCGCTGCCCGTCCAGGAGCTTCACCATCGTCGGGGACCGCGCCCAGGCCAGGCACGGGTTCACGGAGTCGTGGCAGGAACGGCTCGGACGGATCGGGCTCGACCGCGTCGACCTGGCCTCGCTGAGCATCAACTACCGGACGCCGGAAGAGATCATGGCGGAGGCCGAGCCGGTCATCCGGGCCGTACTCCCGGACGCCAACGTGCCGACCTCCATCCGCAGCAGCGGCGTCCCCGTCGTCCACGGATCCACCGCGGACCTGAGCTCGATCCTCGACACCTGGCTCGCCGCCCACGCCGACGGGACCGCCTGCGTCATCGGCGACCCCGCATTCCCGGAGGCGCCCCGCGTCCGGTCACTGACCCCGGAGCTGGCCAAGGGGCTCGAGTTCGACCTCGTCGTACTCGTCGACCCGGAGGCGTTCGGCACGGGCGTCGAAGGAGCGGTCGACCGCTACGTCGCCATGACCCGGGCGACCAGCCGGCTCGTCATCCTCACGAGCGCCTGACGCCGGCGCGCCGATCAGGCCGGCCGGGGGATCGGCCAGAACTGGAAGCAGTACTCCTTCACATCCGACGCCATCCCTTCGGCCGCCATCTCGTCCGGATCCCGAAGCTCGTACATGATCGCGCGAAGTCTCCAGTACGCCTGCCGCCGCCCCAGGTCGAAGCACGGGTGCGCGCTGCGGACGTGACGATGTCGTCCATCGCTGCGACGCGTTCCGACATTCCCGTGCCTCCCTGCCAACCGCTGCGGCCCAACCTTGGGGACGATCATGCACCAAGCGGATCACCCGGACGGACACGAGTACTCTGGGCCTGTGTGCACATACGCGGAGGTCACCTACAAGGTCCACTATGTGTGCGTCCCGTGCCGGCAGAGCCGCAAACTGGCCTGGGACGGCGCGGAGCACCTGTGCACGCGCTGCCGCCAGCCGATGATCTTCGCCGGCCACGACTTCGCCGCGCCGCGCAGGACGAAGGACCGCGAATGGGCGGCCGTCGCGGCCGTGCTGGGAGCGGGACTGCGGTACGAAGGCTTCGAGACGTGCGGTTGCGGGAGCGAGCCGAAATACCGCCCGCGCACGAGCGCGCAGGTGCGGGCCCGGCGCCGCATCGCGGCCCGCAGAGGGCTGGCCGACGCCCAGGCACTGGCGCTGCGCGACCCTGGCGACGCGTAAGCCAGGACGACGTGGCACGATGGCCGGACCGCGATCTCCGAGGACCCGGACCGGAACTCGTGGTCCGCCGGCAACGACCATTCAGACCGTACACCCGCAGCGGAGGAGAACCCCCGGTATGGCCGTCATCCACCGTACCGCCCTCAAGCCGACCAAGCTGGAGCTTCTCACCTCCTGGCTCCCCTCCCGGCCGTGGTATCTCGGCGGGGCGGGCGCACCTCATCTGTCCAAGGCCGGCGGCTTCCGGCTGGACGACCCGCAGGGTGCGGTGGGAATCGAGTTCATGGTGGTCACCGATGCCTCCGGCGCCCACCTGACCAACTACCTGGTGCCGCTCACCTATCGCGGCGGCCCGCTCGACGGGGCTGAGCACGCCCTCATCGGCACCATGGAACACGGCGTGCTGGGGCGGCGCTGGGCCTACGACGGCTGCCACGACCATGTGCTCCTCGCCCAGTTGGAGGCCCTTATCGAGGGCCGCGTCCAGGCCCAGGACCAGAACACCAGCGACACCCCCGACCGGGAGGTCACCCGGTCCTACAGCGGTGCCGGCCTCACCGGCTTCACCACCGCCACCGACGACCAGGACGGCACCCTGCTGCCCGCGTCGCAGGCTACGGCCCTCCGCTTGCACCGGGCCCTGCGTCCTTCGCCGGACGACGCGTCTTCCCTTCCACCGCAGGCGCTCGGCCACGTCGCCGGCTCCTGGCGGATGCCGGACGGCTCCCGGGCCCGGGGGTTGTTCGTCGTCCTGCACCCTCGTACGTAGGTCTCCGCGCGCCGCCGGGAATGAGCGTGCCTCACGCAGTGCGGACTAGAGCTCCCGGCGCCGCCTCGCGACGTGGACGGTGATGTCGGCGGCGATCTCGACCGTCGCGGGCAGCGCCCGCATGATCCGGCTGAACACCTGCTCCTGCTCCACGGCCGGCAGGACGAGATAGGCCGAGACGGTCGAGAGATAGCCGACATAGTCGCGGGCGCTCATCGTCAACCGCCGCTCGACCACGGACTGCCGGACATCGGCGAACCACGGCGACCGCTGGAGCTCCGTACCCGGCCACTGCATGGCCTCCTCCGGAGGCGTCCCGTCGGGAGACGGAACCTCGTCGCTGGCCAGGAACGGCGACCGTGCCACGCGAACGGCCTCCTCCACAGCCGGGTCAGCCAGCCGGACAGGACCGCCGAACGACGCGAACACGCCGCCCGGCCCGAGCAGCGCGGCCACGCGGGACCACCGCTCCTCCGGGTCCGTCCAGTGCAGCGCCGCCGCCGCATAGACCAGCCCGTACGTCTCGCCGGGTCGCAGGTCCTCGAACGCGGCCCGCACGGTGCTGACGCTCGCAGGCACGTGCTTGCGCAGTTCGGCCAGCATGGCCCCGTCGGGATCGGTCGCGGTGACGATGATCCCTCGCTCGGCGAAGAGGCGGGTCGCCTTGCCTGTGCCGGCGCCGATCTCGAGGGCGGTCAGAACGGGCTGAGCCGCGTACGCCATCACCATGTCGGCCAGCCGCGCCGGATAGCCCGGGCGGAACCGTTCGTAGGCCTCCGCCATCACCCCGAAGCTCAAAGCGCGATTGGACATGCCGAGCATCCTGGCACAAGCCCCCGGGCTCAGCGGCATACCGCCGATATACCGCCCTTCCCTAACGTCTGACCGGCCGGAGTCGATGCACCCGGACCCATCGGGCCGGGAGAAGGAGAGATCGCACGCAATGCGGAAAATCGTGGGGCGCATCGCGTCCGTGGGAACTGTCGCCCTGGCGGCGTCGGCCGCGCTCGTCATGGCCGCCTCCAGTGCCCAGGCGGCGGGCTACTGGTCGAAGGACGCGCCGAGGTACGCCACAGGCGTCGGCAACCTGACGACGAAGAGCGTCACCGTCGCCAAGAAGACCTACACGCTGCAGCTCCGTTCGGGTAAGTGGGGTGCGAACACCTACATCTGGGCTCGCGTCCCGAAGAACTCCGGAGCGAACGGCAACCATCTCTGGCTGTCGGTCTACGACCCTTCGAAGGGGAAGTGGCAGGACTCGCCGCACCCGCTGTCGATCAAGAACACGACCTACAGCCAGGCACACCGGGCCAAGGCCAACTGGCTGTACAAGGCCTGCACGAAGCAGCCCGGCCTCGGTGGCAGCGCGGCCAAGTGCACCAGCACCTGGAGGGTGTGACGTCCTGATCCGCGAACCGTCCTGAACGGCACGCGGTGGCGAAGGGCCTCGGATTCCCCGGGGCCCTTCCTCATGTCGAACGTGGGCATACTGCCGTTCATGACGATAGAGACGGTTGTTCTGACCGGCGCCGCCGGACGGGTCGGAAGTGTGCTGCGCGAGCCGCTGCGCCGGCGGCTGCGCAGGCTGGTCTCGGTCGACCGGGTGGCGGTGACCGATCGAGGGCCGAACGAGGAGATCCGCAGGACGTCGCTGGCCGGCGTCGAGGACGCGATGTCGGTCATCGGCGGCGCCGACGCGGTCGTGCACCTGGCGGGGGTGCCGGACGAGGCGCCGCTCGCCGACCTGCTGGAGGGCAACGTCCTCGGCTCTCACCACGTCCTCGAGGCGGCGCGGCGGGCAGGGGTAGGGCGCGTGGTCCTGGCCGGCAGCAACCGGCTGACCGGCTGCTATCCGGCCGCGCGAACCGTCTCGCCCCAGCTGCCGCCCCGCCCCGACGGCCTGTACGGCGTCAGCAAGGTCGCCGTGGAGGCTCTGGGGCGGCTGTACGCCGACAAGTTCGGCATGGAGGTGGTGTGCCTGCGGATCGGCAGCCTCGAACCCGAGCCGACCGACCCCCGGCACCTGGCCACCTGGCTCAGCCCGCGCGACTGCGCCGGGTTCGTCTGGTCCGCCCTGACCTGTCCGGGCATCACCTTCACGGCGGCCTACGCGGTCTCGGCCAACACCCGCCGCTTCTGGGAGCTCGACGAGCAACTCGGCTATCAGCCGCAGGATGACGCGGAGGTCTATGCGGACCGGATCCCCGGAGTGAGCGACTATTTCGCCGGTGACCCGCTGCAGGGCGGCGTCTACGCCACCGCCGACTACACGATCCGGCACGCTCTCGACCCGCGCTGACGGCTCCCGGCGCGCCTCGTTCACGAAGCGAGGGTGATCGCGGCCAGCTCGCGCCAGTCCCTCCGCCCGCCGTCACGGGTCGCCTCGGCGAACACGGTCTCGCCGAGGCGGTTCCGCGCCTCCGCGGCGATCCGGGAGGCGTCCGGCTGCGAACGGTCCGGCGTGCCGCGCACGCCGTCGCTCGCCGCGAGCAGGCGCACGGCCTGCTCGTACTGTCCCTGGCGCAGCGCGAGATCCGCGATCCCGATCAACATCTCGGCGATCGTCGGTGGATAGGTGCGCTCCGTGGACCGGGCGGCGCGCAACGCCTCGGCCCGATAGGCGCGGGCCTGTTCGAGATCGTCGGTGAGGTAGGCGTACAGGTGCATGGTCATGGCGCGGACGGTGTCGGTCATCTCCGCGTCGCCCAGCACCGCCCGCACCGTGGCCAGGTGCTCGCGCACATTGTCCGGCTCGCCGCGCCAGCGCGCCAGCTGCGCCTTCGAGAGCGCCAGCTCGACGAGCGCGTCCGGCCAGGCGATCCCGCCCGCGCACCGCTGCGCCTCCGCCATGGCGGCCATGCTGGCCCGCTCATCGCCGAGCAGCCAGTAGAGCTGGGCCAGCCGCGCCCCCACGCCGACCACGTCCTCGGTCGCGCCCACCTCGGTCAGCGCCACGACCGCCTCTTCGTAGTGCTCGCACGCGCGTACGAGCTCGCCGCGCGTGGCGAGCCGATCGGCCAGGAAGGTCAGCGCCAGCGAGATCCCCATCCGGTCGCCCAGCGTGCGGAACTCGGAAAGGGCGGTCTCGGCGTCGGTGTCGACGTCGGTCTCGTCGCCGCCGAGCGTGAGCCGGAACCGGCCACGCGTGAGCCTGGCCTGCGCCCGCACCCAGGGATCGTCACCGGCGATGAGCGGCTCGAACGCGGGCAGGAGCTCAGCCGGGCCCTGCAGCGTCAGCTCCAGCACCCTGGCGAACGCGAGCAGCGGATGGCGCGACCCGCTGCGCCGGGCGTACCGGTGCGCCTCCTGGATCCACTCCCGCGCCTGGTACTGGTCGCCGCTGACCCCGGAGGTCATGAACACGGACACCATGAGGTACGCCAGCGCCCGCACCTCGTCGTCGACCTCTCCGGGCAGCGCGGTCGCCGCGATGCCCAGCTCGGCGCCCTCGGCCCTGTGCCCGCTGAGGAAGTAGTACCAGCCCGCCACCCCGACCAGCCGCATCGCCTCCTCGGCCCGTCCCGCGGCGATCGCCCCGCGCAGGGCCGCGCTGATGTTGTCGTGCTCGGCCTCCAGCGTGGACAACCATTCCAGTTGCCCGGCCCGGCGCAGGTGCGGATCGGCCGTCTCGGCCAGCTCGGTGAAGTAGGCGAGGTGCGCCCGGCGCGCCGCCTCGGTCTCCCCTGCCTCGGCGAGCCGGGCCGCCGCGTATTCCCTGATGGTGTCGAGCATCCGGTAGCGCGGCGCGCCGTCGCCGTCTTCTGCGAGCAGCAGCGACTTCTCGATCAGCGCGGTCAGCAGTTCGAGCACCTGCTCCCCGGTGACCGCCTCGTCCCGGCACACCCGTTCTGCCGCTTCCAGGCTCGCGCCGCCGGCGAACACCGACAACCGGCGCAGCACGCCGCGCTCGGCCTCGGTCAGCAGGTCCCAGCTCCAGTCCACGACCGCGCGGAGCGTCCTGTGCCGGGCGAGCGCCGTACGGCTGCCTCCGGTCAACAGGCGGAAACGGTCATCGAGCCGGCGTGCCAGCTGATCGACGGACATCGTGCGCAGCCGCGCCGCGGCCAGCTCGATCGCCAGCGGCACCCCGTCGAGCGCCCGGCAGATCCGGGCCATGGCCGCCAGGGTGCGCGCGTCGGAGCCGATGTCCTTGCGCACCAGATGCGCGCGGTCCCGCAGCAGCCGCACCGAGGGCGAGGCGCCGGCCTCGGACGGGTCCGCCTCCTTCGCGGGCAGCGCGAGCGGCTCGACCTGCCACAGCACCTCCCCGGTGATGCCGAGCGGCTCCCTGCTCGTGGCCAGGATCCGCAACCTGCGGCACTCCCCCAGCAGCCGATCGGCGAAAGCCGCGGCCGCCTCGATCACGTGCTCGCAGTTGTCCAGGACCAGCAGGATCGAGCGCTCGCGGACCGCGGCGACGAGCCGATCCATCGCCTCCCCGCCCCGCGCGCCACCGAGCAGCGGCTGGTCACGCAGGCCGATCGCGGTGAGGGCGGCCTGCGCCAGCTCCCCACCCGCGCGTACCGAGGCCAGCTCGACCAGCCACGCCCCGTCCGGCAGCTCGGAGAGCATCGTCCGCGCGGTCTCCGTGGCCAGCCTGGTCTTGCCGGAGCCGCCCGCCCCCGTCAACGTGACCAGCCGGTGCCTGGCGGCCAGCCCCGCGACCGCGGAGAGCTCATCGTCCCTGCCGACGAAACTCGTCAGCTCGGCGCGCAGGTTGGTCCTGCGGTGCTCCGCCCGCTCGCCCAGCTCGCCCCGCAACACCGCGGTGTGCAGCGCGGAGAGCTCGGCCGACGGGTCGGCCCCCAGCTCCTCAGCGAGCCGCTCGCGGGTGCGCTGGTAGAGGGTCAACGCCTCGTTCCCGCGCCCGGCCTCGGCGAGCGCCCGCATCAAGGCGGCCACGAACCCCTCCCGCAGCGGGTACGCGGCGACCAGCCCGGTCAGCTCGGAGACCAGCTCCGAACCACGGCCGAGGCGGAGGTCGGCATCCACCCGATCCCCGAGCGCGGCGACGTGGAGCTCCTCCAGGCGCGCGACGGCGGCGTCGAACGTGTCGCCGCCCTGCAGGGCGATGTCCGCCATGGGCGCGCCGCGCCACAGCGCCAGGGCCGAGCGCAGCAGCTCCGCCCGCGCCGCGGGCTCGGCGGCACGGGCCTGGCCGACCAGCTGCTCGAACCGGCACACGTCCACGGCGTCGGGAGCCACGGCCAGCCGGTAGCCGCCCGACTCCGCCTCGATCGCGCCCTCCGGCAACACCCTGCGCAGCCTGGACACCAGCGCCTGCAGAGCATTCACCTCGTCCGCGGGCGGCCGGTGCCCCCAGATCCAGTCCACCAGCCTCGCCCGGGTGACGATCCGGCCGGCGTGGAGGGCGAGCGCTGCCAGCAGCGCGCGCAACCGGACGCCAGGAACCTCCACGACGGCCCCGTCGCGGTCGCGCACCGCGAACGGTCCCAGCAAGTCGACGCGCACATCAGCCATTCTGCCCAACCGCGACGGCCTCCCGAGCCGGTCCGGCCGCGGCCTGTCAGCGGCCGTGTCAGCACGGCGACAGCCCGATATCAGAGCCGTCGGCGAGGGTGGGACCCATGGAACACACCGTCTCCGCCATGCCGACCGCCCGCCGGCCCGGCTGTCCGTTCGACCCGCCGGCAGAGCTGATCGAGGCCCGCGAGCACGGCCCGATCAGCCGCCTCCCCTTCCCCGACGGACACCAGGGCTGGCTGGTCACCGGTTATGACCTGGTCCGGTCGGTCCTGGCCGACTCGCGGTTCAGCTCGCGCAAGGAGCTCATGCGCCACCATCCGATCATCGACTACGGCGACATCGAGGTCCCTCCGGCGCCGCCCGGCGAGTTCCTCCTCATGGACGAGCCGCGGCACAGCCGCTACCGCAAACCGCTGGTGGGCAAGTTCACCGTGCGGCGGATGCGACTGCTCACCGAGCGCGTCCAGCAGGTCACCACCGAGCACCTGGACGCCATGGAGCAGGCCGGGCCGCCGGCGGACCTGGTGACCGCCTTCGCCAAGCCCATCCCCGCCGTCATCATCTGTGAGCTGCTGGGCGTGCCGTACGAGGACCGGAGTTCCTTCCAGGAGCACATCGACAAGTTCCTCGGCGGGGAGGCCAGTGACGAGGACCTGATCGCGGCCTACACCGCGACCCAGCAGTACCTCGCGGAACTGGTCGCCGCAAAGCGCGCCGACCCCACCGACGACGTGCTCAGCGACCTGCTCGACAGCGACCTGACCGATGAGGAGCTACGCGGGATCGCCCTGATCCTGCTGTCGGCCGGGTTCGACACCACCGCGAACATGCTGGCGCTGGGCACGTTCGCGCTGCTGCGCAACCCGGCGCAGCTGGCCGCGCTGCGCGCCGATCCCGCGCTCGCCGACCGGGCCGTGGAGGAGCTGCTGCGGTATCTGAGCGTCGCCAAGATGTTCATGCGCACCGCGCTGGAGGACGTCGAGCTGGGCGGCCACACCATCAAGGCCGGTACGGCGGTCATCCTGCAGTACAACGTCGCCAACCGCGACCCCGAACGCTTCGCCGCCCCCCACACTCTCGACCTGCGCCGGCAGGACGGCGGGCACCTGGCCTTCGGCCACGGCATCCACCAGTGCCTGGGCCAGCAGCTGGCCCGGGTGGAGATGCGGGTCGCCTTCACCGCGCTGCTCGCCCGCTTCCCCACCCTGCGCCTGGCCGTACCGGCCGAGGAGGTCGCCCTGCGCCCGGAGACCGCCGACATCTACGGGGTCAAGAGCCTCCCGGTCACCTGGGACACCGCCGGCTGACGGCGACCATGAACCGGTTCGGGATCTCGACTAACCGGGGATCCGCCGGCAGCGGAGCAGCTGGTCGCTCTCCTTGGCCCTCCGTGCCGGCGTGACCCCGAAGCCTCTCAGGCCGCGCCCTGGTCGGAGGGCGCGGCTCGACGCGCGCTGCCGAACGGCCGGCGGCGCCGTCAGCCTGCCCGGCCCTCAGACCGACCCCAGCGCGGACGGCCGGATCTGGATCCAGGTCGCCTTGCCCGCGGTGTACTCGTCGAGGGCGTGCAGGGATTTGTCCCGCGCGGTGCCGGACTGCTTGAACCCGCCCCATGGCACCGTCCAGTCGCTGGCGTCGTAGTTGTTCACCCACACCTGTCCCGCCCGCAACTGTCCCGCCACGTGCAGGGCCAGGTCGATGTCCCGCGACCACACTCCGGCGCCCAGCCCGTAGACGGTGTCGTTCGCGAGCCGGACGACCTCGTCGACGTCGTCGAAGGAGAGCACGGACAGGACCGGCCCGAAGATCTCTTCCTGGGCGATGATCATGTCGTTGGCGACCCTGTCGAACACCGTTGGCGCGAGGAAGTGGCCGCCGGTCCCGGCGAGCAGCTCGTGGCCGCCGGTGAGCAGCCGTGCTCCTTCGGCGTGACCGCGCTCGATGTAACGCAGCACGCGTTGCTTGTGCTCCGCGCTGATGAGCGCTCCCATCTGGGTGTGCGGGTCGAGCGGGTCACCGATGCGCAGTGCGCGGGCACGTTCGAGGATGCGCGGCAGCAGGTCGTCGATGATTCGGCGGTGCACGAACAGCCGGCTGCCCGCGCTGCACACCTGTCCCTGGTTGTAGAAGATGCCCCAGAGCGCCGCCTCGGCGACGGCGTCCAGGTCGCCGGCGTCCGGGAACACGATGTGGGGGGACTTGCCGCCGGCCTCCACGCAGACCTTCTTGGCGTTGGACTCGGCGGAGTACGCGAGGAAGCGGCGTGCCGTCGAGGTGGAGCCGGTGAAGGCGAGGCAGTCGACGTCGGGATGGCGGCCGAGCGCCGCTCCCGTGGTCGGCCCGTCTCCTGGCACGACGTTCAGCACCCCCGGCGGAAGGCCGGCATCCGCGGCCAGCGCGGCGATCCTGACAGTCGTCAGCGGCGTCTGCTCGGCGGGCTTGAGCACGAGGCTGTTGCCGGTCGCCAGGACGGGGCCGAGTTTGTAGGCGGCCTGGTAGAGGGGGAAGTTCCAGGGCGTGACGCAGCCGATCACCCCGAGCGGTTCGCGCCGCACCACGGCCAGGACGTCGGCCCGCGTCGGCGCCGTTTCGCCGTACATCTTGTCCGCGGCCTCGGCGTACCAGCGGGTCATCTCAGCCGACTTGGCGATGTCGCCGGTCAGCGCGTCGCGGATCGGTTTGCCGGTGTCCAGGGTCTCCAGCAGCGCCAGTTCCTCGCGGTGTTCGTCGATGAGGTCCGCGAAGCGCAGCAGGACCCTGCCGCGCTCGCGTGGCGACCTGCGGGACCAGCGGCCGTCCTCGAACGCCGCACGGGCCGATCTGACCGCCGCGTCCACGTCCTCGCCGGTGCAGAACACGACCTTGGCGACGATGTCGCCGGTGGCCGGGTTCTCGGTCGGGAAGGTCTGCTCGAGCGTTCCGGACCGGTACTCGCCGTCGATGAAGGCTCGCGTCTCGGGCCGGACACACCCGGCCATGGCAGCGATCTCGGCTACGTCTCGATCGAGCAACATGCATGCACTCCTGTGTGGCGATGGGGGTTCTGGGTCGTCGCAATGGCGGGATCAGGTCCTGATGGGCCCGCGATCGGCGGATCAGGCAGGCAGTTGTCGCGAGCCATGAGGTCCCGATGGGTCTCCCGCCGCGTGATCAGATGCGAGTGCCCGTCCTGGACGAGGACCACGGGCGGGCGCGGCACGTGGTTGTAGGCAGAGGCCATGGACAGCGTGTACGCCCCCGCGGCCGGTACGGCGAGCACGTCTCCATTGCGCAATTCGGGCACGTGTACGTCACGGCGGGTCGTCCACCCGTACCGCCGGCGCAGGGTGCCGGCCGCGGCGAGGAGCACCCGCACTGCGGCGCGGTACGGCAGCAGGTCGGTGATCTGCGACCCGATGTGGCAGTGGAGCCCTTCGTAGCGGAGCTTCGGCTCGCTCGCGATGATCCGGGCGGCGTCGAGCAACCGTTCGAGGGGGATGCCGAACTTTGAAGCGGCCGCTCCTGTGGCGATGTGGGGATGTGTGTTCGCGGCGACATCCGGCGCGAGCCTCAGCATGACCCTCAGTTCGCCGCCTTCGCGCGCAACCGCGGCGATGCCGCGCAGCCCGGGCAGGTTGTCGGCGATGATCGTGCCCACGCCGAGGCGCCGGGCCAGGCGCAGTTCGTCGTCGGTCTTGGCGTTGCCGTGCAGGTGGATGCGGCGGCCGGGGACGCCGGCGTGCAGGCCGACCTGGGCCTCACCGGTGGACACCGCGTCGAGGTGCAGGCCGTGCCGCGACACCAACTGCGCGACGGCGACGTTGAGGAAGGCCTTGCAGGCGTAGTGAACCTCCGCCTCACCCGGGTAGTGCGCGGCCAGTCCGTCGCGGTAGCTCGCCGCGCGCCGCGCGAAGGTGGCCGCGTCGAACACGTACACCGGCGTCCCGCACTCCTCGGCGACGGCACCGAGCGGGATACCGGCCAGCCGCAGGTCCCCCGACGCGTCGATGGTGGCCGTGTCCGGCCACGGAGGTGGCATCATGACCGCTTCCACGTCCGGTCGGCGGCGAGTGCCGGGCGGTCCAGGGAGAATCCGGTGACGGGACGCGCGGTCTTCCCCATGGTGACGAGGTCGACCATGGTCTCCCCCACGACCGGGCCGAACTTGAAGCCGTGGCCCGAGCACGCCGAGGCGATCCCGATCTGCGGGTGGCCGGGCAGCAGGTCGAGGATGAAGTCCTCGTCGGGGGTCATGGTGTACCGGCAGGTCTCCGCGTGGACGACCCTTCCGAGCCCGCGCAGCCTGCGGGCGGCGTACGTCATGAGCCAGGCCAGGGCGGGCGCGTACACGGTGTCGGACAAGTCCTCGGCCAGGATCTCGGGGCCGTTGCGATCGAGCATGAGTTTCACGCCGCCGCCCGGCGTCAGCTCAGGGAACATCGAGATCATCGGAGGGCCGCTCGCCCGGTGCTCGATGGTGATGGGGAAACGGCTGGGGGCGCACGCGGTGCCGTTCGTTGCGAAATACGCGACCTGTTCGCGGGTCACGGTCAGCGGGACCGGCCGGCCCAGCTGGTCCAGGAGCCGGCCGGTCCAGGAGCCGGCCGCGACCACGGCCACGCCCGCGTGCAAGGATGCGCCGTTGACCTGGGCGGCCACTCCGCCGGGAACGGGTTCAAGCCGGGTCACTCGCGCCCGCTCGCGAATGGTCGCGCCGTGCGCCCGCGCGTCCTCCATCAGGGCCCGAACGCACGCGTCGGCGTCCAGCACTCCCGCGTCCGGCTGGTACAGGCCCTCCATCTCCGGTTCGACGCACAGGTGCGGGAACCGGCCAGCGAGGTCGGCCGACGACAACGGTTCGAAGGGGACGGCACAGTCCGTCATCGTCTTCGCGGTGTCCCGCAGCGACGGGGTGCCGGCGAGGCCGATGTCGAGGCCGCCGGTCGGCAGCAGGAGCCGCTGCCGGCTTCGGCGCTCCAGGCTTCGCCACAGCTCGTAGGCCTCCCGGACGAGTGCCACGTAAGGGGCGCCGTCGTAGGCGAGGCGGATGATTCTTGAAGGTCCATGAGAGCTTCCGTGCCGGTGCCCGAGGTGGAACTGCTCGACCAGCGTGGTGCGCAAACCGCGCCTGGCCGCGGCGGCGGCGGTGGCGGCTCCCGCCACGCCGCCGCCCACGACGAGAACATCCGGTGCGTTCTGCGGCATGATGCTCACGCGTCGTGGAGCTCATAATGGACGGCGCGTGGTTCCTTCTCCAGGAGATAGGCGTCGTCGAAGTCGTAGTACTTGGCGACGGTGACGTCGTCGCCGGCGAAGGCCGTGACCGAATCCTCGGAGTCCCAGAATGTCAACATCTGGAAGTGGGCCACCCCGCCGGACTCTCGATGGAGCACGTAGGCGCCCCGGTTGCCCGGGGTGGAGCGGTAGTCGGGGATTGCGACCTCGCGCATCAACCTCAGATAGTCGGCCGACTTGTCGACGGGGGTGGTGCCGTGCCAGATACGGGCGATCATGACGTTCCTCGCTGCTCGTGGGTGGATGTGGTCGTGGTGATATGGCTCAGGGGCGGAGGACCCGGTCCAGGAAACGCCGGGTGCGTTCGTGTGACGGGTCGGTGAACACCGTGGCGGGGTCGCCGCGCTCCACCGCCACCCCGCCGTCCATGAACAGCACGTCGTCGGAGACGTCCCTGGCGAAGGACATCTCGTGGGTGACGACCACCATGGTCATGCCGCCCTCGGCGAGCCGCCGCATGACGTCCAGCACGTCAGTGACCAGCTCCGGGTCGAGCGCGCTGGTGACCTCGTCGAACAGCATGACTTCGGGCTCCATGGCCAGGGCCCTGGCGATGGCGACCCGTTGCTGCTGCCCTCCGGACAGCCGGGCCGGATGCTCGTCCGCCTTCTCCTGGAGGCCGACCCGCGTGCACGCGCCGTCCACTGCGCCCCTCTGTACTGGTACAGTAGGAAAACTGTTCGGTTCATACTTCCACCGATGGAAAGCCCAGGTCAATACGTTGCCCGAGGAAGACGCCAGAGTTTGGCGAGCTTCTGACGGAGGCCAGATCCAGCCGCCGCCCGCTTCCCGGAGGCGCCCGGCGCGACGGTCGGAGATCCGCCCCGGCGAGAAGCTCGAACCAGGCGGTCTTTCCGTGCGGGGAGCCTTCGCCTCCCCAGCGGCAGGCGATCGCGTCGAGCACCCGCAGGCCGCGACCGTGCTCGTCGTCGAAGCCGGCATCTCGTGGCAGAGGCGGTGCGGCGGTGCGATCTTCGACCTCGAAGCACAGGAAGGCGCCGGTGCGCCGGACGCTGCGGCAAGGGCCTTGTACTGGTACAGATTACAATCTGTACTGCCATAGAAGCACGTGCGCTGCACAGCGGTCAAGATGCCGGCACGCATAGCCCGTAGGCTTGGCGATCAGGAGGAACCATGGCGGATTGGCAGAACGTCATCACGGGACGCAGCAAGAAGGACCTCATGCACAGCGTCGAACGGGCGGTCAGCGCCGGCGAGCTGGAGCCCGGGCAGGCCTTTCCCTCCGTGCGGGTGCTGGCACGCCACCTCGGGGTCAGCGCCTCGACCGTGGTGGCCGCGATCGCCGAACTGCGACAGCGCGGCGTGATCGTCACGAATGACCGGCGGGGCAGCACCATCGCCCCGGTGCCGCCGCTGAAGCTCGATGTGACGCCCCGCCCTGCGCCGTCCGCCCGGCCACCGGGGGTCGACCTCAGTCACGGCGGCCCCGACCGCGCGCTCCTGCCGACGTTGCGATCCACCCTGCACGCGGTCGCCGAGGAGAACGACATCCCGCGGCTGTACGGCCAGGCGATGATCGACTCCGACCTGCGGAACCTGACCCTCCCCCAGTTCCACGATCTCGGCATCGACGTCGCCCCCGATCACGTGGGCGTCACCAGCGGCGCTCTCGACCTGATCGAGCGCGCGCTGCTCGTGAGCTGCCGGCCCGGCGACCGGATCATCGTCGAGGACCCCGGTTACCCCGACCTGTTCGACCTGCTACGCGCCATGGGGCTGCAGGCCGTGCCGGTCCGGGTCGATGACGAGGGCCTGCGTCCCGACGGCGTACGGGAGGCGATGCAACGCGGAGCGGCAGCGCTCATCCACACCCCCAGCGCGCAGAATCCCTTCGGAGCGGGCCTGACCGACGAGCGCGCCGGCGAGCTGGCCAGGGTGCTCGCCGAGTGGCCGGACCTCGTCGTCCTCGAGGACCACCACCTGTCGCTCGTGGAGCCGGCGCGCTCCACGCTGGCGGGCAAAGTCAGGCGATGGGCGGTGGCGCGATCGGTGGCCAAGTCGCTCGGCCCGGACCTCCGCCTGGCCATTGTCGCTGCGGACCCGCACCTGTTCGCCCGGGTGCTCGGCCGGCACGCCCTCGGCCCTGGCTGGGTGTCGCACGTCCTGCAGCGCACCGTCGTCCACGCCCTGACCGACCAGTCGATCCGCCGGCAGCTCAAGCACGCCAGGGACACCTACGACGCCCGCCGCCTGGCGCTGCTGGGCGAGCTGCGGCGCAAACGCATCGAAGCGCACGGAGCCACCGGTCTCAACGTGTGGATCCCGGTCGCCGACGAGGGTCGGGCCGCCCTCGACCTGGCGCATCGCGGCTGGGCGGTCAGCCCGGGCGGTGGCTATCGCAAGACCTGTCCCCCAGGGTTGCGCGTCACCACCTCGACCCTCGACGTCTCCGAAACGCCGCGGCTGGCCGATGACATCTTCCACGCCCTGCAGCCGCGCGCCGCGCGCCGCGGTTGAGCCGCCCCGCGGCAGGGTGGCACCGCCCTACGGGCCGCTGAATCCGGTCACCTCGGCTCATGCACCGGCAGGCCTGTCAGTCGCAGTACTTCCACCCGAGGGAGGTGGTGCTGTCGATCCCTCCGCCGTAGATGGCCCCGATGGATCCCGTCCACCTGATGCACGTGCCGGCGGCCTTGCCGCTGGCCGCCGCGTAGTGGGCGTAGTTGCCCTCGTCCTTGATGGTCTTCATGCCCTGACGCTCCAAGACGGCCTCCGTGTAGCTGGCGACGCCGTCGGCCCGGCCGACTCTCAGGGTGACCACGCAGTTCTCCTGATAGGTGCCGTTCCACAACACGTAGACCTCGCCCAGGGGCATGTTGTTCTTGTTGTCCCAGAGATCCTCCCTGGTGAGCTGCGTGTAGGCGCCGTTCGCCCAGCCGCACCCCTGCTCGCTGACGACGGCCTGGCTCAGGGTGTGGGCCGAGGCGGGCGAGGCCACGGACATGATCGAGGCGAGCCCGAGGCCACAGGCCACGCCGGTACGCGCGAGTATGCGCCGGTACGTCCGAGACACGACATGTCCTCCCAAGTACGGCTACATCTGCTCCGGCAGGAGCCGCCCCCGGAGATCGCCATGGACATGGGCCGATTCCCCCGCCGGCTTTGTCTTCAGCATGCCGCAGCACGTGCACGCTGTCCTTAACGGAGCCTGCACAGTTCATTGACGACGGATACACCGCCAGGCGCTCGCGGCACGGGTTACCCGCCACCGATTTCGCCGGATCCGGATGACCGTCTACCTCTCGGGGACGGCGGTGAACGCCCTCCTGGCGCGGGCCGCCTCGGCGGCCGGCCTCGCGGACGCGCTGGTGGTCACCGCCTCGGTGGTGTTCCTCTAGTCCGTCTGGGCCCGCGCCTGGTGGCGACGGCACGGAGAACGCGTACGCGCGCTGCTCCGCAGGCTGGGCACGGCCGTCTCCGCCCGCCGATCCTCCGGTGGCGCGCGCGCAAGCTGACGCCGGGCGTCACGCGCCAGGAGCCCGGTACGCCACCTCCATCCGCGCGGCATCGTCGATCTCCTCCGGCGCCAGCAGGACGACCGTCTTCGTGCGTACCGCCCCGGTCGCCGATATCGTGAGTCCCACTGCGGCCGACGTCGCGTTGTTCGGCAGGTCGAGGATCACGTACGTGTCCGTGTCCCCGAACGCGAAATACATCTGCTCGACCCGGCCGCCGACACTTTCCACCATGCGCTCCACCGCTTGCCGACGTCCGGTGCCGCCATCGTGCAACACGCCTTTGAGGCCCTCTGCGGTATAGGTCGCCTGAATCAGGTACTTGGGCATGGTCGACTCCCTCTCCTCGTGCCGCCGCTCCTGCGTTGAGGCGGCCATCGCGGTCACGGGGTCGACGTTCTCGGCTTAGGGTGACGGTAATCCCACCCGCTGTACTGGTTTTCCCCCGTCACAGCCCCATGCCACCCGGTCCCATCGCAGCTCGTGGAAGCGCCGTCCACCCGAGCGTCTCCGGTAGGCCGCCGTGGCACTCGCCGGCCGAATGATGTGATTACGTCAGCTTCCCGCCTGCCCCACGGGCAGGCCACCGGCGAGGACATGCCGGCCGAGCGGGGTCAGGCTGTGAACCACGTGCCTGCCGTTCCTGGTCGAGGCCACCAGGCCGCAGTTGCGCAGGATCGCCGTGTGCTCGCTCGCCGAGGAAAGAGACATTCCGGTACGGGCAGCCAACTGCGACGTGCCCGCCGGGGAGGTGAGCGCCCGCAACAGAGCGGTTCGCGGTCTGCCGATGAGCGCGGCGAGGTGCCGGTCGACGCCATCACCGCAGTGGTCCGGCTGCATCCAGTGCTGCGGCGGATCCAGGGGATAGACGAGGATCGGGTCGAGTTCGACGTTGGCCAGGGTCACCGGAGCGCCTCGGCAGAAGAACGAGGGGATCAGTGTCAGGCCGCGGCCGGCGAGGTCGACGGTGAGGTCGGCGGGGTAGGGGGCCGACAGGACGGGGGGATTCCAGCGGATGCCCGCGCCCAGGTTCCCCAGCAGGGCGTGTACGCCACCACCGGCCAGGCATTGAGTGACGGCGCGGCGGTGGGCCTCGGCCTGGTGAAGGATCTGGTCGCGGAACGGCGCCAGCGCGTGCTCGTGATACGTACGGAGGGCGGATGCCAGCCTGCGCAGGTGCCGTGGCCGGCCGGCGGCGACCCCGGCCAGCCAGGATGACCGCTGGCCCGTACCGGTCGCCCTGGCCATCTCCGCACGCAGGCGTGCCCGCCGTACGTGTAACACGGCGTCGATGCCCTCGTCGAGGCTGACGCTTACCGGCACCGGGGTCATGAAGTCGGGAAAATACCGTTTCGGAGGCACGATCTCGTACAACTCGGATGCCGCAGGAGCGACTTTGTCGCGCGCTACCGACCGGATCCAAGCAGCCCAGTTGCGGTAGGGATCATGACGAGAATGACGCGCACCCAACTGGTGCAGGCTCAGCACGATCTCCCACATCGGATCGAGGTGTTCGGCGATCCGCACGCGTGCCACATCGTCCGGCGTGAACACAAGCCGCAGCATTGTTCCGCACCCGCCTCGTGCACCGTTTCCTGCGGGACGGTCGCCCAGCCTAGCTGACACATAGGGCCCATATCGCATTTCGGCTGGAGCCGAAACGACTGGACCCCGTGGCGGGCGGGCTCCGATTCTAAGAGGCCGGTACTCACTGTGCCGAGTCTGCATACGGACGTGATTGTCCTTGAGGGGACGTGAAGACCATGGGCGAAGTGGTGACGAAGGTCGTCGTTGTGGGGGTGATCCTGCTGATCATCGCTTCCATCATCGTGCCCCGGGTCCGCGGGCGCCGGGTCATGGCGCGCCGGGTGAAGACCATGACCGAGCTGGCCGCGAGCCAAGGCTGGTCGTTCACGCCGGAGAACAACGAGCTGGTCCCGCTCGTACAACGGCTTCCACGCGCGCTCGGAACCGCGCAGGACATCATCACGAGCCAACTGGTCAGGGCGGAGCCGACGCGCCTGCAAGTCGGCTCGCGCATCATGCACGTCCTCGAAGGCGCCTCGGAGGGGCATCAGGTACGGATCTTCGACTGGGTCGCCGGGCACGCTTCCGGCGCCGGGCGGGCATCCCTGGTCTTTCTGCACACGGTGTGGGCCATCCCGCTGCCCCAGGTGCCGTTCTGGGCGCAGGCGGCGAGCAAGGGACAACCTCATGACGGATGGCGGCCCGGCCAGGTGTTCCGGACCGGCGACAACGCCTTCGACAAGAGATTTCTGACGACCGCCGACGACGCGGGCCACGTACAGGCCGGGCTCGCCCCTCAGACGCGCCGCCTGCTCCTCGAATCCGACTTCGACGGCTGGCGCCTCGACCCGGAGTTCGGAATGCTCCTGCTGTGGACACACTCCAGGCGCCGATACGTCCCCGCGGAACGGATCCTGCCGATGACGCGGCAGGCAAAGCAACTGGCGGCCGAGGCCATCGCGCTCACGCAAGGACAGCAGGGATAGCCGTACCGTTGTCCGCCTGCCGGGACGTGGAATCTGGTGGCTGGCCCGCTCGGTGACCATCACCTGCCCGTTCGGGAGCTCGCCGGCCAGAGCGCGGTGGTCCCGAGCTTCGGCGGCCTGCGGCGAGGCCCCCGCGCCGATGCCGCTGACCAGGTCTTGACGCCGGCATTACCGACGCATGCGGATGCCCGGATCTACCCTTGAGTTGGAAGGGGCATGCCATGATCACCAATATCGTGATCGCGCTGATCATCATGCTCATGGTCGGGCTGGTGGTCAGCGTCCGAGTCGTCAATCAGGTCGAGCGGGGCGTGGTCTTCCGCTTCGGCAAGGCTCAGCGGGAGATCCGACCGCCAGGACTCACCTTCCTGATCCCGGTCGTGGACCGGATGAAGAAGGTGAACATCCAGATCGTCACGATGCCGGTGCCCACGCAGGAAGGCATCACCCGTGACAACGTCTCCGTTGAGGTTGACGCCGTCGCGTACTTCCGGGTCGAGGAGCCGATGCGGGCGGCCATCGCGGTGCAGAACTACCTGTTCGCGATCGAGCAGGTGGCCCAGACCTCACTGCGCTCGATCATCGGCAAGAGCGATCTGGACGACCTGCTCTCCAACCGCGAGGAGCTGAACAAGGGCCTGGCGCTGATGATCGACAGCCCCGCGCTCGGCTGGGGCATCCACATCGACCGCGTGGAGATCAAGGATGTCCACCTTCCCGAGGGCATGAAGCGCTCCATCGCCCGCCAGGCCGAGGCTGAGCGGGAGCGCAGGGCTCGTGTGATCACCGCGGACGGGGAGTTCCAGGCCGCGCAGAGGCTCGCCGACGCTTCGGCCATCATGAATCAGGCCCCCGGCGCGCTGCAGCTGCGCCTGCTGCAGACCATGGTGGAAGTGGCGGCCGAGAAGACCTCCACGCTGGTCATGCCGGTGCCCGTGGAGCTCCTGCGCTTCTTCGAGCGCTCCGCGAACAGCGCTCCGGTAGCGCAGGACGCTGAGCGGCCCGCCGGCTCCTCGGAGGAGGAGCCTGAAAGGCAGCCGGCCGTGACGAGCTCCGCCACGCCCGAACTGGGCCCGTCAGGGCGTTCCTTCGAACGTGCCGCCGCGGAATCGGCCACAGAGAACGGCGCCTCGCGCACTCCATAGACCATCAGCTGCTTGAGGGCCCAGGACCGCCGCGGCTCAGCCCGGCGCGTCCAGGAATCGCCCCTCATGGGGCGGCGCGGGCCTGCGGATCACGCCGATCGCCGCAGCCCATGCCGCCGCGTCGGCGCCCTTCGGGATCACGACGGTGTCGGCGGTCGTCAACGCCACATACACCCGGGGCCGCTCGGCGGGTCGCATGTCCCGGGCCGGCGGATGGACACCCCGCACGCGAGCAGCCCTGGTGCCACCTACCCGACATCGAGGGCGCCGCCGGTCGCGTGGTACGGCCCCGGCCCGGGCCGCGGGACGCGGCCACGGCCTCCCCTGCAACGCCCGGACCTGCTCGCTCGAATCCTGGCCCCACAGGACGGGTACATTCTCATTCTCGATACTGATAACGTAGTCGAGTGAGTGTTTCGACTGAACGGTGGGCCGAGCTGGCGCTTCACCCCGTCCGCATCCGGATCCTGGTCGCCGTCGCCGGTGCCCGCCGTACGGCGTCCGACCTGGCCGGCCTGCTGCCCGACGTGCCGCAGGCGACGCTCTACCGGCAGATCTCCGCCCTGGCCAAGGCCGGGCTGCTGGATGTGGTGGAAGAGCGGAAGGTCGGCGGTGCGACGGAGCGCGTCTACGCGCTGCCCCGGGAAGGCCTGACCCCGACCCCCGAGGCGCTGGCCGCCGCGTCGCGGGAGGAGCACGCGCGGTATTTCACCGCGTTCGTCTCCATGCTCCTGTCGGAGTTCTCGCGCTACCTGACGAGGGAGCACATCGACCTGCCGGCCGACGGAGTCGGCTACCAGCAGGTGGTGCTGCATCTGGACGAGGAGGAGTTCGTGCGCTTCGCGCAGGGCTTCGCCGAGCTGGTGCAGCCCCTGCTGGCGAACGAGGCGGGAGGGAATCGCACGCCCCGGCTGCTGGCGACGATTCTTCTCCCCTTGACGAAGGGATGACACCCATGGCCACGGTCATGATCACTGACGGTCTGATCACCATCGAGTTCGGACGCTGGGAGCGGATGTTCACCGGCAGGTCCCGGCAGCTCATTCCCGCTCATGCGGTACGGCAGGCGGTCGTCACCCACCAGCCGCTGCGCGTCGCCCGTGGCGCGAGAAAGGGCCTCGCGGTGTCAGGCCACACCAAGATCGGCGTTTGGGGCTTGTTCGGCGGGCCCCGCCAGCTGGTGGCGGCCAACCGTGACCAGTCCGGCGCCCACCTGATCCTGGATCGCGCGAGCTCCGGCGGCGAGTTCGACGAGGTCGTCCTGTCGGTGCCGGACGCCGGCCGGCTCGTCGAGGAGATCCGGCGCGTGGCCGCGTGACCGTCCTCGGGCCGTCGGCGCCGGATTCAGGGGCGGAGCACCGAGATCGGCGGACGGCCGTGCCGGGCCCGATCACTCGCATGAACCTGGGCATCGGCGCGGACGGCGGTTATCGTGAAAGCGGTGCGATTCCAGGTGCGGCGGTGACAGCCCGCCGATTCCTCCCGGCGGAGGAACGATCCGGTGCGATCCCGGAGCCATGCGGTGAAACCCCGCCCCCTCTCGGACCCCGATGACGGTCCCTGACGCCATCGGCCGCGGCGGACGCGGCCGACGCCAGCATGAAGGGGATGAGCATGTTCACCGGCAGAGTTCACGAGATCGGCGTGGTCGAATCCGTCGGCGCGGACGACATCGGCATCCGGGCGGCCAAGTGCGCGGGACGGCTGGCCGCCGGCGGTTCGCTGAACGTCGCAGGGGTCCGCCTGACCGCCCAGCACGTGGAGCGCGACCTGATCAGCATGTCGATCAGCACCGAGACCCGGCGCCGGACGACGTTCGACGAGCTGCGGGCTCCGGGGCGGCGGGTGAACCTGGAAACTCCCCTGACGGTCGGCGACCCTCTCGACGGGCACCTGGTGCAGGGCCACGTCGACGGGGTGGGCAAGGTCGTACGCGTCGACGACGGCCCGGGGCTGGGGCGGCGGGTGTGGATCCGCACACCGGAACGGTTCATCGGCAAGATCACCGCCAAGGGCTCCATCGCGGTCGACGGCGTGAGCCTGACCGTGGCCGAGATCGTCAAGGACCGCCTCTCGGTGGCGCTGATCCCCTCCACTCTCGCCGGCACGACCCTGGCCTCGCTGTCCGCGGGCGACCGCGTCAACATCGAGTCCGACGTGGTGAGCCGTCTGGCGGCGGCAGGCCCCGCCTCGGCGAGCGCCCACGTCGCGCGCGCCGTCGCGGCACTGGGCTGGGCCGGGCATCTGTCGGGGCGGACCGGCGTGGAGAAGGCGGTGCGGCAGGTCGCCGCCGGCGGCGCGGTCATGGTGTGGGATCCCGCTCGCGAGGTCGAGGGCGACGTCATCTTCGCCGGCGCGAACCTGCGTCCCGCCGCCTTCACCTTCCTGCTGACGGAGGTGTACGGCTACCCGTGCGTCCCGTGCGCACCGGAGGTCCTGGAACGGCTCGAGATCCCGGCCCTGGCGGGTTCGGGAGATCGCCAGGGTACGGCCTTCCACGCCCCGGTCGACCTGGCCGCCTCCACCGGCACCGGAGTCAGCGCCGCCGAACGCGCCGCGACCGTACGGCAACTCGCCCGCCCCGAGTCCGTGCCCGCCGACTTCACCTCGCCGGGTCACGTCATCCCGATCGCGGCCCGGCCCGGCCTCTTGCGGGAGCGCGCCGGGCATACCGAATCGACCGTCGCGCTCTGCCTGGCCGCGGGCCTGCCGCCGGTGGGCGTCTGCTGCGAGGTGATGAAACGCGACGGCGCCATGGCGGGCGCGGCGGATCTGGAGGCGTCCGCCCTGCGCTGGGGGCTGCCGCTGGTCGACATCGACGATCTGCGTACGTGGCTGTGAGGCACGACGTGGCCGGCGCCTTCGAGCTCACGGTGGAATACGCCAACGCGGTGCTGCGGGCGCAGCCGTTCAGCGAGCAGGTGGGCGCCCGGATCACCGAACGCGATGGGAATTCCGCGAGACGCTGCCTAACTGACCTGCACAGCCATAACGTGCCTGGCCCCCCTCATTCAGAGGGTCCTCCGGCTCCTGTCCGAAAGAATCGGGCGGTGTCGTCATCGGCGGGAAAATACGCCTCGACGGCTATCTCTTCCAGCGTGACGTCGAAAGCGGCGCCGAACGTCGTGACCGTGTTGATGAAACACAGCTCCACGCCGCGATGGCGGATGCGGATGGGCAGCGCCAGGTCGGCGGGATCGAGCGGCGCCGCATCACCTTCGGGACCGTACGTCAGGACTTCCTCATACAGCGCGCTCAGCTCCGCATCACCCGTCTGCGCCACCTGGCGGGCGAGCCGGGGCAGCAGGTAGGCGCGAACCTGCCCGAGGTTGCGCACCCTCGGCGCGAACCCGCCCGGATGCAGGCCCAGCCGCATCATGTTGACCGGCGGCCGCAGCAACGACGCATCGACGTCCTCCAGGAAGACGTCAATCGCCGTGTTGGCCATCAGCATGTTCCAGCGACGGTCCACGGCCAGCGCCGGATACGGCTCGTGCCCCCGCAGGATCTGCTCCAGGACCTTCCGCGCCGAGGCCAGATGCGGATCGTCCAGCGGCCGCTCCCGGACGCCGGGCGCGTGGCCGGCCGCGACCAGCAGGCGGTTGCGTTCCCGCAACGGCACGCCCAGATGCTCGGCCAGACGCAACACCATCGCGCTGCTGGGAATGGTCCGCCCCGTCTCGACGAAGCTGACATGCCGGGCGGACACCTCCGCCTGAATCGCCAGATCTAACTGGCTGAGCCCTCTGCGGTGCCGCCACTCGCGCAGCAACTCGCCGACTGGCCGGTCGTGCGTCATGCGAGCGATTATCGCCCCGCCTCGTCGATCATCGCGATTACATGTCATGTAATCGACAGGGCCGGGCGGCTGCTGCGACGGTGGCCGCATGAGCGAAAGCAGCAAGGCCGCACGCAACAGGCAACTCGCCGTCCACGGCTTCACCGAGTTCGCGGCGGGCAACACCGATGTGCTCCGAACCCTCCTGCACGAGGACTTCATCGAGCACAGCCCGGAAAACCCCTCCGGGCGAGAGGCCTTCATCGCGTTCATAGCCGAGGCCCCCGTGGCCCGCGCCCGGCTCGACCTCAAACGGGTCATCGCCGACGACGATCATGTGGTGATGCATTACCACATGGCCACGGACGACGACCCGCGCGGCATCGCCGTGGTCGACATCTGGCGGATGATCGACGGGCAGATCGTCGAACACTGGGATGTCGTCCAGCCGGTGCCGGAGGCCGCGCAGATTCCCTACGGGATGTTCTGAGCGGACGGCATGAAGCAGATATCCGCCTCGATCGAGATCGATGCCCGGGCGATGGCGGTCCACCGCCTACGACCGGTTCCGCTCCTGGGTGCACGGGCGCGATGAGTCTCGCAGTGCTTCCAGGTCTACAGGTCACACTGCTCCATCGCGCTCTGATCGGGAGGCATCTTGAAGCTTCTTCTCACGTCCGGGGGCGTCACGAACACGAGCATCCGTGATGCGCTGGTCGACCTGCTGGGCAAGCCGATCGCCGACGCCCGTGCCCTCTGCATCCCTACGGCGGAGTATGGCCACCCCATGTGCACGCCAGCCTCGGCCTGGCGCTTCATCGCCGGACAGAGCCCGGCGCCCATGTGCGGCCTGGGCTGGAAGTCGGTGGGCGTCCTCGAGCTCACCGCGCTGCCCAGCATCGGCAAGGACCGCTGGGTCCCCTGGGTCCGGGAGGCTGACGTCCTGCTGGTGGACGGCGGCGATGCCACGTACCTGTGCCACTGGATGCGGCAGTCCGGGATAGCGGATCTCCTGCCGTCGCTGCCCGAGACGGTCTGGGTGGGGGTGAGCGCCGGAAGCATGGTGATGACCCCCAGGATCGGGGACTACTTCGTCGAATGGACGCCGCCCACCGGAAGCGACCTCACCCTCGGATTCGTCGACTTCTCGATCTTCCCGCACCTGGGTCACGAGCTCATGCCGGGAAACACCATGGCGGCGGCCGAGCGATGGGCCGCCGACATCGCGGGTCCGGCGTACGCCATCGACGACCAGACGGCCATCAAGGTGACCGACGGCACCGTCGAGGTCGTCTCCGAGGGGCACTGGAGGTCACTTTCCTCCTAGCCACCGACGCCGGCCGCGAGTGAGCGAGGCGCCCCTCTCATGCATTAGCATGACCACCCGAACGATCCTCACGCCACCGCCCTGACCAGCTACTTCAAGAGGGCGCAGCTTCACAGAAGCTCGCAGCCGCGGAGCGTCACGGAGTCCACGAAGGTTTCAGAAGCTCGATCGCCGATTACCGGAAAGTCACATTCGGCGCGGTACGTCCTGCCAGCGGTAGAGGTCGCGCAGCAGGGAAATCTCGGCGCCGTGATGGATCAGCTCCCTGTTGACGTGCAGGACGATGCCCTCCATGGGAAATCGCTCGGGACCCACCGTGGGCGGATTCTCCAGCTCAGCGTCCGAGAGCTCGCGGACCCCCGCGTTCCATCTCCCATACATCTCATCGAGCTGTTTCAGCGCCTCGTCAGCGGTCCCCGCGTAGGCGAATGTCTGAAAGTCGACGTCCTGGCCGCCGAAGTGCCATCCGACCCGATAGCCCAGGCAGGAGACGATGATGTGCGCCAGCCGCCAGGCAATCGTGGTCACCGGCGCCGGCACCGGGTCAGGGGACGCGTAGTCCATCGTCCATTCCCCCGAACCTGCCGACATCGGTGCGGCCGACGTGCCACGTGGGCGGATGCTCCAGCAGCCGCGCACCGGCTCCCAGAAGTACTCCTCATCGGCAAGACCGTGCAGCCGCGGCAGCAAATTCTTGTGCCAGTGCCGGTCCAGCTGGTCCGCGAGTCGCTCGCTTCTTGTCATTTCCGCACGCTACATACAACGGAGACCTGGCTGCGACCCTCTCGGACGCCGTCACCGGCCGTGGGCCGCGAGAGCGTACCGCAACGGGAGATGGCGCTGGGGCTGTGGTGTGGCAGGTGGAAGGTCCGAACTTGCGCAGGCTGAACCGACGATCTACAGCTCGTGACCGTTGCGGTGGAGGAACAGCCTTCTACCTGCGACAGGGCCTTGTACCGCGACCATGAGGCTAATGATCATTGCACGCATATCGCACGGCCACTGTTGGGACCGGAACAGCCGGAATACTGAACACGGTGACCGGGCCTCCAATTGCGCCCTACACCGTGTCTCCTCCTGCCGGGCGTGCGGTCTTTCCGGCGACCAGGGCACTGAGCAGGGCCGTGATCATGAAGCCGACCACCACGGGGACCCCTATTAGCAAGCCGAACGCAAGTGTCTCGTCGTACACCCAAGAGTCGTACGCCGGCTGGAGCACGACGACCGCCAACATGACGAAGGGGGCCGTCAGACCAACGGCCGGCCAGTAGGGCAGACGGGCCGACCACGCAGCCACCATGCTGAGCGGGAAGGGCGCCAGCGCGAACGCCACTGCCAACTTGAGCTCGGAATCCGAGTCGGTGGTCGGCCAGTGGAGGAAAAGCAGCAGTAAGGCCGCAACTGCGGACCCTGCCAAGGCCGACCTCAAGAAGAGACGCACAGCATGATTGTCGCGGATCAGGGCCGGACAGGTCGATATCTGGGAAGCTGCCCTGTTGCACCTCGACGATCAGGAAGAGCCAATTCCGGACGATGACCTTCCTGATCGTGCATCCTGGAGCACGAGCCGCCCTGGACGTCGCGTCGCTTCTTCGATCCGCCCGACAGGCTTCAGGCCGTCGAGGACGTCGACGACGAACTGGGACGCGGGGCATGGCTTCGAACTCGTCTCGTGAGTCGTCGTTCAGCACCGTGTGCGTATCAGGTGACGGATGCTCAGCGATGGCGGGGCCCGCCGGTCAGTCGATGCCGTCGATGATGCGGAAGTCGCGCTCGAAGCCGTCGGGGAGGGCCACCAGCGCCTTCTGGTATGCCTCGCTCTCGTATGCCGCGACGGCCTGTTCAAAGCTGTCGAACTCGATCAGAACGACGCGTTGCGTGATTCCGGCCTCGTGGGCGACGACTCGACCGCCACGGGACGGGATCCGGGACAGGGTGCGCCCGCCCCCAGCCTGGACAGCCGGACCGGCCAGCTTGTCGTAGGCATTCAGCCTCTCAGGGTCGGAAAGGGCGGGGTAGACACTGACCCAGTAGCCCTTAGCCATGGAAACCTCCTGTGTTGGGCCGGACACGTCCGACTTCGCATTGACACTCAGAACGATCGATCCCGGCGACCGGTACTGCGGTCAGTTGAATCGTCATATGCGCAGGTTAGGGCTTGATGTGCGGTCGAGGGAAAGACCAGTACGGGCTAGACTCAGAACGGATCGTTATCAATCGGCAGGGAGGGCACGTGGCGCCGGATACGGTGAGCCTGCGGTACTTCCTGGTGCTGGCGCAGGAGTTGAACTTCACCCGCGCGGCCGCACGGATCGGTATCGCACAGCCCGCGCTCAGCGCCCGGATGCGCCGATTGGAGGCGCAACTCGGTACGGCCCTGCTGGTCCGCAACACGCGTAGCGTCGCATTGACCACGGCCGGTGCGGCTTTGGCGGAGTCCGCGCCGCCCGCGCTGGCGGCGCTGGACCGGGCATGGGACACCGCCCGGAGCGCGGCGGCCGGCGAACTGGGCACGCTGCGCATCGGATACAGCCTCAGCGCCGGGGCCGAGACGGCACCGGCCCTGGTGGACAGGCTGATTCGCGGCAACAGCGGACTCGAGGTCGGCGCGGTCCCGATGGCGACACCGGAGATCTCCCCCGCGGTCGCCGACGGCCGCATCGATGCCGGGATCACCCGCGGAGAACAGCCGGGCCGTGGCGTGCGCCGGTTCCTGCTGCGGCGTATGCGCGTCGGGGTCCAGCTGGCGCAGCATCATCCGCTGGCCGAATACCCGGAGATCGAGATCGCCGACGCGGCCGCGTATCCGCTGCGACTCCCGGACCGTGCGGCCAACCCCGTGATCCACGATCAGCTGTCCGCACTGTTCCGAGACATCCGACCACACCCCCGATTCACCACGCCCGCAGTCTCTTTCGACATCTCTCAGCGCGACCTGCGCGACGGGGTCACCCTCGCCCCGGCCGGAGAAGCCGCGGTCACGGCACAACCGGCCGGTCTCACCTGGCGACCGCTGCGGGGCGCGCCCAGCCTGACGATCCACCTGGTCCTCCCACGCGAGCAGTCGCCGCTACACCGCCGCATCCGTGCCGTCGCCAAAACCCTGGCGCACGAGCGGCACTGGCTGCCGGACTGACGCGCAAGAGGTCGAGCGAGACGGACGCCTGCGGTGGCGAGGCCGAATCCTTCACGAGCGCTGGCGGAGTACGTTTGTACACGTCGATCGGCCCGTCGGCCTTGGACCGCGAGGACGCGCTCCGCCCCGCCGGACGGGTTTTGGAGCGCGCCGCCGGGACGGAGCTCCTGTGAGGAGAGCCACCCCTGGCTTGCACTCAGAACCGATGCCCCTCGCTGACCGTTGTGATCTTCACCAGCGTGTCAACCGTCCGGTGGAACAGCCGGGTGACGTGGCGCAGCGTGCGCTTGCCTGTCGCCGGATCAGCCGCCCAGACTCGATCGCCGACCTGGATCTCCTCAATCTTCCGCGGGCCGTGCCCGGTGTCGATGCGTGTGCCGGCCGGGAAACAGCGCCCGGCCGCCAGCGCGCGTTTCCCGCGGCCCGCTCCAGGCCGTAGATCGCCTCGGCGGGCAGCCCCGAGTAACGGAGCCGGAACAAATTCTCGGTGAACGCTGCGCGGTTACGCATCGCCGTGCGCAGGGAGAGCGCGTACTTGTACCCGGCCGCGATCAACGGTGGGCTGACAAGGGAGCCGATCGCCCAGGCGGCCGACGTCATCGTGCCCGAGCTCGCCGACGGCTGCGGCGTCTACCTCGTCACCGACCTGACCGGCGAGCGGTACGGAGGCGCCCCGTTCGTCGTCGAGCGGATGGGCACCGCCGCGCGCCCCGGCATGCAGCGGCTGCCGCCGTACAGCGAGGAACAGCTTCCCGTCGCCAACGCCTTCGTCAAGGCCGCGCGGCGCAGACGGCCTCTGCTGAAGACGTTCCCCGCCGGCTCGCCGCCGCCGCACGTCGCTCCCGAGGGCACTCTGCCCTGGCTGACGGCGAACGGCGCGAACGGCATGCTGATCCTGCCGGTCGTGGTGGACGGCATGGTTCCCGCCGTGGTCAATGTGGTGACGTGCGGCAACCGCCGCCGACTCCGGGACAATGGGGGCCTGTGACGGCGACCGTCACGTCATGTAGATGGTGGCCGCCTTGCTCGGCCGAAGCGGGACGGGCCGGGTGCGACCGCCGCACACCTCACGCCTCCCTCAGCGCTGCCGGCGGCTCATCAGCGGGTGATGAAAATGTTCATGCCAGCGAAGTCGAAGGTGAGGGCGAAGGGTTTGAAGAACTCGTGGGTGAAGTTGGCGATGGGCTCGAACCCGAACTGGTCGGCCTGGCCGGGACTGGGATAGCCGGGGAACAACTTCTCGGCGGCGTTGCCGGGGACGTTGCGCCCGATCGCCTTGCCCAGGCTGATCCGGTCCGGCCTGATCGGGTAGACGGAGACGCCGTTCACCTCGTTCGGGTGATCGTAGTCCACCGTGAGGCCGGCCCGCTGGGCGTACTCCACCGTCGTGTTGATGCCGGTGCCCACGCCGCCGGTGTCGACGGTGACGATGTGCGGCCCGTAGTCGCCCAGGCTTCCCAGCGTGCACGGGAAGTGGTCTCCGGCCAGCCATAGCGGGACCCGGCCGGACCCTCGCCCTGGTGCCGCGGACTTGCGCCGCAGCACCAGGGCTTGCCCGGCGTAGTCCATCGTGGTCAGGAAGTGGTAGAAGAGCGTCGTGCCGATACTCCCCGCCGGCTGCGATCCGTCGGGCAGTGCCATTCCGTGCCCCTCGTTCCACTGCACCGGTAGGTTTCGGATCTCGATCTCGCCGATCCGGAATGACTCCAGGATGCCCAGGTGTATGGTGATCTGCTGACCGCTGCCGACCCCCGTCACGGTCGCCAGCGAGCGCAGCCCCGCCTCTTCCGCGACCTCTTGCGCCAGACCGAGCGTCGCGCCCGTGTCGAGAAAGAACTTCCCCGCTCTACCGTTCACCGAAGCCTCGATGGTGGGCAGAGGATCCAGAAACACGAAGGGGGCACGCGTGCTCGATGCGCCGTGGATCTGCCAGGGCGTCCCGGTGAGGTGAGCGTACAAGGTGGCGAAGGCGGCGTCGCGCGAGCTGCCGGTCTTCTTGAGCAGCGGGATGGCGCGGGTGAGCTTGTCCTGTCGCACGTAGCACTCGGCCAGCCGCTGGTGCGAGGCCACGTCGCCGGGATCCAGCGCCGTGGCGGTGGACAGGTAGCGCTCGGCTGCGGCGAACCGGTTGGACAGCAGGGCTATGTAGCCCAGTTGGGCGGCAGCGTGCGCATTCTTGGGATTCTTGCTCAGCAGCCGCCGGTAGCCCCGGGCGGCCTCGTCGAACTCACCTTTCTTGAACAACTGGTCGGGATCCTTCACGGCGGCGGCCGCCGTGCCCCTGGAGGGGAGGACCATCCCGGCAGCCGCCATCATGGCGGTTCCGCGCAGGAAAGCGCGCCGGCTGGAGGCGGGGAAATCGTCGGTAAGGGCCATGCCATGCTCCTGACGTTCTGTGGCGAGGATGGCAGACCACCCAACACGGATCTCTGTTTCCGGAGCGTTTCTTGGCGCCCCGGACGTAGCCGAGAGAGCCGGGCACGGCGTGGACGTGCTCCTCAGGGTCTACGCCAAGTGCCTCGATGGCCAACAGGAGATCGCCAACAAGCGGATTGAGGACGCCCTCGCCGCGTGATCGTCACGACGTCGAAGGGGTCCTGGAACGCCACCGGGACCCTTCGCCGTTCCCCATACGCTCCCAGGAGCACGCGATCCGCAAATGTTCCGGATCAAGGCCCCCGACCAGGGAAATCGCCCGTGATCCATTCCGGGCATATTCCGGGACCTGCGACAACGGGCTGCTCACGGGGGCATCTGGCTGCATGCCCCTGAAACGCAGAAGAGGCCCCGAAGGGCCTCTGACCTGCACTTACCGCTGGTGGCAGGTGCAAGGTTCGAACTTGCGTAGGCTGAGCCGACGGTTGTACAGCGGGTCGACGTTCCTAGCTGCATCAGGCCCCTGACCTCCGGGTTCGACTCTCGCTTTTCCGCTACCGGAGAAGATCATCCAGCGTATATCCCGCGAGGCGAAGGCAGGTACGATCACCCCTTCGCGCCACCAGCCTCGACGTCACCGACGCCGGATTTCAAGATCCAGTAGACGTCGTGAGCATCCTCACCTGCTGGTCTTACCGTCGCGGTCACGTCCCGCACGACCACACGTTACGGACTTGCGTGTCGCTGAGCAGGGAGCCCGGTGCCGTCTCTCAAGGTCGTCGTGCCAACTTTTCGTCGGACTCGCATGCCATCATCTCCAAGATCTGTCCCGCGAGAACAGGATCCCCACCCATGAGCGGCTATGACTGGCTCGATGACGACGCGTTCTGTGCGACCTTTGTCCGCGGTCTCACCCCGCACGAGGCGCTGGCCCGCCTTGGCATTGACGTGTACGACGGGGATGACGAGGAAGGCGATTTCGAGGAAGGGCTCATCCGCGCCCGGTCGGCCGAGGGCGGGACCATTCTGAGCGAGTCGAACGGCTTCGTGGGCACGCTGCCCGAGGTGCTACGACCCTTGTCGGCGGGGACGGTCACGGCGAGTGTCTTCGTCAACGTGAACAGGGTCGCGTCCTTCGACCATTACGCCGACGGTCGAAACATCCTCACCTTCGATCCGCTGTACGGCGGCGACGAGGACGGCATCCCGGAAGACTACCTGGCCGACCGGATCGAGCTCGGGCTGGCCGGCGACAAGTCGGAGGGCGGGCTCGCCGCTGCGCTGCTGCTGGCCGAGCGCATCACCGAGGTGCGGCCGAACGCGTCAAGTGACGTGGTGGCCGCCCATGGCGTTTTCGAATACTGAGGCACCTTGCTGTCGGCCCATCGCAGACGCAGCAGGCCAACGAAGCGACCAAACCGCATTAGCAGTTCGGAGGGCCATCGTTCAGGACAGTCCCGCCTGGACCAACGCCCATTGCCGGTCTTCCTGGAACGACCTGATGCGGCAGTGAACTGCAACCCAAACTGCAACCCGACCCGACCACGCCTCAACGGTTTCCTAGGAGTAGAAGCCCTGCCCGTACTCCTCGCGAGACTTCGTGAAGTCATCGGGCCGCACCTCCCGGAGGTACTCGTAGCGCTCGGCGAACCTGTCGATAGCCTCATGGATCATGTCACCGAACTCGTCTCGCATGATCATCAGGACCGGAAGGATACGTCCATGGACGATGTGATCATCAATGGCACCCCAGAGATCTCCCACAAGAGCATCTTCCCGCGCTATCAGCTTGGGAATTGCACGGATCTTGGCTTGTAGAGGCGTTGACCTGGGCCTGAGGTCGGTCGTGAGTGACCGTGGTTGACCCCTCATTACCTCTCTTAATGGCATGCTAATGGCACGACGATCACAGGCTTGGCCTCGGTGTGCGTAGCTCACTCGTCGTAGAGGAAGCTGCGAACCTCTCGCGCGAGATTGGTCAAGGCCTCTCCAGGGAGAATCGGGGTGCGAACTGTGGCGGACCACATGTCGTCCGGATCTTCGCTCGGGTTCGGAAAGCGAAGGGTCCAGCGGAGATCCACCCAGTGACCAGAGTGGATGGCTTCCAGCTGAAGATCAGCTCTATGGGAGGTCCATGTCCGTGTTCCGCTCCATCCTCTGAAGTCGGTCACCAGGTTCTCAAGGAAGTCGGCGAGCCCGTCTCCCATGATGGTTTCCACGGCTACCTCGGCGTGAAGCCCAGCTGACTCGGCCTGAGCAAGGAAGAACATCAAGGCGTCGTCGTGTGGACGCTCGCACTGCGCGAGCCTGATGAAAGTCACTCCTGGGCCTGGTATTTCGACCTCTGAAGTTGGACGTTCAGCTTCCAAGCGCTCCACGATGACTGCTCCAACTCTGGTTCACGGCGGCGATCAGTTCGTGTGCCTGCCGAGATCACAGTGTTGCGCACCCGCGCACAGTTCGCCTGCACAGAGATCATCCCGTCTGTTGTCGGCCGCTCACAAGGGAACGACAGCGACCCGGATCAGTCGTGCATCGTCGATACCACATGAAGATCTTGCTTGTCTGGGTTCATGCAGTAGGAAACACTGCAGCGTGCACTCCGAAGAGCAAGCCAAACGGGTGGTCGACCAGTTGAGGGGCCGTATCTACACGGCATTGGGTGACGGCGGCCTCGACGCCGAACCGGTCCTCGAACTGGCCTCCTTGCTGGAGGAATGGGGTATGAGCACTCTGGCAACGCAGGAGCTTCTCGAACGCCCCGCCGCTCATCTGACCACGGCCGATCTGACCTGAATCGCCCCGGCTTTGGTGGAGACCTCAGCGGTTGATTGGTAGGGCTTCGTTGGGATGGTGCTGAGCGTGGTAGATCGCCTCGAACTTCTCGGGCGGGAGGTGGCCGATGGCTGAGTGCAGGCGGGTGGTGTTGAACCAGGCCACCCATTCGGCGGTGGCCAGTTCCACGTCGGCCAGGCTGCGCCAGGGACCTCGGAGCTTGATCAGCTCGGTCTTGTACAAGCCGATCTGCGATTCCATCAGGGCGTTGTCGAGCGCTTATCCGGCTAATGGCCCCGGTTCCTTGCGTTGGCCGGTTAACGCTTTCAGCCGACTCGAGTAGCGAGTCGGCGGAGTTGCTCTTCGTGGTGCCGGACGCGAGCGGCGACGGCTTCCAGAGCGGTTT